>QCOV01000008.1 GCA_003212795.1 OCS116 cluster bacterium AG-435-F03 | reverse complement strand
ACCTTCAAATTTTTTGTTGAATTTTCCAACTCTTCCATCTCTATCAAGGATTTTAACACCTCCACCTATCCAAGCAGGATGTGAGGAAGGGTCGATATCTAGTTTAAGAGTATCTCCTTCTTTTCCCCATGTTGAGCGTGTTTCAAAGGTAGTGCCGTCAGTCATTTCGACAGTAATCTTATGGTAGTCTGGATGTGTATCTTTTTTCATTATTTTTTCCTAAGTGGAGGATTTATATTGTAACTCTAATTATCTTGCAAGTAGATATTTTTTATCTTTTTTAAAAGATTTTCATGAATTTTATCATTTCCAGCAATAACATTACCATTATACAGGTCTTTTTCACTTCCATCTATACCTGTAACAACACCACCTGCCTCCCTAATGATAATAATTCCTGCAGCAATATCCCATAATGACAGGCCTGTTTCCCAATAAGCATCATATCTTCCAGCAGCTACCCAAGCTAAATCAAGAGCTGCGGATCCAGATCTCCTAATTCCAGAAACCTCAGGTATTATTTCTTCCATTTCTTTAATGAATTGATCTTTATTTCCTCTTCCTAAATGAGGAATGCCAGTAACTACTATTGATTCAGATAGTTTTTTTCTTTGTGCTACTCTAAGCCTTCTATCATTAAAAAAGGCTCCTTTTCCTCTTTCTGCAAAGAATAGTTCATCATAAACTGGAGAATATATAATTCCAGCTTCAAGTCTATTTTCAACTTCTGCAGCAATTGAAATAGCAAAGTTAGGGTTTCCATGAAGAAAATTAGTTGTGCCATCTATTGGATCAATTATAAATCTATTTTTAGAGTTATTGGCATTGCTGTTTTGTTTTTCTTCTGCAAAAAAAGACCAATCAGGTTTTGCCTTTGTTAATTCATCAATTATAATTTTTTGTGTCCTGATGTCGGCGGATGTTACAAAATCTCCAGGGCCCTTAACGCTAACTTGGAGATTCTCAAGTTCATTAAAATCTCTTCTAATTTTTACTGAAGCTTTTTTAGCTGCATTTACCATTACATTGAGAAGGGCAGAGGGCATTATTCTGATCTTTTGACATATGATAAATCATTAGTATTTATGATTATTTTTTCACCTACTTGAATAAAAGGTGGAACCATAACTCTTAATCCATTTTCCAACTGAGCTGGTTTGTATGATGAAGCTGCGGTTTGGCCTTTTACAGTTGGCTCAGTTTCTGAAACTTCAAGCGATATATTTTCTGGAAAAACAATATTAATTGGTTCGTCCTCATAGCTCTCAATTTCAAGTTCTATTCCCTCTTGAAGAAATGCTGATTTGTCATCTAATCTATTTAAAGAAATTTGAATTTGTTCATAAGTTTCTTGATCCATAAAATGAGCTTGATTATCATCAAGATACAAGAACTGATATCTTTTACTATCTAGTCTTAATCTTTCTACTGTCTCGGAAGAACGGAATCTTTCATTCAATTTAGTGCCATCTGTTGCTTTTTTTAGTTCAACTTGAGCAAATGCACCACCTTTACCTGGTTTAACATGAGAAATCTTAACAGCCACCCAGATACTATCTTTATGCCTAATAACATTTCCAGGTCTTATTTCATTGCCATTAATTTTCATAATAAACCTATTTTTCTAGTTCAGACTCCCACTTACCTAGTGTCGCTAGGGAATTCATTTTGGCCCTATGATCAAAAGTCGCAGATGCAATTTCTTCATTTTCCACTTTTCCTGACCAAGCCTGTAAAGCGGAAGCCTGTAAGGCTCTACCATATGAAAAACTTAAGTTCCATGGTAAATTTCCTATTTTATTCATCTGATCTAAGTTTTCAGTTGCTTCAATTTCAGTTTGACCACCAGATAAGAAAACAATACCAGGGACATCCTCAGGAACTACTTCCTTGAAACAAGAAATTGTTTTTTCAGCAATTATTTTTGAAGATGATTTTTCAGAAGTGAGCGATCCATCAATTATCATATTCGGTTTGAGACAAATTCCTTTTAAATTGACACCATGAGCAATTAATTCATTGAAAACGACATCGAGAGTCTTTTTTGTAACATCATAACATCTTTCAATTGTGTGTTCGCCGTCCATTAAAACTTCAGGCTCAACAATAGGAACAATTCCATTTTCTTGGCAAAGTGCTGCATATCTTGCTAAAGCGTGAGCATTTGAATTTATGCATAAATCACTTGGAATTGAATCTTCTATTGTTATAACAGCTCTCCATTTTGCAAATTTAGCCCCTAAATTAAAATATTCTATAAGTCTCTCTCTTAAACTATCTAAACCCTCAGTAATTTTTTCGTTGGAATTAAATGCTAAATCTTTAGCTCCAGTATCTACTTTTATCCCAGGTAAAGAACCTGAATTTGCAATGACCTCAACAAGAGGTTGTCCGTTTTTACTTTCTTGTCTTAGTGTTTCATCGAATAATATAACCCCAGAAATATAGTTTTCCATTGCATTTTTGCTTTGAAAAAGCATTTCCCTATAATTTCTTCTATTTTCCTCTGTTGACTCAACACCAATAGAGTCAAACCTCTTTTTTATTGTTCCAGAGCTTTCATCTGCAGCTAATATGCCTTTACCAGGCATTACCATTTGTTTTGCTATATCTTCTAGATTACTCATTTTTTCCTCACTTATTTTCT
>QCOV01000007.1 GCA_003212795.1 OCS116 cluster bacterium AG-435-F03 | reverse complement strand
GGAATAGGCGTTGATAATATTGATGTTGATTCTGCTACTGCTAACGGTGTTGTCGTTATGAATACACCTTTTGGAAACGCTATTACAACTGCGGAGCATGCTATCGCTCTAATGTTAGGTCTAATGAGAAACCTTCCTCAGGCAAATACATCCACTCATGATGGAAAGTGGGAGAAATCAAAATATATGGGCCAAGAAGTTACAGGTAAAGTTCTTGGAATTATTGGATGTGGAAATATTGGTTCAATAGTAGCTGATAGAGCTAAAGGCTTGCGTATGCGAGTAATATCTTATGATCCATTTTTGACTCCTGAAAGAGCAAATATTCTAGGGGTTAAAAAAGTTGAGTTAGACGAGCTTTTACAACAGGCTGATATTATTAGTCTTCATGTTCCAATGACTGAGCAAACTAAAAATATCTTAAATAAGAAAACTTTTGGTAAATGTAAAAAAGGTGTCAGAATTATTAATTGTGCAAGAGGAGGTTTAATTGATGAGAAAGCTCTTATTGATGCCATAGAAGATGGTATAGTTGATGGCGCAGCAATTGATGTTTATGAGGTTGAACCGGCTAAAGAGAGTATTTTATTTGGTAATGATAAAATAATTTGTACACCACATTTGGGTGCTTCTACATTAGAGGCTCAAGAAAATGTTGCTATTCAAATAGCCGAGCAAATGTCCGATTATCTAATTGAAGGAGCAGTTACAAATGCTTTGAATATGCCATCTATCAGTGCTGATGAAGCGCCAATTTTAGGACCGTTCGTCAAACTTTCTGAACAACTTGGATTATTTGCGGGACAACTTATGCTGTCTAATTTTAATAAGATTGAAATTGAATATGTTGGAACAATTTCTGATTTTAATTGTGCACCGATAACATCTGCAGCTGTATCTGGAATTTTAAAGCCGTCTTTATCAGATATTAATATGGTTAACGCACCCTCAATTGCACGCGAGAAAGGTATTACAATAAGTGAAGTTAAAAAAGATGAGAGTAGCGCATATGAAAGCTATATTAAAGTTACTCTCCATACTAAAAAAGACAGTTTTTCTATCGGAGGAACTGTTTTCTCCGATGGCAATCCACGAATTGTACAAATAAATGGAATAAATTTAGAAGCTGAATTGAATAGAAATATGCTTTATGTAACCAATAAAGACCTTCCAGGTTTGATAGGTCATCTAGGCTCTATATTGGGTGATGAGGGAATAAATATAGCAAGTTTTAATCTAGGTAGAAACGCACCTTTGAAAGATGCTATGGCTTTAATAGGAGTTGACTCTGAAATTAATTCAAATGTTATGGAAAATGTAAAGAAACTTGAATCAATTGTGACAGTTAATAATTTAATTTTTAATATTAAATAAATATAGAGGATTATATGGCAAATGTAGTAGTCGTCGGATCTCAGTGGGGAGATGAAGGAAAAGGAAAGATAGTTGACTGGCTATCAAGTAGAGCAGATGTAGTGGTAAGATTTCAAGGAGGCCATAACGCAGGACATACATTAGTTATAGATGGTAAAACTTATAAACTATCATTATTTCCATCAGGAATCGTTAGGGAGGATAAAGTATCAATAATTGGTAATGGTGTAGTTGTAGATCCCTGGGCATTTGCTGAAGAACTAAAAATCCTTATTAATCAGGATGTTGAAATAAATTCAAAAAATTTAAAAATCGCTGAAAATGCTTCCCTAATACTTCCTGTTCATAAAAATCTTGATATTTTAAGAGAAAATAGAAGCTCAAATGATTCAAAAATAGGAACTACCAAAAGAGGAATTGGCCCAGCATATGAAGATAAAGTCGGGAGACGATCTGTAAGGATTGGTGATTTAAGGGATTTAAAAGCTTTAAAATCAAAAGTTAATAATCTTGTTGATCATCATAATATCATTCTTAGAGGTATGAATGAAGAAGAGATAAACCCAGATGCTATCTATGATGACTTAATTGAAGTTTCAGAAATTATTAAGCCGTTTATTTCTAGAACCCAAGAATTTCTTATTCAAGCAAGAAAAGATAGAAAGCGAATTTTGTATGAAGGTGCTCAAGGTGCTTTACTGGATATAGATCATGGTACATATCCATATGTAACTTCATCAAATACTATTGCATCTGCGGCTGCAACTGGATCAGGTCAAGGTGTTAAATCCATAAATTATGTATTAGGAATAACTAAAGCCTATACCACAAGGGTAGGCGAGGGACCATTCCCTTCTGAACAAGATAATGATGTTGGAAATGAGCTTGGTGAAAAAGGTCATGAATTTGGAACTGTTACAGGAAGGAAAAGAAGATGTGGTTGGTTTGATGCTGTTCTAGTTAAACATGCAATTGAAGTCTCGGGTATTGATGGTATGGCTCTCACCAAACTTGATGTCCTTGATGGCTTTGAAAAAATTAATATTTGCACTGCTTATGAACTCGACGGTAAAAAAATTGATTATTTTCCATCCTTATCTGAAGAACAATCAAGAATTAAGCCTATTTTTGAAGAATTTGATGGATGGGATACAACAACTTTTGGAGCTAGGCTTTGGAATGACTTACCTGCAGAAGCTGTTAAATATGTTAAAAGAATTGAAGAGTTAACAGGTACTCCAGTTGCATTATTATCAACCAGTCCAGAACGAGAAGATACAATATTAGTAAAAGATCCTTTTGAGGATTAATATTGAATTTCAGTTAAAACCAATATAATAATATTGATGTCCGAGGGGTGCCATT
>QCOV01000006.1 GCA_003212795.1 OCS116 cluster bacterium AG-435-F03 | reverse complement strand
TAACTAGAAATATTCACGAAAATCATATCCTTAAACACTCATATGCTCCTTTAGATCTTCCAAATAATCTTGAAGAACATGCAAGAGAAATTACCAAAAAAATCATTTCTGATTTAGATCATGTAGGTGTACTAACCGTTGAGTTTTTTAAAACAAAAGAAAATATTCTTGTTAATGAAATAGCTCCAAGAGTTCACAATTCCGGTCATTGGACTATTGAAGGATGTTCATCAAGTCAATTTAAAGTCCATATGCAGGCAGTATCTGGGATAAAAATAACTCAACCTAAATTATTAAATGAATGTCATATGGTTAACTTGATTGGTAACGAAATAAATGACTGGATAAATAAAAAATCTGATAGTGGTGTGAATATTCACCTTTATCATAAAAACGAAATTAAAAATGGCAGAAAAATGGGACATTTAACTTATATAAAAGATAAGAATATCTTATAAATACCAGATTCATAAAAAAATTAACTAAACTGGACATTTTCAAAAACATTTGATATCACATAGCCAATCTTAAAAAGGTTAAGCTAATATGGAAGTTTCAGTTAGAGACAATAATGTAGAGCAAGCAATTCGCGTTCTTAAAAAGAAAATGCAACGTGAAGGTGTGTTCCGTGAAGTGAAACTAAGAAACAGCTATGAAAAACCTTCAGAGAAAAAAGCTAGAGAAAAATCAGAGGCAATAAGAAGAGCTCGCAAACTATCTAGAAAGAGAGCTATGAGAGAAGGTCTTATTCCAATGAAAAAGCAGCCTTCTTTCAGAGATTTTTAATCAACTATAAACTGATAGATATATCTTCAACCATTTTCTTAGCATCTGCTAAAAGCATCATTGTGTTATCGCGATAGAATAGTTCATTATCTATTCCTGCATAACCTATTCCCAGACTTCTTTTCACAAAAAGAACTGTTTTAGCGTTTTCTACTTCTAAAATTGGCATGCCATAAATTGGGCTTTGAGTGTCATTTTTTGCTGCTGGATTAGTTACATCATTTGCTCCAATAACAAAAGCTACATCAGCTTGTGGAAAGCTAGAATTTATTTCGCTTAATTCGAATATTTCTTCATATGGTACATCTGCTTCAGCAAGTAAAACATTCATATGACCGGGCATTCTTCCAGCCACAGGATGAATTGCAAATGATACCTTTATACCCATAGCCTTAAGTTTATCGGACATCTCTTTAAGTGCATTTTGAGCTCTCGCAACAGCCATACCATACCCAGGAATTATAATAACTGAACTAGCATTTTTAAGAATGAAAGCTGCATCATCAGAGGAGCCAATTTTTACAGGTTTATTTTCATTTGATTGTGTTGAAGTTGCTTCATCTCCAAAACCACCCATTATTACTGAGAAAAATGATCGATTCATGGCTGCACACATGATGTATGATAAAATCGCTCCAGATGACCCAACTAAAGCTCCAGTAATAACCAAAGCCATATTACCGAGGGTAAAGCCAATAATTGCTGCTGCAAATCCAGAATAAGAATTGAGCATAGAAATTACTACTGGCATATCCGCTCCACCTATAGGAATTATAAGCAATAGTCCTAGTAATAAAGATAAAATTGTTACCAGTAAGAATAGAAAGGTATGTGAACCCGTTTCATCTAAAATCATAGAGGTCGATAGCCCTAGAATAGTTATAAAAATTAAAATATTTATAATATGTCGAAAAGGGAGAATTATGGGAGAACCAGTCATTAAACCCTGAAGTTTCAAGAAAGCAATTACAGATCCAGAAAAAGTTATAGCACCAACTAAAATACCTAAAAGCATTTGAATAATGCTTGATGTATTAATAAAGCCATTTATAAGCAAACCAAATGAACCAGGAGATAAAAAGGCAGCCCAAGCGACAAGAACTGCTGACATACCTCCCATTGAATTAAGAGCAGCAACCATTTGAGGCATATCTGTCATTGCAACTCTTTTTGATAAATATGTTCCTATTAAACCTCCAATAGAAATCCCAGATATAATTAGTAACCAATTTATAAGATTATTTTGATCTAGGTTTACAATTGTAACAATAAACGCAATTGCCATACCTGATATACCAAGATAATTTCCTGTCCTTGCGGTATCTGGTGAGGAAAGCCCTCTAATTGCTAAGATAAATAAAACACCTGATAAAAGGTATAAGATTGTTGTAAGATCATTAGTCATCTTTTTTGCCTTTTTTCTTATACATAGCTAACATTCTCTGAGTTACCAAGAATCCACCAAAAATATTTATCGAAGCAAAGATTAATGCAAAGAAAGAAACTAATTTCGAAACCATACTTAATGATCCAGAAGATTCTGTTCCTATTGCAATTATTGCTCCTACAATGATTACGGCTGAAATTGCATTTGTTACCGACATAAGAGGTGTATGTAAAGCCGGTGTCACCGACCACACAACATAATAACCAACAAAAATTGCCAAAACAAAAATACTTCCATAAAAAACTATTGGGCTAATATCCATAATTTATCCTAATTTTTAAATTTCTCTGATAACTCACCATTAATCGTTATCGCAGCCTCTTTCGCTATTTCATCATCAAAAACAATATTTTTACTTTCTTTATCAATTAAAATGTCGAGAAAGGCATGTAAATTTTTAGAAAATAAATTTGATGCGTCAGGTGATATCCCATTAATTAACGATATATCTCCAACAATGGAAACACCATCAATATCAACTATTTCTCCAGATTTTGATAAAGTACAATTTCCACCGCGTTCAATTGCCATATCGATTATAATCGATCCAGGTTTCATACTTTTAACTGCATCATCATCTAGTAAAGTTGGTGCTTGTTTACCCGGTATTAATGCAGAGCAAATAATAATGTCTTGTTGCTTAACATGTTCAGAAATTAATTGTCTCTGCTTTTCTTTATATTCATCAGACATTTCTTTTGCATAACCAGAATCATCTTCTGCATCATCCTCATCATCAACCATAATAAATGATGCTCCGAGACTTTCACATTGTTCAGCAGCTGCACGCCTTACATCTGTTGCAGAAACCACTGCACCAAGTCTTTTTGCAGTGGCTATAGCTTGTAGACCAGCAACACCAACTCCCATAACAAATACTTTTGCAGGAGCAACAGTTCCTGCCGCAGTCATCATCATTGCCATAGATTTTGAATAAAGTGATGCAGCATTAATTACAGCCCTATATCCAGATAAATTGGCTTGTGAGGATAAAACATCCATTGATTGCGCTCTTGTAATTCTAGGAATTAATTCCATTGAAAAAGCAGAAATAGATTTGTTTTTAAAACTTACAAAACTATCTTTATTATCATAGGGGTTTAAAAGACCAATTATATTTGAGTTATCTTTTACTTTGGATAAAATTTCATCTGACGGAAGATCAACTACCAATAATATATCTGTTTTAGTGACTATATCATCCAAGTTTAATATCTCAGCTCCAGAATCTTTATAAGATTGATCTGAAAAAAAGCTTTGCTCTCCAGCTCCCGCCTCAATAAGAACTTGATGGCCATCATTAACAAGCTTTTTAGCTACATCTGGTACTATAGCGACCCTTTTTTCGTTTTGCTTTCTTTCTTTCAATGCAGATATTATCATGATTACTTCTAAATTTTAAAACACTGTGTTACGCTATTAAATCTATGATTTCTAGTATTTTTTTTATTTTGATAAAAGATTAATAATAAATTATTTTTGGAATTTTTCTTTCCATTCTTTATAGGGCATTCCATAAATAATTTCTTTTGATGCATCCTCAGTTATTTCGATACCTAAATCTTTAGCTT
>QCOV01000005.1 GCA_003212795.1 OCS116 cluster bacterium AG-435-F03 | reverse complement strand
CAGATAAAAAAAATGTCAAAAAAGGTATAGAGCTTGGTGTTGATTGGATTGCTCTTTCATTTATACAATCACCAGAAGATATTAAGGACTTAAGAAAGATTTGTAAAAAAAATGTTTCTATAATGGCAAAGATTGAAAAACCCACTGCGTTAAATCATATCAATAAAATTACTGAATTAGCTGATGGTCTTATGATAGCTAGAGGAGACCTTGGAGTTGAGTTACCAATCCAAGATGTTCCTAGTTGGCAAAAAAGAATTATTAGAGAGGCAAGGATACAGGGGAAGCCAGTTGTTGTATCAACACAAATGCTTGAGTCTATGATAACTTCTAAAACCCCAACACGCGCTGAGGTTTCTGATGTTGCCACTGCAGTTTTTGAAGGATCGGATGCAGTTATGTTATCTGCTGAATCTGCGATAGGTGACAACCCTGAGTTAGCTGTAAAAATGATGAATAAAATCGCTCATAGTGTCGAAAAAAATCCAAATTACTCTTCAATTCTATTAGCACAACTTGAAGAAACTCCGGATAGCACACCTGATGCTATTGCAACGGCCTCAAGAACTTTAGCAACCGAGTTAAATTCTCCTGTAATTGTTTGCTATACAGAATCTGGATCAACAGGCATTAAAGTTTCTAGAGTGAGACCAAAACAAATGATATTAACTGTTACACCAATAATAGAAACAGCTCGAAAGTTAACTTTGGTTTGGGGAGTAAAATGTATTGTTCAAAAAGACGCAAATAATCTTGAAGAAATGATTAAAATGACCAAAGCATATTCAAAAAGAGAAAAAATTATAAAAAAAGGTGAAAAAATGGTAATTACTGCTGGCTTACCTTTAAAAAAGCTTGGTACAACAAATTTAATTAGAGTTATAAAAATAGATTAGTTAACCTTGCCTAGCTTTAAATCTTCTGTTTGTTTTATTTATCACATAGTAACGACCTTTTCTTCTTATAAGTCGATTATCTCTATGCCTTCCTCTAAGGGACTTTAATGAATTTTTAACTTTCATGACTAACCTTTTGCTCGGAAGCTAAAACTTAGTGACAATTATGTCAATAATACATTGGATTATTATTTTAGTTTAATATAACTTTTTATTAAACAAGAACAGGAAATTTTTTTATGTCAAAAAAATATGATTTTGCATTAATAAGTGGTGGCTTTGATCCGGTGCATATTGGTCATTTAGCAATGATAAAAGATGCAAAAAGAATTTCAGATAATGTAATAGTTCTTCTTAATAGTGATAAATGGCTAATTCGAAAAAAGGGCAAACCTTTTATGGTTGAAGCACAAAGAGCACAAATATTAGAAGAATTCGGGAGTGTATCAGAAGTAATAATTCAAAAAAATGATGATGATGAAAGTAGTAACAATGCAATAATAGATTTTCATAAATCACATAGTGATAAAACTATTTGTTATTGTAATGGTGGAGATAGAAGCCAAGAAGATAAGATTCGTGAAGCAAAAACATGTAAAACTTTAGGAATTGATTTAAAGTTTGGAATTGGAGGAATTCATAAATTAGAGAGTAGCTCTAATTTAACTAAAAATCATTTATCTGAAACAGAACAAAGACCATGGGGAAATTTTCATATTATTGCTAAAGGCCAAGGTTACCAAATCAAAGAAATGAATATTAAGCCTGGAAAAAAACAATCCTTACAAAGACATAAAAATAGATCTGAATATTGGCAAGTTATTGATGGTTTAGGGATGGTGTATTTAGAAGATTCAAAATTTAAATTAGAAAAAAATGACAATATCTTTATTCCTCAAGGCGATTTACATAGACTTGAAAATATTGGAAATAATCTTTTAACAGTAGTTGAAATACAAGTTGGAGAAAAAATATCTGAGGATGATATTGAGCGAATAGAGGATGACTTTGGTAGGGTCTAATTAGGGAAGCATTGTTGTTTTATATGGCTCTAAATGAGGTGTTTGAGATTTTATAGCTAATTCAATCCATGAAATTAATTTAGGTCTTGTTTCTATAGGGTCAATTAATTCATGAACAGAAAAATTCTCTGCTCTAGGAAAAGGTGATGATCTTTTAGATAATAAATCTTCCAATTCTTTTCTCTTTTCCTCAGGATTCTCAGAATTTTCAATTTCTTTCTTGAAAGCTATCGCAACACCTCCCTCAACAGGAAGAGCACCGCTTTCTGCACTTGGCCAAGATAAAGTGTAACTGTCAGGTGCAAAATGTGCAGCACCTGCAACACCATAGACTTTTCTGACTATGATACTTGCCCAAGGTACAATCGATTGCATTAAAGACGATATTGCTGCTGTTCCATGTCTAATAGTACCTGATTGTTCAGAATCAGGTCCTATCATAAATCCTGGCTCATCTATAAAGCTAAGAACTGGTATATTAAATGTATTAACAAAATCTATAAATCTTCTTATTTTCAAAGATGCATCTGATGTCATAGCTCCAGCATAATACATACAATCATTTGCTAATATACCTACAGAGTGTCCATTTAATCGGGCTAAACCAGTAATTAAACTTGGCCCATAAAATTTACTCATTTCAAAGAAACTATCTTTATCAACAACAAGATTCAAAAGTTTTCTCATGTTATATGCTTTTCTTCTATTAACAGGGATTATTGATGCTAAGTCCTTCTCTATCCTATTAACTTTATCGTTAGATTGTATTGGAGTCGCTAAGTTCATATAATTATCAGGCAAATAAGAGAGAAATCTTTGAATTTGGTGAAGTGCATCTTCTTCATCTTCAGCAAAATTATCAACAACTCCTGATTTCAGATGAACTTCAGGTCCGCCCAGTTCCTCTTTAGTTATTTCAATACCCAAAGCCCTTTTTACAACTGCAGGTCCTGCAATTATTACTTGAGAATTTTCTGTCATAACTGAGAAATGAGAAGCAACTAATCTAGCTGCTGGTAACCCTGCAACAGGTCCTAATGCTGCTGCTGCAACAGGTACAACTCCTAGACATCTTGCTAAGGATTGAAATCTATTTTTAGAAAAAACTGGCTCACTATTAGGTATTGTTGGTTTTTTTGCTGATCCCCCTGAACCTGTAACAGATCCCCCTCCTCCTTCATGTAGTCTTATTAGTGGTAATTTATATTTAAGAGCTAACTCTTCTGTATAAATACTTTTTCTTAAACCTGCTGGATTAGGTGATCCACCTTTTAGAGTAAAATCTTCTCCGCCTATTATTATGTCTCTTTTATTTATTTTGCCAAAACCAAGCAAAAAGTTAGCTGGAGTAAATTCTTCTAATTCGCCACTATCATTTAAATTTGCAGAACCCGATATTTTACCAATTTCATCAAATGAATCTTTATCTAGTATAAAATCTATTCTTTCTCTAAGTGTTTTTCTACCTTTAGCATGTTGTTTATTAATGGCCTCTTCTCCTCCTTGTTTTAAGGAGAGTTTTTCTCTTTTTTTAATCTCTTTTATATCTTTTTCCCAAGACATTCTTTTCTCGTATTTTTTTTGCTATGATAGTAAAGAATTTAAAATATTCAAAGGTAATATAATGATTGATTATCCAATAGCAAAATATCTTGAATTAAGTGACTATAAAGCTCCAAAAGATGTAAATTCAATTTATATAAGAATGCCTGATAATAAAAGATTAAGATTAATGTATTGGAAGAACAATAATTTTAAAAAAAATAACAATGGAACAATTCTTTTACAACAAGGTCATAATGAATTTATTGAAAAGTATTTCGAAACTATACAAGAGTTTCTTAATAGAGGTTTCAATGTTGTTAGTTTTGATTGGAGAGGTCAAGGTTTATCAGATAAGATGATTAATAATGAACATAAACAATATGTAGAAGATTTTAACATTCATGAAGCTGATCTTAAATTTATAATAAAAGAATTTATTGATAAAAATTTCGAAAAACCTTTAATTGGCATAGGACATTCAATGGGTGGATGTATAATTTTATCTTTTCTCAAAAAAAACACACAAATATTTGAAAAGGTCATACTTTCTGCCCCTATGTTAGGTTTCAACAATGAAAAATTTCTTCTTCCAGTAATAACACTAATAAATAAATTTAATTCCGATAAAAATTATTTAATTGGTTCTAGGCCCAATATGGGAAGAGAAACCCCATTTAATAATAATGATTTAACCTCCGACAAATTTCGATACAAAAGAACTCAGGCATTAGTAAGGAAGCTACCTAATATAAGATTATGGGGTATAACTAAAGGATGGTTTAGGGCTGTAAAAAATAAACTATTTGAAATTAGAAAAAAAGGTTGGGCTGAAAATATTAAAACTAAAATTCTATTTATTAATAACATTAATGATCGTGTTGTATCATCAAAACATATTAGTATTATGAACGATAGACTTCCTAATTCTAGAGTCAAAGAGTTTTATAAAACTGAGCATGAAATATTTATGGAAAAAGATAAATATAGAAATCTAATGTGGAATGAAATTGATAATTTTATAAAAAATGATCTCTAATCAATATCATTTGGAATAATATCAAAAGCAAAAGTTATTCTTTTTTGTTCAGAACTAAAAGGTATAGTGGCATGAAACAATGAGGATGGAAAAAGAACAATGTCACCCTTATTTATTTCTAAAATTTCTTCCCTAAAGGACTTGCCATCACTCGGATAATTGGAGCCATGTAAACTAAAAGCAATATCTCCGTCATTTGTCTCAGTTTTATCTGGCATTTCAAGATATATAGCACCACTTAACCATCCCTCCTTATGCATATGGCCAGTTAAGCGCCCTCCTTTATTCATGACTATCAGCCAACCGTATAGATTATAATCTTTTGGCCATTTAGATATTAAAGTAGAGTTGAAATGTGAGAGCTTTCTTTTATAAATTTCAATTTGATTAGTTATTATTTTCTCAATTTTTTTTATAGGTTCTTCGTTTATTAAAAAAATATTACCTGAAGACTGATAGCCATTTTTTAATAGAGATTGTTTTTTTTTATTAATCTTTGATTTATTAAACACTTCAAAAACATTCTTTATTAATGTTTCATCAAAATCTTCTAATTCAAATAAGTTGGAAGAGTAAATAAAATCAAAAGGATTATTACAAAAGGAATAATTATCCTCTTTTTCAAATCTTATTGATGCATGTGCACTTAATGTCGCCGCTAAAGGATGCGGGTGATAGTTTTTAGACTGTATATCTAGCTTTGTATAAAAACCTTCGATGTCATTTAAATGATAAATACATTCTAATTGTTGGCATTTTGATAGATTTCTTGTTGATAGTTCGTAATGGGTTGATGCTTCTTTATATTTCTCTAAATTCCTATATGAATTTCCAATATTATGATGCGAATATTCATTACTATTGTTAATTTTTAATGATTTTTTATAAAATTCTATTGCCTCAAGATCTTTACCCATATTTGATAGAGCTAAACCAATTGAGTCTAAGGAATTAACATTCTTTGGATTTAACTTAACTGCATGATGATGACACTTAAGAGCCTGGTCTACATTACCAATATTAAGAAAAAAATTTCCTGCGTTTGAATAAACGAAATCTTTTTTTAAATCTAAATTAATTAATTTCTCAAATATTTCTCTAGCCTTATTTGTATTTCCTAAATTTTTATACGCTACAGCAAGTGCATTCATAGCATCATAATTACTGGCATTAATTTTTAAAAGTCTATCTGCTTCAACTTTTAGTTTTTCATAGTTGCCTTGAGCAAATAAGGTTTGAAGATCTTGTTCTTTTTTCATATTTTAACCAAATAATAATAACTCACATAATTTTCATTTATGTTCAAATTAATTATTCTGCTGCGATATTAATTTCCATATCATTTTTTATATGCTGTACAAAGTTTTTGATAATTTCTTTTATATTTCTTTTTACTAACTGAAAATTAGAACTTTTAGTGAAATCAATTTCATTCATATATAACTTTTTATTGATTTCAATCTGAAGGGTTTCTACATTTCTTCTTTTATCGTAATAATTCTTTGTAATGTAACCACCCGAATAAGGATTATTTAAATCAACAGTATATCCGAATTTTTTTATTTCATTTGATAGGAAGTCAATTTCATTTTTTCTACATGATAAACCATTAATATTACCTAGAATAAAATCAGATAAACAAGAATTACTGTTTTCAGAGGGCATTGAATGGAAATCAATAATAAAAACTCTCTCAAAAGTTGAAAGCTTATTATTAATCGATTCCTTAAGTAAATTATGCCATTTATCATAAATATCTTCTTTTAAAAATTTAAATTGTTCGTAATTGAACTTATTTTTAAATATTATTTTACCTTCTAATGTCTGTGTAGGTATTAAACCGATTCCAGATTTAACTCTTAAGGTCTCAATTGTATCAAATTTAACATCTTCACATATAAGATCTCTATCTAACTCATAAATATTCCTATTTAAATCAATTACGGCTCTAGAATATTTACTTAAAAAAACATCTATATTTTGAGCAAAATCTTCGATAAATTCATTAACATACATATCCTCTATCGAATAACAAAACTTTAATGGCGTTAATAGATTATCTTTATAAAATTCAGGATAATAATTACCTGAATGAGGTGAAGTTAAGATTAAAGGAACATCCATACTGCTTTTCTCTTTGTATTAAAAATTCTTAGCTTAATTCTGGAATATGATAACAGAATTTGTTATTAAATATATTAATTATTAGAGCTTTATAACTTACAATGGGCGTGTAGCTCAGCGGGAGAGCACTACGGTGACATCGTAGGGGTCGCTGGTTCAATCCCAGCCACGCCCACCATAAAAATAATGAGTAAAAAAAATAAAAATAAGAAGAATATTTTAACTTTAGTTAAAAATATCTTTCAAGAAGTTAAAGGTGAAGAAGCACTTGAGAAACTTTTAGAATTAGAAAAAGAATATCCTTCAGATATTATTATTAAACAAGCCATATCAAATAGTTATTTAATATTAGGTAAGCATGATGATGCACTGCAATACTCAAATTTAGCTTTAGAAATTGATCCAGACAATTATTCGGTTCATTATAATCTTGGGACCTTATACAAAAAATTCAAGAAAAATGATGAAGCCATTCAATTTTTCAAAACATCAATTGAGCTAAATAAAAACTTTAAGGAAGGCTTTAATTCTCTTGGTGATATATATTTTCAAATGAAGAGCTTATCTGAAGCGATTAAATTTTATAATAAATCTTATGAATTGGACTCAGAAAAATCAAACGAAAAGACTATTCTCAATCTTGCGGAATCTTATTTTTTAGTTTCACTAAAAAGTACAAATATAGATGAATTAAAGAAATCTAAAAGTTTTTATGAGATTTTCTATAAATATAATCCAGATAACCAAAAAGTTTTAGGTAATTTAATATTTATTAATTCTATACTTGGCTTAAAAATAGATGCAATCAAATTAGAAAACCAAAATGATGGTATAATTATTATGAAAGAAGATTCAAAAAGCATTATATTAAGAACAAAATGAATAAGAGTCAGAATGAAAAAAGAAAAAATTAAAATTAGCAAAAAAAATCACTTTATTGGATCATGGATTATTGAAGATAAATGTATTGAAGAAATAATTAATTTCTTTAATCATTCTTTTGAAGATCTTGAATCAGGGAAAATGTTATCAAATAAAATAGAAAAAGATAAAAAAGATTCAATGGAACTAACTTTAAATGCGAAAATAATCAAAGAAAAAAAATTAGAGTTTTTTATTTCTTATTTTAATATTCTCAAGGAATGCTTTGAAGACTACAAACTTGAATGGGATTTATTGGCGGATGTATGGAAACAAATACAAATTGGAGCTTTTAAAGTAGAAAAATTTCCTATTTCAGGGCATCAAAATGACTTTTTTTATGATAGAAACAATTTAATTACATCGCATAAAACATTATCTTGGTTTACTTTTTTAAATAATGTTGACAGTGATGAAGGTGAGTTATTATTCAAATATTTTGATACAGCTATAAAACCAAAAAAAGGCTTAACATTAATTTTCCCATCTGACTGGATGCACTCCTATAAACAAAATAAAATAAATAAAGAAGAAAAATTTGTTATGAGAGGTAATTTTAGTTTCGTCATAAAAAATTAATTCTTAAAATATAGTGAATAATTTTTATAAGAAGAATATAAAATTTACCTTATTTTCAGCCATTTTTCACGAATCAAATTACACTGTACTTGAATTTTTTAATTCAATACCCAATTAAGTAAATATCATAACAAGTGAAGGAGATAATTATGTTGGTGGAAGGTTTAGGAAATGTAACTTTTCTTAATGGCATTTTAAGAATTGAAACTGTTGAAGTTAAAAGTGATGGTCAGTTAGCAAAAACTGGGCAGTTAGAAATTCCAGGAAATGTTGTTGGGGGAGTAATCGAACAATTAGCACAAGCTGCTCAAGGGATTTCTGATAAGCTAAATGAATTGAATAATGAGGCTGAGAAAGATAAGAAATCTGCTGATAAGAAGAAAAATAGCTCAGATAAGAAAAAGAAGTAAATATTAATATATTTAATTCGATGTGTAAAAATTTACATATATTCTGTTTAATTTCTTTATTACTCAGTTTTAATACGGCTTATGCAAATGAGAGTGGTGCAATTAATGATTCACTTACATTCTCTGGTATTGAGTTAGAAAATGATGTTATTGACTCTGAAACATATTTCGATTTTCTAAGAAAAAGCATTATTACTCAACCTGAGTTTTTGTATGCTCAATCAAAGTATGCAGAAAAAGATCAAGAATTTAAATATTATAAAAGGCAAAGATGGCCTGAATTATCTGTACGAATTATAAATGATCAAGTTCTTGAAAGAAGTGTGAAAGAAGTAAATTCTCTTAGAAAAAGACAAGATGATAGTTTTGATGCTGCCGCCGAATTATCTATGCCGATTTACTCAGGTGGAACAATAAATGCTCAGGTTAGGAAGGCGTTAAACAATAAAAACCTATCAGGAACAGAAAGAGCAAATGCTTTATCAAGTCTTATATTAGATGCTAACCAAATTTATTTGAATGCAGTAAAATCTAATACCCTTTATGTATATGGTGAAAAACTCGTAACAGAAATTGAACCTTATTTAAATAAAGTTAGAGAAAGAGTAAATCTTGGCATTTCTGACCCTATTGAACTTGCTTTATTTTCTATAAAATATAATACCTTAAAGTCTCGTGTACAGAGCATTAAAACAGCAAGACAGAGGGACATTGGAATATTTGAATATTTTTTTGAAGAGGATTTTAATAATAATTCGTTTCCAAATATATTTGTTCCTCATATTGAAATGAATAAGCAAAAAGAATCATATGATGTTAAAGGTGCAAAAATAGATTTAGAATCTGCAAAAGAGGATACAAAAATTGCTAGAGGAGAATTCCTTCCTAAATTTGGTATAAACACTCGTTATACTGTTTATGATATTAAAGATGAAGATAATGACTCTGATATCAGAGGGGGAATTTTCTTTTCCATGCCTTTATTTACTTTTGGTAGAGCAAGCGCGAAGATTTCGGCTGCAAGGGCACGAGAAAAAGCTACAGAGACAAATATTGAAATTGTAAAAAAAGATGACGATGTTGCTGAAAATGAAATTGTAAACATTGTACAAAGCTCAGAAAATACAAGAAATGAAATCTTCAATTCATTTAAAGATACTAAAAATCAGAGAAGAATAATAAAAAATAGACTTGATTCAACTACATTTTCACCTGAAAGCTATGTTACTAGCGTAATTGAAGAAATGAGTCTTCTTGATCAATCATTAAGCGTTGAAATCAATCTTTTACAAGGCTATTTTTCATATTTACATCAAAACCAAAATTTACTTAATTATCTAAGGGTTCAGTTATGAATGAAGAAAAAAAAATTATTCCATACAAAGAACATTGGTTTTGGGGTTCAATACTTAATAATAAAGGTACTTATGTTCAAATAACCCTTGCTTCAATATTTATTAATTTGTTTGGTCTGGGAAGTGCTTTTTACATTATGACTGTATATGACAGAGTAATGCCTAATTCGGCCATTGATACTTTAATCGCATTAACCATAGGTATGGCCGTAGTTATAATTTTTGATTTTATAATAAAATTATTAAGAGGATATTTTGTAGATATCGCTGGAAATAACTTAGAAACTAATATCAATTCATCCTTATTTAAAAAAATAACAAGTCATGATAGTGAATTTCTAGGTAAAACTAGAGGAGTTGCTCATACAGTTAGAGAATTTGAAGGAGTTAGGGATTTCTTTACATCAGCAAGTATGGTGGCTTTTATAGATTTGCCTTTTATGTTTCTTTTCCTTTTTGTTATTTATATGATTGCCGGGCCTCTAGCTATTGTACCGATTTTAATCGTTCCTCTTATTCTTGGGGTTTCTGCATTAATACAACCTTTTATAAAAAGCTTCAGTGATAAAAATTTAAAAAATCAGCAAAATAAAATGATTGTTTTGCATGAACTTTTAAATAATGTTGAAACAGTAAGAACAGTTGCAGGCGGAAAATTCTTAAGTAATAAATGGAATGATAGCGTAGAAAATCAAAGTAAAGATGCAACTAGTGCAAGAGGTATATCAAATTTTGCTGTTACTTTTTCTCAAACAGGTTTGCAAATATCGCAAGCTGGTATTGTCTGTTATGGTGTTATTCTTGTAGGTAACCTAGAAATTACCTCAGGGGCATTAATTGCTTGCGTTATATTATCAGGAAGGGTTTTATCCCCACTTGTTCAGGCAGGTCAACTATTAACAAAATTCAATCATGCTTTAACTGCGTTTAAAAAAATTGATGAATTAATGAAAACGGAATCACGAGATGAGAAAACTGATAATTTTAAAGCAGTTAATCTTGATAATGGTGAAATTTTAATCAAGGAGCTTGATTTTGAAATTAATCAAGTTTCTATTCTTAAAAATATTAATATGGCCGTTCAAGATGGAGAAAAAGTTGGTATTGTTGGTAATATTGGTAGTGGCAAAACATCTTTATTAAGAAACATTATTGGATTTCATGTTCCTACCAAAGGCTCAATTAATTTATCAGGCTATGATTTGTTAAATATTCCTTCAAGCAAAATGAGGGAATATATAGGTTATTGTCCTCAAAAAGTTCAATTATTTACAGGAAGTATTTTTGAAAATATCGGTACCGGATTACAGGATATAGATGAAGATGATATTGTTGAAGCGGCAAAATTATCTTGCGCACATGACTTTATCACATCTTTACCGGGTGGTTATAATTATGTATTAACGGAAGGTGGATCAAATTTATCTGGAGGTCAAAGACAGGCTATTTCGCTTGCAAGGTGTCTTGTAAGAAAACCAAAAATCCTTGTTCTGGATGAGCCTACAAGTTCTATGGATGGCTCTACTGAAGAAAAGATAATGAACAATATTTTTTCTCTACCTTATAACCCAACTATAATAATATCTACCCATAGGACAAATCATTTGATCCGAGTTGATAAAATTGGCGTAATAATTAATGGGCAACTAGTGCAATTCGGTCCTAGAGAAGATATATTAAAACATAATAATCCTAATGCTAATGCTGAGGATAATACATAGATGATAGACTCAATTAAAAAATTTTTATCTTCATTATTAAGTCGAAATTTCTTTAATATCGATAAAGAAAAAATAAGAAAGATAATACCTTATTTAGTGCCTGAGTATTGGGCTTCAAACAAAAAGTCTTTCATACTTTTCTGGTTTATAGGATCATTTACAATAATTTTTCTAATCTGGGCATCTTTAGCAGAAGTAAATCAGGTGGTTAAAGCTACTGGAACTGTTGTTCCTGACTCTAAAGTTCACTTAATACAATCGGGATTAAATGGGCCTGTAGAAGAAATTATGGTTAAACTAGATGATAAAGTTAAAGCTGGAGATATTCTATTTTTAATCGACGAAACAAATAGAAAAAGAGCTTTTGAACTTGCAAAAAAAGAATTTGAAACAAGATCGAGAAGAGTTGAAATATTAAAAAACCTAGTAATGAATGCATCTGACTCAGAATTCAGATTATTAGATGAAGAACTTTTACTTGTTGATGCAGAATCGAGATTTAATCAAGCTCAAATTGCCTTGGAGTTTTCTCAAGTTAAATCACCTGTAACTGGATATGTAAGTAAAATCAATATTACTAATAAAGAACAAATCGTTCAATCTGGTGCATTATTATCAGAAATTGTTCCCGAAGATGATGTATTAAAAATAGAAGCACTTATAAATCCCAAAGATATTGCATATGTTAGAAAAGGACAAAGAGCAAAAATGGCATTCACCTCTTATGATATGGCTATATATGGTCAATATGAAGGTTTTGTTACAAAGGTGGCTGCAAATACTTCTTCAAATGAAGATGGAGCAACATTCTATCCTGCGGTTATTGAATTAGATAAGGATTTTATTCAAAAATCAGACAAGAAAATAATTCTTCAGTCAGGTATGATTGCCGATGTTTCGATTATTGGTGAAGAAAGAACGGTTCTTAGCTATGTTTTAAATCCAATAACTAAATTATCACAAAGAGCACTACAAGAATAATTAGAAAAACTCTTTATTTTCCTTAACAAATATAGATGCTTCAAGTAGAGAGTCAAAAGTTCCTGTGTCAAGCCAAGAAAAACTATTATCTAAAATTATTGATTCTAATCTTTTCTTATTTAAATAAATATTATTTAAATCTGTAATCTCAAATTCACCTCTATCAGATTTATTTAATGATTTTGCATATTCACATACTAAATTATCATAAATATATAAACCCGTAACAACATAATTAGAAATAGGTTTAATTGGTTTTTCTTCAATACTTAAAACTTTCAGTTCATCATTTATCTCAACAACACCAAACCTTTCAGGGTTTTCAACTTCTTTACAAAAGATTGTGGCCCCACTATTTTTTTCTATAGCACTCTTAATTGTCATTTCTAATTTATTTCCAAAAAATAAATTATCACCCAATAATAGGACGACCGAGGAAGAATTAATCCATTTTTCTGCAATAATAAATGCTTGGGCTATACCCTCAGGTTTTTTTTGTGTGAAATAATCTAAATTAATTCCAAAGTTCTTTCCGTCTCCAAGTAAATTTTTGAATTTATCAAGATCTTCTTCAGTTGTTATAATTAGGATATCTTGAATTCCAGCCTTTATAAGAAGCTCTAAAGGATAATAAATCATTGGTTTATCATAAATTGGGAGTAATTGCTTTGAAACAATTTTTGTAAGTGGATAAAGACGCGTACCAGCCCCTCCAGCAAGAATAATACCCTTATAATTATCTTTATCCATTTTTACCATGATCTCTTATCATTGAAGGAATAACTTTGTTGACAACATATTTCATACGATCTTTCCAATTAGATAAAATAATATTACCTAAATTCATAAATTCCTTATCAATCATTAACCTACTATCACTACTTCTTTTTGCCATAGAATGCCATTCATTTGATGAAATAGGAATTAAATTAACATTAGTAAATTCTTTATCAAAATTAATCATTTCTTGATGAATAATTTTTGCTACAGTATACCAGTCAGTATAATCGTCTGATGAAAAATGAAATATTCTATCCTGAAAACTATCAAAAGCTTCATCATAATAAAATTTAATAATGTTTTCTAAATTTTTTGCAAAATCGCCAGCATAGGTTAACGAAATTTTTTGATCAGTAACAACTTCTACTTCGCTATTATTTATTATTCTATTTATAATTTTTTTTACGAAATTATTTCCATATTCACTAAACACTGAAGAAAATCGAATTACCATACTTCTTTTATGTTCCTGTAAAATCAAATCTTCACCTAAGCTTTTAGTAAGGCCATAGAAATTTATTGGACTCTTTTTATCGTTTGAATTATAAGGCCCACCACTATCGCCAAATACATAATCTGTAGATGCATGAATTAAACCAATATTTTTTCTATACGTCTCTTTAGCTATAATATCTAAAGATAAATTATTGATTATATTAGCTTTTTCTCTATTTTTTTCTGATAACTCAACATCAGTATAAGCTGCTAAATTTATTACTAAATCATATTTGCCATGGTCTAAATAATCTTCAAAAGAATCTAATTTAAGAAGATTTAATTCTTTAGAAGTAGGAAAATCGAAACTGAAATTT
This sequence comes from OCS116 cluster bacterium AG-435-F03, assembly GCA_003212795.1. Classification (GTDB taxonomy): domain Bacteria; phylum Pseudomonadota; class Alphaproteobacteria; order MED-G09; family MED-G09; genus AG-430-B22. The sequence goes on along the minus strand of QCOV01000005.1, from coordinate 11,903 downwards.
AATTTATCTTGTATTGATCTGATTTCAGAACCAACTTGACCATAGGCGCCAATGACCAATACTTTAGAATTAAACTTTTCCAAGTCTTTCACCTGAATAACTTTGTTTCATTATTGAATTTAAGAATTCTCTATTTGATAAATACCAATTAACTGTTTCCCTAATACCTACTTCCCAAGAATAAGACGGAGCCCAGCCAAGAGATTTTATTTTATTATTATTTATAGCGTATCGATAATCATGACCAGGTCTGTCAGTAACAAACTCTATCAATTCGTCATAAGGATGATCTGCATGCGGATAAACATCATCTAAAATTCTACATATATCAGTTACTACTTGAATATTTGTTAATTCGCACTCAGCCCCAATGTTATATTTTTCACCTATATTACCTTTTTCTAAAACAGTATTAATACCATTAATATGATCTTCTACTCTAATCCAATCTCTTATTTGTGTGCCATCACCATAAATAGGTATTTTTTCATTGTTTATGCATTTATTTATGACTAGGGGGATTAATTTTTCAGGAAATTGCCATGGGCCATAATTATTGCATGTGTTGGTTATTATTGTGGGAAATGAATAAGTTTTAAACCAAGATCTAACTAAGTGATCTGACGCAGCTTTAGACGCTGAATAAGGACTATTAGGGTTATATGCATCTTCTTCCTTAAATTGCTTATCATTTTTACTTAAAGATCCATACACCTCATCAGTAGATATTTGTAGAAATCTAAAAGAAGTTTTCTCGCTTGAAGATAACTCTTTCCAGAATTGATAACCCTGTTCAAGTAAATTAAATGTTCCATTTATATTTGACTTTATAAATTGATCGGGGTCATCAATAGAGCGATCTACATGTGTTTCTGCTGCAAAGTTAATAATAAAATTAGGTTTAAAATCATGGATTATTCTTTTTACTTCATTTGCCTCATAAATATCTATATTTTCAAAAATGTATTTATCATTGTTACTATAATTGATTGAATCTAATGAAGAGGCATATGATAATTTATCTATATTACAAATTGAATTATTTTTATCTTCTAATAATTTCCTAACAAAACATGATCCGATAAAGCCATATCCACCAGCTATGAGATAATTTTTTTCTGTCACAGATACCTCTTAAAAATTAACCTGATCCTCAATTTCATTCCATAATGGCAAGTTTCTATCTTTTTCTGATAGGGTTAATTCATTATTACTAACCGGCCAGTCAATTGCCAAAGCAGGATCATTCCATATTATACCCATTTCAGCATTCTTATTATAATATCTATTGACTTTATATGTTACTAAAGTTTCCTGATCCAAGGTTATAAATCCATGCGCAAAACCTGAAGGGATATAAAGACAGCCCGATTCTTGATTTAACTCGACAGAACCATATTGCAAATAATTTTTGGATTTTTTTCTTATATCAACATATATATCTAATATCGAACCCCTAATAACTCTAATTAGTTTCGATTGAGAATAAGGAGGAGTTTGAAAATGTAATCCTCTTAGAGTATATTTTTTTAAAGTAAATGACTCATTATCCTGAATAAAATTATCATCAATATCATGATTTAAAAGATTTTCTTTATTATAAATCTCTGAAAAATAACCCCTTTTATCTTTGAAGGAATTAATTTGAATATATTTTACTTCATCAAATTTATTTATCTTACTCATTTAAAACTTCTTCAATTAATTTCATTTGCATAGGAAGAGATTTCGTTTTTAAATCATACCTTTCTACAACTGTTTTTCGCGCATTTTTTTTTAATTTACTGTATTTACTTGGATCACTCAGAACATTGTTAACTTGCTCAGCAATTTTCTGATAGTCAAAAAAATCAACAAGTATACCGTTTTTATTATTATCAATGATTTCTTTTACTGGTTTAGTATTGGATCCTACGATTACCTTCTCGAGCGCCATAGCTTCAAGCATAGACCATGAAAGAACAAAAGGATAAGTTAGATATACATGTACTGATGACAAATCTAAAAGGCTTAAAAAAGCATTATAACTCACCCTACCAGTATATATAACCTTATCTACATCTATTAAATCCTCTTTAATTTCATCAAAGTATTGTTGTTTATAGCTTTTAATTGCATTTTTATTACCTTGTGATGATGGTGCAGCACCATAGCTATAACTATCACCTCCAATAATTAGTATAAAAGAATCTGGGTGTTCTTTTTGAATATAAGGTAATGATCTCATAAAAGAATGATAACCTCTGTAAGGCTCAAGATTCCTATTTACAAAAGTAATAATCTTATTTTCTTTTGTGAGTTCTAATTTCTTTTCTATTCCACTGCTATCTCTGTATTCAAAATTAAGACTTGCTTTATCACTAGCAGGTTTGATTAATTCAGTATCAATACCATCATGCACAACATCAATTTTATTTTTGATAAAATCAGGTGCTGTTGATTTTTGAAACTTAGTAGGTGTTATTATTTTATTGGAAGTTAAATATGGAAGCATTAAGGGAGCATTTCTTGCTATCAGTTTAGTGCTTAAAAAATGCTGATTAATTTCTCTGGTTTCACTGTCAAAATCAATATCAGAATTTTTTGTATTATAATAAAATTCAAAATAAGATATTTTTTTACTGTCCGGCCAAATTTCATCTAAGAATATTGTTTCACCCCAACCAGGGTGACCAATAATTAAATCTGGATTTAAGCCTTTTTCTTTTAATTCCTTACATTTTATTGCAACAGCATCAGCTCTTATCATCTTAGTCTCAAATTCCTGAGCTAAATTGAATATATTATCAGACGAACTTCTTGTTACAGTATACTGATGATGTTTGACCTTATCCATATTTGTAAAAGTATCATTATCTTTTGCTATATCGCTTTTGTTCATCTTTTTCCAGGATAAGCTAAATACTTCATAATTTTTTAAATCAGCTAAATGAGGAGCTAAAGATTTAAATTGACCAGGAAAATTTTGGTGTATGAACAGTATTTGCTTTTTTTTCATATTAATCACCTATAGAAGTAAGATACCCATATTTTAATAGCCAGACACAGCATTTAAGAACAATTTCTTCATCAAACTTTGTTTCTTTCATAACATCAGATAATTTTTTACCACTCTTATCAAACGCATAATAAACTGATTTTAATTCTAGCTCACTAGGTAAATAATGATTAGCGTAATTAATACTATTAAAGGCAAGAACATCTTTTATTGAGTATTTATTAATCATTTCAGTTTTATAATAAGTATAATCACTTTTTATAATTTCTGAGGGATAAGAAGCAAAAATATAAAAAGGGTCTAAATTTTCACTTGGTAAACGGGGTTCGCAAAACTCTTTATATTTTTTACTCTCTTTTAAACGTATTTGATTCAACTCTTCAGATAATTCTTCATACTGTCTTAGTATAATTGGCCAATCATAATTATCATTAATATGTTTTTTACCATTTTTACCAAATTCTAATCTTTTTTCTTTGCTGCTTATTAAATCAGACAACTTGTTAATGCAGTCTTTTACATCTACAGCCACTCTTTGCACAGACATGCCAATATAATTATCATAATCGATTGAAGTCATCATATGTTTGTGCGCAATATCAGTACCGTATCCTTTTCCTAGAGAGTATGTTTTAACTCTATATCCATCAATTCCATCTCTGACAGTATATTTATAACCATTCCAATCACTTACTAAAACAGGTAAACCTGCAGCCATTCCTTCCAATGGAGTTATCCCAAATGTTTCTTGTATATTATCACTTAAGGAAATAAATATATCTGCAGAAGATAATGTTAAATGTTTATTATTCTGATCTTTTCCATCTAAAAAATGAAATTCTATTGATGGACAAACCTTCTTACCCTCTTCAATAAAAGCATTCTTTACGAAATCATTTGCAAACCAACCAGTTTGAATAATGTGGATTTTTTGATCTTTTTTTAATTGTTGTGCGCAATTTTCAATTGCTAAATACATGGGTAAGTGATGAGCTTTAGCATGAAAACTTAATCTTCCCACATATGATAAAACAATATCATTATCTTTAATTCCTAGGTTAGTACGAGATTGCTTACGATTTTCTTCATTATAATTAAAATCATTTTTATCTACACCAAGAGGTATAATAGGAAGTTTAGGTAAGATAATATCCTTAACTGAGATCTTAGAAGAAATTTTATCTATTTCATGGTCGATAATTTTATTAACAGTGTCATAAACACATTCTGAAGTACAAATTATTGAGTCCCAGGGCATAATGTTACTAAAAGGTAGTTTAGCTATAGATTGCATTACTCTCTCGGAAGCAGTTGTATGTGTAATACCTATTAATGAATATTTATCATGGCCATAATAGGATCTATGAGTAGTAAATTCACTAATGCCGGGTCCAGGATAAAATATACCTCCATATTCTTCACTTAAATGGGGTGAAGTATAACTAATAGATTTTAGATCTAATGTTTTTTTACTTTCATTTAAAAAAGGTTTTATTCTAGAAATAAGCATATCTTTATGCTCAATATATTTTAAATACACACTTAAATGATCATAATGCTTGATATGAGCATTTAAATAAGACCAGCCAGCAGCTTGCCTGCCCATAATTCTATCACCAGTTATACTGAAACCTTCATCCTCATAATAAATAGACCAAAAGGGATATTTTTTTGAAATAGAGCTCATTAAATTATATTATTAGAAATAAAACATTAATTCCAAAAAAAAAGGGAAGTCTTAGACTTCCCTTTAATTTTATTTCTTGAGTAATTTAGGCCATTAAGAAATCAGTAACATCTAATGAACCACTCACAATTGTACCACCAGTACTATCTAACCATACGATAGGCTCAATCTCGCCTACTAGCGTTTCAGCATTACCAGATTGTACTCTGTAGATAAACGCATCTCCATTATCGTATGCGAGAATAAAGAAGTCATCATCAGCAGATACTGTAATAGCAGTAGCATCAGTACCATCACCTAAGTAAGCTAGTAGCTCAGCACCATTCTCAGCAGCAGCTGTGAAGTCTGTTTGTAGTACAGCAGTTGTTTCATTACCACCTATTAGCTCAACAATATGGAAAGTACTAGTAGCTACACCAGCAGCTGTAGCAAGATTATAAGCAGCACCACTGACCTCAGTAACATCAACTGTTCTAAATGTAGTAGCGTTAAGAGTAGTACCTGCTAAATCAGTAGCACCAGTACCAAGTGTTATAACATCACCAACAGTTGTACCAGCATCTTCAAAATCAACGATCTTAGTTTTACCAGTTTTAGCGACAACTGCAGTAAGTATGATAGAGTCATCACCTGTACCAGGTGTTATAACATGATCACCTGTTGCTCCAACGGTAATACTATCATTACCTGCACCACCATCAATGATAGAACCACCAGTGCCAACTAAAATAATATCAGCACCTGCACCTGCAGTAATAGTATTAACACCGTTACCAGCAGTAATATTGTCAACACCACCACCTGAACTGATTATATCGTTACCTACACCAGTTACGATTATATCGTTACCGTCAAGTGTTGTAATAGTAGTAGCTGAAATATCATCACCAGATACTGTTACATCAATATCAGCACCATGGAAGCTATCTAGGCCAGTTAGTGTAAATGCATAGTCATCAGAATTTAGAGTTGAGTCGCCATCAATATCGATGTAAAGAACATCGTTATCTTGAGCAAACACAAAACTACCAGATGAGTTATTCATCGCATTCACTGCTTCACCAGCATTAGCAACATCACCTTTATCAGATAATACGAATGATGTTGTGTAACCATCAGTAGCAGCACCACTTGAGATAACTAAGCTAAGTGAATCACCATTAGTAACTTGCGCTCCAGTAACAGCATTAAGAGTTGATTGTTTAAAGTCTGTAATCGTATCTTTAGCATTACCAGAAGAGTCAGCAACTGCGTCATAGACAAAGATATCGTTACCAGCACCGCCAGTAAGTACATCAGCACCCGCTTCACCATTAATTGTATCTGTACCAGCACCACCATCAATAATGTCATTACCATTACCACCAGTAATACCGTCATTACCAGCCATACCATTAAGTGTATCGTTATGATTACCACCAGCAATAGTATCAGCGCCTGAGTTACCAGTAATATGGTCATTACCAGATCCACCAGTTAGTGAGTCACCAACAAGAGTTCCACCACCTGTAATAGTATCTTCACCCATTGAGCCAGTGATACTATCTGATTGTGCACTACCAATGACAGTGAAGTTGATATCTACTGTGTCAACTGAGTTACCACCAAAGTTAAAGTGTGATTGAGTAGCATCAGATTTAGCTGACATATCAACTGTTACTGCGCCCGCATTAAGTGCGCCAGCAGCTGGCTTGATTTCAATTCCTAAGTTACCAACTGTAGTAGCAGCAGCAGGAGATTTTGAAACAGTGATATTTTCAATATTTTTAATATCAGCAAAATCAATAACTACATTTGTAGCAGCAGAGTTGCGTACATCAATTGTATCTGTACCGCCATAACCGTTAATTGAATCACCATCATCAAGGCCATCTGTACCTGTAAATCTAAATGTATCATCACCAGATCCACCTAACATTGTATCATTATTAGCATTAGTACCATCATCAATCATAACAAATGCACCATTTGTTACAGCTGAACCATCAATACTTGTGGTTGCATTACCTGAAGATGTAGTAATTGCTAATGAAGCTTGTCCAAGACTAGTAAATGTTTCATTACCAAATGTTAATGTACTTGCAGCAGTATGAGCAAGAATAATAGATTCTATACCTACTAACTTAGATAGCTCAGGAGCTGTAAGTGAAATAGCTTCAGTATTTGTAAAGCTTAATACATCACCAGTACCAGCACCACCATCAACTGTTTCAACACCACCAGAAACTTGGAAATGTGTTTTATCAGCAACGACGAAAGTATCATTACCAGCACCACCAGAGAGATTATCAACACCTGCACCACCAGTAATAATATCATTACCAGCACCACCTTCTATTGTATCATTTCCGGCTTCACCAAGAAGTGTATCTATACCACCGTTACCATGAACGATATCAGCACCTGCACCAGCAGAGATATTATCACTAAACTCACCACCTTTAACAGTAAGTGATACTAGTGTAGCTCCAGCATTGTTATCGACAACTAATCTTTCACCATCTGCAGATGTTACATTTTTATCTAATGCAGAACCATCAATTTCGAAAGTAGCTGCAGTAAATCCAGAATTAATTGTAATAGTTGGATCACCACCAGCGTTATCAGTAGAATTATCAATTAGTACTAATTTTTCGACATTAGTAACATCTCCATCAAATACTACTGTTGTTGTATCACCAGTTCCATAGTCAGCACTTGCTGGGTTATTCCATTCATCATCAATTTGGATGTTGATTGTATCTGTACCAGCATTACCATCGATTGTTTCATCAGCAGTAATTGATTGTGTATGATCAAATGTAAATGTGTCATCAGAAGATGAACCAACAATTTTCAAAGCACCGGCTGATGTAGCCGTTACATTTAATGCAGTTGTCATTAATGACTTACCAAGTGTATCTTCACCAGTTGAAATTGTACCTCCACCAGCGAAATTAAATGCTAGTCCTGGGTTAGCCGCAAGAACTGCATCACTAAGTGTTATGTCACTTCCGTCTGGAATAGTCCAACTTTCAGTATTACTGATAGTTGCTAATTCAGCAGCTGATAAATTTTGTGCACCCGTAAATGTCACAGTATCAGTACCAGCACCACCATCAATAATATCAGTACCTAGAGCACCTGAATATTCAGCTTTAGAATTAAGCGTAAATATATCATTACCTGCTCCACCACTTAGATTATCAACACCAGCATTACCATCAATAGTATCAATACCATCACCACCAACAATAGTGTCATTACCAGCACCGCCATCAAGGATATCGGCTCCGCCACCACCAGTTACATGCATAGGAACAGCTGATGATGTCACTAGAAGGGTTAAAGCTTCATCCGCAGAAGCTGATCCATCTAACTCAGTAGCATCAATCGTTAGTAAAGTTTGCATTGCTGTTGTTAGGTTATCGTTAGGATCTAATGTTGTACTTGTTCCAGCAGTAGTTGAATCCTTAACAATAATAGTGTCAAAGTAATCGACATCATCAAGAATACCAGTACCACCACCAGCTGTTACTTCTAATGTATCATTAAGAGATGTTGCACTACCAACTAGGTTAGTAGCGTCATCAAGATCAGAATCAAGAATTTTAACAGTCAGCGGAACACCAGCTGTATTTGTTACTGTTTTATTAGCACCTGATTGACCTGCTAAGAAAGTAACAGTTGTATCAGGTGTCCATGTTAATCCTGTACCACCTAAGGTTAATGTTTGTGTATTTGCTTGAGTAAATGAGAATGTTGTTATACCACCCATATCACCAGCAGCAACGATATCCACATTATTTCCTAATGGACCCATAACTTCTAAGTTACTTAGACCACCAGTCACTGATATAACATCAGCAGCACCTAGATCTGTACCAATTGTAATAGTATCAACACCATCACCACCATCAATAACATCAGTATTAGCTAATCTGTTAGAAGCTGTAATTATATCATTTCCAGCACCTGCGTTAACATTATCAACAGCAAGTCCTAGGACGATAGTATCAACACCATCACCAGAGTTAATTGTATTAACACCACCTAATGTTGTGATTTCGTCGTTACCAGCACCTGAATTCACTGTATCTGCTTTTGTACCTAGAGCAATAATATCTCCTGCAGGACCTGTTGTAATGTCTAGAGGTGTCAAGGAATTTGTACCAGTAATAGTGATTACTGATAAAGCATCGCCTGATGCAGCATTAATTGTTAGTTGTGTAGAACCTAATGCAGCACTTAATGCATAAGCACCTGTAACAATTGTTGCGTCAGCACCAGCTGTGTAAGGAACAAGATTGATTGTTTCAAATACATCATTTCCAGCATCAAATGTGTTAGTTTGATCATCTGTTATATTATAAATATTAATAGTATCTGTAGTTCCAGTACTACCACCAATATTTAATGAACCACTTACAGCACCTGAATACGCAGTTACAGATAGCGGAACATTGGCATTGTTATTAATTGCATCGCCTTGGTCGGCATTAATAACAACGGTAGTAGCATTTGTGTAACCATCATTAAGGTTAACTGTCTGACCATCACCATCACTAACATCAACAGTTGTAAATGGAGCATTGGCATCTAAAGCAACAGTGGCTCCATTTCCCGTAACTTCAAGAACTTCAACATTTGTAAGGTTATCAAATATTGTAGCATTTAGACCTGAGTTATTAATATTGCCATCAACTTTTAAAGTATCAGTACCATCGCCACCATCATATGTATCTAATCTTGTATATGTACCATTAAAGTCTACACTATCATTACCTGCGCCCATTGATAAAGTATGATTACCAGTTCCTAGTGCTGTTATAATATCTGCGCCTGAACTACCTGTTATATTAACAGCAGCCGCGGCTGGTGCAGTACTTAATGTTAAACCACCAGAACTTCCAGATGCGTCAACAGTTGCTACGCTTGCATCAAGAGCTGCAGTAATTGTTAATCTTGTGGCTCCTGTTACATTTAGTTTTGGTAGATTAACTGTATCTACCTGTAGATCAGCTAATGTATTAGCAACAGAGATACTATTTATTGTTAAACTTTCTAAAGCTTGTGAAGCTACAGTACTATCATCTGTAATTGCTACTGTAGTAGAACTTGTTCCGGATACAGTTAATGTGATTTCATCACTTGCACCTGCTAGAGCAGTTGCATTAAAGTTTGCTGTAGTCACACCTAAAGCAGTTCTTACTTCGATATCAGCTGGTGCAGCAAGATCAGCAAATGTTACACCACCAGAAGTAGCAGTACCTGCAATGCTCACAACTTTTGTAATACCCGTTAGTCCAGCTGTAGCAATTGTTAGAATAGCTGAACCATCACCATTTGTATCAGTTGGTGCATTGTTAGTAACTTGAATAACTTCCATATTTTTTAGCTGTGGAATTAATGTCGTACCACCAACATCAGCAGCTTGATCTACTAGTGTTAATGTATCAACACCACCAGCACCATCAAGAACATCATAATCATTTAAACTAGAATCTAAACTAAAGTCGAATTGATCATCACCAGCTCTACCTGTAAATGTATCAACACCAGCAGTACCAGTGAATGATGTAGATGTAGCAGAAGATCCGGCATTATTTACAAGAAGTTTATCACTTGAAATTGATGCTGAAGAAGAATCAAATACACTTACTTGAATTCCCTCAATACCTTCAACTACTCCATCATTTGTTGGAGATACATCAAATGTTGTTGAAGTTGTTCCAGCAGCAATAGTTGCTGTACCAGAAAGTACATTAATATCGTCTGTACCTGCTTTATCTACAGTACCACCATTGTTATCGCCAATTACAGTCCAGGAGAAAGCTGTGTCAGCAGAAACTGCTGAGCTTGCTGTAATTGTAAAAGTCACTGATGAACCTTCGTCTACACTTGAAGCACTTTTTGACACTGTAAATGTTGGAGCTGCAGATCCGCTAACACCATTGTTAGCAATTGAAATATCTGAACTTCCATCAGTTGTACCTGATGAAGGAAGTGTAGCAACACCCATAGCAGCAGCAAACTGAGCTAATGTATTTGATGAGCCAGATACGCCTGTTGTAGCATTACCACCTACATCAAATGTAAAGTTGCTTGCACCATTAATAGTTACTACCGCACCATTAGATAATGTTAATTGAACAGCATCAGCAGCAAATTTTGATGACTTAACTGATAGACCATCAACTAATTGTATTTTATTTGCACCGCTTGTATCGACAATCGTCACTGTCGCATTAGCTGCTATAGAATTAGAAATAATGTAGGTATCATCACCTGCAAGACCTCTGTAAGTTGTTCCATTATTACTTGGTACGATTATGTCCGCACCTGAACCATGATTAATAGTCGCCATTTACTTTCTCCCTTAAATAACAACAAGTGTTAAAATATTTAAACAATGCTCTAGGAAAAAATCCTAGAACGAATCACAAAATTCAACATTTTGCCAATTAAGTCAACAATATTATTAATAACTATTAATATATTATGTAACATAATCTAATTCTATTGTAACAAAATGTAACAGAATTTATCAAGCATTATTTAAATTTAAATTTGTCCAAAATATGTCTAAATCTATTTTTTTTAAATTATTTCTCATTTTATAATTTTAATCAATATATTCAATTATTTATAATAATAGAAGTTAAGCTTCCTGGTTATATTAATTGATAAAAAGATATCTTTCTCCTTAAAAATTACATTAAAAATATATAACAGAAAAAAATAAAGTTAAGAATCGTACATAAAACGCACACTTTTATTCTTTTTAAGATCTAAATTGAGATAGCTTTTTTTAAGCTAATATCACATTTTTTGCATAAAAATGAATTGGATATTAATGGCTTACCCAGCTAAATTAGCATCAGCTATAATTTCAACAGTGTATGTTGTAGCTGTCCAGGTATCATCAAAAGATTCTTCAACTCCAGATAATGTTAGACCACCACTTTGACCAGAACTATCAGGAGCAAAGAATATTTGCGTACCACTTAAACCATCAGAAGTTACCTCAACACCTGAAAGAGCATCAAACTCTTGAGTAGTTAAATTTGAACTACCTCCAACTATAACAAGTGTCAGTTTATCAGATGCTATATCAAAACCATCAATTGTCACGGTAAAGGCACCTTCTTGAGAAACACCAGCTGTATCAATTTCATATCTAAATTCTTCAGCAGCGCTTGTTGCGGTTACTGTAGCATCAGAAGTCTCAGCAATTTC
>QCOV01000004.1 GCA_003212795.1 OCS116 cluster bacterium AG-435-F03 | reverse complement strand
ACAATATCCAACTCTCTTTCATTAAGTACACTTAATGATTCAGATATTAGATCTTTTCTAATGCTATCTTCTTCTTTTTCAGCATATTCTTCTTCCTGATTGGGCGTATCAGCTTCTATCCAATCTTGCCACTCAGTTTGGGAGCCATCATCTGATGAAATCTTTGCATTAAGTGATGGATCTGCACCAGATAATCTCCTGTTCATATTAACAACTTCTTTTTCAGGTACATTTAATTGTTTAGAAATCTTTTCCAAGTTTTCAGGATTTAAATCTCCATCTTCATATGCTTGAATTTGGTTCTTTGCTCTTCTTAAATTAAAGAATAATTTTTTTTGAACAGCTGTAGTTCCTATTTTTACTAAAGACCATGATCTAAGAATATATTCTTGCATAGCTGCCTTTACCCACCAGAGAGCATATGTCGCTAATCTAAAACCTTTTTCAGGATCAAACTTCTGGACTGCTTGCATAAGCCCAACATTTCCTTCAGACATAATATCTGTAATTGGTAAGCCATAACCCTTGTACCCCATGGCCAGTTTTGCAACTAACCGTAAATGACTTGTTACAAGTTGATGAGCTGCATCAGTATCGCCATGAATTCTAAGTCGAGTTGCTAAGGTATATTCCTCTTCAGCACTTAACATAGGAAATTTTTTTATTTCATTAAGATAATTACTTAGAGTTACATCTCCAGATAGCACGGGTAAATTGCTTATTTTTTTATTTTTAGCCATAACACTCTATTAACATATGGGTATGATTCGATGCAAATTAAAGTATATTTGATACTTCTTGCATAGCATGGGGTAAATTGGTTTCAAAAAGCATATTCTTCTTTGATGTTGGATGCTCAAATCCTAATTTATATGCGTGTAAGGATTGTTTTTTTGAGGCATTTAATAAAATATTTCTAATTCCATCATTATATTTGTTTAGTTTGGATTTAAACCCTGTTCCATAAACTTGATCACCGATAACTGGAAGACCTATATGTGTCAGATGAACTCTTATTTGATGTGTTCTTCCTGTTTCTAAATTACATTGGATTTTAGAAATATCTAATTCTTTATTAAACTTAATTCTTTTCCAATGTGTAATGGCAAATCTTCTTCCTTTTTTTTCTTCTTTATAAACAGCCATTTTTTTTCTATTTTTATCTGATCTTCCTATAAATGTTTCGATTTTTCCTGATTGAATATTTGGAATACCCCAAACTAATGCTTTATAGGACCTTATTAATTTTCCATCTCTACCATGATTGGCAAATTGTTCTGATAAACTTTCATGAGTACTATCATTTTTGGCTATTACCATGACACCACTTGTATCTTTATCAAGTCTATGAACTATACCGGGTTTTTTTTCACCGCCTATGCCAGATAAACTCTCACCACAATGTGCGATTAATGCATTTACTAAAGTATTATTATAATTTCCTGGGGCAGGGTGCACAACAAGACCAATAGGTTTGTTAATAACAATTAAATCTTTATCTTCGTAAAGAATTTCAAGAGGAATTTCTTGAGCTATAGGTTTTGGATCGATTGGCTCTGGAATATTAATATAGTAAATTTCCTCTGAGGTAACCTTTTTAGAGGGATCCTCTACGGGGATATGTTTATTATCATAAACTTTAAATACATTACCCTCATTTATTAGATGCTTTATTCTTGATCGACTTAAATTAGAAATATTATTTGATAAAAATTGATCAAGTCTTAAACCTAATTCCTCAATAGATACTTTATATGTTATTGTTTCTTTTTTGGGCGACATAGCATGAAACTCTTTAAGCAACATGATAGATATACCATTATATTAATGTTAATCGTAATTATTCTTGGTTTAGCGATAATTGTAAGTTTTTTTATAATTGTAACAACTATTGTTTATAGAGGCATTCAACTAGCCCTATAAAATGACGACCACATCCTAATCCCAAATAACATTGAAAGAATCCACAGTATAAGTTCTACATAATTTGGATCACTGTTGTACCCAAAGAAACCCTTCATGAATACACCAACATTCCCTTTATCATGAAGCAGATGGTAATATTTTCCTTTGGATTCATCATAGGTATAAAATATTTCATTTTCATTATTATCCAATGAAGATTTTGGCTGAAGGATATTCCAAACTCTCGGTACATTATTTTTATCAATTGTTTCATTTTTAACTAAGTAGGATTCAAATTCATGTGTTCCATACGCAATCATTCCAGAAGCAAATAAAACTAGCAATAAAGTTGTAGCTTTAAAAAATGATCTTAGATTTACCTTCTTTCCTTGCACTACAACTGCATAGCCGATGAAAATAGCTAATATTGCACCTATCGAAAAACCTAAATAAGAGAAACTTCCGGTATTCGTTACACTGGCAATAAGAAATAAAGCTGTTTCAAAGCCTTCCCTTAAAATTGAAAAGAAAACCAAAAGGAAAAGCGCAAAACCTGAACCAGCTATAGCTTCTTTGACTGATTTTTCTATTTCTTTTCGATCACTAACATGTTTTGCTAACCAAAAAATTACATAAAATAGAATACCAGCAGTTATATACATGAAAATAGCTTCAAAAAGTTTTTCGTAAGAAGTATTACCCACTCTATCATTTATTGATGTAAGAAGGACTCCAACAATTGCACTTGCGCCAATAGATGCAGCAACGCCATACCAAAGAACTTTTTTTTCAGCTATTAAATTATTTTTATCTAAAATGGTGTAAATAATTCCAATAATTAATGAAGCTTCTAAGCACTCTCTAAAAGTTATAATAAATTCATTCATATGATTTCCGTCCAATCTAAGTATATCAATTATTTTTACTATTACTGTAACTAATAATTATTTGCAAGTTTGATAATTTATAATATTTGTTATGCAGCTTATAAAATAAGTAATTTTTCTAGTTGCAATTAATTATCAATTGCGATAATAATTGCGAATGATTATTAATAACAAAATCATATTTTAATTATTTGGGGAGAAAACCAATGAAAAAATTAATTTTATGTACTTTTGCTTTTGCTCTAATTGCATCAAATACTTCTTCATTTTCACAGGATGTAGAAGAAATTGTTGTTAAGGGTAAAGTACTTTACTCAGATCAGGTAACAGCATTAAAAACACCTGTTCCTATTATTGATGTACCACAAACTCTATCAATTGTTACGGATGATGAAATTCGTATACAAGGTTTTAGAGAGCTTGGTGATATCGTTCGCTATACTCCAGGTGTTAATACATCTCAAGGTGAAGGTCACCGAGATTCTATCGTCTTTAGAGGTGTAAGGTCTACTGCAGATTTTTATCTTGATGGCGTAAGGGATGATGTTCAGTATTACCGTTCATTATATAACTTAGAGCAAGTGGAGATTCTTAGAGGACCTAATGCTCTTTTATTTGGGCGTGGCGGTACTGGTGGTATCATTAACAGAGTTACTAAAAAAGCTGTCTTAGATGAGCAGTTTGGTTCATTTGATATGGGCGCTGACTCTTTTGGAGCATTTGATTTTGCTGTGGATTATAATGTATCTACTGGTGAAAAATCCGCTTTAAGAATTAACTTTCATAGTGACACTTTAGAAAATCATAGAGATTATTATGATGGTGATCGTTATGGATTTAATCCAACTTTCAGACTAGAGCTTAGTCCTGCAACAACATTAGATTTATCTTATGAACACGCTGATCATGAAAGATTTATTGATCGTGGTGTACCTACGCTTAATGGAGAACCAGTTGAAGCTTTTGAAGAAATAGTTTTTGGTGACACTGATACCAACTTACAAACACTTAGAGCTGATATTTATCGCGCAAATTTAAGTCATGAGTTTTCTGACACTAGAAAAGGTAATCTTGTTGTTCAATACAGTGATTTTCAAAAAATGTATAAAAATTATTATGCATCAGGTTACTCCGGTGGAGACACATTTACAGCGGATGGTTATAAAGACCCTACAGAAAGAACTAATTTAATAATTTCTGGTAACATTGTTAATGAGTTTCAAACTGGATCAGCAAAACATACTTTATTAGTTGGAGCTGAAATTATTGATACTGAAAATGAAAACTATCGTTACAACACATTCTTTATCACTACAGAAGATGATAACGAAGTATTCAATATCACTAGACCAATAAACTTTGGAGTAAATGCGGCTGGTGTCAGAACTTATAACGACTTTACCGCAGACCTTAAAAGCTCTACAGAGTCAGATATTGAAGTAACTTCTATTTACATTCAAGATCAGATTGATGTGACTGATAAATTTAAAATATTGTTAGGTGGTCGATTTGATAATTTCGATATTACTGTAAGAGATATTAAAAAAGGAACTTCTGAGTCTAGAGAAGACGAAGAATTTTCACCAAGAGCTGGTTTGATATTTAAACCACAAGAGAATGTATCTCTTTATGTAAGCTATGCTGAAAGCTTCCTTCCAAGATCTGGTGAACAGTTCAAAAAACTTGACGCAAACGCTGCTAGATTAGATCCAGATGTGTATGAAAGCACTGAAATTGGAGTAAAATGGGATATCAGACCTGGATTAAGCTTTACTGCTAGTTACTTCGATAGTGAGCAAACAATAGCTACTCGCGACAGTGATACAGGAGAAAATTCTGAGATTGTTGGTTTACAAGTTGATGGTATTGAGCTTGAACTTAAAGGACAAGTTACAGAAAAACTATCATTAGCTATAGGTTATAGTGATCTTGATGGTGAAACAGCTAAAGGCGGTGAACCAAGAGAAATACCAGAATATACAGCTTCTCTATGGGCGACATATGAAGTTAATGATCGCTTTGGTATAGGTTTTGGAGTTACAGCACAGGGTGAATCAAATATTAAAAATGATAAACCAGGTTTAATACTTCCTGATTATACTAGAGTGGATTTTGCAGCATATTACGACCTAGCTGATGACCTAAGTATTCAATTAAATGTAGAAAATGTGACAGATGAACTTTATTTCCCACATTCTCACAGTACTCACCAAGCATCGGTAGGTGAGCCTTTGAATGCTCGTATTTCACTAAGGAAAACATTTTAACTTTTTTATGAATAATCTGTCTGCATAGTTATTAGGGCATCTATGTAGACAGTAAGGAGAGGGGTACGATGACTAGACATTTGCGAGATTTGACATCCACTGAAAATCTTTTAGTAGTAAGCTCAAGATTCTGGTTCAAAGCTCATATGTATAGATGTAATACCCCTCTAATTCTTTTAAGAGATGTTTTTAAATCTGCTAATTTATCTAACTCTATTAGAGATTTTCATTCAGTAATGATGGCTGTAGCTCATATGACTAAATCTAAATTGTCACCAAACTATCAAACCCCAGTTACTGGTGTTGCAGAAGAATTATTAATTAAAATAATTAGACTCGCTCAAAGAGGTGATGATGAAGAACTCAATACAATATTCTCTAAATTCTTTTTTGAAGGTGATTCTGCTCACTTTATTAATGCAGCTAACAATGTGGCTGAAAATTTCTTTAAAAATAATTTCATCATCAAGAGCAATGTAAATGAAAATATTTTTTATCAGGAATTAGATAGAAAAGAGTATGCAGTAAACTAATTGTCTAGCTATATCTCTTCCCCCCTAAGTTAAGAATGCTAGATTATGTGAGAGATAACTCTCACTAAAGATAAGGGTCAAGGAATTTTCTTTGGCCCTTATTATATTTGATTATGGATTATTTGTTCTTCAACCCTATCAAAACCAAGAATATTCCATGCTTCATCAATAGAATTAACAAAGCTTTCAATATCTTTCTTAGAATGTTTTGGTGTTATTGTTACCCTTAATCTTTCATCGCCTTTAGGAACAGTTGGATAGAAAACAGGTTGAATATAAATCCCAAATTTATCTAAAAGTAATTTTGATATTTGTTTACATTCTAGAGGACCTTTGACAAGAATTGGAACAATATGACTATCATTATCAATGAATGGAACTTGAATTGATTTTAAGCCTTCTCTAATAAATTTTGAATTTCTTCTAATTCTTAATCTCAAGGTTTCAGATTCTTTACTTAGCTCAATACTTTTTATTGATGCTGCTGCAATTGAGGGATTTATTGATGATGTAAAAATAAAACCTGATGCGAAACTTCTGATATAATCGATGATATTTGCGTTAGCAGCTACATAACCACCTAATTGACCAAAGGATTTTGATAATGTGCCATTAATAATATCTATCTGATCACTCAATCCTAACTCTTCTGCAATTCCTCTTCCTTCATTCCCATATAAACCAACTGAATGTACTTCATCGAGATATGTTATTGCATTATATTGTTTAGCCAGTCGAACAATCTCTTTTAATGGCGATCTTATGCCTTCCATAGAATAGATTGATTCACAAATAATAAGTTTTGGTGCATCTATATCAGTTGCTTCAAGTAAACTTGAAAGATGATCCATATCGTTGTGTTCAAAAATATGATATTGCGCTTTACTGTTTCTGATGCCTTCAATAAGAGAAGCATGATTCAGCCTATCAGAAAAAATTTCAATTCCTTCAATATTTCTGCATAAGGTAGCAATTGTAGCTTGATTAGCGGTATAAGCTGAAGGAAAAACCAACGCCGCTTCTTTATTATGTAATTCTGCTAATGTCTGCTCTAATTTTACATGATAAGAAGATGTACCAGAAATATTTCTAGTTCCGCCCGATCCAGTTCCCAATTTATTAATGACATTAATACAAGAGTCTAAAACCTCAGGATTCTGACTCATATTTAAATAATCATTTGAACACCATATCTCTACTTCTCTATCATTACCATCAACGGTTTCAAGAGCTTTAGGAAACATATTTTGCACTCTATCAATTGATCTAAAGGTTCTATATAAACCTTCATCTTTAAGTGTCTTAAGTTCCTCTTCAAAAAATTTATCGTAGTCCAAAGCTTGTCCCCTTTATGCGTTAAATAGGATTAGCATCCATCTTTATAAATATAAATAACAAAAATAATATTATTTTATTTTCTTTAGACAATATGTCGCATAGTAGTAACAAATTAGTTAAAATAGGTAATAAATACACTTTAAAAATATAATAATGATTAAAATTATCTCCAGAAAAAGCGACTTAGCTGTTATTCAGGCTGAGATTGTGGCTAATGCTTTAAAGCAGGCTGATAAAGATATTTCTGTATCTTTTATTAAAAAAGAAACTGAGGGAGATATTGATCAATTAACTTCATTAAGTAAGTTATCAAATATTGGTGTATTTACTAATGATATTAGAGATTCACTTTTAAATAATGAGGCTGATTTAGCAGTTCATTCTCTTAAAGATCTCCCAATTGAAGATCAAAAAGATACCTTAATTGTTTCTATGTTAGAGCGAGCTGACTCAAGAGATATTTTATTCCTAAAAAAAGATATATTTGAAAATTACAATCATAAGGAATTAAGGATTCTTACTTCATCACCTAGAAGAGTTTACAATTTTTCAAATTTCTTAGAATCTTTAATTCCTTTTAACCCAAGTAATATAACCTTTGAGGATGTTCGAGGTAATATTCCTACAAGACTAGAAAAATTATTGAATGGAGATTGCCAAGGGTTAATCGTTGCTAAAGCTGCGATTGACAGATTAATCTCATATGGAAATAAAGACATTTCAGCTAAAATACAATCATACCTTGATGATTTACTCTGGATGATTATTCCCTTATCTTTAAATCCATGTGCTCCCGGTCAAGGAGCAATTGCTATAGAGGTAAATTCAAAAAGAAAAGATATTATTGAGTTAGTTAATAAAATTAATCACAACGAGACATTTTCCCAAGTTGCAAAAGAGAGAGAGATTCTTCAAAATTATGGAGGAGGTTGTCACCAAAAAATTGGCGTAAGTATTGAGTCTAAATTTTTTGGACAAATTCTTACTATAAAAGGTCAAACAGAAGAAGGATTAGAAATTGAAAAAAGAGAGGTTGTAAATCAAATCACTGATTGGAAAAATATTCCGGAATCAAATTTTTTCCCGTCAAACTTAAGTAAATATAAATTGTTTGAAAGAAAATTAATTAATAAAAATCTAAAAAAAATTAATAAACTTAAGAATACAAATATTTATGTTAGTAGAGAAAATGCTTTGCCAAAAAATCAGAATATTGAATTAACGAATGTGGTCTGGACAAGTGGAGTTAAAACATGGAAAAAATTAGCTAAAAAGGGTTATTGGGTAAACGGTTCTTCGGATAGCCTAGGAGAAGACGATCCAGAAATTAAATGTTTATCAAAAAATAAGAAGTGGGTTAAGTTAACTCATAATATGACGCAAAAGAATTATTTCAAATCACATAAATACCCAAAAAATGCTCGTATTATCCCTACCTATGAATTAAAACCAGTTAATATGAATGAAGATTTAAATGAAAAGACCCATTTTTATTGGATGAGTGGTTCAGCTTTTAAATTGGCCTTAAAAAATTATCCTAAAATAATAAATGCCAATCATTCTTGTGGACCTGGAAATACTCTTAAGACTATTAAAAAGTATATAAACAAAAATAATATAAATGTTTTCCTTTCATATGAAGATGCTCTAAAAAATATAACAAGACCTGGCGATAAAAAATGAAAATATGCAATGAAAGATTTAGTAATGCTTTAGAGCATATTCCGCAAAAGACACCACCTATATGGTTTATGAGACAGGCAGGAAGGTATCACTCTCATTATCAAAATTTAAAAAAAAATTATACCTTCGAAGAATTATGTAAAAATCCTGATTTAGCTGCTGAAACAGCTCTAGGTCCAATAAATGATTTTGATTTTGATGTCGCAATTTTATTTAGTGATATTTTGTTTGTTCTTGAGGCATTGGGTATGTCGTTAAAATATGATCCTGGGCCTATTTTTGGTAATTTTATTGATGAAAATAATTACGAAGAATTACAATCTCCTGAAAATGCAATTAAGGAAATGAGTTTTCAAGAAAATGCTTTGTTGGCAACAAGAGATTTACTGCCTGATCATAAAAGCCTTATTGGTTTTGTCGGCGGTCCATGGACAGTTCTAACATATGGTCTTGGTTTGAATAAAGGTATTCAATATGAAAACAATTACTCTAATAGTTTTGTTTTTAAAGTCCTTTCAGAAAAAATTATTCCTTTAATTAAATACAATATTTCACTTCAACTAAATGCAGGGGCAGAAGTTGTTATGATTTTTGATACAGATGCCAAAAGCATATCTGATAGTGAGAATTTTAATAATTATTCCAAATATTTATACAAGGAAGTCATTAAAGAATTCCCAAAAAAAAATTGGATATTATTCAAAATCACCTTTTGATAATAAATTTTTTGTTGATGAGCTTAATAGTGACGATTGTCTTCTAGCTGGCTTAGGTGTAGATCACCAATTATCTATGGATCATTGGTTTAAAGAGATAAATAACGGCTTTATTCAAGGTAACTTCAATCAAGAAAGTATGGTTAAAGATCACGATGAATTTAAAAAAGACTTTGATATATATGTTGATCATATACAAAGTATAAATGAAAAAGATAGAGCTGGCTGGGTCTGTGGATTAGGTCACGGAATATTAAAAGATACACCTGAAGAAAATGTTCATTACTTTATTGAGACCATAAGAAAAATTTTTAGTTAACTGAGGAATTATCTTGGAAATAGAAGAAAAAAAAGATTTGGCAAGTTCATGGTTTAGGAATCTCAGAGATCAGTTTTGTAAAGAATTCGAAACACTAGATGGCTCAAAGTTTGAAAGAACGAAATGGAATCATTCTGGAAGCGGTGGCGGTGAAATTAGTCTCATGAAAGGTAATGTATTTGAAAAAGTTGGTGTAAATATTTCTACAGTAAGTGGAGAATTTAAAGAAGATTATAGAAGTAATGTTTCAGGAACTGAAGATTCAGCAGAATATTGGGCTAGCGGATTAAGTATTGTTGCACACATGAATTCTCCTTTTGTACCTGCATTTCATTTTAATACGCGTTTTATAGTTACTGGGAAAAGTTGGTTTGGCGGGGGTGCAGATATGACCCCTACTTACATCTATAATGATGACACAGAGGATTTTCATAATTCTCTTAAAGATGCTTGTGATAAATATGATAAAAATTACTACCCTGATTTTAAAAAAAATTGTGCAGAATATTTTTTCTTACCACATAGAGGAGAAGAAAGAGGAGTAGGCGGCATTTTCTTTGATCACCTTACAACAGATAATTGGGAAACTGATTTTTCATTTGTTAGGGATGTTGGGTTATCTTTTTTTAAAATAGTTCCTCATATTATTAACAAGAGAAAAGATGATAATTGGACAGTGGAAGAAAAGAATAAGCAATTGTTAAAAAGGGGAAGATATGTCGAATTTAACCTGCTATGGGATAGAGGTACGCAATTTGGAATTAAGACCGGCGGTAATACTGATGCAATTCTAATGTCTATGCCTCCAGATGCACGTTGGGAATAATTATATGATTTACTCTTTTTTTGAAGCCATACATATAATTTCAGTCATCGCTTGGATGGCAGGATTATTATATTTACCAAGATTATTTGTTTATCATAGCGATGATCTTATTAAAAAAAATGAAGATACAACCAACACATTCAAAATTATGGAAAATAAACTTTATAGGTTAATTATGAATCCTGCTGTTGCATTAGTATGGATAACAGGATTAACCCTTTTTTATCATAATGGATTTCAGTTATGGTTAATTATAAAACTTTTTTTTGTTTTTCTAATGACGCTATTTCATATTTTTTTAGGGCAATGCCTACGTAGTTTTGCCATAGATGGTAATAAATTTTCGTCAAAGTTTTTTAGAATCATTAATGAGGTGCCAACCTTAATAATGATAATTATTGTATTTCTTGTTGTTTTTAAACCTTAGCTTTTATTATTAATTGCATTCCAAACTTTATTAGGTGTCGCAGGCATATCGAATTCAGTTACTCCTTTTTCTTTAAGGGCGTCTAATATTGCATGTATAACTGCTGGTGGAGCAGCAATTGCCCCCGCTTCTCCGCATCCTTTTACACCCAATCCATGAGCACAAGGTGTTACCTCAGTTTCTACTATCATATGTGGGACATTATCCGCTCTAGGCATTGTATAATCCATAAATGATCCATTAATTAATTGTGCTGTATTCTCTTCATAGATGCAGTTTTCAAATAAGGCTTGCCCAATACCCTGCGCAACTCCTCCATGTACTTGCCCCTCGACAATCATAGGGTTCATTACGATACCAAAATCATCCGATACACAATAATTTTTAATATCAATTTGACCTGTTTCAGGGTCTATTTCTATTTCGCATATATGCGCTCCTGCTGGGTAAGTAAGATTAGGCGGATCATAAAATGATGTCTCTTCTAGGCCTGGTTCAAGGGTTTCTATTGGGTAGTTACCAGGAACATATGCTGCTCCAACAACATCAGCAAATGCAACAAATTTGTTTGATTCTGATACTGAGAATTCTCCATCTTTAAAAACTATTTCTTCAACTGATGAATCTAAAAGATGAGCAGCTATTTTTTTTCCCTTTTCAATGATTTTATCAATTGATCGCATTAGCGCAGGACCTCCTACAGCAAGAGATCGTGAACCAACAGTTCCAACACCAAAAGGTACTCTACCTGTATCACCATGAACTACATCAATTGACTCAAAAGCTACGCCAAGTTTTTCATGAACTATCTGTGCAAAAACTGTTTCATGTCCCTGTCCGTGTGAATGTGAACCAGTGAAGACAGTTACAGACCCAGTAGGGTTAATTCTAACAGTTGAAGACTCATAATATCCTCCTCTTCCACCTGCTTCCAAAGTAAGTTTTGAAGGCGCAACACCGCATGCTTCAATATAGCAAGAGATACCTAATCCTCTTAATTTACCATTAGATTTTGATTCAGCTTTTCTTTTATTAAAATCATCATAATTTATACTTTTTAGTGCTGAATCAAGAGTTGCTTCATAATCACCACTATCATAAGTAAGTGTCCCTGGAGAGTTATATGGAAACTGATCTGGCTGTATAAAGTTTCTTTTTCTCAACTCTATTGAATTTATTCCAGTTACTTCTGCTGCAGCTTCTACTAAACGCTCAGTAACATATGTTGCTTCAGGTCTACCAGCGCCTCTATAAGCGTCTACAGGTACTGTGTTAGTAAAAACACCACGAACATTACAATAAAAGGTAGGGGTTTTATATGGACCAGGAATTAATGGTCCATAAAAGAAAGTTGGAATAGCTGGTCCTGATCCAGATAAATAACCTCCGAGAGCTGCAACAGTGTTGACACGCATTGCCATAAAATTTCCACTATCATCAATTGCAACTTCAGCATTAGTAATATGATCTCTACCGTGTCTATCACTTATAAAGGCTTCACTTCTTTCAGCAGTCCATTTAATAGGTTTATTTAGTTTTTGTGAAGCCCAGGTTACTATGGATTCTTCTGCGTAGTGAAATGCTTTAGAACCAAAACCACCTCCTACATCAGGCGAGATAACCCTTACTTTTTGTTCTTCTAATCCTAAAACACCGCAAACTAACATTCTAATTATATGGGGTAGCTGTGTAGTGGTGTAGAGAGTATATTCATCTTTTCCCTTATCATATGAACCTATATAAGATCTTGGCTCCATGGCATTTGGTACAAGTCTATTATTTAAAAGCTCAATTGAGGCTGTAAATGCAGCACTATTGAAAGCTTTGTCTGTCATTTCTTTATCACCAATTTCCCAGTCAAAACATTGATTATTAGGTATGTTGTCCCATATTAATTCAGAACTTATTTCCAGTGATTTTTCAGGCGAAACTACCGCTTCAAGCTCTTCATAATCATACTGAATTAATTCACTTGCATCTTTTGCGTGGTTAACTGTATCAGCGATAACGACAGCAATTATCTCACCTACAAACCTTATTTTATCTTGAGCAAATAACGGCCATGGGGGTTCGGCCATAGGAGGGGTGCCATTTCTTGTAGGGGTTTCCCAACCACACGGAAGAAAAGCTTGAGTATCTTTTCCAAAATAAATTGCTTTAACGCCATCACATTTTAAAGCTTCCTCAATATTTACTGAATTTAGCTTAGCATGTGCTATTGGTGATCTTAAAAAGTAAGCATATAATTGATGAGGGAGAGAAATATCATCAGTATAATTTCCTCTTCCAGTAATAAATCGGAAATCCTCTTTTCTCTTAACAGATTGACCAATACCTTTTTCTAGCATTTTCAAAACCTTTAAAATTATTTATTATAAGTAAATAATTATCAAAATTATCTGTATAATAACATATTAAATTTTAAGGGGATACAATGGATCTTGGAATTAAAAATAAAGTGGCACTTGTTACAGCTGCAAGTCAGGGTTTGGGTAAAGCTTCAGCAATAGAACTTGCTAATGAGGGGGTTAAGTTAGCTATTTGCTCAAGAGATCAAGAGAAAATAAATCAAACCGCTGATGAAATTAAAAATTTATCAGGCGCAGAAGTTCTTGCAGTTAAAGCTGATTTAGACAACACAGATGATATAGAGAATCTAATAAAAGAAATAGAAAAGAAATTTAATAAGGTTGATATTCTTGTTAATAATACTGGAGGTCCAAAAGCAGGTTTTTTTGATGATCTTTCTGATGAAGACTGGTTAAAAACATTTGAGTCAACTTTCTTATCTGCAGTTCGAGTTACTAGAAAAGTTTTACCTTTTATGAAAAAGAATAAATGGGGCAGAATAATTAATATAAGTTCAGTATCAGCAAAACAGCCTATAGACAATCTTATGCTATCTAATGGAGTAAGGATGTCTATACACGGTTGGGCAAAGACATTATCTAATCAGGTAGCTTCTGATAATATCTTGATTAATAATGTATGCCCTGGTTTTACTCACACAGAAAGAGTTGATGGACTTATAAAAGCACAACTGAAGAATTCAAACTCATCACGCGAGGATATCATAGAATCTATTGCAAGTGATATTCCTGCAAAAAGAGTTGGTCAAGCTGAAGAACTTGCGGCTTTAGTTACATTTCTATCCTCTGAAAAGGCTAGCTATATAACTGGTCAATCAATTGCAGTTGATGGAGGTATTTCTAGTCTTCCAATATAGTTAGTCTTCTGTAAGACCCAATCCTAAACCCCCATCCACATCAAGTATTGCACCTGTTGTCCATCGAGCGCTAATTAAATACTCAACTGCTTCCGCTATATCTTCTGGAATACCAATTTCACCTAAAGCATGTATTTTTGCCATTGAATCAAGACGTTTTTTTGCTTGATCGTCATCAAATAAACCAGCTCTTTGGTTTATTTCTGTAAAAATCGCCCCAGGTACCACACAATTTACCCTTATTTTGTCTTTTCCTAACTCAGCAGCCAATACTTTTGTGAGAGTTTCTAAAGCTCCTTTTGTTGCAGCATATGGCGAAGCTCCTGGGAAAGCTCTTCGATTATGAACGGAACCAATGAAAATATTCACTCCCTCAGTTTCCTTTAAATATTGTTTAGCTTTACCTAAAAGTAACATGCCAGAAATTACATTCGAGTTAAAAATTTCAATTAGTTTGCTTTCTTCAAGTTCATCAATATTACCTCGATACATGTTTCCTGCATTATTAATAAGTACATCAATTTTTCCGCCATGCTCTATAGTTTGATTAATAATTCTATCTCTATCCTCTTCATTAGTGACATCAGCAACAATTCCGATTGAATTAACTTTTAAATTACTTACTGCCTCATCTATTTTTTCTTTTCTTCTTCCGCAAATTGTTACAAAAGCACCTTTTTCTGAGAATCTTTTAGCCATAGCAAAACCCAGCCCAGTTGCGCCACCAGTTATTAGTATTGATTTCTTGTCTAGATTATCCACTATCCATTACCCTCGAGCCAATTTATAGATTGTTTAATTATTTTTATAAAGTTTTCATTTTCTAATGACTCACTGTCATGACCTAGAGCGTTATATACAACTTTCCCTTTTTCAAATTGATATGTCCATCCTATTATGTGTTCTTCATTAGTTTCTTTTGTTAAACCTTTGAGAAATGGCTCTGATGAGTTTTCAAGCTCTAAATGATGGTAAATTTCATCATTAATTTTAAAATTGTCTATATTTTCTGAAATTTCATGACCGTTTATAGGTGATATTTCAACTGTCCCTTGTGGCGGATGATAGGTTTTATCCCAAACCCATTTACCGCCAATAACTTTTTTATAATCAGACCAATCATCAAAGCAAATTGACGATGTATGAAAAGCAATTATTGAACCTCCATTTTTTAAGTAATTTTTTAAATGTTCTTGACCTTGTTTTGATAAACTAAATTGCCACTCATCAAGGTAGGGAATGTATTTTTCATGATTCAACATTCGCCATCTTAAAAAATTCATCGTTAGAAGGTCATAATTATTTAGGTTGCTAAATCCTTTTTCAACATCTGTAGTTATTTCAGATACATAATCCATTTCAGAAAGAATATTAGATAATGAATTAGAGGTTTCTTCAAAAGGATGAAATATTCCACCAGTTACTATTAAATTTTTTTTCATCAATCCCTTGGTAGTTGACCTAAAACACTATTAATTACACCTCCATCAACTACAAGATTATGTCCATTGATATAGGATGCATTATCTGAGGCAAGAAAAAGAACGGCATTAGCTATATCTTCAGCTTCACCAAGCTTTTTTATAGGAACAGCATTACCCCTTAATTCTCTAACTTTATTTACGGCATATATTGGTTTAGACATTCCTGCATCAATAAAACCTGGCGCTATTGAGTTTGTTCTAATCCCATAAGGACCCCATTCAATAGACATTTGCTGAGTTAATGAAACAATTCCTGCTTTTGCTGGAGGGTAGCCACCAGTACCCGGACCAGGATGTACACCATTTATTGATGACATATTGATAATACAACCCGAGTTCTTTTTTATCATTGAAGTTATTGCTAGTCGTGAAACTAAGTAAGATCCTATAAGACTAACATCTACACTCTTTTTAAAATCTTCAATACTTTGTTCTTCCAGTCCACCAAAAATAACTATACCAGCATTATTAACAATTAAATCAGGTGTTTTATTAAATATATCCAATGCGTTTTTTATCGAGTCTTCGTTAGTTACATCCCCTTCAATGGCAACACTATTGCTGATATTTTCACTTTCTTTAAATAGATTTTCTTTATCAACATCTATCATTCCAACATGGTAATCATTTTCACTAAGTTTTTTAGAAATCTCTAGCCCAATTCCGTTGCTTGCCCCGGTAACGATTGCATTTTTCATTTTTTTTCTCCAAATATTACAGGGTATTTTCCCCAATTAGGCCTTTCTGTTTTTATATCTCTTTCTGGTTTATTTTTAGGATCCCTTTGAACATTATGCTCAAAAAGCTTTTTTATCAATAATGTTACAACACCATACTGATGTTTTGATGGGTCTGTTTCTTGATTTGGAGAAACACCACCATCTAAATCTCTTCCAAAACACATATGAAGACCTATACCAAAAGTTAGACCCCATAGATTTTGTTGAGATTTTAGCTCTCTATCAGGATTAAAGGAATTGGCGTCCTCTCCAAATATCCCAACATCACGATTTGCCGTATACAAATCCATAACAAGAAGATCATCTTCTTTTAAATGAGTATTTTTTTCTATTTTAACTGGACATGTTGGTTTTCTCCAAGCTACAGGGCTTGCAGGATGGAGCCTCATACTTTCATGAACACATTTCTGAAGAAAGATAGGGTCATTTTTTATTTTATTAAACTTTTGTTTGTCATTGTTGATCCAGTTCGCAATTTCATGAAATGCATGCGTCATTGAGTTAGCTGTACTGTGAGAACCAGCTTGAAGATAAAATGCGATTTCTTTTTTTATAATATCATCATTTATATTTATATCATCTTCATTCATTAAGAGAACAGTGAGCACATCTCTGGGTAGCTGATCTTTTTTTATTTCGGAATTATTATATGCTGAAATTAATTTCATTCTTTTTTCAATAGAAGGTTTTAAAAAATCTATTTCAAAAACATCCAAAGCATCTAAAACTTCTTTTTCTACAATACTTTTATCTCTTTTCGAATGTACTAATGTTGCTCCCTCGCTAAATTTTTTTACAAGAGTTAAAAGTTTATTGGTTTCATTAGGCGTTTTTTGTGTTCTATCAATTCCTGCAAAATCAGCGGTTAGGTTCATAGTTATTCTATAACCAAAGTCTATTAAATCTGCTTTTTTTGATTTTAAAAATGGATCTATTGTTTCATCTAATGTTTTTGGAAAAAGTTCCTGCTCGTAATATTTGAAATAGTCTCTTTGAAAAACTTTATGCTCTAATTTTCTTCTTTTATGATGTTCTTCTCCATGAAGAGTTAAAAGAACCCCATCCATAATAACTTTTCCTTCATCGTAAAGAGCTTGTTTTAGGTCTCTATTAACCATTGCATTTTTAATTGTTTCGTAATCGGATATTTTAAATTGGGTCAAATTTAAACCTTCTAAACATCAAAAATTATCGGATAATACCCCCAATTTGGCCTTTTTGTTTTCTCATCCATTTTTGGAGCATTGTCGGGGTCAGGTTTTGCATTGTGCTCAAATAATTTATTTAAAATTAAGGCGACTGTTCCGTAATGATGGTCATTAGGATCTGTATCTTCTTTTGGAACCACACCTGCTGCAAGATTTCTACCAATGCAGGAGTGCATGCCTAAACCAAAAGATAGACCATATACATTTTGTCCACTTGGGGCCTCCCTATTTGGATTGAATTCTTTAGCGTCTTCGCCAAACATTTCTTCATCCCTATTACAGGTATATAAATCAATAATAACCTTATCTCCCTCCTTTGCTTCTTCATTATTTGGGAGGTGAACCGGACATGTTGGTTTTCTCCAAGCAACTGGGCTTGATGGATGAAGTCTTGTGCTTTCATGAACTGCCTTTTGAACAAATATTGGATCATATATATTTTTTTTCTTATCTGGATTTTTTTCAACCCACTTAATAATTTCATGAAAGGTATGAACTAAAGAATGAATAGATGTTTGAGCGCCTGCAAGTAAGTAAAACGCTATTTCTCTCATCAAAACATCATATGGCAACTGTAATTTCTCTTGATTATTCAATAATGCTGTTAGTATATCTTGGCGATTAAGAAGAACTCCTGTCGGTAATTCATTTTTATTCGAATTTTTAATTAATTCCTCACGCCTTTTTATTGAAGGACCAAGAAATTTACTTTCAAATTCTTTAAGAGCAACTTTAATTTCTTCTTTCACTTCATCCCTGTCCCTAGTTGAATGTGCTAAAGTAGCTCCAGAAGCAAATATTTTTAATAACTTTATTAGTGTTTCAGTTTCTTCAGGGGATTTTTCAGGCCTATCTACACCAGAAAAATCTGCTGTTAGGTTTAATAAAACTCTGAAACCAAAATCTACTAGATCCATTTTACCTTTTTTTAAAAAAGGTTGAATAGTTTGATCTAATGTTACTGGATAAATATCGGTTTCATAAAGTCTGAAGGTATCACGAGAAAAAACTTTATTTTCAACTTTCCTTCTTTTTCTATGATCATCTCCATGCAGACAAACTAAAACCTGATCCATAATAATTTCACCCTCATCATATAGGGCTTGCATGAGATTTTTTTCCCGATATATCTTGATAGCATCTTCGTATTTAGTGAAGTTAAATTCTTTCATTTTTTATTTTTTGGCAACTTCCTGAGTTAAAATTCCATCAGAATAGGGCGATAATCGCCATCCTTGAGGGGGTGTAATATCTTTAATTTCTTCTTCTCTTTTTATTTCTTTACCATTTAAGAAAATGTGAGATAATTTTGTTTTGTCACCTAAGACTGTAATGTCTTTAAGTGGGTCACCATCAACAACAAGAATATCTGCTAACATTCCTTTTTCAATAGTTCCGACTTTATTTTCCATCTTAATTGATTTAGCGGCATTCTTTGTAGCGCAAGTGATCGCCTCAAGATTTGTCATACCAATATCTTTGATAAATACCTCTAACTCTCTATAGTGCCATTCTCCATAAGGAGTAATTGAAAAACCACTTTCTGTTCCACAAAGAAGAGGTACTCCAGCATCATGTATTTTTTTAAATATTTCTGCGTTATCGTCGATTTCTTTTTTAAAGATTTGACGATAATCTTCGGAAGCACCAATTGATTCGCCAAAATCAGCAAGATTTGCTTGAAATGTGAAAGTAGGAACAATTGGTGTTTTTGTCTCGCAAACTAAGTCAATTGCCTCTTCATCCATAAAAGTGGCATGTAAAATCATATCCATACCTGCTTTTATACAGTCTTTAACGCCTTTTGCATTTCTAACATGCCCGACTACTGGTGTTCCTAAATCATGCGCTAAATCGCAAACTAACTTAAGTTCTTCAAATGACCAGACAGAAATTTCACCTTCTTCTTTTTGATTAGGGATTAAACCTGTAACATGAATTTTAATCCAATCGACTCCATTTTTAATTTGTCTTCTAACCTCAGTTACAATCTCATCTTTATTTTGAACAATCTTTGCGTATCCTCTTAAGCCCTCATCAGGTATTAATCTTCCAGCTGTTCCACCAACAGATGTTAATAATGCATTTCCACCAACAGACATTCTTGGTCCCTCTACATACCCACTTTTGATTGCATCTCTTAAATCAACACCGATGCTATGAAGGCTATCTGGATCACAAAAACCAGTAACTCCAGCATAAAGAACTTTTTTTGCATTATATGCTGCTATAATTGCTGATAGAGCCTCTCTTCTATGAAAAAATAATTCATCATTTGAGGATGGTTCATCAAAAGTCACATGAATATGTGCGTCAATAAGACCTGGCATTATTGTTTTACCCGCGGCATCTATTTTGATGACATCATTCGAGTCAGCAAGTTTGTCTGCATCTTTTCCTGTTGCTTTAATGCTACAGTTATCAATAAGTATGGACTCTTTCTTGGGTTTTGTACCAGTTCCATCAATGATAACTCCATTCTGTATAAGAGTCTTTTCTTCCATTTTTAAAACCTCTGTTGCATTATATTAGCAATTTTATACATTATTCGCGATAATTAATTAATAAGGTTTATAATTAGCTATAAATTTTCAATAAAGGCAAGATAAGCAATGACAAATTTTGAACAACCAAAATCGACAGGTTTACTTCGATCTCTTCTTCTTTTGGTTTTAATTCTTTTCGGTTTCTGGGTTCTCAATGACCAAGGGTTGGTAGCTATTGTGTTAGAGGGCGATAAAAGTCATATATCTAAAGCAATATTAAGTCTTTGGGTGATAGTATCAATCTATTGGATTTATATTTCTCGAAATATTTATTTAGAAAAATCCATTCTCGCTAATAGCGCAAAATCAAAAAAAAATTTATCCATTAATAAATATATACGCTCACTTAAACAGGGAGAAGACAAAGAGTTATTGTTAAGAATTTTTGAAGCAGAATATGCAAAAAAACTAAGTTATGGATGGATGGCTGCAGACATATCTTTAAAATTAGGTTTATTAGGGACAGTGATTGGTTTTATTCTAATGCTACAACCTATCTCAGAGCTTAACAATACAAGCCCAGAAGAATTAAAATTAGCATTATCTGCGATGAGCTCAGGAATGGCTGTAGCTTTATACACAACATTAACTGGTTTAATTTCAAGCATTCTTATTCGACTTGAATTTCAAATAGCATCTGCAAATGTTGCAACACTAATTAATGAATTATCTTTTTATACGGAAGAATAACTTGAGAGATAAAGTAATTTTTAATGATGATAGCAGCGGAGACGCATTTACTGATTTATTATTTAATGCGCTTTTGGGTTTTGCTTTTATGTTTTTTATTTCATTTGCTCTAATACAAAAGCCTTTAGAAGATGGAAATATTGAGTCAAAAGCAGAATTTATAATTTCAGTTGAGTGGGATGATTATCATCCTGATGATGTTGATTTAATAGTTGAAGATCCAAAAGGAAATGTTGTTTATTTTCAAAACAAAGAAGATGGACTAATGCACCTTGATAGAGATGATAGAGGTACGCTTGCCGATAGAATAACAATTGATGGAAAAAATATTGAAAACCCATCAAATCAAGAAATTGTAACAATTAGAGGTATTATGGGTGGTGAATATGTCGTCAATCTCTTACATTATAAAGCAAATTTTGTAGTTCCATTAAAAACTAAAGTTAAAATTGAAAAAATTAATCCAAGAGTACAAACTGTATATTTTGGAGATCACTTTTTAACAAAAACAGGACATGAATTGACTGCTGTTCGCCTTTTTCTTGACGACAAAGGTAATGTCGAAGATTTAAGTTTCATAGAAAAACTTTTAATTACTAAAAACGGGATTCTTAAACAATGAATCCGGATTCAATTACAGTTGCTGTTCTTTTCGCTTTATCCTTCTCATTCTTGTTGTTGTTTGTTTTTTATTCTCGTTTTTCTCTAACTTTCAAATTAAGTTTAATTTTTATTGCCTTTTTTTTATTTATACTTTCTTACAATTTGATAGATGAAATGCTTGGTAAGCCTAGAATAACTAAGTTAGAATTTGTAGAGGGAGATAGATTCATTTATATAGCTCATGATTGTATTGAACCAAATAAGATTGAAAATACATTAGGCAAAATGTTCGTCATTTATCGAAAAGAAGAGGGTGATAATTTTAACGTTGTCCCTGAGATTAGCGAATTTCCTTATGATAGAAGATATTGTGAAGCATTTTCAGATGCAGAAAAATATCAAATTTATAAATTTGAAAAAGTAGACACTGAAGAATTAGATGATTTAAATGAAACTGGTCTCGAGGAAAAACTTAAAGAGGGAAATAAATATTATTCTGTTGATGATGAATGGATGCTCGAGTTAATAGATCCACCAATAACAAGATTACCCTCTAAAGATTAATTTTTATTTAATTGAGCTTCTCTTTCTCTTGTTGCTACATCGACAATATAAGAGTGAACCTCAAATACATTCTGTTCTGTTAATATATCTGAAAAACCTTTCATACCATTTTCCTCTAGCATTCCATCAAAAACTATTTTTTTGAAATTTTCATGCGTACTTTCACTCATATATCTTAAATCAGAGATAGTTTTGCCATGGACACCACTTCCATGACAAATAGCACAGTAATTTGCATATATATCTAAACCAGCATTTATATTCTCAAGACTAGCGTTTAATATTGGTTGCTGAGGAATTGTCAGATCCCTCTCAGGTAATGCCTCAATTTTTGATTTTCCACCTAACTTAAATGTTAATAGTTTGCCATAATTGCCATATTTGATTGACGCTACTTTGCCTTCCCATTCACCAAAATTATCTCCAAGAAAATTACTTGCCCCTCCATCACCGGCTAAAATACTAATATATTGTTGTCCATCAATCATATATGTAACTGGAGGTGCCATTATTCCTACCCATGTATTTCTTGACCATAGTAATTCACCATTTTCTGCATTATAAGCTTCAAAGAAGCCTGAACCATTACCCTGAAAAACTAAATTTCCTGCAGTTGTAAGAGGGCCCCCATTCCAAAATTGTTCATGTTTTACCTTCCATTTAGTTTCACCAGTTAAAGGATCAAAGGCAATAAGCTCACCTGTGATAGGAGGAATGCTCTCGCCATCAGACATATCTGGAACTGTTTGGAATAAATTAAATTCAGTACCAGTATTTACTGTTCCAGGTTGCATTTTAAATAAGCCCGTTTCTGCAAATGTCTCCTTTACTTTATGAACTGCTGCAATTTCCATAATCGGTATGAAAACTATTTTTTGTTTGGGATCGTAAGACATAGCTTGCCAGCCATGACCTCCAAAAGTTCCAGGTAGCATCCAAACTGCTTTCTCATAATAGTCTTTATCAGGATTAAGAACAGGCCTTCCTGTTTCTAGATCAACATGGGTAGCCCAATTTGTCCTTACATAGTTATTAGCCCGGAGAAGTTCACCAGTTTTTCTATCAATTACATAAAAGAAACCATTTTTTGGCGCTTGCATTAAGACTTTTCTGTTTGCGCCATCAACCTCAAGATCAGCCAGCATAATGTCTTGGGTAGCTGTATAATCCCATCTTTCCTCAGGTGTTGTTTGATAATACCAATTCATTTTACCAGTATCAGCATCTAATGCGACAATTGAAGAAAGGAATAAATTATCACCACCTTCGGGAGATCTTATTTGTTGATTCCAGGGAGAGCCATTACCGGTCCCGATATATAACTGATTAAACTCGGGATCATAGACTATTGAATTCCATACAGTTCCACCACCACCCATTGTCCACCACTGCCCTGTCCAGGTTTTTGCTGCCATTTCTAGTTCAGGGTGTTCGAATGGTAATGACGGATCGCCAGGAACAGTAAAAAAGCGCCATTCCAAACTACCATCATTTATATTGTAAGCTGATACATAACCTCTAACTCCGCCCATATCAGCACCGCCATTTCCAATATAAACCAAATCATTAGCTACCCTTGGTGCACCAGTAATAGTGTAATCTTTATCCGTATCAATAAGTGTATTTATTTCCCAAAATAACTCTCCTGTTTTTGCATCTAAACTAATAAGGCGCCCATCAATAGTTCCAAAATATACTTTGCCTTCCCATACAGCGACACCTCTATTAACAACATCACAGCAGACTTTACGTGCCCAACTTCTTGGAACATTTGGATCATAAATCCATAATTCTTCACCAGTTCTAGCATCAACCGCATGAACAACACTCCAGGTGCTGGACACAAACATTATTCCATTATCTATTATAGGTGTTGCTTCGAGACCTCGAGTTGTGCCCATATCTAATGACCACTCCAACTCCAAGTCTTTGACT
Organism: OCS116 cluster bacterium AG-435-F03; assembly: GCA_003212795.1. GTDB lineage: Bacteria > Pseudomonadota > Alphaproteobacteria > MED-G09 > MED-G09 > AG-430-B22. Next base: position 122,622 of record QCOV01000004.1, on the reverse strand, counting down.
GTTTCAGTATTTATTTTATTAAGTGGAGAGTAACGTTGCTCATGATAATTTCTACCATGTGAAAGCCAGTTCTGTGGTTCACTATTAGAATTAATTATTCTTTGAGTATTGATATTTCCGTATAGTTCATCTTTTTTAAGTGATATTTCTTTATTGATGTTAATTTCTTTAACAACATTTTTTTCAGTACTTAAAACAATCTTATATAAAACAAGTAAACATAAGGTTAGTATTGCAATAATATTTATTGCAGTAGCTGACCCTTTTCCTAAACTTGGATGTCCCATAATAAACCTCTAAAATTTTCTAATTATTTTGTTCTAATTGAATTTGTCTATCTACTGAAGCTGTTTTTACAATGTAATGATAAATACTTTCAACATCATTTTCTGATAAAACATCAGAAAAAGATGACATACCATTTTCACTTAAAATTCCTTCATAAACTATTTCTTTAAATAATTCATGACTATCATTATTCATCATGCGTAAATCCGGTAGAGCTGGTCCTGCTCTTACAGCTGTACCATGACAAAAAGCACAATATTCTCCATAGAGTTCCGTTCCTCTTGAAATTTGAAATTCAGTTGATTGTAAAAGTGGTTGCTCAGGTATTATCTTTTCTAATAAATCTAATCTCGGTAAATTTAGTTCACCATTTAATTTAAATGCTAATAATCTACCAGCATTTCCATATTTTAATGATGCTAAATGCTCAGCATGAAAACCTAAGGTATCTCCACCATGATTATTCCCTCCACCTGTTCCAGCTAAAATAGCAATATATTGTTCTCCATCTATCATAAAGGTTATTGGAGGAGCTAACATGCTTGTCTGAATATCTTTTGACCATAACAACTCACCTGAAAAAGAGTCATATGCGTTAAGAGTACCCATTCCATTACCTTGAAATGTAATACCGGATTTTGTTGACATAGTACCGCCATTCCAATGTTGAGGGTACATGACCTCCCATTTGGTTTCACCACTTATTGGATCAAATGCCTGTAATGAGCCAGTAGGAATAGGCACATCAGGAGTTGTTAAGGCTAAATCTAGATACTTTCCTAATTCAACGCCTGTATTCCATGAGTTTGGCTTATATTTAAGTTTTCCTGTTTTCTGCCATTCTTCAGTCATTTTATATATAGTTGGTGCAATTTGAGTAGGGATATAGACTAATCCCAAATCAGGATCAAATGACATTGCTTGCCAGTTATGACCGCCTAGGGCCCCAGGAAGAATCCATTGTTTTTCTTCTAGATAATCTTTATCTTTATTTTCAACAGGTCTCCCAGTTTCCATATCAACATGAGTGGCCCAATTTACTTCTGCATATTTGTGTGCTCTTAAGAGCTCACCATTTTTTCTATCCAAAACATAAAAGAAACCATTCTTTGGAGCCTGCATAATTACTTTTCTTTTGTCACCATCAATCTCAATTTCGGCTAACATCATATCCTGTACAGCTGTGTAATCCCAATTATCCCCTGGTGTAGTTTGATAGTGCCAATTCATCTTTCCAGTATCTGCATCCAAGGCAACCATTGATGATAAAAATAAATTATCTCCACCGCCAGGTGATCTTATTACTCTTGTCCAAGGCGTGCCGTTACCTACACCTATATATACTTGATTAAATTCAGGGTCATACACTATTGAATTCCAAACAGTACCCCCACCTCCAATTTTCCACCATTCACCACCTTTCCAGGTTTCAGCAGCAAGTTCCATTTCTGGATGTTCGAAGGGTAAGGAAGGATCACCAGGTACGGTATAAAATCTCCAAGCCAATTTACCTGTATCAACATCAAAAGCTGATACATAGCCTCTTACCCCATATTCCGCGCCACCATTACCAATAAAAATTAAATTATTGGCAATTCTTGGAGCACCAGTAATAGTGTAATCTCTTGCTCTATCTATAAGGGTATCTATTTCCCATACTAGTTCGCCAGTCTTAGCATCTAACTTTATTAATCTGCCATCAAGTGTTGCAGAGTATACATAGCCTTTCCAAACTGCTGCTCCTCTGTTAACAACATCACAACAGGCTTTTCTACCCCAATCTTTTGGAACTTCGGGATCATAGTACCAAACTTCATTACCTGTCTTTGCATCTATCGCATAAACAATACTCCACTCACTTGTTAGAAACATAGTACCGTCAACAACTATTGGTGTTGATTCAAGAGCTCTAGTACTGCTCATATCAAATGACCAAGCCAATTCAAGATTGTCTATATTGTTTTTATTTATCTGAACTAAAGGAGAGTATCGTTGTTCTTCATAATTTCTTCCATGCGATAACCATGAACCAGGTTCATTATCTGCATTTATGATTCTTTCCTGATTAATGTTTGCAAATATAGGATTTGCTATATCTGATTTAGTAATTTCATCTTTTTTATTTTCTAATTCTTTATTACTTGTGTTTATTTGTGTAAATATATACCCCCCAGTAATTATTATAACAAAAACATAAAGATAATTTCTAAATTTCATAAGTTACTCCAAATTTATAAAAATATTATATGACTTAAAAATTGGTTGCAATAAATTCTGGATTTAAAAAATCTTTATCAAGTTTTCCATATAGAAAATTATCACCATTAAGTTTTTTTAAAGATCCACCTGCACCATTTAATATTGCATGACCTGCTGCAGTATCCCATTCACATGTAGGACCAAGTCTTGGGTAAATATCTGCAGTACCATTTGCTATAAGACAAAACTTAAGAGAGGATCCGCATATTATTTTGTCTTTGATTTTATAATTTTTCAAATAGTTGTCAGTTTTTTCATTATTATGTGACCTACTAGTAGTTGAAATGAGATATTTTTTTTCATTAGAAACATGTATTTGTTTTGAATTTTCTAATTTCACATTATTTTCAATGCTATTTAAGTTTAATTGATATGACTTTTTCTCATTATTTGTATAATACAATTCTCTTTTTGCTGGCGCATAAATAACACCTAATTCAGTTTTGTTATTTATAATTAATGCAATATTGACTGTAAATTCATCATTTTTTTCAATGAATTCTTTCGTTCCATCAAGGGGATCTATAAGAAAAAAAATATCACTAATTTTAGTTAAATTTTTACTTTTATAGCTTTCTTCAGAAATACATAATATTTCAGGAAATTTCTTTTCAAGTCTGTCGCAAATTAATTTATCTGATGCTCTATCAGCTTCTGTAACTGGAGAAAAGTCATCTTTTTTTTCTGAAACAATCTTATTTGGATAAAATTTCATTATTTCTTCACCTGCAAAAAAAGACAAAGAAGCCATTTCATTGATTATATCATTATATTGGTTCATTTTATTAGTTAGTTATATAACACATTTCAAATCAATAAATTATTTATAAATTATTGAATAATTAACCTATAGTGCTTTATAAGAGTTTAAAATATTAAGGTTTTTTAAATGTTGCCGATTATTGATTTAGATTTAAAGGGAAAGCCAGAAGAGACTAAAGTTGTTGTGGCAATGAGCGGAGGAGTGGACTCATCCGTTGCTGCCGCATTGGTTAAGAATGCAGGATATTCTGTTATTGGAATAACCTTACAATTATATGACTCAGGATCTTCAAATGGTAAAAAGGGTAGCTGTTGTGCTGGGCAGGATATTCAAGATGCTAGAAAAGTAGCTGCAGATCTTGGAATCCCTCATTATGTTTTAAATTATGAAGATATTTTTAAAGAAAAAGTTATTAATAGTTTTTCAGAATCCTATCAAAAAGGTGAAACTCCAATACCGTGTGTTCTGTGTAATGAAAAAGTTAAATTTGATGATTTGTTTGAAGCTGCAAAAGGTTTAAATGCTAAGGCTCTTATCACTGGACATTATATAATATCTCAAGGCTTTGGACATAATCGCCAATTGCATCGTGCAAAAGACTCAGAAAAAGATCAAAGTTATTTTTTATTTAAAACAACAAGAGATCAACTAGAATTTTTAAGGTTTCCCCTTGGGGATTTTAAAAAATCTGAAATAAGATCTTTTGCAAATGAAATTGGTTTAACTGTTTCTGATAAGCCAGACAGTCAAGATATATGTTTTGTTCCAGACGGAAAATATGCTGATATTTTAAAAAAAATTGATCCAAATAACCTCAAGCCAGGCCATTTAAAATCTGTTGATGGAAATATACTTGGCCAACATAAAGGTATAGTCAACTTTACAATTGGGCAAAGAAAAGGTCTCGGAGTTGCAACTGGAGCACCATTATATGTAATTGATATTAATCCAGACAATCATGATGTAATTCTTGGTTCAAAAGATGATTTAAGAACAAGAGATATTTATGTTAGGGATGTAAATTGGATTGGAGATGATGATATCAGTCAAATAGAAGATAAAAAAATTAAAATAAAAGCTAAAATACGCTCAACCCAAGAGCCAAAGTTAGCTAATTTGTTTTTATCAAATCAGCAGTTATGTATTAACTTTTACGAAGATGTGGAAGGTGTTTCCCCTGGTCAAGCATGTGTTTTCTATGATGCAAATAATTCATCAAGAGTCCTTGGGGGAGGGTGGATAACTCAATAAGTATTGTTGACATTAATATCTTGAAAGGATTATTGATGTCATTTCATGGCGGGGTAGCTCAGTTGGTTAGAGCAGCGGAATCATAATCCGCGTGTCGGGGGTTCAAATCCCTCCCCCGCTACCATAGGAGATTTAATTGGAAAGAAATATTCAACTTGAAGGTGCAACTAATTTTAGAGATTTGGGTGGTTATGAAGCATCAGAAGGATCTAAAATTCGAAAAGGTTTAATTTATAGATCTGATCATTTATCAAACCTGACTTCATCAGATTTTAATGTCCTTAATAAGTTAGGAATAAAAACTGTTTGTGATTTTAGAAGTGAAAATGAAATGATAGAGAATCCATCTCCATTCAACCAATCATCTTCGCCAAAATTACTTCATATACCTATTAAAACACTTGGGACACAGGACCTCCAAGAGCTTTCATCTAGAGAAGGTATTACTAGTCAAGAACTAGCAAATGCACTTCAAAGTCATTATGTTTTATATGTAAATCAGCATAAAAAAAAATATTCTTCATTTCTTGAAAATATTGCCTTAGGAGAAATACCAATTGTCTTTCATTGCTTTGCAGGTAAGGACAGAACAGGTTTTGCGTCATTGCTTTTATTGGGTTTAATGGGTGTTAAGAAAGATGTAATTATTGAAGATTACTTATTAACTAACAAATATTATAAAGGCCCTACATCAGGGAGTAACTGGAATGAAGTGATTTCAGAAAAAATTAAACCTCTTTTTGAAGCAAGAATTGATTATATAAATGCTGCGTTTAATGAAATAGAGAATAGATACATTAAAATTGATGATTTTGTGATTAAGGAATTGAACATCACTTTAGATATAATCGATAAAATAAAGAATAAAATACTCGAATAAATTTATTCTTTTACAAAGGTGACTGCATAATATTCTTCACCTTCAAATAAATCTTTTGCGTCATCAACACCTTCAATAATTTGAAATCTTCTTGGTACTATAGTGCCTTCCATTCTATATCCTTTTGCACTCATATTCTTTTTATGAAATTCCATGGCTGCTGGTGTAAAATCTTTTGCTAATACAGTTATTCTTTCGATTTTTTTATCTGAATTATTCATATCAATTATTATACCTCTACTTTATCGCCTGTTCCATAGAAAACGAAACCAGGAACCTCATCATTATTTTTAAATGCCAAAAAGTTTTTAGACATAAACTCAGCTCTTCTTATATCAGATTCCAATGAATTTGAAGAGTTATGCGGAGACATGATTAAATTTGTTAATTCATGAAAAGGTAGATTTGATGGCATTGGATCTTTATTTTCTTTATCAGAATATGGATATACCCACCAAGTATCTATTGCTGCACCAGCGATTTTTTTATTTTTAAGACAATTGTATAAATCATCTTCGTTACAAACATTTCCTCTAGCTATATTAATAAGAAAAGAAGTTTTTTTCATTTTACCTAGTGTTTCCTTATTTATAAGATTATGTGTTGTCTTATTTAAGTCGCAGGCTAGTAAAACATAATCGCTTTCGCTAAGTAATTTATCTATTTCTTCAGTTGATCCATGCCAATCAAGGTTTTGAGGAAGTACTTTCTTTATTTTTCTATTTATTCCCATAACTTTCATTCCAAGGCTTTTCGCTCTTTTTGCACATTCTTGACCAATTAATCCATAACCTATAATACCAAATGTTTTTCCAAAAATTTCATTATTTATTAATTTTGTATGTGTAAGCCCGGGCCAATTTTCCCAAGAACCATCTCTAAATGATTTATCAACATTAAATAGGTCTAGCGCTAAAGCTAGCATTGTTCCAATAGTGTACTCAGCCATTGCTATTTCATGTCCTGAGGCATTTGCTATCATAACATTGGAAGGGATAAATGATTTATCGAGCCAATCTACACCAACAAAAGGTATTTGAAGTAATTTTAAGTTTTTTGCTTCCGAAATATATTTAAATACATTACCGGTATTCATTGCATCGAAGCCAGTAACAATTATTTCTGCCGATTGATATTTTTTAATAAGAGTATCACTTCCTTCTTCAGGTTTCCAAGTAGATATCTTCCAACTTTCATCTAAATTTTTACTAAATATAGATAAATATGGAGTACATTTCTCACCCAATAATAGAACTTCCATTAATATCTTCCTATGTAATAGTTACGCCACCATCAATCACAAAATTCTGTCCAGTTGTAAAAGCACCAGCATCACTTGCTAAGAAAACTGCGGCTCCAGCTATTTCATCTGGCATGCCTATTCTTCTTAGAGGTGCTTTCGATGTTGTGTTTTCAAGAATTTCAGGATTATCCCAAAGAGCTTTTGCAAAGTAGGTTTTTACTAATCCTGGTGAAATACAATTTGCCCTTATATTATTTGGGCCATGTTCAACTGCAATATTTCTTGCTAGTTGCATATCTGCTGCTTTGGATATGCTGTATGCACCCAGAAGTTCAGACCCTTTCAAGCCTCCAACAGACGAAATAATTATTATTACACCATCTTTTTTTTCTATCATTTGAGGTAGTACAAGATTGCAAAGCCAATGATTGGATTTTATGTTTGCACTTAATATTTTATCGAAAGCATCATCTGGGATATTTAATGATGATCCAAAGAAGGGATTAACGGCTGCATTACAAACAAGTATATCAACTCCTCCAAGTTGTTTATTTGTTTCATTAACTAGATTTTCTAATTGTTCTTTATGGTTAATATTACAAGGAATAGAAATTGCGCTTTCTGGGTTTTCACTATTTATGTCATCTTTTACTTGTTCACATAAGTCTTCTTTTCTACTAGATATAACAACTTTTGCCCCATGATTTGAAAATTGTCTTGCTATAGCTTCACCGATACCTTTTGTTGAACCTGTGATTAGTGCATTTTTACCATTTAAATCAAATAAGTTCATAAGTTCCTCCTTTTTACAATTTTAACTTACCAGAGCTTTAAAACTAAATGAACCAATAGTTGACTGAATATGATAGTTACATTAGTGAATTGCAAATGGAAAATAGTTTTGAGGGATTACAGGAGGTTAAGAGATTTTCTGATATTTCATATCAATATGATGCTTTGATATGTGATATTTGGGGAGTAATTCATAATGGGCAAGAGTTATTTCCAGGTATAAATGAATGTCTACTTAACTACAAAGAACAAAATAATCATGTTATACTTTTATCTAATGCTCCTAGGCCATCTTCATATGTTAAAACAGTTTTAGATAAGTTTGGTTTTAAGAGTGATTGCTATGATGACATAATCACATCAGGGGATTTAACAAGAAAATCACTTACTGAAAAAATATTTGGTGATAATTGTTATCATATTGGACCTGATAGAGATCTAAATATATTTGAAGGCACAAGTGTTAAAAGGGTTGATTTCAATGACTCAGATTTTATTTTTGTTACTGGGCTTTTTGATGATGAAAATGAAGATGAAAATGATTATTTAGATCTTCTAAATTCTGCAAAAGAAAGAAATATGAGTTTGGTTTGTGCAAATCCTGATCTTTTGGTCCAACGTGGAAAAAAATTAATACCATGTGCTGGGTTAATTTCAAAAACCTATGAAGAAATTGGAGGAAAAGTTGTCAATATAGGAAAACCGTATTCACCAATTTTTAGGGAAGCTATTGAAAAAATAAAAAAAATAAGCCTTTCAGATAAACAAAATATATTAGTTGTAGGTGATGGCCTGGAAACAGATATTAAGGGAGCAAATTTAATTGGTTTGGATTCTATTTTAGTTCTTGGAGGATTATTTTCCAATAATAGTAAAGATAAAATTTTAGAATCGATAGAAAATAAGGGTATATATCCTAATTTTTTTATAGATGAATTTAATTGGTAAATATTTCTAATGTTAGTTGTAAAAAATGATAACAAAGTTATAGAACCAGGAGGGGTTTTTGCTTTAGGTAATTTTGATGGAGTACATCTAGGTCATAAAGAGATTATTGAAATTGCTAAAGAAACATCCATTAAAAACTCTTCTTATGCAGGTGTCATTGTATTTGAGCCGCATCCAAGAAAGTTTTTTAACAAGAACTCTGAGAATTTTTATTTATCTGATTTAAAAACTAAAGAGTTTTTGTTGAATAAGTTTGGTATAGAATGCTTCGTTGTTTTGAATTTTGATAAAAATATGGCCGAAAGAAGCCCTGAAGAATTTATTAATGATATCATAATTGAAACAATTAAACCATCAGCAATAATAGTCGGCTATGACTTTCGATTTGGTAAAAATAGGGCTGGAGATATTGAAGACTTAAAAAGAATATGCACACAAAACAATATTATTGTTAAGATTGTAGATGAACAAAAAAAAGATGAAACTGTTCTATCTTCATCAAATGTGAGAGATCTTTTAAAGGCTGGCGATTTCAAAGAAGCTGAAAAAATGCTTGGCCATAAATGGTTAATAAAAGGAACAGTCGTTTCAGGTGATAAGAGAGGTAGAGAAATTGGTTTTCCAACTGCCAATTTAGAAGTAAATGATTTTTTGCAAATAAATTTTGGTGTTTATGCTGTTAAAGTTGAGATAGATGGTATGAGTTATAATGGAGTATCTAACTATGGTATTAGACCAACTTTTGATGGCGAAAAATTGCTTCTAGAGACCTATTTATTTGACTTTTCAAAAGATATTTATGGTAAGGATATAGTAGTTTCGTTTATCGAGTTTATCAGAAAAGAAAAAAAATTTGATGGTATTGATTTACTAAAGGAACAAATTTCATTGGACTCTAAAAAAGCAATTAAAATATTGGATAAATAAATGTCAGATAAAAAAAATACTAAGGATTATCGAGATACTCTTCTTTTACCAAAGACAGACCTTCCAATGAAAGCTAAATTATCTGAAAATGAACCTATACTTTTAGAGAATTGGGATAAAATTGATACATATGCCTCTATCAGAAAATCTTCTCAAGGTAAGGAAAAGTTTATTCTCCACGATGGACCCCCTTATGCAAATGGTAATGTGCATATGGGCACAGCATTAAATAAAATCCTTAAAGATGTAATTGTTAAATCTAAACAAATGGCAGGTTTTGATGCAATTTATAGACCAGGATGGGACTGTCATGGTCTTCCTATCGAATGGAAAATTGAAGAACAGTATAGAGAGCAGGGAAAGTCAAAAGAAGAAGTGCCAATAAATGAATTCAGAAGTGAGTGCAGATTATTTGCAAAGAAATGGATTAAAGTTCAAAAAGAAGAATTTAAAAGATTAGGTGTTTTTGGCGATTGGGAAAACCCTTACACAACAATGGAATTTGAATCCGAAGCTATTATCGTTAGAGAATTTCATAAATTTCTAATGAATGATGATTTGTATTGTGGATCTAAACCTGTTATGTGGTCAGTTATAGAAAAAACTGCGTTAGCTGAGGCTGAAGTAGAGTATAAAGAGCATGTATCGCCAACAATCTGGGTTAAATTTCCTTTAACTTCAAAAGAAAAACCATATGACGAGTCTAGTATTCTTATTTGGACAACTACTCCATGGACAATTCCTGCAAATAGAGCAATTGCCTTTTCATCGAAGTATGAATATGGACTTTATGAGGTTATAGAAATAGAAGAAGGCAGTTTAGCAAAAATTGGGGAAAAAATAATCATTAATAACTCACTCAAGGAAAACCTAGAAAACGCATCAAAAACAAAAATAAATCTTATTCAAAATGTTGATGAGATTGAAAAATTAGTTTGTCAACATCCTTTTAATTCTCTTGGCTATGATTTTGATATTCCTCTTCTAGAGGGTGAATTTGTTACTGATGAAACGGGAACAGGTTTTGTGCATATTGCTCCTAGCCATGGTCAGGATGATTATGATTTAGCATCTAAAAATGGAATTGAGGCCCCTTTCATGATTGATGATGAAGGTGTTTATTTACCAAGTGTAAAAATCTTTGCTGGAAAGAAAGTATATGATGATGATGGTTCTTACGGTGATGGCAATGGTGCAGTTATTAAAGAATTAATTAATTGCAATGCCTTGTTTGCAAAAGGCAAACTCCGTCATCAATATCCTCATAGTTGGAGATCTAAAGCGCCTTTATTATTTAGAAATACCCCTCAGTGGTTTATTTCTATGGAAAAAAATAATCTTAGAAATAAATCTTTATCTGAGATTGAGAATGTCGAATGGATACCTAAGAGAGGAAAAAATAGAATTAAATCCATGGTAGATAACAGACCAGATTGGGTTGTATCTCGCCAAAGGGCATGGGGAGTACCTTTAGCAATCTTTTTAAACAAAAAAACAGGGGAAATCCTTAAAGATAAAGAAATAAATGAAAAAATATTTAATAATTTTAAAGAAAATGGTTCAGACTCTTGGTTTGAGTTATCTTCAGAAGAAATTTTGGGTGAAAAATATAATTCTGATGAATGGGAAAAAATTGATGATATCTTAGATGTTTGGTTTGACTCAGGATCTACACAAGCTTTTGTATTAGAGGGAAATCAAGGAATAGGTATTCCTGCAGATTTATATCTTGAGGGATCAGATCAACATCGCGGTTGGTTCCAGTCTTCGTTACTTGTTGGTTGTGGAACAAGAGGTAAAGCTCCCTTTAAAAAGGTTTTAACTCATGGATTTGTAGTTGATAAAGATGGAAAAAAAGAATCTAAATCACTTGGAAACGTTACAAAACCTGAAGATTTGATTAAACAATATGGTGCTGATGTTATCAGATTGTGGGTAGTTTCCTCCGACTTTACAGACGATCTAAGAGTTGGCCAGGACATCATGAAAGCAAATGTAGAGTCTTATAGAAAAATTAGAAATACTTTTCGTTTTTTACTCGGAAACCTTGATAACTTTTCTGAAGATGAAATTGTGGATTATAAAGATATGCCAGAGCTAGAAAGGTATATTCTTCATAAGCTTTGCTTAATAGATAATGAAGTTAGAGAGTCTTATAAAAATTTTGATTTAAAGTCAGTATTTCAAATATTATTAAATTTTTCAAACCTTGATCTTTCTTCATTTTATTTTGACATAAGAAAAGATTGCTTATATTGCGACAGTCCAAAAAGCAATATAAGAAAATCAACTAGAACTGTTCTTGATTTACTCTTTGATTATTTGGTTAGGTGGTTTGCTCCAATTTTATGTTTTACTGCTGAAGAAGTCAGAAAATCTAGATTTCCTGATTTAAATAATTCTATTCATGAAATGCAATTTTTAGATGTTAAAAATGAATGGAATAATTCAGAATTATTTGAAAAGTGGGAGAGCATTAGATCAATAAGAAAGGTAGTTACTGGAGCAATTGAGCTTGAAAGAAAAGAAAAAAGAATTGGCTCAAGTCTTGAAGCAAAACCAATACTTTTTATTTCAGATGATAATTATGTTGGCGTATTAAAAGATATTGATTTACCTGAGATATTTATTACCTCTCAAGCAGAGATGAGAAATGAAAAAGGTCCCGAAAATGCATTTACTTTGGATGAAATTGATGATGTTGCTGTGATATGTGATATTGCTGAGGGTAACAAATGCAGTAGATCTTGGAAAATTTTACCAGAAGTAGGGACGGATGAGGAATACCCAGACCTAAGTCTTCGTGATGCAGAAGTAATGAGAGAAATTAATGATAAAGGGAATTAAAGAATATCTTTTTGTTGCAGTATCAGCTGTTAGCGTCCTTTTAATTGATTTCTTAAGTAAAAACAAAATTATATCAATATTCAAAGACGGTATTGTTGAAAAAATATATGTTAATGAGTATTTGGATTTTATTCTAGTTTTTAATACAGGTATTTCCTATGGTCTATTTTCTGGAGGAGGGGATTTTCAGAAATGGACTCTAATTTTACTTTCCATTTTAATTATAATTTTTCTTTTAAGTTTAATTCGAAATGAATCTACAATTCTTTCAAAGCTAAGTATATCCTTCATAATTGGAGGTGCCTTAGGAAATGTATTAGATAGATTTACATATGGTGCAGTAGTAGACTTTATTTCTCTTCATGCAAAAGGTTTTTCTTGGTATATATTTAATATTGCAGATATGTTTATTGTTCTAGGAGTAATTCTTTTTATTCTTAGTCAGTTTATTTTATCTAAAAAGAATGTAGGAAATTAAATTATGATTAAAAATTTTATAGTTATGTTAGTTTTGTTAATGCCAATATTTTTAATTGGTTGCGGGAGTGAACTTGCCAAAGTTTTGGGTACTGATAAATTGCCTCCAGATGAATTTACGATTTTAACAAAGCCTAATTTAATTATACCTCCAGAATATAATTTAAGACCGCCCGCTGAAGGAGAGGTTAGGCCTACACCGCAACAACCAAGCAGAGAACTACAAGCAATATTATTTAATAATTCAAATAATTCAGAAAATTTTAGTCAGTCAGAGATTAATTTAATGACAGGTGCTGATGTTGCAGAATCTATACCAAATATAAAAGAAGTTTTGGACTCAGAGATGCGTGATGTAGAAGAGGTTAATGCAAACCTTGAAACTCAAATTATAAATACTCCAGCAAAAAAAATTAATTAAATTATTTAAAAAGATTCTTAATATTTGAAATTGATATTTCAACTTTTTTATTATTCTTATTATTTTTTATAATTATTCCGTTTTTTGATTCAGTTAGTTGAAAGTTTTTGTGAAAATTGAAAACTGATTTAATTAAATTGTTTTTATTTTTTTTATCTTTATCAAATTCGTATATCTGTTTTGAAAATGATTTTAATATTAAGCCTTTTGTCATTTTTTCAACTTTTTTTCTATCAACTAAATTTTCATTATAATTTAAAAAAATAAAGAAAGATGGATATCCATCAACTTCAAACGACTTTCTATAAATATCATTAAATGCTCTTTTGATTTCTTGAAATCTTGCTGGTTTATTGTTTACAATAATGTATTGATTATTCTTCTTCTTCGAGACTTGTTTTTTATTGGTGTAATAGATCTTAATTTTTATTTTCTCTGTTTCTAATTGTTCTTTTATTAGAGATTTAGCAATTTTATTATCAAATACTTTACTTATTCTTGAAATTATTTTGTCTTTAGAAAATTTATCTTCAATGGGAGTATTAATTATTGATGTGTTGTTTAGCTTTGCTAAGAAATTAATATTAGGAAAAGCTAAAGCATAATTGAATATTGTATTTTTTATATCATCCTCGATAAAATTCTCTGGATTAGTCCTCTTTTCATTATCATTATAAAAAATATCTTTTAATGATATTTTTGTTCCTATATCTGCATAGCATTCTTTAATTGGCTGTATTTTGTCATTAGTAATTTTTAGTAAAGATCCTCTCGTTTTATCTTTTTCTTTACTGATGATTTCTAAATTACTAATTTTAGACAAATTTAAAAATATATTCTGATTGTTGTTTAAGGTAACAGAATTATTCTCAACAGATTCTGCAAGGTCTTTTGAACTTAACCCATTTCCATTATTTTTAATTTCAATTAGGCTTAAGCCATTTCTTTCAATCTTAATGCTAATTTTGTTAGCGCTATCATTAATTGAGAATTCAATTAGGTTTCTTATTATTTTTGAAGCACTATACTCTTCATATTCTGTATTTTTTGATTTTGAATATTTAGCTAAAGGAGTATTGCTCAATAATCTTTTCCTTTTTATTCAGATAAATATTCTTCTACTTCAAGTGCTGCCATACAGCCCATACCTGCGGCTGTAACGGCTTGTCTATATTTATCATCTGTAACATCACCGGCTGCAAAAACACCGTTAATATTTGTTTTAGTTGAATCAGCCGCAGTAAAAATATAACCCGCGTCATTCATATCTAATTGATTTTGAAATATTAAAGAGGAAGGACTATGTCCAATAGCAACAAAAACGCCATCAGCTTTGAGATTCTCTATACTATTTGTTTTCTTATTTTTTAAAACAACCTGGTTTACACTTAAGGGATCTTCATCACCAACTATCTCTGTAATTTCTGTATCCCAAATAATTTCAATTTTTTTATTTTCCATTAATCTTTTTTGAAGAATTTTCTCAGCACGCAATGAGTCTCTTCTATGAATTAATTTTACTTCACTTGCAAAGTTAGTTAAAAAAATTGCTTCTTCAGCGGCAGTATTTCCTCCTCCAACTACAACAACTGTTTTATCTTTGTAAAAAAAGCCATCGCAAGTTGCACATGCTGAAACACCATACCCCTTAAATTTATTTTCTGATTCTAGCCCTAACCAGTTTGCTTGAGCACCAGTTGCAATGATTAAAGCATCGCATGTATATTCTTTTTCTGAATCAGATTTGAGTTTAAAAGGCTTATTTGATAAATCGACATCAACAATGGTATCAAAAACTATATTTGTTCCAACACTTATTGCTTGCTCTTTCATCTGATCCATTAACCATGGACCTTGAATAATATCTGCAAAACCTGGATAATTTTCTACATCAGTAGTTATTGTCATTTGGCCACCTGGTTCAATCCCCGTTAGAAGAGTCGGCTCTAACATCGCTCTTGATGCATAGATAGCTGCAGTATAGCCAGCAGGTCCAGAACCAAGGATTAATAATTTTGAATGAGTATTATCTGTCATTTTAATTAGCTTTATTTCATTTAAAAAAGATTCTTATAGATATAGTCAACTATTTCTTTTGTAGGGTCTAATTTTTTATTCTGGAAATAATCAATATTGTTTTCAAAAGGTCTTATATGTCCAGAATTTACTAATGTATTAATGAATTTATTAAATCTTTTTGAGTTAGTTTTTATATCAATATAATAAACCGGTTTCGGAACATTTATTGCTTCACTTATCATATTTGCCGAGTCTGGTGTTGTTATTATTAATTCTGAAGCTTTTAAAATAGCAAAATATGGATTATCGCCTTTCCCGTCGTAAAATAAATTTTTCTCATTTATTAATAAACTTTTAATTCTATTTGATAATTTTTTAGGTGACCTTCTAGATAATGTAATTAGCGGAGTATATCCATTACTAATAACAAAATTTATCGCTTGAATAATTTTTTCACATTCGTCATCATTAAAATTATAAGCTTTACTTTTACCTCCAATCAAAAAACCTATAAAAGGCCCTTTGAGCTTTGATAATTTTCCTAACCATTTATCATGATGATAATTAAGTAGCTCGTTTGTTACCCTATTTGGTGATGTTATAGTTTTTACAACATTATTTCCCTCAATAGAGTCATGTTCTGGCGCCCAAACTATATCAAATTCTTTTGAATCTATTCTGGGATCTTGAAGATATATTGTTTTGCATTCCTTTTTAGAAGCTCTCCTTATGTATTTAAGATAAGGAATTGTTTTTCTTCCAGCTGCTATCACAAGATCAGGCCATGGTTCACGAACTTGGGGATTAAGAAATGGAGTCCCGTAAGGAGCGAAAACAGAAACAGCCATTGAGGGCTTTATTTTCTTTATTTCTGTCTCTATTCCTAATCGCTCAATTACGCCGAGGCACTGGTTTTCACACCCAATTAAACCTGATGAAAGTATCCAACTTTTTTTTATTTCTTTTAAAACCATAGTTATTATCGATTATTGTAATAATCTTGCGTATTAATAATATAATCTATAACATAAATTTCATGAAACGAGATAATTTAGATTTCATAGATATTAAAATACTTAATAAACTGCAGGAAAATGGCCGAACTACTAATGTTGAGCTATCTGAGTTTGTTGAGCTTTCAGCACCTCCTTGTTTAAGAAGAGTAAAAGCACTTGAAAATGAAGGTTATATTAGAGGATACCATGCAGAATTAGATCCAGAAAAATTAGGGTTTGAAGTTACGGTCTTTGCTATGGTTGGCTTACATAACCAGGCTGAGGCTGATTTATTGAGTTTTGAGGAACATGTTAGCAATTTAGATTATGTTAGAGAATGTCATATGCTTAATGGGGAAATTGACTTTATTTTAAAATGCGTGGCTCCTGATTTATCTAGTTTCCAAAACTTTCTTACTAACGAGTTAACTTCAGCTCCAAATGTTGCAAGTGTGAAAACATCTCTAACTATTAGACAATCAAAATATTTGCCAGGCGTTCCTTTAAAATAAGAATTTAATCAAAAATCTTACCAGGATTAAGAATATTTTTTGGATCAAGTGATTTTTTGATACTTTTCATAATTTTTATTTCATCACCTTTAATTTTTAGAGCATCTATTTTTCTAACGATACCTATACCATGTTCAGCGCTAAAAGAGCCGTCCATATTAACTATAAGAGATAGAAGTTTTTCTCTAAGCGGCCTCTCTAATTTAAAAAAACTATCCTGGCTTAAATTTTCTGGTTGACTAATATTATAATGAATATTTCCATCCCCTAAGTGACCAAAAGTAATTTTTTTAGCCTTAGGAATTGCTTTTGAAACTATTGAATCTGCTTTTTTGATAAATTCATCTACTGCAAAAATAGGAACAGATATGTCATTTTTTATGCTTGCTCCATCTTTTCTCTGAGCCTCAGATATATTCTCTCTTAAATCCCAAATTTGCTTTGATTGTTTTTTTGAATTAGCAAAAACTGCATTTGATATTATTTTCTTCTCTAAACCTAGATTTACAATCTCATTAATTTTGTCAATGGCATCTAACTTTTTTTCATAAGAAGAAAATTCAATCAATATATACCATTCAGCTTCTTCAGAAATTGGCAATATGGCCCCGTCGATATTTTTCAAAACTGTTTTGATAGAGTTATTATTCATAATCTCAAAAGAGGTTAATGGGATTGATGTACTTTTTTGGATCATTCTAAGAAATTCTAATGATTTTTTTGGACTTCTTGAAGATGCCAAAAAAGTAAATTTTTCCTTTGGCTTTTGAAATATCTTTAGACTTGCAGCGGTAATTATACCTAATGTTCCTTCTGATCCAATAAATAGATCCTTTAAAGAATAACCAGTATTGTCTTTTTTTAATGTTTTTAGAAGATTGATAATACTGCCATCTGATAAAACGACCTCAAGCCCTAAAGTTAATTCCCTTGTATTACCATAATATAAAACACCTACACCTCCAGCATTTGTAGCTAAGTTACCCCCTATGGTGCAGCTTCCTTCAGAGGCTAAAGAAAGAGGAAATAACATATCATTTTCTTCGCATATCGCATGAATTTCAGATAGTAACATACCAGATTGTACAACCATTGTTTCATCCATCTTATTGAAAGATATAAGTTTTTTCATTCTTTCTAAAGAAACTATAAAATCTTTACTGCTATAAGTAATTTGGCCACCTACAAGCCCAGTATTCCCGCCTTGAGGGGTAACTGAAATATTATTTTTATTAAATAATTTAAGCAATAAAGATACTTCTTTAGTAGATTTTGGTCTTAATATCGCCTGCGCTTTTCCGGGGTACCTATTTCTCCATTCAATAAGGTATTTGCTTTTATCTTCACTCGATAGCAATACATTCTTTTTTCCTATTATCTCTTCAATTTTTTTTATGATATTGTTCTTCATGTTATAATTTTAACCATTATAAAAATTAATTTAAACTTATTTAAATTATAGATTTAAAAAAACATGCTTACACATTTTAAAAGTATACTAATTACATCTGAAAATATTGAAGAAAGCCATGAACAGTTTCATAAATTATTTGGTCATGACACAAGTGATATATGTAATGATAGCGATTTAAAAATATATAGCCACAGCTTAAAAAATGGATCTATTGAGCTATGCGAAAATAAAAATCAAAAAGATATTTTTTATTATTCGCAGTTGGAAAAACATAATCAGGATAATGGTGTTCAAGCTTTATCAATTATATCTGACGATATTTTTGGAGATCATAAAAAATTTAAACAAATGAATTTAAACATAAGTGATATTGAAGAAATTGACTTCAATTTCAGAAATAGAAAAAATGTAAAATCTAGACTTTTTTCACTGAAAAAGACTAATTCTTCTGATTTAAATCTATTAATTTTTGATAAAGACACATCTTTAAGTAATAAAGGGAATTATGAAGATGACACTATTTCAAAGTTTAATCAAATAATCATCTATACTCCTGATGTGGAATATCTAAGAAATTTATTTACTGAAAAACTTGGAATTAGGCTAGCGCTAGATAAGATTTTTAATTTTGGCGAAAAAGATATAAGAATGATGTTTTTTCGTATTGGCGGCGTTACATTAGAAGTAATTGAAAATCCTGATTCTAAATCTTTATCTTATGGAGGAGTAGGGTGGCATAGTGAAAATATATCTAAATGTCACAAGAGATTAATTGACTCTAATTTTGAACTTTCAGAGATAAGAAAGGGAAGAAAGCCTGGCACAGTCGTTGCAACAATAAGAAATGCGCCTTTGAAGATGCCAACTATAATTATAGGTTTAGATGATTAAATTTCTTAAAATATTTACTTTGTCATTAGCAATACTTTTAAATTTAATTCCTATTTCAATTATTGCTGAAGAAAATAAAAAATTAATAAAAATTAAATTTGCTACTGATTGGCGTGCCCAAGCTGAACAGGGTGGTTTCTACCATGCTTTGGCTCTTGGTTTGTATGAAGAGAGGGGTTTAGATGTTGAAATCATTCAAGGCAATGCTGGCATTAATATTCCAAGACTCCTTGCAGCTAAAGAAATAGAATTTGGTATAGGGTCAAATAGCTTTGTGCCTCTCAATATGCTTAGTAATGGAATACCAGCAAAAGCAGTTATGGCCTCATTTCAAAAAGATCCTCAAGTAATTATGACGCATTACTCTTCTACAATTAAGAACTTAAATGAAATGTTAGATAAGCCAATCATGATTTCTGAGAATAGTATTGGTGCTTTCTGGGTTTGGTTAAAATCAAAGTATTTATTTAACGATAAGCAAATAAGAAGAAAAACTTTTAGTTTGGCTCCTTTTTTAGTTAATCAAGATGCAATATTGCAAGGTTATTTAACATCAGAACCTTATCTTGTAGAAAAAGAATTAGGTAAGGCGCCTAAAATTTTTCTTTTATCTGATTATGGTTTTCCAGGATATGGAGCAATGATTCTAGCTAGGAATGATATAATTGAGAGAAAACCTGAAGTTGTAAGGGCTTTTGTTGAGGCAAGTATTTTAGGTTGGAAGAAATATATTTATGAAAACCCGAATGCTGGTAATGAACTTATTCTAAGAGAAAATAAAGAAATGACAAAAGAAATTATTTTTCAGGCGATCGATAAAATTAAAGAGTATAATTTAATTTCAAGTATGGATGGGTATACAGATATAGGTTTGATGGAAAATAAAAGATGGGAAGAATTTTTTAAAACAATGTCGGATTATAATGTTTATGATAAAAAGCTTAACTGGAAAGACTCGTACTCCCTTGAATTTATTAATAGAAGATAAAAATGTTAAATTTTTCTAATGTTCATATGAAATTTGATAAGGATGTCCTTTCCGATATAAATCTAAATATAGATTCCGGCGAATTTGTATCAATTTTAGGACCGTCTGGGTGTGGAAAGTCTACATTATTAAGATTAGCATCAAATTTAGCAAAGCCTACTAAAGGTGTTGTGGATTATATATCTCCTAAAGATTTATCAATTGGTTTTGTTTTTCAAAACCCAACATTAATGCCATGGCGTACTGTTATGGAGAATATCACTTTACCTCTAGAATTAAATAAAAAGAAATTCTCAAAGGAAGAAGCATTGATGTGGCTAGCAAGAGTAGGTTTAAAAGACAAAGAAAAGAGTTACCCTAATGAATTATCTGGCGGCCAAATGATGAGAGTTTCTATCGCTCGATCACTCATCAATGGTTGTAATCTTTTACTTCTTGACGAGCCTTTTGCAGCATTAGATGAGATCACAAGAAGGAAACTTGAGGATGATCTTTTAGAAATATGGGAAAAAGAAAAGTTTACTGTTTTGTTTGTTACTCATTCTGTATCTGAGGCAATTTATTTATCTCAAAGAGTGCTTGTTCTTTCATCTGGGCCGGGAAAGATAGTATATGAAAAAAATATTAGTCAATATATTTCAAAAGAAGAATTTAGAGAAAGTAAAGAATTTCAAGCTATAAATAGTGAAATTTTTGAAAAATTAAAAAGTGGAGTAAATAATGAATAAATTATCTACTTATTTTTCTCCAATAATTGCTCTATGTATCATTTTTATAATATGGGAGTTTCTAGTTAATTTATTTTCTATACAACTTTATATTTTACCAGCACCAACAGATATTTTTCTCTCTTTAAATGATAATCTAAGGGAATTATTACTAGCAACATTAAATACACTTAAAATTACATTATTTGCATTCTTAATTGCTACACTAATAGCTATAGGTTTAGCCATAATTTTTTCCCTATCAAAGATTTTGGAAATCTCTCTTTATCCAATTACAGTAATCTTTCAAGTGACCCCAGTTGTTGCAATTGCACCATTAATTATAATATGGGTTGGCCTTGATAATGCTGAAATGGCAATACTAATTTTATCAGTAATTGTTGCCTTTTTTCCTGTACTAGCAAATACTAATTTAGGTTTTCGTTCAGTTGATAAAAATTTAAAAGAACTGTTTCTTATTAATAGAGCCTCAAAGTGGCAAACTTTAATAAAATTGAATTTACCTTATGCGACGCCTTATATTTTAACAGGGATGAAGACATCAATAGGTTTGGCATTAATTGGAACTGTTGTTGCAGAATTTGTAGCTGGTACTGGTTCATCTGCTGGTTTATCTTGGATTATTATTGAATCTGGTAACAGATTAGATATAGCTAAGCTTTTTTCTGCTTTAATATTGCTTGTATTATCAGGAATATTTCTATTTTTATTAATGTCTACCATAGAATATAGTATTTTAAGACGTTGGCATCAAAGCGTAAAAGAAAATGAAAGTTAAAAGATGAAAAAATTATCTAAAAAAGCGGCTACAGTTAGTGAAGCTTTAGATACTCGTTTGACATGTAGAGCTTTCACCAACAAAGTTCCAGAAAAGAGATTAATTATTGATCTTTTAGAAAAAGCTAAAAGAGCTCCCTCAGGCGGGAATCTTCAACCATGGAAAATATGGGTAGTCTCAGGAAATCCTCTAAAAGATTTCATTAAAGATGTTGCTCATAAAATTAAAGAAAACCCTATGGGAGAAGGAACAGAATATAATATTTATCCACCAAATCTGAAAGAGCCATATGAATCAAGGCGAAGGGAAGTCGGAAGGTCTATGTATGAGGTTTTGAATATACCTAAAGAAGATAAAGCTGGAAGGCTTAATCAATTTAAAAGAAATTTTGAATTCTTTGGTGCTCCTGTAGCAATCTTCTTTGCTATCGATAGGCAAATGCAAGAAGGTCAATGGTCAGATTTAGGAATGTTTATGCAGTCAATCATGCTTTTAGCAAGAGAAGAGGGCTTACATACAGCACCACAAGAGGCTTGGGCAATTTGGTATAAAACGGTTAGTAAATTTTTGAATATACCTGAAGAATTAATGCTATTTTGTGGAATGGGCATTGGTTACGCCGATGAAGATGACCCAATAAATACATTTAGGAGTAAAAGAGTAGATATTGAAGATTTTACAGACTTTATAGGGTTTTAAATAATTCGTTTATCCTTAAATGTATTAATTTCCTCTTCAGAGAAACCTAGTTCAGTTAGAATTTGATTTGTATCTTCACCTAAAGTTGGAGGTCTCTTTTTAATTTTATTTTCTGAATTTGAGAGGTTTATTGGTAATCCCATAACTGGCGCAGGTTTATTTAATCCTGGATACTCTAGATCTTGAAAAAAATTCATCTGATTAACATGCTCATCTTTTAAAACATCTGCTAAATTATTGACTGGCCCAGCAGGCACCTGAGCTTCAGAAAGTAAATTTAGAGCATCTTTTGATGATAAATCTTTGCACCAATCTTGAGTTTTATCACTTAGAATTTGAGAGTTTTCTCCTCTTTTAATATCAGTAGAAAATCTATCATCATCAAGAAAATCTTCTGCCCCTACTAGATTTGCCCATCTTTTAAATAATGGCTCTCCAAGAACTTGGACAACAATCCATCCATCTTTTGTTTTAACTATATCTACAGGACCTGCATAAGGACTTTTATTTCCGATTGCTTTTCTATTTTTATTTGTTATAGCCTCTTCGATGAGATGAGTATTCATGAATGCCAGAGAAGTAGCAAAAAGAGCTCCTTCAACAACTTGTCCTCTACCAGTTTTTTCTCTGTCAATAATTGCAGCTAGAGTACCCATAGCAGTAAGTGATGCAGTTCCATAATCAACATAAGGAGAATATGCTTTTATTGGCTCATCTTCATAGCCGGTTAGATGCGTTGCTCCGGACATAGCCTGACCAACACCATCAAATCCAACCCTTTCAGAATATGGTCCACCATGACCAAAAGCAGAAACAGTGGTTAATATTATTTTATCATTATATTTTTTTATCGTTTCATAATCTATGCCCATTCTTTTTAGGGTTTGAGGAGGAAGATTAGCTACTACGACATCTGCTGACTCAATAAGCTTTTTAACTATTTCTTGAGATCCATCTTTTGTAGGATTTAAGGTTAATCCTTTTTTATTTCTATTCATTTGCATGAACATGGCACCTTCACCATTGGGGTTTCCTATAGGATGTATATATCTATCTTCGGAACCATCAATTCTTTCAACCCTTATAACTTCCGCACCTAAATCCCCTAGAAGTGCAGCACAATAAGGACCAGCAATATACCTTCCAAAATCTAAAACTCTAATTCCATTTAAAATATTCAACTTAAACTCCTTTATGAACATTAAAAAAAATTAATATTAAAGAAATGTTCTGGTAAAAGAAACTATTAGATAATGGTTTAATTGAAAAAATATTTGGCCACATCTATATTAAAAGCCTCCCCCATCATATAGATGAGGCCAAATTAAAATAATGACATAATTGGTTAATTTGAATTATTCTTATAAGAGGAGTAATTTATGCATATATTGCTAGTAGAAGACGATAATGAGACTGCATCTTATTTAATGAAGGGTCTCAAAGAAAGTGGTCACGTCGTAGATAGGGCTAGTGACGGAAAAGAAGGCTTGTTTATGGCCTTTGATTCAAATTTTGATGCATTGATTGTTGATAGGATGCTTCCAGAATTAGATGGTTTAACTTTAATTACTAAAATTAGAGAAAAAAATTTAGACATACCAATAATAATTCTATCGGCCTTAGGTGAAGTAGATGAGCGTGTAAAGGGCCTTAAATATGGTGCAGATGACTATCTGGCGAAACCTTTTTCCTTTTCAGAATTATTAGCACGTCTAGATGCTGTAATAAGAAGAAATCAACATGATAATAATAACAGTTTGCTTGAGTTAGGTGATTTAAAACTTGATTTATTAAGTCGTAGAGTTGAAAGGGAAGGGCAAATTATCGATCTACAACCTAGGGAATATAAACTCTTGGAGTTTTTACTTAGAAGGCCAAATCAAGTTGTTACAAGAACTATGCTATTAGAGGGTGTTTGGGAATATCATTTTGATCCTCAAACAAATGTAATTGATGTTCATATATCTAGATTACGTTCAAAAATAGATAAACCTTTTAAAGGAAAGCAAATGCTCTTCACTGAGCGTGGCGCTGGTTATGCTTTAAGATACGATGAATAATCCATTTAATTTAGCTAGTTTTAGACTAATTTTTATCTATACAATGCTTTTGGGCCTGTCAGTTGGCCTTGTTCTAATGTTTTTATTCTTTACAACAGCAAGAGATATTGAATTAGAGGCTGATCAAAAAATAATTGAGAAGGTAGAGGATTTAAATAATATTTACTTAAGATATAGGGAACAAGGTCTCTTAAATTACATAAGAAGCGAAACATCTAGAGCAACACTAGATATTTATAGGCTTTATGACTCACAAAATAATTATATAGCAGGCAACATAAAATCTGAGCCTAAAGATGTTAAAGTTAATGATGATGGATGGATAGAGTTTGCGTACCAAGTAAATGAAAATGGGGTTGAAAAGGTCTATTATGGTAGAGGAAGAAATTTTATAACTCCACGCAGGAATCTAAGATTAATTGTTGGTAGAGTAGTAAATGATGAAAAGATCCTGAAGGAGAGATTTCTTTATAGCTCTTTATGGTCAATCATAATAATTATTTTTCTTGGAATATTTGGAGGTTATATCCTAAGTAGAAATTTTCTAAAAAGAATTTCAGATATAAATAAAACAAGTAAAAAAATCATGGATGGTAATCTAAAAGAGCGTTTACCAACAACAAAAGGTAAAGATGAATTAAATCAATTATCATCTAATCTAAATGAAATGTTAGATAGATTAGATTCTCTAATGACCAATATGAAGGAGGTCTCTGATAATGTTGCGCATGATTTAAGAACCCCTCTGAACAGAATTAGAACAAATTTAGAAGTCACATTAATGTCAAACCCAGATATAGATCAATATAAGAAATCATTTGAAGATGCTCTTGTAGAAACTGATAATTTGATTAAAACTTTTAATTCCATTTTATCTATATCAAAAGTTGAATCAGGTACATCTGATTTAGATAGAAATCCAGTAAGTCTAAAAGAATTAATACTAAATATGCATGAATTATATGAGCCCATTGCTGAGTCAGATGGGATTAAATTAAATTACGAAGTTAATGATGATATTATTATTAATGGTAATTATAATTTACTCTCTCAGGCTCTAGCCAATTTAATTGAAAATGCAATTAATTACGGTTGTTCAAATGATAACCCATCTATAAATGTTGGTGCAAAACAAAATGAAAATCTCTTATCTTTATGGGTAAGCGATAATGGTATTGGAATTAAAGATGTGGACAAAGATAAAGTATTAGAGAGATTTGTAAGACTTGATTCTAGCAGAAGTTTAAAAGGTTCTGGATTGGGGTTAAATATTGTTAGTTCAGCTGTTAAATTTCATGAGGGTACTTTAAAATTACTAAATGCTAAGCCTTCAGGCTTGATTATTTTAATTGAAATTCCTGTAGAGCTCTAAGTACCGCCATCAACAAAAAGACATTGTCCTGTTACCCAGCTTGAAGCATTTGATGCCATAAAGACTACTGCTGCACCTATGTCTTCAGGAGACCCCCATCTATTGAGTGGAATAGGTATATACTTTTTTAATTCTTTCTCTCTTTCTTCTGTATGCATGTTCATTGAATCTTTAAAATTTTCTGTTGGTATTGGACCTGGTGCGATAGCATTAACTCTAATTTTGGGAGCTAATTCCAACGCAAGAGTTGCTGTCAAACTGTTGACAGCAGCTTTAGAGGCACCATATGGACCGTTTTTTAAATTTCCACGCATATTTTTTGATGAACTAGAAGATATATTAATTATTGCACCTCCCTCCTTCATTTTCTTGGCTGCAGTAACACAGCCATTAAAAACAGCAGTGAAGTTAAGGTTTATTTGTGCTTCAAACTCTTCAAAAGAAGTCTTAGTAAGATAACGCGGAGTTCCATCTGGTAAACCTCCAGCATTATTTACCCATGTACTAATTTTACCAAACTCTTTAAGAGCTTTTTCACTTAATTCTTCAAAAGAATTTGGGTTTGTAACATCTATTGGCGCTACTATCGCCTCTCTTCCTAATTTATTAATTTCTTTTTGTACCTCTTTAAGGTCATTTTCTGTTCTGGAGGCAAGAACAATATTGGACCCAGCTTCAGCTAAAGCAATGGCGATTCCTTTTCCTATACCTTTTCCGGCACCTGTTACTACAGCTACATCATCTTTTAAATTAAATAATTCTAAAATTGGCATATTATTGTCCCCCTTATGATATAATTGTTTAGAGAAAAGTTATGGTCAATTGGTTTATATATATTTTTTTCGTTTTTTTTCTAATATTATTTTTTGTTTATGTTTTTGGAAATAGAGAAACAATTGATATAAATGATTTAGAAATAGATAGTGAATATTCATTTTTTAATAATAGCCAAGGTAAAACAGCTTATTATTCAATTGGTGATGATAGCAGTGAACCCTTAATTCTTATTCATGGTGTTACTGTTCCTTCGCATTATTATAAAAAGATTGCCATTAGCTTATCTGAAATTGGCTATAAGGTTTATGTTTATGATCATTTTGGAAGAGGTTTTTCTGATAGGCCAAAAATAAAATATAATATGCATAATTATCGAAACCAACTAAATGATTTTATAAATCATTTGTCGCTAGATAATGTTACTTTAATGGGAGTGTCTATGGGAGGCGCTTTAGCATCTAATTATGCAGCTAAAAACCCTAATAAGGTTAAAGCTTTAATTTTAAATGTACCTTTTGTCGGGTTGCAAACAATTGGGTTAGAAAATTTTGCATCTATCCCAATTTTTTGGGATTTCTATTTGAGGTTTTTTATTATTAATAGGTTAGTAGAAAGGGGATACGGCTTAACCGATGACAACCAAGACCCAGATCATTTTATTGAGCAATTTAATGTTGTAGGGACTCAATATTCATTTAGCTCTCTTATGAAGAACTTTACAAATCATGATTTTTATAATGATTATCAATTAATCAATGATTATGAAATCCCAGTTCATATTACTTATGCTCCAGATGACGAAGATGTCCCAATGGATTCAATACTAAAAGCAATTAAATTAGTTCCTGATGCTAGAACATTTTCGTTTGAAGGCGGTCATAATATTATAAATTCTAGAACTAAAGAGATCGTTTCTCTTATTAATGATTTTAAATCTAGTTACTTAAATGACTAGATTGTGCTAGCCAAACCCTTAGCCGAGAGAATTTCTATCCAATATCCATCAGGATCCTTTATAAAAGCAAGTCCTTTCATATTTCCATCATCTGGTTTTTTTTGGAACTCTACCCCAAGCGACTCAAATCTTTCGCATGCTTCATAAACATCAGGGACAGTTATACCAATATGGCCAAATCCTCTAGGATCAGAATTACCGTCATGATGAGAGAAGTCTTCATCATTTTCTGTTCCCCAGTTATGAGTTAATTCTAAAACAGCCTTTTGACTTAAAGTATAAGCAAATCTATCTTGGTTATTTTCAGGAACTGGATCATCTCCATCTCTAAGGTAGGCAAGAAAATATAAAGAGAATTTAAAGTCTGGAAAGTCTAATTTTTTTAAAATAGTCATGCCAAGGACCTTAGTATAGAAGTCAATTGATTTTTCAGGATCTTTTATCCGAAGCATAGTTTGATTAAACACATATTCTAATGTTTCTTGATCAGGATTTTGAGACATTTCTTGCATAGTAAGGCTCCAATTCATTTTTAATTTATATGATATATTATTAACAAAGGTATAAAAAAAGGCCATTTAAAAATGGCCTTTTTAATTATAATTTAGTTATTTGATTAAAATTCTGCCGTAAGGTTTACACCAAATACTTTTCCAACAGTTGGTGAACCAAAAATCATCAGGCTTGATATATCTCTAACAGGAGCAACGATTTCATCTGTTAGGTTTCTACCAAAAGCAGAAATTCTATAATTTGACCAACTATATGTTACTGATGCATCTACTCGATCTTGAGAAGGAACTTTACCTACTGCAATATTTGTAGTGGTAGATTCTTGTTCATCAATAAAGCTATATTTTGCAAATATACTTAATTCACCCGGACCAACAGTCGCAGTATATGTTCCTCCAACAGAGAAAGTTACTTCAGGTGAAAACTTTGGTGTTAATGCGTCATTATTTGTAGGCTCAATTAAGCCTTCAGCATTAGCTCCATCTAAGTCAGCTATGAATCCGTCATACTCGGCATCAAGAAAACCAACATTTACAAAAGCTTCTAAGTTTTCAGAAACTAATGCTCTCATTTCAACTTCTAAACCTTCATAAAGAACACCGGCCACATTATCGATAACAGTAACAACTGTTCTTGTAGTTGGATCAAGTTTAATGGTATCTTCTTGCTTATCTTCAAAGTCATTTCTAAAATATTCGGCATTTAGTTGGACTCTTTTATCAAGAAGAAGGCTTTTTACACCAACTGAAAGTGTTTTTGCAAATTCAGGATCGTATGTGTTTTTAAAGTCTGCGACATTCTGATTTCTACCGAAGAATCCACCGCTCTGGAAGCCTTCTGAGTAAGTTACATATGTCATTACATCATCATTGACTTGATAAGTTAAACCAATCTTTCCTGAGATTTCATCATACTTTTTTAGAAGGTTTGCTATGCTAGGCTCACCTGGAAGTCCAATGTTTTCAAAGTTATTGATATATGCTCTTTCATTAGTCGTGAAATAAGACTGTCCACCAATAAATGCTTTTTCTTCTTCAGTATACCTAATACCAAATGTAAGCATTACTTTATCATTTATTTGATAATCTAGATTCGCAAATACCGCTTGAGACTCAGTGTTCTGCTCTTGAAGAAGCTTTTGAACATAATTTGGCCCAAGTCCATTTTCAAGTCCTGGTTCAGCTCTTAAAGCACCAACAGCTCCTACAAGCATTGCTTCATATAAAAATGGCGGAACTAGAGTAGACCAAAATGAACCTCTTGTAATCCAGTCCTGATGATATGTGCTATCCCAAAAATATGCTCCAACTGTTAAGTTATAATTATCTTGAATGGTCTCATATCTAATTTCATGACTTTCTTGTTCATAGTAATTAGTTGCTTCAATCCAAATCCATGGCATAGGAGTTCCATCATATTCCCAGTAAGTATCTTCCTCTTCATCTCTATAACCACCAGTATAAACAAGCCTACTATTATCACTTAATTCATATGACATATTTAGTGTAACTGCATCAGTATCAAATTGACCTGGGTTAGTACTGTTGGTGTTATATGTTGTCGGACTTGCGGTTTTATCATTAGATTCACATGTATTATGCATCTCGGGATTGAATGCCATTACAGGTCCTAATGCAGCACCCGTTTTTGGAGTCCCATCAGGATAAAGTGGATCATAAACATTACAGATCACAGTTGTTGCATCATTTTTATTAGTCCATGCGCCAACATCACTTCCATCATCATATGTTTCAAGAGTTAAAAGAGCTTCAAATCTATCTGTTGTAAATAATAGTGATGCACCATAATTAGTGTAATCTTTCTTTGGTCCATCAGTGTTTAGATATGCATTGTAAAGGTGACCATCATTTTTAATGGATGTGCCAAAAAGCTTCAAAGCAAGTGTATCATCAATTATTGATGTATTGATAATGGCTCTTAATTCTTCTTGTCCATTATCACCAACAGTGGCCTGAACTTTACCACCAAACTCACCAGTCGGTTTGGTTCTCATAACCCTAATAACACCACCATTAGTATTTTTACCAAATAGTGTTCCTTGAGGTCCTCTAAGAATTTCTATTCTTTCAAGATCAAAATTCTCGATAACCTG
The DNA here is from genome assembly GCA_003212795.1 of OCS116 cluster bacterium AG-435-F03. Taxonomy (GTDB): domain Bacteria; phylum Pseudomonadota; class Alphaproteobacteria; order MED-G09; family MED-G09; genus AG-430-B22. The sequence continues at coordinate 92,712 of QCOV01000004.1, read as the reverse complement.
ACCAGAGTTAGTACCAATAGCAACACCATCTAATTCAACAAGAATCTTTGGATCAAATGACTTATCTGATTCACTGGAGTTAATACCTCTAATTGTGATAGCTGAACCTCTTGAACGAACAGATGTTTCTCCAATAATAACATTTGGTGCAAAGGCACTTAAATCAGCAATGTTACGTATTGTAGCATCTTCAAGTTGTTCGGTTATAGCAGTTATAGCTATAGGAACATCTTGAAGTGATTCCTCTCTTTTTTGCGCTGTAACGATTATTTCTTCAATCTCTAAACCTGATGATGCTTCTTGAGCAAATGAAGAGCCTATGAAAATAGGTAAAATTAAAGAAAAAGATAAGCACAAAAAAGTATATTTAATTTGGCTAGATAAATTCGACATAATTTTCCTCCCGAAAAAATTATTATTATTTTTTTTAAGTTTAATTAATATAATCAAAAATATTACTATTTATTTAATTAATAGCAATTATTTTGTTAATAAAATGAATTTTATAAAAAAAGGTCTTTATTTAAGACCTTTTTTTTATTTTTACCTATTTAGTTAGTAATTACATCCTAAATTTATATTGCAAGGTTAATGTACGGCCTAAAGTTGTTGTTGCAGTTTGGTCTTGAAGTAAAGAAGAAGCACCTTCTTGTCTTTGAATTCTTCCTGGTATAGCTCCTCCACCAATTATTACAATTTCGTCACCGAGATTTCTTCCAATAAAATTAAAAGAATGTTTTCCGTCGTCAGAATAAATGCTTAATGCAGCATCAAAAAGCCAATAGGAGTCTTGACGAGGCGGATTAATTTGTGAAACCCATCCATAGTCATCAGAATAACGTGCATCAGCAGAAATATTTGAGCGCCAACCCGATGTTAATGATTGATCATAAGTAAATCCCGCAAATCCTGTAATTTCTGGGTTAAAGCTACCTTTCGTTCCTTTTAGATTTTCTCCTGATGGAACAATAAAGTCTTTGGTATTCATATTATCAGTGTAAGCAAAAGCACCGCGAAGAGTTAAACCTTCAACATTTGTATTCCAAAGTACATCAACCTCGAAACCTTCTGTTTCAACACCACCAGCGTTAAAGGTGCTAAACTGAATAATTTTTGAGTCGAATAATTGCACTTGAAGGTCAACATATTCATAGGAAAAAACTGTAGCATTCAAACGCATATTGCCATCTAGTAGATTTGCTTTAACGCCTAATTCAATGCCTTCAGCTTCCTCTGATTCATAAATAAGTGCACCAAAACCTTCAAATGTTGGAGATAAAGGATTAATTGATGCTGTTGGCAATGCGCTATTATCAACACCACCAGATTTGAAACCTTCTTTATAAGATATATAAACACTTACATCTTCATTAATATAATAATTTAGTGCTACTTCAGGAGAAAGATTGTCATCTTCAAATTCTAACCCTGAGATTACAGGCGGAGCAGCAAAACCAAAAGCTGCCGCAGCTGAATGAATATATGGTATCTCAATACGTCCAACTTTCTCTTCTTCAGTATATCGCGCTCCTATAGTAAGTTCTGTTCTTTCATTAATATCCCAATAAGCAGCTAAGTAAATAGATCTTACATCTGTATCAAGGAAGTGATGTTTATTATAATCATATTGATTTCCAGTAGGCCCATCTGCTCCAACAATTGGACTTGTTGGGTCACCACCAAAGAATGCCAAAGCTGGTCCAAATATATTCGGCATTACAGCCAAATTGAACGCATATTGATATGCATCAAATTCTTGTTCTATTTCCTGAACATACAAACCTAATTGGAAATTAAGAGGACCATCAAAATTACTGGTTAGTCTAAATTCTTGAGCTAAATGTTCATAAATATTACGATGAAGCCCTCCAAATACGCCAGCACCATAACTATAATCATCAAGTTCATCATGATCTAACTCAACTTGGCTTGTTACAGAGGTTAAATTTAAATTTTCATTGATATCCCAACTTAATTGCAATGAAAGAACATTGGTTTCTTGATTAAGGCCAGGCTTACCATCATCATAACCCCATGGAAGTCCAGCTCTTAATCCAGGCTCAAGGTTAATTTTTGATGTATTTCCGTTTATTGTACAATCATCAACACCTGCTCTAGTTGTAAAAAATGTAGCTGCACCTGGAATACCTGTTAATTGAGTTACACCATCAGGACATAATCCTTCCTCAGACCAAGCTGTTCCACCCCCATCATTTTCATACTCAGAATAATGATATTTTAACTTTGCTTCAAAGTTATCTAAAGGATTCCATAAAAGGGTTAAACGCGCATTAAGTGATTCATCCCCAAACCATTGTTGGGTTCCATTACCAAAAGGCATAGGATCATTTGCAAAAGAATAATTTTCGAACATTTCTTCATTTTCACTAATACCAATCGCAAGCCTTGCTCCAAAATTATCAGAAATTGGACCAGAAATAACTAAATCAGTAAAAGTTCCCTCATGTTCCGTTTCAATGCCTGCTCCAAATTCAAACTCAAATTCATCTGATGGGTCGTTTGTTGTAATGGAGATAACACCTGCAGTCGCTGATTTACCAAAATATAAGGACTGAGGGCCTTTAAGAACTTCTATCTGATTCATATCAAAATAGGCGTTATGGATAAATCTTCCTCTATTTACAACTACTCCATCTATATTAATAGCAATGGAATGGTCAAAAGCTGCAGATATTGAGCTAGATCCGATACCTCTTAACCTTAGATTGGAACCATTTCCAGAACCCCCTTGTGAGATAGCCATATTTGGAACCATTTTTGCCGCATCAACAAGTGTTGTAATGTTATAACGCTCTAGATCTTGTTCAGACATTACAGCAATTGTAACTGGAACATCTTGTAAACTTTCATCTTGTTGCCTGGCTGTTACTATGATTTCTTCAATTCCAGAGCTTTCAATTTCTTGAGCATAAGAAGGGTAAGAAGTTAATGATAATATCATTAACGGCAGGCCTATTAAAAGGCTATTAATTTTTTTCATTGTTTCCTCAAATTTTGTAATTTAAATTTCTTTTTATTTTTTTAATTTTTAAATCAACATTATCAATAATGACTATTTTTAAAAAAAGATCAATATTATTAGATTTTTAGTTGTGGATAAAAAAAAGGGCCAATTAAAATGGCCCTTTTTAATTAATTATTTAACTATTAATTAGAATTCGTAAGTTAATTCAACTCCAAACTTACGTCCTTCATTAATAGTTCCAATTGCAAATAAAGGCATAATCGGATCAACAACTTCAAATTGTTCATCAGTTAGATTTGTTCCGTATGCTACAATTGACCAACCATCTTGGAAGTATCCAATAGATGCTGTCAGGTTTTCTGTTTCTGGCGCTCTTGCAAGAGCAGCATTAAGAAGATCTGTTTCTTGCTCACCAATTCTATTGTATTTTGCAAATACATCTACAGTTCCATTTCCAGCAGGAATAGATAGTGTACCACCAATACCCCATGATTCTTCAGGAGCAAATCTTGGTGTTAAGAAATCAGCAGATTCAATTTTTGTAATTCCATCACTTTCATTGATATCTGTAAAGAAACCTTGATATGAAGCATCTAAAGTTCCGTAGTTAGCAAAAACACGTAGATACTCACTAACAAGCCATTGAATATCGATTTCAAAACCTTCATATTCTGCGGCAGCAACATTAGACCAGAAGGAAGCAACAGTTTTTGTTTGAGGATCAACCTGAGTTGATTCTTCTTGCTTACCAGCATAATCATTCATGAAGTAGGCTGCATTAAGCTGAACTCTTCTATCAAATAAGAAAGTTTTGATACCTAGCTCAGTGCTTTCTGAAAATTCAGGATCATATTGGTTTCTTCTCATATGTTTTGTTTGTTGAACCACAGCGTAGAAACCTCCTGAGTGAAAACCTTCTGTATATGTTAGGTATGCAAGAGCATCATCATTGATTTGATATGATGCACCTACTTTAATAGATGTATCATCCCATTTTTTATAAAGATCAGCATAATCAGGGAAGTTACGTCCTTCACCTATGTCATGACCAGCAAGATAAGCTTGACCAGCGTAGAAATCCTTTTCTTCTTCAGTATATCTAACACCACCTGTAAGTGTCCAACGATCAGTTACAGACCAATCCATTTGAGCGTAAGCAGCTTTAGATTCTGTTTTTTGAGTAGAATAAAGAATTTGGTATAAAGTACCGGTAGGGTATGCAGGTTCTGTAGGGTCACATGCAACGGAATAAGTAGGTTCAAAGAAGTCCTGACAAAGTTCCCATTGACCTGGAGCAGATAGTGCTGCACCAAAAAGAACTCCCCAGAATGTTCCACCTGTTGCCCAATCTTGAGTATGTTCTTTTTCAAACATATAAAGACCAGCAGTTAATTCAACATTAGCAAATGAACCATTCAGTTGAAACTCATGACTTGTTTGATCATAAACATTCCATCTTTCAAGTGTAATAAAAGGAGCTGCAGATCCATCATAATCATAAATACGATCTTCAGTTACATCTCTATAACCACCAATGTATTTAAGAGTTATATTTTCATTTAACTCATAAGTCATTTGAAGGGTAATTGCGTCTGTTTCAACATCAGCATCATGCTGTGTATCATTTTCAGCATAAGGAAGTTGATCAGGAGAAGTTCTGCAAGCTTCAGCATAAATTGCACAAGCTAATAATCCACCACTGAAATCAGTTACATTAGGCCCTGGAGGCGGAGGAGGTATAACACCTGGTGCCACATTAAAGTTTTGGTTATATGCTTTTAGTGCACTTTTATCATGCATTGATTCAAGAGTTAAAAGAGCTTCAAATCTATCATTTGGAGTAAATAATAATGTAACGCCATAAGCTTGGTAATCTTCTTCACCATTATGCCCGCCAATAGTAATGTTTGGAATCCAACCATCACTTTGTCTAGAAGTGGCAAAAAACTTAGCTGCTAAATTATCGGATAATTTAGTATTTATTACAGCCCTTAATTCTTGACGCCCGTCTTCACCGATAGTTGCTTTTACTTTACCACCGAACTCTCCAGTTGGACGAGTTCTGATGACATTAATAACACCACCAGTTGTATTCTTACCAAACAAGGTACCTTGAGGGCCTCTTAAAATTTCAATTCTTTCCATATCAAAATTATCTAATAATGACCCAGCATTTTGACCTAGATATATACCATCAACATTAACGGCAATTGGTGAGTCAAAAGTGTTATCAGTATTAGTAGCAGCAGCAATACCTCTAATTTGTATAGCTGTAGCTCCACCTCTACGTCCTTCACCGCCAAGAACAACATTAGGCGCATATCCAGTAACATCTGAAATATTTCTAATTGTTGAGCTTAGAAGTTCTTCATCCATAGCTGTAATTGATATCGGAACATCTTGCGCAGATTGTTCTCTTTTTTGAGCTGTTACAATTATTTCTTCAATTTGAAGACCTGATCCGCTCTCATCTTGAGAATAACCTGTTGTACTAAAAGTAGATGCAATTAAAAAAGTTGCAAATACATAAATTAAATTACTAAAGTTTTTCATAAATCCTCCCCTTTGTAATTATTACCTAGCCATACTGCCGATTTTTTCCTTAATTACAAATAAAAATACATAAAATTTAATTTTGATTTGACATATTTAATTATTAAAAAAAAAACGGCCCAAATGAGCCGTTTTAGTTCAGTGATGTATTTATATCACATTTTATTTATGACCGATCCATAATCTGCCGATAATTAAGTAACCTACAGATAGAAGGAATAAAATTCCTAATAAATCAGGCGTTAAATTAAATGCTGGTACATCTGTAGAGCCATTAGCGTTACTAATAAAGGAATCTGCTCTTGCAGAAACATCAGAACCGCTTGCTTTAAGAACTGCAAGACTGTGTGCAGCGCTTTCAAAATTAAATCGAACCCAGCTTAAAGCTACATTAAATTGATACAGGCTGACTAACCCAAATACGGTAACGGCAATCTTCATCAAAATACCTGCATTATTTTCTAAAGCAACACTTGCAGATCTACCTGCAACCCATAGTAAAAATGCCCATACCAGACCGAATAAAGCCGTTGTATTTAGTGATAAACTCAATTGATTATATATTTCTACTTCACTCATTATTTTACCCTCCATTATAGTAAAAATATATTTCGACATATAAATACTAAGAAGTAAAGTTTATATTATTTTGTATATTTTTTTATTATAAAGAACTTGCATAATATATAAGTACAGGGTTAATAAGTTTATAAATGTTGGGGCGTAGCCAAGCGGTAAGGCAGCGGGTTTTGATCCCGCGATGCGTAGGTTCGAATCCTACCGCCCCAGCCAAAGAATTATATTGAAATTTCGCCTATATCCATGATGGCATTTTTACCGTTCCAGTTTTTTGAAGCATTTTTTATCATTTCAAACATAGCGTAACCACCCTCAGATAATTGAGCAATTTCTAGTATTGCTCCAAAGTTATTTTCTTTATCTAAATAGGCAAAACTGCCCCCATCTTGAGTACTACCACCTTGAACATTTTTATAACCAGAATCTTCAAAGAGCTTAATGTCATTATTTATATCTTTTGAGAAAGTGCAAAAATGATGAACGGTATTTTTTTTATTTTTTACATACTCATTATAAATTGATGGTGTTTCGCAATGCTGTTTAATTAGCTCAATTTGAATATCACCTGAGTATGCGAGAGCTACTGAAAAATCAATATTTGCATTATTTCCTTTATAGTAGACATCTTTTAAATCAAGATGTTCCAAAATAATAAAGGGCCCTACATTTAAATTTTTTGTCCAATGATTGATTGGATCATTAAAATCATCAACAACTATACCTATTTGCTCCATAGGCCCAAAGAATTTTTCCATTTTCATGTCCTCACCAATATTTATTAATTTAATATTAGATGAATTTTATTTTTATTCTATAAAATAAATTTCCCTACAAAATTTTGTGATATATTCAATTTGTGGTTGATAATTATTCGTATATTTTCATGGCTTCTTTAATTGGAGGTTTATGTTTATCGTTAAATTTATTTGGGATATTATTTTCGAAAGTAATTATAATTGATTTCTTTCCTTTTAAATTTATAAAAAATCATAATTATAATTTTTCTAAGTTTAAAAAACATCTTCCTTTAATTTTAATTAATTTATCAATTATGTGCCTGTTGTTTCCATTAGGAATTTTGGTTATAAGCGATTGGGTAATTGTTCCATATAATAGCTTTTTAATTTTTCTACTTCAAATTGCAGTTATATTAATCATCGATGATTTTTATTTTTATTGGTTTCATAGACTTTTGCATAAAAATAAATTTCTTTATGAGAAAATTCATATAATTCATCATAAGGCTAGCAACCCTTTTCCAGCTGACTATCTATATGAGCACCCACTTGAATGGATAATGGGTTTATTAGGCCCTTTTATTGCTTTTTTGATTCTTGGCGAGGTTTATTTTGAGACTATTGCACTTTACTTAATTATTAGAGTTCTTCACGAGCTCGATATTCATTCTGGAATTAAGTCATCTATGTATAAGTATTTTCCATTTGCAGGGGTTAATGAATATCATGCTTTACACCACAAGTATCACAGCAATCATTTCTCTTCCCTGTTTTCTTTTTGGGATATAATTTTTAAAACCCATAGCAAATATTAAGAGTCTTCTGTTTCAGAAGATTCAATTGTATTTTCTTTTTTTCTAAATAAAACTGCACTAGCAAGTATCATAATAGACGAAATTACTTCAACACTAATAAATATAGTAGCAAAGTCAGCACTATATATTTGCCATGCAACTATTCTCATTATAGCTGCTGAAAGTAAAATGATGACTGCAGAAATGAGAAAGGTAATATTTTTAAAAATACTACCAAGCAGACAAAAAATACCTACACCTATAAAAAATGCAGAGAAATCTCCAATTTGTGTGCTTCTTCCAATACCTTCAAGGTATTCCATTCCAAGGCCATTCGATGCCGCTAATGGATTTGTTATCCAAGTGTATGCATTAGATAAGAATAGTAACCCAGGAAGAAAACTTAAAACTCTAGCAATAATTTGTTTCATATTATCCTCAAATTTTTTTTAAATTAAACTATTAGTAAAGACTATATTAGACTATTAAAAGTAATATTAACTTAAATTTAAAAAATAATGGGTAAAAGAGCTTTAATTACTGGAATAACTGGACAGGATGGATCCTATTTATCTGAATTTTTAATAAATAAGGGTTATGAAGTTTATGGAGCCGTTCGAAGGACTTCATCTATAAATACCGGAAGGCTATCTGAGTTAGATATTTTAAATAAAATAAATCTAGTTGCTATGGACCTTGCAGAGATAACAAATATTCAAAGAGTAATAGAAGAAATTAAGCCTGACGAAGTTTATAACTTGGCTGCCCAAAGCTTTGTCCAGACATCTTTTGACCAACCAATCTATACATCTGAAATTGATGCAATAGGTGTTACAAGAATTTTAGAAACAATAAGAATGTTGGGAGGTAATATAAAATTTTATCAAGCTTCCACATCAGAAATGTTTGGTAAAGTGCAAACCTCGCCACAAAATGAAGAAACTCCGTTTTATCCAAGAAGTCCATATGGTGTTTCAAAATTATATGGTCATTGGATGGCAGTAAATTATAGAGAAGCTTGGGATTTACATGCTTGCTCAGGAATACTTTTTAATCATGAATCACCTCTAAGAGGAATAGAATTTGTAACAAGAAAAATTACTTTGGGTGTTGCTGAAATTACAAAGGAAAAAAAGAAAAGCATTAGTCTCGGTAACTTAAATGCCAAGAGAGATTGGGGTTATGCAGGAGATTATGTCAATGCAATGTGGCTGATGCTTCAAAAGAAAACACCAAGTGATTATGTAATTGCAACAGGCGAAATGTATAGTGTAAGAGAGTTTGTTGAAAAGGCCTTTAATGCTGTTGATACTGAAATTGAATGGGTTCTTGATGATGGAGTAGAGTCTGGGCGTTGCAAGAAAACTGGAAACATTCTTGTAGATATAAATAAAGATTTTAATAGACCCGCAGAAACAGATTATCTCTTAGGAGATGCAACGAAAGCAAAAGAAGAGCTTAATTGGAAACCACAAGTAAATTTTAATACTCTTATTGAAATGATGGTTAAAAAAGATTTGGATAGAGTTGAAAACGATGTCTATGGTTTTTAGTTAACCAGTTTTCTTTTCCTGCATTTCTCCATAAGCTTGTTCATACTGCTCAATTAATTCATTTACTAAATCTTGAACAGTTGGATCACTTTTTATACTCCCAATACCTTGTCCAGAACCCCAAATATCTTTCCAAGCTTTTGATTTGGTATTTCCTCCTGAACCGAAATTCATTTTGGATTTATCTGCTCCAGGTAAATTATCAGGATCTAAACCTGCTTTTTCAATAGAAGGCTTAAGATAATTTCCATTAACACCTGTAAATAATGATGAGTAAACTATATCTGAAGCTGATGATTCAATAAGCATATCTTTATACCTTTGGTCAGCATTTGCTTCTTTTGTAGCTATAAATCTTGTTCCAATATAAGCTAGATCAGCCCCTAGAGCTAAAGATGAAGCAATTGAATGCCCATCTGATATTGATCCAGATAATAATATTGTTCCATCAAACCATTCTTTTACTTCGCGAACTAAAGCAAAAGGTGAATGAGTTCCAGCGTGGCCACCAGCTCCAGCACAAACAAGTATCAATCCATCAACCCCTTGTTCAGCAGCTTTTTTTGCATGTCTAACATTAATAACATCATGAAAAACAACTCCACCGTAACTGTGTGCTGCTTCAACTATTTCAAGAGGAGGTCTTAAACTTGTAATTATTATTGGAACTTCATGTTTTACACATGATTCCATATCTTGCATTAAACGGTCATTAGAGGCATGACATATTTGATTAACCGCAAATGGAGCTGCAGGACTATCAGGATTCTCTTGATTGTGTTTATCTAATTCCTCTTTTATTTGAATTAACCATTCATCCAACACCTCTTGAGGTCTTGCATTCAGAGCAGGAAAAGAACCAACAACACCTGCTTTACATTGACTAATTACAAGCTCTGGTCCTGAAACTATAAAGAGCGGTGCTCCAACAACTGGTATTTTTAACTTGCCTTTAAGATGAGGAACTAATGCCATAATAATCTCCTATTAAATAATTAAATTGAGTTTTAAATATGTTTCTATAGATTTAAATTATGTTTTTACATAATTATTTTATCTTTTGAAAGAACAATAATGCTAAAAATTGATCGATCACAATCTATTTCAAATCTTGGTGCAACAGTTACAGGTATAGATATATCTAAGGATATTAAATCTCAAGACAAAGAACTTTTAAAATCATTATGGTCTGAGTGCTCAGTATTAATTTTTCCTAATCAAAAATTACATCACAAAGATTTTGAGAGATTTAGTTTAATATTCGGAGAATTTGGAGAAGATCCTTTTATTGATTCCATTGATGATCATCCAAATATTATCGAAGTAAAAAAAGAGGCAAACGAAAAGGCTTCACACTTTGGTGGCTCTTGGCACTCTGATTGGTCTTTTCAAAAAAAACCTCCATCTGCAACTTTGCTTCATTCTAAGACAATCCCTCCAATTGGCGGAGATACTCTTTTTGCAAATACAATTGAAGCTTATGAGGGTTTGCCTAATTCAACGAAAAAAAATATTGATAATCTTAAGGTAATTCATTCTGCAGCTTTACCTTATGCTGATGACGGATTTTATGCTTTAGAAAAAGAAAAAGATAGGTCAATGAAAATTAGACCTTCGAAAGATGCTAAGAAAACTTTTACACACCCTCTTGTGAGAACTCACCCAGAATCAAAAAGAAAGGGTCTATTTATTAATCCAGTTTATTCTTTATTTATAGATGGCCTAGAAAAAAATGAGTCAGATGCATTACTTAATGATTTATTTTCTCATATGACACAGGACCAGTATATTTATAGACATATTTGGGAAGAGGATATGTTAATTATGTGGGATAATAGGGCAGTAATGCACCAAGCTACAGGTGGATATGATGGTTATGATAGACTATTGCATAGAATAACTATTGCTGGAGAACAGCCTTCATAAAAGGTTGTGACTATCTAGAATAAATGCATACATGAATGCAGCTTCTTCTATTTGATGATACCTACCCGCTTTTCCTGCATGACCAGCTTCCATATTTGTTTTTAAGTATAGATTATTTTTATCGGTCTTTAATTCTCTTAATTTAGCAACCCATTTTGCGGCTTCCCAATATGTTACTCTTGGATCAGTTAGACCTGCTGTTACTAAGAGCGAGGGATAGTCTTGCTTTTTTACATTATCGTATGGAGAATATGATTGAATATTTAAAAAATCATTTTTGTTTAGAATTGGGTTACCCCATTCCTCCCATTCAGGTGGTGTTAATGGTAGAGATGAATCTAGAATTGTATTTAAAACATCTACAAAAGGTACATCAGCGACTGCTGATTTGAAAAGCTGAGGTGCAATATTAAGCGTTGCACCAATCAAAAGCCCACCAGCACTGCCTCCATGGATAGTTAAATCACCAGATAATTTAGAATTTTTTAAAAATTTTGCACAGCTTATAAAATCTTTAAAACTATTTTTTTTCTTTTTTAATTTTCCGTCTAAATACCATTGGCGTCCTTTTTCCATGCCCCCTCTAATATGAGCAATTGCAAAAATCATACCTCTATCCACCAAGGATAATCTTGCAACTGAAAAGCCTGGTGTCATTGACATTCCATATGCTCCATAGCCATAAAGAAGGGTAGGTGCGCTATCTTTAATATTTTTTAATTTAAGCAAAGATACTGGTATCTTTTTTCCATCATGGCTTTTTACAAAAATTCTTTTAGTTTCATATTTATTTTTATTAAATCCTGATGGTACTTTTTGTTGCTTAAGAATTCTTCTCTTCTTTGTGCTTAAATTGTATTCATAAATAGTTGTCGGTACATTCATAGCAGAGTAATTGACTCTTATTTTTTTGCTTTTGTATTCTATTCCTTCATTAAAACTCAATTGATATGCTTCTTCATCAAATTTGATTTCCTCAATTTTATTATTTTTTTTATTTATAAATTTCACTCTTGGTAAACCATCTTTTAGTTCTTGTACTATCAGAAATTCTTTTAAATCAGCAAAATCAGTTATCAGAACACCCTTTTTATGGGGAATTAATATTTTCCAATTTATATTAGGATATTTCTCAACCCCCTCTCGTTTTTTATTTTCCTCTATATAAGAAATTTTAAAATCGATGGCATTGTCGTTATTGTTTAAAATAATAAAACGCGACTGCTCTAGGTCATGATCAATACTATATTCAATTCCTTTTTTTCTTTTGCAGAACAGCGATAACTGTTTGTCATTATCATCTTTATTTAAAAGGTATATTTCATTAGTCTCATGATCACTTATGTTTAAAACTAGATATTTTTTACTAAGAGTTTCACTTATATTTAAGAAATATCCAGGGTTGTTTTCTTCATAAATTAATTGATCGTCACTTTGTTTAGAATTTAAATCATGAAACCATAAGCTTGAAGGCCTATGATTCTTATCCATTCTAATATAATAGAAACCAGATGAATTTTTTGACCAGATCGTAGCCCCGCTCGTATTCTTAAGGGTATAGAATTTCTTTTTTTTATTTTTTATATCAAAGGTTTTAATTGAATAAAATTCTGATCCTTTATCATCATAACTATAATTAAATATTTTTTGATCATGTGAATATGAAACTCCTCCAGGTTTAAAATATTTGTATTTCTTACTTAAAATATTCCAATCAATTATTGTACGATAGCGAGACTTAGAATTATTTGATAATTTTCTTTTAAGTATTGAATATTGTAATCCTTTTTTTGTTTCTGTTAGATATAAGTATTTCCCATCCTTAACAGGAAGTGATCTATCATTTTCATTAATTCTTGATTTAATTTCTTCAAAAATAATATTTTTTGATTTTTTTAAATGTTTTAAATTTTTATCTGTCCATTTATTTTCATTATCAAGAAATTTTTTAATATTTGGTTTTAAAATAGAAGGATTTCTGAGTACTTCCTGCCAATTATCATCTCTTAACCAAGCGTAATCGTCATTAACAACCAAGCCATGGACTTTTATTTTTTTATTTTTTTTTCTGGCTTTTGGAGGCTCTAACCTCTTTTTAGAAACCATGATTAAGAACTTTTATTCAAATACAATAGATACTGTTTCAGCAACCATTGCAGGCCTATCTTGTCCTTGGATTTCAATACTTATTTCAGAGGTTAATTGTGTGCCTCCAGCTTTTGCTTGTGCTTCTACAAGCACAGATTTAGCTCTAACTTTTGAATTTACTGGGACCATATTGGTGAATCTAACTTTGTTGGTTCCATAATTTATACCTCTAGTTACACTTTTTATGGTGCTTATTTGAGATGTAAGCATAGGAACTAGAGACAAAGTTAAAAATCCATGAGCAATTGTAGGCATTCCTAGCTCTGTTTCAGTTCTTTCAGGATCTATGTGTATCCATTGATGATCTCCAGTTGCATCAGCAAAATCATTTATCCTATTTTGATCAATTGAGAACCACTCACTAACTCCAATTTCTTCACCAACGCAATCTGCCAATTCGGCAACATTTTTAAATTCTCTCATTATGTTATCCTTTCTTATACAATTTTAGAGCTTTTATTGCCCCAGTATCGATCTTTTAATAATCTTTTATAGAGCTTTCCTGTCGGATGTCTAGGAAGTTCCTTCTCGAAATCTATAGATTTTGGACATTTAATAGAAGATAAGTTTTCTTTACAAAAATTAATTAATTCTTCCTCTAAATTTTCCCCACGCTCCGACCACTCAATTGGCTCTATAACTGCTTTTACTTCTTCTCCAAATTCTTCATTCGGAACACCAATGACAGCACAATCAGAAACTTTTGGATGTGTGATTAATAAATTTTCGGTTTCTTGGGGATAAACATTTACTCCTCCTGTAATTATCATAAATGCTTTTCTATCAGTTAAATAGAGATATCCGTCTTCATCCAGTTTTCCCACATCACCCAGAGTTGACCAATTACCATGAATGGTATGTCTAGACTCTTTTGTTTTTTCTTCATCTTTATGATATTTAAAATCACTATCACCCTCAAACCAAATCGTTCCTTCTTCGCCAATAGGTAATTCTTCACCTTCATCGTTGCAGATGTGAGGAATGCCAACAATTGGTTTTCCAACAGTTCCTTCATGAGCCAACCATTCTTCTGAATTACAGGCAATAAATCCGTTGCCTTCTGATCCGGCATAGAATTCGTGAATTATCGGACCCCACCATTCTATCATCATTTTTTTTATTTTAATTGGACAAGGTGCTGCAGCATGGATCGCACATTTATGAGATGATAAGTCATATTTGTTTCTAATGTCGTCAGGAAGTTTAAACATTTTTACAAACATTGTTGGAACCCATTGGCTCATTGAAACAGAATATTTTTCAATAAATTTTAAAGAGCTCTCAGCATCAAAGTTTTCCATAATGATGTTTGTTCCACCAAGATAATTCACACCCATTGTAAATCTTAAGGGGGCAGCATGATATAAAGGAGCAGGTGATAAGTATACTGTATCTTGATTTGTTCCATAAAGACCTGTTACTACTTGCATCAAATCTTCTGATTGTTCTATAGGAATATTTTTAAGAGGAAGTTTAATTCCTTTTGGTTTTCCAGTTGTTCCAGAAGAATAAAGCATATCTTGACCCATGATCTCATCATTTATTGGAGAACTGGGCATGGAAATTAGACTTTCTTCCAGACTATTCCAGCCGTCTATTTCTCCATCAATTATATATTTGTCAGGAATATCATTTATAAGATTTGTTAGCTCAACTACTACATGTTTCAAAGCATTTGAAGTAATTATTAACTTAGCCTCACAATCACGAATGATATATTCTACTTCAGAAGCAGTTAATCTTGATGAAATAGGTGTATAATATAATCCTGATCTTTGAGCTGCCCATAAGATTTCGGTAAATCTTACATTATTTTCCATAAATATTGCTATGTGGTCGCCTGAATTTAAATTTTTTGATCTAAATAAGTTTGCAATCTTATTTGATCTTTCATCAAGCTCTTTATAAGTTACAACTTCTCCCGAGTTTGCCATTATAAAAGCAGGTTTATCAGGATTATTTTTTGCATGTATATGTGGGTGCATTAAAAAAACCTATTTTTATTTTATTAATTTCATCTGTATCATATTATAAAAATTATTAAAAAAGAAAGTCTATAATATAGATAGATTGGAGAAAAAAATGAATTTTGATACTTTGTTATATGATATTGAAGATAATATTTTAACTATCACACTGAATCGACCAGATAAATTAAATGCTTTTAATTTCCAAATGCAAAATGATCTCATCAAGGCATTTGATGAAGCAGACAAAGACGATAATGTAAAAGCGATCATAGTTACCGGAGCAGGTAGAGGTTTTTGTGCAGGAGCAGATCTTTCAGCAGGAGCAAGAACATTTGATTTTGAGAGTCGTGATGATCGAAGCGATAAACAAGGTGCTGTTTTAGAAAATGGAGAAATAGATTGGTCTAGTCCAAGTATAAGGGATGGGGGCGGTCTTGTGACGTTAAGGATTTTTGATTGTCTTAAGCCTGTCATCTCAGCATGTAATGGACCTGCTGTTGGAGTTGGGGTAACAATGCAACTTGCTATGGATATTCGATTAGCTTCTGAAGAAGCAAGATACGGCTTTGTTTTTGCAAGGAGGGGGTTAGTGCCTGAGGCTTGTTCCTCTTGGTTTTTACCTAAAATAGTCGGAATTTCTCAAGCACTTGAATGGGTTTATTCTGGAAAAGTTTTTCCTGCTGAAGAAGCTTTAAAGGGTGGCTTAGTAAGATCAATTCATAAAGCTGATGACCTGCTTAATGATGCTAAAGAAATTGCACTTGAAATAACTAAGAATTGTGCACCAGTATCGGTTGCTCTCTCAAGACAGATGTTATGGAAAATGGCTGGGGCTGACCATCCAATGGAAGCACATAAAATTGATAGTAGAGGTATTTTTGCAAGAGGAAGAATGCAAGATGCAAAAGAAGGAGTAACTTCATTTTTAGAAAAAAGAGAAGCTAACTTTTCAGATGGAATTGAAGACATACCAGATTACTATCCTTGGTGGGATGAAAAAGAGTATTCATAATTTATTTTGGAGATTTAATTTTATATAAATCTGTTTTTATAACTAATATTGAAAGGGCTATCATTGCTGTCAATGATGATATAATAACATTATTTGCAATCCCAAAGTTTTCGATTATAAAACCACAGATAAGAGCCCCTAATGGACCAAAGGAAAAAATTGCTAAAGAGTAAATAGATAATATTCTCCCCCTATGCGTCTCTTTTGCAAAAGTTTGTGTTATTGTTCTGCTCATTGATATAACGACACCTGCTCCACTTCCCCATGCAAAAACTAAAAAACAAAATACCCAAAAAGGAATATTGAATACTAAGAAAATAAGTATGGTTCCAAAAAATAAATTAAATACCATTATTTTTCCCCAATTTTTTAATTGTTGATTGAGTATTAACACAACATTTGAAAAGACTGTTCCTGCCCAAAAAGATGAGGTTACTATTGCAAAGCCTGCTGAACCTAGGCCGTATCTTTCAGTTGTTATGTAAGGAAGAGCAACTAGATTATTTCCCATATAACAAATACCAACTATTGCCATTGCCATTACAACTGGAAATATTTCCTTTGACTTTTTTACCTCATTAAAGCCTTCAGCTATTTCTTGAAACATTTCACTTAGTTTTGGCAATGAGGATGTTTCCTGTTTTTTTGGAAGACGGAAAGCAAAATAACCACCTACTACAAGAGCTAAAATTTGCATAATAACAAGAGGAAAAATCCCCCACTCATCTGCTAAACCACCCATACTCATCCCGCTTAATTGGCAAATGAATTGAATAAGCATAGCTGTTATTACAGTTTTTTGAATATTCCCATCAGCAACTTTGTTAAGCAAGCTATCTCTCGCTGGAAGAGCAAAGGCTTGAGCTGTTCCAGTCGTTAGACCATACAAAATCATAATTTGAAAAGAAAGAAAGCTATAATTAAGTCCAAATAATATAAGGAATAAAGGTAAGGTAGCTAAAAGGTGGATAATTCCAAGCAATCTTCTTGTATCAACCCTATCTGCAATTGCTCCCCCTAATACAATTAAGAAAATTGAAGGGGCAAGAATAGATACTTGTGCCAATCCATAGAAAGCTGGTGAAACATTAAGCATTAAGACTAGAATTGTAGGAAAAAGAACCATTTGAAGGCCTTGTGAAAGAAACCATGATCCCTGACCAATCATGTAATATAAAAAATTTTTAGTCATATCTAGATGTATTTTTGAGCTTCTTCTTTAATCCTTTTTACCATAGATGATAATCCGTTTGATCTTTGCATAGTTAGATTTCTCTCGAGATCAAGATTTCTCAATTTCTCAAAGGCATCGATTTTAATAATTTCATCTGGTGACTTTTCCGAAAAAATACTGAAAAGAATAACAACCAAACCTTTTACTATTAAAGCATCTGAGTCTCCCTTAAATTTAAGGATAATTTTATCATTTAGCTTTTCTTTTTTAGTAATTAACCAGACTTGGCTTGCGCAACCATCAACCTTATTATCATTATTTTTTTCATTTTCATTTAATGAGGGACAGTTTTTACCTAATTCGATAATATATTTGTATTTGTCTTCCCAATTATCAAAAAATTCAAAATCGGTAATTAAATCTTCAATTTTTAAATCACTCATTTTTGTCTTATGATATTTTTACAAGCATTTTACCAGTATTTTTTCCTGAAAATAAATTTATAAAAGCTTTAGGAGCATTATCAATGCCTTCAACCACTGTCTCTTTCCAAGATAAATTACCAGAATCGATCCAACCCTTCATATCATTTAAGAATTGTTCTTGAAGATGATTATACTTTGAAACAATGAAACCTTCCATACTCGCATTTTTCATAATTAACATCATCAAGTTAGGTGGTCCACTTCTTACGGCCTCATCATTATATTGGTCAATCATTCCGCAAAGAGCAATTCTGCCGCCAACATTTAAAATATTAATTGCTGCCTCAAGATGATCACCGCCAACATTTTCAAAATAAACATCTATTCCATCAGTTATTTGAGACCTATATTCCGATATAAGATTATCTACTTTTTTATAATTTATTGCTTTATCTATACCTAACTCTTTTTCAAGCCATCTACATTTTTCATCTGAACCTGATGTTCCGTAGACTTTACAACCCTTTGCTTTAGCTATTTGACATACTACAGATCCAACAGCACCTGCAGCTGCAGAAACCAAAACATTTTCTCCATCTTGTAATTTACCAACTTCGAGTAGACCGGCATATGCAGTTAAACCTGGCATTCCAAGAGCCCCTAAATAAGCTTGAATAGGACCGAATTCTGGATTTATAACTTTTAAGTTATTTTCATTCGTAACAAAATACTCTCTCCAACCGTAATTTGACATTACATAATCACCTTCATTTAGGTTACTAGAATTAGATTTTTCAACGATACCAATAGCCCCACCTTCAAGAACTTGATCTATTTGAAAAGGGGGAACATAACTCTTTCTGTCAATCATTCGTCCTCTCATATAAGGATCAACAGACATCCATAAATTTTTTACTAATACTTCGTCAGTGTTTGGATCAGTTAAATCAACTTCTTTAACTATAAAATTTGTATCGTCAGGAAATCCAGTTGGTCTATTAGCTAAATGAATTTCTTTACTTCTATTGCTACTCATAATCAACTCCTCTTGGATATAGATATTGATAAGTATATATAATGTTATAATAAATAAGCAAACTTGTTTAAACTTATGATAAATATTAAATTTTAGAAAAATGAAATTATTTTTAGCACAAATAAATAACATTGTTGGAGACATCGACGGTAATCTTAAAAGAGCTATCGATATTCTTGATCAAGCAGAAGAATTAAATTCTGATCTGGTTGTTTTTTCTGAACTATTCTTATCTGGTTATCCTCCTGAGGATTTAGTTTTAAAAAAGTCATTTGTTGAAGAATGCAGAAATGCTTTAGATACATTAATAAATTATTCAAAAACAAAAAAAGTAGGTTTAATTGTCGGTCTGCCAATATATGAGAAAAACAATCTATTTAATGCTGCAGCAATTGTAGATGAAGGTAAGTTGATTGGTTTTTCTAAAAAAATTAATTTACCAAATTATAGCGTTTTTGATGAAAAACGTGTTTTTCATCAAAATGATATTCCAAAAGTATTTGAATTTAGAGGACTTAAGTTAGGAGTTCCAATTTGTGAAGATATTTGGCAGGACAATGTTTGTTTAGAGCTTAAGAATCAAGGTTGCGAATTGATCGTTTCTCCAAATGGATCTCCTTTTGATAAATATAAAATTAATCAGAGAAAAACAATTATAGAAGATAGAGTATCTGAGATTGGACTTCCATTTGTGTATATTAATCAAGTCGGAGGTCAGGATGAATTGGTTTTTGATGGAAGTAGCCTTATAATGAATGGAGATAAAGAGATAATATATGAAGCTCCTCCATGGCAAGAGCATAATGCTGTTATTGAGTTTAATGAAAAAGAAAAAAAATTTAATAATCTATCTTTTAATGAATTCAAATTTTCTGATTTAGAAAATATATATATGGCAACAGTTATTGGTCTGAGAGATTATGTAAGTAAAAATAATTTTCCTGGAGTTATTTTAGGTTTGTCTGGTGGTATAGACTCTGCATTTTGTGCTGCTGTAGCCGTTGATGCTCTTGGTAAAGATAAGGTTGAAGCCTATATGTTGCCTTCAAATTATACATCTGAAAATAGCACGATTGATGCTGAGGATTGTGCAAATAGATTAGAAATTAATTTAGAAACTATACCGATAAGCGATACTTTTCTATCTCTTGAAGAGTCTTTAAAGACTTCATTTAAGGGTTTGCCAAATGACATTACAGAAGAAAATTTACAATCAAGAATAAGAGGCACAATATTGATGGCCATATCGAATAAGAAAGGAAAGATGCTAATAACGACTGGAAATAAATCAGAAGTTTCAGTTGGTTATTCCACTTTGTATGGAGATATGAATGGAGGATTTAATCCTATAAAAGATATTTATAAGACAGAATTATATGCTCTAGCCAATTGGCGAAATATCAATCTCCCAAATAATATATTATTAGATAAGAAAGATGTCATACCTGCATCTATAATAAGTAAAGAACCAACTGCTGAGCTTAGAGACAATCAAAAAGACTCAGATTCACTTCCTCCTTATGATGAATTGGATCAAATTTTAGAAGGTTTAGTCGAATATGAATTAAGTACAAGTGAGCTTGAGAAAAAAGGATTTTCTAGAGAAGAAATTAAAAAGGTTGAGAATTTATTATATGTATCAGAATACAAAAGAAGACAATCTGCTCCAGGGGTTAAAATTAGTTTAAGAAACTTTGGAAGAGATAGAAGATATCCAATAACCAATAAATTTAGAGATAAAATTGAATAATTCAGTAACAAGATTTGCTCCTAGTCCTTCGGGCTTACTTCATGTAGGGAATGTAAGGACTGCATTGCTTAATTTTTTGGTTTCAAAAAAAAGTAATGGAAAGTTTATTTTAAGAATTGATGATACTGATCAAGAGAGAAGTAAGGATAAATATATAGATAGCATTAAAGAGGATCTTAGTTGGCTTGGCTTGAATTATGATGAATGTTATCAGCAATCAAATAGAATTACACTTTATGATAAGGCATTTGATATTCTGAAAGCTAAAGATTTAATTTATCCTTGTTTTGAAACGCCCGATGAATTAGATAAAAAAAGAAAAAGATTAATTACAAGAAGGATGCCACCTGTTTACGATCGAGCTGCCTTAAAACTTAAACAAGATGAAATAAAATCATTATTGGATTCTGGAAAAAAACCATATTGGCGATTTAAGCTTTCAAGTAAAAAAATTAAATTTAAAGATTTAATTAGGGGGGATGTAAGTGTTGATCTAGCAGCCCAGTCTGATCCTGTTATAAAAAGAGAAGATGGTGATTATCTATATAATCTGCCAAGCGTTGTTGATGATATTGATATGAATATAACTCATATAATTAGAGGGGAAGATCATATTACAAATTCTGGAATACAAATTGAAATATTTAATGCCCTTAATTCAAACATACCTCTTTTTGGACATAATTCTTTACTGGTTTCAGAGAATGGTGAACCTTTTTCAAAAAGAAATGCAGCGGCTTCAATTGAACAGCTTAAAGAAAAAGATATTGATCCTAATGCAGTCAATTCTCTTAATGCGTCTATAGGTAGTTCAGTTGATATTGAAGCTTTTGAATCATTAGATCTTTTAGCTGATAAATTTGAAATTAGTTCACTTAGTAAATCACCTGCTCGTTATAGCAATAATCAGCTAGATAAACTTAATTCGCAATTAATTTCTAATTACGATTTTGAAAAAATATCTCTGCTTCTTAAAGATAAAAATGATTTTTTGGATGCAGAATTTTGGGATTGTATTAAACAAAATATCTCAACTTTATCAGAGGTTAATGATTGGATCAAAATCTTAAATGAACCAATTGAAGGTGATTTTAATTTAGAAGAAAATTATTTAACTATTGCTCAGGATCTTTTACCTAATGAACCTTGGGACTCAAAAACATGGGATGAATGGATATTAAGATTAAAAGAAAAAACACAAAAAAAGGGTAAAGAATTGTTTATGCCAATAAGAATTGCTTTAACAGGAAAAACAAATGGACCAGAATTAAATAAACTTATTTTATTAATGGGCTATAATAAAGTAATGGAAAGATTAAAGAGAAAATAGTATGCCCAGAGAAAAGGTTATTTTATTTGATACTACACTTAGGGATGGTCAACAAACCCAAGGAGTAGATTTTTCAGTTCAGGATAAAGTGAATATTGCTAATGCCCTTGATAATATTGGGATAGACTATATTGAAGGTGGGTGGCCAGGAGCAAATCCTACCGACACAAAGTTTTTTGAAAACAAAAACAATTTTTCAAATGCTAAATTTACAGCATTTGGAATGACCAAAAGATCTGGAAGATCCGCTGATAATGACCCTCAGCTGAGATCACTAATTGACGCACATTCTGATTCTGTTTGTTTAGTCGCTAAAACTTGGGATTTTCATGTTGATCTGGCATTAGGTATTTCTTTGGAAGAAAATATTGAGGCAATAAAAGATTCAGTTTTATCTGTAAAGGCAGGCGGTAAAGAACCACTTATTGACTGCGAACATTTTTTTGACGGATACAAATCAAATTCTGAATTCTCATTTAAATGTATAGAAGCCGCACTAGAATCTGGTGCGGAATGGGTAGTATTATGCGATACAAATGGAGGAACACTTCCTAGTGAGATTTTTAATATCGTAGAAGAAATTACTAAAAAATTTCCAGGCGATAAGATTGGGATTCATTGTCATAATGATACAGAAAATGCTGTCGCCAATAGCTTAGCTGCAATTGATGCTGGTGCAAGACATCTCCAAGGAACTATAAACGGATTAGGTGAAAGATGTGGAAATGCTAATTTAATATCTATAATTCCCACATTATTACTTAAAAAAGAATATTCTGATAAATATGAGATTTCAATTAATGCTAACAAGCTATCTGAATTAAAAAATTTATCTCGATTAGTTGATGATATTTTGAATAAACATCCAAATAATCACCAGCCTTATGTTGGTGAAAATGCATTTGCTCATAAAGGTGGGCTTCATGTATCGGCTGTTATGAAGGACCCAACAACTTATGAACATGTCAATCCAGAATTAGTTGGTAATAATAGAAAAATTTTAGTCTCAAATCAGGCTGGAAGATCAAATTTATTATCAAGATTGAAGTCTATAGGTATGGAAATTGATAGTGATGATAAAAGAATAAATACTCTTTTAGATATCGTAAAAGAAAGAGAGTACATGGGATATTCATATGATGGAGCTGGTGCTTCTTTTGAAATTCTTGCTAAAAATATTTTGGATCAAGTTCCAAGTTTTTTTTCAGTTGAGAATTATGAAGTAACCATTGCCGGCTCTAAAGATAAGAGCTCTTTATCAAAAGCAAATATAGTGCTGAATGTAGATGAAAGAATTATCAATTCAACAGGTGAGGGTAATGGGCCAGTTAATGCATTAGATAATGCATTAAGAAAAGATTTAGGAATATACAATGAATATATTCAAGACCTTACTTTAGTTGATTATAAAGTTCGTATCTTAGATGGTGGAACTGAAGCTATTACAAGAGTTGTAATTGAGAGTTCGGACAGTAAAAATCAAAGCTGGTTTACGGTTGGTATTAGCCCAAACATTATTGAGGCATCATTTGAAGCTTTGATGGACTCAATAAATTATAAGTTAATAAAATCTGATATTAAATAAATTTTGGATGAGAGAATATCTCTTCAATACTATTTGAAATAAATAAATTTTTTAAACTTCTTGCTTCAATAAATTTGTCATCACTTGGTCTAATCATTTTATTATCTCTAAGATGTTTTATCATATTATCAAAAGGCAACCAGAAATTATTAATATTTAATAAGAAAATAGATTTATTAATTTCTCCAAGGGCAAATAATGCAATGACATCAAATATTTCATCCAATGTACCTACTCCTCCTGGAAGAGCAATTAAAACATCTGATAATTCGATTAATTTTTTCTTTCTTTCAAACAAATCTTTTGTTTCATAAATTTCGTCTGATTCACTAAATGTAATATTTGGTTTATTTAAATAACTTGGAATAACTGAAATAACTTCAGAATCGTTTTTCTTAACACTCTTAGCTAGGTCGCCCATTAAACCAAGTTTGCCTCCTCCATAGACTAGAGAATAATTTTCTTTTGCCAATAAAGCGCCTAACTCTTTAGCTTTCTCAGAAAAGATTTTTTCACCATCAAGTGATGAACAAAATACACCTATGTTAGCCATTTTTACTCTGCCGGTTGAATTTTATTAGTAAAAAACTTTAAAATTTTATGTTTATTTCTCTCAAAATATATTGGCATACTTAAGAGTGTAGGTACAAGAAAAAGAGTTAATACACTTGAAAATCCTAATCCCCAAATTACAGCTGTAGAGAATGGAACCCACCATGCAGCCATTAATCCGCCAAATTCAATACTTCTATCAAACCAACCAATTGTAACCTGTAAAGCAACCGGTATAAGAGCAATCATTGTGGTAGCAGTCGTTAAGACAATAGGTCTAAATCGTTGAACAGAAGAATGCAAAATTGTCTCAATTGGGTCTTCATGCTGAACTCTGAGTCTATTATATGTATCAATTAAGACTATTGAGTTATTAACAATTATTCCTGCCAATGAAACAATTCCTAAGCCAGTCATAATTACTGAAAAATATTGACCAACAATCATAAGACCAGTTAAAGCACCAATTGTAGATAATATTACAGTCGATAATGTTATAGCAGCTTGATAAAAACTATTAAATTGAGTTAATAAAATTATGAACATTAGAAAAAGGGCTCCTATCATAGCATTTCCCAGGAATGCAGCAGATTCCTCTCTTTCTTCATCTGAACCAGCAAATTTGATAAATACATTTTTTGGAAGGCTTTCTTGAGAAATCCATTTTTTTAATTCATTACTTTTATCAACTGCAAGATACTTTTTACCTGTTGAAGGGTCGATAGATGTATTTGCTCTTATTTTAAAAATTCTTAAACCATCAAGTCTTTCGATTGTTGATACCTTAGAATTTGGCGTTCTTGTTACAAAATTTGATAATGGGACAGCACCTTCACTTGTAGGAATTCTTAATTGGTCAAATTCCTCTATCATCCTGTATTCTTCAGGAAATCGAACTCGAATATCAACCTCATCGTCAGAATTATCTGGCCTATACTTGTCAACCAGAATTCCATTTGTTACCAATTGAACAATTGCTCCAATAGTTGATATATCCGCTCCAAAACGTCCAGCAAGCTCTCTATCAACATTAATTATCCACTCAATACCGGGTAAAGGCATGGTGTTATCAACTTCCTGGATACCATCCATATTTTCTAATTTTGCTGTGATGAGTTTTGTTACTTTTTCAAGATTATTTTTATTATTTGAGGTTATTTCCATTTGAATATCTTTTCCTGTATCAGGTTTATTTTCAATTTTATAAGCCTCAACAATAATCCCAGGTAAAAGTTTAGATTTACTTAAAATATCATCTTTTATTTTATCAGCTGATCTTCTTTCATGAACTGGCTTTAATTCAACCATCAATGAGGCAATTTGATCTGTTCTATTTCCTGAACCACCCATTGCAGAGTAAACATTAAATCCATCTCCAGAGCCTATCGATGTAAGAACTCTATCAACGCCATCAGTACCCATCACTATTTCTTCAACATCTATCGAAAGATCTAATTTTTCTTCAGGGGATAAATTTCCTCTTGCGTTAACGTGAACCAGCATTTGATTAGAGTCAGTATCAACTGAATACTGTGAACCAGCATTGAAATTTGAGTAGAGTATTATCAATGTAAAGACCACAAGAACTGCAGACAATAGAACTGCCATAGGTCTTTTTAGACATTTCTCTAATAATTTTGCGTATGTAAGAGTTATTCCCTTAAGATTATTAAAACTGAACTCTTCATCTAGTTTAATTTTATTTTTATTTTCTGTTCTACCAAATAAAGAACCCATTACTGGTATGAAAATTAATGCAGAAAGTAAAGAAGACACTAAAACTAGACTTACCATGAACGGCATCCATTTCATGAATTGCCCTGGTATACCAGGCCATAAAACTAATGGTAGAAATGCTGCGAGTGTTGTTGCAGTAGAAGATATAATCGGCCATATCATTCTTTTATATGCCTGGGTATAAGCTGCCTTCCTATCTAGACCTTCTGCCATTTTCCTATCAGCATATTCAACCATTACTATTGATCCATCAACAAGTAGACCTACAGAAACTAATAATCCAAACATAACCATCATGTTTATATATCCACCAGAAACAGCAAGAAGCGTAATCGCCATAAGAAAAGAAGTAGGAATGGATATCCCAACCATTAAAGCCGATCTTATTCCTAGTGAAGCTATAACCAGAAGCATAACGCTTATAATTGCATTTGAAATTGCATTAGATAAAGATCCAAGCATTTCATTAATGTAATCAGATGTATCTGCAGAAAAGTCTATGTATATGTTGTTAGAAAGATTATCTTGCTTATATTTATTACCAACTTTTCTAATTTCTTTATTTATTAGGATTACATTTTCACCAATTCTTTTTTTTACATCTAGGTGGATAGCTGGTTTGCCATCAATTCTTGCATAAGTCTCATTTTCCTTAAATGTACTTCGTATTTCAGCTATATCGCCAAGTTTAACAGTACCTTCGCCTCGTGTTATAATTCCTATGTTGTATACGTCTTGTGCGCTTTCATAAACTGCTGGTACTTTTACTGAAAATTTTCCCTGTCCTTTATTGATTGTACCAGCTGCAACTATTCTATTGTTACCAGTTATTGATCTTATCAAATCAGCAAGTGAAACATCATAATTCTCAAGTTTAGAAGGACTAACAAGTATTTCTAGTAATTCCTCTTTATCTCCCACTATTGGTGCTTCTAATATACCGGGTACTCGTTCTATTTGATTCTGAAGTTCTTTTGCATGATAAATTAAAGTCCTATTTGGTACTTTGCCTGATAACGAAACGGTCATTACAGGCATTGTAGCCATATTAAATTCTAAGACTTGTGGTTCCTCAGCATCTTGAGGAAATTCCGATTTAGCTAGATCAACTTTTTCCCTAACATCACTTAAAACCTTATCCTTATCAAAGCTAATATCAAATTCTAATAAAACAGATCCATAATTTTGGGATGCCATTCCTGATATTTCTTTTAATCCTTCAATATTTTTTAATTCTGTTTCTAATGGTCTAACTATTAATCTTTCTGAATCTTCAGGTGATATTCCAGGTAAAACCACTGAAACGTAAACAAAAGGAACATCTATATCTGGTTCTGCATCCTTTGGTATTGATATGAAAGTAAAGGTTCCAATGGTTATAAGAATAAGCATAAGAAAAACAGTAGTTTTTCTTGCAGCCATTATATAATCAATAATGTTGATCAACTGTTTTCATCCTGTAATCTATAATTCACCGAATCTCCGTTTGATACAAATTCATGACCAACAGTAATAATTGTAACTTTTTCAGGTAACCCTGAAATCCAAACAAGTTCATTTTCATCGCCTAAGATTTCTACTTTTGAAAATTTAGCTTTATTTTTATCAACAATATGGCGAACACCCACTTCACCTACTTCATTTAATGTTAAAGAGGAAGGAGGAATCAAATGGCCGTTAATTTCTTTTATAGGTATAAAAATTTCGGCTGTTAAACCATCTTTATAACTAAGGTTATTATTTTCAACTTCCATTTCAATTCGAAAAGTTCTGGTTGCTGGATCAGCAGTATTTGAAACATATGTTACTAAACCTTCAACTTTTTCTCCTGTAGATAAATTAGCTCTACCTGGAAGACCATTTTTTACACTAAGAATTTCTTTTTCTGACACTTGAGCAGTTATTTTAATTGGATCGTAGTCAACTACTTTTCCGCAAGGCTTTCCTATTGATAAAAAATCACCTATTTCCGCTAGTTTTTCATTAAATATACCATCAAATGGTGCTCTAATATTTATGTTATCGAGCTCCTGCTCCATTTGTTTAACTAATGCTTTTGAAGCATCATATGCTGCTGAAGAAGCAGCTAATTGTGTCTGTGATCTATATCCTTTCTCTACTAATGTCTTAGAGGCTTGCCATTCTAACTCTTTTTGTTTCATTAATGCATTAGCTTCATCAAGTTTGGCTTTTCGAGCATCTATTGATTGTTTGCATATAATTTCACCTTTTTTTACCTTATCTCCCTTTTCAAAATAAATATTTTCTACAATACCGGTTGTCTCAGCTGCAATGTAAACATTTCTATCAGACTCAGTTCTGCCCCTTAAAACAACAAAAGATATTTTAGGTTTTGCATTAAAAATTCTAGCGCTCACTAGGGTAGAGTTATTTATTGCAGTATTACCTTCAATTTCAATTACTGAATTTGATCCTTCATCATCATTTGAAAATATACCAGTGAACATCCAAAAAATAAGGACAGAAAGAGTTATTAGTGATGTTTTTACTGTTTTACTCATGATAATAGCATTATAAAAATGACGCTAGCGTCATATTTAATATGGATATAATAATCTCTAGTCATATTTGCAAGATAAAAATGTTAATTTTTTTAATTTCTAAATTGATTATATTGTTTGAGACTGCTAATAATTTTTGGTCTAATGATAAGAGGGGAAAAAAATCAGGTTGACAATTCAGTAAAATTTTAAAAGTGTATTAATTAATTATATAGAATATTCATTTTTTTATTCTATAAGCTTAATGGTAAAGGGGACACTATGTCTTTAAACATAAATATTAAAAAAATTGCATTATTTTCATTGATATTTTTATTATCAAATGATGCATATTCTCAAAAAAACATTGATCCTGCTAGACAATTAGATCCAGTAAGATCACTTTTTGCTCAATCAAATAATTCTGGAAAGGAAGCTCAAGGACAAATTGATGCTTTAGATGACTCAACAAATGTTATCGTTCAAGAGTTTAGACAGAACTATCAGCAATTAATTGATCTAACAGCATATAATGACCAGTTAGAAATTCTTATTGATAGGCAAGAGAGAAAAATGGTTCGAATCGAGCAAGATGTTGCTCGTATAAGTAGTTTGACACGATCAGTTATGCCTTTGATGTTTAAAATGATAGATGCGTTAGATACTTTTGTTGAACTCGATGTCCCATTTTTAATAGATGAAAGAAGACAGAGAGTTCAAGGTTTAAGAACTCTTATGAATAACCCGGATGCTTCACCAGCTGAAAAATATAGAAAAATTTCTGAAGCTTATGAAATAGAAAATGAGTATGGTCGCACAATTGAGGCTTACACCGGTAAAGTTAGCCCAGATGATGACAGAACAGTTAATTTCTTAAGAATCGGAAGAAATTCTTACATTTACCAAACTCTAGATGGAGACGATGCAGCTGTTTGGAATAAAGCAGATGGAGAGTGGACTAGATTGGGCGGATCTTATCGTCTGCCAATCCAGGTTGGAATTAGAATTGCTAATGAACAAGCAGCGCCAGATTTAATGGTCGTTCCGCTTGAGATCACTTCGGAATAAATTAGGGGAAAAAAATGAAAAAATTTACAGAAAATAAAATTATTATATTAGTTTCTTTTTTATCAATTGTTGCTTTCCCACTTAGCTCTTTTGCTCAAAAAGAGGAAAATGAAACTCCAGCTGAAGTTACATCTTTAGAACAATTAATTCTTAAGGTTCAAGAGGAAGCTCTTTATGACACTGAAGAAAACCGTCAAAGAATTGCTAAATTTGTTGCTGAACAAGACACACAACAAACAATTCTTGATAAAACTCTTGCCGACCTAAAAGTTGAAGAAGATAGAGCTGTTGTTTTAGAAAAAGAATTTGATGAAAATGATGTTAAATTAAGCGAATTAGAAGATCTTAAAGCAGAGAGACTTGGCGCTTTTGGTGAATTATTTGGTGTCGTTCGTGGTACTGCAAGTGAAATGGGTGCTCAAATTAAAGAATCCATTATTAGCGGTGAATTATCAGGTAGACATGAAACATTAACAAATTTGGCAAAATCACAGAAACTTCCATCTAATGAGGAGCTTGAATTATTGTGGTTCCATCTTCTTGAGGAAATGAAAGCTCAAGGTGAAGTAAAGCGTTTCACAGGTACGATTGTTGATACAGATGGTAGTTTTTCTGAAGAGGATGTTATTAGAGTTGGGCCTTGGACGGCATTTGATAGAAGAGGTAATTTTTTAGGTTATCTTCCTGATGACGAAAGATATAGAGTTCTAGGTAGACAACCTCAGGCAAGATTTCTTGACTTAGGAGATAATGTTGTTGATGGCGATACAGGCGATATAGTTAAAGGTGCTATTGACCCATCTAGAGGAGCAATTCTTGGATTATTAATTCAAACTCCAGGTCTATCAGAAAGAGTTAGTCAAGGTGGAGTGGTTGGTTATATTATTATTGGACTTTTAATTATCGGGCTTCTTCTCTCAGCTGAGAGGATATTTAGATTAACTATTGTTTCTAGGTCTGTTAACGCTCAATCAAAAGATGTAGATAATCCAAATGATGATAACCCACTCGGTAGAGTTCTCTCAGCATATCATTCAAATCAAAGTGCTGATGTTGAAACATTGGAACTAAAACTTGATGATGCAATTTTAAAGGAGTTACCTGCCTTAGAAAGAGGTATTAATTTCATTAAATTATTATCATCTGTAGCTCCATTATTAGGCTTGCTCGGAACTGTTACTGGTATGATTGTTACATTCCAGGCAATTACATTATTCGGTACTGGTGATCCAAAATTAATGGCTGGTGGTATTTCTCAGGCATTGGTTACAACTGTCTTAGGATTAACTGCTGCTATTCCACTTGTTTTATTACATTCTGTTGCACAACAAAGAAGCAGATCTATTCAGCAAGTTTTAGAAGAGCAAAGCGCAGGTTTAATTGCTGCGAAAGCAGAATCTAGATAAAATTGAGGATATTTAAAGGTTATATAAATGGGTGACTTTTTAATTAAACTTGTTAGACCTGATTTAGCTTTCAGCTCATTACGTGATTTTATTGAGCTTGGTGGCGATGTTCTTTTAGCTATAATGCTTGCAACTTTTATTATGTGGGCTTTAATAATTGAAAGATATTGGCATTTTGCAACCTCACAAAAAGGTCTATCAAAAAATGCAATAAATCATTGGAATGAAAGATCAGACCATAGTTCTTGGTATGCCAGAAGAATTAGAGAAAAGCTTATTAGTGAAGTAAAGCAATCTTCTGAAAGGGGCTTGCTTTATATTAAAACACTTGTTGCTGCTGCACCTTTATTTGGATTACTTGGAACAGTAACTGGTATGGTAGAAGTTTTTGATGTTATGGCTATCACAGGTTCCTCAAATGCTCGAGCAATGGCGGCTGGAATATCAAAAGCAACTCTTCCCACTATGTCAGGTATGGTAGCGTCTTTATCTGGTTTATTTTTTATTGCACAGTTAGAGTCTAGATCAAAAAGAGAGATTTCCTATGTTGAAGATAATTTATCTTTATCTTAACATTTGAATATTAGGAGAAAAAAATGAGAAGAAGACAGAGATTAGATGAAGAAAGTGAAATCAATATAACGCCTTTATTGGATATTGTTTTCATAATGCTTATTTTCTTCATTGTTACTGCTACATTTGTTAAGGAGTCCGGCATTGATGTTACTCGTCCTGACTCTGAAACCGCCCAACAGCAAAATAGAGTAGGTATATTAATAGCTATTAGTGACAAAAATGAAGTTTGGATTAATAGAAGGTTAGTTGATATGGATGCTGTACAGGCTAATGTTGAAAAACTCCATGCAGAAAATCCTCAAGGTGGAGCTGTTATTCAAGCTGACGAAAGATCAGAAGTTGGTTTGATGGTTGAAGTTATTGATGCAGTAAGATTAGCTGGAGTAGAGCAATATTCAATTGCTGCATCTGAGAAAAATTAATTGGTGATAACTTGTTAGAACTTATAAATAAAATAAAATTTTATATTAATAAAGCTCAAGATATCGAGATCGCAGGATATTCATTGAAAGAGTTAGACAGTAGAGTTACCGCTATTCCACTAGCTGCAATAGTAACTGTCTTTTTATTTTTGGTTATGCAGGCCTTAGTTACAAGCAATGAGTATGATATTGGTGATGAAGGTGTAAATATCAATATAAGTTTTTTAAGACAGCTTCAGGATACTGAAACTCAAACAGCTAAGAAAAAACCAAATAGACCTGAGCAAGAACAAGAGCCTGATCCTCCAGATATGGATATTCCAGAAACCCCAAGACCTGAAATGTCAGCTGAAAGTGTCGCAACACCAGAATTTGGTGGTCCTGCATTTGGTTCTTTTGCGGCTTCAACAGACGCAGATGTGTTGCCTATTGTTAAAGTTCCGCCTCAATACCCAAGAAGAGCAACACAAAGAGGAATTGAAGGTTGGGTCTTAGTAGAATTTACAATTACTCCTAGTGGCGCTGTAACAAACCCTATAGTTGTTGATGCAGAGCCCCCAGGTATTTTTAATCGTTCTGCTTTGAGAACTATCGTTAAATGGAAATATAAACCAAGAATTTTAGATGGAAAGGCTGTACCCAGACCCGGAGTACAACACTTAATTACTTATGAGTTAGAAGATGCTAGATAATTTAAAAATTTATATTAAACATTTTATATTTGTTTTTGTAATATTCTCATTGGCTTTGCCAGCAACAATTACAATTTCTGGATTATTTTCTGATACAGTCTACGCTCAGAAAAAGAAAGAAAGAAGAAAACCTCCTAAAGCAAAAAGAACACAAACAATGAGTAAGAAGGTTGGTGCAGAATTTATTAAGGCACAGGAAGCATTAGGCGAAGATCTACCTGATAGAGCTTTTGATATTTTAAGCAATCTTTTGAGAAGAGATGATTTAAGACCTTTTGAACAAGCTCAAATTATTAGACTCCAGGCTTATGTATTTGCCGAAAAAGAACAATATGAAAAATCTTTAGATTATCTTGAGCGTGTTTACTCTTTAAACGCTCTTCAACCTCAAGACCAACTTGATTTACAGTTTCAGATTGCTCAACTTTATCTCGCAACAGATAGATGGGATGAGGGACGCGATCAATTATTAAGATGGTTTAAAGACGCTGAGGAAATGGGCTTTCCTCCCGGACCATCTGCACATGCTTTATTAGCGCAAATCTATCTTTATTTTGCTTCGGAAACTGAAAGTGATTCCCCCGAAGAAAAACAATACTATAGGAAAGCAGAACCACATGCTGAAAAAGCGGTATTTTCTGCTGCGGAGCCTAGAGAAAATTGGTATCAAATATACTTATCAATCTTATTATTTGACGACAGGTATGAAGAATCTGTTCCAATTCTTGAAGCTATGGTATACAGGTTTCCTGACAAAAAGAATTACTATAGACAATTAGCTGCGCTTTATGCCGAATTACAAAGAGAAGAAGATTCTTTTCATATTCAACAGATCATGTTTTCAAAAGACATGCTTGAAAAGCATGATGAATTACTAAGGATTGCTCAATTATACTTATTTTATGAAGTACCATATAAGGCCGCTCTAATTCTTGAAGAAGAATTAGAAAGCGGAAGAATTGAAGATGAAGAAAAAAATTGGGAACAGTTAGCTAATGCATGGTTATCAGCAAGAGAATGGAAAAAAGCCATTCCTCCTTTGAAGAAGGCCGCTGAAATGTCTGAAGATGGAGAACTATTTTTAAGATTAGGTCAAACTTTTATGCAAGAGGAAAATTGGAAAGAAGCTGAGGAATATATTAAATATGCTATTAAAAAAGGTGATCTTGAAAATCCTGGAAGGGCTTGGCTTCTTCTTGGTATTACAAGAAATAAAAAAGGCATTAAATATGAAAATTCTGCACTATTTGCTTTCAAAAGGTCTACTGGTTATGAGGATATGGAAGCCGATGCTAGAAGATGGGTTAAGGTTATAGAATCAAAACAGGCTAGAAGAGAAGCCGATAGACTTGCAGCAGAAGCAGCAGAAGCTGAGCTAGCTGACGATAGTATATATTTCAATTAATTTATAATAGAGTATCAAGATATTTTATTATAGGTGGGCCATCTAAGCATTCTCCTATTTCTCTTCCTGCAGACCTGAAGTGATCACTTTTTCCATGTGCGTCAACACTTTCTTGATCTTTATAATGTTCTAATACTAGGTAAGTATTTTCATTTTCTCTATCTTTTGCCACCTGATAAAAAATATTCCCTTCTTCAATCGAACGAACATCTTCACTAAGTTTTTTGAATATAGTCTCAAAATCTTGAGTTTTGTCCGCTTTAACTTTTAAAGTTGCTAATACACATACCATTTATTTCTCCTTAAGCTGTATTTTTAGATTGTATTTCTATAAGTTTTTTTAGGATTTTTCTGTTTTCATTACCTAATTTTATATTGTGAGAATAAAGAATGCTTATTTGATCTAATGTTTTACTTATCTGTTTTTCTGCACCCTTAAGTAAAGAAATATGTTTTTCTTCTCTTTCTCTATAAATCTTTAGTTCTTCTTCTTGTCTTTCTATGAAATTTGCGGCCTGACTTAAGAGAATTTTTATATCATCATGAAGTACAATTTCATGCTCATGATCTTGTTGGGCTAATTCAGTTGTTTCTATTTCTTTGATTATACCTTTTAAAGATTCCTCACCAATAAGCAAATTTCCACCTTCGGTTTCAACAGCGTCAAGTCTGCCTTCATTAATAAGCTCTCGAAGCTCTTCAGGATCTATACCAACTTTCCTAGCAGCAGATGCCAATGTTAAGACTTTTTCTTTATTATCCATGTATTGTTTTCTAGTCCTTTTTTTTATCATTGGTTTCTCTGTAGTCACCATATTTTGTATCTCTATCTGACAGAGCTTTTGTTAAGCCCTCCTCAGCAACCATTTTAAAAAAATTTCTTGCAGATTTTGTATGCATCGATAGTTGCTGTAACTCTGTACCAGCTCTCAAAGCTGATCTAATGCCCATCATCTCCATTTGCCTATGAACAGCTCTTTTATTAATTTGCTGAACATCTTGGGGTACCTTAGCAACATTTTCTGCAATTTTTAAAACCTCTTCTTCAAGTTTTTCTTCAGGAAAGGAAAGGTTTGCAAAGCCACATTCAACTGCGTCATGACCTGTCATTGAGTTTCCTGTTAACATAAGTTCCATAGCTTTTCTCATTCCAACAATCCAAGGAAAAAATTGGTTATCTGGAGGCGATATATTTCTAACAACTGGATACCCTATCTTTGCGTTATCAGCTACATATACTAAATCACATGATTGAGCTAATTCTGTGCCTCCAGCAAGACAATATCCGTGAACTTGTGCAATAACTGGCTTTGCTAAATCCCAAATTTTAAAACATCCATCAACAACATGTCTTGGCCAGTGCCCAAGGCCACCCGCGGAATAATATGGATCAATATCATCATCTGATCTTTTTAAATCATAACCTGCTGAGAAACTCTCACCAGAACCTCTTATTATGGTTACACTAATCTCCTTATTTAGGTCATTACTTTCTAAAACTTGAAATAACTCTGTTCTTAATTCCGCTGAAAGAGAATTTCTTTGCTTTGGTCTATTAAGAGTAATTCTTGATATCCTATCTTTAGGTAAATCAACAATAATTGAATTATATTTAGACAAATTCTTCTCCTTTATTCCTAGCTTAGATCAAAATCTTATCACATTTATAAAATTTTTTTCTATTAAATAAATAAAATTAATCATTAATTAATATGTAGTTCATTTTAGTTTTTTTATGGATGCTGTAATTAAAATTATTAAGGGTTTTAATTAAATCACTATCCCATAAATTATCATTCCGCTCTATAATAATTATTTTAGGAAAGAGTTTTTTATTTTCCTCCTTTAGAAATGGAATAAGAATCTTTTCTTCGTTACCCTCTACATCAATTTTAAGAGCTGTTATTTTATTAATGTTTTCTTCTTTTAAAAAGGTATTAAGACTTTTCCCTATAACTTTTATTTGTCCCTCATTAGAAATTACTGTCTGACCAAGATTACTTTCGTTTACTTTTAAATTAAATTCCCCATTCTTATCCATAATTGCCAAATTATGAATTTTTATAGGAAAATCCTTGTTTAAAGATGTATTGAATTGCAATCTTTTAAATAAATTTGGGTGTGGTTCTATACTATGAATTTCAGTATTAATAAAATCTTTATACCTTGCTCCAACAGAGAGTGAATATAAACCGATATTAGATCCAATATCTATAAAAATTGAACCATCTTTTGCATAACTTGAAATAAAATTTCTCTCAAAACTTTCAAATATTTGTGGTGAAAAAAGAGCTCTTTTTTCACAGATATTTCCTTTAGTATATAGTCTTGCTTGACCTTGAAATAGCTCTGTATCAATGCATTCTCCAGAGAAATTTAATGCCACTTTTCTTAAAAAAAATATAAGCCTTTTAGAAAACCAGTTTTCCCCTAATGATCTTGTTATTTTAATAATTAGATCGACTAACAAGGAAGGTTTATGTGCACCAAATTCAGAAATATTATCAATGTACATATTTTCCTCTGCTAGAAAGTTATTATATGTGCTAACTAGTTAGTAATATTTAACTTATAAGATTCAATTATGATTAAAAAGCAAAAACCCTATAAAAGATTAAAAGAAAAGGTCAAAACAGCTAAAAAACGAAAAATATCTTCTACTAGATGGCTACAACGCCAATTGAATGACCCTTATGTTAAACAATCAAAAGTTGAAGGAAGAAGATCAAGAGCAGCCTACAAATTAATTCAGATCAATGAGAAATTTGATTTGTTAAGACCGAATCAAGTGGTGTTAGATCTTGGAGCAGCACCGGGTAGCTGGTCAGAAGTTGTA
Organism: OCS116 cluster bacterium AG-435-F03; assembly: GCA_003212795.1. Classification (GTDB taxonomy): domain Bacteria; phylum Pseudomonadota; class Alphaproteobacteria; order MED-G09; family MED-G09; genus AG-430-B22. Next base: position 55,959 of record QCOV01000004.1, on the reverse strand, counting down.
AATCAAATTAAAGGTAATAAAGTGATAGCAGTTGATAAGTTAGAGATGGATCCAATATCTGGCGTTGAGATTCTTAATCTTGATTTGTCATCACAAGAATCATTTGATCGAATACGTAAAATAGTTACTGAGGTTGATTTGGTTCTTTCCGATATGGCTTCAGATACAACAGGACATAAATCAACCGATCATATTAGGACACAAGAATTAGCAGAATTAGCTGCAGATTATGCTTTGAATTTTTTGAAGACTGGGGGGTCTTTCTGTTCAAAAGTTTTTCAAGGTGGCACACATCAAGCGCTCCTAGATATTTTAAAAAAGAATTTTACTACGATAAAACATTACAAACCAGATGCTAGTAGAAAAGGATCTCCTGAAAATTATGTAATAGCTAAAGGTTTTAAAGCGTAAAAAAATTCAAAAGTGTTTGAACTTATTTCTGTATAGGTTATAAGCAAATGTCAACATAACCTGAAAACAGGAGGTTGACATGAAAGTCCGAGAAGCTATCACCTTTGATGATGTATTACTTGAGCCTTCAGAATCTGCCGTCTTACCTTCTGAAACGATTTTAAAAACAAAAATTACAAAAAATATTGATCTTAATGTTCCTGTTGCTTCAGCAGCAATGGATACAGTGACAGAATCAAGTATGGCAATTGCTATGGCGCAAGCTGGAGGAATTGGTGTAATACATAGAAATTTAGAAATTGAACAGCAAATTAAAGAGGTAAATAAAGTAAAAAAATATGAATCCGGAATGGTGGTTAATCCACTTACTATTTCTCCAGACTCTACGCTTGAAGATGCTTTAGCTCTAATGAAAGAAAATAATATTTCAGGAGTGCCTGTAACAGACACAAAAACGAATAAACTTGAAGGAATTTTGACAAATAGAGATGTTAGATTTGCCTCTAATAAAAATCAAAAAGTTTCTGAACTTATGACTAAGAATGATTTGATTACTGTTAAAGATAATGTTTCTGAAAATGAAGCAAAAGAAATACTTCATAAACACCGAATAGAGAAATTGCTTGTTGTTGATAACGAATATCGTTGTATTGGCTTAATCACTGTAAAAGATATTGAGAAATCTAATTTACATCCCGATGCTACAAAAGATGAAAAGGGTAGGTTGAGGGTTGCAGCAGCAACGACAGTTGGTGATAAAGGTTTTGAAAGAGCTGAAGCATTAATTGATAGCGAAACAGATATAATTGTTGTGGATACTGCACATGGTCACTCTATTAAAGTTCCACAGATTATTGAAAGGATAAAAAAACTATCAAATTCTGTTCAGGTTGTTGCTGGCAATGTTGCAACTAAAGAAGCTTCAAAATCATTAATTGGAGCAGGTGCAGATTGTATAAAGGTTGGTATTGGTCCAGGATCAATATGTACAACAAGAATAATTGCAGGTGTTGGTGTGCCACAGCTTACGGCAATTATGGATTGTGTTAATGAGGCTAAAAAGCATTCAATACCCGTCATTGCTGATGGGGGTATTAAGTTTTCTGGAGATTTAGCCAAAGCACTAGCTGGAGGAGCTGATCTTGCAATGATCGGCTCTCTTTTTGCTGGAACAGATGAAACACCAGGCGAAGTATTTCTTCACCAAGGTAGGAGATTCAAATCCTATAGAGGAATGGGATCAGTTGCAGCTATGGCTGAAGGATCAGCAGATAGATATTTCCAATCTGATCTCAGTGCATCAGATAAACTTGTGCCTGAAGGAATTGAAGGGCAGGTTCCTTATATTGGATCAGTACATAATGTAATTTATCAATTAATTGGTGGTTTAAGAGCATCAATGGGTTACACAGGTTGTAAAAATTTAGAGGATTTCCAGACGAAAACTAACTTTATTAAAATTACAGCAGCTTCACTAAACGAAAGTCATACGCACGATGTAGTTGTAACTCGAGAAGCGCCTAATTATCCTACAAGAGGTTAATATATCTATGATAAGGGTTATAATTTTTATAGGTATTTTATTTTCTCCCCTTTTAGCTAATGCAACCAATAAATCTCTTTCTAATGATCTTGCAGTGGAAGCAATTAAAATAGCAGAAAAAGATTTGGAATCTGCTATCTTTCTTATTCAACAAAGTGTAGTTGCTGATCCTAAAAATGCAAAGGCTTGGGCAATTGCGGGTAAAATTTACCTACTGAGTGAAGATTTACCATCTGCTGAGATATTTTATAAAAAAGCCAAAGCACTCGGACCTCTTCTAATGGATGTAAAAGATTTAGAATCTCTTATAAATAATAAAAAGAAAGAGGAGTAGTTCTAGAATTGTTATGGTAAACGATCAACACAACGATTCAATCTTAATTTTAGATTTTGGTAGCCAAGTTACACAGCTTATTGCAAGAAGGGTAAGAGAGAGTGGAATTTATTCTGAGATTTTTCCTTTTTCAAAAGCAGATGAGGCTATTAAAAAATTAAAACCAAAAGGCATTATATTATCAGGTGGTCCTGCATCAGTTAACAACCAAGATGCGCCAACAATTGATGATAAAATATTTGATTTAAAAATTCCTATCTTAGGAATTTGTTATGGACAACAAATCATGTGTTCATTGCTTGGAGGCGAAGTAGAAAAATCAAATGAAAGAGAGTTTGGTAGAGCAAATATTAAATTCCTGAAGCCTTCACCTTTATTTGAGGGGTTCGATATTAAAGGAAATACAGAACCTGTCTGGATGAGTCATGGTGATAAAGTTACAAAACTGCCAAAAGGATTTGAAGTTATTGCAGAAAGTAAAAACGCTCCATTTGCGGCTATTTCTGATGAAATCCGATCATTTTATGGTGTACAGTTTCATCCAGAGGTTGTTCATACTCCAAATGGTGCAAAATTACTGAAAAATTTTACTCATAAAATTTCTGGATGTAGCGGTAACTGGACAATGGATTCATTTAAAAAGGTTGCTATTGAGAATATACGAACTCAAGTCGGAAAAGGAAAAGTAATTTGTGGTCTTTCAGGAGGGGTAGATTCATCTGTTGCAGCTGTTCTTATTCATGAAGCAATCGGAGACCAATTGACATGCATTTATGTGGATACAGGTTTAATGCGAGAGAATGAAACGGATGAAGTAGTAAATCTATTTAGAGAAAATTTTAATATTCCTCTTATAGATGTTGATGCAGGCGATACTTTTTTAACTAGATTGACTGGAGTAAGTGATCCTGAAGAAAAAAGAAAAATTATTGGTTCCTCTTTTATCGATATTTTTGAAGAAGAGGCAAACAAAATTGGCGGAGCAGATTTTTTAGCTCAAGGAACTCTTTATCCGGATGTTATTGAGAGCGTTTCTTTTACGGGTGGACCATCTGTGACAATTAAAAGCCATCACAATGTAGGAGGGCTTCCAGAACGAATGAATATGGAGCTAGTTGAGCCTTTGCGAGAACTTTTTAAAGATGAAGTTAGAGAACTCGGAAAAGAACTAGGAATTCCCAGTCACTTTATTGAGAGACACCCATTTCCAGGCCCTGGACTTGCAATTCGTTTACCTGGTGAAATTTCTTCTAAAAAAGCCGATATTTTAAGGAAAGCTGACACTATTTATATTGAAGAGATAAGAAAAGCCGGACTTTATAATGAGATTTGGCAAGCTTTTGCTGTACTTTTGCCTGTTCAGACGGTTGGTGTGATGGGAGACGAGAGAACATATGATTTTGTTTGTGCTTTAAGGGCTGTGACTTCACTTGATGGTATGACAGCGGATTATTATCCTTTTCAACAAGAGTTCTTAGCTAATGTAAGTACTCGTATTATTAATGAAGTAAAAGGAATTAATAGAGTGGTTTACGATATAACATCAAAACCACCTGGCACTATTGAGTGGGAATAAAGTGAATAAAATCAATAACTTAGATATTTATAGATTGTATAGAATTTTGGATAAATTAAAATGAATGTTGATAAAAACAGAAAAATCTCACCTGAACTTAACAAAAAAATAATTAATGAAATGATTGAAGAATCTAAAAAGAAAAGTAAAAAACCTGATAATGAAATATTTACTAGATTTAAAAGTTTATCAGGTTTTTTACTTTTTTTATTTTTCAGTGGGATTGGGTTTGCTATTTGGATATCATTACATACCATTTGGAAATGGCTATAGTTCAAAAGGTTATTATTGAGTGGGAATAAAGTGAATAAAATCAATAACTTAAGAATATACTTGCTATGAACTACTCTTATTTTCCTAGAAATGATGATATTCCTGAATCCATTAAAAGAGTAGTAAATATATTCAAAAATCATGAAAATGAAATTGATTCATTTTCAAATGACTCAACTAATGAAGGAAGATTATCTAGCGACGATGTTTTAAGAGTAGTTGAATCTGATCTTGAAGCAGAAGGATTTTTAGTAGAAAAAAGTAAAGCTAAAAAGGACAAGATAAGGATGCCTGTCTATGTAGGAAATGAGGATAAAGCAAGATTATTCTTTGAGGTTGATGCTTGGAAAGAAGAAGCAGGTATTGTTATAGAGGTTGAAGCAGGGAGAGCATTAGATAACCACCAATTCTTAAAAGATGTTTTTGAAGCTGCGATGATGACAGATATTAAATATTTAGTTATTGCTGTTAGGGAGTGTTACAGAGGGAGAAATGATTATCTAAAAATATACGAATGGCTTGAACCATTTTATTCAACACAAAGAATAAAATTGGACTTAAAAGGTTTGCTTCTTATTGGTTATTAAATGGAAAAACAGTTACACAAAAGTTACACAATTTTTTTTACTCCTTTAAAACCCATGTGCTACAAGGGTTTAAAATTGGGTTATTACTGAGTGGGAGTGAGCATGAAAAAATTATCTCAAAAAAAAATTGAAAAACTTTTTCATCTTTATCGTAATAAAAATTATGCTCGTACTAAAATTCTTGCTCAATCACTATTACGGGATTATCCCGATCATCCTTTTGTTTTAAAAGTAATGAGTTCATTGCTCAATAAAGAGGGTTTGCTAGAAGAATCTGCAATTATTTATAAAAAACTAATTTTTTTAAATTCAGATGATTGTGAGTTACATTTTAACTATGCAAATGTTTTAGATAAACTTCAAAAATTATCTAGTGCGGAAGAAAGTTATAAAAAAGCAATCTCACTTAATCCAAACTTTGCTGATGCATATTGTAATCTTGGTGTTGTAGAGCACAGATTAGAAAAATTTAAAGATGCTGAATCTAATCTTTTACGGGCTATTAATATAAAAGCAAATTTTCCTTTTGCCTATTATAATTTAGGTAATGTTCTAAGGAGTTTGACAAGATATGAAGAGGCCAAAAATATGTATCTTAAAGCGATTGATATAAAAAACGATTATATTGAGGCTTTTAACAATTTGGCCTTAACTTTTAAAGATCTTGGAAATTATCAAGAAGCCATAAATTGGAATAAAAGAGCTATAAATATAATGCCAAATAATTATAAAGCATATAATAATTTAGGTTCAATCTATAATTATTTAGGTAAATTAGAAGATGCTATAGAATGTTATAAAAAAGTAAGTTCAATTAAGCCGGACAATATAGATTCTCAACAATTACAATTGGAGGCTCAACATCTTCTATCTGCTCTAGAAGGTAAGACAACATCAAGCCCACCAAGAGAATATGTAGAAAGATTATTTGATCAATACGCCACAAGTTTTGAAAATAATTTAGTAAATGAGCTTGAATATAATGCTCATAAACTTATTAGTAATATATTAATTAATAGGTTTTTTGATAAATCTCTTGGATCAGTATTAGACTTAGGTTGTGGCACAGGACTCGTTGGAGAGCAGATTTCTGGTTTTGCTAAAAAAATAATAGGTGTCGATCTATCCAGAAAAATGATACAAAAAGCTAAATTAAAAAATGTATATGATGATCTTATTATTGAGGATATTGAGTCTTATTTAAAAAATAAAAATATTAATTTTGATGTTTTTGTATCAACTGATGTTTTTATTTATATTGGTGATGTAACGGAAATTTTTCGTCTTATTAAATCAAGAAATAGGTCTAGCGGTAAATTTGCATTTACTACTGAGCATAATAGTGAATCAGATGGTTTTACCCTTGAAACTTCAGGGCGTTATTCCCACTCAAAAAAATATATTGAGGGTCTTTGTAAAAAATTTAATTTTAAAATGATATTTTTTGAAAAATTTAAACTAAGAAAAGAAAAAGGTGATTATATTTATGGTGGATTATATGTTTTGGATTTTTAATCCATAATTAAATACCCACAGAAATATATTGAGCGGGAGTAAAGTGATAAGAAAAATTATAAGAATTTCTGAAAGTCAAATACCTGAAAGATTGAGAGGTAGTCGATCTAAAATATTAAGAAAAATTGCTAGATTTGGAATAAATATATCTGGCTGGACTATAAAGGGAAAGGTTCCTGATGAAGAGAGAATAGTGATAATTGCTGCTCCTCATACATCAAATTGGGATTTTATTTTGGCTATGTTAGCAATTTTTGGTTTGAATATTAAGGTAAGATGGCTTGGAAAACACTCAATATTTAAACCTGGTTTTAAAAAGTTTTTTGAGTGGCTTGGTGGTATTCCTGTTTATAGAGATAATCCGTCATCATTAATCGAGAATGTTGTAAATATAGTTAAAAAAGAAAGAAGTATTGTTATTGCTATGACCCCTGAGGGAACTAGAAAGAAGGTAAAGAGATGGAAAACAGGTTTTTTGAGAATAGCCAAACAAACACATTCAAAAATTTTATTAATTTCTATTGATGCGCCAACTAAAAGTATAGAAATAGGAAATATCTTTAACCCTACTGGCAATAGTGAAGAAGATTTAGCCTATATTCAAAAATATTACAGTACTTTTAGAGGTATAAATCCTCAAAAATCATAATAAATACTTATTAATTCTCTAGTTTTCTTTCGATAAGAATGATTTTCCATTAATATGATCAGATATTTTTTCAGCTATCATAATTGTTGGTGCATTTGTGTTTCCAGCAATCAAGCTAGGCATTAATGATGCATCAACAACTCTTAGAGACTCAATTCCATGAACTTGACCATGTTCATTAGTTACGGCAAGTTCATCTATGCCCATTTTACATGTTCCAACCGGATGATAGAGTGTTTCGCCAGTTTCTCTTATCCAATTATCTAATTCATCATCATCATTTATATCTATATTTGATCCTGGTTTAAGTTCCTCTCCCCTAAACTCATCAAAAACAGGCTGCATAAAGACTCTACGGGCTTCTCTAAGTCCATTTCTAGTATCAATTAGGTCTTGTTCTACAGAAAAATAATTTGGATACATTAGTGGGGCATCATTTGGATCGGAACTCTTAAGTGTTATATGTCCTCTACTTTGAGGTCTGCATAAATAAACAAGATTAGAAAAACCATGTTCTAGAGGGACGCCTTCTCTACCATGAACATCTTGCATTGCAATTGATACATAATGTATTTGAATATCAGGTATTTCTTTTTCAGGTTGTGATTTTATAAAAGCACCACCAACACAGGGTGGATTTGCGGCATCACCAGTTCCTGTTATTAAATATTTTGCGCCAGCTAGCATTGTACTAAAAAAGCCTGCCGATCTATGAAGAGTTACTGGTTGTGTACAAGCAAATTGACTAACTACAGCAAAATGATCCTGTAAATTTTTTCCTACACCTTTGAGCTCGTGATTAACTTGAATTCCATGTTTTTTCATTTCTTCAGGATCTCCAATTCCACTTCTCAATAATATTTGTGGAGAATTTACTGCGCCTGAGGATAAAATTACCTCTCTATTACAAGTGCTAAGAATCTTTTTACCTTTTTCTAAATATTCTACTCCAATTGCTTTTTTATTTTTAAATATAACTTTATCTACTGTTATATTTGTCTTGGTATGTAAATTTTTTCTATTTAACGCAGGATAAAGATAGGCTCTTGCTGAACTAAATCTTTTAGATCCTTTTATGGTATGCTCATAACGCGAAAAACCTTCTTGCTGTTTTCCATTAAAATCATTTGTTAAAGGGAAACCTGCTTGTTTGCCGGCTTCAACAAACTTATCCAAAAGAATATCATCTTCTCTTGTTGATTTTTTTACATTTAGTGGACCACCTTGCCCGTGAAATTCTTCATCACCATCGCCTTCATAGTTTTCAGCTCTTTTAAAGTAGGGTAATACATCATCATAAGACCAACCAGGATTACCAAGCTGTCTCCAATGATCATAATCCGAGGAATGTCCTCGCGTATAAATCATTGCATTAATTGATGATGACCCACCCCATCCCCTTCCTCTGGGCCAATATAATTTTCTTCCAGCTGTATTGCTTTCTGGTTCAGTTTCGAAACCATAATTTTGCTTGTTTGATTTAGGAACAATTTGTGAATATCCAGAAGGCATATGGATAAATAAGTTTGTATCCTTTCCTCCTGCCTCAATAAGAAGAACAGAGTTTTTATCGTTATCTGATAATTTATTGGCTAATACGCAACCAGCACTTCCAGCACCTACAATTATGTAATCAAAATTTTCTTCCATTTTATCCCATTAAAAAACTAATGAAATGTTATCATGAACTAGCTTTTAATAATTTTCAATAATCAATATAGGTGGAATAATTTGCATCTAACTAAAAAAAATTATTAAATAATTATTATGAAAAAACTTTTAATTATTTTCGCTATCTCACTTTATCCCTTAATCTCAGAATCATCTGGTAATCTTGCAAAATATCCTCCAGAAGAAATAGATATCACTATAACAACTTTAAATGATGGATATCCTAAAATTGCTCCAGAACAAATTAAACTTATAACTGGTAAATACTATCGTCTAAATATTAACTGTCCTGATGTTAGAGATGATTTAACAGGCTGGCGTATAGAAATGTTAGAACTTTTACATAATTCCCATCTTAGATTGGTAACTGTTGGTGATATTGAAGTCCATCTTCAGGGTTTAAGCTTTAACGCAATTGAATGTGACGAAATAGGCTCCGCACATGTTAGCCTTGTTCCAATTAAACCAGGCTCTTATCAACTTTATGTTGGAAATGTTCCTAGTGCAGTAGGTAGACCTATTGGTGAATCAGGAATACAAGATGATGGAAAATATATATTTGGTAGTTTTGTTGTTCGTTAACTAGTTAAAAAATGTATAAATTAAAAATATTTTCATATATTCCTAATCCACGTGTCTGGAAAGCTATTATTGCAGGAAAAATATGTGGAGTAGAGGTTGAAGTTATAGGTGATAAACCATCTAACCTTGGTTCATGGCTTTGGGATTTTAACCCTAAGATTTTGGATGAAAAGGAAAAAAATCCCGATCATAAATATGCTAGGAAAGGCAAAAGAGGTTTTTCAGGAGTTTTATATAAAACAGACTCATTTTTAAAGGCTCATCCTTTTGGAACAGTACCGGCTGCATTTAGTCCAGATGGAGATATTGGTATATTCGAGTCTAATAGTATATTAAGAGCTGTTGCAAGGGTAGGTAAAGAGTTTAATTTATATGGCGAAAACGAATATCAAGCTTCAAGAATTGATAGTTTCCTTGATGCAAACCTAGTTTTTGCAAGGGAAGCTCAAGTTTATATGTTGGATTATGAAAATGTAAGCAAAGAAGGATATGAAAGAGTTTCTGCGGCTTATGAATTTTACTTATCTGGAATTGAGCAAGCTTTGAATGAGAGTCCTTTTATATCTGGTGAAAATTTGAGTATCGCAGATATATCTTTTGTTTGTGATGTTGCTCAATTTTTGAGAGAAGGGCATTATGAGGATGTTTTAAAAGATAGAGGCTTTGATTTAGTAGCTAATAATTTTAAAGATGAATATCCAAAAACATTTACACACTTATTCTCTTTAGCTAAAAGAGAGGAGTTTTCCTTAGTAATAGGAACATATCTTGATTGGTATAAAGATAAATTAAATATTTGAACTTTTGTTGATTGAAAATGAAATTTATAATTTTTGACTTAGATGACACTTTATTATGCGGGGATTGCGAAGCAGGGTGGATAAATTTTCTGGTTATTAAAGGGTTATTAGGTGGCGATGAGCACTCATCAAAACTTAATCAATTTGATAGCGACTACAGGAAGGGCATTCTGAATTTTGATGAATACTCAAGCTATATTCAGGCACCTCTCAAAAATTTAGATATCACTACAGTAGAAAATTTAGTGGATGAATTTATTAAAAAGAATATTGATGATTTAACAGATGACCTTACTACTGACCTTTTAAAAGAGGCAAAGTCTGCAGACAAAGTTCTTATTGCATCGGGATCACATGATTTTCTTGTAAAAGGTTTTGCTGAATATTTTGGAATAGAATTTAGCATTGGGACACCAGTTGAAATAAAAAAAGATATCTTTACAGGTAGCTTATCGGGTGAACCAACATTTAGTGAAGGAAAAGTTAAGGCTGTTAAGAATTGGTGTTCTGAAAATAATTTAAAAATTGAAGATTCAATTTTTTATTCTGACTCAATAAATGATCTTCCAATGTTTGAAGCTTGTGGAGATCCAATAGTTGTAAATCCTGACGATAATTTAAAAGAGATTGCTATGAGTCGATCATACAAGATTTTAAACAGATGACCTATTTAAAAAATCTAATTTAAGAAAACTATAAATAAGATAATGAAGAAATTTTCAGAAAGTGAGAAAAGTGAAATTATTGAATTAGCTTTATCTGATCACGCTACTTTTGATAATATTAAATCAATTTATGGGATTGGCGAAAAGGATGTTAAAAAACTAATGAGAGAAAACTTAAAATCTCGTTCATATAAATCATGGAGAAAAAGAGTTAGAGAATTTTCTGATAGAAGGGAAAAATATAAATAATTCTTTGACTCTAGTAATTCTTGCTTAAACTAGTTTTAATATATTTTCTTGATACAATTTTAACCAAATGATATTTTGTTAAAAAAATTAATTGGAGAGCCCTATGTACGACTTAATTATTAGAAACGGCACTATTATTGATGGCACAGGAAATGATCGTTATGTTGCTGATATTGCTATAAAAGATGGCAAAATAGCTAGTGTAGGAGAAATTAACGAGCCTGCCGATAAAGAGATAGATGCTGAAGGTAAGCTAGTGACACCTGGATGGGTTGATGTTCATACTCATTATGATGGCCAAGCTACTTGGGATCCAGTTTTAGCGCCATCAAGTTGGCATGGTGTAACAACAGTGGTTATGGGTAACTGCGGTGTAGGTTTTGCGCCTGTTAAACCAAAGGATAGGGATTTCCTTATTGAATTAATGGAGGGAGTTGAGGATATTCCGGGCGCTGCTCTATCTGAAGGTATTGATTGGCAATGGGAGAGTTTTCCTGAATATCTTGATGCGTTAGAGTCTTTTCCTAGAGCAATTGATGTTGCAACCCAAGTCCCCCATGGAGCAATACGTGCATATGTAATGGGGGAGCGTTGTAATTCAGATTATGCTCCAACTAAAGATGAAGTAGTTCAGATGGCTGAATTAGTTAGAGAGGGTGTAGAGGCTGGAGCATTAGGTTTTTCTAGCTCCAAAACATTATTACATAAAGACATTAATGGGGAGTATATGCCTGGAACTTTTTCTGGAAATGAGGAAATGTTGGCACTTGGCTTAGGAATGAAGGGTCTAAATAACTCGGTTTTTGAGTTAGTATCAGATCATTTAGGCGAAGATGAAGAATGGGAATGGGTTAAGGATTTTCAGAAGCAGACAGGTTTAACTGTAACTTTGATCGCAACAACTGCTCCTGCTTATAAAAACAATAAGATGTATAATCTTGCTGAGCAAGCACGCCTTGAGGGACATGAAATTAGGCCGCAAGCTGCCGGAAGACCTACTGGCGTATTACATGGTCTTCAGTCAAGTTTTCATGCATTTGTTGGGCACCCAACTTGGAAAGATGAACTTGCATCCCTTGATCATGATGAATTATTAGCGAGATTACGTGATCCAGAGACAAAAAAGAAAATTCTTGCTGAAGAAACTACTATCAAAAATGAATTACTACAGGATTTACCATCTTTAATGGGTCAAGTTTTTCCACTAGGTGAAAAACCAAATTATGAACCTGAGTTTAAAGATAGTGTAGCTGGAATTGCGCTAGAACGTAATTTAGATGTTATGGAGGTTATGTATGACCTACTTATTCAAGGAGAAGGAAAAGAGCTTTTTTATCAGCCTTTAGGTGGATACCATACATATGATTTGGAACCTCACAAAAAATTACTGGAACATCCAAATGTGTTATTTGGACTAAGCGATGGAGGAGCCCATTGTGGAGTGATTGCAGATGCTGGCATGCCTACATTTATAATGACGCATTGGGGTCGAGATAGAACTCGCGGTGATAAATTATCATTAGAATTTATTGTAAAGTCTCTTACATCAAGTACTGCAGAAGCATTTGGCATGTTTGATAGAGGTTACATTAAAGAAGGAAAAATTGCTGATATCAATATCATCGATTTTGATTCAATGAGACTGCATAGACCCGAAGCAATATTTGATTTACCTGCAGGTGGAAGAAGATTAGTTCAAAAACCTGAAGGTTATGAAATAACCGTTAAAGCTGGCGAAGTTATCTTTGATAATGGTGTTCATACAGGAGCGCTTCCAGGAAAATTAGTGCGAAGAAGTAATGAAAAAAGAGAAATAGCTCTTAATAGCTAATTTTCATGAAAGACTTAAAAGACAAGATTATTGCTATAACAGGCGGCGCTACCGGAATTGGTTTTGCTCTTGCCAAAGCTTTCGGATCTGAGGGAGCTAAAATAGTTATTGGGGAAACTAGAGAAGAAAAACTTCAAGAAGCTATAGATATATTAAAAAACCTTAATATTGATGCCGATAAAACTCATTTAGATGTTACCGATCTGAAAAGTGTTGAAAAATTCGCTGATTTTACCTGCGAGCGTTATGGACGTGTAGATATGTTGATTAACAATGCAGGAATTTCTGGTGCTCGAGGAAGGATTGATAAGGTAGATATTGAAGAAGCTAAAAAAGTTTTTGATGTTAATTTTTTCGGAGTATGGCAAGGATGCTCGGTTTTTAGTAAAAAAATGATTGAGCAGGGAACGAAAGCAGCAATTTATAACTTAGGCTCTGAAAATTCATTGTTTGTTGCAGTGCCTAATTCAGTTGCATATGTTGCTTCTAAACACGCAGTTCTTGGGTTAAGTGAGAGCCTAAGGAACGATCTTCCAGATTTTATTCATGTAGGAACAATATTTCCTGGATATGTAGATACACCTCTTACAGGTCAAGTGGAAGGTGGAATGAATGCTGATAAGTTTGCTGAAATTGTTAAGGAACAGATTAAAAACGAAGAGCATATAATAGTATCACACGCTTATAATACTGTTCATATTGAAAAGCGAATTAATGAGATAACCCAGGCTTATAAAAAATATGCACCACGATATGATGGTGATGACGAGTATGATGTTAAGACAATTCTTTCTAATTTATAAGAATGAACATGTTATATGATATTTCAATTGCCCTCAAACTACCCTTAGGTTTATGGAAAAAGCTTGTTTTGTTTGGGCTGTCTGCTTTTTTTATCTATTTTGGTGTGGATCATTTTATTAATCCAGATTTTTATTTATCTATTATGCCTCCATCATTTCCATTACATGAAGAGGCAGTATATATAAGTGGTTTTTTTGAAATAGCTGCAGGTATTGGTGTTTTAATTCCTCGCTTTCGAAAAATAGCGGGATGGGGTTTAGTTGCTCTACTAATTGCTGTTTATCCAGCTAATATTTATATGGCTATTTCTCCAGAGGCATTTCCAGATATTCCAATTGAAATCCTTTATTTTCGTCTTGTGCTACAATTTTTATTTTTCTATTGGGCTTACTCAGTAACACGACCCGTATTTAATTTGGGAAGTCAAAAAAACTTATAAATAATGATAAAGAGGTAAGATATGAAGGTTTTAGCATTAGGGGGCAGTGGTGGAATGGGAAGATATGCTGTTCAGTCTTTATATAAACACTCTAAAATAAAAAAAATTTATGTAGCTGATATCAACGCTGATGCTGCAAAAGATTTTTCATTAAGTTTTGGTGATAAGGTAGAGGGCATAGGATTAGATGTTACAAAACATGAATCTTTATTAGAGGTTATGTCTGAAGTCGATATAGTAGTTAATACTACTGGTCCTTTTTTTAAATTTGCAGAACCAATTCTAAGAGCTTCAATAGTAACAAATTGTCATTATTTTGATATTTGTGATGATTGGGAGCCGACTGAAAAAATGTTTCTCTTAGATGATCAGGCAAAAAACGCTGGAATTACAGCAATCTTAGGATTAGGTGCTAGTCCTGGTTTAACAAATATCCTTGCTTATATGGCTATGCTTGAGCTTGATGATATTTCAAAAGTTTATACAGGATGGGATATGTCCTCAGCTAAACCAGAGCCTATATCATCACAAAAAGGGGTTAATGCAGCTATGGTTCATGCTATCGAACAAATGATTGGAAAAGTTAAGGTATTTAAAGATGGAAAATATCAAATGGAAAGACCTTTAACAGAAGTAAAAATTCATTATCCAGAATTAGGAGAATTTAAAGCAAATATATTTGGCCATCCTGAAGCAATAAGTTTTCCTTACCATTATCCAAATATTAATGAGTCATTAAACATAATGCATGGTGAAGAAAGAGGATTTATTGCAACCTTGAGGTTTATAAGGTTTTTAATTGAGATGAATCTTCTGACAAAAAATATGGCTGCAAGGATTCTTACATGGATGGAAGGATCGACCACCCCAAAGCAAAAAACAGAAAAATTACATTTACCGCCAGTCTTTGGTTATGCTGAGGGAAATAGGAATGGTCAAAAGATTTCAGTTGGCGTAACTATTGATGGAGATATTATGGATCTATCAATGGGGGAAGCCACTTCCTTTCCTTTAGCATGTGGAGTAAAAATGCTCATTGATGGGCTGATTGATAGTTCTGGTGTTCATGCTCCAGAGTCAGGAATTATTGATCCAGGGTTATTTATGAATTATCTATCGAAAGAAATAAGTAATGGAGTTAAACTATTTCCAGTAATTACGAGGAGTGAAATATGAGAGCAGTTGGTTTTAAAGAATTTGGGGATCCGGAAGTTCTTGAAGTAATGGATATTCCAGAGGTTTCTGCGGGTCCTGGAGAAATTAGAATTAAAAATTATGCTTCGGCTGTAAATCCTACAGATATTGTTTCAAGAAGCGGTTTAATATCTCAGTTTCGTAAAGATTTTCCTCTTCCATCAGTTCCAGGAATGGATATCTCTGGGATTGTAGATCAAATTGGAGAAGGCGTTGAAACAGACATAAGTATTGGTGATAAGGTAATGGGAATGGTTATACCCAATGAACTTCACGGCGCATATCGTGAGCAGATAACTTTAAATCAGTTTGCAGTTGTTAAGGCTCCGGAAGGCTATTCTTTTGCTGAGTCTTCAACATTACCTATGAATGGATTAACAGCTCGACTTTCTTTGGATTTATTAAATCTAAATAAAGGACAAGTTGTTGCTGTTACTGGTGGACCAGGTGCTTATGGGGGTTATGTAATTCAGTTAGCAAAAGCCGATGGCTTAACCGTGATTGCGGATTCAAATGAAAATGATATTGAGCTTTTAAATGAATTAGGTGTCGATCATATAATACCAAGAGGTGAAAATTTTTCTGAAAAAATAAAAGAAGTCTTTCCCGAAGGTGTTGATGGTATTGCTGATGGAGCTTTATTAAATGAAAAAGCAATTGATGCTGTTAAAGACAACGGATCTTTTACAAGTGTAAGAGGATTTAGAGGAGAACCTCAAAGAAATATAAATTTTACCACTACTTGGGTAATTGAATATGATTGCGACTTCGATAAACTTGATAAGCTTCGTCAACAAGTTGAAGAAGGGCTTATATCTCTTAGAGTAGCTGATACAGTAACTCCAGAAAATGCTTTTGAGGCCCATAAAAGACTGGATGCAGGAGGTACTAGAGGCAGGATGGTTATTAATTGGGAATAAAGGTTAAAAGTTTAATAATTTGCCTTCTAGTTTATGTTTTTGCTCTAGCTATAAGTATTTTAATATGTAGTAATATTGTATTAAATCAATGGGTAACTGTTCTAATTGCTCATATAATAGCGACTGTTATAGTTTATATAGCTAGTTTACTATTTAAAAATTCAAGTTTTTATGATCCTTTCTGGTCAATAGCGCCTATACCAATTGTAATATATATTTCTTTTTGGCCGGATTCCGAAAACCTAGATTACGAGAAGATATTCTTATTTTTTATTCCCGTTTTATATTGGGGTATTCGACTAACATATAATTGGGCACGTAGATGGGAAGGTTTATATGATGAGGATTTTCGTTATGAAGACCTCAAAGAGTTAAAATTTGCCTCATTCATAGATTTTTTTGGCATTCATTTATATCCTACTCTGCAAGTAAATTTGTCTCTTTTGCCATTGTATTATGGTTTATCTGTATCAACAAATACATCGAGTTATTGGCTTTATTTAGCCAGTTTTTATACTATTATGGCTGTCACATTAGAATTAATATCAGATAATCAGCTTTGGAAGTTTAAAAAAAATAAAGATAATAAAAATAAATTTATAAAAACTGGTCTTTGGTCATATTCAAGGCACCCTAATTATTTAGGAGAAATTCTTTTTTGGTGGGGAATCTTCTTCATGACATTGGCTGTTGATACCTCTTACTGGTATTTATTTATATGTCCATTATCTATGAATCTTATGTTTGCATTGATTACTTGTAAAATGATGGATGATAGAAGTTTAGTTAAAAGAGATGGTTATAAAGATTATATGGACAAAACCAATCAACTTTTAATTTTCCCTAAAAAAAGATTATGATATTTTAAAAATGAATTTTTGAGATCTATATTGGAAAATAAAATTAAATTATGGGGCGCTGGCACAACTAGAACGCTAAGACCAATTTGGATGGCTGAAGAGCTAGGAATAGATTATGAATTAATGCCTATTGGCCCAAGAACTGGTGAGACACAATCAAAAGAATACACAGACCTCAACCCTAAACAAAAAATACCATTTTTGGAAAATGGTGAAATCAAATTGTCTGAAAGTTTAGCTATATGTAGATATTTGCAATATACCTTTCCATCTGACAAAATATTTATACCAAAGAATAATATTGATAAAGCAAAAGAAGATGAATGGTGTAGTTACATTTATGGAGAAATTGACGAAACAGCTCTTTATGTAATGAGAAGGCATTATGATCTCAAATCGATTTACGGTGACTCACCAATTGTAGTAAAAGCTTGTAGAGAGCATTTAGATAAGCATCTGGCAATAATTGATAATTTTATAAAAAATAAAAAATCCATTCTTGATAAAGGATTTGGATTAGCAGATATCATGCTTATTTCTTGTCTTGACTGGGCAATTTATTATGAGTTTAAATTACCTGATAATATTATGTCATATAGAGAAAATATAAAAAAAAGACCGGCTTTCAAAAAGGCAATGTTAGCAAATTATAAATCAACTGAGGTAGCTAATAATGGGACCACTTAAAGGCATAAAAATAATTGATCTTACAAGTATGGTATCAGGACCAATGTGCTCAATGATTTTGGCCGACCAGGGTGCAGAGGTAATTAAAGTTGAGCCAGTTATTGGGGATCAAGTTCGACATATGGCAACGCCTCATAATGGTGTAAATGCACCATTTTACTCCGTAAATAGAGGTAAGAAATCATTAGCGATTGATTTAAAATCAAAAGAAGGAAAAGAAATTTTGTTAAAACTAGTTGAAGATGCAGATGTCTTCATGCAAAATTTTAGACCAGGAGCCATTGATCGAATGGGTTTTAGCGAAAAAGTCATTCGAAAGTTAAATAAAAAAATTATTTATTTATCAATTAGTGGTTTTGGTGAAAAAGGTCCTTACTCTCAATCACGAGTATATGATCCAGTTATTCAAGCTTTATCGGGAGCAACAGATATTCAAGCTGATAGAGATACTGGAAGACCTAAAATGTTCCGTATAATTATTGCTGATAAGACGACAGCATTGACAGCTGCTCAAGCAGTTTCATCAGCTCTCTATGCTAGAGAGGTATCAGGCACTGGGCAGCATATTAGTTTATCAATGTTAGATAGTATGCTCGCTTTTTTCTGGCCTGAAGGTATGGCTGGTTTAGTTTACGAGGATAAGGAATTTGATGTTCGAAAGATTCAAGGAACACAAGATTTAATTTATAAAGCAAAAGATCGTTATATCACTGCTGGTGCTGTTTCTGATGCTGAATGGCGAGGAATGTGCAGGGCTCTGGACAGAGAAGATTTGATAGATGATGAAAGATTCTCAGACTCTTCTTCTCGCATGGTAAATGCACAAGAGAGAAAAGAGCTGACTGGAGAAGAAATTTCTAAGTGGAATAGTGACGATTTACTTGAAAGATTTCAAAAGGAAGGAGTTCCTTGCGCCCCATTGCTTGATAGGATGGAATTAATGGATCATGAGCAAATAACTGCAAATGAAACAATTTTGTATGATAACTTTGATGGATTTGGTCAAATAAGGCAGGCACGCCCGGCTGCAAGATTTAGTGAAACAGAAAGTGAAATTGTAAGACCAGCACCAAAATTAGGTGAACATGGCTTAGAGATACTTTCGGATCTTGGTTATGAAAAGTCACTACAACAAAGATTGATAGATGAAGGTAAATTAGTAGTTAAAAATGATTAAGAAATATCTATTTCAAAAGACTTCGCCTTAAACTAGAGAAAAACAATAAAAAAAGAAAAAGGTATTATCAATATCCATGAAATAATTGGATAAATTAATTTCTTTGAATCAATATTTTTCAAATTCTTAAATGTTATTTGTGTTCCAACCGAAAATAAACCAATAAGGAGCAAAATTTGGCTAACATTTCTGATAATTTCTTTTTCTATAGTTGTATTGAAATAAGACCCTGAAATAATTGCTAAAATAAAAAAAATAACAAACATTGGGAATGGAAAATGTTTTTTATCACTCTTCTCAGTTATGCTTATTAACATAATTAATGGTATTAACCATAAAGTTCGCCCTAGTTTTAATGTTGATGCAGTCTCCAGAGACTCATACCCGTAACTCATTGAAGCGCCTATGACCGCGCTAGTATCATGAATTACAGTCGCGGCCCATACTCCAAATTGACTTTGAGATAAATTTAATAATTCCCCTATAAATGGAAAAAGAAATACTCCTAAGGCATTTAGAATGAATATTATTGCTAAAGCTGCAGCTAAATCTTCATTTTTTGATTTAATAATTGGTGCAATAGATACCATTGCCGTTCCACCACAAATTGATGATCCAGAAGCAACTAAAAGAGAATAATTTTTATCAATTTTAAGTGAAAGACCTAATAAAAAAACAAATGTAAAAGTTAATACAACAAATGTTGATATTGCAGGCATGTATTGCAAGCTAGAATTAATTGCTGATTGATAATTAATTGAAAAGCCAAGAAGAACTATTCCAGTCTGCAAAATAATTGTTGAATATTTTTTCGTAATAAATTCATTTTTAGTTTTAAACATCAGACTAAAAATTATTCCACCAAATATCGCTAAAATAGGTATTTTAAAGAAAATACTTACAAATAAAAAAATGATTAAATAGAAATAGATCATAGTTAAATAATATCATTATAAATCAAATTATCTCTTAATTATTTCTTTCTAAACTATTTAAAATATATAATATTAATAATTAAGTAATATTGGAGAAGATGATGACCAAAGAAGTAGATTTTTATTTTGATTTTGCTAGTCCAAATGCATATTTAAGTCATAAAGTGCTTAAATCAATTTCTGAAAAAACGGGTGCTAAAGTTAATTATATTCCTGTTCTCTTGGGAGGTATATTTAAGGCTACTAATAACAACCCACCAATGGTTCAATTTGCTGAGGTAAAAGGTAAATTAGAATACCAATCACTTGAAATAACGAGATTTATTGAAAGACATGGTTTACAATCTTTTCAAATGAATCCGCACTTTCCGGTAATAAGTTTACAAATTATAAGAGGTGCAATTGCTGCTGAAATGGATGGCTATCTTGAAGATTATATAGATAAAGTATTAGTTCATATGTGGGAGCAACCCAAGAAAATGGATGATCCAGAAGTCATCAAAGAAGCATTTCTTGAATCAGGATTAGATGCGGATAAATTAATGAGTCAAATGCAGGATCCAGATGTTAAAGCAAAACTAATATCTAATACTGAATCAGCTGTTGAAAGAGGGGTTTTTGGTATACCAACTTTTTTTGTCGGCGATCAAATATTCTTTGGAAAAGACACATTATGGCAAGTAGAGGAATTGCTTATATAGTTTGACTTTATGCGATATCTTTAATATTTAACTCGCTATGCACAATTTATCTAATAAAACACTGGCTTTCTTTATAGCTTTGTTATTTTTTACTTCGGTTTCAGCCGAAGAGATATTGCACGAACATCATGATCATCATGATCATATGTCTGTAGAAATAGATTGTGATTTTTGTGTTAATGTTGCCCCTGAGTTTGATAATCAAATAGCAACTTTTGGGGATCAATTCCATACTACTTTTTATTTTATTCAGAAAGTAGATAATCAATTTTTAGACAACAATATTTCTAAATTTTACTCCAGAGGACCTCCTCAAATTTAAATTTCATTTCTTATGTAAATTTAAAAAGGAGATAAAATTGAAAAATTTACTTTTAGTACTTTTGTTTGTGGGTACTTTAATAATACACAACGAAAAAATATATTCGAATGAGATAGATGAAATTATAGTTACATCATCTTACATTGATACAAACCTATCAGACCTAGACGATCCAATTCATGTAATTGGGGGAGATGATGCAACTTTTGACACCACAGTTAGCTTAGGTGAGTCACTTGATAATCTTCTTGGAATTCAATCTTCAGATTTTGGCGCAGCTGTTGGTCATCCTATCATTCGTGGTTTATCAGGTAATAGAGTTAGAATTATGAATAATGGTAAAACTCTGAGAGATGTTTCTACTATTGGTGACGATCATATGAATGAGGTTGATTTAAATGATATTCAACAAATAGAAATAGTTAGAGGACCATCATCACTTCTATATTCTAGTGGGACTGTTGGAGGCATAGTAAATATCATTGATAATACAATTGCTAGAGAAGATTTTAAAGAACCCAAATTTAATATTGCTTTAGAAACCCAATCTGTTAACGACGGAGAAAGTGGAAGTTTTTCTTATCAAAATAACATTGGTGGTTTCAATGTAAGTTTGGCTTATAAAGATTCTCAGTTTGATAATTATGATATTCCAAATGGTGCAATAATTCATACCGAGGATGAGCATCACGATGAAGATGAGCATCACGATGAAGATGAGCATCACGATGAAGATGAGCACCACGAAGAAGAAAATCTTGGTTACTTAGAAAACTCTGACTTTGAGTCAACATCACAAAGATTTGGTATTTCAAAAACAGGTGAATGGGGATATTTCGGTATTTCTTATAAGAACTCTGAAAGTCTTTTTGGTGTTCCATTCCATGGTGATGGTCATGAAGA
This sequence comes from OCS116 cluster bacterium AG-435-F03, assembly GCA_003212795.1. Lineage (GTDB taxonomy): Bacteria > Pseudomonadota > Alphaproteobacteria > MED-G09 > MED-G09 > AG-430-B22. Next base: position 34,331 of record QCOV01000004.1, on the reverse strand, counting down.
TCATGGAATGCATGGTAAAGAAGAGCATCATGATGAAGATGAGCATCACGATGAAGAAGAGCATCATGATGAAGACGAACATGAAGGTCATGATGAACATGAAGGTGAAAGAATCTTTTCCAATACAGAATCTGATATTTTTGATGTTGAAGGTTCTTATGTAGTTAATAGTTCTTGGCTGAAAAAAATTAATTATTTCTTTAGATCTTCAGACTATCTTCATACTGAGCAACATGCTGAAGAAGAGCATCACGATGAAGAAGAGCATCACGATGAAGAAGAGCATCATGATGAAGATGAACATGATGAACATGGCCATGCTGAAGGTCCAACAAATTTTGAAAATAAATCCAAGGAACTAGGTTTTGTTTTTGATTTAACAAATGATGTTGTTAAGCAAAAATTATCTATCAATTATGTAGAAGAAGAAATTTCTATAGTTGGTGCTGAAGCTTTTATGAGGCCAACAGATAATGAAGAATTATCCATTGGTTATTATTTGTCTAAAGAATTCGGATTATTAGATATTGATTTCGGTATTAGGTATGATGATATTTCTCGTAAAGGTTCATTAGCTCATCATGAAGAAGAGCATCATGATGAAGACGAACATCATGATGAAGACGAACATCACGATGAAGACGAACATCATGATGAAGACGAACATGAAGAGGAAATTGACTACTTTAATAAAGATTATAGCGAAACAAGTTTTGCTGTTAATTTTTCGAGAGAAGTTAATGATAACTTTACAGTTAGTCTAGGCCTAGCAAGAGTTGAAAGAGCACCATCACCAGTAGAGCTATATATGAATGGAGCTCATTTAGTTACTGGCCGCTTTGAAGTTGGCAATACAGAACTTGAATCTGAGAGTGCTAACAACATTGATTTGAATATATTTTATAAAAATAATAATTTCTCTTTTAGAGGTAATATTTTCAAAAATGACATTGATAACTACATCTATCTACAAGATGAAACGGAAGAAGAGCATGAAGAGCATGAAGAGCATGGTGATCATGATGACCATGGTGGTCTTATTTTAGCAAACTTCCTACAAAAAGATGCTGAACTTGAAGGTTATGAGTTTGAAATAAGTCAGATTTTTACTTTTGATAGAGGTAATCTTACTTTATCACTCGGCAGAGACTCAGTTACAGGTGAATTTAAGAATGGTATGAATATCCCAAGAATTGTACCTGCAAGAAATATTATAACTGTTTCTTATTCAGAGGATAATCTTTTAGCAAGATTGACTTATAAAGATGTTGAAGAGCAAAATGATATTGGTGAAGGTGAAACTGAAACCGAAGCCTATGAAATGCTTGATTTCTCTTTAAAAAAGACTTTTGTTCTAAATAATCAAAATGAAATAAGTTTCTCATTATTTGGTAAGAATCTTCTTGACGAAGTGGCCAGAAATCACGCTTCATTTGTTAAAAATGAGGTTCCTTTACCAGGAAGAAATTATGGTCTTAAATTAAATTATAAATTTTAACTAATATTAAAATTTATTGAGGTAATGCTCAGAGTTGCAAAACTCTGGGCATTATTTTTTTGTGAACCATATCCTCCGGTTGAATTAATTAATATTCTATTTTAAGTTAAGTTTTTATGAGGAGGGGTTCTATGAAAGTATTAATGACGGGCTGCACTGGTCATGCAGGTGCCCATGCACTAAATCATTTTGTCAATAATGGTCATGAGGTCCATGCACTCGTTAGACCTCACCATATTCCTAATCTTGAAGAGAGAGATAATGTTAAATGGATTGCTGGTGGTTTTGCTGATACAGAAATTATTAGTGAAACAGCAGATGAATGTGACGCTGTTGTACATATTGGAGCTTCTCATGATGAGGAAATGGAAAAACTAGATACGAATTTCATTTTGGCAGTTGAGGAGGCATTTAAAGATACTGGTAAGGTTTTTGTTACAACTAGCGCAAGTGTTGTTTACAATGATACTAAAGGTGTTCCTCGTGATGAGAGCGAACCAATTGAAAATCCACATCCTCTTCGAGCATGGCGCGCACGTCATGATTTGCAAGTAGTAGCCATGTCAGAGAATGGCATTAGAGGGGCTAGCGTAAGGCCGGGTTTAATTTATGGTCATGCAGGGGGTTGGCTTACAGGATTAATTTTTAGAGCTCGAGAATCAGGAAAATCTCTTCATATTGGTGAAGGTACTAATTTGGTCAGTACAATACATGTAGATCCACTTTCAGATCTTTATCTTAAAATAGTAACAAATGAGTCTGCTCAAGGTATCTATAATGCAGCTTCTGATGAAGTTACATGCAGTAAAGATTATGCAACTTTAATTGCAGATTATTTCGGCCCAGGAATTGAGGTAGTTCATTGGCCTCTTGAGGAAGCTAGAGAAGCTCTTGGTGAGCTTGCAGATTTATCTTGTATTGAGTGTATTATTACATCTGATCGTGCACGTAGTGAATTAGGTTGGTTACCAATAGCTCCAAGTGTGGCTACTGAATTATCCAGAGGCACATATAGAACTGGTCCGTTAGTTCCTTATTCCCACTAAGGTTTTTATGATTAAAAAATTACAATTATTATTAAGTGCTTCAGATATTAATAATAGAGATAAAATAGATGATATTCTTAATAAAGAGTGCAAGTCTATAAATCATAATTTACCTAACTTACAATTTAGAAGGGCAATAAGGGTTCCAGATGATCCAACTGCAAGTGTTCCTCAAGATGGTCAACCAGATGATTTACCTGAGCAACCACCTTTTGATAATATAATAGAGTTCAGGTCTGAAGACGCATCATATGAATCACTTGTTGAGGCAATACAAGGTATAGGGGAAAAATTAGGATCTTTAATTGACGCTTCTAAAAGTGCTGCTCTTGTAGGTGATGAACATGTAATTGTTCCTGGAAGCGAACCTTTATTTCTTAATATGGTTTTAAGACGTCCTTTAGAATGGTCTAGGAAAGACTGGCACGAACACTGGTTAGATCATCATGCAGCCGATGTAAGAGAAAATGTTTCAGGTTTACAAGGTTATAGGCAATTCCATGCTGATGAAGAATTTTCTGAGAAAGCTGCTAATTCAGCAGGAGTAGATATATTTGATTTTGAAGGTACCGCAGAAGGTTATTATTCTGATATAGAAAAGTTCCTTGAAACCCTGTCAGATCCCGAGGTTGCTAAAGATACAGGGTTTATAGATCATAGTAGATCAGTTATGTGGTTATATAATCTTTATGAATAATCAATGGATTAGAATATTTAGTATTTCAGGTGCATATATAGCATTACTGATAGGTGGCGCTTTTTCAACTGGACAGGAGGCCATGCAATTCTTTGTTGGTTTTGGAAGTAAAGGATTAATAGGTCTATTAATTTGTGGTTTTCTCATGATTTATACCTGTTTCTCATTGCTTAAAGCTGGTAAACAAAATGATCTTCGAACTAACGAGGATGCTTTCCGGCATTTTTGCGGTCGTTATCTTGGTATTTTTATGACTTGGTACACTATGATTATGATTGTTGCTGTTTACGGCGTAATGTTAGGTGGTGTAGGAGCTACTTTAGAACAAGCTTATGGTTTACCTGTCATTTTTGGATCAGGATTAATGGCATTTTGTGCAACTATTACGCTTTTGTTAGGTTTAAATAAAATTATTGAAGTGCTTGGAATTATTGGGCCAATAATAGTCATTCTTACTTTAGCTACTGCCGTTTCCACAATATTAGATGATTCATTGTCATTAAAAGAGGGAATCCTTTTATCTGATGGATTAGAAATCCTAAGAGCCTCTGAAAATTGGTTTTTTTCTGCAATTTTATATGCTGTTTTTTCTCTTCCTGGATTATATGGGTTTTTACCTTTAGTGGGCGCAACAATTAAAAGTAATTTTGAGGTCAAGGGCGTAGCATTGCTTGGCCCATTTCTTTTTATAAGCGCTATGACTATTGTTGTTTTAGCTCTTATGGGCAATATTCAATCTGTCTATGACGCTGAAGTTCCAATACTTATATTAGCAACAAAGGTTTTTCCAGTGTATGGATCAATTTTTGCTGCTGTTATTTTTCTTGGAATTTATACAACAGTTACACCTTTAATGTGGACAATTTGTAGACGCTTTGCTGATGAGCATACTTTACGCTTTAGATTGTTAGCCATATCTTTAACTTTAATTTGTTGGTTTGGTGGAAACCTTTTACCTTTTGGTCAGCTTATTAACCTTATATATCCTTCTATAGGTTATATTGGTCTTATCCTTATGGCCTGTTTAATTTATAAGGATGTAGGTGAGTTGATAAATAAGACTAGCTAATTTCTTCCAAAACCTCCGGCAAAGCATTTATATATTTTTGTAAATCAGCAATCTTTCCCATGCTTACTCGTGACCAGTTTTTATGATTTCTAAAAATTCCAGATATAATTATATTTCTCTTAGCCATACTTTTTTTGAATTGATCAGCATTTAAGGAATCTAAGTTAACAAAAATGAAATTAGCTTTAGAAGGTAAAGCGGAAAGACCATTCTTTTTAATTGCCTCCATCACCATCTCTTTACCCTCATTTATCATTGATTTAGAATGTGATAAGAAAATTTCATCATTATAGCTGGCTATTGCTGCAGCAACACCTGCCTTATTAGTTGTCCAGTTTCCAATAAAACCAAACTTCATAACTTCACTGATTATTTCGGGTTTAGCTATCATATAGCCTATTCGTAAACCAGCAAGACCATGAATTTTTGAAAATGTTCTTGTTACAATAATATTCTTACCTTCTTTGATAAGAGGAATCATAGTTGAAGAATTCGGTTTATCAGTAAGATCATTATATGCTTCATCAATTAATACCGTACAATAATTAGATATTTCTCTACAAAATTCTTTTAATTCTAAGTTATTTAAAATAGAGCCAGTCGGGTTATTTGGGTTTGTTATATGGACTAGAGATATATCTTTAGTAATTGAGTCCCTCATAACTTTAAGATTTATTTCATGCTTTATATTACTTGGTAAGCGCTTCAATTTATTTTGACTAACATCTGAAGCTAAATTTGCTGTACTGTCCCAAAAGAGGTCTGGTGCTAAAATATGGCCTCTTTTAAGTGATGCCAATGCTACATTCATAAGAACTGCTGTAGACCCTGAGCTCAAGACTATATGATCAGTTGTTAATCCATGTTTTTCAGCAATCATTGAACATAATTTCTCACCTGATGAGTTTACATAATATCCAGAATGCTTAGATGCCTCATCAATAGCTGCTAAAGCTTTTTGACTAGGTCCATATGGATTTTCATTACCATTGAGTTTAACGATTCCCAAAGATGGTCGATACCTAGTTCTTGATGAGAAGATGCTTTCATCACTTTTTAAAGGTTTTGGAGAAAGAGCTAATGCACTTGTTGCAGCTGTACCAGCTAAAAAAGCTCTTCTAGAAAAAGATTTCTTACTCTTCATTTTTTAATCTTGTTAAATAATTACTAACCTGAACAGCATCCTCAAATTTAAGAGGGGTAGAAGCCATTTTGGTACCAGGAAAAATTGCTTGAGGATTGGTTATATAGGCAGCAATTGTTCGTGAGTCCCATATTACACTTGTTTTATTATTCATTTTCATAGCAGAAGAATAATTATAATTAGGTAAAGACCCAGATCTTCGACCAGCAATTGACTCTAGATGAGGGCCAATATTACTTTCAGCATTGGCTTTTAAGCTATGACAGCTTACACAATTTTGATTGTAAATAAACTCAGCTCTTTCTTGATCATACGCAGCTTGAATAGCTAGCATGGTTTCCTCATCTTGCATTACACCATGTAGTCTTAATCTTTCAACAATACTGTTAGTTTTTGGCATAGGGAATGGTTTAGATACATTAGCAAGGTCTTTTTGAGATGGCTTACCTGGTCTTAAACGAATAATTTTACCATTAGAGGAATCTGTAACTGCATATATAAATCCATCTGGGCCAGTCTCTACCGAACGAATTCTCTCATTATGATAAGGAAGTAAATCTTGTTGCTCTAATACCTTACCATCACGAATTCTCATTCTTATAATTGTTTGATCACCCAAAACACCTATAAAAAAATCACCATTCCAGTTAGGGAAGGCTTCGCCTTGATAAAAAGTAATTCCATAAGGTGAAATTGAAGGACTCCAAGTTACTATTGGATCAACAAAACCAGCTGCTGTTTGTCTTTCTGATAAAGCTCGACCAGAATAATCAAAACCCCAACTAATCAGAGGAAAACCATAATTTCCTCCACCTTCAATAAGGTTTAATTCATCTCCACCTTGTGGTCCCATTTCTACACCCCAAAGTTGATCGTTGTTATCTAGTGTTAAACCTCCAATAGAACGTAGACCAGTTGCCCATAATTCCGCTTTAGCATCCGGGTTATCAGCTGAAAGAGCGTTATCTTTGGGTACGGTCCCATCTCTATATATTCTTATTATCTTTCCTATATCTCCATCTAATCTTTGCACCATGCCATAAGCATGCTGACCGCTAGACCCAACTGCTGCAACTAAGGATTTATCCGAAAGAAAATTAATTCTTGTTATATTTGGCCCACCAGTTGGGGCTGGAGGAGATGTATTAAATATTTCTTTCCCTTCAACTAATTTGTTGTCTTTAATTTTTGCCCGATAAACAACTCCTACCCTTTCAGTTGTTGTACCTTTGGTATATGAGAGATAGATATAAGGCTGTGTTTCGAAATCAGGATCAAGTTTGATATCCAATAAACCATCAAATGGACTAGATACCATTACTTCCGGAACACCTTGTATTTCACTAACAACGATACCTTTGCGTATTAGTTTAATTTTTCCTAATCTCTCAGTAACTAATAGATCTCCATTTGGTAACCAAGTTATTGCCCAAGGAAAATTTAAATCTTTTGTATAATCTTCAACCCAATAGGTTTGTTGAAAACTATCACCAGATATTTTTTCATTTACCTCTTCCGCACAACCAGAAATCACCAGTGAGATGGTCAAGAAAATTACTTGAAACTTGCTCATAGGTAGTAACCTCCAAAAGCTATATAAAGATAAATTAATTGATTATCTTTGTCTCTATTTATTCTTGAACAGTTAAAAATTATTAATCTTTTTCTATTTCTAAAGATTTAAGAGCTTCTTCATGCGAAGATTTAGAAATATTATAGAAAAACATACATGAGATTGATGCTAAAGTTAGAATTGGACCTAAGATAGCTTGAAAAAATGCCAATCTGTAAATTGGTTCCTGCATTTCTAATACTGTTGGGTTTTTTACATCAAAACCTACAAACTCTAAAAGAAAACCAACAAACACAACACCTAGTCCACTAATTATTTTTTGAATAAAGCCATTTGCGGACAAATAAAGACCTTCATCTCTTCGTCCAGTCGTTAATTGACCATCTTCAACAACATCATAAACCATTGATATTACTAATATCCATCCTGCTGTTCTTAAAAAATAACCAACACATAAAAATATAATAATTGTCCACCAAAGAGCATCTGTTCCATTTTCAGGAAAAATTTGCATTGGTACATATGGATCCAATAATCTTAACCAAATTGGCATTGGTTCAACAATGAGATTGATAAGAAATAAGCCTATGGCAAAGTTTTTTTTGCTCTTTCCTTTAGCTAAAGGTGCCGCAAAGAATCCTGCTAAAACAACTGGAAGCGCTATAATAATTGGAAATAAGCTTATTTCTTCTGGAGTCCATTGCCAAAAATAAATACTAAAATAATTATCTAAACTTGAAAATATTCCAATATTAAGTGCTAAAATAGTTCCAGCAGTAAAAAGAACTAACCAATTTCTATTTGAAAGAGACTCAACTATTTCTTTCCAAAATTCAGAAAATTTAAAACTCTTAGGATCTGGTTCAACCATGTCAGGAATATATTTGTGTGTTGATAATGAAGATACTAGACCAAAGACTATGATTAAAAAACAAGCTAAAAGACCAAATTTTGGATAAGCTTCAGGATTTAAAAAAGCACGTGAACCTGAAAATGTTTCAGTTTCCACAAGAAAAAAAGCTAGCATTGCATAGCTCATAATCCCCAAACCCATATTGCCGTATAAAACACCATAACCACTTAAGGTGTTACGCCTTTCATAATCAGTAATAAGTTCTGGACCAATTGCTGCTCTAGGTGTCTCATAAAAAGTAAACAATGTTCGCAAAAGAATTGATGCAATTAATAATTTTATAAAAAGTGCAGTTTGAGAAGTATCTGAAGGAATTGAATAAAGAAAATACGCACTTAAACCGAAAGGTATTATTGCTAAATACACAAATGGATGTCTTCTTCCCCATTTTGATTTAAAACGGTCTGACCAAGCGCCAACCAGGGGGTCTGAGATTGCATCAAATACTAGAGCAATAGCAAGAGCATAAGATGCTAATAATGGTTCAAGACCTAAAATCTGATTAAAATAAACTAAAAGCCATGATCCAAACAATAAATTCTTAACTCCAACAGCACCAGAACCTAATGTGTATAAGTGTAAGGTGTTGTTGGAAATGGTGTTACTCATAAGATATGCCTTAATAATAGAAATATATCATTTTACAATGATTAAATACTTCTTAAGTTTCAAGAATTCTTTCGGTTTTTGAATTTTTTAATTCATTTCGAATTTTTGAATGCATTTCTTCTGTTATAGGATACTTCCATATAATAATTATTGCAGCTATAAAAAAGAAAGAGGGAAGAGTAGAGAATAAAAGCTTAAGTCCTAACAATTGAGTCGGACCGTTACTAACATCTGTTCCCGTATTAAAACTAATCCAAGATAATGCTGTTAATGCTAACCATGTTCCTACAGATCCAGCTAATTTTGAAGTTAATGACCACGATGAGAAAAATAGGCCAGATCTATTTTCTCCGCTTTTTAATGTATCTAGATCAATAACATCTGCCTTCATTGAATTTGGTAATGCCGCAAAACCCCCAGCAGCAAAACCCGTAGTAATGGTAATAGGTAACATCCACCAAAAATCTCCTTCACCCAAAAGAAGATAAAAAGGATGCGCAAATGCAATCATTGCAAAACTACAAATATATGCCTTATGCTTTCCGATTTGCTTTGATAACCAAACCCAAAATGGAACGGCAACAATATTTGTAAGATAAAAAAATGTAAGCATAAATATAGCCATTTCTTCTGCCTTAAGAACATAAGTTATAAAGAATAAATACAGTGGAATTGTTATGGAAAAAGCTATACCTCCAAACATAAAAGCCATTATTAATCTCTTAAATGGAGAGTTTTCTAACATAATTTTGAAACCCTTGATCGGAGAGATGTTTGATTTGATGTAATCTTTAGACTCAGGAACTTTTGATACAGTTAAAAATACACATATGGGCATAATAATTACACTAGCAATCCCAACGATATACAAAACATTTGTGCTACCGCCAAGACCAAAGAAAACAAGAGCTATAGTTGGGATAAGTTGAGCGCTTAGACTACCAACTACTCCAGAAATAGATCTCCATCCAGTAATTCTTGATCTCTCATTATAGTCCGGTGATAACTCTGCACCCCAAGCATAGTAAGGTATAATGAGCATGGTTGTTCCTATTGAAAGAAGAAACATCCATAAGAAAAGATGAAGAGCTCCAGCTCCTTCAGGAGGAATAAATAGCATATAGATACTTACCATAAGTAAGGGTGTAGCTATTGCAATCCATGGTCTTCTTCTTCCCCATTTTGTATTAGTTCGGTCATTGATGTAACCAACTACTGGGTCAGTAAAAACATCAAAAATACGAACCGCTAAAATGATATTTGCTGCTAAGGCTAAAGGTACACCCATTTCACCAGTGTAAAATTTAGGAATAAAAACAAGGATAGGAAAAAGGGCGATATTTATAGGCATCTCTGCCAAGCTGTAAAAAAACAAAGTTGATTTTTTTAATTTCAATTTTCCCTCAAAGTCATGAATAAATTTTCATTTAATCTTTATCGAGCATAGTGTCGTGATTCCACCAAGCTAAATCAGAAAACGCCCTAATATCTATTTCATGTGTCCAAGTTGATCTATGTTGCTGAGCTAAATGATAATATGTATCTGCAATTTTTTCTGGAAGTATTAACCCGTCATTTTCCATACCCTTGGTTTCTCGCATTTTTTGATATAATTCTGGTCCAAGCAATTTACCTAAAGTATCTGGAGCATCTACAGCTCCATCAATTACTACATGGGCAACATGTATTCCTTGGGAAGCAAATTCAGCATTTAGAGATTGGCAAAGCATTCTTCTTGCACCCATTGCAGCTGCATGTGAATGTTGCGTTTTATTTCCTCTCATTGCCGCAGTTGCAGAAGTTACAATTATATTGCCTTTTTTTCTTTCGACCATCAAAGGACATAAAACCTTAGCAATCCTAAACAAACCAAAACTAGCCATTCTCCAACCTAACTCAAATTCTTTATGAGTTGTTTGATGAAGTAATTTCATTCCAGTCTGAGCACCTAAGTTGTAGATTAGAACCTCAATTGGACCTATATCTCTCTCTATAGAGACAATTAAATCTTCCAATACATTATCATCAACAGCATTAAGAAGGGATCCTGATGCTTTGCCACCATTTTCTTCAATATTAGTAATTAAACGATCAAGACCTTCTTTATCACTTCTTCTGCATAAATATGAGTGATATCCTTCTTTCGCAAATTTTGCAGCAACAGTTCCTCCGATCCCTGCTCCTGCACCAAGAACTAGACATACAGGTTTCATTTTTACTCCTTATTTTTTTGGTTCTGATTCTTTTTGATACTTATAATAACCTTCAACAGGAATCATTACATGTGCCCATATTGTTTTTGGAAACATCACATAAGGGGCACCATTTGTAAAATCAGCATTCATATTGTCCAAACTAGATGGGTCCTTTGGCATAAGCATTAAATGTGGACCAGACTCAATCCATTGACCTGGCGTGCTATCTTTTTCATTTAATATACCAGCCTTAGAGTTGTCCTCTCCTACATCACCATGAAGCATCCACATCCAGCCATCATTATCAAGTTGAGGTGTCTTACCCTGCATATATGCCATCATCCATTTGATTGCTTCCTTATCGGAACATGCTGGCATAGCCTCATGAACATCCTTCCAGCCTTCTTTAGGAAAAGGTCTAGGATTGCCTGCTTGGCATGTCCAACCATTGGTTCCTTCCCTAAGTATTTTACCATCCCCACCTATAATTGTTGCAAAATCACCAATAAATGAAGGAGCCGCGCTTGAGTAAGCTTTAATCTGCCATTCATCAGAATTGTGTTTTTCTCCCGCATAAGTTTCGGTTAATGAAAGTAAAAATAAAACTACAAAAGCGAATAGAATAAATTTGTTCATAATTTTTGACCTCTTTTAAAATATTGAAAATATTTTAAATAAATAAATAACTTAAACAATTAAATTATGAAAATAGATCAACTAATATTATCTAATTAGTTATTAAATCTTCTTCTTTATGAATAAAAAATCGATAAATAATAATCATGCCAATATTAAATAATGCATGAATAGCCAATACTTGAGCAGCCAATAGCTCAATTGATATAATTCCTGAATAAATTATAGATAAAACCAATAAAGACCTGATAGATTCGTAAATGATAGTGTTAATCTTATTTGATAAAACTAGAGAAATTATTATTGATGAGAGAAAAAGAGAAATACCAAAGATGGCGGTCTCTAAGAAACTTTGGCCTTTTAAAGTGAAAAAAACTACAAGTGTCATAAAAGGAATAAAAATCAATTGTATCCAAACAAATTTCATAAGGTTAGGGGATATTTTTGGATCAAATTTATCATTTTGATCAATATTTCTATAAGGGAATTTCTTTTCAACATCTTCTGGACGCCAAGTAGTCCTTGAAAACCAAACTTTTACTTTATCTCTCCAATTCTTTGTATGGTATGAGTCTTTCGCCATATTAATAAATACTTCAATATTTGCCCATAAAGGATTCCAACTTCTTAATGCTTTAACAGTTCCGTATACAGGCTTTAAGTCATCTCTTTCTTCACAATATGTCCCAAAAAATCTATCCCATAGAATAAAAACACCTCCGTAATTTTTATCGACATATTCAGGATTCTTAGCGTGATGTATTCTATGGTTACTTGGAGTTATAAAATACCTTTCATACCATCCTAATTTACCAATATGTTCTGTATGAACCCAAAATTGGTAAATCAGATTTAAACCTCCTACAGCAACAAATACAGGTGAAGGTATCCCAACAAGAAGAATTGGTACAAAAAATATCCATTTCCATAAAAAACCTGTACTAGTTTGTCTTAATGCCGTTGAAAGATTAAATTCTTCTCCATGATGATGAACAACATGTGTTGCCCAGAGAAATTTATATTCATGATGCAATCTGTGCATCCAATAATATAAAAAATCATATAAAAAAAATGCAAAAATCCATGTAAATGGTGAGTTAATAGATAATTGAAAGAGATTCATATTTGTAGCAACATATGAAAATGTAAGACCTTGAAATCCAAGGTTTAATATTGTTGGAAATCTACTGATTAAGCCGATATTGATACTCGTAATTGTATCATTTAATCTATAATTGTTTTTACCTTTTGCATAACAGTAAAGTAATTCAATACAGATCATTAAAAAGAAAATAGGAATAGCTAAAAATATGAGAAATGATTTATCCATGATTTTTTTTTAATTTTCCATTTTTTATATAATATTTGTTAAATTGTAAACAAAGGGAAATATTATGGCTGTAAAACTACCAGATTCAAATGATGAAAATTGCCTAATTCTTTTTGAAAAAGTTAAAAAGGATTTATTTTCCTATTCTGATAGTATTAAAATTAAAAATATTGATCAAAAATTTTTCAAAGAAATAGTAATTCCTATAGCTGTATATCTAAATTCGTTAGAAAAGACTGCAAAACCTTTATTGATAGGCCTTACAGGCGGGCAAGGTTCAGGTAAAACAACATTATCTGACTTTGTTCAGTTGGCCTTAAAAAAAGGATTTAAAAAAAGAACTACAGGCTTCTCAATTGATGACATATACAAATCTCAAAATGATAGAGAATTACTTGGAAAAAAAATTCATACTATGTGTAAAGTTAGGGGTGTACCTGGTACTCATGATGTTGACCTTGGTTTAAAGACAATAGATTCCTTAAATTTTGCCACAAATGAAATGATTACATCAATTCCTGTATTTTCTAAGCCATTAGATAAGCATTTACCAGAGAGTGAATGGGTGCAATACAAAGGAAAACCAGATTTTATTTTTTTTGATGGATGGTTTTGCGGAGCTAAGCCAATTTCTGAAAAAAATTGGTCACCACCTTTAAACGAGCTAGAAGAAAAACAAGATCCAGATGGAGTTTGGTCAAAGTGGTATAATAGAGAATTATCGGGAGATTATCAGGAATTGTTTAACAGTTTTGATATATTGCTCATGATTAAGGTGCCAAGCATGGAACATATTTTTGAAAGTAGATGGATACAAGAAAAAACTCTTGAAAAAAATCTTACTGATCCAGAAATGAAAAAGAAAATTATGACAAAAGAAGAGGTTATTCATTTTGTTATGCATTATGAAAGGTTAACAAGATATGTTTTGGAAGAAATACCAAAATTTGCTGATATAGTATTGTATAGGGATAATGAATTTAATTTTAAACGAATGTAAGGGAAGCTATGGAAGAGAATAATTTACCAAAAATTATAAGGGCACAAAAACAACAAAAAGATAAAATAAAAGGCGTTTTAAAACTTGGCTTCTCATCTGATCCTTTAATAAGATGGGTGTTTCCTGATCCAAATATTTATTTAGTAAATTTTGATACATGGATGGAAGAATTTTCAAAAATATCTTTTTCTAATGATGTAGTATTTGCCGAAGAAAATTTTTATGGGGCTTCAATATGGCATCCACCTGGTTTTGAATTTGATGAAACATGTTTATATCCAACACTAGAATGGATGACAGAGGAGAGAATTGAATTTGTAAGTCAGTTTTTTGAGGAATTCTCAAATTATCATCCCGATGATGCTTGGTATTTAGCTTTTATTGGCGTCGATCCATCAAAACAAGGTCTTGGTGTTGGTTCCTTTATATTAAAAGAAGCCCTCAAAACGATTGATGAAAGAGGAGAGAGAGCATATTTAGAATCTTCTAATCCGCGAAATATGTCGCTTTATGAAAGGCATGGTTTTGAAAGTATGGGTAAAGTTCAAATTGGTGACTCTCCCCCCGCTCACCCTATGATAAGAGAGCCAAGGAAATAAAGTTGTTGTTGAGTATTTAAATACATTCTGTAATATTGATGTCATTATTTAGGATTAAGGGAGATACATATGTCAAATATATTAATTGTTGGTGCTACTAGAGGAATTGGGCTTGAATTAACAAAGCAGTATTCCGATGACGGAAATTCTGTAATTGCTTGCGCTAGAGATAAAGCCAATGCCTCTTTGCTTGACGAACTTGCTTCAGGATCAGAAAATATTTCTATCGAACAGCTTGATATTGCAGATCCCTCATCGATTGACGCTGCTGCAACTAATATAGGAGATAGCGTTATAGATACCGTGATAATAGTTGCAGGCGATGTTGGAGGAGATCCAATGGAACAACAATCACTTGATAATATAGATATAGATCAATGGCATAAAACTCTTGATACAAACACAATTGGCCCACTTTTGGTTGCGAAAGCATTTAAAAGCAATTTAGTTGCTTCGGGTAATGGAAACCTAATGATACTCTCCAGTCAGTTAGGCGCTTCTACATGGCCAATGGGTGGAATGTATATTTATTCAACCACTAAAGCTGCAGTTGGTAAAGTCGGTAAAATATTATCTCTTGATTGGGCTGAAGATCCAATAACTGTGTCAATCATGCATCCAGGATGGGTTCAAACGGATATGGGTGGACCAGGTGCAGAAATAACAGCAGAAGAAAGTGCGTCTGGTATTAGGAATGTGATTAGCGGACTAACAAAAGAAGATTCTGGCAATTTTTATAAATGGAATGGCGATATTCATCCTTGGTAGTCTATAATTCTCTGATTTAAGAATTTATTTAATTAGATATTAACAATTATTCCTTCATTTGGATTTATATCACCTTGAATAACTTCATCATAAGTATCTAAAAAATTATTTAATCCTGAAACTTCTTTAATGTTCATCCAATTTTTGCTTTGTTCGGCTCTAGCATCCATAAAAGATGTTGTTTTTTTATTGTAACCATCTGTTCCCCAGTCACTTATTCTTTTTTGGATATGATCTGGAGCAAAAAAGAACTCAGTTCTATCTCTATTCATGAGTTGACCCATTGCATCATCAGCTGTTGTTTCATTATCCCAATGTGTCATACCAACTGTAATACACTTAAGCATGTGATTTCCAAGTGAGCTATGAAGTTTTCCTAGTATTTCTCTATTACCAGCCATATCGACCATTACACTAGAATTATTAATATTTATATCACCAAGGTCATCATAAGAATAAATCTGATCATATGAATTTAAGCTTTTTACAAATTCAGAATTTCTTTTTGAAGTTAACCCAATAATTTCAGGTTTTTTCTCTTCACTTTGCAAACCTTGAGCAAGACCAATAGCTGTTTTACTAGATGCGCTTACTATGATCACCTGTTCAGCCCCTAAATAATTTTCATTTTGAAGATAATCACATAAACAAAAAGACGTTATATGAAGTGGAAATAAAAGAGCCCTTATATTGTCATTATTCTTATTATAATTATCTTCATTGTTTAATCTTATGTAATTATTGTAAACTGGAGGTAATTCTTTTCGATGTTCCTCACCATCTATAAAAGTTTTTTGTGAAATTTTTATCGGTTTCAAAGTCAAAATATTAGATGCCGGAAAATAACCAAAAAGTCTTTCTCCAACTTCTAATTCTTTATTATTTGAGTACTTTATTTCAGCAAAACCCCACATTGGTATGCATCCCCATATGTTCTCAGGATCATTCATAGTTGGAAAAAATTGCCAATAACCCATCATTTCACCTGCAACACCGTATGTAACATTGTTAGATGTGAAAGCAAAATTTTCAATTTGAACTATTATTTCTCCATTTTTTAAATCATCCAAATCAATATCATTTGTAACAATTCTTCTTTGTGTTAAATTTTTTTTTGATGTTTGTAACTCTTCTTTGATGAGACTCATATCCAACCTTTATTACTTGTTATTTTTTATTATAGATAGGAGTATATATTATTGGAAAATAAAAACAAAATAACGATAATTGGCTTACCAGCATCACCCTACACTAGGAAAATGCTATCAGCTTTAAGGTATAGGAATATTCAACATTCCGTAATTTGGGGTAATGCCAAAGAAATATTAAATTCGATGGGCTTGGAAACTCCCAAACCCACACTTTTACCAGTAGTTTTATTACATAATGGCAGTGAAGTTACAGCTATTTGCGATACAACACCCATAATAAGAAAACTTGAGGTTAGTAATTCTGACAGAGGTATTATTCCGAAAAATAAATCTCTTGCCTTATTAAACTCAATTCTTGAAGATTTTGGCGATGAATGGGTAACTAAATACATGTTCCATTATCGGTGGCATTTTCAAAGGGATATTGATAATGCTGGCAATATATTGCCTCTTCTTCACTCAGTAAACTTAGAAGAAAAAGTACATAAAGATTTTAAAAAATATATTACTGATTTGCAGATAAGTAGATTATGGGTTGTTGGTTCCAATGAAAAAACTGCAGATATTATTGAAAGAAGTTATAAAAGATTTCTAGCATTATTAGAAAATCATTTTGAAACTACCCCCTTTTTATTGGGCAATAAGCCTTTGTCATCAGATTTTGCTTTTTATGGACAAATGACCCAACTCATTGGCTTTGATCCAACATCAAGAGAAATAGCTCTAGAGTTATCACCTAGATCTGTTGCTTGGGTTGATATTATGGAGGATTTATCAGGTTTTAATGTAGACTCAAGTCATCTTTTATCAATTAAAGATTTTCCAGACACAACCTTCTCCATTTTTGAGGAATTGAGTCATGGATATGTACCTGCAATGATTGCAAATTCAATAGCTTTTAAAGAGGGCAAAGAAACTTGGTCAACAAAAATTGATGACCAAATGTGGGAGCAAAAAACATTTCCCTATCAAGCTAAGTGCTTAGAATGGATTAGAGATGAATTTAATGAGCTTGACCAAGATGACAAGACAAAGGTTTTTAATTTTTTAAAAGAAACGGGTTGTGAAAAATTACTGATAGGTAAGGAGTAAATATGAAAATATTGAGAACGCCTGACAAAAGTTTTGATGTAATAACCGATTTTCCTTATGAGCCATGTTATACGAATATAAAGACTAAAGATGGAAGTGAATTAAGAATACATCACATAGATGAAGGGCCTAAAGATGGACCTATACTGTTGGCAATGCATGGTCAACCAGTTTGGTGTTATCTCTACTCAAGAATGATACCTTTCTTAACAAAAGCTGGAATAAGAGTTATCGCGCCTGATTTACCGGGTTATGGAAAGTCTGATAAACCTGCTTCAAGATCTGATTACAGTTACCAAAATCAAGTCGATTGGATGGTTGACTGGTTAAATGCTAATGACTTTCAAGATATAACTTTCTTTGGACAGGATTGGGGTGGGTTAATTGGGTTAAGAGTAGTTGCGAGGGAACCATATAGGTTTTCAAAGGTTTCAATGGGCAATACCGGACTTCCCTATAATCCTGATGCACCAGAAGAAGTTGTTGAAGAAATAAAAACCTTTAGAGAGAGCGATATTAAACTGCATCCATTATCTATGGCTAAAAAAGTGAGAGAAATGGATAATGGTAAAACCCATCCTGGATTAAAATTTATGTATTGGCAGAAATTTTGTTGGGATACAGAGGATCTTCCCATTGGTTTCATTCAATCTATGCAAATGGAAAAGAGATCACTAGTTTCAACATTTTTAAATTATATATTTATATTATTAGGAAAATATAACGCTTCTCCTTTTAAGTCATATATAGCAAAAGCATATGAGGCACCGTTTCCAGACCCAAGTTACAAAATGGGCCCTAGAGCAATGCCAAGTCAAGTGCCTATAATTCCTGATCAATCTCTTGATGAACAAAGGAAGGCAAGGGAATTTTTTAGGAAATGGGATAAACCATTTCTCAGTGTTTTTGCTGGCGATGATCCTGTAACAAATGGAATAGAGCAAGATGTTTTAAATATGTGTCCAAATGCAAAAAGTGCACCCCATATAGGAGGAGGTCATTTTTTTCAATGGACAAGATCTCAAAAGCTTTCAGAGATTCTTGTAGATTTTATAAAGGAAGAATAAATGAAGAATTTTGTAATCATTATTTTTATTTGTATAATTTTGGGAAGCGTTGTTTGGCATTACCGAGCAAATATTATTTTTGAAATATATCCTCTTATCATTGAAGCACGAGGGTCTGGAGAAAAGTCGGAATTATCTGTAAAAGAAATTAATGGAGATGAGATTATGGAAGTAAAAAATGCATTAGTACCAAATGATGAACAAATGAAAGGGTTTATGGAAGGTGATATTGATACACCTATATATATGGTTAATTTACTGAAATTTAAAGATAAAGCAGAATATGAAGATGGTAGGGAAACTAACTTAACCGGTGAAGAGGCTTACTCAATTTATGGGCAAGAAGTACAAGAGCATCTTAAAAAAGTTGATGCGGAACTAATTTTTTCGGGAAAAGTTGAACGAATGATGTTGGGCGAAGTAGGTGAGCTTTGGGACGTAATTGCAATTGCTAAATACCCCAGTCGAAAAGCTATGATGGAAATGATTATGGATACGGATTACCAAGAAAGTGAAAAACACCGTGCCGCAGGCTTAAAAGGACAACTTAATATTGAAACTAAAACAGGAGAATTTGATTGGTAAATTTTCTTAATAAGATATTTCCTGAAAATGTGAACAATAACTATTCAGGAAATCGAATAGCCCTGTGGGCATTTATAATATTTCTTGCTCTTATGACTTGGCGCTCAGTAATACATATGTTTTTTGAACCTTTTGGAATGCATGATATTGCAAATATTGTTGTTTTGAACGGTGACCCTGATCCAATGCCATTAATTTATCGTTTTTTCTCTATTTGGGGATTTGCCCAATTGATTTTCTGTTTTGCATGCTGGATAGCAATTATTAAATATCGTTCATTTATACCATTAATGTATTTATTTTGGATTTTTGAGTGGGGAGTAAGAGTTATTTATTACCCATTTTTTGGAAGAGGTGGTGATGTGATTAACGATTATAATACAGCAGGTACGCCTGGTTTTTATATGGCTCCATACATTCTGATCTTATTATTAATATTCTTTGTTTTATCTTTAAGGAGAGCAAATTGAAAATAGTTAAATATATAATTCTTATATTAGTTATCTTTGTAATTAGCTTATTCGTTTTATCTAGAGTTCCTGCAATTCAGGATAGAGTGGTAACAAATGTTATAAAAAATGTCCTTTCAAATCCTGTTTCTTTACCAGATGATGGACTTAGCGCTTTAGTTTGTGGCAGCAGATCTCCCTTACCTTCTCCTGGAAGAGCTGAAACTTGCATTATCATTAAGGCGGGTCAAAACTTGTATGTAGTTGATATTGGTGATGGCAGTATTAATAATTTGAGAAATTGGAGAATAGATCTAACTCCGGTTAAGGCCGTTCTTTTTACGCATCTTCATTCTGATCATATATCTGATCTTGCTGATTTACACTTAAACACATGGGTTAATAATCCTACTAAAACTGAAAAATTAAAAGTCTACGGACCTGAGGGAGTTGAAGATGTTGTTAATGGTTTTGAAGACGCATATACATTAGATTACCAATTTAGAAATGAGCATCACGGTGATAAGGTCGCTCCCATTAATTTGGCTGGATACGAGACTTTTACCATTGATTTATCAAATCCTATTATAATTGATGATAATGGTTTGAAAGTAACTGCTTTTAAGGTAATCCATGATCCTATTGAACCAGCTTTAGGTTTTCGCTTTGATTATAAAGGAAGGTCTATTGTAATAAGTGGGGATACAATATCTACTGAAAATACAATTAAGAATTCTATAAATGCTGATGTTTTATTTCATGAGGCACAAGCTAACCACATTGTTAAAATTTTGGAAAATGAGAATAAAAAAATTGGAAATAATTTAGCTGCAAAAATTATGGCTGATATAGTGACTTATCATACAACGCCTGTTGAGGCCGCTGAAATTGCAAATCAGGCAAATGTGAAGCATTTGGTTTTTTATCATCTTACTCCTGCACCAAGAAATACATTGATGGAGAGAATGTTTGTTAGAGGTGTGAATGATATAAGAAAGGAATGGACATTATCTGATGATGGAACATTGGTAATTTTACCACCTAATTCTGAAAAGATTGAAATCACAAAAATAAATTAAACATGATTTTTTTACTAATTAAAATAATAGTTACTGCCGGTCTTATAGTTCTTATTAGTGAAATTGCCAAAGTTAATGATAAGCTAGGCGGCTTAATAGCGGCAATGCCTATAATGACATTGCTTGTTATTTTATGGATGTATTATGAAGGAAATTCTGATGAAAAAATTTCATCACATATGTCTTACACATTGCTTTATATTGTTCCAACTATACCAATGTTTATAGTTTTTCCTTTTGTCATCTCAAAATTTGGTTTTTATATAGCTTTTTTAATAAGTATTTTAGTAACAGTGATTTCTGTAACAATTCTAAATTTTTTAATAAAAATTTAATTTTATAACGATTTTTGAAAACCTATTATAAATTTAGCTTCATTCTTCATTTGTAAACCACTTTTATCTTGGTCAATGGGTATAATATACTCGATTGCTAACCTATCAGAGTGTTTTCCAGGTAAAAAATTTGTTATGAAATTAAAACCTATTCCGATGTTTAAGATTTCACCACCATAATTTCTTGGATTTGCTGTTTGAACAGGGGCCATTATATTTTCATTTTTACCGCTTATTGAATCAGTATCTAAATAATTTAACCTTAATGAATATGAAATATTGTCATTAAATGAACCTTGAAACCAAAGGTTATATTCAAATTCATCGCCAAAATTCCAGTCTTCTTCTTCAATGCTTTTTCTAAATAAAATTTGGTTACCTAAAACAAAATTATTTATTTTAGTAACATTTGTAACTCCAGTTAATAATCTTAAAGCTTTATCACTTGGCTGCATACCGTATGGCAAAGTAATTGAGGTATTTGTGTTCATTGGCGTTAAAACCATTCCTTTTTTTGTATTTTCACCAATGCTTTTCTCTAATCCACCTATTAAATGCCATCTTGAGCTTTCATTTTCATGAAGATTAAATAATGCTGATAATGATATTTTTGATAAATCTGATGATGAGGTTTCGAATGATCCTAAATAGTTTCTATTCATCATTACTCTATATGTATCCAATTCCATTTCCTTGTCATTGAACATTGCCATGCCCATTAGAGTTATTTTGTCAGATGGCGCATACATCGCCCCAAGCATAATCATTCTCATAGTCATTTTTCTTGGAATTACACTTAGATTTTTAGGCATTTTCATTGATGACATTTCCATCATAGGCATGTCGTTCATAGAAGACATTTTGAAAGAAGGATTAGGCTGATTTAAAACTTCAATATCTGAAATATTTTTGCCATCCAAAGTATTTTTTTTCATTTCCATATTCGATACCCTAAGAGATATCATCCACTCTCCTTTTTTATGGAAATGATCAGCCATTAAGCCTATTGGGCCATGTCCAATAGCAGTCGACATTGCCGATATATTGATTGAAAACAATAGAATTGATAATAAAAGTAATAACCTAACCATTTAATTCTCCCTACAATGCAACGAAAATAAGTCTTATTGTAGAAACTGCAATGTTAATATTAAGATAAATTGTCACGCATTGTTCGGAAACAATTTCTAATTTCATTTATAAAAATTTCAGGTTGTTCAAATGCTGCAAAATGACCGCCTTTTTCTAATTCATTCCAATAAACAATATTTGAGTAGACTTGTTCTGCCCAAGCTTTTGGAGTACGAGAAATTTCTTTTGGAAAAATACTACAACCAATCGGTAGTGTAAGCTTTTCGTTAGGATTTCCTCCAAATGATCCAAAGCTCTCCCAATAAAGACGTGCTGAGGACGCTCCACTTTTTGTTAACCAGTAAAACATAATATTATCGATTAACTCTTCTTTTGTAAGAATGTTTTCTGGATGGCCATCACAATCAGTCCATTCATAGAATTTTTCTATTATCCAAGCCGCTTGACCAATTGGGGAGTCTACAAGGCTATATCCTAAAGTTTGTGGTCTTGTACTTTGTTGTTTTGAATAACCAGAACCCCATTCTTGATAATAATTTAAGCCTTCAAATGCAATTTTATCTCTTTCACTTGGATTTTCCATAGCCTCCTTAGTTGGTGGAGCAAAAGGCATGTTAACATGTAGTCCTAAACAATTACCTTTGTTCTGCTTTCCAATAGCAATTGTTATGGCTGAACCCCAATCACCACCTTGCGCGAAGTAATTTTTATAGCCAATTTTATTCATTAATTGGTTCCAAATTTCAGCAATTTTATCAACTCCTGTTCCATTCTTTGATGGTTTGCTAGAAAATCCATATCCAGGAAGAGTAGGGCACACAACATGGAATGCATCTTCTTTCTTTCCTCCATAATTAAGAGGATCAACAAGAGGTCTTATTATTTTATGAAATTCTACAATTGAACCAGGCCAACCATGGCTCATAATTAATGGTGTTGCGTTTTCAATTTCACTTTTAACATGAACGAAATGAATATCAAGTTCATCTATAGTCGTAATATATTGATCAAAAGAATTATAATACTTTTCTCTTTCTTTCCAGTTATAGTTATTAATCCAATATTCACTAACTTCTTTCATATAAGATAAAGGGGTTCCTTGGTTCCAGTCGTTTACAGTTTCTTTTTCTGGCCATCGGGTAGATTCGATTCTGCTTCTTAATTTATTTATATCTTCATCAGCAATTTCGATTTTGAAAGGTTTTATTTCTGACATTGTTTTATTATTCTCACTTATTATTTAAATTATGCCAAAATTTATGCTTAAATAAAAATATATTTTTAAAGGGGAAGACTATGAGTGATCATGTAGCGGATAGAATTGCTTTACAAGATGTTATGCTTAGATATGCAGCAGGTGTTGATGAGCGTGATTTTGATCTTTATTCTTCATGTTTTATCGAAGATGTTGAGATTTTAGATTTTGGTGAAGAACCTATAAATGGAAGAGATAATTGGGTTGAATATGTTAAAGGCGCACTCTCAAATTATGGCCCAACTCAGCATATGCTAGGCCCTCAGCTTGCCTCAATTAATGGTGATGACGCCCACTGCAGAACAGATGTTCAGGCTTTACATTATCTTAAAGAACCCGAGGGTGAAATACTTACTCTATGGGCAACATATGAAACAGATATGAAGAGAGTTGATGGAGATTGGAAAATATATCGTCATAGATTAGTTTCTAGAGGAATTCGTCAGCAATAATGTTTTTGAAAACAAAAATACCACCACCAATAGTAACAATATTATTCGCTATTATGATTTTCTATTTTTCAGATAATTTTGCATATATCGATTTACCTTTTAAAATATATATTTCAATATTTTTTATAGTATTAGGTTTTATTGTAACTTTTTCATCAGCAAGAAATTTTAAAAAGAAAGATACAACAGTTAATCCTATGAAACCTAATGAGACATCTAAATTAGTAACTGATGGTTTTTTTAAGATTACACGTAACCCTATGTATTTAGGTATGTTATTGTTTTTATTAGGTTTATCTATTTATAATGGTTTAATTGTAGGTTTAATATTCTTACCTTTATTTGTTGGATATATTACTTATTTTCAAATTATTCCTGAAGAGAGTGCGATGCTTGAGCTTTTTGGTGAAGAATTCACAGTATATATGAAAAAAGTTAGGCGATGGATTTGATAAATGGCTGATATAAAACACTTGAAAGCAGATGCATCTCAAGAGGATATTTTTAGTGTCATTGATCAAGATGCGGCATTAATTTTAGATGATGTTCTAGATAATGATTTATTAAACCAGATTAAAGATGAACTAGATCCATATTTAAATAATTATATTAAAGGAAAGACTGAGTTTACTGGTTTTGAGACTAAAAGAGTAGGAGGCTTGTTAGCAAGATCAGTAGGTTGTCAAAATCTAGCTCTTCATCCCCTAATAAATGATCTAGCTTGTAGTTTCCTCGAACCTTATGGTGATGGATATCAACTTCACTTCACTTCTGCTGTCAGCATTGGTCCTGGAGAATCAAAACAGATACTTCACCGAGATAGAGGAATATGGGGTGGATATATTCCAAGAAAAATAGAAACTCACTTCAGTACAATTTGGGCTTTAACTGATTTCACAAAAGAAAATGGTGCTACACAAGTTGTTCCAGGTTCACATAAATGGGATAAAGATAGAGTTCCTGATAAGGATGAAATTGCTTATGCTGAAATGTCTTCTGGATCAGTATTACTTTATACTGGAACTGTTCTTCACGGCGGGGGAAAAAACTCTACTGATAATGAGATTAGAACTGGAGTTTTTATGCATTATGCCTTGAACTGGCTAAGGCAAGAGGAGAATCAATATCTATCTCACCCTCCTGAAGTCGCGAAGAATTTTTCACCTGAATTAAGAGCCCTTATTGGATATTCAAAAGGTGGATATGTTCTTGGTTTTTACACTGACCCTGATGATAAAAAAGGAACAATGGATTCAGTAAGTCCTGAAAGAATTTTTGGTGAAGAAAGAGATGATTTTTCATCACTTCCCTCACAAAGCAATTTAGTTAAAGACACTTCTTAGTATATTTTTGCGATGAAAAAATTAGATAATAAGGTAGCGATAATTACTGGCGGTGCTGGCGGAATAGGAAAAGCAACAGCATTAGAATTTTTAAATGAAGGTTCCGATGTATTACTTTTTGATTTAAATGAAAGTGATTTAAAAAAACTATGCCAAGAAATTGGTTCAAATCATCTAAGTTATTTTGCGGGAGATGTTACTTCCTTTGAAGATAATTTAAAAGCTGTAGAAATAGCTAAAGAAAAATTTGGAGGTTTAGATATTTTTGTAGCCAATGCTGGTATTGAGGGTGAAGTAAATACTTTAGAAAATTACGATATAGAAAAATTTGATAAAGTGATGGCTGTGAATGTAAAAGGTCCTTTTTTGGCTTTAAAAGCTTCTATTCCAGCCTTATCCGCAAGGGGTGGAGGAAGTTTTATTATAACTTCCAGCATTGCGGGTTTATCTGGCGCAGCGCAAATAGGTGCATATGCAACAAGTAAACATGCCGTAATTGGATTAATGAAATCTGCTGCAAAAGAATGTGCTGAACAGAATATAAGGGTTAATACAATTAATCCATCGCCTGTAGAAACAAGAATGATGAGAAGTTTAGAAGAAGGCTTGATGCCAGGTGAGTCAGACCAAGCGAAGGATTTAATGTTATCTAATATACCTCTTGGTAGATATGGTAAACCAGAAGATGTAGCCAAAGTAATGCTTTTTCTTGCAAGTGATGATAGCTCTTTTGTTACAGGCTCTGTTTATTCAGTTGACGGAGGAAGTACCGCTTAAGGTTTAAAAGGACCCTTTGCAATATATTTGTCCATGGTTTGATGGTAATGTCTAAGCCTACTTTCTTGATAATTTGCATATGTTATTTTACCAGATTTACTTGCTCGAATTCCTCTTTCAACTTCAGGTATGTTACCCATATCTTGATCAAAAATAAAACCTATACCAGTTAATTCTTCAGCATCATCCCAGTTCTCATCATCATTTAAATAATGTATTGGGATTGGTTCGTATTTTTCTTGCTTATCAGGATCTTTATGATTTCTCTGCAAAAACATAGCTTCCATTATTGCAGAGTCTTCTCTATTTCCATTTGGTCGAAATCTATAGATAAGGTTTCTTGGAAAACCTCCCCAGGGTGAAAAATTTGGAAATACATTATACACTATTGCATCTAGCATTTCTGCATCTGACTTATCAGAGTAATCATGTCCATCGGCTTCATTAAAAGCATCTCTCATAGCTTGAGCTGCAACCTTTCTAGCTTCTTCGCCTTCAGGAACAAGAATCTTATCATCTGCAGCCATTCGACCAGATCCATAAAAAATGGTGTCTAGTATTTCCTGCTCATCTACATTTTTAAGATTTGGACTTGGTTTTCCTGTTAAAGCAATATTTCTGTTCATATGATCGCCGTAAATATCATAACGTGCATTTTCATCTGCCTGGAAAGGTAAAATTTCAGGATGAATTAATGTTGCATGAAAAGACTCCATAAATGCTTCTTGAACTGTCTTCCAGTTACCTGGAACTACTTTTGAAACATGAATAACTTTTTTACAATCACCTAGATTCCATCTTTTATGGTGTTCCGGAAGAGGGGCAAGGTATTCTTCTAGCGAGACAGCTTTATCATCCATATTAATAAATACAAAACCTTCCCAAATCTCAACTCTGACTTCTGGAAGTTTAAAATCTCTATCTTTTATGTGCTGAAAATCCCATGGAGCAGGAGTAAATTTTAATGATCCATCTAAATTCCAACAAAACCCATGGAAAGGACATTGTAAATCTTTACCAAATCCGCGTTCAGTCTTAATTCTTCTTCCTCTGTGCAAACAGCTATTATAAAAAGCTTGAATTTTATCTTCTTCAGATCTCACAATTAAAAAAGACCAATCAAGTATGTCGTAAACAAGACTATCGCCAACTTCAGGAATGTCCTCTACTCTGCAAGCAAATTGCCAGACTCTAGTCCACATGCAGTCTCTTTCTTTTTCAAAAAATTCTTTAGAAATATATCTGGAAGTATCTATATCTTCAGAACCAAGATATTCATAAGTTTCTTCAACCATAAATTCAGGTACTGTTTTTGCATCTTCCATTAAATATTCTGTATAGCTTGTATCTGGCGATCTTTCGTCACCAGTTTTAACAACTGAAAGCTTTTGATTTTCTTTTTTTATTTCACTCATATCAACACCATATATAGCATTTCCTATTTTTTATGTTAATTTTTTATTTTAGCAAGAAAAAATGATATATTTTTAAATTAAGTTATTTACTCAAAAAAAACTGTAATTTCATTATATTTTAACCTAGACTAAAATTAATTGAGCTTTGTAATTTATTAATATGGGGGATTTTCTATGAGTATTATGGAAGAAAAATTAGCTATAAGAGAGCTTTTAGATCGATATTGTGACGGTGTTAATCAAAGAGATGCTAACATATGGGGCAGTACATGGTCAGAAAATGCTATCTGGGAAATTCCACATTTAGATATCAAAAATGAAGGCAAGGAAACAATCATTAATGTTTGGAATGAAGCCATGAAAGGGTACCCATTTGTACATATGATCGCCCAACCTGGTTTTATAAATATTGATGGCGATAAAGCTTCTATGAGAAGTTATACTATTGAAACGGCAGTTTTACCTGATGGAACTGAATTACGACCTTGTGGTCAATATGATGATGAATGCATTAAAGAAAATGGTGAATGGAAATTTTCTAAGAGATCGTTTAGCAATCTTTATGGAGAGTAATTATAATGAATAAAATTATACCTACGCCAAGAGATAAGCACCCTGATCCTGAACTAAGAGGAGATAGGATTTCAGGTGAAAGATATTATTCAAAAGAGTTTATGCAAAAAGAATGGGACCATATGTGGACAAAGGTATGGCAGATTGCAGGGATTGCATCTGAAATACCAGAACCAGATGATTTTTTTGTCTATAAGATTGGTTTGGAAGAAATATTAGTGGTTCGTCAAAAAGATAAGTCTATAAAAGCTTTTTACAATGTTTGTCCTCATAGAGGAAATATATTGGTTCATGTTGAAAATGGATCATTAGATACATTTAAATGCACTTATCATGGATGGGAGTACGATACTGAGGGAATTTTAAGGAATCTTCAAGATCCTGAGGATTTTGATGATGGTAACCCTTGTGGAAAAATTAAATTAAAAGAAATTCATTGCGAAGTTGCTCTCGGTTTTGTTTGGGTTACTCTTGCTGAAAAACCTCAGAAATTTCAAGAAGCTCTTAACCCCTTAATTAGTCATATGAGTCCTTATCAGCCTGAGAAATATATAAGGGTTTTAAATCTCACTTGCGAAGTTGATTGTAATTGGAAGATAATTCACGATAATTTTAATGAGTCATATCATTTACCAACATTACATCCTGAGCTATCAGTTCATATCGAAAATGATTATAAATTTTCGCAATTTGATATGTATGATAATGGTCATAATAGAATGCTTATGCCTGGTCATAAACCAGCATTAGGGGATCAGTCACCAAATGAGGTTAATTTCCCTCTTGATGCTGCGTTAGAGGCATGGGATCTCAATCCTGAGGATTTTAAAGGAAAAGCTCAAGAAACGAGGCTAGCTATACAAGAGCAAAAGAGGAAATTAGCCAAAGATAGAGGTTTTTGGCATTATGAATTTTTAACTGATGAACAACTAACTGATTATTATTTTTATAATTGTTTTCCTAATTATGATATCACCATGACTCCTGATGGGATCCAGTTTCAAAGACCACAACCACATCCAACAGATCCAGAAAAGTGCCTTTTTGAGCATTGGTGGCTTGTTCCAGATATGGAGCAATTATCAGCCTCAGCAACTTTTATGGGATCTGATACAACTGAAAATACTGCTGGAGAGAATATGACCGAGACACCTCTTGGACCAAGGCCATTGAGACCCGCAGAGCATGAATGGGTAATATATCCAGAAGGTTCTATGGGTTATGTTACTGACCAAGATATCAGTATGGCTATAGGTCAGCAAAAAGGCGTAAAATCAAAAGGCTTTGAGGATGCAATTTTAACTAATCAAGAAAGAAGGGTTAGAAGGTATCATGAGGTATTAAATGATTACATTGAAGGAAGAAGATAAGGTTCAATTAATATAATTCAATCATTATTCCAGGTTCAACTGTGTAAAAATTAATATTTGTTTCAGAGACTATTTTCTTCAATCGTTCCCTAGGCTCTAAAACTGGTTCATCAGTTAATATAAAGGTTCCCCAATGCATTCCTATACTTTTTTTGGCCTCAAGATCTATTGATATATTCAATGCTTCCTCTGGAGTAACATGAGAATAACTCATAAACCATTCAGGATCATATGCACCAATAGGTATCATTGCAAAATCTACTGGCCCAAGCTTATTCTTTATCTCAACAAAATCTTTTGAATAACCTGTATCACCAGCATGGAAAATATTCTTATTATCATTTTTAATAAACCAGCTTCCCCATAAACTTTTATTTCTATCTCTAAGACCTCTTGCTGACCAATGCTGCGCTGGAGTGAAAGTGAATTTTGTATTGCTTATTATTTTATCTTCCCACCATATGAACTCATATCCATTAATAAGCTGATAGTTTTTTAGTAATTTTAAATCACCTTTTGGAACTAAAATTTTAACATTAGGAAATCTCTTTTGTATTTTTCTTAAACTATTTATATCAAGATGATCATAATGATTATGACTAATTGTAATAACATCAATTTTTGGTAAATCTTTAATATCGATTGCAGGTTTAATTAGTCTTTTTGGTCCAGCAAAAGATAATGGAGAAGCCCTATCCGAGAATATAGGATCAAATAAAATTGTAATATCGCCATTATTAACTAGAAATGTAGAATGGCCAATCCATAAAGCATAAAATTTACGATCCTCAAAAAATTCAGAACTTATTATTTCACTTGTTTCAATAAATTCTTTCTTTGGTTCTTCCCGACTCCAACTCCATTTTAGAACTTCATTAAGGCTTTTTTCATTCTTCTTACCATCAGAATTGGAAAACCTATCTTCTGAAAAAGATATTGAAGTAGAAAGTAGAATTATAAAAAAAATTAATAGTAATCTCATGCAAATTATATAGTCTTAAATAGATATGTTTTCAAATAATGATTTTAAGGAATAAAATATGGAAAAAATATACGATATTATTATCTGGGGAGCGAGTGGTTTTACAGGAAGATTAGCCGTCGATTATATTTATAAGAATCAAAATAATAGTAATTTGACATGGGCTGTAGCAGGTAGAAACGAGTCAAAGATTAAAGATATACTTGATGGAAAGAATGTACCAATTCTTATTGCAGATAGCCATGATAAGGAATCCTTGGTCGATCTGGTTAAAAAAACAAAAGTAATTCTAACAACTGTTGGTCCATATGCGAGATATGGATCTGAGTTAGTAGAAGCATGTGCCGAGAATGGAACTCATTATTGTGATCTAACAGGTGAAGTGCATTGGATGAGGCATATGATAACTAAATATCAAAATACCGCTAAAGAAAGTGGAGCAAAAATTGTTCATACTTGTGGTTTTGACAGCATTCCGTCAGATATAGGAGTTTACTTTCTTCAGAAAAATATGCGCGAGTTACATGGAGTAAATGCAAAGCAAATAAAATATAGAACAAGAGGTTTTTCAGGTGGCGCCAGCGGAGGAACTGTTGATAGTCTGATGTCAATGATGGAACAAGCCAAAAAAGATTCTTCTATTCTTAAAATTATTGCAAATCCATACGCACTTAACGATAAAGAAAAAGGTCTAGATGGTCCGGATAAAATGTCACCATATTTTGACAAAGATTTTGACGCTTGGGTTGGCCCTTTTATTATGGCAGGAATTAATACTAGAGTAGTTAGAAGAACAAATGAATTACTCAATAATATTTATGGAGATAATTTTGAATATAATGAAGGTAGCATTACTGGAAAAGGACCAAAAGGTTTAATTGGTGCAACAACATCTGGAATGGTGACCGGAGGAATGGCAGGAATGGCAGCATTTTCTCCAACAAGATCGATTTTGAAAAGTTTTCTTCCTAAGCCAGGTGAAGGGCCTTCAGAAGAAACAATGGAAAATGGTTTTTTTGAAATCGAATTATTGGGCATCCACCCAACGGATAGAGATAAAGATATTCGGGTTTGGATTCATGGTGATAAAGATCCAGGATACAAATCTACCGCTAAAATGATATCGGAGAGTGCTATGGCTCTAGCTCAAGATGATTTAAATGTTGGTGGTGGTTTTTGGACTCCCGCCTCTGCAATGGGAGATACTCTTATTAATCGCTTACCAAATGCTGGAGTGACTTTTAAGATAATGGATAGTTAGGGAGAATATTTATGATAAAAGTTATAATGCCTATGAGAAGAAAAGAAGGTATGACAATCGATGAATTTCGAGAATACTATGAAACTAAACACAGAATAATAGGTGAAAAATATCTAACAGGATATGCTACAAAATATATAAGACGCTTCACCAATCCTTTGCCTGACAGATCAGGAAAAACATATGATCCAGATTTCGATGTATTGATGGAAATTTGGTATCCGGATATGGAAACATTTGAAAAATGCGCAGAAAACCTTCAAAAGCCTGAAATTAAAAAAGAAATAAATGATGATGAAGAAAAAATTTTCGATTTGTCTCTAATGAGGACTTATATTGTTGAGGAGCATGAATCTGAGATGTAAGATTTTCGTTTGAAATAATTTAAAGAATCAATAAAATGAAATTATGGATAAATCAAGGCGCTTAGAAAGATCAGAGAGAGCTAGAAAAAGAAGAAGTAATATCAAATCCATTATTAGTAAAAGAACTCAAAATATTTATTCTCATCTTCATAGATTAAAAATAAAAAGACAAAAAATAAAAATTAAATTAGCTCAATAAAGCTCTAAAAGATTCTAATAAAAAAGTTATCCACATAAAATTAAAAAAAAATATCGCATAAATTAAAAATTTCTTATTAGATAAGAATCATTCTCAGTTTTAAATTAATAAGGAGGGTTATATGACTGAATATCAAATTCTAAATATGTTTTGGATGCAAGCAATAAGTAATGCAATGTTTCAATTGGGCGTTTTTGTTCTTTTGTGGGCTGCATTAAGAGGATCATTAAGGATTTATGATCAAGGAGCTAATTTACCTACAAAAATTATTAGTTCTTTATTTGGGCTTGGCATAGTTTATAGCGGTTTACAGATTTCTGGGTTCTTTTCTATTAATTGGAGAAGTGCTTCATATTCTTTAGGGCAATTAGAGAATTTATCTCCACATGCACAAAGATTTGTTGATTTTTTACCAATTTCCGAACCTCCTCAATTTTCTTTAATTCCTTGGGATCCAATCACTGGCGTATGGTGGATAGTAGTTGTTATTGCTCTTCTTGCGCCAATTTGGGTAAAGAAATAAAAATAATAAAAAATTATAAAAATCTATTCATTATTTAAGAAAGGAGAAAAAAATGGAAGAATTTCAAATATGGCAAATATGGAGCTCAAACAGAATAGGATCTGGTTTGATTGGAATAGGAACAGTTCTTGGTGTTTGGCTTTCGATGAGAATTGCTATGAACACAAGAAATAATCCTGAAACAAATTTGTTAACTAAAATTATTTCAAGTGCATTTGGCTTGGTTGTATTAGCCTTCGCTTGGATAAATTTTACAACCATAGCAAATACTTGGATAGCTGCTGCTCGTAATTTAAGTGATTTAAAAGCAAGTGGTGCAGAAGTCTCAAGCACTGCTGATGGCTATATCGCATATGTTGGAACTACTGAGGCTGTAACCTCACCGTTACCATTAGGTATTGCTTTCATAGTAGTATCAGGATTAATTATTTTAGGTCAGATTTGGTTACCTAAGCAAAATTAATCTTTTTATAGAGATATATGTTAAAAAGCGCTTTTTTTAAGGCGCTTTTTTTATTTGGGCTCTTTTCCATTAAGATAATCATGCAAAGTTTCATGAAAATACCTAACTCTTGTTTCCTGAGCTGCAAGATAAGGTTCTTGATATCCTTTAGATCTAACACCTCTTCTTAAGCCATCAGTAAGTTGCCAGTCTTGGTAAACGACATGATCCCATAAGTCTTCAACTCCTTTGCCGCCGTCATAATCTCTAAAATCTAATTCAACTTCTTGAAGTTTTACGGGGTTTACTTTAGTACGACTCAGAAATTCTTGGTCGTTAGCTTCATCTTTTTTACCTATACCTGCAGAGGTTGAAGTAAATGCTTGATCGTTGTCTCTGCCTGTTTTACCTATACCTTTTGCTGATCCACCAATTGGATATCCCATATCCCAAAGATCAAAAAAACATTTTTCAGGATCAGTTGGATGTGGAAACCAGTTTAAGAGAATGCAACCATCTGCTTGTACACCCATCGCAATATTTGGAAAAATGAATTGAAAAGGGCTTTCTGTTAATTCTTCATCAGATAGATTCTCATAATGATGATAACCTTTTTCTTTATATAATTTTCTTTTTGCTTTTTTTAAATCTGTCCAACCTTTCTCAGATAATGTTTCATAATCAGGATACTGACTCACATCAACTCCCCAACTTTCAAGTATCATTTTGAATGGATGATCTTCATCTTCATTTACTCTATCTCGTAATGAGGGACGGCCCATTTGAATTATTCTTGCATGACCTTTTGGAAACATTTCATATCTTGAAGTAAAATGATCTTGGTCAATTACAGAAGGGACCTGAGGATGTACAAATCGAGTATGATATGACTCATTAAAATTATCGCAAAAGAATTTCCAATTAACATCCAACTCAACTCTAACCCATTGGGCTCTAATTTGGTCTTTAAAATTGTGATTTTTATATATCTCAGGAATTGGGTCTAAATAATCCATAAGATCAGGAGCTTCATCACTCATAGTGTAAAAAATAAAACCATCCCATGTATCAACTCTAACTTCGACTAGTTTTCTTTTACCTACTGGACTTCCTTGAGGATAGTCATCTTCATCAGGAACACTTATTACATCGCCATTTAAACCAAATTGCCAATCATGATAAGGGCATCGAAAAGAGTCTTGTGAACTATCGCATTCAACTAGTCTTTGACCTCTATGCGCACAGCTATTGTAGAAACCTCTTAAAGAACCATCTTTTTGTCTTACAATGATAACGGACTCTTTAACTAAATCATGAACAATATAATCACCTGGTTCTTCAATTTGCACTTCTCGGCCAGCTATTAACCATACCTTTGTCCACATATGGTTCCATTCTTTATCCATAAAATCTTTACAAAAATAACGATCGTTAGTTATTGAGTCGC
>QCOV01000003.1:75000-215636 GCA_003212795.1 OCS116 cluster bacterium AG-435-F03 | reverse complement strand
ACCCGTGACAAGTGATTGCATAGGAAATAATCTTTCTTTGTTTATAAAAAAATAAAATAAGAGTTTAAAAATAATGACTTGGAAAGCAAATATTTTAACTTTATATCCAGAGATATATCCTGGTTATTTGAGCTATAGTTTACTTGGTAAAGCTCTTGAAAAAAAAATTTGGGAACTGAATATATATAATTTGCGCGATTTTGGAGAAGGAAAGCACAAAACTGTTGATGATAAACCTTTTGGTGGCGGTGCCGGAATGATAATAAAGCCAGATATTCTAGGTAATGCTATTGAAGAAACACTTATTAAAAACCATGCTCAACAATCATTAGTTTATTTATCGCCTAAGGGAAGGCCCTTTAAACAAATTGATGCTAAAAATTTTTCCCAAAGTTCTGGGGTATCTATATTGTGTGGACATTTTGAGGGAATTGACCAAAGGGTCCTTGATATTTATGAAATAGAAGAAATATCAATGGGAGATTATATTTTAAGCGGTGGTGAAGTCGCTTCCTTTACTTTTTTGGATTCAATTTTAAGATTACTACCAGGTGTTCTTGGAAATGAAGCATCTATTGAAGATGAGTCCTTTTCCGACGATTTACTTGAATATCCTCAATACACCAAACCACAAGAATATAAAAATATTAAGGTTCCAGATGTATTGCTATCTGGCAATCATGAAGAAATAGAAAAATGGCGTAAAGAAAAATCTATTGAAATAACAAAAAAAAATAGACCTGATATGCTAAAACACGAAAAGAGTAAGAAATAATTTAAAAATTAGGGTGACTTATTAACAATTTATGTGTTATTTGAACTTCCTGTTTTAATTATTAATGTTAATGTTGAATAAAATGGATGCGATTGAAAATATAGAAAAACAATATCTAAATGAATTGTCTGAAGGTAAGGAATATCCGGATTTTAGATCAGGTGATACTATTGCTGTAAGCGTGGTTGTAAAGGAAGGAGAAAGAGAGAGAATTCAGATTTTTGAAGGCGTTTGTATTTCTAGATCTGGTGAAGGAATTAACCAGAATTTTACCGTTAGAAAAATTTCATACGGTGAAGGTGTAGAGAGAGTTTTCACTTTATATAGTCCATTAGTAGATTCAATTAAACTTATTAGAAAAGGTAAAGTTAGACGATCAAAACTTTATTACCTAAGAACAAGAAGGGGTAAATCAGCTAGAATTGCTGAAAGACAAGATCTTCAATCAAAAAAATTAGATAATATTGATTTAGAAGATCAAACTTCAGAAGCTGAAATGTCAGAGGAAGAAAGCGCTAAAGAAAAATAATTCGCTTTTTGTTGGAGTCTCAATGACAGAAGCAAAAACAATTTATGATAAAATCTGGGATGCGCATTTAGTTGCTGATAAGGATAATTATTCATTATTATATATTGATCGACATTTAATTCATGAAGTAACAAGTCCACAAGCTTTTGAGGGT
This sequence comes from OCS116 cluster bacterium AG-435-F03, assembly GCA_003212795.1. Taxonomy (GTDB): domain Bacteria; phylum Pseudomonadota; class Alphaproteobacteria; order MED-G09; family MED-G09; genus AG-430-B22. Next base: position 214,178 of record QCOV01000003.1, on the reverse strand, counting down.
TTAAGAATGGCGGGTAGAAATGTTCGACATCCTGATAAAACTCTAGCTGTCGCCGATCATAATGTTCCTACAACAGATAGATCTGTAGAAATAGAGGATGAAGAATCAAAAATCCAAATTGAGGCACTTAAAAATAATTGTGCTGAATTTGGTATTAACTTTATTGATATGAGTGATATTAGACAGGGTATTGTTCACATTATAGGTCCTGAACAGGGCTTTACTCTTCCAGGCTCCACAATTGTTTGTGGGGATAGTCATACTTCAACTCATGGAGCATTTGGAGCATTAGCACATGGTATTGGAACATCTGAGGTAGAGCATGTTTTAGCTTCTCAGACACTAATACAAAAAAAAGCAAAAAATTTTAAAGTTGAGATAGTTGGAACACTAACCGACTCTATATCCGCAAAAGATCTTGCGCTATCTGTAATTGGAGCGATTGGAACTGCGGGTGGTACTGGCTATGTTATTGAATACATGGGTAATGCAGTTGAAAGCCTTAGTATGGAAGGTAGAATGACATTATGTAATCTTACAATAGAAGCTGGTGCTAGAGCAGGGTTAATTGCTCCTGATCAAAAAACTTTTGACTATTTAAAGGATCGACCATTAGCTCCAAAAGGTGATATTTGGGATAAAGCAGTCAGTTATTGGAAAACTTTACCAAGTGATCCTGGGGCACATTATGATAATTCAATAAAAATTGATATTGATAACCTTTCGCCCTTAGTAACCTGGGGAACTAGCCCAGAGGATGTCATTGATATTGATGGAAATATACCAAAACCCGAAGATATAGAAGATGAAGCAAAGAAGAATGCAATAAGGCGATCGCTAGATTATATGGGTTTGGAAGCAGGTGAGCCGATTAAAGGTACAAAAATTGATAAGGTTTTTATTGGATCATGTACAAATGGAAGAATTGAAGATCTAAGAGCAGCGGCATCAATAGTAAGTCAAAACAAGGTTTCTGATCATGTTAACGCAATTGTTGTGCCTGGATCAGGACTTGTAAAGGCCCAGGCAGAAAATGAGGGTCTGGATAAAATATTTATAGAAGCAGGGTTTGAATGGAGGGAACCAGGTTGTTCTATGTGTTTGGCCATGAATGCCGACAAACTCCTTCCTAATGAGAGATGTGCCTCGACTTCAAATAGAAATTTTGAAGGAAGACAAGGTAGAGGGGGAAGAACACATCTTGTGAGTCCAAAAATGGCAGCAGCAGCGGCCATAGCGGGATGTTTGGCCGATGTTAGGGATTTTAGTTAATATGGAAAAGTTTAGTAAAATAAAAGGTATCGCTGCACCAATGCTTTCTTCTGATGGTAATCAATTTTCAATGATGATTAATATTGATACAGATATGATTATCCCCAAACAATTTTTAAAAACAATTAAAAGAACTGGTCTTGGTAAAAGCTTATTCCATGAAATGCGATATGATTTTGAAGGTAATGAAATCGAGAGCTTTATATTGAATAAGGATATTTATAGAGACTCAAAGATTATTCTTGCAGGAAATAACTTTGGATGCGGTTCCAGTCGTGAACATGCTCCATGGGCCCTGCTTGATTTTGGTATTAGAGTAATTATTGCACCTTCTTTCGCTGATATTTTCTATAATAATTGCTTTAAAAATGGTATTTTACCTATTCAACTTTCAGAAAAGTTAATCAAGGAGATAAGTGAATCTGCTTTAAAGGGAAATGAATTGCAAGTTTCACTAAGCGACCAAATAATAAATTGTGATAACAAAGAATTTAGTTTTGAAATAGATCCATCAAATAAAAATTTTTTGATGGAAGGTCTTGATGATATCGGTTTGACTCTTAAAGATACAAATTTAATTGATAGCTACGAAAAGGATGCTGATAATAATTTACCTTGGTATACTTTATAAAGGAAATCACTAATGACTAATAAAATTCTAATTTTACCTGGTGATGGCATTGGCCAAGAGGTAATGATTGAGGTTGAAAAGATCATTGGTTGGTTTAATTCTAACAAAGACTTTAATGCTGAAATCGAATATGGCCTTGTTGGCGGAGCATCATATGATGCTGATGGTGTAGCAATTAGTGATGCTACAATGCAACTTGCTCAAAAATCTGATGCTGTTTTATTTGGTGCAGTCGGTGGACCAAAATGGGATGATGTTGCTTATGAACATAGACCTGAAGCTGGTTTACTGCGATTAAGAAAGGAGCTCGATCTTTTTGCTAATTTAAGACCAGCAATATGCTTTTCTTCACTTTCAGATTCTTCATCATTAAAAAAAGAAATCGTTGAGGATCTCGATATTCTAATTGTTAGAGAACTTACAGGAGGTGTTTATTTTGGAGAACCTCGTGGCATAGAGGAATTAGAGAATGGGAATAGAAGAGGCACTAATACTCAGGTATATGAAACTTGGGAAATTCAAAGGATTGCTGAAGTGGCATTTGAGTTGGCTAGAAAAAGAAAAAATAAAGTCACTTCGTCTGAAAAAAGAAATGTCATGGAATCAGGATTGCTTTGGTATGAAGAAGTAAAAAAAATTCATCAAGAAAAATATAATGATGTTGAATTAGATCATATGCTTGCAGATAATTGTGGAATGCAATTAGTAAGATGGCCAAAACAGTTTGATGTGATTGTTACAGATAATCTTTTTGGTGACATGTTATCTGATGTTGCTGCAATGTTAACTGGCTCTCTTGGTATGCTTCCGTCAGCTTCACTTGGTAAAGCTGTGAATGGATTATTTGAATCAGCCCTATATGAGCCTGTTCATGGTTCTGCGCCAGATATTTCCGGTCAAGGAATTGCAAATCCTTTGGCATCTATTTTATCCTTCTCAATGGCGTTAAAGTATAGTTTTGGCAGAAATAAAGATTCGAAATTACTTGAGGATTCTATATCAAAAGTTTTAGATGATGGATCAAGAACAAAAGATATCGCTGATGATGGAGACTTTATTTCAACCAGTGAAATGGGCAATAAAGTAATTGAAAATCTTGAAATACTTAATAAGGAATAAGAAATGGGTCTAAGGGTTGCAATAGTTGGGGCTACTGGAAATGTCGGAAGAGAAATGCTCGACATTCTTGATGAAAGAAAATTTCCTATTGATGAAGTTTTTGCTTTAGCTTCAAGTCGCAGTAAAGGAAATGCTGTTCAGTTTGGTAATAAAGAATTAACAGTAGAAGACCTAAGTGAGTTTGATTTTTCAAAAGCAGATATTGCCTTATTCTCTGCAGGAGGCAAAATTTCAGGAGAATTTGCACCAAAAGCTGCTGAAAAAAATTGTATAGTCATTGATAATTCTTCGAGATTTCGAATGGACCCTGATGTACCACTGATTGTACCAGAGGTTAATAAAGAAGATTTAGATAGTTATGAGAAGACAAAAATAATAGCAAATCCAAATTGTTCTACTATACAAATGGTTGTGGCGTTGAAACCTCTTCATGATTTAGGAAAGATAAAAAGAGTGATTGTTTCTTCCTATCAATCTACTTCAGGTGCTGGGAAAGCAGCAATGGATGAATTGTTTGAGCAAACTAAGGGGATTTATTCAAATAATTCAATAGAGCCAGAGATATTTCAGACACAAATTTCTTTTAATGTGATACCACAAATCGGCCCTTTCGTTTCTTCAGGATATACGGAAGAAGAAGAAAAGATGATTAATGAAACAAAGAAAATATTAAGTAAAGATATTGAGGTTTCTGCTACATGTGTAAGGGTGCCGACTTTTATTGGTCACGCAGAGTCAGTGAATATAGAATTTGAGAATTATGTATCCGCAAATGACGCTTCAAATATTTTATCAGAGGCACCAGGATGTCTAGTCGATTTAGATAATCCTGAAACCTTTACAACACCAATTGATTGTGCGGGTAATGATCATACCTATATTTCAAGAATTAGAAACGACAATTCAATAGAAAATGGTTTAAATCTATGGGTTGTTTCAGATAATTTGAGAAAAGGCGCTGCTCTTAATACTATTCAAATAGCTGAAATACTTGAGAAAGATTATCTAAGTTAAACTTTCATTTGCATTATTATTCCTAATTCATCTTTTTCTGGATCTTCTGGTAGATTTATATTTTGTTCATTTATAATTCTTTTTGCTGTCCAAGATAATGCACACGCGTCAAGAAAATCATCAGAATGAAAATTCTTATTTTTCTTTAAATTATTATCAAGGAATTTTTTATCAAAGCCATTTTTTATTAAAATATTTTTTCTTTCCTTAATTCCCAATTTTTCTTTTTTTGAAAATTTTAATGCTCCATCATTCATTATTTGGAAGCATAGTTCAGGATGTGACTCATAAATTTGTGGTCTTATTTTGATTTGCAAGATTTGATCCAACTCATTAATTTTTGGTACAAGATTCCAGCTTTGCTTCGATATACCTAATCCCTTATTTTTACTTATAGTATTCGCCTCATTATAACTTTTAGCCTTTAAAACATCTCTAATTGGAGCATTAAAGATACTTGATTTTCTTTTTAGTAATCTTTTTCTTGCTTCTTTATCAACTAATCTACCGCCTTGTTGAATATTTTTATCAAGACCAACAGGCATATCGATAATTATCAAATCTATATCAGGAGATAGAAAATCTATTAGTTTATTTTTGAAAAGGATTTCAAGAGTACCCTCCTGTTTTGAGCTTTGTTTCACTCCAACCCATCCACTTTTTGATCCATCAATTCCTAAAATATTTTTCATGCTTGTAAAGTTTAAGTTCTTTTAAAATTTTGTTTACACTTCCTGTAAAAAGGTATTTAGATACTTCCATATTTCATATATAAAAGGATAACATTCTTATTAGTAATTATGAATAATATTGAAAAAAGCCCTGATCAACGTCCCCTTTCACCTCATTTGCAGATATATAGGCCTACTATATCAATGATTATGTCTGTTATGCATAGGTTGACGGGATTGGGGTTATATTTTGGTGTAAGTTTTTTAATTTTCTGGTTTATTGCTCTTATACTTGGCCCCGAAAGTTATCAAAAATTTAATGTTATATTATCAATGCAAATTGTTCAGATTATATTCTTTGTTGTAACTTGGGCTTTTTTTCATCACCTATTTGGAGGAATTAGACATTTTATTTGGGATTTAGGTCTGGGCTTTAGTTTGAAGAGTGTTGATTTCTTATCATATATGACACTTGTTTTATCTCTTTTGTTCACCATATTAATATTTCTTCTAACTTGATTAAGGATAATTGACTTGAGTAACAAATCCATAGGAACAAAGCATTTTATAGCCCAGAGATTAACTGCAATAGTTAACCTAATAGTTGGAATCCCTGCTTTTATAATTTTTTTAAAGGTTTACGATGAGGGTTACATAGCAATAAAAGGTTTACTCTCTCAAGAAATTGTATGGATACCAATGATAATTTATATTCTCTCTCTTTCATATCATATGAAGATAGGGGTTGGTCATATGTTAGATGATTATTTTGATGGCGGTTTAAAATCTTTCCTTAGTTTAATGAATAATATTTATGTATATCTTGTCGCATTGCTTTCAACGATTGCTCTAATTATTTTGGGTATGTTTTAATTATGAGTACAAAAGAATATAAATTTATAGATCATGAATATGATGTAGTAGTAGTTGGCGCTGGTGGTGCAGGCCTTAGAGCAACTTTAGGTTGTGCCGAGTCCGGATTAAAAACCGCGTGTATTTCAAAAGTTTTCCCAACTAGGAGCCATACTGTTGCTGCACAAGGTGGTATTTCAGCAGCCCTAGGTAATATGGGTGAAGATAATTGGCGTTGGCATATGTATGATACTGTTAAAGGTGCTGATTGGTTAGGCGACCAAGACGCTATTGAATATTTATGTAAGAATTCTCCTGAAGCTGTATATGAATTAGAACATTTTGGTGTTCCTTTTTCCAGAACCGAGGAGGGGAAGATATATCAAAGGCCTTTCGGCGGAATGACAACTGAATATGGTGAAGGACCGCCAGCTCAAAGAACATGTGCTGCAGCGGATAGAACTGGCCACGCAATTCTTCATACACTTTATGGTAAATCGATAAGCAATTCAGCAGATTTTTTCATAGAGTATTTTGCTATAGATTTAATTATGACAGATAGTGGAAAATGTGTTGGCGTTGTAGCCCTTTGCATGGAAACTGGAGAATTGCATAGGTTTCATTCTTCACAGACAATTTTAGCAACTGGTGGATATGGAAGAGCTTATTTTTCTGCAACATCAGCCCACACTTGTACAGGAGATGGATCTGCTATGGTTTTAAGGGCAGGTCTACCTTTACAAGATATGGAATTTGTTCAATTCCATCCAACTGGCATTTATGGTGCCGGATGTTTAATTACAGAAGGTTGTAGAGGTGAAGGAGGTTACTTAGTTAATTCAGAAGGTGAGCGCTTTATGGAGAGATATGCACCTAAAACTAAAGATCTTGCTTCAAGAGATGTGGTTTCAAGAGCAATGACGATTGAAATACGTGAGGGAAGAGGAGTTGGAGAAGAGAAAGATCATATTTTCTTACATCTTGATCATATAGATGCAGATATTCTAGCCGAAAGACTTCCAGGAATTTCTGAATCAGCAAAAATATTTGCTGGTGTTGATGTTACAAGAGAGCCAATACCAGTTCTTCCTACTGTCCATTATAATATGGGCGGCATTCCAACAAATTATATGGGTGAAGTCCTTAATCCAACTGAAGATGATGAAGACAATATTGTCCCAGGTCTCATGGCTATAGGTGAAGCTGCGTGTGCTTCTGTTCATGGTGCAAATAGACTTGGATCAAATTCACTTATAGATTTAGTGGTCTTTGGCAGAGCTGCAGCACTTCGTTGTTCAGAAACTGTTAAACCAGGAAAAATCGCTGAAGAATTACCAAAAGATGCAGGACAAAACTCTATAGAAAGACTGGATAAATTTAGAAATGCAACTGGTGAAGTTCCTACATCAGAATTAAGACTAAGTATGCAAAAGACCATGCAAAATAATTGTGCAGTTTTTAGAACTCAAGATGTTTTAGAGGAAGGAAGAGAATTAATTACTAAAGTATATAATGATCTTACAAATATTGGTATAAGTGATAGATCTTTGATTTGGAATACTGATTTAATTGAAGCCTTGGAACTTGATAACATGATGAGTCAAGCAATGGTGACAATGGCAGGTGCAGAACAAAGAGTAGAAAGCCGAGGTAGTCATGCTAGAGAAGATTTTCCAGATAGAGATGATGAAAATTGGATGAAGCATACTTTAGCTTGGATAACTGATGATGGTGAAGTAAGCATCGATTACCGAAGAGTTCATGAAAGAACCCTTACTAACGATGTAGCATATATTCCACCAAAAGAAAGAGTGTATTAGATGGCCGAATTAGTATTACCTAAGAATTCAAAAGTTAAAGATGGAAAAAAATATCCTCTTGATTCGGGTAGTAAAAATAAAAAATCATTCAAAGTATATCGTTGGGATCCTGAGAAAAATGATAATCCAAGATATGATTTATATGAGATTGATCTCGATAAATGTGGGCCTATGGTTTTGGATGCTCTTATTAAAATTAAAGATGAAATAGATTCAACACTTACTTTTAGAAGGTCATGTCGGGAAGGAATCTGTGGATCTTGCGCTATGAATATTGATGGCGTCAACACTTTAGCTTGCACAATGGCCATAGAAGATACAAAGAAAGAGGTAGGCATTAATCCTCTTCCACATCAACCAGTAGTCAAGGATTTAGTTCCAGATCTGACAAATTTTTATGATCAACATAAAAAGATACAACCCTGGCTGAAAACCAATGGTAAGTCTACAGAAGCTGAATTCTCTCAATCTAAGGAAGAAAGAGAGAAAATTGATGGATTATATGAATGTATTATGTGCGCCTGTTGCTCAACATCTTGCCCAAGTTATTGGTGGAATTCTGACAAATATCTTGGTCCCGCAGCCCTTTTACAGGCATATAGGTGGATTAGTGATAGTAGAGATGAGGAAAAACAAAAGCGACTAGACCAACTTGATGATGAATTTAAAGTATATAGTTGTAGGACAATAATGAATTGTTCAAAAGCATGCCCTAAAGGGTTATCCCCAGCAAAAGCTATCGCAGGTATAAAAAAAGAATTGGCTTCAAGAAAATAATTATATTAAATGCCTCTTGAGGTGTTTATGAAATCCATATCATCATTATATAAAGATTATCTTCGTAAAGATTTAATCATCTTTGATGAAAAACAGTTAGAAATTGTTTCTAAGATCAAAGATATTATTCCAAAAAATTTTGGCATAAAAGAAAGAATAATTAGTCTCTTTTATCAAAGAAGAAGTATTAGCAAAGGTATTTATTTATGGGGTAAAGCGGGGTCAGGAAAGACTATGATCATGGATATGTGTTTTTCTATTTCAAATATTAAGGGGAAGCAAAGAATTCACTTTCAAGAATTTATGATAGACATACACAACAGGCTTCATGAAATTAGAAAGAACACAAATATAAAAGACCCCCTTAATATAGTTGCTAAGGAAATATCTAATGAAGTTGATTTTCTATGTTTTGATGAATTCCAAGTAAATGATATTGCGGATGCCTCTATCTTATATAAATTATTTAATTTGATGCTTGAAAATGGAACATTCATTTTTGTTACATCAAATATAATACCTAAAGATTTATATAAAGATGGCCTTCAAAGAGATAGATTTATTCCTTTTATTAAATTAATCGAAAATAATTTTTTGAATTTAGAATTATCCACGAAGAAAGATTACAGAAGAGATAAACTGCAGAATGTTAATACATATTTTTCAAAATTAAGTCATGAAACTAATGAAGAAGTTGAAAAATTATTTGATAAATTATCCAATGGATCTTCCATAGAGAGGCGAGAATTATTAGTTAAAGGTAGAAAAATTAATGTCGATAAACATGCTATGGGTTGTGCAAGTTTTGATTTTGATGAACTTTGTAATAATCCTTTAGGCTCAGAGGATTATTTAGCAATTGCCAGAGAATTTGAAATAGTGTTCATAAGAAATATTCCTAAATTGTCTTCTGATAAAAGGAATCAAACAAAACGATTAATTTTATTGATAGATGCATTATATGATAATCATAAAATGACAATAGTTTCTGCAGATGGTGAACCTGAAGAAATATATTCTGGCAAAGAGCTAGAAATAGAGTTCAAAAGGTGTGTTTCCAGGTTACACGAAATGAGATCTGAAGACTATGTAGATTCTTCAAGAATTGATTGATCTTTTATTAAAAGAATAGTTTATACAATATATGAATTTTTAAGAGGAAAAACATGAAGAGAAATAAAATTGCTCTAATTGGAGGAGGCCAAATAGGAGGCACATTAGCGCATCTTGCTGGCTTAAAGGAGCTTGGAGATGTGGTAATATTTGATATTGTAAAAGGTATCCCTCAAGGCAAGGCACTTGATTTAGCGGAAGCGGCACCAGTAAGTTCTTACAATGTTGATCTAAAAGGATCCAATAATTACTCAGCAATTAAAGATTCAGATGTAGTTATTGTTACTGCAGGAGTTCCAAGGAAACCTGGCATGAGTCGAGATGATTTATTATCCATTAATTTGAAAGTTATGTCAGATGTTGGTGCGGGTATAAAAAAATATTGCCCGAAAGCATTTGTTATTTGCATAACGAATCCTCTAGACGCTATGGTATGGGCTCTTCAAAAGTTTTCTGGAGTTAAACCTAATATGATAGTTGGAATGGCTGGTGTTTTAGACAGCGCTAGATTTAGATATTTCTTATCACAAGAATTTAATGTGTCTGTTGAAGATATTACAGCGTTTGTTCTTGGCGGCCATGGAGATTCTATGGTTCCTTTAGAGCGGTATTCAACTGTTTCAGGAATTCCATTACCTGATTTAGTCAAAATGGGATGGACAACCCAAGAAAGATTAAAAGAGATTATTCAAAGGACAAGAGATGGTGGAGCAGAGATAGTTGGTCTTTTAAAGACAGGTTCTGCTTTCTATGCCCCTGCAGCATCTGCCATTGAAATGGCGGACTCATATTTAAAAGATAAAAAGAGAGTTCTACCATGTGCAGCTCATTTATCAGGTGAATATAAAATTAAAGATATGTATGTTGGTGTACCTGTTGTAATTGGAAAAAAAGGTGTAGAAAAAATATTAGAAATCTCTCTTAACTCTAGAGAAACTAAAATGTTTAAAGATTCTATTGCTTCTGTTAAATCATTGATGAGAGCATGTTCAAAGATTGATAAGAGATTAGTAAGTAGAAAAAAGAATTCCAAAAAATAAATAAATTTTAATAGGTTGAGAAATGAATATTCATGAGTATCAAGCAAAAGCAATTTTAAAAAATTTTAATGTCCCAGTACCTAAAGGTGAGATTCTCCTCTCTAAAGATAATATTTTGGAAGCAGCCAAAAATGTATCTGATAATCTTTGGGTTGTGAAAGCACAAATTCATGCTGGTGGAAGAGGTAAAGGCGGAGGAGTTAAAATTGCGAAATCCTTAGAAGAGGTTGAAACTCTAGTTGATGAAATAATGGGGATGCAGTTGATTACTCATCAAACTGGACCTGAAGGAAAAAAAGTTAGAAGAGTTTATATAGAAGAAGGATCAAATATTTCAGATGAATTGTATTTATCTCTTTTGGTAGATAGGCAGTCATCTCAAGTTAGTTTCATTGTATCAACTGAAGGGGGAGTTAATATAGAAGAGGTTGCAGAAGAAACCCCTGAGAAAATAACTACAGTTTCTATTGATCCAGATGCCGGTGTTACTGATGATGATGTAGAAAATTTATCTTCAGCTTTGAATTTAGATGGTGATTTAAAAGCACAAGGATCAGATTTATTTAGAAGCCTTTACACTGCTTTTGTTGAGAGTGATATGAGTCTTCTTGAAATAAATCCTTTAGTTATTACAGGAGAGAATAATATAATTTGTTTAGATGCAAAGGTTAATTTTGACTCTAATGCATTGTTTAGACACCCTGAATACCAAGAATTGATTGATCCTTCGGAAGAAGACGAGGCTGAATTAAAAGCTTCAGAATTTGGTCTTAGTTATATTAAACTTGATGGTAATATAGGATGTCTTGTTAATGGCGCAGGTTTAGCCATGGCAACAATGGACATCATTAAACTTTATGGAGCGGAACCTGCAAACTTTTTAGATGTAGGGGGTGCCGCGACAAAAGAATTAGTAACCGAAGCTTTTAAAATTATCCTATCAGATAAGAATGTTGAAGGAATTCTAGTTAATATTTTTGGTGGCATTATGAGATGTGATGTTGTCGCTGAGGGTATTATTAGTGCAGCTAATGAAGTTAATATTTCAGTACCATTAGTAGTTAGGCTTGAGGGAACAAATGTAGACCTTGGAAAAAAGATTATCGAAGATTCTGATTTATCAATTATTAGTGCTTCAGATCTTGATGATGCATCGAAAAAGATAACAGAAGCTATATAGGAAAATATTATGTCAGTTTTAATAGATAAAAATACCAAAGTTATTTGTCAGGGTATAACAGGTTCTCAGGGAACTTTTCATTCACAGCAGGCCATCGAATATGGGACTAAAATGGTAGGCGGTGTTAAACCTGGGGCTGGAGGAAGTAAACACCTTGATCTACCAGTATTTGATAATGTTAAAGATGCAGTTTCAGAAACCGGAGCAAATGCATCAGTTATTTATGTTCCTCCTCCTTTTGCGGGCGCTGCTATTCTCGAGGCTGTTGATGCGGAAATAGATCTTGTCGTATGTATTACTGAAGGAATTCCTGTTTCTGATATGGTTAAAGTAAAAAAAGCTTTATCTAATTCAAAATCAAGACTTATTGGACCTAATTGCCCAGGTATTATTACACCTGATCAGTGTAAGATTGGCATTATGCCGGGTCATATCCATCAAAAAGGCACAGTTGGTATTGTCTCTCGCTCAGGTACATTAACTTATGAAGCTGTTGGTCAAACTACTGCATGTGGTTTAGGTCAATCAACTTGTATTGGTATCGGCGGTGATCCTGTTAATGGCACCAATTTTATTGATTGCTTAGACTTATTTCTTTCAGATAATGAAACAGAGTCAATTATTATGATTGGTGAAATAGGAGGTACAGCTGAGGAAGAAGCTGCTGAGTTTTTAAAAAATTCAAAAATAAAGAAACCTATTGTTGGCTTTATAGCAGGCTTAACTGCACCGCCCGGAAGAAGAATGGGTCATGCTGGTGCAATTATTTCTGGCGGTAAAGGAGGAGCTGATGATAAGATTGAAGCCCTGAAAGATGCAGGAGTTGTAATTTCAAATTCACCAGCAGGATTAGGTAAAACTTTATTAAATGTATTAGGAAAATAATATGACAGATAGTTATGATATTGCAGTTATTGGTTCAGGACCAGGTGGTTATGTTTGTGCTATAAGGGCTGCACAACTTGGTTTAAGTGTAATATGTATTGATAAAAGAGGAAGCCACGGAGGAACCTGCTTAAATGTTGGTTGCATTCCATCTAAAGCTTTACTTCATGCATCTGAGTTATTTATAGAAAAGAGTAAATTTTCCTCTATGGGGATTGAAGCTGATAATATTTCTTTAAACTTAAGTTCAATGATGACTTACAAGGAAGAAGGTGTTCAAGGAAATGTTAAAGGAATAGATTTTCTCTTTAAAAAAAATAAGATTGAAAATATTTATGGCGAGGCGCAGATTATCGAAAATAATAAAATTTCAATTAATTTGAATGATGGCGATAATAAAGAGATTGAAGCTAAAAATATTGTTATTGCTACTGGATCAATTCCAACATCAATACCTGGTGTAGAAATTACTGGTAATAAAATTATTTCATCTACTGAAGCGCTTTCATTAAGTGAAGTACCTAATAGGCTAGTTGTTGTTGGAGGTGGGTATATCGGTCTTGAATTAGGCTCTGTTTGGTCAAGATTAGGGTCTGAAGTTACAGTTATAGAATATTTAGATAGAATTACTCCTGGAATGGATAATGAAGTTTCAGCAGCTTTACAAAAAATATTAGCAAAGCAAGGATTAAGTTTTTCTTTAAATTCACAAGTAGTATCTGTGACTGAAACTGGTTCAAATGTCTCTATTGCAGTAAAAAATAGAGAAAATAATGAGGAAGAAAATATTGAGGCTGATTATGTTTTGGTTTCTACCGGTAGGAAGCCATATATAGAAAATTTATTTAGTGATGGAATTGATATTGAAAAAACTGAAAATGGATTTATCAAAACTGACTCTCATTTAAGAACAAATTTGGACGGTATTTGGGCCATTGGTGATGTCGTCGAAGGACCGATGCTTGCTCATAAAGCCGAAGAGGAAGGAATTGCTGTAGCTGAGCTTATCGCAGGTAAGCCAGGTCATGTTAATTATGATATAATTCCAAGCGTGATTTATACAAATCCAGAGGTTGCATCAGTTGGTATGACAGAGGAACAGCTCAAAGAGAAATCGATCGACTATTCTATTGGAAAATTTCCTTTTATGGCCAATGGAAGAGCAAAAGTTAATAATACAACCGAAGGATTTGTTAAAATTTTATCATCGACAGACACGGATCAAATTTTAGGTGTTCACATAATTGGTGACCAAGCAGGTAATATGATTGGTGAGGCTGCAGTAGCTATGGAATTTGAGGCTACATCAGAGGACCTTGCCAGAATATGTCATGCCCATCCTACTCTTTCAGAAGCCATAAAAGAGGCCGCATTATCTGTAGATGGTAGAGCATTGCATATGTAACAAGTTTAATTTTGAATTTTATCATATTCCTGTTTGAGATAGTCATCATCTAATTTTGTATATATTTGAGTTGTATCAATTGATTCATGCCCAAGTAATTTTTGTATTTTTCTGATGTTAATTCCATTTTGTAGTAAATGTGATGCAAAACTATGTCTTAATGAATGTGGTGTAGCTTCAGAAGGAATTTTACCTGGATAAATCTTTATCAATTTTTTCATGCTTCGTTGAATATCTCTCGCTGTTAGTCCTGATTTATCTTGTGAAGTAATTTTCATAAACAAAGGATCATTATTAACGATCTCGATATTTGTTGAAGCTCTAAGAGCTTCAATATATTTGGATACTTTTTCTTTAATGATTGGAAGAATTGGTATGTAGCGCTCTTTTTTTCCTTTACCAATAACTTTTATCTGATCATTAAATGGTGTATCAGAAAATTTAAATTGTAAAACCTCTGATACCCTTAAACCTGTTGAATAAATAAAGTATATTACCGCTATATCCCTTCTATGTTGCCAGGAATTCCAATCTCTATCACTTTTGGATTGATCAGGATCAATAAATTTAAGAAAATTAATTAAATCCTCTTCTTTAAAAGTCTTGTTAGAGATTCTCTTATCATACTTAGTAGTTGATATTTTATTAAATGAGTGGTTTTTCCAATTATTTCTTTCAGAGAGAAATCTAAAATAGTTTCGGAGTACTGATTGGCATCTTGCAAGACTTCTTTTACTTTTTTCTTTTTCTTTATATTTCTTTATACATCCATTTAAACATAGAATTTCAATCTTTCTTGAAATATCACCGTATTTTTTTAAAATTTCTTTACCAGAGAATATCTCACCTCGGAATTTTTTTTCAATATCATTAATAAGGTCTACATTATCTTTATTTGAAAAAAAATCTTTATGGCCAATTGAAATATCTTTCGGCTCTTTATCTTCAAAGGTAAAATAATTATTAATCATTTCCTCTTTCAAGGTTTCATATTTCTTTGATTTTCCTAAATAGAAACTTTGGTATGCTAAAAAATCAGTATCCAGAAAATTTTCTAAATCTTTAAGTGAAATATTGTTGCCAGTATATAAATAGCAGAAGTTAAGAAAATGAAAGATTGTTCTGCTATACTCATTGATAGTAAGTTGACTTTTATTTTGTAATATAAGGCTCTTAATATAATCTCTTGTTACTAACTCAAGATCTTTATCTACATATGAAAAATTTAGCGTTTTTGGATAATTAAGTTTTTCACTCTCTTTTTTCATCTCAGAGAATTTTTTGACCACTATCATTCCAATCATCAAGAAAAGCTTTTAATCCTTTGTCTGTTAACGGATGATTCGCTAATTCTGATACAACTTGTGGAGGGAGGGTAGCAATATCTGCTCCATAAAGCGCAGCTTTTTTAACATGTTCTATATTTCTTACTGATGCCGCAAGAATTTCTGTTTTTAGCATGGGGTAATTATCATAAATAGTTTTAATATCGCGGATAAGGTCCATGCCATCTTCTCCAATATCATCCAGTCTTCCTATGAACGGAGATATGAATGTTGCACCAGCTTTTGCAGCCAATAAAGCCTGTGTAGCAGAAAAACATAAGGTAACATTTATCATAATTTTTTTATCTGATAATGCTTTACATGCTTCTAAACCGGCCCATGTTAGAGGAACTTTTATCGCTACATTCTTTGCTATTTTACTAAGTACTAATCCTTCCTCAATCATTCCTTCGGCATTTGTTGCCGTAACTTCAGCACTAACTGGCCCTGATGTTATAGAACAAATTTCTTTGATTACATCTTTAAAATCTCTACCTGATTTTGCAATTATAGAAGGATTAGTAGTTACCCCATCTACCATTCCTGATTTCGTAAATTCTGTAATGGCTTCAATATCAGCACTATCTATAAAAAATTTCATTTGCTATCCTGTTTATATATCTAAATTTAATTCCATATTCTTTTATTAATACAATATAATCTGATATTGCTAATGATTAAAATGAAAAAAGTTTCTGTATTACTTCCATCTAACACCAACAGCACATATGACTATTTGAGTCCAAGTTCATTAGAGTTAGGTACTTTGGTATCAGTGCCTTTTAGAAATAAGGAAATGAAAGGGATAGTTTGGTATGATAGTTCTGAGGATATTCCATTTGAAAAGTTAAAAAAGGTAAAAAAAGTATTTAATGAAATTAAGTTAGAAAAAAAATTAATCTCCTTTTTAGATTTTTTTTATAAATATAATTTAGTTCCTATTAGTAAATTATTTAAGTTGGTTATCCCTCAAGATAAATCAATAGAAGAAATCAGTGAGAAAAGTGATTTAGGGATTAATACAAATATTCCTTCTGAATCATCACTGAAATTAACTGAACTTCAACAAAATGCCGCAAACATACTTAAGAATTCTGTAAAAAAAAATACATTTGAACGTTTTTTGATAGACGGTGTGACTGGATCAGGAAAAACGGAAGTTTATTTTGAGGCAGTTAATGAGGTTGTAAAAAAGGGTAATCAAGTACTAATACTTTTGCCCGAAATTTCCTTAGTGGATTCATTAGTTGAAAGAGTCACTGAAAGATTTGGATTTGAACCATATGTTTGGCATTCTGAAACTAAAGTCGCAAAAAAAAAGAAGATATGGAAGGATATCTATAATGGTAAAGCTCAATTAGTTATAGGAGCTAGATCATCACTATTTCTTCCATTTAAAAATCTTGATCTAATTATTGTCGATGAAGAGCATGATATTAGTTACAAGCAGCAAGATCAGATTATTTATAATGCAAGAGATATGGCAATTGCCAGAGGTTCATTTGAAAACTCAACAACTGTGCTTGTATCAGCTACTCCATCATTAGAGTCATTGTTTAATGCAAAAGAAAAAAAATACTATCATCTCAATTTACCTAATAGAATTGGATCAGCTGGGATGCCATATATTAAGACAATAGATATGAGAAAAGAGAAAATGGAAAAAGACTCTTGGATTTCTCCTTCATTAAAATCAGCAATGCTTGAAACACTTGAGTCTGGAGAGCAGGTTCTCTTATTTATAAATAGAAGAGGTTATGCACCTTTAACAGTATGTAAAAGTTGCGGAGATAAAATCGGTTGCTCAAAATGTGATTCTTATTTGGTACATCACAAGACTAAAAACAAATTACTTTGTCATCAATGTGGTTATACAGAAGTCTTTTTAGATAAATGTAAAAGCTGTAAAACTGAAAATTCTTTTTTACAATATGGTCCTGGTATAGAGAGATTATTAGAAGAAACAAATAAAATATTCCCGGATAAATCTGTAAGCTCTATTTCGTCAGATAATTCTAAAGATTTTCTCAAAACAATGGAATCATTGAGTAATGGTGAGATAGATATTATTATTGGAACTCAAATTATTTCAAAAGGATATCATTTGCCTAATCTGACATTAGTTGGAGTTATTGATGCCGATATAGGTCTTGCAAGTAGTGATTTAAGAGCTTCAGAACATACTTTTCAACTCCTTCAGCAAGTTTCAGGGAGATCAGGAAGAGACGAAAAAGAAGGGAAAGCTTTTATTCAAACCTATTATCCTCATCATCCAGTAATACATTCATTAGTGAATAATAGTAGAGATGAATTTACAGAAGCTGAATTATTTATGCGGGAAAGATCTGAATTACCACCATATGGTAGGTTAGCAAATATTACTGTTACCGATACAAGTGAAGAAAGATTAGTAAATTTTAATAACTACCTTAAATCATTAATTCCTAAATCAGATAGGATTAAAGTTTTTGGTCCAGCCCCAGCCCCCATAACAAAAATTAGAAACAGGTATCGTTATAAGTTTTTAATTAAAGCTAATAAGACATTAGATATTCAGAAATTTATTGAAAACTGGATTTCGGGAATTAAAAAACCTAATTCAATAAGGCTTTCAGTTGATATAGATCCTTATAATTTTTTATAAAGAATCTGTTTTCAGATATTGCATGCAAGGTACGCTTATGTTACGAGAAACATAGAATTATTTTTAAAATTATCTGGGAGTTCTTAAATAATAATATCTATTTAAATCAATAACTTACAGTAATTGGAATTTTACACATGAGTCAATCAAGTCAAGATCACACATCAGGAATATCAGGAAGATACGCTTTTGCCCTTTTTGAGCTTATTCAAGAAGATTATGATTTGAATGAACTAGATAAAATTAATGATGAACTATCAACTATTGGCAGTGCAATCTCTCAGAGTGAAGAGATGTCAAAGATAATTCAAAGTCCAATTTATAACGCCCAAGAACAATTTTCTGCAATGCAGTCAGTATTAGAAATACTCAATACATCAGAATTATTAACAAACTTTATTGGGGTTTTATGTCAAAATAGAAGATTATTTGTTTTACCTGATATGATCATTTCCTTTAAAGAGCTTTTGAATAATTTAAAAGGTAAAATGACAGCAACAGTTATTGCAAGTTCTGAATTAGATAAGAATCAAATGAATAATATAAAGAAAGTATTAGCAGATAATTATTCTCAAGAAATTGATATAGATCTAGAGATAGATGAGAAGATTTTGGGAGGACTTATAGTAAAAATAGGAAGTAAGATGATAGATTCATCCTTATTAACAAGACTTAAATTAATGCAATCAAATATGAGTGAGGTTTAATCATGGAAATTCAACCAGCAGAAATATCCGCTATTTTAAAGAAAAAAATTAAGGATTTTGGCAAAGATGCTGAAGTATCTGAGATAGGGCAGGTATTGTCAGTTGGCGATGGCATTGCAAGGGTTTATGGATTGGATAATATTGAAGCTGGTGAGATGGTCGAATTTCCTGGTGAAATCAAAGGTATGGCACTGAATCTTGAAGAAGATAATGTTGGTGTCGTTATTTTTGGTGATGATACTGATATTAAGGAAGGTGATACAGTAAAAAGAACAGGTGCAATTGTTGAAGTACCTATTGGAAAAGAGCTATTAGGCAGAGTCGTTGATGCGCTAGGTAACCCAATTGATGGGAAGGGCCCAATTAATTCATCTGAAAGTAAAAGAGTCGATATTAAGGCTCCAGGTATTATTCCTAGAAAATCTGTTAATGAACCAATGCAAACAGGATTAAAAGCAATTGATTCATTGATACCAATTGGAAGAGGTCAAAGAGAGCTCATTATTGGTGACAGACAAACAGGTAAAACGGCTATTGCAGTTGATGCAATTTTGAATCAGAAAGAAGTTAATAAATCCGATAATGAATCTGAAAAATTATATTGTATATATGTTGCGATTGGCCAAAAAAGATCTTCAGTTGCACAATTAGTAAAAACATTAGAAGAGAATGGAGCAATGGAATATTCAATTGTAGTAGCAGCTACTGCATCTGAACCTGCTCCTTTGCAATATTTAGCACCATTTACAGGTTGTACTATGGGTGAATACTTCAGAGATAACTCAATGCACGCTCTAGTTGTATATGATGATTTATCAAAACAGGCTGTTGCTTATAGACAGATGTCTCTCTTATTAAGAAGGCCTCCTGGGCGAGAAGCTTATCCAGGCGATGTTTTTTATCTACATTCAAGATTACTAGAAAGAGCAGCTAAATTGAATGAAGATAATGGAGGGGGTTCTTTAACAGCCCTACCTATAATTGAAACACAAGCAAATGACCTTTCTGCATATATTCCAACAAATGTGATCTCAATTACTGATGGTCAAATCTTCTTAGAGACTGATCTTTTTTTCCAAGGAATTAGACCTGCTGTTAATGTTGGTCTTTCAGTTTCTAGAGTTGGTTCATCTGCACAAATAAAAGCAATGAAACAAGTTGCTGGATCGATTAAAGGTGAATTAGCACAATATAGAGAGATGGCTGCCTTTGCACAGTTTGGATCTGATCTAGATGCCTCTACTCAAAACCTCCTAGCTAGAGGTGAGAGATTAACTGAGCTTCTTAAACAAAAACAATTTTCACCAATATCTACAAATGAACAGGTTGTTCTTCTATTTGCCGGCGTAAATGGATATATGGATGATATTGCCGTAAACCAAATTGGAGATTTTGAAGAAGGACTTCTTAATCACATAAGAAATAATTACATACAGATATTAGAAACTATTACATCAACTAAGAGTCTTGATGAAGAAACTGAAGCTACCCTTAAAAGTGCCGTTGAAGAATTTACTGCAAGTTTTAATTAATAAGTGAGAGATTGAATTGGCAAATTTAAAAGAATTAAGGAACAGAATTTCTAGCGTATCTTCTACTCAGAAGATTACTAAGGCTATGCAAATGGTTGCAGCTTCTAAATTGAGAAGAGCGCAAGAAAATGTTGAAACTGCTAGACCTTATTCTGATAAACTTGGTGATATTCTAAAGAATTTATCTGCGTCTTTTTCTGGACAAGATAATGCTCCAGAACTCTTAGCAGGTAATGGTAATGATAAAAGTCATTTACTTATTATTGCCACTTCTGAAAGAGGCTTATGTGGTGGATTTAAT
The DNA here is from genome assembly GCA_003212795.1 of OCS116 cluster bacterium AG-435-F03. Classification (GTDB taxonomy): domain Bacteria; phylum Pseudomonadota; class Alphaproteobacteria; order MED-G09; family MED-G09; genus AG-430-B22. Next base: position 193,890 of record QCOV01000003.1, on the reverse strand, counting down.
ACATCTATCGTGAAGTTAGCCAAAGAACATATTTTGCAATTAAAGGAAGAGGGAAAAGAAGTAAAACTGATTATTATAGGAAAAAAAGGAAAAGAATTACTCCAAAGAGATTTTGGACAAGAGATAATTGATATTTATGATTTCTCTGAAGTTAAAGATCTTGGGTTTATCGAAGCGGAGAAAGTTGCAGAAAATATTCTGTCACTATTTGAAGAAGGAAAATTTGATATTTGCAGCTTATATTTTGCAAAATTTGAATCAGTGTTAAGCCAAGTTCCTGTCTGTCAAAAATTAATTCCTTTTGATATTGAATCGGAAGTTAATGAAGAAAAAGATATTGAGAATATCTGCTATGAATATGAACCTGATGAGGAAGATATACTTAAAGAACTTTTACCAAAGAATTTATCGGTCCAAATTTTAAGAGCTTTACTAGAAAATGTTGCTAGTGAATTTGGAGCAAGACTTACTGCTATGGATAATGCAACAAGGAATGCTTCAGATATGATTGATGACCTAACTATTACATATAATAGATCGCGTCAGGCATCCATCACATCAGAATTGATAGAAATTATTTCAGGTGCTGAGGCACTATAATTAAAAGAGGTTAAATTATGAGTGAAATTAATCAAGGAAAAGTTGTCCAAATAATGGGAGCTGTTGTTGATGTTAAATTTAATGATCATCTTCCCGCTATATTAGATGCTTTAGAAATAGAGCAGGATGGAAAAAAATTAGTTCTTGAAGTTGCGCAGCATCTTGGAGAGAATTCAGTAAGAACAATTGCTATGGATACTACAGAGGGTCTTAAAAGAGGACAGTCTGTTGAGAGTACTGGTGCGCCAATATCAGTTCCTGTAGGAGAGGAAACATTAGGTAGAATAATTAATGTTGTTGGTGAACCTGTCGATCAAAAGGGAGAACTAAAAGCAACTCAAAAAAGACCCATTCATCAAAATGCCCCTGAATTTGTTGATCAATCAACTGAGAAAGAGATTTTGGTAACAGGTATTAAAGTTGTTGATTTACTATGTCCTTATTCTAAAGGTGGAAAAATTGGTTTATTTGGAGGCGCTGGAGTTGGTAAAACAGTGCTAATTATGGAATTGATTAATAATATTGCTAAAGCTCATGGCGGTTATTCAGTTTTTGCTGGTGTAGGCGAAAGAACCCGTGAAGGTAATGATCTGTATTGGGAAATGATTGAGTCTGGGGTTAATAAAGAAGGTGGAGGAGATGGATCTAAGTGTTCACTTGTTTATGGTCAGATGAATGAGCCTCCAGGAGCACGTGCAAGAGTTGCTCTTTCCGGACTTTCTGTAGCTGAGCATTTTAGAGAAGAGGGTCAAGATGTTCTTTTCTTTGTTGATAATATCTTTAGATTTACTCAAGCAGGTTCAGAAGTTAGTGCTCTTTTAGGAAGAATCCCTTCAGCTGTTGGTTACCAACCAACTTTGGCAATTGATATGGGAAATCTTCAAGAAAGGATTACATCTACTAATAAAGGATCCATCACTTCTGTACAGGCAATTTATGTGCCTGCTGATGACTTGACTGATCCTGCTCCTGCAACATCTTTTGCACATTTAGATGCTACTACTGTTTTATCAAGAGCTATATCAGAAAAAGGTATTTATCCAGCTGTTGATCCGCTTGATTCCAATAGTAGGATTCTTGAGGCCGATATAGTTGGTGAAGAACACTATAATGTTGCAAGAGAAGTACAAGAAATTCTTCAAAAATATAAATCTCTCCAAGACATTATTGCTATTCTAGGTATGGATGAGTTAAGCGAGGAAGATAAATTAACCGTCGCAAGAGCAAGAAAAATTGAAAGATTCTTCTCCCAACCTTTCCATGTTGCTGAAGTATTTACTGGTTCTCCAGGAATTTTAGTTGATATAAATGACACCATTAAGGGCTTTAAAGGTTTATGCAATGGTGATTATGATCACTTGCCTGAAGCGGCATTTTATATGGTAGGTACAATTGAGGATGCTATAAAAAAAGGCGAAGAATTAGCTAAGGAAGAATAATTATGTCCTCAAAACTAAATTTCGATTTTGTTTCACCAATGTCATCAATTTTTTCAGGGGAAGTGGATGGTATTTTAATTCCTGCTAAAGAAGGTGATGCTGAAATCCTTCCTCAGCATGCCCCTTTTATGACAGCTTTAAGAGTTGGTGTTGTTGAAATTAAGCTAACAGATTCAGAAAATTTAAAATTTCTTATCGATGGAGGATTTGCTGATATTGCACTTGATCAAGTTACTTTATTAGCAGAGAGGTCATTTGACTTAGTTAAATCATCTAAGGAAGATTTTGATAAGATTATTAATGATATAGCAAAAGATATTGAAAAAAGTGAAGATGATAGAGAAAAAGAGGATTTATTAATCAAAAAAGAAATACTTGAAGCTAATTACTCTTAATTTTATCTTTTATAGGTGAAAATTTTTCTATAAGTTTTAAATATAATTCTTTTTTAAAATCTACAACTAGATCAGGCATTTCTTCTATATCTCTCCATGCCCACTCATCAAATTCAGCTATATGACTGTTTAGGTTAAAATCACTATCATCACCTTTAAAGATCATAAGGAACCATTTTTGTTTTTGTCCTTTGAATTTTCCTCCTAAGGCTTTCCCAATTAGTTCAGAAGGTAAATTATATTCTAGCCACTCATCTAAAGTAAAAATAATCTCTGCTGAAGTTGTACCAGTTTCTTCTTCTAATTCACGATATGCTGCATTTTCAGGACTTTCACCAATATCTATACCCCCTTGTGGCATTTGCCATAAGTTTTTCTCGTTAGGCCTCACTCCAATGCCAATTTTACGTTTGCCTGTCCAAATTTTTCCGTCATCTCTAGCTAAAATAATTCCAACAGCCTTTCTTAATCCCAAATTTTTATTCATTTTATTCTCGATAATTTAAATCTTTAATAATAGATCATTCATTATTTCTACCGCTAAATTCAGTTGGGTGTCCTCACTGCTATCTAAAGGTATATATGCGGATGATCCTGATTCAGATTTGTCGTTTGAATCCTTTTTTATAAATTCATTTAATTGTGTTTCCCCTACTTCATATATTTCGGGATTATTTTCCTTTGTAGGTTCTTGCTTTATTACAAAATCAGGTTCAATTCCTTCCGCCTGAATAGATCTTCCTCTAGGAGTAAAATATTCAGCAGTTGTTAATTTTAAGGCTCCAAGATTTTTAGAATTTGGGAAATAAAGATTATTTTTATTTATAGGATAAAGTGTTTGTACTGAACCCTTTCCGAAGGTTCTGGTTCCAATAATTATTGCTCTATTGTGATCTTGAAGAGCGCCAGCTACAATTTCTGACGCTGAAGCAGAACCACCATTTACTAAAATAATAAGAGGTTTTTGATTTATAAAGTCACCTCTTTTTGCTTCAAAAGAATTAATTTTTTCTTCAAATCTTGGTCTTTTTGTAGAAACAATTTCTCCATAATCAAGAAACATATTAGCTACTTCAATTGCTTGTTTCAGTAATCCTCCAGGATTTCTTCTCAGATCTAAAATATACCCCTTAATAGATGGGTTTTTATTGTTCTCATGAATATAGAGTTCTTTATATAATTTTTCAGATGTTCTCTCATTGAATGCAGAAATTCTAATGTATCCAATATTATTATTTTTCCCTTTAATTTCACTTTTAATTCCAGGTATTTGTATAATATCTCTTATAATTGTTATATCAAAAGCATCATCTTTTTCCTTACGAACAACAGTTATTGCTACTTCTGTATTAGGTTTTCCTCGCATAAGATCAACTGCATCATTGAGGTTTTTACCAAATATTGGCTCTTTATTGATATGAGTAATATAATCCCCTGCAATCATGCCGGCCTTTTGTGCCGGTGTTTCATCAATTGGACTGATTACTTTTATTACGCCATTTTCCATAGTAACCTCTATTCCAATACCACCAAATTCTCCACTTGTATCATTTTGTAGATTGGCAAAATCTTTTGGTGTTAAATAAACTGAATGAGGGTCTAAAGATTGGAGCATCCCATTAATTGCAGCCTCAACTAATTCACTTTGTTCCGTTGACTCGATATATTCTTTATCAACTAAATCTATAACTTTATTTAACAAATCTACATTCTCTCTCTCTAGTGTTTTTCCTTCTAGAGATAAGGAATTTAGAATTATTAGACATAAAATTGTAAATATAGATTTATTATAAGTTTTTATTAGCATTATTTGTGATAGGGGTGTTTGTTAATAATCGTTATTGACCTGTAGATCTGTTCCAAAAGCATCATTTTAAACATCTTATGGGGCCATGTTAAGTCCCCAAATGAAATTATCTTATCAAAATCTCCGGAATATTTTCTATCGATACCCTCAGATCCACCAATAAAAAAATTAATATTCTGATTAATATCTGCTTGATCAAGAATGCACTCTGAAAATTCGACTGAGTTTAATTTTGAGCCCTCTATATCAAGAAGAATGTTTACTGCTTCTTTTTCTTTTTGGCCTATTAATTTTTTAGTTTCCTCATCTTTTTTTTCAGTAGCATTTTTTTTATTAGAATTTTTAATTTCCTTATAAATAATTTCTTTTAGACCAATACTTCTTCCTAGATTTTTGATTCTTTTTTCATAATCTCTAACAACATCTTGGAATAAATTATTCGAACTACCAATATAAATAATAGTTATTAACATAAGTATATTTAGTTTGTTTCTATATTAGTTTGCCATAATTTTTCTAAATTATAGAACTCACGAACTTCTTTTCGAAAAATATGTACAATTACATCTCCACTATCAATAAGAACCCAATCACTCTTGTTAATACCTTCTGCTTTAATGTTTTTTATTCCATCTTTTTTTAGTTCAGTAATTAGATTTTCTGATAATGAACCTACGTGTCTATTTGATGTCCCAGTAGCAATAACTAAAAAATCAGCAATATCTGATTTTCCTTTTAAATCTATCGAAATAATATCTAAGGCTTTATTATCTTCTAATTGAGTTACAATATTATCTAAGGTTTTATCCATCTTTTAGCTTTCTAATTTGACTTGAGGAAATATCACTCATAGGACCTGGAATAAATGTTATTACAGGTGGTTTAAATTTTGTAAAACCTTTCTGATTATTACTACCGATTATTTTTGCTCTTTCTTTTATTAAGTCTAGCTTATTTGATTCAATCTCAAAGGATGGTCTTGGATAAATTGCTATTGGAATTAAATCCAAAAATTTTTCCCAATCCTTCCATTGAGAAATTTCTGCAGCACAGTCAGAGCCCATAACCCATACAAAATTTACATCTGGATATAATTCCATAATTTTTGAAACAGTATCTATACTGTATTTTGTCTTATATTCTTTTTCAAAATCACTAACAAAGAAATTATTTTTTTTTGCAATATCCCTTGCACTCATAAATCTGTCATGAAAGTCCATAATGTCTTCATCTTCTTTAAGTGGATTGGACATAGATACTAACCAAATAACTTGATTTAAATTAAGTTCACTTAAAGCATTTTTTGAAACTTGAAAATGCCATTCATGTGCTGGATTAAAAGAGCCTCCAAATAGGCCAATTTGTGATCCAGGTTTTATTGGTAAAATATAATTATTCACTAGAGTATCATCACTAAGGTCTTATTTGGCCTGAACCACGAACTATATATTTAAAACTAGTTAATTGTTCTACACCTACTGGCCCTCTGGCATGAAATCTTCCTGTTGCAATACCAATTTCTGCTCCCATACCAAATTCACCGCCATCTGCAAACTGAGTAGATGTGTTATGCATAACTATCGCACTATCAACTTCTCTCATAAATTTTTCTGCAATATCATTATCTTCTGTAATTATTGAGTCTGTGTGATTAGTTGAATACTCATCAATATGTGAAATTGCCTCCTCTACGCCATCAACTATCTTTACGCTTATAATTGCCTCAAGATATTCAGTTGACCAATCTTCATCATTTGCAGAAATTATATTATCAGTTAATTTGAGAGTTTCCTCACATCCTCTTACCTCACATCCACTATCTTTCAATGAATTTACTAGTAAAGGAAGAAAAGACTTATCACTATTTTTATCAATTAATAATGTCTCGGCAGCACCACAAATACCTGGTCTCCTCATTTTTGCATTAATTATAATATCTTTAGCTTTTGTCAAATCTGCACTTTTATCGACATATAAGTGACATATTCCTTCCAAATGGCCAAACACAGGTATTTTAGCTTCATTCTGAACTCTTTCTACAAGACTTTTACCACCGCGCGGGACAATAACATCAATATTTCCATTTAATCCTCCTAAAAGGAGACCGACCGCCTCACGGTCTGTAGTTGGTATAATTTGGATAGAGTGTTTTGGTAAATTGGAAGCCTCTAATCCTTGAACCAAAAATTTATGTATAGCATTAGAGGAATGGAAGCTTTCTGATCCTCCCCTTAAAATAACTGCATTTCCAGCTTTAAGACACAATGCTCCAGCATCAGCAGTAACATTTGGTCTGCTTTCATAAATTACTCCGATAACTCCTAAAGGAGTTCTTACCCTAGAAATATCAAGACCATTAGGCCGTTGCCATCTTCCTATTTCTTCTCCAACGGGATCATTTAGCTCTACAATAGATCTCAGACCGTTACTTATAGAAGAAATTCGATCTTTATCTAAATAAAGACGGTCTAGAAAGGAATCTGATATTCCTTTTTCTTCAGCTTTTTTCATATCAGTATTGTTGGCCTTAAGAATTTCGTCTTGGTTGTTTTCAATAAGTTCAGCCATATTCATTAAGGCTTGATTTTTTTTGTCTTCACTTGCCATGGATAGTGCGTTAGATGCTTTTTTTGCATCATTACCAATCTTAGTTAATTGTAATCTTATATCTTCATTCATTAGTCTTCATCCATATTTCCAGAGTAAAATAAATTATTTCTATGAATTACTTCCGTCTTAGTAAGATAGCCTAAAATTTCTTCAATTTCTTCAGATTTTTTACCAATTATTTTAGATAAATCATTTGAATTGAAATTAGTTAAGCCCCTAGCTACTTCTTTATCTCGAGATTTAATTGTAACAGTATCACCTTTATCAAATTCACCATCAAAATTAATAATTCCCGCAGATAGAAGACTTTTACCATTTTTAAGAGCTAAGTTAGCTCCGTTATCAATATTTATTTCTCCCGATGGTTTTATACTTCCAGAAATCCAGCTTTTAAGAGCACTCAGGTTTTTATTTTGAGATTGGAAAACAGTTCCAATTCCATCATTTAGTGAAGATAGGATAGGGTTTTTTACTCTACCTGAAGAAATAATCATTTGGCAGCCACTCTTAGTAGCTATTTTTGCAGCTTCAATTTTTGTTATCATACCGCCTCTACCTAATTCTCCTGCCTCACCTGCCATATCAGTAATGCTCTTATCTATAATTTCTACATTACTAACTAATCTGCTTTCTTCATTAGAGGGATCTCTCTCATAGAGACCTTCAACATTGGATAACAGGATTAAGCAATCCGCAGCAACCATTCCAGCTATTCTAGCTGCTAGTCTATCATTATCTCCATACCTGATCTCGGATGTAGCTACCGTATCATTCTCATTTATTATTGGAATATATTTTTCTCGCAATAATTCTTCTATTGTTGATCTAGCATTTAAAAATCTTTTTCTATTTTCTGTATCTTCAGCAGTTATTAATATTTGCGCAGCATTAAGATCAAACTTACTTAAAGATTCTTTCCAAGAATTTATTAATTTTATTTGGCCAATTGAAGAAGCGGCCTGACTTTCTGCTAAATTAAATTTCTCTTTTGTTTTATCTAATTCAATTTTTCCTAATTCTATAGCGCCTGAAGAAACTACTAAAGTTTCTATACCCCTTTTTTTTAATGACAAAATATCTTCACTAATATTATTCAAGAAATTGTTATTCACTCCTTTATCTTTATCAATAAGAAGTGAGGAGCCAATTTTCACCACCATTCTATTTATTTCTTTTATTTTCATGGTTGCCAACCTTTTATATCATCATCTTCAGTTTTTGAGATATTATCATGCAATATTCTAAGTATCGAAGTAATTCCTTTTCCGGTTACAGAAGACATCTTGAAAACATCTTTATTAGTATAATCTTTTAAAATAATTAATTTTTCATCTAATTTTTCTTCATCAATAGAGTCTGACTTAGATAAGACAATAATTTCTTTTTTCTCATCTAATTCTTTAGAATATGCTGATATCTCATTTCTAACAGTTTTCCATGAATTAATTACATCAGTGTCATTTGCATCGATCAAATGAAGAAGCAAATTACATCTTTCAATATGCCCAAGAAATCTATCACCTAGACCCTTGCCTTCATGGGCGCCTTCGATTAACCCAGGGATATCAGCAATTACTAACTCATTATCATTATATTTTGCTATACCAAGAACTGGGTTTAGTGTTGTAAAGGGGTAATCAGCAATCTTAGGCTTTGCTTCACTCACAGTTGATATTAAAGTTGATTTACCGGCATTGGGTAATCCAATTAAACCAATATCGGCAATAAGTTTTAATCTAAGCCATATCCATTTTTCTTGACCATTTTCTCCATCATTAGCAGTTCGTGGTGTTTGGTTTTCTGAGCTCTTAAAATGCGCATTACCGAACCCTCCATTCCCACCTTTTAGAATAGTGAGAGATTGATCTTTATTAACAACATCTGCAATGACCTCTTCATTATCCTCTTCCAATATTAATGTACCCCTTGGAACTTCAATAATTGTATCCTCGCCTGATCTACCAGTTTTATCACTTCCCATTCCTGGACTACCATTTTTTGCTTTAAAATGTTGTCTATATCTATAATCAATTAAAGTATTGAGCCCATCAACGCATTTGATAATGATATCGCCTCCTTTACCACCATTCCCGCCGTTTGGACCTCCGAATTCAACAAACTTTTCTCTACGAAAACTTACACAACCGTTTCCGCCGTTTCCAGATTGAATATGTATTTTTGCCTGATCAAGGAATTTCATAACCATGCTCGCAAAGTTAATTAAATATTATAGTGATTAAGTTGAAACTTTTCTAGTTTGTAGCTTCTGGACTTGGCTTTACAGAAACTACCGGTCTTCCATTTTGTGTTTTTGAAAAATCCACAGTTCCTTGAATTAAAGAGAAGATTGTATGATCTTTTCCTAAGCCAACATTTTTACCTGGCTTCCACTTTGTTCCTCTTTGACGAATAATAATATTTCCGGGAATAACATTTTCCCCTCCATATTTTTTAACACCAAGTCTTCTTCCAGCTGAATCTCTTCCGTTCCTTGATGAACCGCCTGCTTTCTTGTGAGCCATTTTTTACTCCTTTGAACCTTTATTAGTTTTTTTTGGTTCCGATTTAGCCTTTTTATCAGATTTTTTTGGTTTGTCTTCAGTTTTTTTTGATTTTGTGGCTACTTTTTTTGGAGCTGCTTTTTTTGGAGCTGCCTTTTTTGGAGCTGCCTTTTTTGGAGCTGCCTTTTTTGTTGTTGTCTTCTTTTCTTCGGTATCGGAGGCTTTAGTTTTCCCCTGAGAAGCATTTATACTTAAAATCTTTAAATTTGTAATATTTTGTTTATGACCTTTTTTTCTTCTGTAATTATGTCTTCTTTTTTTCTTAAAGACTGTAATTTTAGCAGCCCTGAAGTGATCCATAATCTCTGCCTCTACACTTGCACCTTTAATTAATGGATCTCCGACAATTGGTTTTCCTTTGTCCGATATGATTAAGACCTCATTTAACTTGATCTTTTTACCAGTGTCTTCAGATAATTTTTCGACAGAAATAATATCATCCTTTGATACTTTATATTGTTTACCACCAGTTTTAATAACAGCGTACATTTTCAACCCATTCTTATTACAAATTAATGTGTGGCGCGACTATAACCCTAGGATGGTTTGTGTCAAGTTTTATGATGGCAAAAAATTATCCTATACCTTGGGTTTGGAATAATTTAAAAATGCTAAAGGTAAGATACATAAAAAAGCTGTTATTAGGTAAATTGAACTAACAGTTAAATTAAAGAAACCGTCAAATATACCAGCAAAAGTTTCACCAATAATTCTTGAAAAATGCCTTGTACTCATAAAAATAGCAAATATTGATGCCGCATAAGATGATAAAGAAAATTTCATACATAAAGCTAAGACAGCAGTTAATGCAAATGAATTAAAAAATGAAAAGGCAAGCAATATGCCTATTCCAAAAAACTCATTTATTATGATATTTGTTTGAATTGCAATTAATAAACATAGAAAACTAAGAGATACATGTGATATCTTTATAATTAATTGTGAATTTACTTTATCAGAAAGATATCCACCCAAAAGTGCAGCTAAAATTCCACCATAAAGTGCGACCGACCTATAAAATGTTAAGTCGAATGATTTCCAGTCAGCATAATTTGTATAAAGATATGAAATTGATGAGAAATGTATACCTGAAGCAAGATTTGAGGTAATACAAAATAAAATTAATAAAAAAATATGTTTTTGATTAATAGTCTTAATAATAAAAAGGATAGTATCTTTAAATTTGAATGGAGATAATTCGTTAGTATTAATCTTGGTTCCAAACGAAAGGTATTTATCTGTTTGTTTCTCTCTAAAAATTGAAAGAAGGACACCCGCTAAAAAAATAAAAAACCCAATAAATGCGATTGCATTTATTAGGCCATAATTTGTCATGATATAAGCTGAAGAAATACCTGACAAACTTAAGCCGAAAGTTCGAAAGGCCCACATTAGTCCATTAACAGTACCTCTTTCATTATCATTTAAAATATCTATTGCTAGTCCATCTGTTGAAACATCAAGAATAGAAGTAGCAAGTAAAGTTGAAAAAAAAGTAATTCCAAGTAGCAATGGATCGATTTCATTTTTTGAAAGTATTGCCGCGATAAATATTGTTATACTCATAAAAAGAATAGATAAAATTATCCAAGATCTTCTTTTACCCATGTTTGATTCTGAATAGTAATCAACAAAAGGTGCTATTATAAATTTCAATGACCATGGTATTGATGAAATTGCAGTAATTAGAGCTATATCCTTAATTGTAAAGCCGTTACCAGTTAACCAATCTTGTATAGAAAAATAAATGAGACCCTGAGGTATTGCCTGAAGGAAATATAAGGAACATAGGTAAGTTCTTTTATATTTTTGTATATTTAGATTTAACAAAATCTATTTTATTCCTTTAATTTTGCTCTTCTTCTTGATCTTTTACTTTTTGTGATATTTCTCTCTCAATACCTAATGCAAAATCAGAAACATATGGATTAGTCAGTCTTTCCTGACCAAAGGTAGAAAGAGGGCCATGACCAGGGATAAATGTCATATTGTCTCCAAGAGGCCATAATCTATTTACAATTGAATTTACTAATTCTTCATGATTACCTCTCGGAAGATCAGATCTGCCAATTGATCCCTGGAAGATTACATCTCCGACAACTGCTAATTGAGACTGTTCATGGAAGAAAATAATATGACCTGGAGTATGACCTGGACAGTGTCTGACACCTAGAGTTTGATTACCAACTTTAACTTCATCGCCATTTTCAAGATATCTATCAGTTTTGAAAACCTTGGCACCATGTAGGCCAAATTTTTCTCCCTGCTGAGCAAGGCTTTCCATCAAGAAAAGATCTTCTTTATGAGGACCTTCAATTGGAACATTAAGAATTTTAGAAAGTTCGTGAGCTCCGCCAGCATGATCTAGGTGTGCATGTGTTATCAATATTTTTTCGACAGTTACATCATTTTCCTCAATTGCTTTTAGAATATTATCAAGATCTCCGCCTGGATCAAATACAGCTCCCATAGAAGTTTCTAAACACCAAACAATAGAGCAATTCTGTTGAAAGGGCGTAACAGGAACAACAATTGCCCTAACTGTTTTTTCTTGAGGACCTTTAGTCATAACTTATGAGAAAATCTCTTCTAAAAAATTACTCATTGCTTCCCAAGATCTTCTATTTGCATTTTCATTAAACGCCATCCCATCCTCAGGAGCATTTGCTAAAGGATTAGTAAATGCATGGGATGTTCCCCCATAGGCATGAATTTGCCAATCTGCATTTACAGCTGTTAATTCGTTAGCTAGGCCATTCACAGATTCGTGAGGAACCATAGGATCATCATTTCCATGAAGAACTAATATTTTTGAGCTAATTTTATTACCATCAGTATTTCCTGGAGGATTGAATAATCCATGAAAAGACACTACGCCTGCAACGCTTGAACCGGTTCTTGCAAGATCAAGAACACATAATCCACCAAAACAGAAACCAATTGCAGCTGATTTATTTGCACTAACTCCTACTTGATCAATCACTGTTTGATGAGCCAGATTTATTCTTCTTTGAAGCATTTCACGGTCATCAAGGACAGCCTGCATCAATTCCATATTTTCTTCTGGTGTAGAGCCTGTCTTCCCTTCTCCATACATATCAACAGCAAAACCAGAGTAACCTAATTGATTCATCATTTTCGCTTTCTCAAGAGTAAAATCATCTCTTCCTGCATATGTTGGAACTACAAGTACAATAGGATTGCTAGCTGGATTTTCAGTTGGAAATAAAATGCCCTCTAATCTTACATCATTATCATAATAATCTATTTGCTGACTCATTATACTCTCCTATTATTCTGGCATAGAACCTGAGGCAACAGACATAGCATTATCTACCCTTAGTTGAGCGCCATTCATAAATTTAGATTCATCAGATGCAAGATATAATGCTGCATAAGCTATGTCATTTGGTTCACCTTGCTTGCTTGCTGGAGCATCCTGATTAGGTGCACCGCCAAATTTAGCTTCCATTTTCTCTGGTACACTTTCAACCATGGGAGTAATAATTCCTGATGGATGAATAGAATTACATCTAACTCCATTTTTCTTTAAACCACAATGAACTGCTACAGCTCTAGTATAAGCTTCAATAGCTCCTTTTGCTGCACAATAAGCGGCAACATAAGATTCGCCCTGTACGGATGCGATTGAACACATGTTAACAATTGACCCACCGCCAGATTCGGCCATTACTGGTATAGAATATTTACACCCAAAGAATGTGCTATCCATATGAACGGCCATCGTTTTTCTATATTCTTCGGTTGTTTGATTTTCTGGATCACCAACTTCAACTATACCTGCATTATTAACAAGAACATCTAATTTACCGTGAAGGTTAACAGTATCAGAAATTATTTCTTTCCATCTTTCTTCATCCGTTACATCTTGCTGCATAAAAGTAGCTCCAATTTTATCAGCTAACTCTTGACCTTTATCAGCAGCAACATCGGTAAGTATAACTTTTGCGCCTTCTTTAGCAAATAATGTTGCATCTGCTGCGCCTAAGCCCATAGCTGCTCCAGTTATTATTGCAACCTTGTTTTCAAGTCGTCCTGTCATATTGTTCTCCTAATTAAATTAATTTTTTGTTTGGTTAATATATTTGTCAACTATTTGATGTAAATGTCTTGCTCTAGATTCTTGATAATTTCCAAGAGTCTGAGCTCCCTTAGGGCTAGCTTTAAATCCTCTAGTTTGAGAAAGAAGGTTATTAGTGTCTTGATCATATACTGCTCCAAGATAACCAGTTCCTTCACATAATGTATAGCTATCATCAATATCCAGATAATGTGGTTCTGGCGGAAGTGGATGATCTTCACCCTCTACTTTAGGTCTTAAAAATAATAAATCAAAAATTGCATGATCTACTCCATCTGGTCTAAATCTATAAACCATGGGAAGTTGAAGACCTGGAAAAAAGAAAGCGTTAGGGAAAACAAAATATTCAATTGAATCTATAGTCTCAGTAACAGTAAGATGTGAAAAATCTGATTTATATTTTTCTCCCATCTCCTCCTGTACAATTCTAGCATATACTTCTCGAGCAGTACTACCTTCAGGAACTTTAACTGTTCCTGAATTATCATCGAGTTTTCTTCCTAATAAAATATCCAAAATCTCTTGTTGACTTGGTCTATTTTCAACAATATGTGGGCTTGTATACCCTATTGTATGAATAAAGCGTGAGACATGATCACCAAAAATATCATAATCTGCATTGGCATCACCTGCGGTATAAACACCTTCAGAATGAGTTTCAAGCACATGATATGCCTCTAAAAAAGCTTCCGCTGCCGCCTTCCAATTGCATGGAAGTTTTTTTGTGACATGTGTTTCAATATACCTATCTTCAAGATTCCAGTTTTTAAAATGTTCAGGTAAGACACCTAAATAATCATTTAAAGGGTTAGCATTTTGGTCAAAATTTATAAAAACAAACCCGCCCCATGTATCGCATTTTAGTTCTGGAAGATTATACTCTTCCTTATCGACATGAGGAAAATCCCAATCACAAGGAAGGTATTCTAATTTACCAGAAAGGGACCATGTCCAGCCATGAAAAGGGCATTTAAGTTCTTTGCATACGCCAGAAGTACCTGATGGCTTTAATTGAGTTCCTCTATGTAGACATGAATTATAATATGCTTTTATTTCATTATTATTTGATCGGACAATTACTGCTGATAAATCAGCAACATCATAAACATAATAATCACCTACTTCAGGTATATGGTCTACATGACAAGCCCACTGCCAGACTTTAGACCACATTTTATTATTTTCTTCCTGTGCAAAATCTTTTGAAATATATCTTTCAAAAGGTATATCTGCATCTCCAATGAATTCATAAGATTCCTCAAGAATAGCATCAGGCGCTCCAGTACAATCTCTACTTACCAATTCTTTAGTAGATGGATGGTCTGGACATCTTGCCTCACCAGGCTTCAGGTTTTTAAGTTCACTCATTAAATTAAGCCCCCTAATTTCATAAATGACGATATATTAATATTTGCTTATTCTAAATGATAATTTTCAAAATTATGATTTATTTACAAAAAATCGTCAATATTCTTGTATTTTTTACAAAAAAATAATTTTTACTTCAAATTAATTATTTTATCTATATCTTCATTTAAACATAATGTGGGAGAGGATTTATGAAAAAAGTATATGTTTTTCTTATTGCTTGTTTTTTAATTAGTACAAGTAATGTTATCGCTGACGAAGGTGATATTCAATCTAGTTCGTCAAATAATAATAATATTTCAAGTTCTAGTCTTGAAGAGATAGTTGTGACTGCAAGAAAAAGAGAGGAAAGCCTTTTGGATATTCCTGAATCTGTTGTGGCCATATCAGGAGATACTATTACACAGCATAATATGAAAACTCTTGATAAGATTGGAATGACAGTTCCTAACTTCAATCTTAATACAAGGACAGATGGATGGCCAAATGTAACAATGAGAGGCCTTGGCGCATTTAGTTTAACTCAGGGTGTAGGTTTTTATCTTGACGATATTCAACTTTTTGGTGATGCAACTTCAAGATTTGGTGATTTAGATAGAATTGAAATCTTAAAGGGACCCCAAGGTGTATTATATGGTGGAAGTAATATTGGTGGTGCTATTAAGTTTATAAGTACAAGACCATCTCCAGACGAAACATCAGGCCGATTGAAATTAATGGTTGGTGAACAAAATTCGATTGATATTGAGGGCTCTATTAATATTCCAATTGGAGATGATTGGGCGATAAGATTATTTGCTTTTTCAAGAGAAGACGATGGCTTTATGTATAATCCAAGTACAAATGACGACAGCGTAGCTGGTTATGAAGAAAGTGGAGGCCGACTATCAATAGCCGGACCAATTTCTGATAATCTATCTCTTTATGCTTCTATAAGATCAAATCAATATGATGGTCCAAATAATAACTGGGCATTAGAAAGAGGTACTCCTCCGAACTTTGAATATCCATTCATAAATGATATTGATACTCCATCTAATAATGACAAAGAAACGATCGGTGCTCATTTAGAGCTAGTTTGGGAGTTTGATGGTTTTGATTTGACTTCTATATCTTCTTATACCGATACCGAAGCTAAAAGACTTACTGATGTTGATCTTCAACCAGAATTATGGTTAGACGCTCGTCAAGATGAAACTTTTGAAGCTATGACTCAAGAAATTCGTCTTACATCAACAACGGATAGTAATTTACAATGGCAAATGGGACTTTATACATCAAATATGGAATGGGTAGAAAGAGCCACAACAAGATTTGGTCCAGGTACAGTAATTTGTTTTTGTGACCTTACAGTACCAGCAAAACAGGATGATACAGAAACTACTCATTTAGCTGGTTTTGGTAACATTACTTATACAACTGGCCCTTGGGAAATTGGATTAGGAGTAAGAATCGACTCATGGGAAAGAGAAAAGGTTGTACCAGCTAATGTTACAGAAAGTGGTCTTCCGCACGCTAATAAAGTTGACGGTACTGAAGTTCTTCCAAGAGTATCCATTTCAAGATCTTTAGAAAATGACTCAATGGTTTATTTGACAGTTGCTAAAGGTTATGAGCCTGGAGGTTTAAGACATGAGCCTGTTACTTTTGATAATCAAGGCAATCCATCTTTATCTACATATAATAAAGAAGAGGCTATACAATATGAGCTTGGTTGGAAAGGTTCTTTTATGGAAGGAAGAGGCAATTTTTCAATGGCTGCATTTATGATTGATTATGAAGATCGACTTTTCACAACCATAGTTCAATCAGCTACAGGGCCATTTGAATCTATAGATAATACAGGAGACTCTGAGAATGTTGGATTTGAGCTTGAGGTAGCATATCAAGCTACTGAATATTTAACATTAGCAGCAGCGTTTGGCACACTTGAAGCTGAATGGGATAATGGCACAATTATTTCAGGAGTTGATGTTAGCGGTCAAACTCCTTCTGGTTCTATTGATAATGGCGTTGCGCTTGCAGCAAACTATGCGAGACCGCTTGATAATGGTATGGAGTTTGTTGCTGACTTTCAATATAATAGAAGAGGACCAAGCATGAGTATGCCTCCTCAAAATGCTATAGATAACCCAAGTTATTATACACTTAATTTAACTACTGGTATTAGATCTGGTAATTGGGAATTTATGATTCATGGCGAAAATCTAACAGATGAAAATTATTATACCGATCTAGAAAATTGGGTAAATCTTGGAGCCGGAGGCGCTTTAGATGGTGTCAATAATATGACTGATCCTTTTTATATTATTGGAACTCATGGACATCCAAGAATGTTATCTGCAAGTTTAACTTATAATTTTTAGTCTAAAATATAATTAATTTGAAAAGGCCCTTTGATAGGGCCTTTTTTAATTATCCGGATACTTTACTTCATATATAAAGTGATCATCTTTTCTTTTCACATAACCAGCAGATGGTGTTGCGAAATGTGTTCCAAAAACTAAAATATTATTGTCAGCATATTCTCCAAGTTTTTCCCTTCTCGTTTTTTTCGCGAGTTCTTTATCCCAATCAGCACTTGATTCCCAGTCTAGTCTTTCCATTTGGCATGGGTGGTGCAAAAAATCACCTGTTATAGCGGCGCTTACTCCTTTTGACTCTATACAAACACTAACATGACCAGGTGTATGACCAATTGTTGGTTCTAACCAAATACCTTCGCATATTTTCTCATCCATCTCTACAAACTTAACCAAACCAGACTCAATAATTGGAATTATAGAGTCATTGATAAATTCTGCATATCTATGATCACCAAGTTGTTTCTCAGTATATTCCCATTCTTTTTGTCCAAACAGATAATCTGCTTTTTTAAAAGTTGGTTCCCATTTATCATTAACTAAGATTGTATTCCAACCAACATGGTCAGTATGCATATGTGTGCATAGGACTGTATCAATTTGATCAACTGAGTATCCAGCTTTATTTAAATCCTCTAAAAATTTTGTTTGTAACATATTCCATTGAGGGATATGTCTTTCCTTATCATTCCCTAAGCAAGTATCTACGATTATACATTTTTCACTAGTTTCAATAACAAGTGCATGAATGCTAACAATTGTGTTTCCCTCGCTATCAGAGAAGTGAGGTTGTAACCAAGGCATTTTTAAAATTTCTTCAGGCACTGCATCTGGAACAACAAACATTGGCCCAGCTCTTTCAGCTTCAATTATTCTAGTAATTTTAACATCACCAATATTCCAGCTACTTATTTTACTATTCATTTTAACCAGGGTAATCGATTTGGTTGGCCTCATAAAATTTTGCATCTGTTTCTGGTGGATCATCAGACAGCGATCCAACAAAATGGGCTACATGTTCAGTTTTTAAGTGATCTTTTAAAGATTGAAGGTTTTCCCATAATTCAGTAATTCTAATAATTCTGTCACTATGAAGCTCAACACTAAAAGCGTAATCTAGACACCCATCCTCTTCTCTTGTCCTAATTTCTAATTCTTTTACTGCATTTTTTATAGTTTCAAAATTATTATCATTTGTTTTCATTATTGCATTAACTACTATCATTAAACCCTCCAAAGTTAAGTAATTCTGTATATTTAAATTATATATGTAAACAATTTTATTTTTCAATTTGTACTATTATTTTTTTTAGATAATATTGAGATGTTTTTTAGGGGGAAACATTGCCACAAAAATTTGATCCTATAAATTTTTCTGAAGAAATTAGTGCAGATCCTCAATGTAATGCAACTTTGAGTAGTGATAGGTATACATCTAATGAGTTTATGAATAAAGAATGGGAAAGGCTATGGACTCAATGCTGGTTATTTGCCGGCGTTTTAACCGACTTAAAGGAACCCGGTGATTTTTTTATTTATGATATTGGAAGAGAGTCAATAATTATCACATTAAATGATAATAATAATATTTCGGCCTTTTATAATACTTGTCAGCACAGAGGAAATAAAATTTTCACTGAAGATTCTGGTTGGGTAAAACAAATTTCCTGTCCTTATCATGGATGGACTTATGGTTTGGATGGTGAGCTTAAAAAGGTCCCTGATGAGGAATTATTTGAAGGTGGCGTTTGTAAAAAAGAAAAATCCCTTAAAGAGGTAAATGTTGATGTATGGGCAGGTCTCGTATTTATTAACATGAGTGATAATCCAGCCCCACTTAAAACTTTCCTTGGAACCATAATGGACCAACTTAATCCATATCATTTTGAAAATATGGAACTTGTTAAACATCAAAGTGTGACTCTAGATACGAACTGGAAAACAGCTAGAGATAATTTTTTAGAACAATATCATGTTGATTTTATTCACCCTCAACATGCTAGCTTTGTAGATTGCTGTGATGCTCAAAATTATCTATGGCCTTTTGGTCATTCACATACTTGGGTCGAGAGTCCTGTTATGAATCCAAGATATGATATGCCTGAAGAACCGCCAGATTACATGAAACAATACTTAATAGGATTAGAATTAGATCCTGAGGATTTTAACGGTAAAGTTCCAGACATTAGAAATGCAGTTCAAAAACAAAAAAGAATTATAGGAAAAAAACTTGGCTTTGATTATTCAGAGCTATCTGATGAACAAGTTTCAGATGTTTTTCAATATGACATATTTCCTAATATCTTCATGACCATTCATGCTGAGAGATTATGGATCTTTGGCCCAAGACCTCATGGCGCCGATCCAAATAAGTGTATCTTCACAAAATATAGCTTGATGATTCCAGAAGATAAGATACGTGATAAGGATAAGGGTCTTGAGCTTTTACCGGGTTCATATGATTATTCATATTCCGATACACGCGTTGAGCATGAAGTCTTTACAAGGCAAGATGTTATAGAGGGTAGAAATTCAATGACTGTTACGATAGACCAAGATATTCATTATCTAAATGATATGCAGGCCGGAATGCATTCAAGAGGTTTTGATAAAGCAATTTTAAGTAAAGATGAAGAAAGAGTTCAGCATTTTCATGACTGGGTTGACAACTGGTTAAGTGATAAATCTTTATGGTCAAAAGTAAGTAATTCATCATAAGTGTTAAAGATTAATAATGACCAAAAAAAAATTACCTAAAAAAACTCTGTTTTTCTATGGTTTAAGCGAGATGCCTCTATCAATAGCCTCTCTACCTTTATTAGCTTTTATTCCAAATTATTATGTCTCTGATTTAGGTCTTGATTTTGCTGTAGTTGCTTTGGTAATGCTTCTGGCAAGATCTTTTGATGCCGTCACAGATCCTTTAATAGGATTCTTAAGTGATAGAACGGATACGCGCTGGGGAAGAAGACGTATTTGGATGTTTTTCTCAATGCCACTTTTAATGTTGGCGACATATAAAATTTTCTTTCCTGAAAGCTCATGGGAATGGGTTCCTTTTAATTTGGATTTTCTTTCCTTTAATTTGGGAGCAGGTGGGCATTATTTATTATTTTGGTTTTTAGTGCTTTGGTTTGGTTGGAGTATGCTATTTATTCCTTACTATTCATGGGCAGCAGAATTATCATCTGATTATAATGAGCGATCAACAATAGTGGGTTGGAGAATGTTTATTGGAACATTTGGCAATGCAATTTCAAAATTTTTACCTGCCATTGCTTTATTCTTATTTGCATTTGGGGGTGCTGAAGAAACAATTATTATTATTGGATTTTGCCTTCTCATCGTTATTCCAATTACGATTTGCTTATCAGTTTTCAATGTTCCTGAAAGAATGGATTATCAAGTTAAGCAAGGGTCTTTGAAAGAAGGCTTAGTGGCTATGTGGAAGAATAAGGCTTTTAGACAATTAATTTTTGCTTACTTTTTTAATTATTTGGGAGTAACGCTTTCAACTTTGACAGTTATGTTCTTCATTAGAGGCGTAACAGGTGAAGAAGAGCAGGGTATTTTATATTTCGTATTTTATTACGTTGCCAATCTTTTAGGCATTCCCTTCTGGCTCTGGTTATCAAAAACAATAGGAAAACATAATGCCTGGAAAATTGGTTTATTAGTATTTACTTTTTTACAACCATGTTATTTCTTTTTGGGTGAAGGTGATTATTATTGGATGTTTCCAATCACATTTATTGCTGGACTTGCAGGTTCAACATTTCATCTTATCCCCCATGCTATGAAGGCTGATGTTATAGATTATGATACTCACCTAACAGGCGAAGATAGGGCAGCACAATTTTTTGCTGCATGGTCATTTATAACAAAGATGGCAATTGCTATTGCTCCATTTTTTGCTTTTACATATTTGGATCTCATTGGTTTTGATAGTACACCTGGAGCAATAAATAGTCCTGAACAAATTTTAGGACTAAAAATATTATTCTGTTTTGGTTTGCCTCTATTCCTTCTTTTGACAATCTTATGTATTCGTAATTATCCGATTACGCAGGAAAAACAAGAAGAGATTAGACGAGAAATAGATCTGAAAAAACAACAAACACAAGGAGCATAAAATGAGTGAAGCATTAGAAAGAGTAATCGCAAAATCAGAAATTTATGATCTCTCATGTAAATATATGAGGGGGCTAGATAGATTAGATATAGAATTATTAAAATCTGTTTTTCATGATGGTGCTTGGTGCGATTATGGTTTTACAAAAAGTGATGCACCAACATTTGCTCAATTCTGTATGGATGCATTGAAGGAACATCATGCTAATCATCATATGATAGGTAATGTCTTGATAGAATTTGGTGATAATGAGAATGAAGCTTTTGGCGAAGTCTATTTCCAGGCTTACCATAAAGTTGATGAAGATGGCCAAACAAATGATGTTTTTATTTCGGGGCGCTATCTTGATCGTTATGAGAAAAGAGACGGTATTTGGAAAATGGTTTACAGATCAGAAATCGTAGACTGGTCTCGGACTGAACCAACTCATGAACCTTATTTTGATTCAGCACCAGATTGTTTTCGAGGTGGTCGGCAAGATGATAGAGTTTATGATACTAAAGATCGATATAATCCAACTTAATTAATTTTTAACTACCCTAACATTTTTTCTTCTTGATTTTGATGAGGGTTGTAATGCGAGACTTAATTGATCATCACTAATTTCATAAGGGATATCGTTGTTTAAAAGATCTTTATAAAATTTACCATCTTTCATAACTGATACAATACGATCGTGGTCTTGTAGAACTGTAATATCTTCTAACGGATTGCCATCTATAACAACTAAGTCAGCAAGTTTTCCCTCCTCCAGAGTTCCGAGAGAACCATCTGGATGCATAGCTAATCCACCTAATCTTGTAGCAGAATGAATTGCCTCTGCATTAGTAAATCCAAAATGAGTAACATAATATTCTAGATCTTTTGCATATGTGCCATGAGGGGTAATGTTGAGTCCATAATCACCTCCAACAAGAATACGAATACCAGCAGCTTGCATCTTTTTGTAAGAAATGATCGTTTCTTCAAGTTCTTTTCTATAAGCTATTACTTCCCTGCTGTTCTCATCAAAGCCCATATTTTTATAATTTTCTAGAAAAGTAATTTCCCAAGCAATAGCGGGACCAACAAAAACTTTATCTTTATTTTTTATAAGGAGATCAAGTGCTTCATCATCGATGTAATTTGCATGACCAATGAAGTCAATACCGGCTCTAACAGCCTGTTTAACCGCCTCTGAAGATCTTGCGTGACAGGCAACTCTCATTTTTTTTCTATGTGCCTCATCAACAATTACCTCTACTTCTTCATCTGTGAAGCCTAAATCACCTGGCCTACCTTGAAGAGATATAATTTCTCCATCTATCATAACCTTGACTATTTCTGCACCATTTTTCCATAATTGCCTTACTGCAGTTCTTAACTCCCATGGACCATTTCTTATCATACCCAAACCTTCTGGAACTATCTGAACATTATCAGGATAAAAATCTGAATTTCCTCCTGTAGCAGATATATCTTTACTTCCCGCAAGCAGGCGAGGTCCGGGAATTTCCCCTCTTTCAATAGCTTCTTTTAAGAAGACATCTATTTTGTGAACTGAACCAAAACTTATCGCTGAAGTAAAACCAGACCCCAACATCAATCGAGCATTCGCAATAGTTTTAATCATAGATTCTTCGACAGGAGCTTTATCTAATTCTAAGGGACCACTATTAGAGTATGAAATATGGGCGTGAGCTTCAACCATCCCAGGCATTATGAATAATCCGTTTCCATCAATAGTTTGGATGTTATCTGGAACATCCCTTAATTTCTTTGAAGGTCCAGCATAACGGATTAAATTATCTTCTACCCAAATTGAAGAATCTTTAATTAGATTATCGCTAGTTCCATCAAACAATTTTATGTTTGTTATAAGCATTCCTATACCTTTTAATTATTCAATCGAAGAAGCTTTTTTGCATTATTTGTAAGGTTTGGAGCAAAATCTTCTAACTTCTTCGGTGTATCCCATCCACCAAAATTAGTGCCATAAACTAATCTATCCTCACCAATTAAGTCAAATAACATTTTCTGAGATTTCTCGCCATGTACATGGGCATCAAACCACAAACGCTTAAGTTCATTAACAAATCCATTCTTTTGTACCCCTTCTGGGGCCCAATCTCGGAATTCAGACATTTCAGAAAAACGCTCTATTAAATAAGGCATTGCACCACCACCATGAGAGATACATATATCTAGATCAGGATGACGATCCAAAACACCACCAATTATAAGTGTAGCTACTGCTAGGGTTTCTTCATAAGCGTAACCAAGCATAATACTCATATCATATCTTCCCATTCTCCAATCATCTGGTCCTTCAGCACCACCAGTAGAGGCAGGATGTAAAAATAATGGCACATTTAAATCTACAACAGTTTTGTAAAAGTCATCTAGTCTAGGATCATCAAGGCCAAATGGATAATCAGTCCCTGTTGAGACTGCAACAAGGCCTAGTTCATTAATAGCCCGCTCAAGCTCTTTACAAGCAGCATCTACATCTTGCATCGGAAGGGTAGCTGATCCAAGAAGTCTATCTGGATATTCTTGGACTGACTCTACCATTGCGTCATTATGAATTTTGCAAAATTCATTGGCTATGTCACCTTCGATCCTATGAAACATAGTTAACGGGTTTGGTGATAAGAGTTGTAAATCAATTCCCAATTTATCCATTGCTTCTATTCTCAAATTATTTTCCATGAAAATAGTTCCCTCATATTGCATAGGTTTCATTTTATATGAGCCAATTCGAAAATATGGAGTTCCATTTTCATCCAACCCAGTGTCTGGACCATATTTTCCTGCTTTACCAAAAGCCTTGCCTAAAACAATGTGTGCGTGGGTATCAATTACATTTATTGTCATTTTAATTAATCATCCGCAAATAGAACTGTTCTTGGATTGCCATCTTCATCATAAACAGATTTATGTTTGTCAATTAAATACATTTGATTTTCAGTTTCTCTTATTCCTACAGAATTGAGTGCTTCAACCATTTCAAGGTATGTATGATGAGAGAAATGAGCTACTAATGATTCTTCATCTTTCCAAAGTTCATATACTTGAATTCTATTTGCAACCGCTGGATCTGCAGCAAAACAATAACTAATACAACCTTCCTCTTCCGTGCGAGTTGCCATTTGTATGTCTTTTGTAAGAGATACCGCTTTATCTCTATCAGCTTCGGTCTCAAAATCTAATGTTGCTGAAATAATAATCATATTCTCCTCCTATTCAAAATAGCTTTCAATCATTTCATGAAATCTTCTTATACGTCTTTCTTGTCCTGCAAAATAAGCTCTATTAAAACCTCGCGATCGGAGCCCATGCTGTTGAAGAATAAATACTGCTGTATCCTGGTCAATAGTTTGACCCAAACTCTTTTCACCTAATTCAAAAAAGTCTCTATCTGCATACTCACCTCTTTTAGATATACCGATAGTAGTTCTAACCGGTGCGCTTTCCTTGTCTGGATTACTAGAATACCACCAGTTATCAAATACACATTTCTCAGGATCAGTGGGGTGAGGCTTTGCTCTTAAAAAATGAAATCCATCAGCCCAAAGAGAAACTGCAAAGTTTGGGAATAGTGTGTAATGAAAAGCATCAGTAAGTTGTTCGTTTCTTAAATTCTTATAGTGAGTATAACCTCTTTTAGGCCCATTATCTCTTTTTGCCTTTTGTATGGCTTCACGAGTTTCTAAGCCTTTACCTGAATAATCATCAGGATCCATACCCCATTCTTGCATAACGGAATAAAGAGGATCTTCTAATTTACCGTCTTCTTGCATAGATCCATAACCGGCCCTCATAATCATTCTATTATGACCTTCATCAGATAAATCAAATTGAGTACTGCGGTAACTTGTATCAACTCCACTTGGCATTCTTCTTTTTGTTACTGCTCTTTCTGGAGCATGAACAGTTGGCAAATGATAAGATTCATTAAAGTTATCAAGAATTATTTTCCAATTGCATGGAACATTTACTGTTTGAGCAACATATCTTTTCCATTTGTGGATTTCATAAGCTTCCCAATCATCCCAAACAGGCCCAAGCCATTCTTTTAATGAAGAAGCATTTTTGTCCATATTTATCCAAATGAATCCTGCAAATGTTTCAGTTTTGACTTCCTCTAATTTTAGTTTTCCACAAGGATTGCCTTCAGGAAAATCTTCCGCATCTTGAGCTTCGATTAATTCACCATCTATTCGCCATTGCCATCCATGATAAGGACATTTAAATGTTTCTGTGCTTCCTAAATCGTTAAATGTTAGGCGTGCCCCTCTGTGTTGACAGACATTGTAAAAAGATCTGATTTTTTTATCACTTTGTCTAATCATTAAGAAACTTTCTCTACCAAATTCTTCCATTTGATAATCACCAGGATTAGGAATTTCATCTTCTCTTCCCATAAGTAACCAAACTTTTGGCCACATATAATTCCATTCCTTATCCATAAATTCTTTCGAATGATATCTACTACCGTCAACATCCAATCCCTTAAGATCAGGGTTTTTCCAAGATGGACTATTGCTTTTATACCATTCTAAATCAGTAACACTCATCGATAAATCCTAAACTATTTTCCTTTAAAAACTGGTTTTCTCTTTTCTTCACTAGCTTTAATTGCTTCAGCATGATCTTCACTCGTTCTTGCAAAAGCCATATGTGATGATATTAAATCAAGACTAGATAATAAATCCATATTTAAATTTTGATAAATCAATCTTTTAATAACTCTTACAGGAATTGGCGCTTGATCTAATACATTTTTTACCCACTTTACTGTTTCTTTCATTAATACTTCATCATCAAAGACCTTATTCACTAACCCAATTCTTAGAGCCTCATCTGATTTCACTATATCTGTTGACCAAAATAATTCTAAAGCTTTTGATGCGCCAACTATTCTTGGAAGAAAATATGTTCCACCATTACCAGGTACAAGACCAAAGGCTGCATAGGAAGCTCTAAAAAAAGCACTTTTTGCAGCAAATCTGATATCACAATGCAAACTCATATCCATACCCGCACCTGTAGCCATTCCATTTACTGCTGCAATTATTGGCTTCTCAATTTCAGCTGTTTTTTTTGCTACTCTTTGAAAATGATCCCAAAAATGATTTTTTGTTTCAAGAGGGTCTATTTTATTGTTTGCTCCCAAGTTAGCTTTATCACCGCCTGCACAAAAAGCATCACCTGCACCCGTTAAAATAATCGCAGATATATCCTTGTTTTCTCTGCATTCATCGAGAGCATTAACCCACAAATCAATCATTTCCTTATCAAGAGCATTCTTTCTCTCAGGTTTATTCATTGTTATTGTTGCAATATTATCTTGAATATCAAAAATTAAAGTTTTTTCACTCATTTCTAATCCTATTAAAAAGTTGTATTTCCAATTCCGCCATCTATTACTAAACTTTGACCAATTACATAAGATGCTTGCTCACTGCAAAACATTGCTACAAAAGATCCTAAGTCATCAGATGATCCAAATTTTTTAGCTGGTATTTTCCAGTTATTAACAAATTTTTCTATTTCTTCATCATATGTAGTACCATTTTCTTCTGCTAGCTTATTATATCTATCTGCAATACTTGCTGTATGATGCATTCCTGGAAGGATGTTATTGATAACAACATTATGTTTAGCAACCTTTTTTGAAACTGCCACAGAGTAATTAACAAGGGCTGCCCTTGGCGGACCAGATAATATTCTAACTTCAGCAGGTGTTTTAGCTGCCCCAGTACCAATATTTACTATTCTTCCCCACTTTCTCTCAACCATACCCGGAATAATTGCTTTCATAAACTCTACCGGACTAAGAAGCGATACATCAAGAGTCTGCCTCCATTCCTCTGTAGAAACTTCCTCATAACTATATGTAAAAGGTGGTGGAGTACATGTTCCAACTAATATATCGGGATCTGGACAAGAAGATAAAATTTTTTCTCTTCCTTCATCTGAACTATGATCAGCTACAATGGATTTAACAATTACACCTGTCTTTTTTTCAATTTCCTCACATGTTTCGAGTAGTCGTTTCTCTCCTCTTGCAGATATAAAAAGGTCAACACCTTCTTTAGCTAATGCAAGTGCGCTTCCTTTCCCCATCCCAGCACTACCACCATTAATGATAGCTTTTTTACCTTTAATTCCTAAATCCATGATATCTCCCCATATATTCTTATATTGAAACACGATACTTTTAAAAAATTCAACATTTAATAATTGCTAAGGAATTTTATATAGCTAAAATGCTTATCTTTATTTAGGGTCTTTAATAATATGCAAAATACTTATGATGTCATAATTCTTGGCGCTGGCGCTAGCGGAATGACTGCAGCTATAGCAGCTCATGAGAATGGTTTATCAGTTGGTTTATTTGAGAAACAAAACTTAGTTGGAGGTACTGCTGGTATTTCTGGAGGTATTATTTGGGCTCCAATGAATAGCCACATGAAAAAAATAGGCATCAAAGATGATAGATCTATGGCAATAGATTATTTCATGTCTTTATCAAATGGTGAAATAGACTCTAATCGTCTGGAATCATTTATTGATAATTGTTCAGCAGCAATTGACTTTATTGAAGAAAAAACTGACGCAAGTTTTTATGTTTTGGATGGTTATCCAGATTATTACTTAGATAGACCAGGAGCAATTTTAGGGGGTGGCAGGGCTTTAGATAACCAATTATTTGATTATTCAAACTTAGGAGATTGGGCAAGTAAAGTGCGAAACAATGGAATGCCTATTCCAATGACTCTTGGGGAAACACCATTGGGTGGAGGAACAGGAGTTGTTGATGAGGAAATAATGACTGATAGAATATCAAAGGATTCAAGAGGAATGGGACAGGCTCTAGTGGGAGCACTTTTAAAAGGATGCTTAGATAGAGATATTGAACCTGAACTGAATGTTCATACTAGAAAATTAATCAAAGATAATAATAGGATTATTGGTGTTGAAATTGAAGAAAATGGTGAAGCAAAAGAAGTTTTTGCCAATAGAGGAGTGATAATAGCAACAGGAGGTTTTGAATGGAATGATGAGTTGGTTAACAATTTTTTAAGAGGCCCTTTGAATGCACCTGCATCACCTCCTGGTAATGATGGGGATGGTCTATTATTGGCTCAAGAAGTCGGAGCATCGCTTGGAAATATGACGAGTGCTTGGTGGTCACCTGTTTTGTCTGTACCAAATGATAATTGGGAAGAAGGTAATCAAAAATCATCACCAATTTTAATTGAAAGAACATTACCTCATACATTAATGGTTAATAAATCTGGAAAAAGATTTTGTAATGAGGCAACTAATTATTCTGCCTTGGCTGGCGCATTTCATTTTTTTGATCCTAATGAGTATGGCTACCCCAATCTTCCTTCTTGGATAATTTTTGATTCAAATTTCAGAGAAAAATACCCATTTGTGAATATTTTTCCAGGAACTGAAGATCCTGATTGGTTTATTAAAGCAGACAGTATTAGCGATTTGGCACAAAAACTAGAAATCGATAAAGATTCACTAAATTTAACATTAGATACTTTTAATAAATATGTCGAAACTGGAAATGATCTAGATTTTGGAAGAGGAAAGAGTGAGTACGACTCATTTTATGGTGATAGATCACAATCAGGAGTTTATACAACTCTTGGTACAGTTGAGAAGGCTCCATTTTATGCAGTAGAAATAGATATTGGGGCTTTAGGAACTAATGGTGGAATGAAAACAGATGAATTTGGAAGAGTATTTTCTGCATCGGGGAATATTATTGATGGTCTTTATACTGTAGGAAATGCGATGGCTGGAAGCACTGGGTCGGTTTATGCGGGGGCAGGAGGAACACTTGGTCCAGCATTAACTTACGGCTATCTTGCTGGCAATCATGTGGCTGGAAAGAATTTTGGAGTTAAGGAGTAATTATGGAAAAAGTTTTAGTATATGGAGCAAGTGGAGATCAAGGTGTTCCTTTAGTTAATACATTAATTAAAAACGGATATAAAATCAGAGCAGCTTCAAGATATCCAGAAAATTATAATAGCGAAATAGAAGGAGATGTAGAAAGCGTAAAGGCAGATCTTTTTGATATTGATACACTTAAGAAGGCTTCCCAAGGTATCGATTGTATTGCTATGAATTTACCTTTTGTCTTTGATAGAGATATTGCTAAGCAATGGGGTGAAAATATAACAAATGCTGGAAAAGAAATGGGTGTTAAAAAAATTGTTTTCAATACAAGTTGTTATGTTGCCCCTACTGATAATGGATTAGCAGCTCATGATGGAAGAAGAGAGATAGAAAAATCCATGGCTGAAAGTGGAATGGATTATGCGGTGATTAGATCCGTTGTATTTATGGATAATTTATCTAGATTTTGGGCTAAACCATCGATAGTAAAGAGTGATACATTTGCTTATCCTTGCAGTGAAACCTTAAAAATTTCATGGATATGTCTTGAAGATGTTGCTGCTTTTATGGTTGCTGCATTATCCGATAAAGATGTAAAGGCTGATAAAATTACTGTTGGTGGACCGGAAATTTTACTTGGCCATGAAGTTGCAGAAAGATTCTCAAAATCTCTTGGAAGAAAAATAGCATTTCAAAGTCTTGAACCAAATAGTTTTGCAAGGCAGATGAGCAAACTTGTTACTGGATCTGAGGAATATGAAAAACCATCAATCTACGGAGGAATGGCTGCCTTTTATAGATGGTATAACGAACAAGATCCTTCACCCTTAGCAATTGAAATGAATGACTTATATAAAAAATTTTCTATCACGCCTACTTATTTTGAGGACTGGATAAAAAAACATGATTGGGATAATATATAAAAGGGGTTAATATTTGGTTATGTCTGAAAGTAATGTTGAAAAATATAATTTTTTAGATCCGCTAGTGAATAGCGATCCTTATGAATTTTATGGCGTACTCCATAAAGAACAACCTGTATACCAAATTCCTGGAGTAGGAATTTATATGCTCACAAAATATGATGATATTAGGATGGCGCTGAAAGATTATGAGACATTCTCTAATGATGTAAGCGTAGCAACGAGAGGTGAATTTTCATCTTTACATCAGAATATTCTTGTAGATGGAGGAGGGTGGGAGCATGTTCAAACTCTTCAAAGAACTGATCCCCCTGTTCATAAGAGATACAGAAAACTTGTTGATAGGGTGTTTACCAAAAAAAGGGTAGATGAATTATTGCCTCATCTTGATGAAGTGGTGAATGAATTAATTGATAATTTTATTGAAAAAGGAAATTGTGATTTTAATGATGAATTTGCTATGCGTATGCCAGGTATAATTATTGCTGAGCAGTTGGGTTTATCTCGAGATAATGTTGCAACTTTCAAGAAGTGGGCAGACTCAATGTTAGGAGCGAGCAGGGCTCCTATTGCAACTGAAGAAGAAGTAACAGCAAATGCAAAGACTGAGCTTGAAGCTCAACTTTTTTTAGCAGAAGTATTTGAAGATAGAAGAAAAAACCCAAAAGAAGACTTAATGTCGGCAATGGTTCATGCTCATGGCGATGATGAAGAGCCCTTATCTATGCACGAACTACAAAACTTAATGCATCAACTAATTACCGGAGGGTATGAAACAACTCAAAGTGCAATTAATCATGGAATGTGGGCACTTATTAGGTTTCCCGATATTGCAGAAAAAATTTATGAAGATGAGTCACTTCTTAAACCCTTTATCGAAGAAGTTCTTAGATGGGAAAGTCCCGTCCAGTTTCTATTAAGAAGGACTAGCAAAGATGTTGAAGTATCTGGAACTGTAATACCTAAAGATTCAATGGTGATGATGGGATATGGACCGGCCAATAGGGATGAAGAAAAATTTTCATGCCCGCATCAGTTTCAATTAAACAGAGAAGGTGTTGGTGCTCATATGGCTTTTGGATCAGGAGCACACCATTGTCCAGGTGCTTTATTAGGCAGGCAAGAAATGATACGTTCTTTTAAGTTTCTTGTTCAGAGAATGAAAAATATAAAAATTGATAAACCACTTCAAGAGCCTGTTCACAATTTCAGTATGTTTTTTATGCCGATGAAAGAGTTTTTTATAACTTTCGATAAAAGATAACTATATATTTATCTTTGATAAGCTGGATCTTGTCGGCTTCTACTAGCAGTTGGGCCCGCTGCTTCAAGTTGGCCTTTTTCATTAGCAGGTTCAAATCTTACCCAATCATGAACGCCTTGTCTTTTTGCAATCTTCCATTCACCATTTCTCTTTTCAAAACGATCAATATATCTTCCGCTAACAAAAACATCCTCATCAATTGAAGGGTCATGCTCTGCTAAAAAACCCATATCAGATTCTTTACCTTTTGCTATTCGATGAAATGCAGTCCAATATGCCTCAGACCAAGCAGTATCCCCATCCACTTCAATAAGAAGATTACCAACTAAATGTTGTGTAAATTCCATTTCTGCAAGTATATCAAATGCAAAATTACAGAAATCTGAGGATGGCCCTTCATATTCACCGTGATGATGAATAGAGTCTTCATGAAATACAGATTCAAGAAGCTCGCGGTCCATTCTGTCGATAGCCCGACAGTATTTATAAACAACATCAGCAATTTCAATTTTATCCGCTGCCAGTTTTAATTTTTCATCCATAACTTACCTATATAAAAATTAATTATTCATCCCCAAAAAGATATTTATCAATATTTTCATGGAAAAATCTGATTCTATTTTCTTGTGCTGGCATATAGTCACCAATATATCCTCTAGAGCTTAATCCTTTTTGTTGACTTGTCCAAATGGCGACATCCTCTGAAATACCATCACCAACATCTACTTCAGTATGGTGACCAGACACATGAGGAATTTTAGTATTTATTGCAGTCTTCTTTTTCAGCATATGTGAGTAATACTCATCAACTCCTTTTGGAAATAATGTAAGATACCAGTAATCAAAATAGCATTTAGTTGGATCTGTTGGGTGAGGAGTGCCTCTAAGCCACTGCATTCCATCAGGTTTTACACTGAAAGACATATTTGGGAAGATTGTATAATGATGGTGGTCGGTCAGTTGAGTGTCTGAAAACTTACTAAAATCATAACCTTTTTCTTTATCTAATTTTCTTTTCTGTTTTTGAAGGTCTTCCCTGATATCCAATAATCTACCTTTATAATCATTAGCATCCATTTCCCAGTATTCAATCGCAGGTGCTATGGCTTCCAGGACCTTCTTTTCTTCATCATAAACACTTTTACTTGGGATATAACCTGGCATTAGCATTCTGGCATGCATGCTGTCATACATATCAAATTGACATGAATAATATTTTTCATCTGAAAAATACTTTAATGCTGGGTGAACATAAGGAGTATGATACGACTCATTAAAATTGTCTTGAACACATTTCCAATTCCAGTCACCTTCAACTGTTACCCAATGAGTTCTAATCATTTCTGATATTGGATAATTTTCTAATTGATCCATAACTGGATGAAGATATTCTTTAAGGGATTTTGAATTTGGGTCCAAGTTAAAGAAAATGAAACCTGCCCATATTTCTGATTTAATTTCAACTAAATTTCTTTTTCCGCATGGTGAACCTTGTGTAAAGTCCTCTTCATCTGGAACATATTCTAAAGTTCCATCAAGCCCAAATTTCCAAGCATGATATGCACAAGAAAAACCATCTAAATTACCTTCTTCAACTTGTACTAGTTGATTGCCTCTGTGCTGACATACATTATAGAAACATCTTATCTTAGAGTCTTCGCCTTTAGCGCACAAAATAGATTCTCTTCCAAAATCAAAAGTAAAAAAATCTCCCGGGTTT
Source organism: OCS116 cluster bacterium AG-435-F03 (assembly GCA_003212795.1). GTDB lineage: Bacteria > Pseudomonadota > Alphaproteobacteria > MED-G09 > MED-G09 > AG-430-B22. The sequence continues at coordinate 160,698 of QCOV01000003.1, read as the reverse complement.
TCAAGCTGTTGTTCTAGTCCTGCAACTTGCCAAACTTTAGTGAATAATTTTTCCCATTCTAATTCCATAAATTCTTTTGATGTATATCTATTGCCGAGAATAGGTTTGCTTCCAAGTTTCGGTTCAGGAGCTTTTACAGTATCTGCTCCAAAAAAGACCTCAGATTTTGATGCTATTTTGTCCATAATTAAATCCCCTAATTATCATTATGTATATTAAACTAAATAAATATTTAATTTAAATATAATTTTTATTATTTTAAAGTTGTCAATGAAACAGGACTTTCTGACATTGAATTAAGATATGCAATTAGATTCGCTCTGTCTTTATCTTTTCTTAGTCCTACAAAAGCCATTGAATTGCCTGGTGCATATTTTTTAGGGCTTTTAAGCCATAAATTCATATCCTCAATTGACCATATTCCTCCAAGCCCCATAAGAGAGTCAGAATATTTAAAACCACTTGCTTCGGCTTTAGCTTTTCCTAAAATTCCCCATAAATTTGGGCCAATTCTGTTTCCACCTCCTGAATTAAACCCGTGACAAGCAGTACATTTAGAAGAAACCTTTTTACCATCCTCAATTGAGGCAGTAGCTAATAATTCTTCAAAAGTTAATTTTGGTTTTTCAGGAACAACAAGGTTTGCTACAGGAGCATCAGAAACTACAGCTAATTCAGTAGTTCCTGAATCACCATATGAAAGCCTTATTGTTTTTAGTAAGTTAAGTTTTTTTTCAGTAACAGAGATTTTATTTTCAAGGTCATCTTTATTTAGGACCCTATGAGATTTTCCACTGAGAAGAAAATTTAATGCTGTTTGCTCTTCATTAATTTTAAGGTCTAATTCTTGCGCAGTAATTATTGACTTGAAATGTTCAACAAATCTTATTTGCTTTTCAAGTTTTTTTTCTAAATTTTCTCTTCCAAGTACTGTGTGTGTTACTTTGATTTCATTATTAGGTTTAGAAGTTTGAGAAAAATAACTTTCATCTATAAAATCTATATTTGCAAATAATTCATCTTTTGAAGGCGGATTTATTGATTCAACATAAAATAGGTTATTACTTGTCCTAATAATTCCTATGACTATCAATAATGTAATAGAGATAGCTAAAAAACCTTTGATTATTATACCTATGTTTAAATTCATCCCGTTTTTTCTATATCAATATTTGTTATATTTGTAGATAATTAAATTAGACAATTTAATTAAACTACTTAATAAATTTAAATTAAAAGAATAGCAATATGAAAAATTTAATAATTATACCTGCACGTTTAGAATCCACTAGACTTCCAAATAAGCCTTTGGCGGATATAAATGGTGAGCCAATGATAGCTCATGTCTATAAAAGAGCTAGAGAAGCTAATATAGCTAAAGTAATTGTTGCAGCTGGTAATGTTGAGATTAAAGAGGTAATAGAGAATATTGGCGGTGAAGCAATATTAACTAATCCTGATCATGCATCTGGCTCAGATAGAATATATGAAGCTTTGAATATGTATGACAAAGAATCTAAATTCGACATTATCGTAAATTTACAAGGAGATTTACCAAATATTCACAAAGATGCATTGTCGAAGATAATATCATTATTAGAATCAAATGACGCTGATATTTCAACTTTAGGTGTTAAAATTTCATCAGAAGAAGAATTTTTAAATAAAAATATTGTAAAGGCTTATGTTAAAAATATATCAGAGAGTAATTATGTTGATGATTTTGATAGAAGATTTGATATAGGTAAAGAAGAATTTTTATATCACCATGTTGGAATTTATGGCTATAAAAGAAAAGCACTTGAGACTTTTATTGGATTTGACCAATCTGAATCTGAAATTGAAAGAAAACTTGAACAAATGCGAGCCATCGAAAATGGTATGAAAATAGTTTTAGGTCTGATAGATGAACTACCTATAAGTGTAGATACACAAGAAGATCTTGAGATAGCAAGAAGAAGTATGGATTTATAATGACAAAAAAAATTGGATACCAGGGCGAGGCGGGTGCAAACTCACATATTGCCTGCAATTTATATGATAACAACTCATCATCAATTGCTCTTAAAACATTTGATGAGGTTTTTATTTCTCTTGAAAAGAATGAAATTGACTTAGCAATGATTCCAATCGAAAATACTATTGCAGGAAGAGTTTCTGACATTCACAGACTTATGCCAACTTCTAATGTAAATATTATAGGAGAACTTTTTCTCAAAATAAATCATTGTTTAATGTCATTAAATGAATCCTCTCTAAAAGATATAAAGACTGTAAGAAGTCATGAAATGGCATTGAGTCAATGTAGAAATTCTATTCTTGATCTTGGTTTGAATCCTGTTGTTAGCGCAGATACCGCAGGATCAGCAAGGGAGGTTTCCGAATTAAAGGACACCTCAATTGCGGCTATAGCATCGCCACTAGCAGCAGAAATATATAATCTAAAAATTTTAAAAGAAGATATGGAAGATGCTGGCCATAATACAACTAGGTTTTTGATTCTCTGCAAAGATAAAATCATTCCTGAGAATAAAGGTGAGAAATTTATCACTACTTTGGTTTTTAAAGTTAAGAATGTTCCTTCTGCACTTTATAAAGCTATGGGTGGTTTTGCTACCAATGGAGTTAATATGCTTAAGCTCGAAAGTTATCAGGTTGATGGAAGCTTTCAATCTACTCAGTTTTATACTGATTTAGAAGGTCATTTAGAATCTGAAGCAATTAAGACTGCAATAGATGAATTAGAATATTACTCTGAAGAGATAAAAATTTTAGGTGTTTACCCTTCAGCCAGAGATTAAAAATAAAAGGCCAATAAGACATCCTATATTATGTGTAATATGTGTGAACTAAGATCAATATTATGTATACACATATTAATTCTATTATGATTAATTGATCTAACAAATATCGAAATTTTTTCAGATTCTTTAGTGGAGGGGACAATGATTGACACTGGAAATACTGCTTGGATAATAACTGCAACAGCTTTGGTTTTATTTATGACTTTACCTGGACTGGCACTATTTTATGGTGGTTTGGTTCGTAAAAAGAATGTTTTATCTGTATTAATGCAATGTATTTCTGTTGCATGTTTAGCATCAGTTCTCTGGCTTGTAATTGGTTATAGCCTTGCTTTTGGCGATGGCAATCAATGGATTGGCGATACCTCAAAAATGTTTTTGTCAGGAGTTGGTAGAGATACACTTTCAGGCGATATTCCAGAAACAGTCTTTTTTGCTTTTCAAATGACTTTCGCAGTAATTACACCAGCTTTAATTGTTGGAGCATATGTTGAAAGAATTAAATTTTCAGCTGTTCTTTTATTTAGTGGATTATGGCTTCTCATTGTTTATGCGCCTGTGACACATTGGATTTGGGCAGGTAATGGTTGGTTATTTCAAGCAGGACTTTTGGATTTTGCTGGCGGGCTTGTAGTTCATTTAACAGCTGGTTCATCTGCTTTAGTTTTAGCAGCTATGCTTGGACCCCGTTCAACATTTCCTTTACAGGTTGATCCCCCTCATAATCCTGCAATGGTAATGATTGGTGCATCTATGCTGTGGGTTGGATGGTTTGGCTTTAATGCCGGAAGTGCTCTTGCTGCTGATGGAAATGCAGGTATGGCAATGGTTGTTACACATATTTCAGCTGCAACTGCTTCTCTAGTTTGGATGTTAATGGATTGGTCTAGATTTGGAAAACCAACTTTAATTGGCCTAGTTACAGGAACAATTGCTGGGCTAGCGTCAATAACGCCGGCATCTGGTTCTGTTGGTCCAATAGGGGCTCTAATAATTGGAGCATCAGCAGGTATTATTTGTTATCTGTTTGTAAACATCGTTAAGAACAATTTAAAAATTGATGACTCACTTGATGTTTTCGCTGTACATGGAATTGGAGGATTGTTAGGTATTATTTTAGTTGCATTTTTAGTAGATGCGAATATTGGTGGAGCCGGTTATGCTGATGGTATTAATGCTATTTCACAATTAATGATTCAATTGAAAGGCACAGTTGCTGTTCTAGTTTTATCAGTAGTAGCTACTATAGTAATAACATATGTTGTAAAATTAACCGTTGGTTTAAGAGTTGATGATAGTTCTGAGGTTGAAGGACTTGATATTTCTTCTCATGGTGAAACAAACGGATAAAAAACTATTCAACTTATTTTAGTTGGCTAATCCATTCTCTTATTAATGGTATTGCTTCCTCATGTTGAAGATTTCTACTTAACTCAGGCATCATTACGCCAGGGTCAGTAGAAAGCATTCTATATAATAAAATAGAATCAGCAGGATTTCCTGGATCAATAATGTATTTCAGTCCGCCACTTCCTCTACCCGCTGCTACAGGTGTTTTATATATTCCTAAAATAGAAGAATTATTTTCATCTATGTTAAGGTAAAAACCTGAATTACTTGCAGAGGCACCTTTTTGATGACAGTGAGCACAGTTTGCATCTAAATATGATCTTGCTCTTTCATTGATTCCATATTTTGCATCATCCCAGATTGCTGGATTTCTTTTTAGAGGTGTAGGAATATTATTTAATAATTTTCTATCATGCCAAAAATCTATTTGGTTAGCTTCCCCACTAGGATAAACAAAATTTATATTCATATTACGACCCTTTGGACCGATGGGTTGTATTTTATTATTAATCTCATGACAGGTTTTACATTGATTTACATTCGGCGCTCTATATCTGACATACTTCTCTTGTCCATTATTTGATATCCAGCTGACATTGAATGTATGACCTGTATACTTTAGAAATGCGTTTGTTTGTTCATTATTCCAGATATAGCTCAAAGGTTCCCAACCATTTTTATTTTTTATCAAAAGTCTCGTTTCTAAAAGTTGAAAACCTTTATCTAAATCTCTTTCATCTATAGGGTAAGCGAAGGTTTTGATGATGGTTGTGCCAATGGGAAAATTGAAAACATTATTATAGGAATACTCTGCAGCTGTATTTAATGGCATGTGTACAAAACGAAATTTGTATGAGTAATCTGAGAATAGTGGGTTAGCTATTTTATAAGGAACAGTCTCGTCTCTCGGTATCTGATTCTTTATATCTTTAAAAAAGTTATAATCTGATAATTGTTTGTGAGGTTTCGCATAACTTACAGAACTGATTAGAATTATAAGAAATAAAAAAAAAATAAATTTAGTATATTTTTTTACCATTTTGTTTTGAAGTTGACTTCGGTCAAGGAAATTCCTTCACCTATATAATCATCATAATCCTCTTTTGTTTTATGAAACCAGGGCAATAAAGCATAGGTCATAAGATTAAGATTTATCATATCTGTTTTTCTATCTTTAGTCTTGTTTGGGCCTAAAATGAGTCTTTGTTGTTTGCTTAATCCTATCCATTCAGGGAAACTGGTTACACCATCCCAAATAATTTCAGGTGCTTTGTTTTTGGTTAATAGAGCAATCGGTTCTGCTCTCACTTTATCAACCTCAAATCCGTTATTATTTAATTGGTTATTTCTGATAAATATTTTATTTGGAAGCGGGTTGTAGTTATCATCCTCATATTCATCAAGGTAACTTACGACTAAAATTCCAGCTGTTGCATTTCCTGAAATATAATTTTCTTCTAAAATTACTTTTTCATTTGCCATTACCATTATCCCAGTGCCATTCGGTGTTTTGCCAACAATATTACCTTCAGGTGCAAAATTAGGAGTATCATTATTTAAAACTTTATTATTTTTTACTAAAATATCGTGACCACCTTGTTGAGGTAAATTTGGTAAGTCAAAAATTAAAATACCACCTGTATTATGATGAGCAATATTGTTTGTGACTTCAGCAAAATAACTATTTTCAATTTCTATTCCGGCAACATTAAATTTTGCTTCACTATTTATAACTTTAATTCTTTCAGATTGACCCACATAAATTCCTGCATCAGATGCTCCTATTGCTATGCAGCTATCAATTAGCACATCTTTGCTTTCAACTGGATAAAGGCCATATGCTCCATTAGAAGACTTTGGTCCATCAGTCCATTCTACTCTAACTCTCAAAAATCTAATGCCATTAGCTTTTTTAACAACTATCGCATCTCCAATTGTATCTTCGACTGCAAAATCACTTAATGTTACTCCATTGCTAGTAACCAATAAGCCTTCTGCTCCAGATTTCTGGTTTTTAAAGGATAAAATAGTTTTATCCAAACCATCGCCCGATAAAGTAACATTATCAATATCAAGAGATAGTCCATCTTCAATCTCATAATAACCTGAGGAAAGGTGAATATTTTCATATGGCTCAGCTAATATTAATGCTTCTTGGATCCTGTCATAGGCATTAGGACCTGGTTCTATGATAATTTTCCCATAAGAGAAATTCGAAATAAAAATAATCACCATAAAATATATTATTTTTTTATTAATTTTCATTATTTACTCTCTACAAAAGCTTTGATTAAGTGATGAGCAATTGCCATTGGCGGTGGTACAAAAAAGTTCTTATTTTCACCACTTAGTGCTTTCTTTAGCTCTTCTTTAGAAAACCACCTTCCTTCATCAAGTTCAACTTCATCTAGTTTAAAGTTTTCTGATTTTGACTCAGCAATATATCCTATCATTAGGGAATATGGAAATGCCCAAGGTTGACTCGAATGATAATTTGCTTCGATTATTTTTATTCCAGCTTCTTCATTTAATTCTCTAGCTACAGCTTCTTCTATAGATTCCCCCGGTTCAATAAATCCAGCAAGCGCAGAGTACATTCCAGGAGGAAATCTTTTCTGCCTTCCTAAAAAAGCAGTATTATTGAAGGTTGCTAACATAATTACTACTGGGTCTGTTCTTGGAAAATGTTCTGTATTACAATTATGACAAACCCTCTTATATCCTGCCTCCACCATAGTACTTTCAGCCCCACAATTAGAACAATATTTGTGACTCTTATGCCATTCAAAAATTGCTTTTGCTTGACCTAACATAGCAAGTTCACCTTGGTCAATTGCTTGAGGTGCCAAAATCATTAAATCTTCAAACTCACCTAGGTCTTTTAGATTTAAAATTTCTTCTGGATTTGATAGTTTCGATACATCTTTAGAAAAAAAGGCAACATCATCTATAATACCAATAAAAATTAGACTATCTGAGTCATCACTTTGATCTTTAAAGAAATTGTTAGGAAACCAAGCCGGACTAATTTGTTCAGGATTTGATTGGCCGGAGGTTAAGCTTTTATGTTTAGTTACAAATGCTTTTCCTCTCCAAAAAAGACTTATCATAGTCTTTTCACTATTTAAGGTTTTATCTACCCATGATGGATCAGATCTTAAATCAGACACTCTATTAACAGGATTATTTGAAAATATATTTGGATAAACTTTCATAACTTTTTAAAATATATATTATGGTACACATAAATGAAGTTGAATAAAACAGTTTAGTGAATAATTTATCTGTTGATTAGACTCAGTATATATTTAATATCTCATTAATTAAGAGGCTATCTTGGAACATCCACAAGAAAAAGATTTAGAAGAAACAAATTCTTCACCCACAATAGAAGATGAAAATCAAGATAGCTTTTTGGATACTAGCAATACTGAAGATTCTAATACAGAGCCTTATAGAGTTTTAGCAAGAAAATATAGACCACAAAACTTTTCAGATTTATTGGGTCAAGAAACAATGGTCCAAATTTTAAGCAACGCATTTTCTTCAGGGAGAATTGCACATGCATATATGTTAACAGGTGTAAGAGGAATAGGAAAAACAACGACTGCAAGACTCTTGGCTAGAGCATTAAATTATTCTTCAGAAGAAATTAATGAGCCAACGATTAATATTTCTAAACATGGTTATCATTGTAAAGAGATTATGGAATCAAGACATATTGATGTTTTAGAAATGGATGCAGCTTCAAGAACTGGAATTGCTGATATTAGAGAGATAATAGACTCCGTAAGCTACTCGACTACATCAGCTAGATTTAAAATATATATTATTGATGAGGTTCATATGCTCTCTAAATCTGCTTTCAATGGTTTATTGAAGACACTTGAAGAACCACCTGCTCATGTTAAGTTTATATTTGCTACAACCGAAGTTCATAAAATACCTTTGACGATTTTATCGCGATGCCAAAGATTTGATTTAAAACAACTTGATGAAACAGACATGATGAGCCTTCTCTCAAAAGTTTGTGATAATGAAAATGTTGATATTCCCAAAAATATATTATCTATAATAGGAAAGGCGGCCTCAGGCTCAGCAAGGGATGGTTTGTCAATTTTAGATCAAACAATAACTCTATCACAACATGACCCAAATATAGATGAGAACGCTATAAGAGAAATGCTTGGTTTATCAGATAATTCAGCAATTATTGAATTATTTGAATCTATAGTAATAGGTGATATCCAAAAGGCGCTTGACGAGATTAAATTGCAAACAGATAGAGGAGCAGAACCATTAAATATAATCTCGAGTCTAGGAGAGATTATTCATGAATTAACAGTATTGAAAGTATCGAATGATAAAAATGATAATCTTCTTTTGGGACCAGAAAATTTTTCTAAATTGATCGCATTACAAGAAAATTTAGATGTAAAAAAACTATCTAGATTCTGGCAAATGATTTTAAAGGCCAATGAAGAAATTAAAAATTCATTTAATCCATATTCTGCTCTAGAAATGGTTGCAATTAGGATGGCCTATGTTTCTGATTTGCCTACCCCAGAGGAAATTATTAATTCTGTCGATACAGAAGGCCAAAATAAAAAAAAAAAATTAACTAAAAAAGTAACTGAAGAAAAAGTTTTAAATCATAACCCTGGTGTAATAGAGCAAAACCTTTCTACAATTAAGTCTTTTGAAGACATTATTGAAATTGCTGGCGAAAATAAAAATTTGATTTTGAAGAAATTTTTACAAGAAGATGTTCGTTTAGTTAGTTTTGAAACTGGGCATATCAATATCAATACTCCCAATGGTAATGAAGAAATTATTAAAGATTTAATTGCAAAGTTATATGAATGGACTGAGCAAAGATGGGTTATTAATGTTTCAGCAAAGCAGGGTGAAGATACTATTTTAGAAAAACAAAAACAAAAACAGGATGATATTATTGATGAACTGAGCAATACTGATGAAATGAAGAAAGTCTTGGAGGCATTCCCTGAATCAAGAATTACATCAGTAAATAAAATAGAAAACTAAAATGAGCCAAACAGAAATAGATAACTTAATAGAATTGTTGGCAAGATTGCCTGGTATTGGTCCGCGTTCCGCAAGAAGATTGGCTTTAAGTATGTTAAAAAAACCTGATTCTCTTATGAGACCTTTAGCAAAATCACTTCTTAGTACAGCTGACTCTATCGTAAAATGTTCAATTTGTGGGAATCTTGATACATCAAGTCCATGTTATATTTGTCTAGACGAGAGTAGAGATAAATCAACTATTATTGTTGTAGAGGAGGTAGCAGATTTATGGGCTCTTGAGAGAGCTTCAGTTCATAAAGGTTTGTATCATGTCTTAGGAGGAACATTGTCTGCAATTGATGGGATAAGCCCCGATGATATTGGTATTTCAAGTCTAGTGCAAAGGGCTCTAAAAGAAGAAACAAAAGAAGTAATTCTAGCAATGAATGCGACTATAGATGGCCAAACAACTGCTTATTATATTACTGATCAGTTGGCAGCAGCAGAAGTGAAAGTATCGAGACTTGCTAGAGGTGTACCTGTTGGTGGTGAACTAGACTATATGGATGACGGCACCTTACTCGAAGCTATAGAATCTAGACAACCTTTCTAATTAATATTCTTATTGATAACTTTTACTGGGCAGTTTATCAAATAGTATGGCTATAAGAGAAATAATAAAGGTACCGAATCCAATTCTAAAGAAAGTATCCAAACCTGTTGATGTGGTTGATGATGAGATTAGAAAAGTATTGGATGATATGCTTGACACCATGTATGATGCGCCAGGTATAGGTCTTGCTGCAATACAAATTGGAATTCCTCTCAGAATGCTAGTGATCGATATTTCATCTGTTGGTGATCAAGATAATAATAAAAAAGATCCACAATTCTTTATAAATCCTGAAATTATAGACCCGTCTGATGATTTAAGTTCATTTGAGGAGGGATGTTTATCTGTTCCTGGGATATGGGAAGAAATTGAAAGACCAGATCAGTGCATTGTTAAATTTGTAAATAGAGATGGTCAGAAGAAAGAAAAAAAATGTAAGGGCTTATTGGCCACAGTAATACAACATGAGATGGATCATCTTGAAGGCATTGTTTTTGTTGATCATTTATCAAGACTGAAGCGTGATCTTTCAATAAAAAAATCCATAAAATTTCAAAAAAATCCAACAAAAGAAAATCGATTATCTCGTTATAATGAACAACAATGATTTGATAAAAAATCTTAAGCTTGGGTTTATGGGCACTCCAAGTTTTGCTGCCCCTATATTAGAGCGTCTTATAGCAGATAATTATTATATAGATTATGTTTATACACAATCTGGAAGACCAGCTGGAAGAGGGATGAAAGTTAGAAATTCAATAATATATGAAGTTGCAAAAAAGAATAATATTGAAATTAGAGTACCAAAAAAATTAGATGATGAGGAGTTCAGTTTTCTTAAAGAAAGAGATGTTGATATTATAATTGTAGCTGCTTATGGACTTATATTACCCGAAAAAATCTTAGCTATCCCTAAATTTGGTTGTTTGAATGTTCATGCTTCTTTACTACCTAGATGGCGAGGGGCTGCCCCTATACAGAGATCAATTATGTCAGGAGATGAAAAAACAGGAATTTCTTTTATGATTATGGAGAAAGGATTGGATACCGGTCCTGTAATTTTACAAAAGGAAATCAAAATAGGCAAAAAAGATAATTTCTTGAAAGTTCACGACTCTTTGTCAAATTTAGCTGCTGAAACAATAAGTAATACAGTAAGTAAATATATTGAAGGAAAATTACCTATAGAAAAACAAAATAATGTTGAAGCAACTTATGCCGATAAAATAGAGAAACATGAAACAAAAATTAATTGGAGCTTAGCTGCTAATGAAATTAGAAATCTTATTTATTCAATAAGCCCTTCGCCAGGAGCTTGGACGATGACAAAAGAAAAGAAAAGATTGAAAATATTAAGTGCTTCAATTCAAGAAATTGACGGAGAAGAGGGAGTGTTACTGAAAAATCAATTTGTAGGATGTGGTTTAAAATCTTTGAAAATTACAGAAGTTCAACCTGAAGGAAAAAGAGCAATGCCTTTTGAAGACTACTTACGAGGAAAAAATTTTTCAGTGAGTGAAAGAATTTTTGATTAAATGCAAAGATGGAAGATAATTATAGAATATAAGGGTTGCCAATTTAATGGTTGGCAAAGTCAAAAGGATTTAACGGGAGTTCAGGATGCAATTCAGTCTGCAATATTTAAATTCTCAGGTGAATTAATTAAAGTATATGGAGCCGGCAGAACCGATTCAGGCGTTCATGCTCTCGGCCAAGTGGCTCACTTTGATATTGATAGAGCAACAAATGAAGATGAGATAAGGGAGGCTTTGAACAACTATCTAAGGCCAGATTTAATATCTATAATAAAAGTCGAAAAGGTTGATGATGATTTTCATGCTAGATTCTCTGCAAAACTTAGACATTACGAATATAAAATTGTGAATCGTCGTCAACCTCTTACACTAGAAAAAGATCTATTTTGGAGGGTAGGAAGACCTCTAAAGGAAGAGGATATGCAAAAAGGAGCAAATTATTTAATTGGGACCCATGATTTTACTACCTTTAGATCAATAAATTGTCAGTCTAAATCACCCTTAAAATCATTGGATTCTATTAAAATTAAAAGAAAGAAAGACAAGATATTCCTCTTCTTCTCTGCTAAATCTTATTTGCATAACCAGCTTCGTTCAATAGTTGGATCTTTAAAATTGGTTGGTGAGGGGAAATGGCATCCAGATAAGATAAATCAAATTCTTAACTCTAAGGAAAGAAAAGAATGTGGCCCAATAGCGCCGCCTGAAGGGTTATATTTTAAATCTGTTGATTATTAAGAAAAGTAATTTCTTAAAACATCTAGATATATGTCTCTTAACTTCATGATATCGTTAGTATTTGAGTACTCGTCAATTTTATGCATAGATTTACCAACAAGGCCAAATTCAACAACTCTTCCATAGTCTTTTATAAATCTTGCATCTGAAGTTCCACCTGTAGTTGATAGAACTGGTTTAATTCCACAATGCTTTTCTATAATTTTTTCAAGATCATTCACAAATTTACCAGGCTCAGTAATAAAAGAATCCCCTGAATGCTGGAAGCTGACATCAAAATTGTCATAGCCAAGACTATTAAGTCTATTATGTATTTCCTTTTCAATCTTATCTTTATCAAAGGTATCATTATAACGGATATTTAGACTCGCACTTATGCTTGAAGGAATTACATTTGTTGCAAAGTTTCCAGTATCTATTGAGGTTAGTTCTAAGTTTGAAGCATCAAAATACTCATTGCCATCATCTAGTGGCTGCTTGATAAGCTCATTTAAAAGCTTTACTAATTTTGGAACAGGGTTATCTGCTAAATCTGGATAAGCAACATGTCCTTCTGTTCCATTACATTTAATAGTTATATTTGTACTTCCTCTTCTTCCAATTTTAACCATTTCACCTAATTTATTTGGATTGGTAGGTTCTCCAACTATGCAATCATCAAATTTATGTCCATTATTCTCCATCCATTCTAGTAATTTACATGTTCCATTTATTGCTACACCTTCTTCATCACCAGTAATAATGAAAGCTATTGAACCTTTGAATTCTTTTGAGCATTCATCTAAGTATGTACTTACTGCAGAAACAAAAGAACTTATTGATCCTTTCATATCTGCTGCGCCTCTACCAATAATTATATTTCCATCATTCCTTCCTTCAAATGGTGGACTAGTCCATGAATCTTCATCAACTACAGGAACTACATCAGTATGCCCAGCAAATGATAAGCACGGGCTTTTTTTACCAATTTGAGCCCATAAATTTTTAATTGGTTCGGTGCCTTCTTCGGTAAACTCGATAATTTCACAATTAAATCCAATATTTTCTAGTTTTTCAGATAATAACTCAATTGCACCATCATTATTTGGAGTTATCGAACGACATCGGATTAATTCTGATGTTAGCTCTAAAGGATCATAAATCATATTAATCCCTCAATAGTTCGTTAATTGAAGTTTTAGATCGAGTTTTCTCATCAACTGTTTTAACAATCACTGCACAAGATAAATTAGCAACAGACTCAACATTTTTTGATGGCATGCTACCAGGAACAATAACAGAATACTCAGGAACTTCTCCATAAATAACTTCACCAGATTTTCTATCAAAAATTGGTGTGGATGCTGTTAGAAATACACCCATTGAAATTACTGATCCTTGCCTAACTATTACGCCTTCAGCCACTTCAGATCTCGCACCTATAAAACAATTATCTTCAATAATTACCGGGCTTGCTTGTAATGGTTCTAATACTCCACCTATACCGGCACCACCAGAAATATGACAATTTTTACCGATCTGAGCACAAGAACCTATTGTTGCCCATGTATCAACCATTGTAGATTCATCAACATACGCGCCAATATTAATAAAGCTTGGCATTAGAACGCATCCCTTACCAACAAAAGATCCATATCTAACAATAGATCCAGGTACTGCCCTAAATCCGCTTTCCTCAAATTTTCTTTCATCCCATGAATTGAACTTAGGATCAATTTTATCCCACCAGTTTGAGTGATCTGGTCCGTTCGGAATTAATTTCATTTCTTTTATACGAAAATATAACAAAATTGCTTTTTTTGCATATTCATTAACTTTCCAATCACCATCAGTCTTATCTGCTACTCTTAATGATCCATCATCAATTTTTTCAATTACATAATTTATAGCATCTAGAATTTCTTTTTCAGAATTTGAATTTATTTTTTCAATATCGTTAAAAGCTTTTTCAATTATTTCTATTTCATTTTCCATTTAATATCCTATAGCTGAATTTTATATATAATGGTTATTAAAGAACTTTACTAGATCATCAATTATACAATCTGCAAAATCATTATCTTCCCAAAGAGACTCAAAATCCTTTGTCTTAAACTTCTTATTTTGTATGGGAGTCTTCCTTTTTATTAAAACTGTTTTCATTCCTAATTTTTTTGCAGGCTCTAGGTTCCTACCTATGTCCTCAAACATTATTGAGGTTTCAGGTTTAATTTTTGTTTTGTTTATAAAACTTAAATAAGCATTAATATTTGGCTTTGGAATAAAATTACTATCTTTGATATCAAAAATATCGTCAAAAACTTTATTCATCTGAAGTTGTTGAATGACATTTTCAGCATGTTTTTTTGATCCGTTAGTAAATACGAATTTATCACCTGGTAATTTTTCTATAATACTTGTCAATTTATTGTTTGGTTTTAAAATTTCTAAGTTAATATCATGAACAAATTCAAGAAATTCATCAGGATCTATATTTTTTCTTTTCATTAATCCTGATAGAGTTGTGCCATACTCTAAGAAATACTTTTTTTGAATATTGAAAGCCTCTTCTTTATCAACATTAAATTTACTGATTATAAATTCTGTCATTTTTTTATCTATTTGACTAAAAATTTCTTCTTCAGGAGAGTAAAGAGTATTATCTAAATCAAATACCCAGCTATCTATATTGGATAAGTCCATCTCTAATTATCTGATTAAAGTTCCGGCACCATGTTCTGTAAATAATTCAAGAAGAACAGCGTGTTTTACTCTTCCATCTACAATTACAGCTGCACTTACGCCATTTTCTACTGCATCAATACATGTATTGATTTTTGGGATCATTCCCCCGGATATAATGTCATTATTTATAAGATTTTTTGCCTCGCTTTTAGAGAGTTCAGCTATGACATTTTTTTGATCATCTATTACACCTTCAACATCAGTTAAAACTAAAAGTCTTTTAGCATTCAAAGAATGAGCTATAGCTCCTGCAACTGTATCTGCATTAATATTAAAAGTTTTACCTTCTTCATTAATACCTAATGGAGCGATTACGGGTATAAAATCATTTGAGGTTAATATTTCAATTATTCCGGTATTAATTTTCTCTGGGACTCCAACGAAACCAAGATCAACAATTTTTTCAATATTTGACTCATCTTTAATTTTTCCATCATGCTTTCTTGCAATTATCATTGATGCATCTTTGCCAGATAATCCTACAGCCTTGCAACCACAATTATTAATTTCCGAGGCTATTTCTTTATTTATACCTCCACAAAGTACCATTTCAACAATTTCTAAAGTTTTCTCATCAGTGATTCTCATTCCTGACTCGAACTTAGTTTCTATACCTACTTTTTCTAGCATAGTTCCTATTTGAGGGCCTCCACCATGAACGATTACTGGCTTTAAGCCACTTTGCTTAAGAAGCGCAATATCTGCGCAAAATGAATTTATGGAATGAGAATCTTTCATAGCGTTTCCGCCATATTTTATTACTATAATTGAACCCGCATATTTTTGCATATATGGGAGTGCTTCTGTAAGCATATCTGCATTATTAAGCCAGTCCTTTGCGCTATTATCATTTTCAATCATCTCAATCACTCAATTAATTAAACTAGCAATTTCTTCTCTGATATCATCAATTCCAAATTTACTTTTAGATGATGTAATTAATATCTTTGGAAAGATTGCTTTTCTTTTTTCTACCTCTTTTAATACTAATTCAGCAAGGTTTTCAACTTTTAAGATTTTATCTGCTTTTGTTAAAACAATTTGATATGAAACAGCATAATCATCCATAATGTCCATAATTTCATTATCAATTGACATAATATTTCTTCGAGAGTCTATAAGTAGAAAAACTCTTCTTAGATTTTTTCTAGTTTTAAGATAAGAATCAGAGAGTTTTGTCCACTTTCTTATTTGATCTTTTGAAGCTTTAGCAAATCCATAACCTGGCATATCAACAATATTAATTAGGGTTTTTGAATTCTTACTTAATGAAAAGAAATTTAATTCTCTTGTGCGACCAGGATTTTTTGAGGTGTAAGCCAGTTTATTTTTATCAGTAATAGAATTTAATAGAGAAGATTTACCAACATTAGATCGTCCAAAAAAAGCAACTTCTGCCGAAGTTTCTTTTGGAAGATCTTCAATTCGAGTAACGCCTAGTGAAAAAGTAATATTTTGTTTAAACAATATTTTTTTAGACTTAGCATCGTTTCCTGTTTCTTTTCTAACAGTCATAATATTAAATTAATTTTTTATTCTTTTTCAGATTTTGCAAATAGAGCAATTTCTGTTCCCTGCTTTTTCATTATATACATTTGTTGCATAATTGACAGAATGCCATTCCAAGCCCAGTAAATAACTAAACCAACTGGGAAATTAGCAGCAATAAATACCATAAGTATTGGCATCCATGTAAACAATGTTTTTTGAATTGGATCAGGTGGTGCAGGATTTAATTTAGTTTGCAATAAAAATGTTAAACCAAATAATATATGGAAAACACCAATCATAAGTATTTGAGGTGGTTCCCAATTAATGAGACCAAATCCGTTAAATAATGAAATTGGATCAGGCGCAGATAGATCTTTTATCCATCCAATAAATGGCGCATGTCTCATTTCTAATGCCACTAGAAGAACATTATATAATGCGAAAAAAACAGGTATTTGAATTAAAACAGGCAAACAACCTGATAGAGGCTTTAACTCTTCTTTTTTGTACAAAGATTGCATCTCCAATGCCATTTTCTGTCTGTCATCACCATATAATTCTCTTAATTTTGTTATTTCAGGTTGCACTTTTCTCATTTTTGCCATTTGAACATATGAGCGATTAACAACAGGAAAAAAGACAACTTTTATTAAAATGGTAAGTAACAAAATAGCCACGCCAAAATTACCTGAAAAAGAGAAAAGAATATCTAAGACATAAAATAGTGGTTTAGCTAAAAAATAAAACCATCCCCAATCAATTATTAAATCTAATCTATTGAAGATATTATTATCTGAGTATTCCTGAATTATTTTAACTTCTTTAGCTCCTATGAATGCTAAACTGACAGAAGATACCCTCTCTCCAGATGATGCCCCAGTGAGATCTCCAATATAACCAATTCTATAAAACTTATCGAAAGCATCAGTTGAAGTTTTGAAAATTGCCCTTTTATTATCCTTATCAAGAGAAGTTATTGCTGTTGCCCAATATTTATCTCTAATTCCGACCCAACCCTCTTTAAATTCTGATCTAAAATCACTGTCTTCAATGTCATCATAATCAATTTCTTCAAGCTCTTCATCAAAGTATCCTGTTGGGCCTTCATGCAATAACCCCAAAGCTTGACCATCTGGCGCCTCTTTTCTTGATAACTGTTGATAAGGAAATACTGTTATTGATCCTGGAGAATTGTTAATTATTTCTTGTTTAATATTAAAAACATAATTTTCATCAATAGAAATTTTTTGTTTAAAAATAAGTCCATTATCATTATTCCAACTAATTATAATAGGTGTTTCAGGAGTTAATGTTTGCCCTTCCTCAAGTGTCCATAGGGTATCATTTCCAGGTAGATTGTATCTTATATTCTTTGGAGCTTTCCAACCTGATTCAACCCAAAAAGCATTATCATTCTCTTTAGGATTAAAGAATTGAACAAAATCAGAGTCTTCTCTTGTAGATGTTTTAAAATCTTTTAGAAAAATTTCATCTATCTTTGCGCCACAAAGATTAATTGACCCTGTAATCTTATTACTCAAAATTAAAATTCTATCTTCCTGGCAAGGTTCTGAATATTTTTGAGTTTCATCTGTAGATATATTTAATTGGGCAATGTCTTGTTGAACATTAATTTCATTATTTACAATTTCTCTTTGCTCAGGTGGAAATAAAATTTGCCAACCAAATAATACGGCCATAGCAAGGACGATAGCAAATAAATATCTAGACATATCATTCATATTTAAAATCTTTCAAAACAGATGTGGATTCTTCTTTTAAGACTTTCCAATCTTCATTTATTAAATTTTCTTTTGCGATAAAAACATAGTCGTAACCATTTTTTCCGTATTTTGGAAGTAAATCTTTTACTAGATTCCTTATTCTTCGTTTTGCTTTATTTCGCTTAATTGCATTGCCTATTTTTTTTGTTGCTGTTACTCCATATCTTGGTCCTAAGGTATCAGCTCTATTATAAAACTGAATTATAAAAGAATTTGATCTAAAGTATTTTGATTTAGATGCGCGCAAGTAATCCTGTCGCTTAGTTATTTTATCGATTTTCTGAATTTTTGAAGTTTTTTTTTGTTCTTTTTGCTTTGTTGTCATCTAAATTTAAGCAGAGAGTCTTTTCCTGCCTTTAGCTCTTCGGTTAGACAAAACTTTACGACCACCAACTGTAGCCATTCTGGATCTAAAGCCATGCCTTCTTTTTCTAACAATATTACTAGGTTGGAAAGTTCTTTTCATAATAATCCCCTAGGGTTAACAACAATGTGGGTTATAAGCCCAAGATCTTCTTAAGTCAAATAGCTGTTTAAAAAATTTATTCATTGTTATCTTTAAATTTTTCCATCCTCTCAACTGAGCGACTCATCTGTTTTTCTCTTGTTTCATGCTCATCTATAACTTTTATCATTGCTGAAGCTTTTTTTCTTAATTCTTCTGTTGAATTACTAAAATTTTCGAATTCTTTTTTGAATATTCCAAATTCTTTAATTATTTCCGAAGTCCTTTTGTTAAGAGTGAGTGTTCGAAAGCCCATCTGTATACTTATAATATAGGCAGCTAGAGAGTTTGGACCTAAAATAAATATCCTATCTTCTCTAAGAATACTCTCTTTGATATCTAAATTCATGACTAGTTGGAATAAACTTTCACTAGGTAGGTACAAAATTGCATAATCAGTAGTTACTCCCTCAAGTAAATATTTTGAACTAATTGATTTAGCCTCTTTTTTTATATGTCTAATAATTTCTTTTTCAGATTCATCTATTAGTTTTTTATCTAATTTTTCTGCGGCATTAAGATATTTATCATAAATACCTGAAGGAAATTTTGCATCTATAGGCATTAAAAGACCGTCTTGTAAAACTACAGCAAACTCAACATACTTCCCAGAATTTGGAATAATTTCTACATTTTCTAGGTATTGATCTTTAGAAAAAACATCCTCTAAAATTGATTTTAAATTCCATTCACCAAAAGAGCCTGCCGAAGTCGAGCCTGATAAAAAATTTCTCAATCTTCCAATAGGCTCCTTAAAAGCCTGTATGTCATTATTTAATGATAATAGATTTTCCTCCTGCTTTTTGATTGCTTCATCAAGGAGAGATTCACCTTTTTTTTGTGGGAATTTAAGTAGCACAATAATTATTAAGCTGATTAAAAGAAGAATTATAATTACTGAATCAAACATCTTTTCTCCAATGGCGCGCCGGGGAAGATTCGAACTCCCGACCCCCAGATTCGTAGTCTGGTGCTCTATCCAGCTGAGCTACCGGCGCTTAATAATATTATAAATGAATTATATATAATTTAAATTAAGTATATTTATCTTTCCAAGATTGCATTTCGTACAATTTATCAGCTTCATATATAGCTCTTGATATTGATCGAGAACAAACTCTTGCACCTAATTCACCAATTTCATTTATTTCTCTGTAATTTAATTCTTTTTCAAAAGTATTTGTGCTTACTACAAATATAACATCGCCATCTACTGGTGTATGAATAGGTCTTATAGCTCGTGCCATACCAGTGTGAGACATGATTGCAATCCTTTTTGCGGTTTTAGCGTCTAACCTAGCATTTGTAGCAACGATACCAATTGTTGTATTACTTTTTTCAAGTGCATGACCAATTGAAGATCCAGACAAAATATCCTCTGGTAAATTTTGTGGAGCGCCCATTCCTCCAAACTCATTATTTAACTCATCACTTGCGCCCCAAAATTGTCCAGTTTCATAATTAACAACTGATCCAAAACTATTGACCGCAAATAAACCACCAATTTTTAATCCTTCTTTATTTTCAAAACTTGCACTACCTAAACCACCTTTTAAAGAGCCGGCTTTAGCACCATATCCAGCACCGACATTGCCTAGCTGAAATTTCTCTGAAGCTCTAGTTGAAGCTTCAATTCCGAGATTATTATATGGAGGTTCATCACCCCAATCTTTATTTCCGCCATTATTTAGATCAAATAATATGGCGGCAGGGATCATAGGAACATTTTTTATATTTTCTGATGTTTTAAATCCTCGACCACTTTTTCCAATATAATTTGCAGCACTGCTTGCTGCTTCTAAACCCCAAGCTGAACCACCTGAAAGCACAACTGCATCAATCGTATCTACAAGATTATAAGGATTCAATGCTCCTACCTCTCTTGTTCCGGGGGCGCCACCTCTTACATCTGCAGCAGCTGTACTACCTACAGGAGGGATAAGTATGGTTGTTCCTGTTCCTATTTCCTTATCTTCTGCATTACCAACCAAAATACCATCAACATCAGTAATTAGATTATTTTCTCCAGAATAAAACATAATTGGAAACTAAACAAAGCTGGTGTATTTGTATATTAATAATTAGGTTAAACATTATTTGATGAAAAATTTTTATAAAATATTATTGGTATTTTCATTTATCTTAATACCGATTGTTGAAGCATCTGAACCTTCAAAAGCGATAGTTGTGACTGCTAACAAATATGCTTCTGAAGCAGCTGCAAAAATAATAAAAAGAGGCGGTACAGCACTAGACGCTGCAGTAACTGCGCAACTTATTCTAACAATGACAACACCGCAATCTACAGGAATTGGTGGCGGCGGTTTTATGCTTTACTGGGATAATTTTGGTTCAAAATTATATGCGATTGATGGGAGGGAGGTTGCTCCAAAATCAGCAGGGCCTGATTTATTTACTGATAAAAACAGTAAGGCTATTAAATTTTATCCAGATGCTGTTATTAATGGAAAATCTGTTGGTGTCCCTGGTCTAATCAAATTAATGGAAGAGACCCATAAAAAATTTGGAAGACTTAAATGGGAAGAATTATTCATTGAGCCAATAAAAATTGCTGAAGAGGGCTTTAGTGTATCTCCTGCTCTTCATAATACTCTGCAGTATATGCGCTATCTTAAAACAGTTGAACCAGCATCATCTTTATATTTTGAAAAGAACAACTTAAATCAACTTGAGCCTATAAAAATTGGCTCTATTTTAATTAATCAAGAATATGCAAAAACTTTAAAAAGAATTTCTAAAAATGGCGCTGATGAATTCTATAAAGGTGAAACAGCTCATATGATTATAGATGCAGTTAATAATTCCGAGAATGTTTCAGATATATTAACTCTAGAGGATTTTCAGAATTATAATGTAATCTGGCGCGATCCATTATGTGTCAAATATAGAGAACACAAACTCTGTGGTCTGCCGCCTCCTGCAGGTAATATTTCTGTTTTCATGATTTTAAAAATGCTTGAAAACTATGATGTAAAATCTTTTCAACCAACTTCTCCTGAATTTATCCATTTTTATTCAGAAATAAGTGCTCTTACATACAGTGATCGCAATTTTTATCTTGCAGATCCTGATTATGTCAATATCCCGATTGAGGGTTTGTTAAATGAAAAATATTTACGTGACAGAGTTAGTGTTGTTAGCGAGACCAATTCCATACGAAACCCTAAGCCTGGAAAACCTGAAGGAGCTAAAAAATATTCTGAAAATATAGATATATCCAGAGACTCAACAAGCCATCTTGTAATTGTAGACCTCTATGGGAATGCAATTTCAATGACATCGACAATCGAAGGCCCATTTGGAAGTCATATTATGGCCGGAGGGTTTATGTTAAATAATGAATTAACAGATTTTTCATTTTTACCACATTATGATGGTGCCCCAACTGCCAATAGAGTTGAAGCAGGAAAGCGCCCTTTATCTTCAATGTCACCAACAATAATTTTTGATAAAAATAACAATATTCATTCTTTAACTGGGTCTCCAGGAGGAACAAGTATTATTGGATATGTTGCTAAGTCGATTTTAGGCCTACTTGACTGGGACATGACACCTCAAGAGTCAGTAGATATTCCGCATTATATGAGAAAAAAAGATGTAACTGAATTGGAAAAAGGTACTGAACTTGAAGAGCATCAAAAGTTTCTTGAGGCAATAGGTCATAAAGTATCCATCAAAAGAAAAAGAAGCGGTTTACATGTAGCCAAAAAAGTCGGGGAAGGATATATCGGAGGAGCTGACTCAAGAAGGGAAGGTTTGGTTATCCCTATTAACTAAACATGTATTATGAATCAAAATTTTTACAGAATTCTTAATGATAATTTTAACAAATACTCAGACAATATCTTCATTGAAGAGGAGTCTGGAGAAAAATGGAAATATAATGATATAAAAAAATTAACTTCTCAATTTTCAACTTTCTTAAGAAATCTTAGCTTAAAAAAAGGAAGTAGAATTATTGTTCAAGCTGAAAAAAATGTTCACTCCGTAGCTCTCTATCTCAGCTGTTTAAAAAAAGGGATAATTTATATTCCTTTAAATACTGCTTATACATCAAATGAAATGTCATATTTTATCAATAATGTAGAGCCTCAATTAATATTTTTGAGCAATAATAAGTTTGATGAACATAAAGACTTGTTATTAGATTTTCCAAATATAAAAACATTTATTTTAGATACAGAGAATACTGAGCTTACTGATGAAATTTCTGAATTAAAAGAAGATAATAATATAGAAGAATTAGATGAAAATGATATTGCCTCTATAATATTTACTTCAGGAACAACAGGAAAATCTAAAGGTGCTATGATAACTCATAGGAATTTAGAGTCTAATGGCAATGCACTTGTTAGTGCTTGGGGTTTCAATGAAAGTGATATTCTGATTCATGCTCTTCCAATATTTCATGTTCATGGTCTATTTGTTGCTCTTCATACAATTCTTTTAAGTGGGTCTAAAATCATTTTTATTAAAAAATTTTCTCCTGATACTTTAATTAGAAGGCTACCAGATGCAACGGTCATGATGGGTGTTCCAACTTATTACAGTAGATTATTATCTAAAGATAATTTTAATAAAAGCACATGTAAGAATATACGATTATTTATTTCTGGATCCGCTCCACTCACAGATAATGTATTTTTAGAATTTAAGAAAAGGACAGATCACAATATACTTGAAAGATATGGAATGTCAGAAACTGGAATGATTACATCTAATCCTTTAAATGGAGATAGAATAGCCGGAACCGTAGGATTTGCTTTACCAGATATAGATATAAGAGTGTCTGATGAAAAAGGACAAATACTACCAGCAGATAGTCGAGGGATTGTTGAAGTAAAGGGGCCAAATGTTTTCAGTGGATATTGGCGATTGGAAGAGAAAACTAAAAAAGAGTTCAGATTGGATGGCTTTTTTATAACTGGTGATATTGGTAAACTAGATTATGAAGGAAGGCTGACTTTATTTGGTAGATCTACTGATATGTTAATTTCAGGTGGATATAATATCTATCCTAAGGAAATAGAATTAATTTTAGATGAAATTGAAGGCATTCAGGAAAGCGCAGTGATTGGTTGCCCTCACGATGATTTGGGGGAAGCAGTAGTTGCAATTTTAATTTCTAATAAAGCTAAAGATATCATTTCAGATGACAGTATTGAAGAAATACTGTTAAATTCTATTGCAAAATTTAAGTGTCCTATCAGATATATTTGGTTAGATGAATTACCAAGAAATGCTATGGGTAAGGTACAAAAGAAGGTTTTGAAAGAGAAATATAGTAAGATTTTTAAGGAGATAAAATGAGCAATCAAGAAAAAGTAATGGATTTTATTAATCATTGGAACAATAGAGATATTGAAGGAATTATGAGTTTATTATCTGATGATTGTTTTTATCACAATATTCCCATGGAGCCTCAAACAGGTAAAGATGCGATTAGAGCCAACTTGGAGCCATTTGTTCAAATGGCCACAAATATTGAATGGATAGTTCATCAAATAGCTGAAAACGAGGATGGAGTAGTATTAACTGAAAGAACTGACAGATTTGAAATAAATGGTCAATGGATGAGTATTTTAGTTATGGGTGTAATGGAATTTAAAGATGGCCTTATTTGTAATTGGAGAGATTATTTTGATATGAAGGCCTATGAAGAAGAAACATCGAGAATACTTGGATAGATAATCATTTGTGAAGTTTTCAAAGATTATTGACTATTACAGCAGTCATATTTATTAATTATAAAATTATTTATGGTTCGGGGGGAGGACTATTATAAAGGCCTTCGGATGAAATCTAACATAGATTCCAATAGTAAAAATCAAGGTAAAGAGAGTAAAAGTAGTCTTAACAAAACTATGGCAGAACATTATTCTGACTCTCATCTATCGGGTGGACATTTATCCTACCTTGATAAACTTTATGAAACTTTTTTAAATAATCCGGATGTCATATCAAAGGATTGGAGAGATCTCTTTGTATCTCTTTCTGAGACTGATGATTTTAAAGACGACATTATCTATTCAGAGGTTGTAGATAGTTTTAAGAATAAGTTAAGAAAGCATCAAAATAATAACAAAGAATATAAAAAAGTTAATAATGGATACTTTCAAAAAACATTACCATTAACTATTAATGGTAAAGCTAATTATTATATTAATGCGTATAGAAGTTTTGGTCATACGGCTGCCGATTTAGATCCGCTCCAATTAGCTCAGAAGGATGTCCATATTGATTTGATTTATGCTGAAAAATTATTGGAAGGCATAAGCCCAGAAGAACGCGTTGGAAATGATTATCCTAAAGGTTCAAAAAATAAAATCTTTTTAAAAGAGTTAAAAGAATCTATTACAAAAAAATATAGCGGTAATATAGGCCTGGAATTTTCGCATATATCTGATGAAAGTGAAAGAAACTGGATAATTGATAGATTTGAGAATAATAATTACAAAAAAATAAATTTAAATGAAAAAATCTTTATTTTGAAAAGATTAATTTCTGCAAGAGGTTTGGCGAAATATCTTTCTGCAAAATACCCTGGCATGAAAAGATTTGGTATAGATGGATGTGAATCTCTAATACCTCTCATTGATACCTTAATTGAGCAGACATCAAAAAATAGTGCTGAACAAATTTGTTTTGGAATGGCTCATAGAGGGAGATTAAATTTACTGATAAATATTTTAGGTAAAAAGCCAAAAGATTTATTTGCCGAATTTGAAGAAAACTATGACCTGAAGGGTTCTAGCACTGGTGATGTTAAATATCATTTAGGATTCTCATCAAATATACATACAACTAATGGTGACGTTCATGTCTCACTCATTAATAATCCATCGCATTTAGAAATAGTAGACCCCGTTGTAATTGGGTCTGTTCGAGCAAGGCAAGATAGATTAAATGATAGAGAAAGAAATAAAGTTGTACCAATCCTAATTCATGGTGATGCTTCATTTAGTGGACAGGGAGTTGTCATGGAAACGCTTCAAATGTCTCAAACTAGAGGATATGGAGTTGGAGGAACTATCCATGTGATCATAAATAATCAAATAGGTTTCACAACGGATAATCCAAAGGATTCACGTTCAACACGATATTCAACAGATATAGCAAAGTTTATTGAAGTACCAATATTTCATGTAAATGCTGATGATCCCGAAGCAGTAATTTATATATCTAAATTGGCTTCAGATTATCGTGAAGAATTTAAAAAGGATATTGTTATTGATTTAATTGGTTATCGAAGAAGTGGCCATAATGAAGCGGATGATCCATCTTCAACACAACCCGTGATGTATAAAAAAATTAAACAACATCCTTCCGTATTGAAATCATATAAAGATAAATTAATACAAAATAATGATATTACTTCAGAAGAATTTGATGAATTTAAAAAATCTTACAGATCATCAATTGAAAAAGATGAAAGCGTCGCCCTTAACTTATCAAAAATAAAGAATGATGACTTATGGTTTGAATGGGATCAGTTCATTGATGCTAGGTGGGATGAAAATACTGATACAACTGTCAAACAGGATCAACTAATTGATGATGCTCGAACAATCGCTGATATTCCAAGTGGTTTTGTTTTGCAGAAAAAAGTCAAAAATATAATTAAGCAAAGAATAGATATGGCTGAAGGAAAATGTGAATTTAATTGGGGATTTGCTGAGATTGCAGCATATTCGAGTCTTTTGCGTGAGGGATACCCAATTAGATTTAGTGGACAAGATATAAGGAGAGGAACATTTGATCACAGACATGCTGTGATGTTTGATCAAGAGGATGGGAGAACTTACTATCCACTGAATAAATTTGCTGAAAAAGGAAATACAAATATTGGAATTTATGACTCAATATTATCAGAGGAGGCAGTTCTAGGATTTGAGTATGGGTATTCGGCAACATGGCCAACAGGCTTAGTAATTTGGGAAGCTCAATTTGGTGATTTTTCTAATGGAGCTCAAGTTGTAATAGACCAATTTATTGCTAGCGCACAGCATAAGTGGGAAAGATTATCAGGTTTAGTCCTTTTACTGCCGCATGGATATGAAGGTATGGGGCCTGAGCATAGTAGTGCTCGTATAGAGAGATTTCTTCAATTATGTGCTGAACAAAATATACAAATATGTATGCCCAGTACTGCAGCCCAAATGTTTCATCTCCTAAGAAGGCAAGCTATTAGAAATAATAGAACTCCCCTTATTGTTATTACCCCTAAAAGTTTGTTAAGAAATAAATATGCATCTTCAAATATTGATGAACTTACATTAGGAAAATTTGAATATATTTTCGATGATGAATCAAATTTAACAAAAAAACTAAGAAAGGTAATTCTTTGTAGTGGAAAAATATATCATGATCTTAAAAAACAAAAAGATGAAAACAATCAAAGTGATATAGCAATTATCCGTTTAGAACAATTATACCCATTTCCGTATAAAGAAACTGAAAAAATATTAAGTAAATATAAAAATGCTTCAGAATTTATTTGGTGCCAAGAGGAGCCAAGAAATCAAGGGGCATGGTATGGTCAAAGACATAGATTAAATAGAGTTCTAAAAAATATTGGTTTAAAGAGAGAATTTAGATTGATGAGTAGGCCACCATCATCTGCTCCAGCTGTAGGACAAATGAAAATTCATATTAAACAACAAAAAAAATTAATCGATTTAACTCTAGGTAAGGATTAAAAAATGAAGGAAAATATTTTATCACCAACATATCCTGAATCTGTTGAAGAAGGCGTGATAGCTAATTGGAAAAAATTAGAAGGCGAAATGATTATTCAAGATGAAGTTTTAGCAGAAATTGAAACTGATAAAGTTGTTATTGAGGTGGTAGCAGCTAATGATGGCGTTATGACTAAAATTTTTAAAGCTGAGGGTGAGGTAGTTAACAGTGGAGAAGTTATTGGCGAATATGAAGTTGGTGAAAGAGAATTAATTAAAGAAAAAAAATCTAAAAAAGATGAAACACCTAAAATAGAAAATAACGAACCGTTAATTAGTAATTCAGTAAATAAATTTGCTAAAGATAATGAGATAGACTTAAGCCTTATAAAAGGCACTGGTAAATCAGGCCGGATTATTAAACAAGATTTAATAAATTATATTTCTAATAATGAGCGGATAACAAAAGAAGAAGTAGTCAGAGAGACCAAAAGGATCCCCATGAGCAGATTAAGAAAAACAGTTGCCGAACGTTTGGTAAATGTTCAAAGAGAAACTGCCATGCTTACAACTTTCAATGAAGTTGATATGACTGAAATAATGAAAATAAGAGAACAGAAAGGCGAAGACTTTTTTAAAAAAAATCAAATAAAATTAGGATATATGGGCTTTTTTGTATCCGCTGCAGTTAGTGCTTTAAATGAGTACCCTCAAGTTAATGCAAGTATTGATGGTGAAGAAATTGTTTTCCATGGTTTTAAAGATATTGGAGTAGCTGTTTCTACTGATAGAGGCTTAACTGTTCCAATTATAAAAGATGCAGATTTATTGAGGATTAGTGATATAGAAAAATTAACATTAAAATACTCTGAAAAAGCTCGGAAAGGTAAACTCACTATTGAGGAGATGCAGGGTGGTACATTCACTATTTCCAACGGTGGGGTTTTTGGATCGCTTCTATCAACACCGATATTGAATGCCCCCCAAACCGCTATTCTTGGAATGCATAAGATTCAAGATAGGCCTATCGCTGTGGAGGGTAAAATTGAAATAAGACCAATGATGTATCTTGCTCTAAGTTATGATCATAGAATTATTGATGGAAAAGAGGCTGTTTCATTTCTTGTCCACATAAAAAATGAGATAGAAAATCCGGCTAATCTTTATAAAGAATAATTCAATAAAAAAACATTATATTGCCACAATTATTGGCTACTTTTAAATCGTATTTTGATTGACTAGAGATAAAGTCAATTTTATTAGTTAGAAAATCAATTTTTAAAATTGATTCGGTTTGCTCAATTGTCAGGGGGATTATTGAATGAAGCCGACTAAAATATCGAATCCAGAATACTTTCATAAGGTAGTTGATTGTCAATGGGCTTGTCCTGCCCACACACCTGTTCCGGAATATATTCGATTAATTGCGGCTGGAAGATATACAGATGCATATATGATTAACTGGGAGTCAAATGTATTTCCCGGAATCCTCGGAAGGACATGTGATCGACCTTGTGAGCCCGCGTGCAGAAGGGTTCGAGTAGAGGATGAGCCCGTTGCTATATGTCGATTGAAAAGAGTAGCTGCTGATTATAAGGGTGAAATAGATGATTTGATACCTACTGCACCAGAGCAGAAAAATGGAAAAAAAATAGCTTTATTAGGTGCCGGGCCCGTTTCTCTTGCAGTTGCGCGAGACTTAATGCCCTTAGGTTATGAATGTACAATCTTTGAAAGAGATCCCGTTCCGGGCGGATTGATGCGAACAAATATTCCATCATTTAGACTTCCTGAAGAGGTTCTAAATGAAGAGTGTGATCGTATTATTAATATGGGAGTTGAAGTTGAATATAATAAAGAAATTAAAAGCCTAAAAGAATTTTTAAAGGAAGATTTTGATGCAGTTTTTGTTGGAACAGGAGCGCCAAAAGGAAAAGATCTAAATATACCTGGTCGAGAAGAATGTGATAAGAACATCCATATTGGTATTGACTTCCTAGCATCTGTTGCATTTGAACATGTAAAAAAAATTGGCAAGAAAGTTATTGTTCTTGGAGGTGGAAATACTGCAATGGATTGTTGTAGAACTGCTATAAGACTTGGTGGTAAAGATGTTAGAGTTTATGTTAGATCTCCAAAAGTAGATATGAAAGCTTCAGATTGGGAAATTGAAGAAGCTGAAATGGAGAATATTCCGATTTATGAAAACCATGTTCCAAAAGAATTTATTCATAAAAATGGCAAGCTTAAAGCTGTTGCATTTGAAAAAGTAAAAGCTGAGTATAAAGATGGAAGAAGAAAGCTCATACCAACAGGAGAGCCTCTTGAAATTGTTGAGTGTGATGATGTTCTAATGGCTATTGGTCAGGATAACGCCTTTGAGTGGATTGAAAAAGATATTGGTATTGAGTTTGGCGAATGGGATATGCCAATTGTTGATCGCACAACAATGCAATCAACTTTACCTAAAGTTTTCTTTGGAGGAGATGCTGCTTGGGGGCCAGAGAACATAATAACGGCTGTTGCACATGCTCATCAAGCTGCAATTTCAATTGATTTATTTTGTAATAATAAGAGTCTTAAAAAAAGACCTGAGCCCCATGTTTTTCTTGAATCAACAAAAATGGGTTTACATGAATGGTCTTACGACAATGGTTATGCAGAAGTAGATAGATTAGCAGTTCCTCATGCTGATCCAAAAGTTACATTAGCTGATAGAAAAGTTGAAGTTGAATTAGGTTATGATGACAGAATGGCATTTGAAGAGGCTGCCAGATGTCTAAATTGCGATGTTCAGACAGTTTTTGAAGAAAAAAGATGTATTGAATGTGATGCATGTGTCGATATATGCCCAGAAGATTGTATTAATTTTATTCAAAATGCTGATGAACAAGAGTTAAGAGAAAATATTAGGGTACCAGCTCTTAATCTTGCTCAAGATTTATATGTTTCTGGAAAATTACCTACGAAGAGGGTTATGGTTAAAGACGAAGATCTTTGCTTGCACTGTGGTTTGTGTGCTGAGAGATGTCCAACTGGTGCCTGGGATATGCAAAAATTCTTTTATTTTGGAGCTCAGTCCCATGATGGTTGCAAGAAATGACAAAAGTGAACGATTTTGTAATTAAGTTTGCTAATGTTAATGGTTCAGGATCTGCTAGTGCAAATCTAATGTTTGCTAAAACTATTTTTAGAATGGGGATACCTGTTAGCCCAAAAAATATTTTCCCATCAAATATTCAAGGACTACCAACATGGTATGAAATTCGAGTGAATAAAGATGGCTATATAGCAAGAAGAGATGGTGTAGATTGTCTAATAGCTCTAAATCCACAAACATATCAGTCTGATCTTAAGGAATTAGTTAAAGGTGGTTACCTTATTTACGATAGTACCATGGAAAGGAGATTTCCGAGAAAAGATATTAATGTTATTGGAATACCAATGGCCAGTATTTGTGCCGAACATTATGATGATCCAAGACAAAGGCAATTATTTAAAAACATTATTTGTTTAGGTGCCTTATCTGTTCTTTTTAAAATAGATATTTCTGTTTTAAAAGGTTTGATAAAAGAAGAGTTTCAAAAAAAACCTAAATTAATTGAACCAAATTTACATGCACTTGGTTTAGGCCGAAAATATGCTCAAGAAAATTTATCGTCTGATTTTGGTTTGCAATTAAAATTGATGAAACAAAAAAATAAGAAAATTATGATACAGGGCAATGAAGCTTCTGGACTGGGTTGTATATTTGCAGGCGCTACTGTTGCTTCATGGTATCCTATTACTCCATCAACATCATTGGCTGAAGCCTTTGAAAAATATCTTCATATGTTTAGATCTGATTCAAAAGGTAACATTAAAGGCGCTGTTGTTCAGGCTGAAGATGAGCTATCGGCAATAGGTATGGCTATAGGAGCTAATTGGAATGGCGCAAGAGCATTTACCGCTACTTCAGGACCAGGTGTATCTCTTATGTCTGAATTTCTTGGTCTAGCATATTTTGCTGAAATCCCTCTGGTTCTTTTTAATATCCAAAGAGGGGGGCCATCAACTGGTATGCCAACTAGAACGCAACAGTCAGATATTTTATCTTCAGCATATGCTTCTCATGGTGATACCAAACAAATACTCCTTTTTCCTTCTGACCCTAAAGAATGTTTTGAAATGTCTGTGGATGCCTTTGATATAGCTGAAAGACTTCAAACTCCTGTAATATTTATGAGTGATTTGGATATTGGTATGAATGATTGGGTGGTAGATGAATTAAGTTATGATGATAAGCATAATTTTGATAGAGGTAAGGTCTTATCGGCTAAAGACCTTGATTCAATTGAAATGTGGGGAAGATATTTAGATATTGATGGTGATGGAATTCCGTATAGAACTATTCCAGGGACACACCCAAGTAAAGGATCTTTTTTTACAAGAGGTACTTCCCATGACGCTTTTGCTGGATATACTGAAGACGGAAGAATTAATGCTGAAAATCTTTTAAGAATTACAAAAAAATTCAACAAATCCACAAAATATTTACCTAAATCAATTAGAAGAAATGCAAAAAATAAAACCGATGTTGGATTAATTTATTTTGGTTCTACAGCCCCTGCCGTTGATGAAGCAATAGATTATTTAAGTGAGGAAGGCTACGATATAAATAAGATTCGTATTCGCTCCTTCCCATTTGATAAGACTCTTGAAAAGTTTATCAGTGAAAATGATCACTTATTTATTCTTGAGCAAAATAGAGATGCACAAATGAAATTTTTAATTTCAAATGAATTAGAAATAGATATAAATCAATTTGTTTCCATTTTAAATTTTGATGGAAGTCCATTAACTGCAAAGTTTATTGTTGATGAATTTAAATCAAAAGTTAAGGACAATAAAAAAATTATAGCAAAAGTTAAAAAATCAAGAACAGCGGCTTAAAAAAATGAGTTTTATAAAAAAACCAAATGCTAGACACCCCAATTTACCAAAAAATAAACTTGGTTTAACAAGAAGGGATTATGAGGGGGCTTTATCTACTTTATGTGCAGGATGTGGTCATGACTCAGTATCTTCTGCTATTATTGAGGCGTGTTTTCAATTATCTATACCTGCTCATAGGTTGGCAAAACTCTCTGGCATTGGATGCTCTTCAAAAACACCTACATACTTCTTGAATAAATCTCATGGTTTTAACTCTGTGCATGGAAGAATGCCATCAGTTGCTACTGGAGCTAATCTAGCCAATAGAGATTTATATTATCTAGGTGTATCTGGCGATGGTGATACGGCGTCAATAGGATTAGGTCAATTTTGCCATATTATGCGTAGACGATTAAATATGGTTTATATATGTGAAAACAATGGGACATATGGTTTAACTAAAGGTCAATTTTCAGCCACTAATGACAAAGAATCAAAGAGTAGAAAAGGTGTAGATAATATGTTTGAGTCAATTGATCTAGCTGCACTTGCCATTCAATTAGGAGCAGGATTTGTTGCGCGTAGTTTTTCTGGAGATAAAGATCAGTTGATACCTTTAATCAGAGCAGCACTTAGCTACAAAGGTTTTGCATTTATAGATGTAATTTCACCTTGTGTTACCTTTAATAATCACGCTCAGTCAACTAAGAGTTATGAATATTTCAGAGAGCATAATGAAGCTGTTGGATTCCTTGATGTTATTCCTGAAAATGAAGAAATTTCTGTTAACTATGCAGAAGGAAAATCAATCGAAGTTAATGTTCATGATGGATCAAAGATGTTGCTTCATAAATTAAACAAGAGTTATGATCCAGGTAGCAGAAGAAAAGCAATTGGCAAGATTAATGACTCACGTGACAAAGGAGAAATTATTACCGGGTTAATATATTTAGATCAAAACGAAGAAGATCTTCACGATACCCTGCTTACAACTGAAAAACCTTTGAATCAACTTAAGAAAAAGGATCTTACCCCAGGTCATAAAAAGCTTCGCCAAGTTAATAAGAGCTTTTCTTAACCTGCTTTCGTATCAACTTTTTCATTCCAATCTTGTTGGCTAATCCATTCACTAAAAGGTGTAAGTTCAATTGGTATTTCTTTTAAAACAGGCGCCATATCAACTTTGAAAGGTTTATGTTCAGACACATTATTGAATTTATAAAAGTCTGACATACTTTCAATAAAAGCGTCTCTATTTTCGGATCGACCACCTCTCATATCTTCATCAATATCTGCAAAAAAGATATCATAGAGTCTATTAGAAAAATCAACTAAACTTAGCTCTTCATACTTGATAGGTTTACCAAAGTGACCTGATAGAAGATCTGCAACTCTAGGAGGAGTAAATACTTCAGGTCCACCAATATTTATATTTCTACCAATTAAGTCATCTCTATCAATTGCAGCAATCATAAATTTTGCTACATCATCAAGACATATCCAGCTTGCTTCAAGATTAGGATTATGAGGATATGTATATAAATTGTTATTCATTATATCTTCTCTAGCCCAATCAGTTAAAAGATTATCCATAAATAGAACTGGTTGAAATGTAGTAGTCTGAACTCCAGCTTGTTTTAAAGTATTAATCATTAATTTAACGCTATCATAGCCAGCTTGACCGACATCACCTAATTCTTCAGGAGGACCCCAGCAGCAAGTATTATAAATAAGTCTTCTTACATTAGCCCTTTTTGCTGCAGAACCTACTGTGGCTGCGAAATCAAGAGCTTTATGTGACTCTTCAAATGAAGGTCTAGTATAAAATACTGAATCAGCCCCTAAACATGCTTCATAAACTGAGTCCGGATCATTGTAGTCAGCGCTTACCACTTCAATATCATCAAATTGACTTAATCTTTCAGGATTTCTAGTTGTTCCTCTTACTTCATATCCAGCTTTTATAAGTTGTCGAACCTGAGCTAGACCTGGTCTTCCACTTGCGCTTAATACAGTAACTAATGCCATAATTTCCTCCTAACCTATTTCTGAAATATGTCTTACGGGATTTGTACCATCCCATTCTAATGACGCTTTGTAAATATATGAATAAAAATTTTTTAATGAATCATTATTTTCGTAAATTTCATAAAAATGACCAATTTCTTTTCCTGGATCAAACCAAGAAAATCTCATTCCATTCCTATCACCAGCTCTAGCAAAAAGAACTTCTTTACAATCCTGTTTTTTTAATTCTTCACTTTCTTGGACAAAGTCATCGGCAATCCAAGCAATATGATGAATTCCATTATTATATAAATTTACCTTTGAGTGATCACTTATAAGTTCGATCATAAAGTTTTCTTTCCATCCATATGCAGATGAGTGATCAAATTTTTTTTCAATTCCATTAATTTTGGATTCGGAAACCTCTATGTGCTTATTGAAGTAAAAAGGTCCAATATTGAATCTTTTTGACCATTTTTCTGCTTCTGTGACAATGTCTTCCACCCCATAAGCAATTTGTATAATAGGTTTGTTTGAGCTGAACATGTTATTAGGTTTTTTCTAAAAACTTTTTGACCGCTTCTTTATGCTCTTCAGTTTTCCAGCATTCTCTTAATAATGCACTTTCACGTTCCTGTGCTTTTTCTAAATCAACCTCACTTCCATTAAGGCTTAATAGTTCTTTAACCATTTTTAGCTGAGGATTAGGATTAGCTCCTATTTCGTCAGCTTTATTCATTGCTTCTGATAAAAGTTCATCTTCTGATGTTATAAAATCAATTAAATTAGATTCTTTAGCTTCTTCAGCTTTTACCAATCTACCAGATAAACACATTTCACTAGCTTTACCAAAACCCATTCTTTGTACTAAAAAATGGCTACTTGCTAATTCAGGTACCAAACCCATTTGAATAAAGAACATTCCAAACTTTGCCTTTTCAGATGCCATAATAATATCAAAAGGTAAAACCATTGTAATACCTATACCAACAGCAGCACCATTCACTGCAGCAATCATAGGTTTTGACTCCCTAATTAACTTGACCCAATTTACATGCTTGGGCATGCCCCCACTACCTGATTGGGTATCATTACCTGGATCTTTTCCATCTATTCTTGTTTGAAAAGTTTCTTCAATATCTGCACCTGCGCAGAAACCTTTTCCTGCACCTGTCATAACTATTGCCCCAACTGAACTATCTTTGTTAGCTTCATTTATAGCTGAAGCAAGTTCTTCAGCCATAAAAGGAGTCCAAGCATTTAATTTTTTAGGTCTATTTAGTGTAATTAAAGCTGAGTTATTTTTCTTTTCATATAATATTGTTTCAAAGTTCATAGTGTTTCCTTTCAATATTAAAGTGGTGGATTTTTTTCAAATGTTGGTAGTTTTTCATCTACTGGATCCCAATGATTTGCGGTATCACTCCAAAAATTTGATTCAATTTTAAGCCAAGAAGAATCATCTAAACTTCCAGCCTTTATAAATTTGATATCAGGTTGTTCTGAAACATAGCTAATTATTGGCGATCCACAATCTGGACAAAATCCCCTATGAACATTTGAGCCCTCGTGACCAATTACGGAATATATTTTGTAATCATCATTTATTTTCAAACTTTTTGATGGAATGTAAACAATTGTAGCTTTTCCACTACCTGTTGCTTTTTGACAATCTTTGCAATGACAATTTCCTGCTGAAATTACATCCTCTTGTTTAAATTCGTATCTAATTTTACCGCATAAACAGCCGCCTTTTATCATTTTTTCTCCATATATAGATTTATTTTTGCTAAATCATATTTTACTACACGATAATTTTATAATACATTCAATATATTTTTAGGGGCTAGATGTGAATCAAGAACAAATTGATCAACTCAAAGATCTAATAGATTATGAGAGAAAAAGAAAATCTCCTCCAAAGGATTTTCCCAAGCTTCCTGATCTACCTGGTAAACGTTACACAGACAAAGAGTTTTTTGATCTTGAAAAAGAATATTTATGGAAGCAAAGTTGGTTGCTTGCAGGACACCTTGATGAAATCCCTGAGGTTGGAAGTTACAAATTATGGGATAAGGCAGGGCAACCTGTTATTTTGGTTAGAAAAAGTAAAGAAAGTGTAACTGCATTTTATAATATGTGTAGACATCGAGGTGCAGCAATAGTTCTAGATGAGTTTGGTCAATCAGATAAATTAGTTTGTGGGTACCATGGTTGGACATATGATCATGACGGGAATTTGATAGGAAAAAGAGATCCAAAAGATTTCGTTGAATTTGATGATTCATGTAGAAGTCTCCACAAGGTTAAGGTTGAACTTTTAGGAAATTTAATTTTTGTGAACTTTGACTTAGATGCGGAAAGTCTAAAAGAAAATCTTGGCGTTATATATGATGAAATTCAAGAATTTCAATTTGAGAATTTAAGTCTTATTGATCACTATACTTATAAACTAAAATGCAATTGGAAAATTGCTTTGGAAGCAAACATGGAAGTCTATCATGTTCAGTCTATACATCCGGAAACTGTTCACACGGGCTTAGATTATACTGGAAATGTAAACACATTTTATCCAAATGGACACGGTAGAATGGTTGCTCCAAGTAGAACTTTTCCTGATCTTCCTGAAGTTGCTTTAAAAGCAAATCCTGATGCCCTTAAACAAGCTAATGGAAAAAAAGGCAAACCATCAAAATATTATAAAAACCAAACCTATAAAGTTGAAGATAATAGACCAGAAATCGAAACATGTGGTTATATTGCAAGGACATGTACTCAATCTTATAATTTAGTTCCTAATTTTGTATCTCCTATGTCGGAAAAAGGCTTTCCAATCTTACTATGGTGGCCTACAGCAATTGATGAGTGTATTTTTGAAGTTTTTTGGGTAGCTCCGCATTGGGGGAAAGGCAAAAGACCAGAAATATGGGATATTGCGATTGATGGTTTCAATAAAGTTCTAGATGAAGACCTTCACTTTGGTGGTTGGATCCAAAAAGCCGTTGATTCATATGTTTTTGACGGCGTCCCATTGAGCTATCAAGAGGCAAGGATATATCATTGGCATGAGCAGGTTGATAAAATAATAGGTTTAAATAGAATTCCTAATGATCTTAAAGTTGAACCTAAAATAACTGAAGAATGGACACATCCAAACGATAACAAAAAAAGGCTTGAAGAATATCGTACTTTTAAAAATTCTTAAGCTTTATCTTTCAAATCACTATCTATTAAAACCGCTATAAGCAATGCTGGCTCATTACCGTTATTAACCCACGCATGATTTGTACCTCTTTGTACAACAACATTAAATGGTTTGAGTCTCACTTCATCTTCATCAAGTAATAGAGTTACATCACCGCTTAACAAAATTATGTAATCAATAGTTTTTGTTTTATGCATTGCTGGGTGTCTTGATGTATCAACTCTTTCATGCGCTGCACCCATTAATTCGAATGCCCTAGCTGTAGCTTCTTCCAGTTTTTCTCTTGGTATACCTTCAGGTGTTGGTTTGATAGCAAAGTATCTAAACTTTGTCCCATTTTTAGGGGGTGATAAAATAACATCGATATCAGCTCTATCTTTATTATCTAGAGAATTTATTTGTTCTCCATCAGTATTCCAGATTTCAAATAATCCTCCAACATCTTCACCTAATATTCTTGCAGGAGGACCATCAATAGAAATTATTGATTTTCCATCTTCATTATGACCAGTAATAATTCTCCTGAGATTTTCCATTTTTCTTTTCCTTTTTTGACGATAGAATTTTAAATAAAAAAATATGCTTTAGGAAATAAAATATTGTTCTTTAGTTCAAAAATAAAAGTTATCCACAATATTATGTATAAAAAATATTTTTTTATACTGAATGTGTGTAAGAAAATAATAATAAATAAAAAAAAATTGTTGATAACGATTCTCAATAATGCAAGGTTTTTTGCTTGGGTTTTAAATAAGGGAGTTTCTAATGAATAAATCTATATCTATTTTTGCTTTATCGCTAATTTTTTTATTAACCACTAATTTAACTTATGCTGATGATCATCAACCAGTAGGCCCTGCTGTAGCAGAAATGCTAGCATGCTCTTTTAATGATGGAAAATCTGCAAATGATTTAAATAAAGTCGTTAAAGAATGGGATAAATGGGCCGATAGAAAGGATCTAAATTACTCTGCATGGTCAATGGCGCCATTTGCAGTAAGTCAAGGAATGCTATCATTCGATTATATATGGTTTGGATTTAGCCCGAATTTTGAGAACTACGGAAACACAATGGAAAACTGGGTTCAAGAAGGTGAACAAACAATAGGACTTAAATTTAATGAAGTGGCAACATGTAGTCCAAGATCTATATTTGCTGTATTACCAGCAAGACAAGTTGATTGGGATCAAGATAAAACTAAAAATAATCCTTTCCAACTCGCAAATTGTAAATTTAGAGATGGTAAAAATATGGCTGATTTAATGAAAGCAGCAGGAGATTTTAATAAGTATATTGAAACAACAGGCGCTGACCCTCTCATTGCTATATTTGTTCCTGATGCTGGTAATGAATTGGATGCCGATTGGGATATTAAAGTTGGTGCAGGTTGGTCTAATTATGAAGAAATGGGCAAAGCTAGACAAGCTGGTTATCAACCTGGCAATACGGCCCTTCAAGATACTTGGGGTTCAGTTGTAGATTGTGATAGCCCAAGAATTTACACAACAAATTTATTACGTAATGGTGATGAATAGTTAAGGAGAATACGATTATGAAAAAATATTTAACTTTTGGCTTTATAGCTTTTTTTGGTTTTAATAATTTTGTTTTTGCTGATGATCATGCATCTGACGGAACAGAAGTTTTTAACGTTCAAGTACAACTTTGTACTTTGAAAGGAAATACTTCAATCAAGCAATATGATGAAATGATTGATGATTATGTTAAATGGTCAAAAAAACATGATGTAGAATTATTTTTTGCAAGACAAACACCTTTATATCCACAAGATAGTTGGTTTGATGCAGGATATGATTTTATGGAACTTTTGTGGTCAACACATTCTGTTAGTGGGAAAGGTTGGGATAAATGGCTTGGTACAAGTGATGGTCAAAAATTAAACGAAAAATGGCAAAAACTTGCTGATTGCAGAGTTAAGCAGGGTGCGGCAGTACCTTTATATGTAAACCAAGATGAAATTAATAAAGATAATAATAGAATCGTTGCATGGAATTGGTGTTCTTTAAATGATGGCGTATCATATGAAGATTTGATAGCCGAGCATGATAGACGAGCAAAAATTCTTGAAGAAGATTCATTAGGGATTATTGGTTGGGCTAATTTATTTCCAAGAATAGGAACTGATCAAGCTCCAGGTGATTTTGCCCATATTGCTGTATATCCAAATGTTGAAGCGGCACAAATATATCAGCAAGCTCAATCTGATGGTGGTTGGAAAGATTATAGAGATTATCAAAAAGATTTTGCAACATGTCGCGGTGATGCCTTTATGATTGAACAAGTAATTAATAATCCAAATAGTTAACAGGAGAATAAGCATGAAAAAATTATTAACCTTTTTTATTACTGGATTTTTTGTCTTTTCTTTTGATGTCTACTCAGATGATCATTATGAAGAGCTTCCAAATGTTTCTAATGTTCAAGTTAATGTATGCAAACTTAAAGAGGGTGTATCATTAAAAGAATATAATGCTGTTACACAAGATTATGTGAAATGGTCAAAAAAGAATAATGTAGAAACATTTTATGTTCGTCACTTTCCATTATTTTCTCATGGAACAACTGGTAACCCATTAACCTATGATTTCCTAGAAATATTAGGTTCTACTCATGAAACTTCAGGTGAAGCCTGGGATTTATGGTTGGACTCTAAGGAAGGTCAAAAACTAAATGCACAATGGCAAGCTGCAGCGGATTGCTATCCTAAAATGGGAACAGGAGTTACTTTGTGGTCAGATGAAGATGCTCTAGCAAAAGCTGACGAAAGAGTCGCAACTTGGAATTGGTGCACTATCAATGATAATGTTAGTGCTGAAGAGGTTTTGCAAAAACATTCTGAAATGGCTAAAAATCTTGAGGGCAATGATCAGGGTATCATAGGTTGGGCAGGCATTATTCCTCGACTTGGAGGAGCAAGTGCACCAGGACAATTTGCTCATATTATAATTTTTCCTGATAATAAAGCCTCAATGAAGCATCAAAAAACAATCGCTCAAGGTGGTTGGAAACATTACCGAGATTATGAAAAACAATATGCAACTTGTAGAGGTGAAGAATTATATGATGTGCAAGTTCTCAATAGATTACCTCAATAATAAAAGGAAAAATAATGAAAAAAAATATATTATTATTTAGTTTAGTATTTACAATTTTCTTAATTTTTAATCCCGTAAATGCTCAAGATAATAGGCTTGGAGCTGGGATTACATCCGATTCTGCTTTTGCTATTCAAGCAAATATTTGCAGATTAAATGAAGGTATCTCAATGGAGCGATACGAGACTCTTAACGAAAGATACTTCAATTGGGCAAAAAAGAATGGTGTAGAAACATTTCTTGCTATTCAAACTCCTCATTTTCAACATGGTGATTTTGATAACCCGCCATCTTATGATTTTGTAGAATTTATGGCTGGACCTTTCGAAACGCATGGAAAGGGCTGGGATAAATTAACTGAAACAAAAGAGGGTCAAGACATACTTAATGAATGGGGTGAGGTTTCTACATGTTACATGAAGATGAATTCTGCTTACTTTAATTATGCAAATGAAGAAGCTTTAAATGAAGGCGATAGTCGATATGCTGAATGGAATTGGTGTAGTATTCGTGACGAGAAAAGCCCTGATGACTTGATAGCTTTTCATAATAAGGCTGCTGCAAGAATGGAAGAAAATCCAAATGGTGCAATTGGTTGGTTAACAATGGTACCACTACTTGGAGGAGCTAATTATCCAACTTTTGCACATGTTGTCTTATTCCCTGATATGGAATCAGTAATGCAATCTAAAAAAGTTGAAGCTGCAGAGGGAGGTTGGAGATTTCGAGATGAATATGAAACTGAATATGCTAAATGCAGTGACCCAATGCTAATGCATGAAAAAGTTTATAACAGGCCAAATTAAAGTTTTATTTAAAGGAGAAAAAAATGAAATATATTTTAACTATTGCTTTTGCATTTTTTATTTTTACTGGAAATGTAAAGGCAGCACCTTTACACGCATATTACTGCTTCAATGCTCTTGAAACAGCTAATAATGTAGTAAGTGCATTTGATGGATTTTTAAACTCATCTTCTTCAGACGGTATGTCTACGCATAGGCTATATGCATTTCCATTAAACGGAGAGAATAATATAACCCATTGCATGGTTGCCGAACACTCAGGACCTGATCAATTTGAAAAAAATAACAGTATTGTAAATGGTTCTGCAGAAGGCCAAGCACTTTTATCAACATTAAATCAAAATGTTACTTGGGTTCTTAATGGAGCTGGTACACCTATTCTTTCAGCTGGTGAACAAGACCCAAATGCTCCAGTAGGAATTTTAATTGATATAAAAGCAAAAGATAATGCTGCCTTTGTAAAAAGTCTTGGTAAGTTTTTGAATAGTGCCAACCCAAATGGAAGCATTACCGTATTTGCAGATACATTTACTGGTGTTGATAATCGAACTCATTATGTTGTTATTAATGGCTCTTCACTTGAAGAAGCTATGTCTAATCTTGATAGCTCATTAGCTACAGCAGAAGGACAAAATTACCTTCAAAGGGCTAACAAATTTAGAAAAGTAATGTCTCGTTCTTTAGTGTACTTAGTAAAGAGTTGGGAAAAATAAATTAAATAAAGAAACTTAACTTTTATAAAAAACCCTACTATCTTGGTAGGGTTTTTTTTTGGGGAAAAAATTGACTAATTCTACTTCATGGCCAAAACCAATTTATGCTTGGTTTTTTACTTCTATTCTTTTATTTGCCTATAT
The DNA here is from genome assembly GCA_003212795.1 of OCS116 cluster bacterium AG-435-F03. Taxonomy (GTDB): domain Bacteria; phylum Pseudomonadota; class Alphaproteobacteria; order MED-G09; family MED-G09; genus AG-430-B22. The sequence goes on along the minus strand of QCOV01000003.1, from coordinate 118,521 downwards.
TATTTCATTTATTGATAGGCAAATGATTAACTATCTTGTTGTTCCAATCAAAGAGGATATGGGCCTTACTGATTTTGAGATATCATTTATCCAGGGATGGGGTTTTGTTCTTGCTTACATAATATTTAGTATTCCTTTTGGAAGAATTGTTGATAAGGTAAACCGCGTTCGAGTGCTTATAGGTGGTATAATTATTTGGAGTGTAGCGACTGCAGCTTGTGGTCTTTCAAAAAATTCTTGGCAATTAGTTATATCAAGATCAGGTGTAGGTGCTGGTGAAGCAGCTCTAACGCCTGCATCATGGTCAATTATCTCAGATCTATTCCCAATTGAGAAAAGAAGCTTTCCAATGAGTATATACTTAATGGGTCCTTATATAGGCCAAGGCCTATCTTTGCTATTTGGAGCTCAGATTCTAAGAATTTATAATGAACCAGTAACTTTATTTGAAAGTATTATTGTTCAACCGTGGCAAATTATATTTCTTATAATTGCAGTACCTGGAGTGATCTTAGGCTTATTTATGTTTGCCCTGAAAGATCCTGTAAGAAAAGAAGTAATAGTTACTGATAAAGATGAAAAAGATTCTATTAGAGATGTTTTTTCTTATGTAATTAAAAATATTGGAGCCTATATACCACTTTTAATAGGATCAGCTTTTATAATTGTTCTTTTATATGGCGTACAATCTTGGGTTCCAACTTTTTTACATAGAATACATGGATGGGAGCATACAAGAATTGGAGATCAATATGGCCTAGTAGCTTTGTTTGCAGGATCTTTGGGTGTTGTTTCAGGTCCCGTTATCGAAAAATATCTAACTAAGTTAAATGTTAATGCGGCTACTATCGTTGTTTGTATCGTTACAGCAATTGCTTTAACTATAATAGGTCCCATTACATTCCTAAGTCTAAGTTCAAGCACTGTCTTGATTGGTATTTTTATAACTAGTTTTTTTATTACACTTCCTCTGGCTTTGTTTGCAACATCGCTTCAAAATATCACCCCAAATCAGTATAGAGGCGTTGTATCAGGATTGTATGTCTTTACAGTAAATATTACTGGATACGGATTAGGCCCAATGGTGGTAGCATTTTTTACGGATAAGGTTTTCAAAAATGAAATGGCTATAGATTTATCTATGGCCACAATATTTTTAATTTGTGGGCCAATATCTTTTCTAATATTTTATTTTGGAAGAAAGCCTTTTGCCGAGGCTTTAGTGATGAAAAGTTCATAAAAAATAATCATTTTTATTTCTTCAAAACAATTTTTTCTATAGATTATTTAATTAATAAACAAGGAGTTAGTGATGAGTAAGGTTGAGCTTAATGAAGAAAAATTAATGGAATTAACCGGTAAAGTTTTTGAAAATGTTTCAGCTGCAGGGAGTCTATTAGTTGCATATATTGGCGATCAAGCAGGAGTATATTCTTCTCTTGATGAGCATGGTCCATGTTCTGCTGAAGTTCTTGCAAAAAAAACAAATCTTGATGAAAGATATTTATTAGAGTGGTTATCGGCTAATGCTGCAATGGGTTATATCACTTATCATGAAGATAGTGATCAATTTAGTTTAACTCCTGAGCAAGCAGCAATTTTTGCTCATGAAGGTGAGCCAACATGTATGCAAGGGCTATTCCAAGGTATCGTTGCTCAATATGCTACTCACGATGTTGCATTAGATGTATTTAAAACTGGTAGAGGAAGACCATGGGAAGAACACCACGAGTGCTGTTTCTGTGGTACTGATAGATTCTTTAGACCTATTTATGTAACTAATCTTTTAGAAAACTGGATACCATCTCTTGATGGAGTAAAAGAAAAGCTTGAAGCCGGAGCAACTGTTGCTGATATAGGTTGTGGCTTGGGTTCTTCTTCACTTCTTATGGCAAAAACCTTTCCTAAATCTAAAATATATGGATATGATTTCCATGAACCATCAATTATTAAAGCAAGAGAAAAGGCAAAGATAGAGGGTGTAGATAATATTGAATTTGCTGTTTCTGACGCAAAAAATATTCCCGAAAAAGGATATGATTTTGCATGTATATTTGATGCTTTGCACGATATGGGTGATCCAGTAGGAGTATCAAAGGCCATTTTAAACACACTTAATGATGATGGGACTTTTATGCTTGTTGAACCATTTGCTAATGATGAATTAAAGGATAATCTGAATTCACAATCAGGACTTTACTATTCTTTTTCAACTTTAATATGTGTTCCGACATCAAGAGCACAAGAAGTTGGATTGCAGCTTGGTGCCCAAGCCGGAGAGAAAAGGTTACGTTCAGTTCTCAATGAGGCAGGTTTTGAAAATATTGAAAGAAGGTGTCTTGATATTGAGTCTAATATTGTTTTAGAGGCTAAAGCTTAATTTAGGATAAGTCTTTAGCAATTTCTGAAGCAAAGTAGGTTAAGATACAATCTGCTCCTGCTCTTTTGAAAGATAAGAGGGACTCTTTAATAACATCATCACTTAAGAGTCCAGTTTCCACAGCATTTTTTAGCATGGAGTATTCACCACTTACTTGATAAGCAAAAGTTGGAACCTTAAATTCGTCTTTAACAGCTTTAATTACATCTAAATAAGGCATACCAGGTTTAACCATTACAATGTCAGCTCCCTCTTGAATATCCAAAGCTACTTCATGCAATGCTTCATTTATATTCTGGACGGGCATTTGATATGTATCTTTAGTTTTGTTACCAAAAAATTTTGCTGATTCTACTGCATCTTTAAAAGGCCCATAAAATTTTGAACTAAACTTTGCTGAATAAGCAAGTATAAGTGTATTTATAAAATCATTTTGTTCTAGTGCATCTCTAATTATTTTAATTCTTCCATCCATCATATCTGAGGGAGCAATTATATCTGTTCCTGCCTTAGCTAAAACAAGTGCCTGCTCTCTTAAAGCTGGAAGTGTTAAATCATTATCCACATCACCAGTTTCATTTAGTAATCCATCATGCCCATGATCAGTGTAAGGATCTAATGCTACATCTGCTATAACCACCAAATCAGGATAGTTTTTTTTTATTGCAGATATAGCCTCGCAAATAAAATTATTTTCGATTGTTGCTTGTGAGCCTATTTCATCTTTTTTTTCTTCATTAATGACTGGAAAAACTGCTACTGATTTTATACCTAAATCTATAATTTTCTTTATTTCGTCATTCAAAATATCAAGACCTAAACGATTTATTCCAGGCATTGATTTAATGGCTTCTCTACCTTTCAAATCTTCTTTTATAAATATAGGTTGTATAAGATCTGCTTTTGATAATGTTGTTTCCGCAAGCATTTCTCTCAAGGCAGAACTTTTCCTAATTCTACGCATCCTTGTATCTGGATATGATCTTTCTATTTTCATTATTCTTTAATCTAGTTTTATATCAATTAAGTCAAGTTTAAGGCTTAATCATTATGGTTATCATTTATTTTTAGAAATTAATGGTGGAGCCAGACGGGATCGAACCGACGACCTCCTGCTTGCAAAGCAGGCGCTCTCCCAACTGAGCTATGGCCCCATATTTGAATAAGCCTTTATAAATCAACAAAGATATGATCTCAATAAAAAATTAACCCCTTAAAAAAACAGGGACGCCATTACTAGATTCCTCAATTGAAAAACTGTATCCTTCTTCAGAAAATGAATGGATATCCTGCTCTTTTTTAATTTTATTTTTGACCAACCAAGATGCCATGTAACCTCTAGCTTTTTTTGCATAAAAGCTAATTATTTTAAACTTTCCATCTTTCCCTTTATCTTTAAAAACAGGGGAAACAACATTAATATTATTCGATAAAGACTGAACTGAGTCATAATATTCATTAGATGCTAAATTGATTAATAAATTGGAGTTCATATCATTAAGTTCTTTTTCAATTTTTTTTGAAATATCTTTCCCCCAAAAATCATATAAATCAGATCCATTTTTAGTTTGTAATTTAGTTCCCATTTCTAATCTATATGGCTCAATAATATCTAATGGTTTAAGGATGCCATATAAGCCAGATAAAATTCTTAGGTGTTTTTGAGCAAAGCTAATATCTTTTTGTGCAAAACTATCAACATCTAATCCTTGATAAACATCGCCCTTAAAAACATAAATTGATTGTTTTGCATTATCTGAGGGTTTTTTTTGTGCTTTCCAGTTTTGATATCTTTCAAGATTTAATGATGTAAGTTTTTCACTTAATTTCATTAAGCTAGAAATCTCTTTAGCATTCTTTTTTTTCAACTCATTAATTAAATTTTTTGATTTATTGAGAAATTCCGGTGATGAGAAATCACTTATATTTTCCGAAGAAGAGTAATCTAAGGTTTTTGCTGGAGAAAGAACTATAATCATTTCAAATCCTATTAAAATTAACTATAAGATAATATGTTTAAAAAACTATCTAGTAAATCCCATTTTTAGGGCTTTTTAACGCATTTTCTGTAATAAAAAACCCCTATATATTGTTATTTCGATAATTTCTACTCTAAATATGGTAATTCAATAATTTCGAAAAATAAAAGTTGAAATTAGCCTCTTAATATATGAGAATCACTTTAATTAAATTGAGTTCACTACTTGAAGCAATCAATCACTTTGTGGGGAGGATTACATTATGCTTTCAATCAGATTTTTAACAATTATTTCATTTATATTTACATTAGGATTAAACTTTAATGCATTCGCTCAAGATGAAACTGTCTCAGATGGTCGTCTTGGTATTGAAGAAATTATTGTGACAGGAACGAAAAGAGATATTTCTCAGCAGGATGTTCCTATAGCTGTATCAACAATTACAGAACAGCAACTTGAAAATACATTTAGAAATGATGTTTTTGCCCTTGGACAACTTGCGCCTAATGTTACTTTAACTCCTCAAAATGGTTTTAATGCTATTGCAGGTGGTATGCGTGGTACAGGTTTTATTTCAATTCTTGTAACTAAAGACCCATCTGTTGGTATTGTGGTTGATGATTTTGCGTTTAACCATGTGCAAGCTCAAGCTATCGAAATGTTCGATATGGAGCAGGTTGAGATTTACCGTGGTCCCCAAGGAACATTATTCGGTAAGAATACAACTGGTGGTGCGATTGCTTTCACAACAAAGAAACCTGTTCTTGGTGAAACTACCTTTGATGTTGAAGCAACTTATGGTCAGTATGCTTCAAATGATGCATCAATCGAAAAAATAAATGCAGCAATTAATTTCCCCATTGGAGACAAATTAGCTGTACGTATATCTGTTATTCAAGATGAAGAAGAAGGCTATTGGACTAATAGTAAGCCATCTGGGAATATACTCGCAATTGGTGGTCCTGGAGCATTAGCTTTATATTCTGAGGGTGGACAAATTAATGATAAAGGCACTACTAAAAATGCAGATGGCACTTATACATCAGTAGGTGATGGTGGTAAAATTGGTGGTAAGGATGTTCTTGCTGCTAAATTTAAAGTGCTTTATCAGCCTAATGATTTCTACAGAGCAGATTTAACTTATGAATTACTTGATGATCAAGGTGATGCACCTGCTACGGCAAATGATACACCTGGCGGTGGCGCGGAAGCTTATTTATTCCCAATATTAGGTTTTCCAGGTTATAGAGACGGACCTTATCCAGGCAATCCTTTTATCACAGGTGAATCTAGAACATGTAATACCTTTACTTGTGTTGCTAGAGGACATGAAATTGAAGTTGAAGGTGTTTACTTAACTCAAACATTTAATTTTGAAAACTTCACTCTTAAATCTATCACAGGTCAAAGAGATCAAGATGAAATATTAAATAGTACATATACTGGTGAGTCTTTTACATCACTTTATGACGCTGCAAGAAATACAAGAAGAGAACAATTCCAACAAGAATTCAGAATAACTTCAGATTATGATGGACCTTTTAATTTTGTTGCAGGCGCAGCTTATTATACTGATGATGTTGAGTTTCTTGTTTATGGTAATTTAGGTTTTGTTGACTTAATTTCACCGGCCGGTACTTCAGGAGCATTACAATTTGCAAATGTTGCTGAAATTCAGGCATCTGGTCAGGATAGAACAAGTAAAGCTGTTTACATTGATGCTAGTTATGACATTAGTGATCAATTAAAATTAACAGTTGGTGCTAGACACACAGAAGATGAAAAAGACTTCTATAGACGTCAATATGCACCTGATGGAGCTAGCTTTGCTCTTATATTTACACCTGATCAATATTTAGGACCTTGGACAAATCCTCTAAACAAAGAAGACTTCGGTGTTGCTATTGATGATAGTAAAGATTTTGAAGCAGACACTTGGAGAGTTGTTCTAGATTATGCATTGAATGAAAACACGCTAATATACGGAAGTATTGCAACGGGTTATGTTGCAGGTGGTTTTACAGAAACATGTGGATCAACATTTACTTGTCAGCCTTATAACGATGAGGAAAATACTAACATTGAACTTGGCTTGAAAGCTGATTTAATGGAAGGTAGATTGAGATTGAATGCTGCTGTTTTCCAAACAGAGTATGAAAGTCTTCAAAGAGACTCAGTGAAAGTTCGTTTAGTTGGTGATACACAATTCCAGGAAACTGCTGCTGTTAACGAAGGTGAATCAACAGCAACTGGTTTTGAAATTGAAGCTACTTATGTTCCAACAGACAACCTACGTTTTGATGGTTTCTTAGGTATACTTGATCATGAATATGACGAATATTCTCCTGGTCTGGATGCTGGTACATTAACAGCTGGCGCACCTTCTGGTGTTACAATTAATCCTGATCTTTCAAGTCTTAATGTTCCATTTTCTCCAGAATTAACAGCTGGTTTATCTGTGACATACTTCCAGGATTTAGCTTCAGGTGGTTCACTTATATATAATTTAGGTTTCCATCATCGTGATGAATTTGAATTAAGCCCACTACCTGCTAATGCAGCCGGTGGAACAGCTGACAATCCAGTTATTTTACAAAAGCGTAATACACAAGCTGAAGAAAGAACGCTTGTTAATGGTTTTGTAACTTGGGAAGTTAATGAAAATATGGCACTTACACTTTGGGGTAAAAACCTTACTGATGAAGTATTCAGAGTATCTGCTAACCCAGTTGCTACACTTTGGAACTTTGCTAGATATGGAGCTCCTAGATCTATTGGTGTTAGAGCTAAATTCAATTATTAAAATATGTAATTAAGGGGAATTAAAATGAAAATAATTACTAGAATAAACTTAACGATAGCTATTGCTTTCTCATTATTTTTAATCAACACATCTTATGCTCAAGAAGAAGGGCCAAGTAGTAGGTTAGAAATAGAGGAAATTATTGTTACGGGAACTAAGCGTGATATTGGCCAGCAAGATGCCGCGATAGCTGTTTCAGCTATTACTGAACAGGCTTTTGCTAATCAAAATGCAAATGATCCAAGAGCAATTGCTAGTTTGGTACCTAATGTAACCTTAACTTTGCAACCTGCATTTAATGCTGTTGCAGGTGGAATTAGAGGTACAGGAAGTATTTCTATTCTAGTTACAGAAGACCCCTCAGTTGCTTTTTTGGTTGATGACTTTGGATTAAATCATGTGCAATCCCAGTTTATTGAAATGTTTGATATTGAACAAATCGAGGTTTATAGAGGTCCGCAAGGAACTCTCTTCGGAAAGAATGCTACTGGTGGTGTGATTTCAGTGACAACAAAAAAGCCTGTACTTGACGAATGGTCAGGTGAGTTTAGTGCTATGGCAGGTCAATACGATTGGAATGAAGGAAGTATAAATAAATTTAAACTTGCTCTTAATGCGCCAATTGTTGAAGGAAAGATTGCAATGAGAGTTGCAGCTATTTGGGATAAGAGCCAAGGTTTTTATACTAACTCTAAACCAGCTGGTGATTTTCCTGGACCAATTGTTCTTAATCCAGCCGCAGCTTGGCCTGATGATGGAACAAGCTTATCAAATGTTGGTGATGGCGGAGATCTTGGTGGTAAAGATGTTTTAGCTGCTAAAGTTAAATTACTATTTGAACCAAATGCAAGTTATTCTGGTCATCTAATTTTTGAAATTAGTAAAGATGACTCTGGTTCACCTCCTACAGTTAATGAAACTGATTGTCCTGGTGGCCAACTTTTTTGTTTATTAGGTTTTCCTGGAATCCATACTCCTTCACCTAATTGGGGTGGAGAGAAATGGAGCAATCCATATGCCACTGGAGAAAGCTATCATTGTAATTCTGTAATTTCGATTTGTAAGGGCCACAGAATGGATAGTAAAGGTATTTACTTTAACCAAACTTTTGCTATTGGCGATAACTACACATTAAAGTCAATAACGGGTTATAGAAATCATGAAGAGAGGAATGCTAGTACTTATACTGGTGAAGCTTTTGCAAGTTTATATGATGCTTCTAGAAATACCGAGAGAGACCAAATGCAACAAGAGTTTCGTTTAACAAGTGAATTTGATGGTCCATTTAATTTTACAGCAGGTGTGAGTTATGCTGAGGACAATCTAAACTTTGCTGCTTATGCTGCTGTTGGTCTTCAATGGTTCCTTGGTGTACCAGGATGGATTCATACTGATTATTCATCTACTGCTACTCATCAAAACAGAACAAGTAAGGCATATTACTTTGATTTTACTTATGAAATAAATGAAGCTTGGAGAATTTCTGCAGGTATTCGTGAAACAGAAGATGAAAAACAGTTTGTTCGTGAAACAGGAACTCTTGGTAATAATGCTTTAGGCAGACCAAATAATAATATTAGTACAGGTGGTTATACTCGTGACAGTGATATTGCTCTATATAATACTGACTGGTTATCATGTGATTTAAGAACAATCTGTGTTGATAATAAAGACGATTGGAGTGAATCAACTTACAGATTTGTTGTTGATTATACAATGAATGAAGATGTGATGTTCTATGCTTCATTGGCAACAGGGTTTATGGCAGGTGGTTATACTGAAACTTGCTCAACAACATATTCTTGTGCTTATCCTTATGATCCAGAAACCAATACGAATATTGAACTTGGTATGAAGGGTGACTTTATGGATGGTCGTTTAAGACTAAATGTAGCTATCTTTAATACTGAATTTGAAGATCTACAAAGAAATCAGGTTCTTCCATTACCAATTCCACCTTATCAGGAAACTGTTAAAGTTAATGCTGGTAAATCTACAAACGAAGGCTTTGAGCTAGAATTTAATTATCTTGCGACAGATAATCTTCGTATTGATGGTAATGTAGCCGTTATGGATCATAAATATGATATCTTTGTTTGGGATGAAACACCAAATGATGGTATTGATAATCCAACTGATTTTAGTGGCTTTGGCTTACCTTTCTCACCAGAACTAAGTTGGTATTTATCTTTTACATATGATCAAGAATTAGGTGATATGGGTTCGGTTACATATAACCTTAATACTTATTTCCAAGATGAGGCTGAAACTCAACCTACTAATCCGATTTACAGTCAGCTTGAGGAAAGAACTATTATAAGCGCTAATGTAACTTGGAGAGATGCTGCCGATCAATATTATGTTAAATTGTGGGGACAGAACTTAAATGATGAAATGTACAGAGACGGATCTAACAACGTTGCCGGTCTTTGGAACTTTACATTATATGGTCCACCAATGTCTTATGGTATTGAGGCTGGAGTTAAATGGTAAATTTAACTAAATAAAAAAAGAAAAACCCCAGTTTAGCTGGGGTTTTTTTATGGAATTCCAGCTCCTGGAATATCAACTTGAAAAGATTCTATTCTACCTTCTTTCTTCTCTATACAGGATTGCATATCCGAACCTCCTGATGTGCAAACAAATAATGTTCTTCTATCTTTTCCTCCCAATACACAAGCGTAAGCATTTGTTTGAACACTTATTTTATCAAGTATGATGCCACCTTCTTGTATTCGAATGACTTCATTTGTGCTTGGAGAGGCCATCCAAATGGCATTTTCTTTATCAAGACATATTCCATCAGGAACTGGCCTATAGTCTTTCTCTATATTAGCTAAATCAGCCCATAATCTTCTGTTTGATAATGATCCATCATCATTAATATCAAAAGCAGTTAATTTTGCAGCGTAAGTTTCACCTATTATTAAAGTTTTGTTGTCCTCTGTTATGATTGTTCCGTTAGGGAAATAGAGATCATCTGCAGCTACTATAGGTTTCTCATTCGGTCGAACAAGAATGAGATTTGTAGATTTGATACTTTCATTATTACGACTGTTAAAACCAAAATTCCCAATATACGCATTCCCATTCGTATTCACTATCATATCATTACAATGAAAATTGGCATATTCAGAACAGTCTGCATATTCTGTTAATGCATTATCTTTATATGCTAAAACTTTTTGATCAATCATAGAAACAACAAGAAGAGTTCCATCAGGTAACCATCCTAAACCGGATGGCTGGTTAGGCACTTTAAGTATACTAGTGCAGTCCCCTAAGGGGTCTGTAGCGTAAACTTGATGAGTAAAAAAATCCGAAAAATATAATTTATCCTTGTACCACCTTGGGCCTTCAGGAAAAGTTAATCCATCAACTACGATTGTGTTTTCTCTCATTACAGAGAAAATATAGAACAAAATGTTGTTGTTTTAAATTATTGTTTGAATTGAGATTGTGAAATTCCGAAGAATTTTGAAAGTTTTTCTATAAATAAAAATATAGCAATTGATGTCATTTCTCTCTCATATTGGATTCTATCAACTTTTTTTCTAAGTTCTGGTTCTTTAAAATCTATTATATCTTTATTTAAATTCATTTTTCTTTCCTAAAGTTTTTTGGGTAATCCCACCTTGAAGGGTTGGGAGGGGGAAGGATGGTAAGATTACCCAATACCGTTTGCTTTTCAGCTAAATTTTGTTAATCAGTTAAATCAATATTGACTGATCGTCGAAACTATATAAAAACAGGTTGTATTGCTATTAGCACCGATGCGAATAAGAACACTATTAGTATGTTTTTAAGTATTGACATTTTTTCTCCTATAAAAATTATGTCAGTGAATTAATATTGACTTATATATAGTGATCTCCTATATATTTATCAAATGAATTATAAAAATGTAGAGTATTCATAAAATGAATTTTAATAATCTTGATTTAAATCTGCTTGTTGTCTTTGATTCAATCTTTGACGAAGGCTCAATAACAAAAGCTTCTGATAAACTTAATTTATCCCAATCTGCTGTAAGTAACGCTCTTAATAGATTGCGTTATACAATGAAGGATGATCTTTTTTTTCGATCAGGCGATCGCATGCAGCCAACACCTGCAGCCTTAGAATTTGTTGGTCCTATAAAAAAAGCACTGGAATTAATTGATGGTACATTGACACGTGAAGGTTTTAATCCAGCAGAGTCTGAAAAAAGATTTGTTTTTTGTACACCTGATGTTGCTGCATCAAAAGTTGCCGCTAGGGTAGTTCAAACACTTCAAGAAGAAGCACCAAAAATAAAAATAACAAATATTGCTTTGCAAAATGGTGTTTTAGAAAGATTAAAAAATCATGATATTGATTTTATCTTGGCTGCCGATCCACATATGGTCCAGGAAATGGAATCACCTGTTGGACAAAGATTTGATGAATATTTTGATAGCTTTGAAGTTTATCGTGATACTTATCGATGCGTTGCAAGGAAAGGCCATCCATTAATTAAAAATAATAAGATAAGTTTTGAAAACTTTTTAGCTGCAGACCATGTATTCATTAGTATAGATGGTATCAGTAATAGCCCTGTAGATGTGACATTAGCGAAAATGGGAAGAAAACGAAATAAAATGGTATCAGTGAATTATTATCAAGCTGCAATTGAAATAGTTCGCGAGACAGACTGTATTATATCATTATCAAGTAATGTTAGCGCCCTAGTAAATAACAAAGATGAATTTGATGTAGTTTCTCTACCATTTAAATCAGATGAATTTTCAGTGAAAATGATATGGAATAAAAGATCTACTGATGATCCAGCAAATGCTTGGATGCGCGGTGTTCTCTTTGGTGTTAAAGACGAAGTATTTCTATAATTTTTTAAAATACTTTGTAATATTTCTGTAATATTAATCAATTATATTAACGCGCAATAAAATAGTTTGGACTTATGAAAAATAAGATTCTTTTTTTGTGTACAGGAAATTCTGCTAGGTCAATAATGGCTGAAGGCATTGCTAACAGCTTTGAGTTTGATGATCTATCCTTTCAGTCAGCAGGGAGTGATCCAGTTGGCGAAGTTAATCCATTTTGCATTAAAACACTCAAAAAATTTGCTATCAGTAAATCATATTTAAGAAGTAAATCTTGGGAAGAATTTAATATTGAAAAAAAAATAAAAGGATCTTGGTCACCTGATATTATAGTGACATTGTGTCAAAATGCCGAAGAAACATCATGTCCAGTTTGGCTTGGTGATATTCCGAAGATTTCATGGAATTTAGATGATCCAGCAATTTTTTCATCAGAAGATGAAGCTATGAAAGCTTTTGAAAATATTTTTATTATTTTGAGTTTACGATTTCAATTCTTAAAAGATGCTGTTGCTTCAACTGAATTTATTGCCAAAAAAAAGGAATTTCAAGATTTGAAAAAGAGTGACCGAAGAAACCAAATTTCTTTGGTGATTAGTAATTATTTAATTGAGGCAGCAAATGACTAAAAAACTTCTTAGTGAATTAATTGGTACATTCTTTTTAGTTGCAACTGTTATTGGTTCGGGTCATATGGCTGAAAATTTATTTAATGATTCACCCGGCAACCAACTTATTGCAAATACATTAGCTACTGGTGTAATGCTTTTTGTTCTTATCAATATTTTTTCTACTTATTCAGGGGCACATTTTAATCCCGTAGTTTCATTTTGTTTTATGTTGAGAGGCGATTTAACAATTAAACAATTTATAAATTTTTCTACTGCTCAAATCTTTGGCGGAATTTTGGGTGCGATAATTGCAAATTATATGTTTACAGATTATCTATTTGTCTTTTCTCAGGTTGAGAGATATTCGGATAAGTTATTTATTAGTGAAATAATTGCTACATTTGGATTAGTAGCAACTATATTTGGACTAATTGAAGCAAATAAATCTAATACTATTGCTGCAAGTGTAGGATTATATATTTCTGGAGCTTATTGGTTCACTTCTTCAACTTCTTTTGCCAATCCTGCTGTTACAATATCAAGAGTTTTTACTGATAATTTTACTGGAATAAACCCAAATTCTATTTTGATCTTTATAATTGCACAAATAATTGGGGCTCTAATAGCATTTTATTTCATAAGGTTTTTGAACAAAAAATAATGTAAGTCATTTAACTGGAGAGTATTAATGATTATTTATGATCTAAGAGAATATAAGAAATTATCTCAGAAAGCATATGCAAATGAGAAATATCGTCTCCAAGTAGAGTTAGTAAAACTTCAGCAAGATGTTATTAATAACAAAAGAAAAATAGCCGTTATTTTTGAAGGTAGAGATTCAGCAGGTAAAACTGCAGCAATAAAGCAATTTTCTGAAAATTTAATACCTGATAAAATTTCTTATGTTCACTTGGGGGTTCCTACAAAAGCGGAGTCAAAGAATTGGTTTCATCGATATGAAAAAAAAATTCCAAAACCTGGTGAAATAGTTTTTTTTGATCGCTCATGGTATAGCAGAGCGTTAATTGAGCCAACTTTAGGATTTTGTTCTCAAAGGCAATATAAAAATTTTATGAATAGAGTTAACACATGGGAAGAAGAGCTCATGGATGATAAAGTTGAGTTGGTGAAGTTTTATTTATCTATTGATAAAGAATCTCAGCAACACAGGCTTAAATCTCGAAAAGATAGCCCAATTAAATATTGGAAATTTTCTGATACTGACTCTCAAATTGTGAATAAGTTTGATGTTTTTAAATTATATAAAGAACAAATGTTTGAAAGAACATCAACAAATAAAGCTCCGTGGGTTGTTATTAATGCTCATAATAAAAGATTAGCTAGAATTTCATCAATGCATTACCTCATAAATAAGTTGGAATATAATAAGAAAAAAGTTTTAAAGCCCAGAAATTTAGATAATGAATCTAGACATTATCAATTTATCTATGAGGGAGAAGTCTTTGAAAATTTGAATTATAATCAATACAAGATACTATCTAAATATCTTGGGTGATTCGTTTAAAATATCAGCAATAGATATAGGCTCAAATTCTATCAAAAATAGAATATATAATTATGACGCTGCATGTGAATCTTTATATGAAATCAAGGAATTAAGAAGAAGAGTACCATTACGACTAGCAAAAGATATTTATGATGGGTCCAATAAAAAAATTAAAAAGAAGACGATTAAAAAATTGGGTAAACTTTTAAAAGACTTTGAAAAAACAGCAAAAGACAATGGGGTTAATTATGTTCGAGCTTGCGCAACTGCTGCAATCAGGCAGGCAAAAAATAGAGGAAATATTATTAATGAGTTGAGAAAATTTTGTGACCTTGAAATAGAAGTTATCTCTGGTGAAGATGAAATCAAACTTATTAAGAATCTTGGTATTCCTAATAACACATTAATTGATAAAACAAATACAGAAAAAAATTATGTCATAGTTGATGTTGGCGGAGGTAGTACAGAATTAATATTTATTAAAGGAGGAAAAATTTTTGATTTAAAATCCTTTCCTATTGGCGGTGTTTCTTTATATCAGTCAAAAATCAATAAACTCAAATGGCAAGAAATGGGTAATTACTTATCAAATTTTGAAAATAAAAATTTTAATTATATGTTTGGTAGCGGTGGAGGAATAAGAGGTTTAATAAAAAAACAAAATAAAGATAATTTTAAAACTGAAGATTTTAATGATTTAATTTATTCTATTAGCTATCTCGATAAAAAGCGCACAAGTGATCTCCTTAATATTACCTCTGATAGAGCAGAAACTATAAAATATACTGGTTCAATATATCTATATATAGCTCAAAAGCTTAAAATAAAAAAAATTTATGCATTACCTTGGGGATTAATAGATGGAATAGCCTATTCGCAAATAAAAAAAGTTTTACCTAATGTTTATAAATATGACACATTGTGCGCTTAAATGTGTTAGCGAATTTGTTTGAATATTACTAACCTCCCCACAATGTTTTATTCAGCTTAAATAAGTTCAGGCCATCACTCTAGTGATGGCCTTTTTTTATAAATTTATTTATATGAATAGTTTATATTAAAATGTAAATCTCATGACATAATCTAATTAGCAAATTAAGATATTTTTTAATAAATGGAGAATATTTTGAAAAAAGAAACATATAATGTTGTTCAATGGTCAAGCGGCAATGTTGGTAAGGCTTCAATCATTGGTATTAATAATAGAAAAGATTTAAATCTTTCCGGTTTAATAGTTTCTGATGAAAACAAAATCGGGATGGATGCTGGAGCCATTATTGGCATTGAAGAATTAGGGGTAAAAGCTACAAATAATATAGATGAATTTTTAAATGCAGATTTAGATATTGATTGTATTAATTATACTCCTTTAGCCTCATTTAGAGTTAATGAGGACCCCGATCTCGATAAAAAAAATATTATCAAAATTCTAAGAAGTGGAATTAATGTAGTTACTACAGTTGGTTTTCTTTTTCCTAAAGCATTTGGAGAAGATTATTTAAATGAAATTGAAAGCGCATGTAAAGAGGGCGGAGTAAGCTTGCATGGAACAGGATATAATCCTGGTTGGCTTGCTGAGTTGGTCCCTCTTACAATGACTGGGATGTCTCAGGAAATTAAAAAAATAATTGTAAGTGAGAGTTCAGAGTTTTCTTATTATCCTTCAAAAGAGATCGTTATTGATGGGATGCTTATGGGCAAGACTATGGAAGAATATGAAGTTGAAGCTGAACGCTATGAGGCGTGGTTATCAGGTTTATTTAAAGAAGCTATTTATCTCATTGCTGAAGGAATAGGTGTGGAAGTTTTAGATGTTGAAGAAGATTTAAAACTGGTTACTGCTGAAAAAGACTTTGAAATTGCTGCAGGTAAAATTGCTAAAGGAACTATTGCTGCACAAAGACGTAAATGGACAGGAAATTGCTCTAATGATGTTACAATTATTCAAGAGGCAATTTATAGAGCGAGCGAAGATTCAGCGCCAGAATGGAATGATCCTGTAGGTGTTACTGTAGAAGTTGAGGGAGTGCCAAAAATGAAAGTCTCTTTCAGTCATGACTGGAATGATGATCCTCTTATTTCAACAGCTATGCATGGGGTAAATGCGATACCTTATGTCTGTGATGCTGAGCCAGGTTTTGTTTCTTTTCTTGATCTTCCTCTGATATCT
This sequence comes from OCS116 cluster bacterium AG-435-F03, assembly GCA_003212795.1. Classification (GTDB taxonomy): domain Bacteria; phylum Pseudomonadota; class Alphaproteobacteria; order MED-G09; family MED-G09; genus AG-430-B22. The sequence continues at coordinate 102,209 of QCOV01000003.1, read as the reverse complement.
TTAAAAGTAGGTTCATGATGAAAATGAGTAAGGGAGTCTAAACATGGATGAAAATTTTTGGTTTATTCCAATAGGTCTTGGTTTTTTATGGTTAGGATTGCAAATTTTTTGGGTTTCAGGATTACCAAGACAGCTCAAGTCTGGAGAAACTGCAACCGCTGAAAAAGGCTCACAAAAGGCCTTCATGCTTTTTTGGTTCGATCAATATGCATGGATAGGTATTAGCTTATCAGTCATTGGTATTATATTTGTTATTTTAGGAGCGTTATAATGGCATCGATCACTTTATTATATGCTGGAATATTAATCTTACTATCCGTTCTATTGGCAAACCAGGTCCTTTATGTTCGTTTAAGAGGAGATAAAGAACCAGAATGGAGAGATAATACAGTTCAAAGAGTGCAATCTAATTTTATCGAAAATGTACCACTTTCTTTATTTCTTCTTTTTCTTATAGAGATATCAGGTGTTCATCCACATATTGTTCATACAATGGGAGGTCTACTTGTTATCTTTAGGGTATTACACGCATGGGGAATGAGCAGAAGTCCTGGAGCTAATTATCCTCGTTTAATAGGTGCTCAAGGTACATTTCTTTTAATGAGTATTATGGGGTTTACCGCTATTGTGATTGGTGTTTCAAATCTTTGAGAAATTAAATAAACTAATTGTAGAATGGCTTCAAAAACCAATTAAAGAGTACGAAAATAGAAGTCCATTTAATTTACGAGATCTTGAGTCAGTTATGCAACCCGGTGACATTTTATTGGTTGATGGAAATCAGAGGGTTTCTTCTGCAATAAAATATCTTACTCAATCAACATGGTCGCATGCAGCTTTTTATCTCGGTAAAAATAATAAATTTTCTCAAAAGTTTGGTTCGGATGCTATTTTAATTGAATCAGATTTAAAAGATGGAGTTATAGCAGTTCCTTTATCAAAATATGAAAAATTTAACACTAGAATTTGTAGACCAGCTGGCTTATCTGATCTTGAAAAAGAAAAGGTAATTGAATTCATGATTGAATCTATTGGTCTTGATTATGATAGAAAAAATATTATTGATTTAATGAGATATTTACTTCCACAACCACCTGTTCCAATTCGATTTAGAAGAAGAATGCTTGCTCTCGGATCTGGAACACCTTCAAAAGTAATTTGTTCCACATTAATTGCAAAAGCATTCCAATCTATTAGTTATCCAATATTGCCAGTTATCCAAAAGGAAAAAAAGTTAAAAGAAGTTTCCTATAGAGGAGTTAAACACAGTCAGTATATTGAAAAAGAATACTACCATATTCGACATTATTCATTGTTTGTACCCAGAGACTTTGACTTGTCTCCTTTTTTTTCAACAATTAAGCCAACAATTGAAAAGGGTTTTAATTATAAAGAATTACCAATAAGAGGATTTGAATAAATATATTTACTTCAAATCTTTGGGCGTAATAAAATCTATTAATTCATTTTGGTTGTTATATAAGTTTTCCCAATTACCATCTTTAATTTTTATAACAGCAAGAGCTGCTGTGGGATATTTGTGATTTATCTTTTCAAATTTAGGATCGATAGAGCTTTTTTTGACTAATGATAAAGCTAATTGATGAATACCAGGATTATGAGCAATACAAATAATATTCTGACTTTCTTTCTTATAAGAGAATATTATATCTTTCATTTCATCATCGGAAGCTAAATACAAATCTTCAATGATTTGAAAATTATTCTTTTGAAAAGATAAATCTAATAAAGTTTTAGTCGTTTGCACTGTTCTATTTGAAGATGATGTTAAAATTTTAAAAGATAATGTGTTTTCTAAAATATATTTTCCAACAATATTTGCATCACTCTTACCTCTTTTGGTCAGATTCCTATCATGATCATGAAATCCAATTTCAGTCTTAGCATGTCTCCATAAAAGTAAATTTAAATCCATAATATTGTCTCGTTTAAGTATATAATAATTTTATCACTATATTATAAAATTTTTTGTTTTATATATTATCTATTATAATTAGAAATTTGACATAAGTTTAAAAAAGAAAATGAAAGAAAGAGATAAAAGATCAGATTTTAAACAAAATTTAGAATCAAGTATGCCAATACTTGGCCTTGCATCCTTTATCTTTATCCTATTGTATTTTGCTGGGGCAATAACAATCTTATCTTATCTGGTTTTTATTGTGCTTTTTGCCAGCGGACTTCTTGTAATTACGGTGGTACAAAAAAATGATGTTAATGTAGCAAATAATATACAAAAATTTTCCGAAGATACTTATTTTGATTATATTGTTGAAAGTTTAAATTCACTACCTGACGCTTTAATTATCGTGAACAAAAAAGAGGAAATAATTTTCTATAATACAAATGCACAGATTATCTTTTTTGATAACAAAGCATTTGATAGCGAAGACATTATAAGATTAACATCAATAATTCCATCAGCTAATCTCATGAATTCTATTCAAGAAGTACGTGAAGAGAACATATCAAAAAAAATAGATATTTCATTAGATGAAGAATTATTTTTTGAAACCAATATTGCAAATGCTGTAAAAGGGATAAATAATAGGAATAATGAAGGTGAAGTAGTAATTTACCTTAAAAATATTACCGAATTAAAAAGACTATCAAAAATTCGGACAGAATTTATTTCTAATGCTAGTCATGAGTTGAAAACCCCCATTTCTGTAATCCTCGGTTTGACAGAAACTTTACTTAATTTTGGTGATGAGGACCCTAAAATGCAGAAAAAATTTCTAAAAAAATTAGGTGATGAAGCAGAGAGGGTGCAGACACTAATTGAGGATCTTTTGTCATTGAATTACTTAGAAATGAGAGAAAATATTACATTAGAAGAGAAGGTTAACCTTAATCTAATAATTGAGGAAGTTGCGGAGTCTCTTCTTATTTTAACAAAAAAAGAGCAAATTAATTTAAAATTATCAATCCCTAAAGATGATACCTTTATTATTGGCGAACAGAATGATTTAAGAAGAGCGTTTTTGAATTTAATAGAAAATGCAATTAGATATAATAATAAAAATGGCGATGTTATTATTGAGCTTTTCACTAAAGATCAAAATGCCATTTTAAATATTAAAGATAATGGTTTGGGCATTGACGATATTCACTTAGAAAGATTAAGTGAAAGGTTTTATCGAGTAGATCCAGAGGATAGCAAGAAAAAGGGTGGAACTGGATTGGGTTTAAGTATTGTGAAACATATTGCGAATCGGCACAATGCAGAATTAAAAATTTCTAGCAAAATTGGGGAAGGGACACAAGTCTCTCTAATTTTTGAGCTTCTGTAATCTTTATAAAGCTATAAAAAGTTTTATATCATAAAACTGTCATATAAGTTTAATACAATTCATACTTTAAGAGTGTTTATTTCCTTTTTTAAACTAATAAAGGGGTAGGCTTATGTCTAAAATTAAACTTATTAAATTTTCAATAATTGCAACTCTTTTTGCTTTTATGGCTGTAGAATCTGTTACAGCTGCGCCTTCAATATATGGTCGCTTAGATCTTGCTATTGCAAGTACAGATAAAGCAAGTGGTGGTTCAGTTACTGATGTTAAATCTCATGCATCGCGAATTGGTGTAAAGGGCTCGCAAACTTTTGATAATGGAACTACTGTTATTTATAAATATGAATGGCAAACAGATCCTGTTGATGGTGATCCGACATTTAAACAAAGAAATAGTTATGTCGGTTTAAAGGGTGCTTTTGGTAAAGTATTTATGGGTATGCATGATACACCTGTAAAAAAAGCGCAAGGTAAAGTTGATCTATTTAACGATACTGCAGGTGATATAAAAAATATTCTTTGGGGCGAAAATAGAAGTAAAAAAGTTGTCCAATGGTCTTCGCCAAAGGCAAATGGTTTCACTATAAATGTGATGGCTATAATGGAAAAAGCTGATGAAGAAGGTTTTTCAGTTTCAGCAGAATGGAAAGGTAAGCTTGGTGGCAATAAAGCATTTTTTGCTTTAGCTTTTGATTCTGAGGTTCCTCAAAAAGGTTATTTCTTTGATACAACAAGGTTTGCTGCCCAAATTCCACTTGGAAAACCAATTACTTTAGGCCTTATTTGGCAGGAATCAGAAGATACAACAGGAAAATATGATGATGATGGATATGTAGTTTCATTGAAAGCTAAATTATCAAAGAAAACAGCACTAAAAATTATGTATGGTGAATCCGATATGATTAAAACGGGCGCTGAACTAACAGGTGTTGGTTTTGACTATAAAATTGCTAAACCATTAAAGTTGTATTTTAACTATGTAGACAAATCTTTTGCAGATTCTTCAAAAGAGTCTGAAGAGATCATGTTTGGTATGCAATACAAATTTAGCTTTGACATGTACTAGGATTATATATTTTAATTTACGGAGAAAAAAATGAAAAAATCTTTAAAAACAATAATAGTTGGTTTTTCCTTCGCAGTGATTTCTCTCTTTGCCGTTAATATACAGGCTGAAGAGCAAATCCGTATCGTTGGATCATCAACTGTTTTCCCATTCTCAACAGCTGTTGCTGAAGAGTTTGGTAGAACAACTAAATACAAAACACCTATCGTGGAATCAACTGGTTCTGGTGGCGGAATGAAATTATTCTGTGCTGGGATGGGTCCTGAGCATCCAGATATTACTAATGCTTCAAGAAGAATTAAAAGTAAGGAATATAAAAAATGTACTAAAGCAGGAATTAAGATCGTTGAAGTAAAGGTTGGATATGATGGAATTGTTCTTGCTAACTCTAAAAAAGGAGAAGTTTTTAATCTAACAACACGTGATATATATCTTGGACTTGCTGAAAAAGTACCTGCTAATGAAGATGGTTCAAAATTGCAAGATAATCCATATAAAACATGGCAAGATGTTAATCCATCGCTTCCTAATATCAAAATAGAAGTTCTTGGGCCTCCCCCAACATCGGGAACACGTGATGCTTTTGTTGAATTAGCTATGGATAAAGGTGCTAAATCTTTTCCTGCCTTAAAAGAATTAAGAGGTAGTTCTAAAGCGGGTAAAAGCGAGTTTAAGAAAATTGCTCGTACAGTAAGAGAGGATGGTGCTTTTATTGAAGCTGGTGAAAATGACAATCTTATTGTTCAAAAATTAGATTCAAATCCTAATGCGATTGGTATATTTGGATACAGTTTCCTAGATCAAAATTCTGATAAACTTCAAGGAGCTAATGTTAATGGAGTATCACCAGAATTCGAGAAAATTTTATCTGGTGATTATGCTATTTCTAGATCACTATACTTCTATATTAAGAAGAATCATATCAGAATGAAACCTTCTATTGTTCAATTCGCAAAAGAGTTTACAAGTGGAAGTTCAATGGGTACTGATGGATATTTAGTCGATAAGGGGTTGATACCATTACCTAGAGATGAATATAAGAAAGTTAAATCAAATACTAAGAATTTGGTTGAATTAGAATTATAATCATATCATGAAAATAGTGGAGGATAGAAATAACTACAGACATTTTAATAAGCCTGACCTTTATTTTAAGCTGCGGTCTTCTATCCTTTGCTATCTCTAGCTCAAGAGCAAAATCTCATCTAATCAATAATTTACCATTAAGATCAATGCCAAACTATCATGGTTTGTATTCTTTATTATGGTCTCAGTTAGTTCCACTATTATTATTACTTATCTTTATTGTTATTGATGCTTCAGTTAAAGAATTATTTATTTTTGAGCGTTTACCAGAATCAATCATTTTGATAGGTCAAGATGAAGTAAATTATTCGGTAAATGTAATTAAAGATAATATTCGAAATTTAGATGTTTTGATATCTTTAGATATACTATCTATAGAGTCAGCTAATGGATTATATAATCAATATTTTTTGTATAGGACATTATTCCTTTCAATAATATCCTTATTAAGTGGGGCTCTTGGTTTTTTTGCAATCAGTCGTCTAAATATGAGGTTTGACGCAAGACGTAATGTAGAGAAAATTCTTAGATTTATTTTCTTTATTTTTTCAACAGTAGCCGTTTTGACAACTTTTGGTATTATCTTATCTTTAATTTTTGAAACACTTAGATTCTTCTCCCAAGTAGGATTCACTGAATTTATGTTTGGGACACATTGGTCTCCTCAAACCGCCATTAGAGAAGATCAAGTAGGTTCTTCAGGAAGTTTTGGTGCAATTCCAATTTTTACTGGCACACTCCTAATTACATTTATTGCTATGATTGTTGCTGCTCCATTAGGCTTATATTCAGCAATTTATTTATCCCAATATGCAAAACCTAGTGTTAGGAACTATTTTAAACCAATGTTGGAAATTTTAGCTGGAATACCTACTGTTGTTTATGGTTTTTTTGCTGCTCTTTCTGTTGGGCCGTTCATAAGGTCATCAGGAGAAACATTGGGTTTAACTGTTTCTACAGAATCAGCACTAGCTGCTGGTTTAGTTATGGGTATTATGATTATTCCATATGTATCTTCTTTATCAGATGATGTTATGTCAGCAGTACCTGAAAGTTTAAGAGATGGATCTCTTGCTCTTGGCGCAACAAAATCCGAAACGATAAAAAAAGTCATCTTTCCAGCTGCCTTACCAGGTATTGTTGGTGCAATGCTTCTTGCAATTTCAAGAGCTATTGGTGAAACAATGATTGTTGTTATGGCTGCAGGATTAGCTGCAAACTTAACGGCTAATCCGCTTTCTGCTGTTACAACTGTTACAGTGCAAATAGTCACATTATTAGTGGGAGATCAAGAATTTGATAGCCCTAAAACCTTAGCAGCTTTTGCATTAGGTTTAGTTTTATTTTTTATAACATTAATTTTAAATGTAATAGCAATGATTACTGTTAGAAGATATAGAGAGCGTTATGACTGATAAAGCTTTAACATTAAAAAGAAAGTTTGCTGAAACCAGATTCAAAATTTATGGTCTAGCCTCTCTTTTCTTGGCCATGGTAATGTTGGTAGTTATTATTTCATCAATGACATATCGTTCAATTCCTGCTTTTACCAACTATGGAATTAATTTAGAAATAAAGTTAGCAAATGAGTTCATTGATAAAGATGATTTGGATTACAGAGGAATAATCCGTGAAACAATCTTTTCTTTAGATTCTGAATGTGATGATAGAAAATGCAGAAGAAGTTTTTCTAAACTTTTTTCTTCCGGAGCAGCCTATGATTTGAGAGATGCATTGGAAGAGGATGAGTCATTGTATGAGAAGAATTTTAATTTCTATATACTCTTTTCAGATGATGCAGATTTATTTTATAAATTTGGTATTGATAAAAATCTTCCTGAAAATGAGAGAAGATTAAATGATCAAGAAATATTATGGCTAGAGGGATTTCAAGAAAAGGGTCTTGTAGAAAAAAAATTCTCAAGTAATTTATTTACTAATGGTGATAGCAGAGAGCCTGAAATAGCAGGTGTTTTAGGTGCTGTTATTGGATCTATGTATACGATTTTAATAACTCTTATTATTAGTTTTCCTATTGGTGTTTTGGCAGCTATTTATTTAGAAAGTTTTGCATCGAAAAACAGGATTACAGATTTTATAGAAGTTAATATTAATAATCTTGCTGCAGTTCCATCTATAGTTTTTGGTTTATTAGGTTTAGCACTATTTATTAATTTTTTTGGTATGCCAAGGTCTGCACCTTTAGTTGGCGGTTGTGTTTTATCATTAATGACTTTGCCAGTCATAATTATAGCTACAAGAGCTTCACTCCAATCTGTTCCTCCATCGATAAGAGAAGCCGCTTTAGCGATGGGTGCATCAGAAATGCAAGTTGTTTTTCAACATATACTTCCAGCAGCATTGCCAGGTATACTAACAGGAACAATTATTGGGTTAGCGCGAGCATTTGGCGAGTCAGCACCTCTTTTGCTGATCGGAATGGTAGCATTTGTTGTCGATATTCCACAGTCAGTAATGGATCCAGCAACAGCCCTGCCAGTTCAAGTATACATATGGGCAGATAGTCCAGAAAGAGCATTTGTTGCAAAAACTAGCGCAGCGACGCTTGTTCTGATATTCTTGTTAATAATCATTAACTTAGCCGCAGTTATTTTGCGTAAAAAGTATGAACTAAAATGGTGACTGAAATGGATCAGAATGTAAATATTGATGATGTCGATACAAAGATGGAAAAGAAATCTTTAATTCATTGTACTGATGTGAATGTCTTTTATGATGATAAACAAGCTCTTTTTAATGTTGACCTAAATATCAATGAAAAAGAGGTTACGTCACTTATAGGTCCATCAGGTTGTGGCAAATCAACATTTATAAGATGTCTTAATAGAATGAACGATGTTATTGAAACATGTTCTTTTAATGGATCAATTATTATAAACGGACAGGATATATATGATCCTGAAATTGATGTAGTAGAGCTTCGAGCAAAAATAGGAATGGTATTTCAAAAACCAAATCCTTTTCCAAAATCTGTTTTTGATAATGTTGCTTATGGCCCTAAACTTCATGGCAGATTTTTGAATAAATCAGATATGAATAATAAGGTTGAGGATAGCCTTATAAAGGCTGGGTTATGGGATGAAATTAAAGATAGATTAAATGAGCCAGGAACAGCTCTATCCGGTGGACAGCAACAGAGGTTATGTATAGCTAGAGCTATAGCAGTTGATCCAGAAATTATACTTATGGATGAGCCTTGTTCCGCACTTGATCCGATCGCTACCGCACGAATAGAAGAATTAATTGATGAGCTAAAGGTAAATTATACTATTGTAATAGTGACACATTCTATGCAGCAGGCTGCAAGAGTTTCACAAAGGACAGCTTTCTTTCATCTTGGTAATCTTATTGAGGTTGGTGATACAGAAAAGATTTTTAGATCGCCAGACAATGAACAAACTGAAGCATATGTAACTGGAAGGTATGGTTAAAAATGAGTGAACATATTGTAAGTTCTTTTGATGGAGAATTAAATGAGATATCTGATGGAATAATCACTATGGGCGCACTAGTTTTGGAGGCGCTAAAAAGAGTTGAAACCACTTTTAAGAATAATGATCATAATTTAGCTCAGGAAATAATTGATTCTGATGCCCAAATTAATGATTTAGGCCAATCAGTTGAAAACAAAGTTTTTAATATTTTAGCTTCTCGTCAGCCTATGGCTAATGATCTAAGGTTAGTTTTTTCAGCGGTGAAGATGGCCTTATACCTAGAGCGGTGTGGAGATATGTGTAAGGGTATTTCAAAAAGAATAGTTAAGGGCGCCCTAAATGAAGCAGAGTCAGAAGATACGATTAACCATCTAATTAATATGAGTATTAAGGTGCATTCTAATTTAGCTTTGGTTCTGGATGATTATGGAAATAAAAATTGTCAAAATGCTCTGAAAGTATGGCGATCAGATAGTGAGATAGACTCATTATATTCAGGTGTTTTGACAGAAATTTTAAATGCAATAAAATCAAATCCTGATGCTATTAATACCTTAGTGCCATTACTATTTATTGCTAGATATCTTGAAAGAGTTGGAGATCAGGCAACTAATATAGCTGAGGAAACTCACTTTATTGTAACAGGCGAAGATCTCACTGATGAAGAAAAGATTCAAATTGAAAATGAAACAACTTTTTAAAAGAGTTTAATATGGCTAATGAAGATAAAAAAATTCTTGTTGTAGAAGATGAAGAAAATCTTTCAATGTTAATAGAGTATAATCTTAATAAAGTAGGTTATAAATCTATAATTGCATCCGATGGGGAGCAAGCAATGGATAGACTAAAAGAGAGTAAATTTGATTTAGTAATTTTGGATTGGATGATTCCAAAACTTTCAGGAATAGAGGTTTGTAGACGAATACGCGGGAATTCAGACTTTAACTCCTTGCCAATAATTATGTTAACTGCATTAGGAGATGAAAATGACAAAATTCGAGGGCTTGATACCGGAGCAGATGATTATTTAACAAAACCTTTTTCATTTCCAGAACTAATGGCAAGAATAAAAGCTCTTTTAAGAAGATCAAATGCAAACGATGCTGATGAGATTAATGTTGGAGATATTAGCGTTAATCTAAGAGAATATAAAGTTACACGAAGCGGCAAGGAAATTGATATTGGACCGACTGAGTTTAAATTACTGAACTGTTTTATTAAGCAACCTAGGAGAGTATTTTCAAGAGAGCAGCTTCTAGATCATGTTTGGGGAGTTGATAATATAAATGTTGAGATTAGAACTGTAGATGTCCATATTGGAAGACTTAGGAAGGCTCTTAGTATTAAAGGAACAAAAGATCCAATTAGAACAGTAAGATCTGCAGGTTATTCACTAGAAAATTAAAAATTATTAATTTTGGATGCGGGCATTCTCTTATTTAAAAGTTTGTTCTTCTTCTTTTTCTTTTCAAGCGGCTGATAAGCTACTCTTGTATGTTCAGCGCAATAAGGAGAGCCATTTTCTTTGCGGTTGCCGCAGAATCTGAAATCATCATCTCCAGGTTCGCCAATAGGCCATTTACATACTTTTTCATTTAAGGATAAAATATTAATAGGTTCACCATCAGATGTCACTGCTGGCTCAGGCATAACAAGTGGTTTAACATTATCATTAATTCTTGATCTTGAGCTTCCAGGGTACGAAGACTCTCCATAATCAATATGTTCTCTATGCCTTAACCTACTTTTTGGTTTTGTAGGACTAGCTCTACCAGCTAAACCTAACCTATGAACCTTACCAATAACGGCATTTCTAGTAACATCACCAAGTTCTCTAGCAATTTGACTAGCACTTAAACCTTCTGCCCATAATTTTTTAAGAATTTCTACTCTATCATCCGTCCAAGCCATTTTTCACCCTTTTTTTAAGTATATATGGTATGCTAAAAATAACTTTGGCACAAGATATAGATTTATATTTTAGTTAAAAATTGTTGTTTTTTTGGAAATACAGCTAATATAGATGTTGATATTCTATTATTATAAAGATTAAGTTGAAAAATGGATGAAAATGAAAATTATCATTGGAGGGAGCCAAGAGTTCCCGGCAGTATAAACTGGTATGGGTTATGGACCTTATACAAAAAAGAAGTTTATAGGTTTATTAAAATCTTTTTTCAAACGATTGCAGCTCCAATAGCGACTTCACTTCTTTTTATGGCAATATTCACTATTGCATTGGGTGATTTGAGACCAGATGTAAATGGTGCACCATTCATTGAGTTTTTAGCTCCAGGTTTAATAATGATGTCTGTTCTTCAACAAGCCTTCGCTCATACTTCTTCATCTTTATTAATTTCAAAGATACAAGGAAATATAGTTGATATTCTTTTGCCTCCTTTAGGAGAGATAGAATTAAATACTGCTATCTCATTAGGGGGAGTAACTAGAGGGGTTATAGTTGCTTTAGGTGCAATTTTTTGTATGTCCTTTTTTGTAAATTTTAACTTCGAAAACATATGGGCAATATTCTTCTACTTAATTTCTGGTTCACTTATGCTTTCATCAATAGGCATAATAACAGGTATATGGGCAGAGAAATTTGACCATTTAGGGACAATAACAAATTTTATAATTGTACCTTTATCTTTTTTATCGGGAACATTTTATTCAGTTAAAAGAATGCCCGAATTTGCCCTTTATTTGATTGAGTATAATCCATTTTTCTATGTCATTGATGGTTTCAGATATGGCTTTGTTGGTAATGCTGATGGCGATTTGATCTTTGGAGCTATCTTCCTGACAATACTGAATCTAATCTTGATTATAATAAGTCACTTCCTTCTTAAGAGCGGTTGGAGGTTGAAGACTTAGAAAATAAAGAGTATGAAAGCTAAAAATTTTAGTTTGAGGTACACATGATCGAAAATCTAATGGATACATATAAGAGATACCCAATATCTTTTTCGAAAGGCGAGGGTTCTTGGTTGTACGATAATGATGGTGGAAAGTATTTAGATTTTGCAGCAGGTATTGCCGTAAATGTTTTGGGTCATGGTCATCCAGAAATAAAAAAGGTAATGCATGAGGCTATTGATAATGTTTGGCATGTTTCGAATTTATATCATATTCCGGAACAGCAAAAATTAGCTAAAAAATTATGCGATATAAGTTTTGCCGATAAAGTATTTTTTTGTAATTCGGGAGCTGAAGCTGTTGAAGGAGCAATTAAAACCTCAAGGAAATATCATTTTGAAAAAGGTGATAAAGATAGGACAGACATCATTACTTTTAAGAATGCGTTCCATGGAAGGACTTTAGCTACTTTAGCAGCTGGAGCAAATCCCAAACATACTGAAGGATTTGGACCTCTTCCTTCTGGTTTCGAAAATATAGAGCTATCCCAACAACAATTGGAAGAAAAGATCTCTAATAAGACAGCTGCAGTGCTTATTGAGCCAATACAAGGTGAGGGGGGAATAAGGCTCACACCAAAAGAAGACTTACAAATGATTAGAGATCTAACAAGTAAACATGGCGTATTAATGATTCTTGATCAGGTTCAATGTGGTTTAGGAAGGACTGGGGATTTTTTCTCGCATGAATGGGCTGGAGTTGAACCAGATATAATTACTCTTGCAAAAGGTTTAGGAGCAGGTTTTCCAATAGGAGCTATATTGGCTTCAACAGATGCATCATCTGGAATGGTCCATGGCTCTCATGGGTCGACTTTTGGTGGTAATCCGCTAGCTTGTTCAGTAGCGCTTAAAGTTCTTGAAATTATTGATGAAGAAAAAATCCTTTCAAATGTTAAGTCATTATCAGAATTCCTATTGGCGGGAATAAATGACATTATAGAAAATCATAAGGATAAAATTACTTCAGTGAGAGGAAGAGGTTTTATGCTTGGTATAAAATGTGAAGTCGAAAATACATTGATAGCCGAAACCGCTTTAAATAATGGTTTATTATTGGTACCAGCTGCTGACAATATAATTAGATTGTTACCACCTTTGAATACTGAGAAAAATGATATTGAGGAGTTTTTCAACTTACTAAATATCACACTAGAAAATTTACCTAGATAGAAATATAATAAGAAATGACTGAAACAAAAAAAGATTTCATTGATCTTACCCAATTCAATAAGAATGAACTTATTTTCTTAATTGAAGATGGAATAAACAAAAAGAACATGTCATCGAAGAATGGTATGGCATCTGTTGATGAAGATGCATGCGCAAAAAATAAAATACTAGCAACAATTTTTGAAAAACCTTCTACAAGAACAAGATTTTCATTTGAAACAGCAATGTATCAATTAGGTGGGAAAACTATTTATGCAAATATGTCTGATATGCAATTAGGTAGAGGAGAAACAATTGATGATACTGCAAAAGTCATTTCAAGATATGTTGATATTGCAATGTTAAGAACAAATAAGCATTCGACTTTAGAAAATTTTGCAAAAAATGCATCAATACCTGTAATTAACGGGTTAACCGATAAATCCCATCCCTGCCAAGTTTTAGCTGATTTAATTACAGTTAAAGAGAAGATTGGTGATATCGAAAATAAGAGTTATGTATGGTTTGGTCCTGCAAATAATATGTTAACAAGTTGGATACATGCCGCACAAATTATTGGTTTTGAATTAAGAATATGTTCACCAAAAGATTATTCAGTAGATAATAATTTGGTAAGTGGTTTTCCAAATATAACTACTGATCTAGATCCTAATGATGCTGCCAAAGATTGTGATTGTATAATTACTGATACTTGGTTCTCTATGGGAGAAGATGATAATGATCAAAAAAGAAAAATTCTTGAACCGTATAAAGTAGATTCTAACAAAATCTCGATGGCATCTTCAGATGCAATTTTTCTTCATTGTTTACCTGCTCATAGAGGAGAGGAAGTTGACGCTGATGTTATTGATGGAGTCAATTCAGTAGTTTGGGATGAAGCAGAAAATAGGGTTCACGCACAAAAAAGTATTATTAGGTGGTGCTTGAGTTAAGTTTTATTTCCAAAAAGAACGACTAAAAATAACAAGAAAAGTTAAAAACTCTAATCTCCCAGCCAGCATGCCAAAAGATAAAACCCACTTTGAAAATTCTGGTATCTCTTCGAAGCTGTAAGCTGGTCCAATTAAATTTCCAAGCCCTGGTCCAACATTTGATATCGATGTAGCAGCTGCAGATACTGATGTTAAAATATCCAGACCAGATAATGAGAGAAGAAATGAAATAATTACGAAAGTTACGAAGAATATAAATAAAAATGTCATAACAGATTCAACGATTTCTAAAGTTAAGTTTTCGCCATTATATTTATGATTGGTCACACGATTTGGGCTTATTAATTTATTCATAACCTGACCAGAATTTTTTAATATGACCTGTAGTCTGAAAACCTTTAACCCGCAAGTAGTTGAACCTGCACAGCCTCCAATAAATGTAATAGCAAGAAACACGATAATTGCTGGAGTTCCCCATTGATCATATGATGTTGAAGTGTATCCAGTGCCAGTTAGAATTGATGTAACATTGAATATAATTTGTCTAAGAGGAATCTGTAATTCAAAATTATTTTGAACCAATAAAAAAACTGCGATTAAAATGATTGCTAAGAATAAAGTTTTAAAGAAACCAGTTACTTGCTCATCTTTAATCAACGCTAAAGGCTTACCTCTAAGTGTTTTGAGATAAAGAACAAATGGAAGGCTAGAGAGAATCATAAAAAGAATACAAACATATTCTATTGAGAAATTATTATAACCCCCTATTGATTGAGAATTAGATGAGAAGCCACCTGTAGCAATAGTTGTCATTGCATGATTTGCAGAGTCGAAAAAAGATAGACCGCAGACCCAATAAAGTGTCGCACATATTGATGTTAATAAAATATATAAAAAAATTATTTCGGTAGCTAAATTTGCTGTTCTCGGCATTAGTTTTTCTGTCGAGTCAGAGCTTTCCAATTTAAACAACTGCATACCACCGACGCCAAGACTAGGAAGAATAGAAATAGCACTGACAATTATACCAATACCGCCTAACCACTGTAAAAGGCTTCTCCAAACAATTATACCTTCTGAAGTACTTTCAATATCATCAATTATTGTAGAGCCAGTAGTTGTTAATCCTGATACAGACTCAAAAAATGCATTAGTTATACCTGTAACATTCGTTGAAAGAAGAAAAGGAACAGAAGAGAAAATTGATAAAATAATCCAGCTTAAGGTAACAAGAAGAAAAGCACTTTTTGTATTTAATTCACTTTTATTCCCTCTTGATACTAGAAAGAACATTAATCCAACAAAACTAGTAATAATTGAGCTGATAACAAAATTATCCCATCCAGAATTATTATAGATCAGATCAACTATTGCTGGAACAAACATAGTGGCAGACAATCCTAGGAGAAAAAATCCCAAGACTGATAGAACGGGTCTTATATCAATTGTTGCAATATTCATTATATTATTATTTTAATTATGTTTTATACTCATATACTAAATTAATATAGTTTTTTAGGATCGCTTAAAAGATGGCAGAAAAGAAAATACCAGATTTATTTCCTGACACAAAAGAGACAACTAGTGACTTTGATGGAGCACCAGGACAAAAAGCTCAGATTTCTGGAGTGCTGCCGGGTCAAATGATCCGCTCGATGATTGAAAATGGTGAAATTTGGTCTCAAGGAGAAATAAATGATGAACAAATTCAACCTGCGAGCCTAGATTTAAGATTAGCAGATACAGCATATAGAATTAGGGCAAGTTTTTTACCATCAGGTGGTTCTGTGAATAGAAAATTAAAAGATTTTGCTCTACACAGAATTGATATTACAGATGGTGCCGTTCTTGAGACTGGTTGCGTATATCTTGTTCCATTAATGGAGGCTTTATCCCTTCCAGAAAGAATAATTGCTGTTGCAAATCCTAAAAGTTCTACTGGAAGAATAGATGTTTTTACAAGATTAATATGTGATGGAACTCATGAATTTGACAAAATACCAAATGGTTATAAAGGTCATCTTTGGCTTGAGATTTCACCTCGAACTTTCCCAGTGATAGTCAGAAAAGGTTCACGATTAAGTCAAATGAGATTTAGGCGAGGAAGACCAACAAATTCTGATACTGAGCTTAAGAGATTACACTCAGAAGACAATATTGTTTATGATGGAAAGGTTAATATATCTGAGGGCCTAGCATTATCTGTTGACCTAAAAGGAGAGGCTGCAGAAGACATAGTTGGCTGGAAAGCAAAGAGGCATGCTGGTTTAATAGATATAGATAAAAAGGATGCCTATGATATGGAAAAGTATTGGGATCCTGTTTTTGCAACTGAAGGTCAAAGAATTATTCTTGATCCTGGAGAGTTTTATATTTTATCTTCATCTGAATCTATTGCTATTCCTCCAAGTCATGCTGCTGAAATGGTGCCGTTTAAACCATCAGTAGGTGAATTCAGGGTTCATTATGCTGGTTTTTTCGATCCAGGTTTTGGTCACAATTCATCAGAAGGTAAAGGGTCTAAAGCTGTTTTGGAAATTAGGAGTTGGGAAGTACCATTCATCCTTGAGGATTCACAAATTGTTGGAAGATTGATTTATGAAAGGCTTCTAGAACTACCTGAAAGGTCTTATGGATCGTCAATAGGCTCTAACTATCAGAAACAAGGGCTAAAACTCTCTAAACATTTTAAACAAATATAAAATTATAAATTTTTAATAAGACTGTCATTCTAGTGTCACGAAATCAGATCAAATAAAGTTCTATAAAAAGAATTTGTTATGCTTAAATCTGTAAAAGAAAAACTAACTACAAAAAAAAATTATAAGAGTATATTTATCTCTGATATTCATCTTGGTACTAGAGGGTGTAAAGTTGATTATTTAATAGATTTCTTAAATAATACAGAATCAGAAAATATTTATTTGTTAGGTGATATTTTTGATGGTTGGAGATTAAAGAAATCTTGGTATTGGCCAAATAAGCATTCTATTGTAGTTGATATAATTCTAAAAAAAGCAAATGAAGGAACTAATGTAGTTTATATTCCAGGGAATCATGATGAGGACCTAAGGTCATTTGATAAATGTAATTTTTCATCAATAAATATTCAAAATGAATTAATTTACGAATCTATTGATGGAAGAAAGTTTTTATTAATTCATGGTGATATATATGACGATATTTGCGTTAAAGCTCCATGGATAGCAACAATAGGAGATATGCTTTATGTCTTTGTTCTTGGTCTTAATACTAAAATAAATAGGTGGCGCTCAAAATTCGGATTAAATTATTGGTCAATTTCAGCTTGGCTAAAATTAAAGGTCAAAAGAGCGGTACAGTTTGTTTCAGATTTTAGCAATAAAGTTGTTCAAGATGGAAAAAAAAGAGGTGTAGATGGTGTGATTTGTGGGCATGTTCATCATGCTGAGATGAAAATGTATGAAGATATTTTATATATAAATACTGGAGATTGGGTAGAGTCATGCACAGCCTTAGTCGAGCATTTAGATGGCGAATTAGAATTAATTGATTGGATTAAAGATAAATCAATACTCTCTGAAAAAATTAAAATAAAAGATAAAGTTACTATGGGTTTGGGGCAAGAAGTTTGAGTAGAATAATTATCTTTACTGATGCTTGGCATCCTCAGGTTAATGGTGTTGTAGTAACCTTAGAAAAAACTATCAGTGAATTACAAAAAGACGGACATATTGTTAAAGTTATTGATCCTTGTACAAATTTCAATCTTCCCTGTCCTACATATCCTGAAATTAAATTAACTTTTCTATCTAGCAATAAAATAAAGAAAATACTTAAACATTTTAATCCAGATTACATCCATATTGCAACAGAGGGCCCAATAGGTATATCTGCCAGGAGATTTCTAAATAAAAATAATTATCACTATACAACCAGTTATCATACAAAATTTCCTGAATTTATAAGTTCAAGATTCCCAATAAACTCTTCATGGGGGTATAAATATATGAGATGGTTTCATAAAAAATCGAGCGGGATGATGGTATCAACCGAAAGTTTAAAAAATGATCTTGAAAAAAGAGAATTTAATAATATTTCGATGTGGACGAGGGGTGTAGATTTAGAGTTATTCAGTCCACAAAAAAAAATTGATTTAAAACAATTTAAGAAGCCAATTCATTTATATGTAGGAAGGGTAAGTATTGAAAAAGGGATTAAATTTTTTTTAGACTTAGATTTAATAGGTTCTAAAATTATAATTGGTGATGGACCTCAACTAGAAGAATTAAAAACACAATATAAAGATACACATTTTTTAGGATACAAATTTGGTAATGAACTTGCAGAATATTATGCATCATCTGATGTTTTTGTTTTTCCTTCCGTTACAGATACTTTTGGTTTAGTTATTCTGGAAGCTTTAGCGAGTGGTACTCCTGTTGCAGCTTTTCCTGTAACTGGCCCAAAAGATATCATTACATCTCAAAGCGTTGGATTTTTATCAAACAACTTAAAGGAATCGATCGAAAAATGTTATAGTCTTAATGGTGAGAAGATAAGAGAATTTTCAAAAAAATATTCTTGGAGTAAAGCTGCTACAATCTTTTATAATAATTTAAGACATATTAATAACAATTTTTCTGATAAAGATAGCTCTGTTGAAAAAACATTTGAATTAGCTGGATAATGAAGGATTATGAAAAATAAAATTATATTGATAATTTCTATAGTGTTAGTTTCTTGCGTCTTTACAAAACAATTAAAAGCTGTCGATTTTCTCAATAAATGCGGCGAAACTGCAAATACTGATTCCAGCTCTTACTGTGTCGGTTATCTTCGAGGTATATTTGATGAAATGATCAGCAACAATAAGATTGATATTGGTTATGAGATTATTAATCAACAATTATTAGTTATTGTTGAAAACTATTATGCAAATGATAAATTAAATCAAAATAAAAGCATTTATGAGATTTCAAATAATGCTTTCCAACAGGCATTTCCAAATAAGAAAACTATAAGAAATAAAGCAACGAATAATTCTAAAGGAGGACTTTTCACGGGCGTTTTTGAAAATAAATGTGCCATTAACCCGGATGAATGCGAAGATTTCTAATGCTTAACTCTATAGGTCGATATTTCGACGGCATCTTCAGCATTAGAATATTCTAAGTTTGTATTTATATTTTTACTCTGAAAATTCTTATGATTTCTTACATATTCTAGATAATCTGTTGATTTACCCCTTTTACCCACTAATGCTTCAATGAGACTCCCAACATTATCTGCAAATACAATTGATTGATTTTTTAATAAACCTCTTTTTTCGATTAGCTGAAGATCTCTTTTGTATAAATCTTTCCAATGATCAATAAAAACAAGATCGAATTCATATCGTAGTGTTGGGATTATTTTTTCTGATGGTCCTTCTATAATAATAACTTTGTTTTTTAGGCCAGAAAATTCGATTATTTCATTTGCGATTTTGGCATAATGTTTACTAATTTCTATGGAAATGACTTTACCTTGTTCTCCAAGAGTCTTGGCCATCAATATGGCTGAATAACCGCAAAAACATCCAAGCTCTAAGATAGTTAGATTTGATCCTAACTTTTTAATTTCATCTGTTAAAATTTTGCCTTTAACATCTCCAACATTCATTAAAAATCTTTTTCTTTTTGCAAATTCATCCATTGTATATAGCACACTATCGGGATCATTCTTTTTTGCATTATTTAAGACATAGTTTCTAACATCAGAAGCCAAATCTTCTCTTTTTAGAAACAATTCTAGTAGTCTCTCTTTAATCATACGCATTAAAAAGCCGATATTTCTAGGTTTGAAAAAGATCAAGTTCATGACATTCCCTTTTGATTTAATCAGAGTACTTAGTCTTGATTGTATATTTAATTGATGCTGATTCAAGATCATTAATTTCAAAGTTTTTTTCAAGTAACTCTAATAAGCGTAACTTTTCATTAGTGAAGTTTTCTTCAACCATCATAATCTCTACAGATAAAGCATATGCGATATATTTATTTTTTTTATCTAAAGCCTGGTCAATTAATTCTATAATTGTTTCTGGATCATTATCGCCACTTAATAATTCAAAAAACATACTTAATGTTTTTTCTAAGTCCTCACTATTATAGGTTTTGAAGATTGGTAAATTATTGATACAAGTCTGTATAAATTGCATCTCTTTGTTTGATATTTCCCCATCTATTGCAGAAGATAGAGTCATGCTATAAATAAGAGCATCGTTTGGATTTAATAATGTCATGAATAAATCAATAATATCTGTAGCCCAAGAAAGCAAGTCATGGCCTTTCGAAGAGGCAAGAAAAATTTTAAAGCGCCTTGAAAAGTCAGGTTCCAATAGTGCCGTGTTTGAAACTGGTTATGGAGCTTCAGGTTTACCTCATATAGGTACTTTTGGAGAAGTTGCTCGGACATCAATGGTTAGGCATGCTCTTAAGGTATTAGATAAAAGCATCGAAACAAAATTAATATGTTTTTCTGATGACATGGATGCATTAAGAAAAGTCCCTGATAATATTCCAAATTCTAAAATATTATCTGAAAATTTAGAAAAGCCATTATCAGATATTCCTGATCCTTATCATAAATTTTCAAGTTTTGCTGATCATAATAATAATTTATTAAAAGAGTTTCTCGATCAATTTGGTTTTGAATATGAATTTGCTAGTGCAACAGATTATTACAAGAATGGTAATTTTGATGAGACATTATCTAAGATCTTAGAAAATTATGAAGCAATTATAAATATCATTTTACCAACGATAGGTGAGGAAAGAAAAAAAACTTATTCACCTTTTCTACCTATTTGTCCGGACACTGGACAGGTACTACTCGCAAAAGTTTTAGATTACAATACAAAAGAAAAATCAATTTTATATGAGCATCCAAATACGCAGGAAGAAAAAGAAACATCCATTTTAGGTGGTAAATGTAAATTACAATGGAAAGCTGATTGGGCAATGCGTTGGGTTGCATTAGATGTTGATTATGAGATGGCAGGAAAAGACTTAATTGAATCTGTAACTCTTTCAGGAAAAATATGTAAAGCAATTGGAGGTTTTGCTCCAGTTGGTTTCAATTATGAATTATTTTTTGATGAAAAAGGTGAAAAGATATCTAAATCTAAGGGTAATGGTATTTCAATAGATGACTGGCTTAAATTTGCTTCAAAAGAAAGTCTCATCTTATATATGTATCAGAATCCAAGAAGAGCAAAAAAACTAACATTTGATGTTATTCCTAAAGCTGTAGATGAATATCAAAGTTTTTCAGAAAAATATCCTAACCAAGAAGTAAAAGATCAATTAAGTAATCCGGTTTTTCATATTCATGACGGTAATCCAATAATAATTGAAAGTCCGGTTACATTTTCACTGATTTTAAATCTCGTTAGCGCCTCTCAAGCCAGTAGCAAAGAAGTAATCTGGGGTTTTATAAAGGGATATTTTGACGATATTTCTGAAGAGGCCAGTCAATATATTGATCAATTAGTTGTTTTCGCATTGGAATATTACAAGGACTTTGTTTTACCTACTAAAAAATATCGTAAACCAGAAAAACAAGAGATTGAATATCTTGAAACTCTTAAAGAAAACCTTCTAGAGATGGAAAATGAAACTGATCCAGAGAAAATTCAAACTATAATTTATGATATTGGAATGAATAGTCATTTTGAGTCTTTGAAGGATTGGTTTTCTGCTTTATATGAAATTCTTCTTGGACAAACGCAAGGACCAAGATTGGGTTCATTTATTATCCTTTATGGCGTTAAAGAAGTTATTGATCTCATTGATAAGGCTATTGAAGGTAAGCTCTAATTCTTTTATTCAAATTTTTTCACGCCCTCAACCATATTAGTCATTCCTGATCCTCTCTTAAGAGGTTTTTGCTGACTTTCATGATATTTCCATCCCGTGAGCCAAGCTATTTCAAAAGTGGCAACAATTTTTCCATCTTTGGAAAAATTATCGATATAAATTTCATACATTCTATTCAAAACATCTTTTCTTAAGAATGATTTATTCATTCTTAGAAGGGAATTTGTTTCTCCGAGTTTTTTTAAGTCGGTTAATAAATTTGATGGATGTTTATAATAGACAGAATGACGGTCAATATCAGCAACTGGTAAAGAAAAATTTATTTCCTGCATTAATGAAGCCAAAGCTTGTAACTTAGCAAAAGGACTTACTCTTGGACTCATTCCTCCGCAAATCTCCTCCTCGGCTTTAATAAAAGAGTAATTGAGTTCTTGCAGAGTATTTTCACAAAACATAGAGGCTATAAATAAGCCATTTGGTTTTAGACTCCTTAATGTTTGATAAAGAATACCCGGTACATCATTTGCAAAATGAAGATTAAAGAAACTCATAATTAAATCTAATGATGACTCTTTAAAGGGCATTAACTCTTCATCATAGATAATATTTGTTTTATTACTTTTTCCAAGATTTCCATAAATTACATTTTTTACATTTTTTGAAAATTCTAGTTTTGATCCTCGAAAACCAAACGCAAGAGACTTTTCAAAATTTTCATTAATGAGTGAAACTCTTTCAACAAAATCGTTCTGATAGTCTTTGAAAAAGATTTTTTCTTCGAAATTATTTATATTTTCTTTTTCTTGCCTAACTTTTATAAGTTTTCTGTTGTGCATCAAATAGCTCTTTTTATTAAGAAATCTTGAATTTAATTACCAATTTACCATATTATAAGCATAGAGGATGAAATGGATATTATAATTTATACCGGACCTATGTGCCCTTATTGTGAAAAAGCGAAGGCTTTACTGCAAAGTAAAAGATTAGATTATAAAGAAATATATGTTGGCGATAATCCAGATCTCATGATGGAAATGATTGAAAAAGCTAATGGTAAGCGGTCCGTCCCTCAAATTTTTATCAATGATACACATGTAGGTGGTTATGATGATTTATATGCAATTGATAGAAGTGGTGATCTTGAAAAGCTTTTATCATGATTAAATATTCCCTCATTTGTGACCAAGAACATAATTTTGAAGCTTGGTTTTCTGACTATGATACTTGTCAAAAACAATTAGAAGAATCTTCAGTCGAATGTCCTCTTTGTGGTTCAAAAAAAATTAGCAAATCAATTATGGCTCCGAATATCCCTTCTAAATCAAATCAGAAAGCTCCTAAAAGTGATGTTAAGAAAGTTGAGATGGTTATGAATAAGATCAAAAAACACGTTAAGGAAAATTATGAATATGTTGGTGATAAGTTTCCTGATGAAGCTAGAGCGATGCATTATGAAGAAAAAGAACAAAAAGATATTTATGGCGAAACAACAGTTGAGGAAGCAAAAGACCTTATAGAGGAAGGCATTAATGTTCAGCCTTTGCCATCTTTAAATCCTAAATCTAAGAATTAAGATTTAATAGCAGTACCAAGATAATTTACACTTGTATCTTCGGATAAATACCAACTATCATAGATAGGGTTATATTTCATTCCCATAATATCTGTAATATTCAAACCGCTTGATCTAAAGATTATTTTTAATTCTTCAGGTGTAATAAATTTCTTCCAATTATGGGTACCTTTAGGTAGCCAGCCAAGAATATATTCTGCACCAACTATGGCTAAACCAAAGGACAATATATTTCTATTTAATGTGGCAAAGAAAAGCAGTCCATTCTTTTTCAATAATTTTTCACAAGACTCAATAAATAAATTTAAATCTGCTACATGTTCTATAACTTCCATATTTAATATCACATCAAATTTCTTCTTACCCAATGCAAGTTCTTCAGCAGTTGTAATTTTATAATCAATTTCTAAGTTTTGTTCTTCAGAATGCGTTTTTGCTACATTGATATTTTTATCTACAATATCAATGCCTGTAACATTCGCTCCTAATCTTGACATTGGTTCAGATAAAAGACCACCTCCGCAACCAATATCTAAAATATCAAGGTTTGAAAAAGGATTTTCTAAATCGGACTCAATTGAAAAGTGTTCAACCAATTTATCCCTAATAAATTCAATCCTTTTAGGGTTAAATTTATGTAAGGCTTTGAACTTTCCCGTTGGGTCCCACCACTCTTCTGCCATTTTTGAAAATTTTTCTTTTTCTAAAGGATCTATGGTTGTATTCATCTTAATTTCTTCTTCACTTATGCTTGCTCCTATGAGTCCTATACATTATCTATTACTTGTCCAGCTTATATAGAGTAATCTATATAACTAATTAAGGATAAATTTTGAAATAATTTTGGAGATCATGATGTCACGTATCGTTATGAAATTTGGTGGAACATCTGTTGGAAGTATTGATAGAATACAAAATGTCTCAAATATTGTTAAATCAGTATATGATGAGGGACATGAAGTTGTAGTCGTTTTATCCGCTATGGCTGGAGAAACAGACCGCTTAATCAATCTTACAAAAGATATCTCTGATAACTTTAGTCCTGAAGAATACGATGTCGTTATTTCTTCTGGAGAGCAAGTAAGTGTTGGTTTGCTTGCAGCAGCGCTGAATGAAAATGGTATAGGTGCAAGTTCTTGTCTAGGATGGCAAATTCCTATTTTGACATCTAATGATCATAAATCTGCAAGAATTGAAGCTATAAAATCAGAGCTTATAAATAAGATTCTCAAAGATAAAAAAGTATGTGTTATTCCTGGATTTCAAGGCATTACATCAGAAGGACGAGTTTCAACTCTAGGAAGAGGAGGCTCTGATACATCAGCTGTGGCAATTGCTGCAGCCATAAACGCTGATTATTGTGACATATATACTGATGTAGATGGCGTATATACAACTGATCCCAACAAAGTACCTGAGGCCAAAAGACTTGATAAAGTATCATATGAAGAAATGTTAGAAATGGCATCTTTGGGAGCTAAAGTTCTTCAAACAAGATCAGTTGAGACTGCTATGACAAATAATGTTGCTTTAAGGGTATTATCTAGTTTTGCTAACGAGAATAAAGAAGATGCTGGAACTATTGTTACAGAAGAGGACGCAATTAATGACCAACGCGTTGTTACAGGTGTAACTTCAAGCCTGAATGATTGTAAAATAACTTTAATAGGCGTAAGAGATAAACCTGGTATTGCAGCTAAAATATTTTCATCTCTCTCAGAAAATAATATCAATGTTGATATGATCGTACAGAATATTTCAGAAAGTTCTAGGACAACTGATATAACTTTTACAATACCTAAAGATGATTTGTTGGACGCAGAAAAAATTATGGAACAAATTAAAGATGATGTTCCATATGAAAGTTTATTGACTGATAGTAACATTGCTAAAATTTCCATTATTGGTGTTGGCATGCGAAGTAATGCAGGTGTAGCAGCTAAGATGTTCAGCATATTGTCTGAAAATGATATAAATATTGATGTTATTTCTACTTCAGAAATAAAAATATCTATTCTCATTAGCAATGAGCAGGCTGAAAAAGCTGTTAATATGCTACATCAGTCCTTTATATTAGATAGGTAAATTTATCTGATTTTATTTGAAAGGTAACTAATGAATAATCCTTATGGGATAGATATTAAAAGGAATAAGACAAGAAAAATATATGTCGGAGACATACCTGTCGGAGGTGATGCGCCTATTAGTGTTCAATCAATGACAAATACTGATACACGGGACATCAAATCAACAATAAAACAAGTATTGGACTTAGAGGATGCAGGTGCTGATATTGTTAGAATTTCTTGTCCTGACGAGGAGTCGTCAAAATCTCTAAAAGAGATAGTTGATCAAACTAATGTTCCAATAGTTGCTGATATTCATTTTCATTATAAAAGGGCAATAGAAGCAGCAGAATCTGGTGCATCATGTTTAAGAATTAATCCAGGCAATATTGGATCTATTGATAGGGTTAAAGAAGTCGTTAAGGCTGCCAAAGATAACGATTGTTCAATTAGAATAGGTGTTAATGGCGGATCTTTAGAAAAAAATATACTTGAAAAATATAAAGGACCTTCGCCATCAGCAATGGTTGAGAGTGCATTATTCCATGAAAATATTTTAAGAGATTTAGATTTTAATAATTTTAAGATATCTGTAAAAACTTCAAATGTTTTACTTACAGTTGAGTCATATAAAGAGTTATCAAAAGTAACCGATGCTCCTCTTCATTTAGGCATTACCGAAGCTGGTGGATTAATGGATGGCACAATTAAATCTTCCATTGGCATTGGTCAGCTTCTGGCTCAAGGAATTGGCGATACATTAAGAGTTTCTCTATCTGCAGACCCAGTTGAAGAGATAAAAGTTGGTTTTAGTATTTTAAAAAGTCTTGGACTAAGACATCGAGGAGTTAATATAATTTCGTGCCCTTCATGCGCGAGACAAGGTTTTGATGTTATCGGTACAGTAAAAAAGTTAGAAGAACGTTTATCAAGTATTTCTGAACCATTTACAATTTCTGTAATTGGTTGTGTAGTTAATGGCCCTGGTGAAGCTACTATGTCAGATGTAGGATTTACTGGCGGTGGAAATGACAGTGGAATGCTTTATGTCGATGGAAAGCAACTTGCAAAACGAAATAATGATGAGTTAATTGACTCAATTGTTAATGAAGTTGAAAAAAAAATAAAACAAAAATAAATAAAGACATTAATAAATATGACTCAAATACCATTAGATAAGTTAGAAAGCATATTAGATAGATCAAGCGAGTTAGAGAAATCTCTAAGTAGTGAATTATCTTCAGAAGATTATGTAAAATTCTCGAAAGAATATTCAGAAATTGAGCCATTAAAAAACGCAATTGTTGATTGGAAAAAATTCCAAACAGAAAGCGAAGAATTAAATGATATTATCAATGATGATTCATCTGATCCTGAAATGCTCGATCTTGCAAAAACTGAATTAGAAGAATTAAAAGAAAATATATTACAAATAGAAGAGTCCATCCAATTAATGCTTTTACCCAAAGATAAGGCCGATGCTAACGATGTTATTCTAGAAATACGAGCAGGAACAGGAGGTGATGAAGCGGCTATCTTTGCTGGAGACTTATATAGAATGTATCAAAGATATAGTGATTTAAATAAATGGAAAACACAAATAATGGCTTTATCTGATGGCGATGTCGGTGGATATAAAGAAATCATTTTATCAATTTCTGGAGAAAATGTATTTTCGAAATTAAAATTTGAATCTGGTGTGCATAGAGTTCAAAGAGTTCCGGCAACAGAGTCAAGCGGAAGAATTCATACCTCGGCTGCAACTGTAGCTGTTTTACCAGAACCTGA
>QCOV01000003.1:0-70000 GCA_003212795.1 OCS116 cluster bacterium AG-435-F03 | reverse complement strand
AGTGATCTAGCTATGAGCAGGTTGAAGGTGCGGTAACACGCACTGAAGGACCGAACCCACTTATGTTGAAAAATGAGGGGATGACTTGTGGCTAGGGGTGAAAGGCCAATCAAACTCGGAGATAGCTGGTTCTCCGCGAAATCTATTTAGGTAGAGCGTCATGTGAATACCATCGGGGGTAGAGCACTGGATGGGCTAGGGGGACTCACCGTCTTACCAAACCTAACCAAACTCCGAATACCGATGAGTAATGCGTGGCAGACACACTATGGGTGCTAAGGTCCATAGTGGAAAGGGAAACAGCCCTAACCGCCAGTTAAGGTCCCCAAATTATTGCTAAGTTGAAAAGGATGTGGAACGTCCAAAACAGCCAGGAGGTTGGCTTAGAAGCAGCCATCCTTTAAAGAAAGCGTAACAGCTCACTGGTCTAATCAAGATGTTCTGTGCCGAAAATGTAACGGGGATTAAGCAATATACCGAAACTGCGGGTGCTATTTATAGCGCGGTAGCGGAGCGTTCCGTAAGTCTGTGAAGAATATTCGTGAGAATATTTGGAGATATCGGAAGTGAGAATGTTGACATGAGTAACGATAAAGAGGGTGAGAAACCCTCTCGCCGAAAGTCCAAGGGTTCCTGCTTAAAGTTAATCTGAGCAGGGTTAGCCGGCCCCTAACGCGAGGGCGAAAGCCGTAGTGGATGGGAACGAGGTTAATATTCCTCGGCCAGTGGGTAGTGACGGATTTAGTAAATTGTATCCTTTTATTGGATTAAGGATGCTGTGAATAAGTCCCAGGAAATAGCTCCCACACTAATGACCGTACCCCAAACCAACACAGGTGGACGGATAGAATATATTAAGGCGCTTGAGAGAACTATGTTGAAGGAACTCGGCAAAATACCTCCGTAACTTCGGGAGAAGGAGGCCCGTTCAAAAGGCAACTTTTGTTCGGGGGCACAAAATTGGGGGTGGCGACTGTTTACTAAAAACACAGGACTCTGCGAAGCCGCAAGGCGCCGTATAGGGTCTGACGCCTGCCCGGTGCCGGAAGGTTAAGAGGAGGAGTGCAAGCTCCGAATTGAAGCCCCGGTAAACGGCGGCCGTAACTATAACGGTCCTAAGGTAGCGAAATTCCTTGTCGGGTAAGTTCCGACCTGCACGAATGGCGTAACGACTTCCCCACTGTCTCCAACATAGACTCAGTGAAATTGAATTCCCCGTGAAGATGCGGGGTGATTGCGGTTAGACGGAAAGACCCCGTGCACCTTTACTATAGCTTTGCAGTGATATTAGTGATGATATGTGTAGGATAGGTGGGAGGCTTTGAAACATGGGCGCCAGTTCATGTGGAGCCATCCTTGAAATACCACCCTTATTATTATTGATATCTAACCGCGGTCCGTGAAGCCGGATCCGGGACCCTGCATGGTGGGTAGTTTGACTGGGGCGGTCGCCTCCCAAAGAGTAACGGAGGCGCGCGAAGGTAGGCTCAGGCCGGTCGGAAATCGGTCGTTGAGTGCAATGGCATAAGCCTGCCTGACTGCGAGAGTGACAATTCGAGCAGAGACGAAAGTCGGTCATAGTGATCCGGTGGTCCCGTGTGGAAGGGCCATCGCTCAACGGATAAAAGGTACGCCGGGGATAACAGGCTGATGACCCCCAAGAGTTCATATCGACGGGGTTGTTTGGCACCTCGATGTCGGCTCATCGCATCCTGGGGCTGGAGCAGGTCCCAAGGGTTTGGCTGTTCGCCAATTAAAGCGGTACGTGAGCTGGGTTTAGAACGTCGTGAGACAGTTCGGTCCCTATCTGCCGTGATTGTAGGAGAATTGAGAGGAGCTGCCCCTAGTACGAGAGGACCGGGGTGGACGTACCTCTGGTGGACCTGTTGTCGCGCCAGCGGCATAGCAGGGTAGCTATGTACGGACGGGATAACCGCTGAAAGCATCTAAGCGGGAAGCCTCCCTCGAAACTAGTTCTCCCATGAGAGTCGTGGAAGACTACCACGTTGATAGGCCAGGTGTGGAAGTATGGTAACATATGAAGCTGACTGGTACTAATAACTCGATTGACTTGATCTTTCTTATCTTTAATACTCATTTTTTTTCAAATTCTACTTAA
Organism: OCS116 cluster bacterium AG-435-F03; assembly: GCA_003212795.1. Classification (GTDB taxonomy): domain Bacteria; phylum Pseudomonadota; class Alphaproteobacteria; order MED-G09; family MED-G09; genus AG-430-B22. The sequence continues at coordinate 67,881 of QCOV01000003.1, read as the reverse complement.
TGTAATTCATTAGCTTGGTGATTATTGCGAGAGGCCTAAACTCGATCCCATCCCGAACTCGACCGTTAAACTTCTCAGCGCCGATGGTACTGCATCTTAAGGTGTGGAAGAGTAGGTCGTTGCCAGGCTTATCAATTACATTTACTTTTCACAATTAAATAACGGGATTGTCGCGGGGTGGAGCAGCCCGGTAGCTCGTCAGGCTCATAACCTGAAGGTCGTAGGTTCAAATCCTACCCCCGCAACCAAATTAAACTAAATTAACATCCGCAATGACTTCGACTGTATAAGTTGTTGCTGTCCATGTATCTGAAAAAGACTCTTCAACATCTGGTAATGTTAACCTTCCGCTTTCCAGATCTGAGTCTGGAGCAAAGAAAATTTGTGTTCCACTTATTCCATCTGATGTAACTTCGACATCTTTTATAGCGTCAAATTCTTGAGTTGTTATATTCGATGTAGCTCCAACTAAAACAAGAGTTAGCTTATCATTAGATTTATCAAAACCATCGATAGTAACATTATATGCCCCTTCTTTTGATACCCCATCAGTTCCAACTTCGTATCTGAAGTCTTCAGCTGTACTTGTAGCTGTTATTGTGCTGTCTGATGAAACATTAATTTCTACAACTGTATAATCTGTGTTTGTATTATCGGAACTTGTATCCTCTGGTACTTCAAAATTATCACTAATTGTAAAGTTAGCAGTACCATTTTCAGATCCAGATGATGGCGGTCCATCGGTAACGCCCATTCCCTTTACAAAATCAGAATAAGTCCACTGTGAACCAATATCTCCAGAAGTAGCATTTCCGCTAGTTTCATAAGTAAATTTGTCTGCGCCATTGATAGTAATTTCTGAACCATCAGAAAGCGTTAGTCTTGCAGCATTTTTAGTGAATAATGATGCCGTAATAATTAAACCATCGACCAATTGAATGACATTAGCCCCTTCAGTATCAATGATTTTAATTGTTGCATTATCTTCAGTTGCTTTTGAAATAATGTAAACATCATTACCCTGTTGACCCCTGTAGGTCATATTGTTTTCACTAGGGATAATATAATTATTTCCAGAATTAAAATTTAAAGTAGCCATAGTTTTTCCTAAAAGATTTTAAAAAATATAATTAATAACTATTTTGCGTTCTTTTCAATGAATTTATCTATAGTTTGATGAAAATGTCTCAATCTAATTTCTTGTTCACAAAGAATTCCGCCTTTAAAGCTATCTGATTTATTGCCCCATTGCATGGTTTCCATATTAGACCCATCTTGCGCTAAAACATTGCAAAAGACTGGGGGGAAGGTTCCTCTAAAGGCTCCTTCGTAAAGTTCAGGTCCATTTCCTCGATAAATTTTATGCTCAGGTCTTGGAGGTAATTCTTTTCCTTCAGGGTTGTTTAGCAAAATGAAGAAGTCATAATAACATTTATTAGGATCTGTGGCGTGTGGCCTATAACGAAAAACATTTGCAGCTTCAGGTTTATTAGTGAAAACAGCACTAGGAAAGAAGAAATAATGATATTGATGGATAAGTTGCTCATCATTCATATCTTTATAATATTCAATATCGTCCTCTTCAGATCTTCGTTTTTCAATATAGTAGAGATGAAGATCCTTAGCTGAACCAGTATAACCCTCATCAATATCTGCCATTTTACCCTTTTTCTGATCACCCATCATTTCTTCACGAAGTGGAGTAAAAGTATCTTGATCCTTAACAACTTCACTTACTGTATCGTTAAAGTTTATCATTCGTGAGTGTGGACCAGATAATTCAATAGGAACATCATGACCTTCACCGAACTCAATCATATCAGGATGAAGCGCTGTGAAATGATAGCTTTCGTTAAATGCATCAACGGCATGTTTCCAATTACCATTCCATTCAAAAGTTTGATAATCAATTAATTCCCATTTCTCGAAATTATAACTTTCGAGATGTTCGCCATATTCACCAAGCCATTCTTTTAGAGATATAGATTTATCATCCATATTTAGCCATAGCCAACCACCCCAAGAATCTAGTTTAACTTCAGTTAAGCCAAGCTCATTAACAGGAACTCCATCCTCAAATTGTTTATAGAGTTCTGGTGCAAATACAGAATTTAAAGAGCCATCATTATTCCATTTCCAACCATGAAAAGGACAGGAAAATATTTCTAATTCTCCTTCTTCAATTTGACACAATTTATTCCCTCTGTGTTGGCAAACATTATAAAATGCTCTAATTTTTCCATCATTACCTTTAACTATTAAAAAAGATTCTTTTCCTATTTCATGAGTGATAAATGAACCCTCATATTTTAGATCTGCTTCTCTGCAGACCAACTGCCAGGTCTTTTTCCAAATAGAATCCCATTCTTTCTGCATAAAATCTTGTGTATAGAATCTTTTACTATCTAATTTTTCATGACCAAGATCCGGTATAGGTTTTCTTGGCATGAAAGGTTTGGCTTTAAAGTTCCTTTCTGTAGGATTTTTTCTTTCTAAGAAGTCTTTTTCAACTTTAGCCATTATTAAATTCCCAATATAAAAATCACTTAATAATTAACATGAATATAGTTGTAACTGTCAACATAACTTATTAATTTGGCACTTAAACATACAAAGTATATTTTAAAACGAACAAAAATAGCCTTGTCCACTTTATATATATTTACTAAGGTTTCTCTTGGGGATAATCAAAATGCTAAAGACATTTTTACACATAATGATATTTTTTCTATCAACTCATGTTTTTGCTGAAACTGATGACTGGACTTCATATGGAAAGGATTCAGGGGGTGGTCATTTCTCTAAAGCTAATGAAATTACACCTGAGAATGTGAAAAATTTAAAAAAAGTTTGGGAACACAGATCTGGTGACTACAAGGGTGGAGCAAATTCAGCTGGAGTAAAAGGCGGAGAATATCAGACCTCCTTTCAGGCAACGCCACTTTTAATTGATAATACATTATTTTATTGCACCAACTATAATAGAGTTTTTGCTCTTAACCCTGAAACCGGCGAAGAAAAATGGGTGTTTGACCCAAAATTAAAAAAAGATGGAAGAGCAATTTTAGCATGTAGAGGATTGAGCAGCTGGAAAGATGAAACAAAATTAACTTCTGATGATTGTTACCATCGAATAATGGGCGTAACAGTTGATGCCGAGCTTTTTTCAATTGACGCTAAAAACGGACAACTTTGTGAGGGATTTGGTAAAAAAGGAAGGGTGGATCTGAGAAAAGGACTTGGCGAGCATCCGGCTATGTACTATTGGAGCACTTCTCCTCCAGCAATCATAAACGATAAAATCGTAGTTGGTGGCAGTGTTCTTGATAATGCCTCAACAGATATTCCCGGCGGTGTTGTAAGAGCATATGATGTCAGAACTGGTGATTTAATATGGTTTTGGGATCCAATCCCGCCAGATGAAGCAACTATAATAGATGATAATGGTAATCCTTCATATAGACGGGGAACTGCAAATGTTTGGTCAATAATATCAGCTGATCCAGATTTAAATATGGTTTATCTTCCTACTGGAAATGCATCACCTGATTATTATGGTGGTCATAGAGAGGGGCTTGAGGAATACTCAAGCTCAGTTGTAGCCTTAAATGCTGATACAGGAAAATTAGTTTGGAGTTTCCAAACAGTTCATCATGATATTTGGGATTATGATGTTCCATCTCAGCCAACTTTTTATGAATTCCAAAAAGATGGTAAAATTATCAAAGCACTTGCTCAAACAACCAAAACTGGACTTGTTTTTTTATTTAACAGAGAAAATGGCGAGCCTATTTTTCCTATTGAGGAAAAGGAAGTGCCCCAGGGAGCAGTTGAAGGTGATTATGTTAGCAGAACTCAACCTTTCCCATCGAAACCTGCTCCTTTAAATCCAATAAAATTTGACCCTGAGAAAGCTTTTGGTTTCACATTTTGGGATCGCGGGCATTGTAAAAGGACAGCAAAAAAATTAAGAAACGAAGGTCTATATACTCCTCCATCTCTTGAAGGGAGCATCCATTATCCTAGTGGTGTTGGCGGAAATAATTGGGGTGGTCCAGCTATAGATCCTGAAAGAAATATTATGGTTGTAAATACTAATAATATGGCAAGCTTAATTGTTATGGTTCCACGTGAAGATTGTAATAAGCCCCTTGAGGAATTATCAATAAATAAGACCCAGGTGAGATTTACCAATATTGAAGAAAATGAAGGCGCGCCATATTGTAACTTGCGTTCTATGGGTTTTTTCTCTCCCTTAGGCGTTCCATGTACTGAACCTCCATGGGGTACATTAACTGCCATTGATTTAGATACGGGTGAGCATTTATGGAATGTTCCATTGGGGACATCAAAGGATCTAGCGCCTTTTCCTTTTTGGTGGATTAAAGGAGCACCAAATATTGGTGGTCCAACTGTTACAGCATCAGGCGTAACATTTATAGGCGCTACAAGTGATCATTATTTAAGAGCCTTTAATACTGAAACAGGAGAAGAATTAGCAAAATTTAGGTTACCCACAGGTGCCCATGCAACTCCTATGACTTATACTAATGAGCAAGGAAAACAGTTTGTTGTAATTGCTGCTGGTGGTCATTGGGCCATAGGAACGCCTGCATCTGATCACCTGATAGCATTTGCATTACCTGAAAAGTAGTATCTTATGAAGTATCTCTCTTTCCTATTATTATTTATTTTTTTGTCTTTTAATTCTATTGCTCAGAATGATGATTGGTCTTCTTACGGTAAAGATCCTGGTGGGGGACATTTTTCAAAGGCAACTGAAATAACTCCTGGTAATGTAAAAGATTTAGAAAGGATATGGGTACATAGATCTGGTGATTATCATGCTGGATTAAATTGGACAGAAGATGTCATACCTAATAGCAGTCAGCAAACCTCTTTTCAGGCAACACCAATATTAGTTAATGAAACCCTATATTATTGTACTCCATATAATAGAGTTTTTGCATTAAATCCTGAGACTGGTGAAGAAAAATGGGTCTTTGATCCAAAAATTAATATAAAAGAAAAAGCGCTTTTACATTGTAGAGGTGTAGGAAGCTGGATTGATAATAATAAGACAGAGAATGATGAATGTTATCATCGTATAATTTCAGGAACTATTGATGCAGAGCTTTTTGCTTTAGACGGAAAAACAGGAGAACTTTGCAGTGATTTTGGTAATAATGGAAAGATTGATTTAAGAGATGGTCTTGGAACTCACAATCCAGCCTATTATTACAGCGTCTCTCCACCTGCAATTATAGGGAATTTAATAATTGTAGGGGGTGGAGTTGCAGACAATGTAAGTACATCGGTTCCTGGAGGAGTTGTTAGAGCTTATGATGTAGTAACAGGCGATTTAGTTTGGTACTGGGACCCAATACCTCCAAATCAAGAACCAATAATTGATGAGGATGGTAATCAGTTATATCAAAGAGGTACTACTAATGTATGGTCTATTATTTCTACAGATCCCGAATTAAATCTTATTTATTTACCTACTGGCAATACTGCAGCAGATAATTATGGTGGTCATCGTAATGGCTCAGATTATTATTCAAGTTCTGTTGTTGCTTTAAATGCATCAACAGGAAAGGTTGTTTGGCATTTTCAGACAGTTCATCATGATATTTGGGATTATGATGTTCCATCTCAACCTACTTTTTATGATGTCGAAAAAGACGGCAAGATCATTAAGGCATTAGCTCAAACAACTAAAATGGGATTTGTCTTTTTATTAAATAGAGAAACTGGTGAACCTATTTTCCCCGTTGAAGAGAGAGATGTCCCACAAGGAGCGGTTGAAGGCGATTATGTAACTAAAACTCAACCTTTTCCTACAAAACCAAAGCCTCTGACACCAACATATCTTGATCCTGACGATGTGTTTGGTTTTACACCATGGGATAGAGGGTATTGTAAAAAAGCGGCGCAAGATTTAAGGAATGAAGGCCTATATACACCACCTTCTCTTGAAGGAAGTGTTCATTACCCTAGTGCTATTGGGGGAGCAAACTGGGGAGGTCCAGCAATTGACTCATCAAGAAATATTTTAATAGCCAATACAATGAATTTATCCAGCACTATAGTGATGGTGCCAAGAAGTGATTGCGATAAGGCATTAAAAGAGCTTGCAAGAGATAGTGTTCAATCAAGATTTTCAGCGCTACAGCAAAATGAAGGAACACCTTATTGTACCATAAGAGCATATGGCTTTATGTCGCCCTTAGGAGTTCCTTGTACTAAACCACCTTGGGGAAATCTTACGGCTATTGATTTAAATACAGGCGATCATCTATGGCAAATACCTCTTGGAACATCTAAGGATTTAGCCCCTTTTCCTTTTTGGTGGATTAAGGGAGCTCCAAATGTAGGTGGCCCAACCGTTACTGCATCAGGCTTAACCTTTATAGCTGCTACAAGTGATTATTATTTACGAGCATTTAACACAGAAACAGGGGACGAACTGGCTAAATTTAGATTACCTACAGGTGGCCATGCAACTCCAATGACTTTTAAAACTGAGAATGGAAAACAAATTGTTGTTATTGCTGCTGGAGGTCATTGGGCTGTTGGATCACCTGCATCAGATCATTTAATTGCATTTGCGTTACCTTAAAAATGAATAAAGAATTAAAGCCATATCATGTACATTTAATCTGTAATGCAAAATATCATGACAGCGATTTTGCTAGGCTAGAACTTCTTAAACTTTTAGCAGAGCATGATGATATTTCTGTAACAGTCTCAGATAATTATACCAATTTTGAAGATCATATAGGAAAAAATCTTGTAATTACCTACACTTGCGATCTCAAGCCCGAAGACAAAGATGTAAAACACATGGAAGAGTTTCTTAAAAACGGTGGAAATTGGTTTGCCTTGCATGGAACCAATGCAATTTTGGAATTTGCAGGCGGAAAAGCGGATACGCCAAATACATGCCCAGAATATATGGAGCTCCTTGGAAGCAGATTTATTTCGCATCCTCCAAACATGGATTTTTTGGTAAGAGTTAAGGATAAAGAACATCAATTAACAAAAGGTATTGATGATTTTGAAGTGTATGACGAACCTTATTACTGTGAATATGATGATAAAATTCATGTCCTTTTGGATGCTGAATATTCAGAGCCTGCTGAGGCTTATGTTGCTGTTGATCCTCCTAATGATGATCCGCGCCCTCAAATGTATTTGCATAATGTTGGAAAAGGAAAGGTTCTATATTTGCTACTTGGTCATTGCAGAGGAAAATATGATATGAGACCTTTCATGGATGAAGTAACTGTTGAAAGATGTGCCTGGGATACAGAAGTCTATTATGAGTTTTTGCGTAGAGGTATTCGATGGGGAATCGGTAAAAATTAAGAATGCAATTCTCTAATTACTTTATCGTGTACATCATAAGAATGGGCAGTTTTCAAACGTTTTGAAACAATTCCTGTTTTCTTTATTAGTTGATTTCGTAAATAAACAAGAAGAGGGTTTTTTATGTGATTGAGTCTCCCTTGCATAAGGGACATTTGCTGAATTTTATTATTTCTTTCTAATCTTAAAAGCTGATAATTTTTCTGGACTTCAATAAAATCACCCTTTAATTCATGACACAGATAGCCGAAAGTGTAAGCATCTTCAATAGCCATACACCCGCCTTGTCCAAGAAAAGGTACCATTGGATGAGCTGCATCTCCCATCAGTGTTATATTTTCTTTTGTTATACTTTTGAGGGGTGGTCTTATAAAGATACCCCATTTATAGATTTCTTTGGCTGAGCCAAAAAGTGAAGAAAGATCTTTGTTGAAATCTTTGAAATCCTTTACTAGATTTTCATGACTCCCTTTTTCTTTCCAAGATTCAGCTTCTTGATTTTTTGTTTTTACTATCCCTGTAAAGCTTCTCTTAAGATTTTCATTAATAGGATAACTAACCAGATGTCTATTTGGTCCGAAATAAATTTCAACATTACGATTATCTGATTTTGCAAATCCTCTCCATGCACTATACCCACTATATGTCGGAGGTAAGCCCTTCGAGAAAAAGTTTTCTCTGATAAAAGATTTTATTCCATCACATGCAACTATATGATTTATTTTATAGGAATTTGAATTAGAAAAAACTAACTCTTTCGATGCCCCTTCAATACTTGTAAGTTCGTGATCAAATAGAACTTCACCACCAAGATCTTCATATCTTTTGTATAGAATATGCATGAGATCTCTTCTATTCATTGAATAAACGGGTGAGGGTATTTCTAATAAAAGCTCGGATTTGTATTTAAGTATTCCTTTTTGTGACTTATAGGAATTGCTCTTTAAATCGTCCATTAGATCTAAATGTTCAAGAGGTATTACGCCATTAGGAGAAATAGATATTCCAGCGCCTGATTCAGATGCCATTGATTCTTTTTCGAATATAACGGTATTTATTCCATATTTTTTTAAGGTGCAACCAAGGGTAAAACCGGCTATTCCTCCGCCGATAATTCCTATGTGTGAAGAAAAGTCATCCATTTTATTCTAAAATCCAATTAGAACTCGTAACCCTACATATATTACTAATATTGCAGTTAATCTCCTAACTATTAAAGGATGAAAGGTTTTTATTCCCAGATAAGTCCCGATAGTACCACCTATAAAAACAGCCAAAAATAACCAAGAATATTCTATATAATTACTTAGTAATTCGGAGCTATTATCTTTCATAAACTGACCTGATAGACCGGCTATTGAATTTATAAAAATAAAAGTTGAAGAAATTGCAGCAATATTCATTGAAGGCATAGCTTTAGCTAAATGTAATGCTGGAGAAAGAAAAATTCCTCCCCCAATACCGACTAGACCTGATACAAAACCGATTATTCCACTCACAACAGAGTAAATAACAATTCCAATTTTAGAATTTATGGATTTTGAAAACTTTTGAACTTCTTCTTTCCTAATTAACAAAAGAATTCCAGAAATGAGTAAAGAAATCCCTAAAATTGTTAAGAACAATTCTTTGTTTAGTGGTATTTTCCCACCAAGCCAGGCAAAAGGTGCTGACATAAGAATAATTGGTAGAGTTTTCTTCCAGGGAATTAGATTGTTCAGTTGATAACGAATGGTACCGCCGATTACAACAATTAGGTTGCATGTTAACGCTATTTTTGGGACTAACAAATAATCAACATCATAAAGTATCAATAAGGCATTATAAGTTGAACCCCCACCAAATCCGACGGACGCATATAGGAATGCTGTTATAAGAAAAGCGGGGATTAAATAGACCATTTAGGAACTATAATTAATATTTAGATGATATACAAATCTGCAAAAATACCTGTTTGAGCGCCTGAAGAATTTAAAACATCATCAACACCAAAAGTCGCTGCAAATTCGGTGAAAGTTAAATCTGTTCCCTTTGTTCCATCTGTTACATTTCCACCAACATTGTAAGAAAACTTATCGGCGCTATTTATTGTTATCTCTCTTCCATCTTGTAGAGTTAGTCGGGCAGCATTCTTGGTAAATAATGTTTTATCCACATATGTATTGGTGGGAATTTGAATAGTATTAGTTCCCTCCGTATCTGTTATGGAAACTTTTGTACTGTTTGGTAAAAGTTGGGATACGAAATAGGTATCATCACCACTTAAACCTCTATAATTTTTTCCCTGTCCATCAAGAATAATGATGTTATCACCAGAATTAAAATTTAAAGTCCCAGATAAAGAAGTTTCGCTATGAGCTTTAAGCGTATTTTTAGTAGAGTCTTCTGTTTTTGAAAGAGTATATTTTAAATAAGCACCTGTTTTTAATCCTGTTGTTATTTCACCATTATCATTCGGATATTCAGCTGCAGAATCTGGAACATTGATTGTGACAGTTCTGTCAGTGAATATAATCTCACTGAAGCCTATATATATGTCTTCCCCAATATCAGGATGTTGAACTGTAAACTTACCTGTTCCTTCCGCAAGTCTATAAATGGAGTTATTGTTTTCATCTCTTTTATCGAGATTTTCCTCTATTTCCGCATAAGATAAATTAATAGAGACGGATGTAGTATCGCCTTCGGCTAAGAAGACCTCTGCTCTTGGATTATTGCCTGAGTCCCGGTCAGCTAATTTAACATAAGGAGTTAATGATAGAATTGGAGGTATTTCACCAGATTTGCCCCATATTTCCTCTAGAGCTTTAACATCAACTTCAGAATACCATTTATAAATATTTCCTGCGGAATCTCTTGCTGAATATTCCATTACACTATCAGTGGGACTTATTTCATTGCTATTATCTGTTGCCCAATCTCCATCAGCTTTATCCCAGGGATGTTCTAATCCTAAAGCATGACCCATTTCGTGAAGATAAACCTTTGTCCAATCATCTTTATCTTCTTGAGTGAGTTCATCTCCTGTTTTTGCTCGTTGAGTTCTATCTCCATCTACACGAAACATTTCGTTGTGACCCATTACCAAATTAAAGGCATTATAAACAGGACCATCCGTCAAATAACTCTCAGGCGGTTTGTCAGAATTGACGCTCCATTCGTCACTGTTTTTCGAGTAAACGAACAAAAATGCTTTAGAGGGATCTGATACTTCTTTAATAGTCACACCGAAGTCTTCATTAATCCTTGAATTAATTGCGCGCATATTAGTTAATTGCCATTCTTGAAAGTCTTCATCTACATATTCAGGATCTCCAAAAGATGAAGGTACTTCATCGCCTTTTTTAGCAATATAGATTTTAAAAGTACTACCATTGGAGGCACGAATAAACAGTTCGAGGGGACCCATCTTTAGGTCTTCTGATTTAATTTCCGCCATTTATTTATCCTTTAATTAGACTCAAATAATATACATATCTGCGATAGTGCCTGTTTGGGCTCCTGAAGAGTTAAGGACATCACTAATTCCAAAAACAAGAGCAAATTCTTGAAAGGTTAGATCCATACCAACAGTTCCATCTGTTTTATTTCCACCAACATTATATGAAAATTTATCAGCGCTATTTATTGTAATTTCTCTTCCATCTTGAAGTGTAAGTCTCGCAGCATTTTTTGTAAATAATGTTTTATCGATATAGGTATTAGTTGGAATTTGAATAGTGTTAGTGCCTTCTGTATCTGTTATGGAAACCTTTGTGCTTTTTGGCAAAAGTTGAGAAACAAAATAATTATCATCACCACTTAAACCTCTATAATTTTTTCCCTGTCCATCAAGAATAATGATGTTATCACCAGAATTAAAATTTAAAGTCCCAGATAAAGAAGTTTCACTATGCGCCGCTAAAATATTTTTTGTTGAGTCTGGCGTTTCTGAGAGAGAATACTTACTGATTAAAACATCCCCATCTTTAAAGGATATCTTTTCTACATCTTTTAATGTGTCAGTAAAATCTCCTGTTCCAACAGTGATAATTCCTGATGAGTATGAATATGAATCTTTAGTACTGCCTAAATATGATATTGTATCAAAGCTCTCAGTTCCTTGAATTGTTCGACCATTTGGTATTAGAAAAACTCTTGTTTCATCAATTTGAGGATATGACAGTAATGAGAGTTCTTCAGTAAAATTAGTTTTATAGGTAGTATCATTAAATTCTATTGCAGAATAACCTATTAGAGCAAAGTCTCCACTGGCACCAATATCTCCACCTAAGTCATCTGTTAAGCTTACTATTTTTAAGAAATTTGACTGATTTGTCTGTTGTAAACTTTCATCATAATAGTTTTCTATTCTATAATCATCTCTGTTCCCATCAATTTTAAAAGTTTCATCACTTGTTTCTGCTATGGAAACGAGTTGCCCCATAACACTATCACCTTGGCGACTTAAAGGATCTAATTTAAGGATTGGAGGTGTTTCGCCATTTTTCCCCCAAATTAATTCTAAAGCCTCCCAATCAAATTCAGCAAAATGAACAAGAAGACTCCCATCTTCAAGTTGATGATTAATACCCATATTACTTATGCTCGTTTCGCCCGCACCTGCAATTTGTGTAACGGCATAATCTCCATCCGTAAGTCCTGATGGGTGTTCAAGACCTAAAAGATGCCCAAATTCATGTGCAAAGGTTCTTTCCCAACTTGCTTTATACTCATCTGTCATTTCAATTGGATCTGCAGGTCCTGGGGCATTATAATCTTGCGGTGCGCCTGCATAAGCATTCATTCTGAATTGAATATCAAGTTCATAAAAATTCTTTGTTAATTGGTTATAGGCTTCTCTATTATCTGACCCTATTGGCCCATTAATACTTCCTCCCTTACCAAAAGAATCCTCAATAATAATATGAAAGTCTGCCTCATCAATTGACTCAACCTCTGAAATGGTAACACCTAGCCGGTCATTTATTGCATTAACAACTCGTGTTATAGCCTCTTGATGCCAATCAAAAGGTGTCATAGCTGTTACCCCTTTGAATATTTCCCCATCTTTTGCTAGATAATATTTTAATTCGCCAGGCTCTCTGGTAGTCGTTCTATTCCAAAGAGCAAGATCACCAAATAAAATATGTGGGTATTCAAGTTGTATTATATCATCATGATTTTCAGCCACTTATCACCTTTTAGAAAACAATTGATTTGTCTCCTTCCTTCCATAAATCATACTTCTTCATAATTGAATTTAGAAGGGAAGAGCCTAAAAAACTTGAAAGCCATCTTTTTAAGTTGTCATAAGGTAATGAGTCAAACCATTCTATATCGGCTATTCTAAATTGCCTTATAAAAGGTAGTAACACAATATCAGCGTATGAAATATTATCATCGAAAATATATTCCGAATTGTTAAGTTCATTATTTATTGACTCAATAAACTCTAAACACTTTTTTCTATGAAATTCAGGATCTTCATTGTCATATCTTTTTGAATATTTATATCTATCGAGATGATATTTAAATTCGCCATCATTAATTTTGATTAATTCTTTTGTTTTTTCCTTATCTTTAGATCTTTGCCAATCATCAGGATCATTTAGATTTAAAGCCCAATCAATTACATCAAGGCTTTCATCAATAACCTTACCATCTTGCAAAATAAGTACTGGTACAGTTCCTTTAGCGGAATATTCAAGCATTGAAGGAGGCTTATCTCTGAGCAGAACCTCACGAAGTTCACATCTTTGACCACTGATATGTATAGCCATCCTTGCTCGCATAGCATAAGGACATCTTCGGAATGAATATAATATTGGTAAATTATTTTTTGATTTGTGGTCCAAAGTGTTCAGTTCCTCTTGATTTTGCTATTTCAATTTGCTTTTGCCGAGATAAAAATCTCTCTTTTCGTTGTTCAGATGTTTTATTATAACAGTAATGGCAGCTAACTCCTTTTTCATATTTATCATCCTTTAAGTCTGTTTTTTTTAAGGGCATTCTACAAGCATAGCACATTTGATATGAGCCAACTTCCAATTGATCATCTAGTGCAACTCTATCATCAAAAACAAAACACTCCCCATCCCACAAAGTCTCATCATCAGACATTTTTTCAAGATATTTTAATATTCCTCCTTCAAGATGAAAAACATTATTAAAACCTTCTTTTTTCATTAAGGATGTAGATTTTTCGCAACGTATACCTCCTGTACAATACATAGCAATTTTAGTGTCTTTATTTTTGACCTCTTTTTTAAAATTTTTTACCCAATCAGGAAACTCTCTAAATGAGTTAGTTTTAGGATCTATGGCATTTTTAAATTTTCCAATTTTTGTTTCATATGTATTCCGTGTATCAATTACTATCACCTCTGGATCGGAAATGAGTTCATTCCAGTTTTCTGGTTTTACATAATCACCTGATATAATATTTGGATTTATTGAATCATCACCAATTGTTACTATTTCCCTCTTTATTCTTACCTTCATTCTGTTAAATGGCATTTTGTTTGTTTCAGAAAATTTAACTTCAAGTTTCTTAAATCTGTTATCACTTTTTAATTTCTTTAAAATGCTTCTAATTTCTTTATTTCTAGCTGAAATAGTCCCATTTATTCCCTCTTTTGCTAATAAAATAGTACCTTTAGCGTTATTTTCTTTACATAAAGCTTGGATTTCCGACCTTAGCGATTGTAAATCGTTAATTTCTACAAATTTATATAAAGTGGCCACAGTTATATTATTTTTGTATTTAGTTGGCATAATAAATCATCAAAAAATTAAATTAATCATTTTTTAGTTTAGTATTATTATATTATGCTATAAATAAATAAAAAATATTAATTAAAGGGGGAGTTATGCCTACAGGAATAGTTAAGTGGTTCAATGGAAGAAAAGGATATGGTTTTATTGAGCCAGAAGATGGCGGTAACGATGTTTTTGTTCATGTGACTGCTTTAAAAGATTCTGGAATTAAATTTCTCAATGAAGGTGATAAAGTTTCTTATGAACTAACGGAGAATAGAGGAAGAATGGCTGCTGGCAATTTAACTCTAGATGGAGAAAGCTCAACCGAATCCGTAGATGCTGATGATGATCAAGTAGAAGAGAGTGCTGCTGAAGAATCTTCAGAAGAAGAATCTTCAGAAGAAGAATCTTCAGAAGAAGAATCCTCAGAAGAAGAAGCTGAAGAAGAAGCTGAAGAAGAAGCTGAAGAAGAATCTGAAGAAGAATCTTAAAGTTTTATTTTTTATCCTTTATCCAAATTTTATAATTATCTTCTAAGACAGTAAGAGGTACTTCTCCATTTTCAAGAATAAAATTATGGAAATCTCTTATGTCAAATCTATTTCCTAAAATATCTTTTGTATTTTGTCTTAATTCAAGAATCTTAAGCATTCCAATTTTATAACTACAGGCTTGACCTGGCCAGGCAATATATCTTTCAATTTCAGCAATAACTGAACTCATAGCTTTACCTGTCTGCTTATACATATATTCTATCGCTTCTTCGCGAGACCATTTTTTATAATGAATGCCGGTATCAACTACCAGTCTTACCGCTCTAAATAATTCAGATTGAAGGAATCCAATTTTATCATAGGGGTTTTCTGATAATCCAATTTCAACAGCTAGTTGTTCCGCATATAAGGCCCATCCTTCAGTATACGCAGTAGAATTTACACCATGCTTTCTAAAGAAACTTAAATCTTTATTTTCTAAGTTAAGCGCTATTTGAAAATGATGTCCGGGAATTGCTTCATGGAATGCTAGTGTTTTCATTCCGAATTTAGGAGTTGCTTTAATATCATATAAATTTGCATAGAAAATACCTGGTCTCTTACCGTCTAATGATGGACCTCTATAATAACCTCCAGCAGCACTCTTTTCTGAATAAGCTGGTACAGGTTTAACAATTACTTTTGAATTTGGGAGTTCAAGAAAATATTGAGGCATTAACTCGTAGGCCTCATCAATTATATTATTATAAATTTCAATAATTTCGTCTCTAGATTTTTGATTATCCTCAAATAAGAATTCTTCGCTTTCATTTAATTTAATGAGGGCCTCTCCAACATTATCAATATTTTCATATCCTTCTGATTTAAGGATACTAAGAATTTCATTTTTAATTCTCTCAACTTCTTTCAATCCAATATTATGAATTTGCTCTGAAGAATAATTAGATGTTGTCATTACTCTTAATCTTAATGAATAATAATTATCTCCATCAGGTAAGCTCCAAACGCCATGATTTATATTCGATAAAGGTTTTATTTCATGTAAATGTAAAAGTAATAATTGATAACTTGGCAGTACTTTTTCTTTAATAATCTTTGATGCTTTATTTTTGTAAGAATTTATTAATTCTTTAGGCATTCCAATGGATGTCAATTTATCTTCATAAATAGTTACTAGCGGGTTTTCGGGTATAGGAATATCAATAATACTTTCAATCTGTCCTATAACTCGTTCAACCATAAATGTTGGCGGAAAAATCTTTAGATTTTTTCTTTTTTCCATTTTTTCAAGAACTTGAGAAAACACAATAGGAATCATTTCTAATCTTGATAAGTAATATTTGGCATCTTTTTCATCTTTGATTGGATGAATATCAGTCATGAACTCTAAGATTTGAGTATGCAATCCATTCATTTGGATCAAAGGATAAGAGTGATAAGGATATTTAGTTTTTTGGTCAATTTCATTTCTCATTTGAAAAAGTGAAATTTTCTTACTTGTTAGTTCTTCAGCACTAAGGTCTTTATCTTCATAAGAGTTAAGAATTTTATATTCTTTTTTTAGTTTTTTTAGATCTTTTATGTCTTTTTTTAAAGAATAATCTGATAATTTTCCATTGTATGATCTATATCCATATTTTTCTAAAATTCCTATATATGTTAGATATTCTGGGCTTTCTAAGGCGTCATAGACCAATTGCCTTGTTAAAAAATGATTAAAAGAAAAAGGTTTAAAGAATAATAGCTTTGATACATAAGTAGTGGCTAATACTATAAAAATTATTGCTAAAAAAATTAATATTTTTCTTATCATTTATTATTATCCCTATATCAATTTATCATAAAAATATATGAATTGATAAATTATGTTATTGTAAATGATATACTTTTTAATTATAGGTCCCTTAGCTCAGCTGGATAGAGCACTGGTCTTCGAAACCAGGTGTCAGAGGTTCGAATCCTCTAGGGACCGCCATTAATTTATGTTATGTAAGTTTTTATTGAGTATTAAATTATGTCTAAAATATCCCCATCTTTATTATCTTTAATCGGCGAAACCCCTTTGGTTGAAATAAAAAATATAGATACAGGCTTATGTCAGCTGTATGTAAAAATGGAATCTCATAACCCTGGAGGTTCGATAAAAGACAGAACAGCTTCTTATATTATTAATCAAGCAGAAAAAGATGGGTTATTAAAACCTGGCGGGACAATTATCGAGGCAACAGCTGGAAATACAGGAATAGGGTTAGCGTTAGTGGGCATACTTAAGGGATATAGAGTCCTTTTAGTTATTCCAGACAAGATGAGTCTAGAAAAAGTTGCTCATCTCAAGGCACTTGGAGCAGAAGTTATTTTTACAAGATCTGATGTAGGCAAAGATCATCCAGAATATTATCATAATGTAGCCGAAAAGCTTGTTAATGAAATTCAAGGATCATTTTATGCTGATCAATTCAATAATCCTGCAAATATTCTTGCGCATGAAGAAACAACAGGACCAGAAATTTATAATCAAATGGATGGAGATATAGATGCTTTTGTAGCCGGAGTAGGAAGTGGCGGGACTATAACTGGAGTTGGTAGATATTTAAGAAAAGTTTCTCCGCAAACAAGTATAGTTGCTGCTGATCCGATAGGATCAGTAATTAAAGATGCTGTTAAGACAGGGTCTTATAAGTATGATGGAGGATCATGGTTTGTAGAGGGGATTGGAGAAGATTTCATTCCTAATAATTGTGATCTCGAAGTTATAGATGATGCTATAAGTGTTTCTGACAAAGAAGCTTTTGAAGCAATACATATATTGTTAAAAAAGGAAGGTATTTTAGCTGGCTCTTCAGCAGGGACATTATTTGCAGGGGCCATTAAATGGTGCAAAAATCAAAAAGAAGAAAAAAGAGTAGTTACTTTAATATGCGATACTGGCAATAAATACTTATCTAAGGCTTATAATGAAAAGTGGTTAATTCATAACGATCTAATAATTAAAGATCCCCAAGGAGATCTACAGGATGTAATTGCCTTTCGAGCAGATAAAAATCAAATAATTTATGTTAAACCGGAAGATACTCTTGCTACAGCTTTTAATAGGATGAATAATTCAGATATCTCTCAGTTACCAATATTAGATAAAGAAAAATTGGTTGGCATGATTACAGAAAACGATATTTTAAATCATTGTACAAATAGCAAAGGATTTGAAAAGAAAGTATCAGAATGCATGCAAAAAAATTATGTATCTCTTCAAATTAATTCTTCTTTAGAGGATTTAATTGAATTATTAAAAGAAAACAATATTGCTATTATTTTAAAAGAAGAAAAATTTGTTGGTATTATTACTAGAATTGATCTGCTTGCATATTTGAAAAGGAATTAGATATATGAGTAAAAATAAAAAAGGTTTTGAAACTCGTTCAATTCACTCTGGCCAGTCAAGTGATCCATCGACTGGAGCCGTTATGACTCCAATTTATGCTACATCGACTTATGAGCAAGAGGGCCCTGGAGAGCATAAGGGCTATGAATATTCTCGAAGCGCAAACCCAACACGAAAAGCTTTAGAGGAGTGTATTGCAGACCTTGAGAACGGTGGATCTGGCCATGCTTTTTCCTCAGGAATGGCTGCAACATCAACGATTATTGATCTTTTAGACTCAGGTGATCATATAGTTGCGTGTGATGATTTATATGGTGGGACTTATAGGTTATTTGAGAATGTGAAAAAAAGGACTTCCGGAATCCAATGTGATTTTGTGGATTTTTCAGATCTAAAAAATATTGAAAATGCCATAAATGAAAAAACAAAAATGATTTGGTTGGAGACACCAACTAACCCTCTTTTAAAGGTGATAGACTTAGGAACGATTACAGATTTAATTAAAGATAGAGATATTATTGCAGTTTGTGATAACACTTTTTGCTCTCCATGGGTTCAAAAACCCCTAAATCAGGGATTTGATATAGTTATGCATTCGGCAACAAAATATATTGGAGGTCATTCAGATGTAGTTGCAGGAATTGCTGTTATCTCAAAAGAAAGATCTGACTTATCAGAAAGGATTAATTATTTATTAAATGCCAGCGGAGCAATTACTGGCCCATTTGACAGTTTTCTTCTTTTGAGAAGTTTAAAAACTTTATCTTTAAGAATGGAAAGGCATTGTGAAAATGCTATGCTGGTTGCAGAATTTTTACAAGAGAACTTCACTAATTATGAAATAATTTATCCTGGTCTAAAGAGCCATAAGAATCACGATATTGCAAAAAAACAAATGAATATGTTTGGAGGAATGCTGTCTATTATAACTGATGGAAATATAGACAATGTTAGAGAAATACTTAATAAATTTGAAGTTTTTACTCTTGCTGAAAGTTTAGGCGGAGTTGAAAGTTTAGTAAGTCATCCGGCAACAATGACTCATGCCTCAATCCCGAAAGAAAAAAGAGAAGAGTTGGGAATAAAGGATGGTCTTATTAGGTTATCTATAGGACTTGAAACTATAGATGATATTCTCTCTGATCTTAAAAATGCATTAAGTTAAAAATTAAAAAAGAATAAAATGTCAGAAATACTTTGGGAGCCAAAAAAAAGTAATATTAAAGAGTCAAATATGTTTTCTTTATATGAAAAGGTTTTTCAAAAGAAATTATCAAGTACTAAAGAATTTAGTTATGATCTTTTGCATAAATGGTCGTTAGATAATGTTGAAGAATTCTGGAATTTAGTTTGGGATGACGCAAATATTATTGGCACCAAAGGAAAAAGCATAATTAATGACTATAATGATTTAATTAAAAGTAAATTTTTTCCAAAAGGTCACTTAAATTTCGCAGAAAACTTACTAGTTGGTGAAGATCATAGAGAAGCCATAATTTTTTATGGTGAGGGAAAAGAAAAAAAGTCTCTTTCTTTAAAAGAATTAAAATCAAAAGTTGAAGTTCTAGCAAAATGGTTAATTAAAAATGGTGTAAAGAAAGGTGATAGAGTTGCTGTTTTAGCAACAAATTCGCCAGAAACTATTATTTCAATGCTTGCAACAGCTGCAATAGGAGCTATTTTCACATCATGCTCTCCAGATTTTGGGGAGGAAGGAATCATTGACCGATTTGGCCAGTGTAATCCGAAAATTTTTATAACTACAGATGGCTACATTTATGGCGGAAAAAAATATGATATTAGTGATAAGGCTAATAATATTTCTAATAGGATTTCATCCATCGAACAAACAATACATATTAGATATATTGATGAAACTGGTGTTAAATATAATAATGATTGGCATGAAATATTGTCAGAAAAAAATAATGACAAATTTGAATTTGTAAAAGTTTCTTTTAACGATCCTCTATACATTCTTTATTCAAGTGGCACCACTGGCAAACCAAAATGTATAGTTCATTCTGCCGGAGGAACATTAATACAGCATATCAAAGAGCATAAATATCATTGCGATATGAAAGAAAATGATCGCATTATGTACTTTACTACTTGTGGTTGGATGATGTGGAATTGGATGGTTACTGCTTTGGCGTCAAAAGTAACCTTAGTTTTATATGAGGGCTCACCAATATTTCCTAATCCATTAATTCTTTTCGAAATTGCTGAAAAAGAAAGATTAAGTTTTTTTGGAGCATCGGCAAAGTATATAGACAGCCTAAATAAAATAAAAATAAAACCAAATGAAAAGCATAGCTTTAAGAGTCTTCGTGTCTTTGCCTCAACTGGATCACCCTTAGCCCCCAAAAGTTATGATTGGGTTTATTCAAATGTAAAAAAAGATATACAGCTTTCATCAATATCTGGTGGAACAGATATTGTAGCATGTTTTGTTCATGGTAATCCTTGTTTGCCAGTCAAGAAAGGTGAAATACAGTGTTCATCACTTGGTATGGATGTCCAATCATGGAGTGATAATGGCGATAGACTTTTTAATAAACCGGGCGAACTTGTATGTGTAAATTCCTTTCCTTCAATTCCATTGGGATTTTGGAATGATGAGAAAGATAAGAGATTTAAAAAAGCATATTTTGAGAAATATAATAATATTTGGCATCATGGAGATTTTGTTATTGAGACCGACAGTAATAGTTTTATTGTTGAGGGAAGGTCAGATGCAACATTAAATCCTGGCGGAATTAGGATTGGAACAGCAGAGATTTATAGACAAGTTGAGTCTTTAGTTGAAGTAAAAGAGGCTCTTGCAATTGGGCAAGAATGGAAAAATGATCAAAGAATAATTCTTTTTTTAATTATGCAGGAAAATATAGAACTTGATGATGAATTAAGAGATAAAATTAAAATCACTATTAAAAATGGTGCGAGCCCAAGGCATGTACCCGCTAAGATTTTTAAGGTTAATGACTTTCCAAGAACCAGATCAGGAAAAATTTCTGAACTAGCAGTTAGAAATATAATACATAAAAAAGAATTAAAAAATATTGAAGCTCTTATGAATCCTGAAATTCTTGATATTTATAGAGATATTGAGGGTTTATAAAATTAATCTTAATTATTACTTTTAAGATTATCATTGAAATCTGAATAATTAGGCCTAGCCATCATCCAGTGATATTCAATGCCATATCCTGGGTAATTATTTATTATTTTTCCTTCTTCTGTTTTATACCAACTTCCACAACTTCCAGCCCATACAGTTTCAGCTAATTTTTTTTGAATTTTTTTATTGTATGCCTGCATCGCATCATCCTTAATATCGATGTATTCAAGACTATTTTTCTTCATATAATTAAGACATTTCATAATGAATAGAATTTGTGATTCAATCATATAAATTATAGAAACATGTCCAGTATTTGTGTTTGGACCATAACATATAAAGAAATTAGGAAAATAAGGAACCATTACACCTCTATAGGCTTCAGCTCCGCTTTTCCAGGCGTCATCAAGAATTTTTCCACCTAATCCTGTAATTTTCACTGGGGATATAAAAATATTTGTATCAAAACCTGTACCGTATATGATTACATCAACCTCATGTTCACGACCATCTTTTGTATGAATTTTATTATTTGATATCTTTTCTATTAATGATGTTTCTAGGTTTACATTATCTTTACATAATGCAGGAAAATAGTCGTTTGTGGGGATAATTCTTTTACACCCAATTGGATAATCAGGGATTAGTTTTTCTTTAAATGATTCATCCTGAATTTGTTCATCAATTAACATTAATGAACCTGCTGTATAAACTCTTTCGAAATCAAATAATTTAAACCTAGTCAAAATGGCAGAAATTGCTTTCTCAATGAATTTTGTAAAAAAATTATGTTTTTGATAAAATGCTAGGTAGTTTCTTTCTTGAATGAAATACCAATAAAATCTGTACATTCTTGCGTAAAGAGGAACATATCTTAGGCAAAATCTCTCAAATGAGTTATATAATCTATCAGGTTTAGGAGTTATCCAATTTGGACTTCTCTGAAAAATCGTCATTTTTGAAACAGAATCTACGATTTTTGGTATGAAGCCAATCGCGCTTGGTCCATTTCCAATAACAGCAACTCTCTTATTAGTAAGATCATAGCTATGATCCCACTCGGCGCTATGAAAGCTATGTCCACTGAATGTTTCAATTCCAGGAATTTCAGGCCATTTAGGCTTATTTAGCTGTCCAAGTCCACTTATTAGCGATCGAGATTTATATCTCTCTCCTGACCTTAAAAAGGTTTCCCATAAATTCTCTTTTTCGTTGTATCGTGATTCAAGAACTTCACTATTGAACTTTATAAAAGGACGAATTTTAAGTTTATCAGTTATATTTTCAAGATAATCTAAAATCTCGTACTGTTCAGGATATGTTTTTGTCCAATCAGGATTCATAGCAAAAGAAAAAGAATAAAAATGAGAAGGTACATCGCAGCAAAGTCCAGGATAAGTATTTTCTCTCCAAGTACCTCCAACACCCTCACTTTTTTCTAGTATAAGAAATGATGAATTTTTATTACGTAAAAGATTGTATGCAGATCCTAGACCTGAGATTCCTGCTCCAAGAATTATTACATCATAGATTTCCGTTGAATTACTATCCATTAGGAAATGTTATACTTATAGTGTATCTTTTCAAGCAAATTATGATAGGAAAATAATGCTAGCTATTAATTATTCTAAAGGAAAAGTTAATAAATTAGATGTATCTAAGCCAAAAGGTGAAGGCGTATTAGTTAATATAAGTACATGCGGAATATGTGGCACAGACATGCATCTTCTACACTCAGGTATGCACCTTCCTCATATTGCAGGCCATGAAATATCTGGTTTTCTGCAAGATGGTACCCCTGTAGCCATTGAGCCATTAAATTATTGTGGTTCTTGTGCTGAATGTAAGCAAGGAAAATATAATTTATGTTCCTCTGAAGAATTTGATATTCTAGGAGCAACTACAGATGGAGGAATGACAGAAAAAATGTTAGTTCCCGATCATTGTCTTGTAGCATTAGATAAAAATATGGACTTAAAAAATTCTTCATTGGTAGAGCCTATTGCTGTAGCTGTACATGGTTACAAAATTACTAATACCAAGTCTGAGCATAGGGTTGCGGTTGTTGGAGGAGGATCAATAGGTCAATGTGCAGTTGTAACTGCCTATTGGATGGGTTGTGAGGTAGATCTTTTTGCTAGATATGACCATCAAAAAGAAGCAGCAGAAATTTGGGGTGCAAATGAACCCAAGGGTGAATACGATAGAGTTGTGGATACAGTAGGTAATCCAGATGCACTAGCAAAATGTGTTGAATTATTGAAACCAGGCGGAAAAGTTATTGGTTTGGCTGCTGGATGGGAAGATATAATTTTGCCAGGTTTAGGAATATTAAATAAAGAAGGAAGTTTTTACACTTCAAGAATTTATGATGCCAGTGGGGATAATGGAAGAGATATAGATAATGCAGCAAGAATCTTATTTGAAAATCAAGAATTCGGGAATAAGGTTATCACACATAGATTTCCTCTTGATGCTGCAGAAGAGGCATTTAAAGTTGCAGATGATCGAAAGTCAGGATCAATTAAAGTTGTTTTTGATATTAATGTTTAAAGTGAAATAAATTGTATAAAGAAAAAATTTCTAAATATCTAAATAAAGGTTCAAGTTCTGAAAAACTAGGGTTTGATAAAAAGAAACTATCATATATTCCTGAATATTTTTCTTCATATTTAAAACAAGAAAGAATCCCTAATTTTGTATGTTTGGTATCAAGATTTGGAGAAGTTGCACATTATTCACATCAAGGTTTTAAAAATATAGAAACTAAAAAAGAAATAGATAATGAAACTATATTTAGAATATACTCTATGACAAAACCAATAACTTCTGTGGCGATTATGATGCTTTATGAAAGAGGTTTAATCAGACTTGAGCATGAACTTTATCGCTATTTACCTGAGTTTAAAAATATAGAGGTTTGGGAGTCTGGCGATATTAATAATTATAAAACTAGACCTCTAGATAACCCAATATTGATAAGTGATTTATTAACTCATACAGCAGGTTTTACTTATGATTTTATGTTGGGACATCCAGCAATAGGCTTGTATAAAAAAAATGGTCTTCATGATTATAAAAATATAGAAACGCAGGAAGAAATGAATTTAGATGAATTTTGTAAGAAACTGTCAACTCTTCCATTATTATTTGAGCCTGGAGAAAAGTGGCATTATTCATGTTCTATTGATGTATTAGGTAGAGTTATTGAGGTTATCTCAGGAATGTCCTTAGGTGATTTTTTTAAAGAGAATATTTTTAAACCTTTAGAGATGGAGGATACTGGCTTTTATGTTGAGAATGATAAGCTTGATAGATTTTCAGATTGTTATCAGACTATGCTTGGAAGCAAAAAAAAGAAGATGACTTTAAGTCATATTACCGGAAAAGATGAATTTTCCAAAAATAGAAATTTTTTGTCCGGAGGGGGAGGTCTTTGTTCAACAATTTCAGATTATGCTAATTTTTGCCAAATGCTTTTAGATAAAGGTATTTTTAAAGGAAATAGAATTTTAAGCCCTACAACTGTTAACTTTATGACCCAAAATCATCTTCCTAACAACAATACTCTTCAAGATATGGGTGATAGTAGTTTTTCTGAAACAAGATTTGATGGTGCAGGTTTTGGTTTAGGTTTTTCAGTCATAATTGATCAAGTCCGCTCAGGTATGCCAGCTAGTTTAGGAAGTTTTTCATGGGGTGGAATGGCAAGTACTTTTTTTTGGATTGATCCAAAAGAGGAATTATTCTCTATACTGTTAACTCAGTTAATCCCCTCAGGAAGATATCCTCTCCGTCCTCAAGCTCAAACATTAGTTTATGCAGCTCTAAATAGCTTAAATAAAAAAAGCTAGACAATAAAAACCTACGGATGTAAGTTTCATTATCCGTACTTTACGGAATGTGGTGATTTGAGCCAGTCGGCTTGCGGCCACATAAAAGAAATCGCTAAAAAAGGCTGGGAGAGACCCGGTAGATGCCGGGTTTTTTTGTCTCCCAGATAAAGGAGGTAAAAATGAGTGATGATTTAAAAAATCCAGAAACTATAGCTTTACATGCTGGTTGGAGGTCAGATGCAAGTACCAATTCTGTAGCTGTTCCAATTCACCAAACAACAAGCTACCAATTTGATAATACTGAGCATGCTGCGAATTTATTTGCGTTATCTGAGCTAGGAAACATTTATTCAAGAATAATGAATCCTACTTGTGATATACTTGAGCAAAGAGTTGCTGCATTAGAAGGCGGAGCTGCAGCTTTGGCTGTTTCATCTGGACAAACAGCGACAGCATACGCCATTCAAAATATTGCAAGAGCAGGTGATAACATTGTCTCATCTACAGATTTATATGGTGGTACATGGAACCAATTTAGCAATACTTTTAAAGATATCGGAATAGAGGTTCGTTTTGTAGATCCTAAAGATCCTAATGATTTCGTAAATGCAACTGACGATAAAACACGAGCATATTTTGCTGAAACTTTACCGAATCCAAAGTTACAAGTCTTTCCGATAAAAGAAGTAGCTGAGATTGGTAGAAAGCAAGGTATCCCTCTAATAGTTGATAATACCGCTGCACCAATTATTTGTAGACCATTTGATCATGGTGCGGCAATTATTATCCATTCAACTACAAAATATATTGGTGGTCACGGAACATCTATTGGTGGAATAATAGTTGATGCCGGAGGTTTTGATTGGGCTGGGGCTGGTGATAGACAACCTGCCTTAAATACACCAGATCCATCTTACCATGGTGCTGTATTTTCCCAGCTTCCTGATCCTTTAACTCCATTGGCCTTTATTCTTAAAGCGAGAACAACTTTGCTAAGAGATATGGGTGGAGCAATGAGCCCATTTAACGCATTCCAATTTATACAAGGATTAGAGACTCTTCCTTTAAGAATTAGAGAACATTGTAAAAATGCAAATGAGATTGCTAATTTCTTAAATTCTCACGAAAAAGTTACTAATGTAATTTATCCTGGATTGATGGAAGGTGATTATAAAAAGAGAGCTGATGAGAATCTTTCAGGAGGATACGGTGGTCTTGTTGGCTTTGAGTTAGAAGGAGGCGTTGAGTCAGGTAAGAAATTTATTAATTCTTTAAAATTGCTTTATCATGTTGCAAATATCGGTGATGCAAGAAGTCTTGCCATACACCCAGCAAGTACTACACATAGTCAATTAACTGAAGAAGAACAATTAGCTGCTGGTGTTACACCTGGATATGTAAGGTTATCAGTAGGAATTGAACATATTGATGATATTAAGGCTGATTTAACACAGGCTCTTGATAAGGCTTAAAAAGCTATAAATAAAGTTAATTAAGCCGCTTAATATTAAGCGGCTTTTTTATTTAATTATTTCAAAAATCAAGTTTATGTAATAGTCTTAGCCGGAATAAATTATGAGTTAAACAATGAAAAGAAAAGTATGGAAATTAATTAATAGACCAGAAGGACTAAATTTTGAAGATGCTCTATCCTTGGTTGATGAAGAGCTTCCAGCTCTAAGTGATAATAAGATATTAGTTAAAACAAAAATAATTTCTATGGATGCAGGAACCAGGATGTGGATGAGTGATAGACAAGATAGTTATCAGCCTCCAATTGACCTTGGTTCAAGCATGGTAGGAGTATGTCTTGCAGAAGTAGTTGAATCAGATAATCCTAATTTTTCTAAAGGTGATTTAGTTCGTGGATTTGGTGAATGGGCAGATTATGCAATTGTTGAGACAGATAGTTTTTTAAAACTTGAGGCAGGTTTAGAAGATGAAGCTGCATACTTATCAGTTTTAGGTTTAAATGGTTGGACTGCATATGTAGGAGTTATGGAGGTTGGAAAACCAAAAGAGGGTGAAACTTTTCTAGTATCTGCTGCTGCTGGAGCAACGGGATCACTAGCTGGCCAAATTGCTAAAAAAGCTGGATGTAATGTTATAGGGCTTGCAGGAAGTAAAGAGAAATGTGATTGGCTTGTGAATGATTTGGGTTTTGATCATGCAATTAACTATAAGACTGATGATCTAGATAAATCTTTGAAAAGTTTATGCCCAGAGGGTGTTGATATTTATTTTGATAATGTTGCTGGAGACATTTTAGATACTGTTCTTCAAAACCTTGCTTTGTATGCTCGTATCCCTTTATGTGGTTTATTAGCGCAATATAATGAAAAAGGATCAAGACTTCCAGGACCTGATAATTTTGATCAATTGCTTATGAAAAGAGCTTCTATAACGGGTTTCTTCTGTCCTGATTTTTTAGATGATGGGCCAAAGATAGAAAAAATTATGCATGATTGGTATTTAGAAGGTTCATTAAAATTTAAAGCAGATGTCACAAATGGTTTAGAAAATGTACTAGTATCTTATAAAAGAATGTTTAACGGAGATAATGTCGGAAAGACACTCGTTAAATTATAATAAAGCTAAAAGGTAAATATATTGAAATTATCAGGAAATTATAATGTCGGTGGTGAAGTAGCTAAAGAAGATGAGCGCTATAAAGTTGTTGATAATACCGTATTAAAAGGTTTGGTATTAAGCAGTACAGATCTTAACCCTGGTCATTCTACAAGCGGTCATAAACATGCTGGTCAAGAGGAAGTTTATATGTTCATAAGGGGAAAGGGTTCTATGACATTAACCTACCCCGATGGAAAAAATTCTGAATTTAGTGTTTCTTCTGGTGATATAGTTCTAATTGAAGATGATGTTCATCACAGAGTTGAAAATACTGATCAAACCGAACAATTATATTTCGTTTGTGTTTTTGATGGAAAAAGAAATCACTGAAGCTCAACTCTATGTCCCAAATGATTCTTTAAATGTTTCGTCCCAGCTACCTGTAGTTGACGCCCTTGAATATTCAGTAGCTCTTCCTTCAAAGAAATTTGTATGCTCAACTCCACCAAGCATTTCTACCATCCAAGGTAGTGGATGCTCTTTAATATGAAATAACTTTTCCATGCCTAACTGAGTTAATCTCAAATCGGCTATATATCTGATATAATCTTTAACTTGGTTGGCTTCTAGACCCTGCACTCCACCAAGTTCAAAAGCAAGATCTATAAAAGCATCTTCATGACTTATAACTGCTTTACATGCATCATAAATATCTTTTTCTAGATCAGGGTTTAAGACTTCTGGATTTTCAGATACAAATGTTTTGAATAATTTAATGGCTGACTCGGTATGAAGAGTTTCATCTCTTACTGACCAAGTAACTATTTGACCCATTCCTTTCATCTTATTAAACCTTGGAAAATTTAATAAAACCGCGAAAGATGCAAATAACTGAACGCCTTCAGTAAATGCACCAAAAACTGCAAGTGTCTTAGCTATATTTTCCTTTGTTCCGACGCCCCATTTTCTCATGAAGTCGAATTTATCTTTCATAGCCTTATAATCGAGAAAAGCACTGTACTCGACTTCAGCCATTCCAATTGTATCAAGTAAATGACTATAGGCGGCAATATGAATTGTTTCTGTGTTAGAAAACGCTCCTAGCATCATTTGAACTTCTGTTGGTTTAAAAACTTGGGAATAATGTTTCATATAGCAATTATTTACTTCAACATCTGCCTGAACAAAGAATCTAAATATTTGAGTAAGAAGATTTTTTTCTGCTTTGGTTAGTGTTTTTTCCCAGTCTTTAACATCTTCTGCTAAAGGTACCTCTTCAGGTAACCAATGGATTTGTTGTTGGGTATGCCATGCTTCATAGGCCCATGGATATTTAAACGGTTTGTATACTAATCTTTCTTCTAAAAGGGACATTTCTTACTCACTGACAGGATAGACACTCATCATAATCATCATCGTTTATACTTGATTCTGCAACCATTTCATCAAGAGTTTTTGACTTATTTTCAATTTTTTTATCTTCATCATGTGATTTGATTTCTTCTTCTTTTTGAACTTCATCAGAAGAACCAGTTTCCGCTCTTTGAATTGATTGTGATCGACAATAATATAGACTTTTTACTCCCTTTTTCCAAGCACTGTAATGAATATCATGGATATATTTTTTATTACTATCAGCAGGGACAAAAACATTTAATGATTGTGCCTGATCGATCATTTCTGTTCTATCTGCAGCAAGATCAATTAACCATCTTTGATCAATCTCAATTGCTGTCTTGAATACATCTTTTTCATGATCTGAAAGAAAATCAAGATGCTGAACTGAGCCTCTGTTATTTAAAATGGATATCCAAACTTCGTCATTATCTTGATCCTTCTCAGCTAATAGTCTTTTTAGATGAGAATTTCTAACTGTGAAAGTGCCGGAGAGTGTTTTGTGGGAATAAACATTAGCGGCTATAGGTTCAATTCCTGGGCTTGCTCCACCACATATAATAGAGATTGATGCTGTAGGCGCTACAGCCGTCTTATTGGAAAATCTTTCCTTTATTCCATATTCTTCAGCATCTGGGCAAGCGCCTTTAGTTTCAGCTAAGTCCCTTGAACTTTTATCGACTTGGCCTTTTATGTGATTAAATATTTTCTTATTCCATGATTTTGCAGTAACGCCTTCCCAAGGAATATTATTTGCTTGAAAAAATGAGTGAAGCCCCATAACACCAAGACCAACGGATCTTTCTCTCATTGCTGAGTATGCTGCTGTATTCATTGTTTCTGGAGCATTATCTATAAAGTCTTGTATTACATTATCTAAAAATCTCATGATATCAGGAATAAAGTTTTTATCATTTTCCCACTCATAATATTTTTCAATATTAACTGATGATAGACAGCAAACAGCCGTTCTTTCTTTGCCATGATGATCAGTTCCTGTTGGTAATGTTATCTCACTACATAGATTTGATGTTTTAATTTCCAAGCCCGCTAGTTTTTGTTGCTCTGGCCTTAAATTATTGACTCTATCTTTAAAAACTAAATAAGGCTCACCTGTTTCAACTCTTGCCGTTAGAAGTCTTATCCATAGCGACCTTGCAGAAATAGATTTTTGAACAGTTTGGTCTTTTGGACTTCTTAAGTCCCATTCACCATCTTCTTCAACTGCACGCATAAAAGAATCACTTATTAATACACCATGATGGAGGTTTAATGCTTTTCTGTTAGGATCACCACCTGTCGGTCGTCTAATTTCAATGAATTCTTCAATCTCCGGATGATCAACTGGCAAATATACTGCTGCCGATCCTCTTCTTAGTGAGCCCTGACTAATTGCCAAAGTAAGAGAATCCATAACTTTTATAAATGGAACAATACCACTTGTTTTACCAACACCACCTACGGATTCACCAATTGAACGAAGGTTACCCCAGTATGAACCTATACCTCCTCCTCTTGAGGCAAGCCAGACATTTTCAGTCCATAGATCTACTATTCCATCAAGGCTATCATTTGCTTCATTGAGAAAGCATGAAATAGGTAATCCTCTTTTATTGCCTCCATTAGAAAGAATTGGTGTTGCAGGCATAAACCATAGTTGAGAAATATAATCGTATAGTCTTTGAGAATGTTCATCATCGTCACCATAATATGATGCAACTCTAGCAAATAGTTCCTGAAAGCTCTCACCTTTCATTAGATATCTATCTTCAAGCGTTTCTCTTCCAAAATCCGTTAGTAGAGAGTCTCTAGATGGATCTATTTTTACAGTTTTTCCTGTACCACTATGTTGGACTGCTCTATCTGCTACCTTAAAATCCATCTTAGGTTCATTTAGGTTTTCTGTTGGTGGTTTCTCTCCAACTTTAGATTTTGCTTGTGAATATAGCTGCTCCATTTCACTGTCAGTATATCCAGAAATTGTTAATGGTGGAGTCTTTCTTTTTGATTTCTTGGTTTTTTCTAGGTTTTCCATCAACATGTTTTTTTATCCTTTTTTTTCAGAGTCGGATCCTCTTAAGGTGAATCGGGTTTTCTCCTAGGGCAGATCATCTCTGTATATATACAAGTGTAGCAGATGTATTAATTTTTTGTTTAATACCCCTATAAGTAGGGTGATACACATTGAGTAACACAAAATATAGTAGCGTGTTCGTTTACGAGGTCAATAAAGAAAATAAAAAAGTGTAAATTTTTTTTCTTTTTTTTATTAAATCACGCATTAAGATAAACATTGCAGCACAGGAGTAAGAGAAATGAATTCAAATAGAACAACTAGATCATGGCGATTAAGAAGAAGACCTGATGGAATAATTAATGAAAATGATCTTGAGTTGGTTACTGAGGAAATACCTGAAATTTCAGAGGGTCAAATACTAGCTAAAACTATCTATTTTTCATTAGATCCTACTAATAGAATTTGGATGTCAGACATTGATCAGTATATGGAGCCCGTTGAGATAGGGGATATTATGAGGGCGGGCGGATCACTTGCTGTCGTTGAAGAGTCAAAAGTTCCTCATATCAAAGCAGGTGACATTGTTCAAGGCGGAATGCATGGAGGTTGGCAAGAGTACTTTATAATTCCTGGAGAAGAGGCTGTCGCTATTCCAATGGAAGAATCTATACCTTTGACAGCGCTCATTTCTGTTTTAGGCTTTACAGGTCCAACAGCTTATTTCGGCTTCCTTGATATTGGTAAACCAAAAGAGGATGAAACAGTTGTTGTTTCAGCTGCTGCAGGAGCCGTAGGATCTATTGTATGTCAATTGGCTAAAATCAAGGGTTGCCGCGTGGTAGCTATTGCAGGTAATGACGATAAATGTGCCTGGTTAAAAAATGATCTTAAAGTTGATGAGGTTATCAATTATAAAAAAGAACCAATTTTAGAGTCACTAAAAGAAAAGTGTCCTGAGGGTATAGATATATATTTTGAGAATGTTGGGGGTGAAACTTTGGATGCTGCTCTTACACTTATGAATAATTATGGTCGAATTCCCGTTTGCGGACTTATTTCAATGTATAATGACTGGGACACTCCCGGACCAAAAATGTTTAGAAATATATTAATGAAAAGATTAACAGTAAAAGGCTTTTTAGTTTCCGATTATCTTGATAGATATTCTGAGAGTTTAGAAGCTTTATCAAAATGGATGGCAGAAGGAAAAATTCAATATAGAGTAGATATTGTAGAAGGCATTGAAAATGCTCCAAGTGCAGTCAATAAATTGTTCACAGGTGAAAATACAGGTAAGCTGGTAATTAAGGTTTCAGATGAACCTTAAACTAGTATACTTCAAATAGCCCAGCAGCACCCATTCCACCACCAATACACATGGTTACAACGACATTTTTTGCTTTTCTTCTTTTTCCTTCAAGAAGAATGTGACCAACGAGTCTAGCTCCAGTCATACCAAATGGATGTCCAATTGAAATTGAACCCCCATTAACATTAAGCTTGTCATTATCAATTCCTAGCTTATCACGACAATATAATGTCTGACTTGCAAAAGCTTCATTTAGTTCCCATAAATCAATATCATCAACTGTTAGGTTATTTTTTTCCAATAATTTTGGGATCGCATATACAGGACCGATACCCATTTCATCAGGCTCGCATCCGGCAACAGCAAATCCTCTAAAAGCTCCAAGAGGTTCTAGACCTTTCTTTTCAGCAAGTTTTGAGTCCATAACAACAACTGATGCAGCGCCATCAGATAGTTGCGACGCATTACCTGCTGTGATAAAATGCTCTTCACCTCTAACAGGAGGCAGACCTGCTAAACCTTCTAATGTTGTCTGAGGTCGGTTACACTCATCTCTATCGACTGTATAATCTACCACTGATTCTTCACCAGTTTCTTTATCAACAACTTTCATTTTTGTATCCATAGGAACAATTTCATGTTCGTAATAACCAGCATCTTGAGCAGCAGCTGTTCTTTGCTGACTTTGTAACGAATATTCATCTTGGCTTTCTCTGCTAATATCATATCTTTTGGCTACTATGTCTGCAGTTTCGATCATTGGCATCCATAGTGCAGGATAGGATTCCATTAACTTTTCTTCTGTTATATCTTTTAAATTAATACCCTGCATTGAAACCATAGAAATCGATTCTACGCCTGCTCCTACCACAGCATCAGCCCCTTCTGCTACAACACGACCGGCAGCCATAGCGATTGTTTGTAAACCTGAAGAACAAAATCTATTAACTGTAACTCCAGATGTAGTTACGGGACAGCCTGCCCAAATAGCAGCCAATCTTCCAACATTCTGGCCTGTTGCACCTTCAGGAGTTCCGCATCCCATAATAACATCATCAATTTCTGCAGGATCTAAGTTTGCTCTTTCAATAGAATGCTTAACTGCATGACCTGCTATTGCGGCACCATGCGTCATATTAAAGCCGCCTCTACCTGATTTGGCTAAACCTGTTCTTGCTGTAGATACTATTACTGCTTCTCTAGTCATCGCTATCTCCTAAGGATATTTATATTAAGTAAATTTAAACTGTATTGTGAACAGAAAAACTTTTTTTTCAATAGTTAATTAAAAAAAATACAATTCAACAACATTAATTTAGTTTTGATAAAAAATTAAAAAGAGTTAACCTTAAGTTAACAAAATTTGATGAGGTTTTTATGTCTTTAGTTACAAGTGAAAAAGATAATGGAATTGGCATTATTACTTTTAATAATCCACCAAAAGGTTTTCTAACATCTGAAATGATTGCTGAGACAATACCAATGATCGAAGATCTAGATAATGATGATTCCATTAAGACTGTCATTTTTACTGGCGGTATGCCAGGGGTTTTTATTAAGCATTTTTCAGTCGAAGAAATTCTAGCGATGTCTGATGTTATAAAAGAAAGAAGAAAGAAAGGGCTATATGAAACTAGACATACAAGAGCACCATTGAGAATGTTTTGGGAAAACATCGACAATATGAAAAAGCCAACTATTGCTGCAATTAATGGTTATTGCGGAGGAGGCGGTTGCGAATTAGCTTTAGCCTGTGACATTCGTATAGCTGAAAAGGGTGACTATACAATTGGGCAGATGGAAATCTTAGTAGGAATAATACCTGGAGCTGGAGGTACAACTAGATTAGCAAGATTGGTTGGCCCCGGAAAGGCATTAGAATGGGTTTTACGAGGTAGAACTTTTTATCCTGAGGAAGCTAAGGAAGAAGGATTAGTTCATCATGTCGTTCAAAAGAATGTTCTTGGTGAAGCAAAGAAAATGGCCTCCGAGTTTCTTGATAAACCTCCTTTTGCACTTCAATCTATTAAGCAAATAATAAAAAATAGTTGGAATAAATCTACTCAAGAAAGTGTTGATGAAGAGGGTGATCTTTTTGCTAATCTTATTGCCAATGACGATCAAGCTATAGAAATGATGGAAGAATATATTAAGGATGGTCATAATTTCGATAAATTTTAATATTAAGAACAAATCATTATATTAAAGTTGAATAAGAGGCAGAATTTATGGATGATGAGTCTTCAAAATTATTTAAATTTTTATCAGAAGAAGAAGTTTTCAAGAGCACCGATATTCCACCTAGTGCAAAAATAATTTCTATAAATATAGATATTGGATCTTTAAATATCTCTGATAACTTAGAGGATTATAATATCAAAAACGCGGTAATCAAAAAAACTAATAAGGTAATTTTTTTAAAAACCATTATTACTGATATTAAAAAAAATAATTCTCAAGTCATGAGTATATGGGCTTTAAATGACTAAATTTTTTAACTTATTTATTTCTAGAAAATTATATCTTCTGTTTGTTTTTCTTTTAACATCTTGTGGAGGAGGGGGTTCAAATGTTGTCCCTGTTTCAGAAGTTCCAAATGAAACTGTTTTGGAGGATGAGTCTGCAAGTAACTTATTTCCTATATTGGATTTAAAAGAAATAGAAACACCGGAATATTTTAATCAATGGGGCTTAGATTTTATTAATGCTTCCAGCGCATATGTAATTGGTGCAACAGGCGAGGGTATAACTGTAGCAGTAGTAGATGAAGCACTAGATTGGGGGCATCATGAGTTTTTGAGAGAAGGAATATTGCATCCAGATAGTATTTTAACTTATTCTGGGGATAGAGAGCCAACTCCATGGGAAAAGTTTCATGGTACAGCTACAGCATCAATAATAGCTGCAAGAAGAGATGCAAAAGATATACCAAGCAATATGCAAGGAGTAGCTTATGAGTCACAAATTTTATTTATTGCCACTGAATTAGGTGACCCGCCAGCTGATGGAGATTATGTTCCGACAACAATCCAAAAATATGACTGGTCTTACTATGATCAATCTGAAGCAAATTTATATAACGAATTATCGAGCAAAGCTGACATAGTAAATAATAGCTTTGGGTTTACCGGACAAATTACAGATTACCCAAAAGAGACTTTCGAATCTAATTTTCCAAAATTTATCAACTCTCTTGAAAAAAATAAAGAAACAATATTTGTTTGGTCTGCAGGTAATTATAACGGCATTACAGATACAAATGGAGAAAAAGTTGATGCTGCGGATCCTGGCTGGTTAGCTGGTTTATCTTACTACTTTCCAGAACTAGCCGATAACAATATTGCTGTTGTAGCTGTTGATAGAGAAGGTAAAATTGCCGATTGGTCAAATAGATGCGGTGTTGTAAAAAATACATGCATTGCTGCACCAGGTAGTAGGATTAATGTTGCAATTCCAAATAATTTATATGCTTCATTATCTGAGAAAGAAAAAAATGGTCTTAATGAGGATGTTCTTGAATATTTAAAAAATCACCCAACTGAAGCCTATCTTTTAGCTTCAGGGACATCATTTGCTGCTCCTCATGTTACCGGTGCACTAGCTGTTTTAAAGGGAGCATTTAAAGATAATTTATCAACAAAAGAAATAATTGATAGACTTTACAAAACTGCAAATAAGGAAGGTGAATATGCTGATGAGGCTACTTATGGTCAAGGACTTTTAGATCTTGGAGCAGCTGTTTCACCTGTTGGTTTTTTATCTGCCTATTCTGATAACCTATCTTCAGTTAATTCTTTTTCCTTAGAAGGCTCATATCTTAAAACAGGTATGTCGTTTGGAAATAGCTTAAAGATTTCACTTCAAAAAGATCATATTGCTTTATTTGATGCATTAGGTGCACCTTTTTTTGTACCAGCAGTTAATTTTTTTCAATCCAAGATAAATTTTAGTCAGCTTGATAGGTTGGTAAGCTTAAAAAAAGATAGTTACCAGTCGTCATCAAAAAATATGTTTACTTTTTCTTCATGGAATAATTTAACCAATTCTAATGGCTATAATGGATTAAGGTTAAGTGACGCTGGTTTTGCATTGAAAAGTAATTTAATTAATTTTTCTCTTTATTATGGATTAAATCCTTCAGCCCATATTTTAGATCCTAAAAAAAGATTTAAATTATCTAGGTCTTTTATGAGTAATAATGTTTTTGATATTCCATGGTTGATAAGTGCCGAAGATGGATTTAGTTTTTCTTTGGCTTCTGATTTTATATCTAAAAATATAAGTATGACATTTTTTTCTGGTTTAGAAAGACAAGAAAACTGGTTAAGTCTTCCTTCTTTTATAATACCAAAAAAAAATAGATCTTTTGGTTCTTATATTTCATTTGAAAAAGATAATCTAAAGAACTATCAAAGTAAAAATTCATTTGGATTTCTAATAAATAAAGAAAAATACTTCTCTAACTCTTTTACAGGTGCTTTTGGCGATATTAGTAATGCTAAATCATTATTTTTTTCAAGTTTTCATACATATAAATTTAGAAGAAACTACGAATTAATTGCTAGTTTTAATTTCTCTAGAATCTTACCGGTTAAATCAGATCTATATATAAGCAGCATATCAAGTGTTTATGAAAGTAGTTTTGATATTGGTCTACAGAAAAATAAATTTCTATTTGAGGATGATACTTTTGCTATATTGATAAGACAAAAGCCATATGCAGAAAAAGGAAAGCTTGAATTAAACCTACCTATTGGTCGCGATAAAGAAAAAAATATTCAATATGAAAGAAAAAATATTTTCTTAGAACCTCTAAAAAGAAATATCAGTTTAGAGTTCATATGGTTTAAAGATTTAAAATCTGGTGCTTTAGGGTCGTATGTTGAAATATCAAGAAATTCATTCAATACAGATACACCTTTGAACTTTTCTTGGCTTTTTACCTATAAAGAAAAATTCTAAAGTCCAAAATCTTTTTTTAGTGGATAAAGATCTTCAAACTTTGCATCACGATTCTCCATTTGCGCATCAAATGCTTCTTTCATATCAGATTTAGGATGATACATACCGGATTGCCATAAAGCTATACGATCAAGTCCTTCTCTTACTGTTCTTCCTCTAGTAAAATTGATCATATCTTTTGAACCCCAAACTGCTAGTGGAGTTTTTTCAGCAATTTGAGTGGCTATATCCATAACATAATTCATCATCTCTTCCTGATTTTTAAAAACTTTATTTACAAGCCCTGACTCTTTTGCTTCATCAGCAAGTAAGCGTCGCCCTGTATAAGCAAGTTCTTTTACTAGACCCATTGGAATTAAATATGGAAGCCTTGGAAAAGTTCCTACATCAGCAGTCATTCCAATATTTATTTCTTGAATACAGAAAAATGCATCTTCAGTACAGTATCGCATATCTGATGCAGAGGCAAAATCAACTGCACCACCAATGCAACCACCTTGCAATGCCATTAAAACAGGAATTCTTGAATTATCTATACAACTAAATGTTTCTTGAAGTTTTAGTAAGTTCTTATAAAAGCTTCCTCTAAAACGACCTTCTTCTTTTTTATTTTTATTATCTGAGCTAGTTACATTATTTTGTGAGAAGACAGAAAGATCCATACCTGCTGAAAAATGTTTTCCAGTCGAAGAAATAACAATAACCCTAGCAAGTGCTTCTTGATCAATAGCAGTGATAATTTCAGGTAATTCATCCCAAAAGGATCTAATCATACTGTTAAGTTTTTCTGGTCTATTAAGAGTTAACTTAGCAATCTTATTTTCAATTTCTAAATCAAAACATTCAAATTTTTTATTCAAAATTGTGTCTGACATAATTGACTCCATATAAAAATTTTTGTCATATTAATATATTAATAAAAATTAATACATTACAAATATTATTAATAAATAGAGGGAATATAAATGGCTATTGATTATGATAAAATAATGTCTCTTGAGACTAAGAATCAGAAGTTTTCTTATTCTGATAGGGAAACTATGCTCTATGGTTTGGGCGTAGGTTTTGGTAAAGATCCATTAAACAATGAAGAATTAAAATTTGTTTATGAAAGGGATCTTAAGACTGCTCCCTCAATGGCCACAGTAATTTCTTGGGGAGCGGGCAATATGCGCGAAAGTGGAATAAATTATTTACTTGTTTTGCATGGAGAGCAAAGATTAAAAATGTATGAACCATTGCCGTATGCTGCTGATATCCTTGTAGACTCATCTGTAAAAGGTGTTTTTGATAAAGGGAAAGAAAAAGGAGCTTTAATTATTACTGAAACTGATATTAAGCTAAAAGAGAATGAAAAGTTATTATGCACATTGAGCTCAACAACTTTTGCTAGAGGTGATGGTGGGTTTGGTGGGCCGAGTGATGGCGCTCCTGAGCCACACCAAATTCCTGATAGGAAATCAGATGATGAATTCTTTGCAGATACTGAACCAAACCAAGCCTTAATTTATAGATTGTCAGGTGATAGAAATCCTTTGCATTCAGATCCAGAAATTGCAAAAGCTGCAGGATTTGATGCTCCAATATTACATGGTCTTTGTACATATGGTACTGCATGTAGAACGATAATTTCTAATGTATGTAATTATGATAGTACATTGATTGAAGAGTTTAATGTTAGATTTTCCTCTCCTGTTTATCCTGGAGAAAAAATCAGCACAGAAATTTGGAAAGATGATAATGTTATTTCATTTAGGTGTTGGGTTAGGGACAGAAATGTAATGGTATTAAATAATGGTAAATGCGTTCTTAAAAAATAAAATAAGACTAGAGTTCTATTTTTTAATTATTCATCCTTTTAACAATACCAAGTAAAATCATGCATATTAAAATAACCAGCACAAAACCTTCTAAAGCACCAATATAGTCTATTTCTTTGTTTCTAATTGGAACAAAAGGAGTCTCTTCTATTTCAAATATAGGCTCCTGTGCAGGCGTAATTTCATCATTCTCCATTTATACCCTCCAACTTAGATAATAACCTATGAATGGGTAGAAGGAAAATTGTTTATTTTTTTTCGGTATTTATTCGTTTCTGGAGGCTATTTATTTCTTCTTTTATGATATTAGGAAACTCCATTGGTAAAAAATGTGTTGAACCTTTTACTATTTTATGAACTCCAAGTTTATCCTGCTGCATCAATTTTATTGGACCATTACCTCTTGCGGTACTATTAAATTCGGCTTGCAGAAGAGTTATTGGACAATTGAGTTTATCTATTAAACCCATAGCATCATGCTTCCATGATGAAAATGTTGCAGCTTCCCATAAGGGATCACAAGTTAAACGAGTTTCATCGCCAATAAGCTCTGTTCCGCCTTCAATATAATTTCTTATCGTAGTTTCAGTCCAAGTTTTAAAGATGAGTTTATTTTTATAAGAGTTAAAAATCTCCTCTTTATTTTTCCAATGTCTTCTTCGTTTTTTTGTTGCTTCTGACATCATCATACCTTGTTTAATGATAGGAAAGTTTTTGAAAAGAGGGTACTTTCTGCCTATTTTAAAAATTACTTTAATTTTATTAGTCATTAAAACTGGGTCAACTAGGACTAATCCACTTACTAGGTCAGGACGAATAGCTGCGACTTGAATTGCTGAAGCCGCACCCATTGAGTGACCACTTAAAATTATGGGTTTTTGAGTTTTTTCAACAAATAGTTCAACTGACTTTATTAAGTCATCGCAATAAATTTTCCAGTCATACATATCTTGTGGGTTTGCCTTTAACTTAGTAAAGCCATGACCTCTAGCATCAACAGCTCTCACATTGAAATTATCAGATAAAGGCTCTAATAATTCTTTATATGTTAAAGCATTAAAACCTGTAGCATGAGCGAATTGAAAACCTGGCTTATCTGTATTATCAAAGATTTCAATGAATGAGGTTTCGCCTTCCCCCCAATCGAGTTTTTTTCTTTCGAACATTTTACTTTTTCACTTAAAAATTAAATTACTTTGACCCATTCTGCGATTGCTTGACCAATTTCATGTGGAGAATCTTCTTGAATAAAGTGAGTTCCTTTAACTGTAACTTCCTTTTGGTTTTTCCATGCCCTACAAAAATTTCTTTGTTTTCCAACAAGAATTGACCCAGGTTCAGCATTTATAAATAATTTTGGTATTTCATTTTCTGACATCCATCCAGAATATTTTTCAACAATTGCGCAAACCTCCTCAGGCTCACCGTTTATAGGTATTTGTCTTGGCCAATCAAGTGTGGGTCTTCTTTCTAATTCATTTAGGAAGGGTTTTCTATAGACTGTCATTTCTTTATCACTTAAGTCTCTAATAATTGCACTTGGTAAAACACCTTCTATAAAGAGATTTTTTTTAAGAATTAGATCTTCTCCAGCTTCTGATCTAAATCCTTGAAAAATTGATGTCGCATCATCAGGCCAGGAATCCCAGATAAGATTTTGAACTATAGCCTCCATATAGCAAATTCCTTTAACACTATTTTGATTCTCAAATGACCAATTGAAGCCGAGTGATGATCCCCAATCATGTATTACAAAAATAACATTATTATCTATATTTAGTTCTTTTAAGCAGGCATCGAAATATTTTTTTTGTACATGATAAGAATATGTATTTTCACCTTGGTCTTCTAATTTTTCACTATCACCCATTCCAATAAGATCAATAGCTATACATCTTCCTTGATTCTCAAGATGTGGAATTATGTTTCTCCAAAGATATGAAGAAGTCGGGTTGCCATGTTGAAAAACTATTGGATTACCTTCACCTCTTTCATGATAAGCCATTTTTTTACCAAGGACTTCTACAAATTTTTTCTCTAATTCTTTTTCAGAAATATCTGTCATGATATTTACTCTCCCTTAAAATCAGGTTTTCTTTTTTCGGTAAATGCTTTTATACCTTCTATCCCATCATTTCCTTTAAGTTGTTGAGCAAATATTTGTGACTCTTCTTCCATTTGCGTTTCCAATCCATTAGAAAATGTTTGTCTAAGCATATTTTTAACTCCGGCATATGCTTTTGTAGGGCCATTAGCTAATTTTCTCGCTAATTTTTCAGCTTCATCATTTACACTATCATCAGTTACTACCGAATTAATTAATCCCCAATCTAGAGCTTCCTTTGAAGATAAAACTCTATTTGTAAGCATTAGTTCCATAGCTCTTTTTTTTCCAATTGATCGAGGTAAATGAAATGTTGAGCTTGCATCTGGTGTAAGACCTGCCGCTGTATAAGCCATAGTAAAATTAACACTTTCTCCAGCAACTGCTAGATCACAAGCTGAAACAAGCGACAACCCAGCACCAGCTGCTGTTCCACTTATTGCGCCTACCAAGGGTGTATCAAGATGATCTATTTTTCCAAGAGCTGCATGTAAATAACCTAACATTTCTGCAAGACCAGATCTTATATTATCCAGTTCAGAAATAAATTTGAGATCTCCTCCAGCGCAAAATAATTTACCTTCACTTTTGAGCAAAAGTGACCTTACAGGAGCGCCTCCCTCACATTCAATCGCAACATTTAAAAGGTCTTTAGCCATAGGAATATTAATAGCATTTGCTGCTTCAGGTCTATTTAAAGTAATAATTCCCAAACCTTGATCTATATCAAACTTTAGAGTTTCGTATTTCATAATTTGTCCTTAAAAAAACTATATTGTTAGATCATTTAGACAAGGTCAATATCTTAATTTTATGATTGCTCAGCTTCTACTTGGAGAGGTAAGAATAATTTTGAAGCCTTATAAAAACATAAAGCAGCAATTGGATATAAAATTATTCCGATCGAAAGCAAAGAATATCTTATACCTGTTTGGTCATATCCATTTTCTGCATTAAATATGAAGTCATTAAAGAAGCCTAAGGCAAAGGGCCCTAAAGCAAAACCTATAACATTTGCACTTATATAATAGATTGATGCAGTCCTTCCTCTGAGGTTAACAGGTGAGGCACTTTGAAATGCAGCACCATATAAGCCAGGTCCGCATGACATAAATAAAATCATACCTGCTAAACCAATTTGAGAATAAAATGAATTATCTGATAGGGTGAATAGTAAAAGTGAAAGCCATAATAATATTACAAAAATACCAGCTATTTTAAGATGCGCATTAATGGTGCCTTTTACAATCATATTACTAGCTATGATTCCTGCACCAACGCTTCCTCCAATACCAAGAAATATATTAAAAATACCAAAATTTTGTCCGGCTATTGTTTTTGGTATATCATGTACCCTTACTAGCATTTCTATTCCCCAAGCTAAAACTGAATAACCAACTAATCCCGTTATTGTTACTCCAATAAACATCAGAAGAAAAAATTTCCAAGCCTTTTTAAAAAAGGGCATAAATGAAGCTGATTCCGTTTTTTCAATATTAGTTTCGGGGAAGGGTAAAAATTTCAAAAATAATGCGAATAGTAAACCAGGAATTGCAAATAAAAAGAAAGTAATCCTCCAATCAGAGAAGCTAGATAAAAAACCTATGTAAGGTTTTATAATATCCATATTTGTGATTACTGCAGCGCCACCCCAGCCAGCAAGAGCAGAACCTAAAAATGGT
The DNA here is from genome assembly GCA_003212795.1 of OCS116 cluster bacterium AG-435-F03. Classification (GTDB taxonomy): domain Bacteria; phylum Pseudomonadota; class Alphaproteobacteria; order MED-G09; family MED-G09; genus AG-430-B22. Next base: position 25,079 of record QCOV01000003.1, on the reverse strand, counting down.
CCAGTTCCCCATATTCCAAGAGCTAAGGGTAGTTTTTCTTTTGTAAAATATGCGGCAAATACAACTAATGCAATTGGCCCTAATGCCGCTTCACCAACACCAACTCCAATTCTAAATATTATTAAATCCCAAAATTGTTGAGCAATTCCACAAAGACCTGTCAATACACTCCACATAATAATAGCAAAAATGAGGACATTTTTTCTGTAGGGAGTATCAGCTAATCTTCCAAAAATAACTGTAGCTATTCCAAAAAATATTGCAAAAACGGTACCAAAAAGAAACCCTATCTGAGCATCTGTTAAAAGTAACTCAGCTTTCAATTCGGGTATCATGATTGATGGAAGCTGCCTATCAGCAAATGAATAAGTATTAATTGCAGTTAGTAAAATTGCTGCAGTCCAAGCAAGTCTTGATGAGATTATTCTTTGCATTGATTATTTTAGGTTTTAATAGTTTCTACCTTTGTATATCGAAGCTTTTGGTTTTGCTAAGACTTTTTGGACCATTGGTTCAAATGCTTCTAAAGGCATAGATTCATAATCTTTGTCAAATGCACATTGGTCATAAAGGTGACAAAATTGAGCCGTGTATTCAAAATGTTCATGACCTCGAAATTGTTCCCGCATATCTTTATCTAAACCAAGGTGTTCAAAAAAATAATATCCTTGAAAAATGCCGTGATGATTAAGCATCCAATGATTTTGTTCTGAAACAAATGGTTTTAGAATAGCAGCACCTATTTCAGCGTGATTATATGAACCAAGAATATCTCCCATATCGTGAAGCAAGGCACATACTACATACTCTTCATCTCTATTATCTTTATAAGCTCGAGTTGCAGTTTGTAAGCTGTGTTCTAATCTATCAACGGCAAATCCACCATGATCACCACTTAGCATCTTTAAATGATCAAGAATTCTATTTGGTAAATCAGCATTAAATCCTGTAGCGTAGTTACCAATTATTTCCCAATCTTCCTTGGTAGACTCAGCCATTGTTCTGTATGAAGCTCTTTGTTTTTCCACTTTTTTATCCATAGCTCTTCCCCTTTTAAGCTAAAAAAACCTTTATTTATATTTAATCTATATTATTTGTTAATATATTGGAAAATAAAATGAAAAAAAATATTTTTACCACTATATTTCTCTCGATCTTTTTTCTCACAAGTTGTGAAACGATTGATTCCATAAGGCCATCTCGTGATATTGTCAAAACATCACCTGACTCATTACGATTAACTAACTCAGGTCCCGTTATAGGAATTGAAGGTGAAGAAGGCATTCACATATGGTTTGGTGTGCCCTATGCAGAAGCTCCTGTAGATAAATTAAGATGGAAAGCGCCAAGAAATGTAAATAGTTGGGATAAAGTTTATGAGGCAAAAAATTTTGGTAGCCCTTGCGTACAAATACAATCATCTCTCACTGGAGGTGGTCTAGCTAAACCCGGAGATATAATTGGTGATGAAGATTGTTTGTATCTAAATATTTATGCGCCTTCATATAATGTAACTTCTGTCCCTAAAGAAATAAATAAACTTCCGGTGATGGTATGGATTCATGGAGGAGGTAACACCAGTGGCATGACCTCAGAATATAATCCAGAAAGATTTGTGGCATCACAAAATATAATAGTGGTAACAATTTCCTACAGATTAGGTTTATTTGGATGGTTTTCTCATCCAGAGCTAAGAAATAAATCAGATGGTATTGATGCTTCAGCAAATTTTGGACTACTAGATCAAATTAAAGCGCTTGAATGGTTAAGAGATAATATAGAAGGTTTTGGCGGTGATAAAAATAATATCACTATTTTTGGTGAAAGTGCAGGCGGTCAAAATGTGATAGCCTTATATGTTTCACCTTTAGCTAAAGGTTTATTTCACCGAGCGATATCTCAATCAGGCGGAATTACACTCACTTCAATAGAAGATGCTGAAGAGATAGATCGAAACATTCATCCTCTGGGCAAAGATTATAGATACAGACACAAGACAACAAAAGAATTTGTTAATTCTCTGCTGAATGAAGGAATAATTAATACTCATCTTCATGAGACGGGTAATATTAAAGAATTAATGAATTTGGATTCTTATGACCTAATGAAAAATTGGTCGAAGAGTAAAGTTTGGGAAGGCACAACACAATTAGCAAGGATAATTGGAGATGATTTTGTCTTACCTAAAGATGGTATTCTAGCTGCACTAAGCGATAAAAATAGACATGCAAATGTTCCAATTATTCTTGGTGTCAATAAAGATGAAAATAAAACATTTAATCTTTTTGACGAAGAATTAGTTACTAATATTTTAAATCTTACCTTTATAGTTAAGGATCCTTTATTCTATGATCTTAAATCTGATTATCAGAGCTTAGCTTGGCGATCAAATGCTGTAGATACGCCTGCTGATGCAATAGTGAATGGCGGCTATTCAAATGTTTACGCCTATAGATTTGATTGGGATGAACAACCAAGTATTTTGGGTATGGATTTTTCTTTTTTATTAGGCGCTGGACATGGCCTAGAAATTCCATTTGTAATGGGCGATTTTGATTTTGGAAGACAGACTAGATTTTTATTTACTAAGAAAAATGAGTCTGAAAGAATAAAATTATCAAAATTAATTATGCAATATTGGGCACATTTTGCTAAAGCTGGGTATCCAAATGCTCAATTAGAAAATGCAGTTCAGTGGGATAAATGGCCTAAGGGCGGAATTAATAAAGATAGGATAATGATATTGGATACTGAACAATCAAATGCACCAAGGATGAGTAATGGATATGCTCCTCATGATAAACTTGTAAATATTTTTGAAAATGATGAAAGGTCTCTTAAAGTTAATAACAAGTGTTCTTTCTTAGAGGATGTATATTCTTGGGTTGATAACTGGCAAATTAAAAATGATGCTTGCCGGTAAGGATGATTTTTATGAAATATGATTGTTTATTTGTTGGTAATGCAATTGTTGATATTTTAGCAGATGTAAGTTTTGAGTTTATGAATAATCAGGGTATTGAGCCAGGATCATGGAGACCCGTTGAAAAAGAAGAAATTGAAAAATTACAAACTATAATTCCAGATAATAAAGTTGCTTCAGGAGGATCCGCTGCAAATTCGGCTGTTGGATTTTCATTTTTGGGAGGGTCTTCAGCCTTCATTGGAAGGGTGAAAAATGACGCTTTAGGAATTGAGTATATCAAAGATATGGATGATGCAGGTGTAAAGTTTACATCAAACCCCTCCGAGACAGGATTAGATACTGGAAGATGTCTAGTTTATGTAACTCCTGATGCCCAAAGATCAATGAGAACCTATTTAGGTGCTGCTTCTCAATTATCTCCTGATGAGGTTAATGAAGAAAGTATTGCAAATTCAGCAATAGTTTATCTTGAGGGTTATTTATGGGATGAAGATTTAGCTAAGTCTTCATGTAAAAAAGCTTTGGAATTAGCTAAAAAGAATAATATTCAAACCGCTCTTAGCTTATCTGATTCATTTTGTGTAACTAAATGGCATGAAGAAATTTTAGATCTAACAAAGAATGTAGATATCGTTTTTGGTAATGAAGATGAGTTTAAGGCTCTATTTAAAACAGAGATTTTATCTGATGCAATTTCAGCTTCTAGATCTCAATTAAAATTATCTATTATCACACGTGGTCACAATGGCTCTATAGTTATTTCCGACTCTCAAACTGATGAGGTAGTAGCTTACCCTCCTGATAAATTAGTTGATACAACAGGAGCAGGGGATTTATATGCTGCAGGCTTTTTATATGGTTTAAGTAAAAATATGCGTCACCATGAGTGTGCTAATTTAGGCTCCTATTTATCTTCTAAAGTTATTTCTGTTTTAGGCCCGCGTACAGAAAAAGACATAAGGGAACTTGCTATTTCTAAGGGTTTATTATCCTGATTTTTTTTGATAAATTTTAATTAATATTATAAGATTTTAAAATGCAATTACCATTACCCACTTCAGATCAAGCTCTACCAGGAAGGGATATTCCTATTGAAGTAAGTGATCTTCATTTTGTAAATGGTAATCGAATAAAGCCACCATTTAAAGATGATATCGAAATAGCTGATTTTGCTTTGGGTTGCTTCTGGGGTGCCGAGAGAAAATTTTGGGAAGTTGAAAATGTTTATTCAACTGCAGTCGGTTATATGGGAGGATTCACACCCAATGCGTCATATGAGGAGGTATGTTCAGGGTTAACAGGTCATACTGAAACAGTTAGAGTTTTTTATAACCCTAGTCTAGTAGATTATAATATTTTATTGAAAACTTTTTGGGAGTCACACAACCCTACACAAGGAATGCGGCAGGGAAATGATATAGGAACACAATATAGGTCAGCAATTTTTACCCATTCAAGTAAACAGAAAACATTGGCAGATGAGTCTTTGAAGGTCTTTAATTTACAACTAAAAGAAAATGGTTTTTCTGATATTACGACAGATATTACGCAAGGAAATGATTTTTTCTATGCAGAGGATTACCATCAGCAATACCTTTCTAAAAATCCAAATGGCTATTGTGGTCTAGGTGGAACTGGAATTTCATACCCTCAAGGTTAAAAGTACTTGAAAAAAATTTATTAAAAATTATATATATAATATGGCTTTCGTTGAAAATATTTTCCGATTGCACATTTACTAATAAAAATAATAAAAAAATTTAAGAGCTGATTTGTTTTAGGAGAAAAAATGTCTTTAAGAATAAATTCTGATGCACCAAATTTTGAGGCAGAAACTACAGAAGGAAAAATAGATTTTTATGACTGGGCAGGGGGCAGTTGGGTTGTATTATTTTCTCATCCAAAAGACTTCACACCAGTTTGTACGACTGAACTAGGTTATGTTGCCGGTTTAAAATCAGCCTTTGATGACAGAAACTGTCAGATTATTGGTCTCAGTGTTGATCCTGTTGAAAATCATAGAGAATGGGCAATTGATATTGAAGAAACTCAAGGTAATAGAGTTAATTTTCCGATGATAGGAGATCCAGAATTAAAAATAGCGAAATTATATGACATGTTACCGGAAACTGAAGGCTCTACATCGGAAGGAAGAACTGCAGTTGATAATGCAACAGTTAGATCAGTTTTTATTATTGGCCCTGATAAAAAAATAAAAGCAATGATCACATATCCAATGAGTACAGGTAGAAATTTTGATGAAGTTTTACGATTGCTTGACTCATGTCAGCTTACAGCAAAGCATCAAGTTGCCACTCCAGCAAATTGGCTAAATGGCGATGATGTAATAATAGTTCCAGCAGTAAATGATGAAGATGCAAAAAATAAATTTCCCGAAGGTTGGAAAGCTCCAAAACCTTACTTAAGAATAGTTAAGCAACCTAAAGATTGATTTAATAATTTTAAAACTTTGATTCTAGCATAAGATAGAATTCTCTTTTTTGACCAACGAAATATCTGTAACTTCCAAAGGCAAAATCAGCTCTATTTGCATAGTGTTTATCGGCGACATTATTAACATAAATACCAATACTAAGGTTTTCATTAATAGGTGTTTTTGCTCTTAAGTTAATAACATTATGACCTTTGTAAAAATGAGTATTTCTTTCATCTACTGGGTAGCTATCTATTTTTTCCCATTCAAGTTCAATTCTTGTTCCTTCTTTAGGTGAATAAATAAATCTTGTGTTGGCTATAAGTTCTGGAGCTGAGTCAATCTGATTTCCAGATTTAATACCATTTGGTAAGTGATCAAAATTATATTTATGTTCTGCAAAACTGGTAGAATTTTCAATTTGGAAAAACTCATTAAATTCTGCAAGGATATTAATTTCTAATCCTCTATGGGTAGTTTTTCCATTTTCTACATTGAATCCTTGTGAGTCTCTAAAAAAATAATTCTCTTTTTTCATATCAAAGCCTACTAGCTCTATATTAAAAATATTAAAACCACCCCTAATACCAATTTCAATGCTATCAAGTTTTTCAGATTTTGCTCCACCAGGAATCTGTTTACTTTGTATGCGATATAAATCTGTAGTTTGTGGAGCTCTATTTCCACGAGAGTAGTTGGCAAAAAGAGCTAGCTCATCATTTATTTTATGATTGATTGCTAACTTTGGTGAAAATTCAGTGAAATCATCATCTCTATTAGGTGATACTTGAATTCTACCTTTAGTTCCTGGTTCAATATTTGTTTTGTATTCGTATTCAACTTTTTCACCTCGTATACCAGTTACTACTTTTGTTTTTTCAGAGAGGTTCCATTCTATGTTTACGAAAGCAGCTAAAATCTGACTATCAATATCATAATCATAATGTGCACCTTTAGGATAAGCTAATCTAGGACCAAAAGAGACATCTGGAGCGCTTTGGAATTCACTTAATTCACCTTCAGTCATTTCTAAATCAAGACCAATCGTCATAAAATGATTATTAAATGAACTCTGATACATAGTTTGTAACCCTAAACTTTTATGGCTATTTTGTTCTAGAGGTTTTCCAGGAAGAAAATGCATTTTAAAATCCATATCAGTGTACCTAAAATATGGCGTTATACTTAGTGAGCCATTTTGGAAATCTTGAATGATTTTTAGATAAGATCTTATATTATAAGTGTCTCTAAAGGCTTCAGGGTCGGGATTTTTATATTTAATTTCTTTATTTTTATATGCTTGGTAACCTTTTATGTAACCCATAGTTTCTTGATTAAGGTTAGTCCCTGATAATAGAAAAATATAATCTTTTGCGTTCTTTTGGGTATTCATTCTAATTAAGAATTTCTGTTGACCATAATGCGGTTTATCAAATTTATCTGAGTTTTCGTTAGTGTGGTTATTTGTATAACCATTATCTTCTTTCCAAAGAAAATTAAAAAGTATGTCACTATTATCTAGATTTCGATAAGTGCTAGAATTAAAAATAATTTTATTTTTTCCAGCGCGAAGATTTATTTTATTATTATAATTAAGGTTATCTTTTTCGGTTATTATATTCACAAGGCCATGAACGGCATTAGACCCATATAGAACTGATCCAGGGCCTCTAATAACTTCAGTTCTTTCTCCAATCTCAATAGTTGACTCCATTAATCCATTAACATTAGAAAATCCTGGAGATCTTAAAGGTATACCGTCTTCTAGATACAAGAAACTTCCAGCTCCTGCACCACCAGACAAGACCGGAGATCGTATTGAAGTTAAATGCTCTTGACCACTACCTTGGCTAATAAATATACCTGGCATTCTATTTAGAACATTACTTGGATTATCAGGGCTTATAAAATTGATTTCCTCACTATTTATAAAGGATAAATTTCCAGTTTCATCAATGATTGGGGTTTTATTTTTTGTTCCCGTTACTACAATTTCTTCAATATTTTTTGAGTAAAGTGATATTGGGTTTACAATAAAAATTATAGCGAGAAAGTAAATTATCTTATTTAACTTCATTTTTTTCTTTCTAAATTTTTTATTATTGTTTTATTAGTCTAATTAGATCATGGAAATGAACAAAACCTATAGGATTGTTATTTTCATTGATTATGAATAGTCCTTGGATTCCTAATTGATTTATAAGACCTAATGCCTCGCTTGCCAACATATTTTCGCTTACAGTTTTTGGTTTTGAATTCATTATTTGGTCTACACTTTTATTTAATAATTCAGGACCCATATGCCTTCGTAAGTCACCATCTGTTAAAATTCCAATTAATTTATTTTCTTTTATTACCCCTGCACAACCAAAACCTTTTTCAGATATATTTATTAGAGCCTCAGACATATCAGTCCCTGATTGAAGTAAGGGAATAGACTCTTCTTTATGCATAATATCTTTTAATGTTAATAAGGCTGCACCTAACTGCCCACCGGGATGAAGTGATTTAAACTTATCCTTATCAAAACCTCTCTCATTTAGAAGACAAATAGCTATGGCATCGCCAACAATTAACTGCATTGTTGTAGATGTAGTAGGAGCTAATCCATTTGGACAGGCTTCAGTTGCTTTAGGTAAAATTAGTGATATATCAGAAGATTGTGAGAGCAAACTATTTGATGATGATGTTAAACTAATTAAACCTATTTTATTTTCCTTTGAAAAATGAATGATGTCGCTAAGCTCGGATGTTTCGCCAGACCAAGATATCGCAAAAATAATATCTTCACTTCCTACCATACCCATATCACCATGACTGGCTTCAGTTGGATGAACAAAATATGATGGTGTTCCTGTAGAAGACAATGTTGCAGAAATTTTTTTACCTATATGACCTGATTTTCCAACACCGGTAACGATCACCTTACCTTTTATTTCTATAATTTTTTTTACAGCGGAAGAAAAATTATCATCAAAAAAATCCTTTAAAAGTTCAATTCCTTCACTTTCGTCTTTTAGAACTTTTTTTGCTACTTTTTGTATCTCTGACATTTTATCCTCTGCCTATAGAAAAATATTCAAAACCTAGTTCTGTCATCATATCAGGATCAAAGATATTTCTAAAATCATATATTAAAGGTCTTTTCATTGAATTTTTTATTTTATCTAAATCTAAATTTTTAAATTCTTCCCAATCCGTTAAAATTACAAGGCAATCAACATTTTCAGCAGCTTCATAAGCTGATTTCTTCCAATTTACATCTTTAAGAATTTTTGATGCTTCCTTTTCTCCCTCAGGGTCGTAGACCGAAATATTCATTCCATTTTCTTGAAGATCTGGAATTATTATAAGGCTTGGAGATTCTCTCATATCATCTGTTTCTGCTTTAAAAGTTACTCCAAGTATTCCTATTTGATTTTCAGTTTGTTTATCTAATTTATTTAAGATTTTTTTACTTATATTTTTTTTTCTATTTTCATTACCTAATATTACACTTTCAAGTAATGTTTGAGGTGCATCATATTTTTTCCCCGATTCAATTAACGCCCTAGCATCTTTTGGAAAACATGAGCCTCCAAATCCTGGTCCAGGCTCAAGGAAATGTGGACCAATCCTTTTATCTAATCCAATGCCTTTTGCTATGTCAGTTACATCCGCACCAATCTTTTCACAAAGATCTGCAATTTCGTTAATAAATATTATTCTCATCGCAAGCATTGAGTTACTTGCGTATTTGATTAGTTCGGATGATCTTCTTGAAGTAAATAATATTTTATCTTCATTGGTAATGCTTTTGTAAAGATTAATCATTATTCTTTTGTTAGTTTGATCGTCGGTGCCAATTACAACCCTATCTGGATTAATAAAATCACTAATAGCATTTCCTTCTCTCAAAAATTCTGGATTAGAAATTACTGAAAATTCTGAATGTATACAATTCTCTTTAATTATATTCTCAACCTCATCACAAGTACCTACAGGTACAGTAGATTTGATTATTATTTGTGTATTTGGAGAAATAAACTCTGCAATTTCTCTTGCACATTGATATACGAAGGTTAAATTTGCATCTCCATTCTTACCTGTAGGAGTTCCAACCGCAATTAGAACAATCTCTGAGTCTTTAATATTTTCGCTTATATTTAATTCAAAAGCTAAATTACCATTTTCTATATTCTTCAATAATAGCTCATTAAGGCCAGGCTCATAAATTGGAACTTTATTATCTTTTAGTAATTTAATTTTTTGATCATTATTATCAATACAAGTTACTTTATGACCGGAATCTGCGAAGCAAAAACCAGAAACAAGTCCTACATAACCACATCCAATCACTGAAATTTTCATTTATTAGCCAAATAAATTAATTTTCTCATTAACAACTTTTTCCAAATATGGTGATGGTGAAAAATCTGAGCCAAATTTTTCTTCCATTTCTTTATGCCACTTCAAAATTTTATCATAGCCAATTAACTGACCATAAAACATTGGTCCACCTTCATACATTGGCCATCCATATCCGTTGATCCAAACTATATCAATATCACTTGCTCTTATAGCCATTCCTTCTTCTAAAATTTTGAAACCTTCATTAATCATAGGGTACAAACATCTCTCTAGAATTTCTTCTTTGCTTATCTCCCTTCTTTTAATTTGATGCTTTTCAGAAAACTCGATAATTAATTTTTCAACTTCTGTATCAGGAGATTTGTTTCTTTTCTCATCATATATATAAAAACCTTTACCAGTTTTTTGTCCAAGCCTTCCTGCTTCACATAATTTATCTCTTAACGTATCACCAGTTGATAAGTCTTCGTCCCAGCCAATGTCAAGTCCAGCCAGATCTGACATTGCAAAAGGCCCCATAGGGAAACCAAAATCAAACAAAGCATCATCTACTTCCCAAGGCATAGCTCCTTCTAAAATCAATTTATTAGCCTCTCTCTGTCTTTGTGCAAGGATTCTGTTACCAACAAAACCAGGACATACACCAACTACTGCTGCAACTTTTCCAATACTTTTAGCCATCTTCATCGATGTTGCTACAACTGATTTTGATGTTTTTTCCCCTCTAACAATTTCCAAAAGACGCATTACATTTGCTGGGCTAAAAAAATGAAGCCCTATAACATCTTCAGGTCTACTTGTTTGTGCGGCAATTTCATTAACATCAAGAGCTGATGTATTTGTTGCCAAAATTGCTCCTTTCTTAGCAATATTATCTAATGTTTTAAAAATATCTTTTTTTAAATCCATATTCTCAAATACTGCTTCGATTATTAGATCACAATTCGACAAATCATTAATGTCTGTGGAACCCTTTATAAGATTTGTTCTTTTTTCAACATCTTCAAAAGTTATTCTTCCTTTATTAGCGGTATTTTCATAATTTTTTCTAATAATACCTAAACCTTTATCAAGATTTTCCTGACTTTGCTCAATAATAGTTACTGGTATACCTACATTGGCAAAATTCATTGATATACCGCCGCCCATTGTACCTGCGCCAATAACTCCTATAGATGAAAAAGGTTTAATTTCAGTATCAGGTTCAATATCTGGAATTTTTGCTACCTGTCTTTGAGCAAAGAAAGCATATCTTTGAGCAGCCGATTGAGTTCCAGTTACAAGCTCCATAAACAGTTTTCTTTCTATCTTTATGCCTTCATCAAAAGAATTATTAACTGCTGCTTCAATACATTGAATATTATATTCTGGAGCTAGAAAACCACGTGCCCGTCTTGCTATTGATGCTCTAAAGTCTGTAAAGATATTTTCATTGCCTCTAGCGGCTTCAACTTTGTCGTTCATTTCACTAATTTTTACTAATGGACGATTTTCAGAAACTATTTTCTTAGCAAAATTAATTGAGCCTTCTCTTAATCCATCTTCAGCAGCAATTTCATCAACTAAACCCATTTCTAAACATTGTTTTGCAGGAATATGTTGACCTGATGTAACCATTTGAAGAGCTTTTTCTACTCCAACAACTCTTGGAAGTCTTTGAGTTCCTCCTGCTCCAGGAAGTAAACCAAGATTTACTTCAGGTAAACCACATTTTGCTGAGGGAACAGCAATACGATAATGACATGTAAGAGCAACTTCTAGACCACCGCCTAAGGCTGTTCCATGAATTGCTGCAATAACTGGTTTATTAGAATCTTCAATAAATTCTTGAACTTCAAAAAGTGAAGGTCCTTTTGGCTCTTGACCAAATTCAGAAATATCTGCTCCAGCTATAAAAGTTCTTCCCTCACATATTATTATAATTGCTTCTGATTCTCCGTCATTTCTTGCTTCGGTAATTCCTTTATGCAAACCTTCTCTTACAGGAGCAGATAATGCATTCACTGGAGGTGAATTTAGAGTTATTATAGAAATATTTCCATCTTTCTCAATTGTTGTTACATCATTTATTGAAGTCATATTTTTTCCTTTCACCAATCGTAAATATGTATATGCTATCCAAATTCATAAGTAAGAAACAATAGGAGATTTAAGTGGCAAAAGCAAAGCTATCTTCAACAAAAAATTCAAAAAAGAGCATTGAGTTAATACAGAGTAAATTCGAAAGTGAAGGTTATATTTGTAATAATCAGATAGCTACAGCTATTTTTTTAAGTCAAAATTTGCATAAACCCATACTTGTTGAAGGACCTCCAGGAGTCGGTAAAACTGAATTAGCAAAAGCTACTGCAGGTTGGATGAGTAAATCATTAATAAGGTTGCAATGTTATGAAGGACTTGATGAAGCTAAAGCTTTGTATGAGTGGAAATATGGAAAGCAACTTTTATATACTCAAGTATTAAAAGATAAATTAAATGATATTATTTCTGATACTAGTGGCCTTGAAAGCTCAATAGAAAGTTTACATAATTTTGATGATATTTTTTTCTCAGATAAATTTTTAGAACCTAGACCGCTATTAAAGGCTGTTAGTGATGATGAAGGTGCGGTTTTATTAATTGATGAAATTGATAAGTCTGATGATGAGTTCGAGGCTTTCCTTTTGGAGATTTTATCTGATTATCAGGTGTCAATTCCAGAGATTGGTACAATAGAAGGAAAAGTTAAGCCAATTGTTTTTTTAACTTCAAATAACACAAGAGAGATCGGCGATGCTCTAAAAAGGAGGTGCCTGCATTTATATATTCCTTTTCCTGATGCTAAATTAGAAGAACAAATTATTGCTTCGCGAGTTCCAGATATCGAAAAAAACCTTAAAACAGAATTGGTAAACTTTGTTCAAAATCTTAGAGATCTGGATCTAAAAAAATTACCATCAGTAGCAGAGACAATTGATTGGGCAAAGTCACTAGTTCTTTTAAATGTGAAATCTCTTGATGCAAATCTTGTTAGAGAAACGCTAAATGTTTTATTAAAGTTTCAAAGTGATATCGATTCTGCTGACTCTGAGATAGAGGCTATGATTAGAAAAGGTAACACTTAAAGAATAAAGCATGGTCGATTTTTTAAGAGATTTTATTAAGGTTTTAAGATTATCAGATGTAAGGATATCTTCATCAGAAACTATCGATGCTATGAGAGTGTCTTCACTTATTGGTCTTGAAGATAAAAATTTATTAAAACAGAGCTTATCTCAATCGCTTGCTAAGAGCATGCGGGAGAAAGAAATTTTTGCTGATTGTTTTGATAATTTTTTCAAAGAAGATTTTATGAATATTGATAATCTTTCGGAAGAAGAGATTGATGAAAAAACTATTTCTGATGAAATTCATGAATCTCAGCCCAATAATGATTTGGAATCTTTATTTAAAACATCAGATAAAACTGCCTTAATGACTTCTTTGGCAAATGCTGCTAGCGAAGTAGGTTTAAAGGATATTAAACTTTTTACACAAACAGGAATGTTTACAAGAAAAATACTTGAGTTTATGGGTCTTGAAAAACTCAATAATGACATTTTCCAAGCCTCAAAAGAAGGTAACCATAACAGAGAAGAGGATTTAAAAGAGGTAAGGGAACGCATTCGTCTTGAGATTAGAGATTATGTCGAACATCAACTCAAGTTAAGAACATCTGAATCTGGAAAACAAATAAGAGAAGATGCTCTTTCCCAAGTTAGATTAAGTCAGGTAGATAAGTCTGATTTTGTATTAATGACTGGTATTGTAAGGAAGATGGCGAAGCGTTTAATTGCATTACATTCAAGAAAAAAAAGAAAAGCAAATAGAGGTGTTTTGGATATTCGTTCAACATTAAGAGTAAATCAACAACATGACGGATTACTTTTTAAAACTTTATGGAAAAGAAAAAAAGTTGATCGTCCAAAAGTGATTGCCCTTTGTGATGTATCTGGATCAGTAGCAAATGTTGCAAGATTTTTTTTAATGTTCTTATATAGTTTATCAGAAGTTTTGCCCAATATTCGTTCTTTTGCTTTTTCTAATCAAGCTGGAGAAGTAACTGACCTTTTTGATGCAAAGGATATAGAAGATGCAGCAGCAGAAACCTTAATCTTACATGGGGGAGGTTCAACTGATTATGGCCAATCATTAAGTGATTTAGAAGGTTTTATTGAAAATGATATTGATAGAAAAACGACATTAATTATTTTAGGTGATGGCCGTTCAAATTTTGGTGATCCAAGGACAGATATTTTAAAATCATTACATGAAAAATCAAAAAGAATTATTTTTCTAAATCCAGAACCGAAAACTTTATGGGGAACTGGTGACTCTGAGATGAATAGATATGCACCATATTGTCATAAAGCAAAAGCATGCAGTTCCTTAAGTGACCTTGAAAAGGTTGTGGAAGATCTTTTAAGGTATTCATTTTAGAAGGGTAAGTTTCTTTCCCCTGATAAAAATAGATCAACTGAGCTTGCGCATTGGCGACCTTCACGAATTGCCCAAACAACTAGTGATTGTCCTCTTCTCATATCACCTGCAGAGAAAACATTATCAATACTAGTTTTATAATCTGATGTATTTGCAAGGACATTACCTCTTGAATCTTTTTCAACGCCAAGTTCTTCAATCATTCCTATATGTGTTGGATGTATAAAGCCCATTGCCAATAAAACTAGATCAGCCTTTAATTTAAAATTACTATTTTTTATTGGTTTCATTTTATCATTAACCTTTACACAATTAATTGCCTTTACAACTCCATTTTCGCCTTCAATTGATTCTGTCAAAACAGAAAAGTCTCTTAATGCACCTTCCTCTTGGCTTGATGAAGTTCTTAGTTTTAATGGCCAGTTTGGCCAAGTTAAACCTTTATCTTCTTCTTCCGGCGGAATAGGCATAATTTCTAATTGCGTCACTGACTTTGCGCCCTGTCTTATTGATGTGCCTATACAATCGGAACCAGTGTCACCACCACCGATAACAATCACGTCTTTACCCTTAGCTAATATTTCTTTTGAAAAACTATTGGCTTCGTTTGATACCCTTCGGTTTTGTTGAGGAAGAAAATCCATAGCAAAATGAACGCCATCTAACTCTCTACCTTCAATAGGTAAATCTCTTGGATATTCTGAGCCACCTGCTAACACCACTGCATCATATTGATTTTTAATTTCATCAACACTAATATCCCTTCCGACATTTACTCCAGTTTTGAAATTAACACCTTCTTTTGACATTTGATCTTCTCTTTTATCAATAAGGTGTTTTTCCATTTTAAAATCTGGAATTCCATATCTAAGAAGCCCACCAATTTTTTCGTTTTTTTCATATACAGTTACACTATAACCAGCTCTAGCTAATTGCTGGGCACATGCCATACCAGCAGGACCAGACCCAATAATAGCCACAGTTTTATCTATCTTTTTTTCTGCAATAACAGGTACAATCCAACCATTTTTATATCCAGTATCAATAATTGAACACTCTATAGTTTTTATGGAAACAGGTTCTTCATATAGATTTAGAGTACATGATGCTTCACAAGGAGCAGGACATATTCTTCCTGTAAATTCAGGAAAATTATTTGTAGAATGAAGATTATTAAGGGCCTCTTCCCACTTATCAGAATAAACTAGATCATTCCAGTCAGGTATTTGATTGTTAACTGGGCAACCAGAATGACAATATGGAACACCACAATCCATACATCGAGCAGCTTGATCTTTAGTCTCATCGTCTGTAAGCGGGACAACGAACTCATTGTAGTTTGTTATTCTAGAGTCAACATCAAGATATTTTCTATCTTTTTTTCTGATTTCCATAAAACCCGTAACTTTTCCCATTTTTAATCCTTTATGCTCTTTCTTCTTCTTGTTTTTTTTCAAAGTTTTGCATTAATACTTTTTTATATTCAACCGGCATTACCTTTTTGAATAGAGGAAGATAATTTGAAAAATTATCTAATATTTCTGATGCTTTTTTACTATTCGTATAATGCAAATGGTTTTTAATTAATTTGTTTAATCTATTCATATCGTTGAAAAGATGATTATCTAGAAGTTTGTCGTTATTAATGTTGTTATCTTCAGTAATTGTTTCTAGCTCAATCATTTCAGGGTTGTATAGATCTTGAAGTTGATCATTTGGGTCAAGAATATATGCAATACCTCCAGACATTCCAGCTCCAAAATTTCTACCTACATCACCTATTACTACTACAACACCACCAGTCATATATTCGCAACAATGATCACCAGCACCTTCAACAACAGCTGTCGCACCAGAATTTCTTACAGCAAATCTTTCTCCTGCTATACCTCTAAAATAGCATTCACCCTCAATAGCTCCATAGAGAACAGTGTTACCTACTATCATGCTTTCTTCTGGAATTATTGATGATACTAGGGAAGGGCGTATAGCAATTCTTCCGCCCGACAAACCTTTTCCTACATAATCATTGGCTTCACCTTCTAAATCTAGTGTTACGCCTTTTGCTAGAAAAGCACCAAAGCTCTGTCCAGCTGTCCCTGTAAGTTGTATATTGATTGTGTCATGCGCTAATCCAGCATGACCATATTTCTTTGCTACTTCATGAGAGAGCATAGTTCCGGTAGACCTATCAGTGTTTTTGATATCACTTTGAATTTGAATTGGTTCTTGATTATTTATTGCTGTTTTAGCTTTATCAATAAATTCTCTATCTAAAATTTCATATATGTTGTGGTCTTGTTCTTTACTATTATAATTGTCTTCGCCTTCCCAATTTTTCGCTTTGAAGAACAAGTTTTTAAAATCAAGACCTTCTGCCTTCCAATGCTTGATAGCTTGATTTGTTTCTAAGACCTCGCTTTGACCAATCATATCATTAAAATCTTTGAATCCTAATTCAGCCATAATTTTTCTTACCTCTTCAGCTACAAAAAAGAAGTAATTGACTACATGTTCTGGCTGGCCGTTAAAGAGTTTTCTTAACTCTTTATCCTGTGTTGCAATACCTACCGGACAAGTGTTCAAGTGGCATTTTCTCATCATGATACATCCTGAAGCAATTAATGGAGCTGTCGAAAAGCCAAATTCATCTGCACCTAATAAAGCCCCAACAACTACATCTCTTCCGGTTCTTAATCCACCATCAACCTGAACAGCTATTCTCGATCTCAAGCCATTAAGAACAAGAGTTTGATGAGTCTCAGCAAGTCCAATTTCCCATGGGCTTCCTGCATGTTTAATTGAAGTTAATGGACTAGCGCCAGTTCCTCCTTCAAAGCCAGATATTGTCACATGATCTGCTTTTGCCTTAGACACGCCTGCAGCTACAGTACCAACGCCTACCTCTGAAACAAGTTTAACTGAAATTGCTGCTTTAGGATTAGCATTCTTTAAATCGTAAATTAACTGAGCTAAGTCTTCGATAGAATAAATATCATGATGCGGAGGAGGAGATATTAATCCAACGCCAGGAGTAGAGTACCTAACTTTTGCTATTGTCTCGTCAACTTTATGACCAGGTAGTTGCCCGCCTTCGCCTGGTTTTGCTCCTTGAGCCATTTTAATTTGGATCATATCTGAATTTGATAGATACTCGGCAGTAACACCAAATCTTCCAGAAGCTACTTGTTTAATAGCTGATCTCATTGAGTCACCATTATCCATAGGATTGAATCTATCGGTTTCTTCTCCACCTTCACCTGTGTTTGACTTTCCTCCAATCCTATTCATTGCTATCGCAAGATTAGTATGAGCTTCTCTACTTATCGATCCAAAAGACATAGCTCCTGTAGCAAATCTTTTGACAATATTCTTTGCCTCTTCAACTTCCTCAATATCTATAGCGGATCTTCCGAAAATCTCAGGAGATTTGAATGTAAACAATCCTCTTAAAGTCATAAGCTTTTTATCTTGTTCATTAATTTGCTCCGCATAGTTTTCATATGTTTCGAAACTATTAGCGCGTACTGCATGTTGAAGGTCCCTAACTGTATCGTTATTCCAAACATGTTCTTCACCACGAATCCTTAATGCATATTCACCACCCACTTCCAGCATTGATCCTTGGCCAGGTATATTTTCAAATGCTTTTTTGTGTCTTCGTATTGTCTCTTCTTCAATTTGGTCAAGGTTTATTCCTTCAACTTTAGAAGCTGTTCCAAAGAAATATTTATTTATTAAATCTGATGACAATCCAATTGCATCAAAAATTTGGGCGCCGCAATAAGATTGATATGTTGATATACCCATTTTTGACATAACTTTTAACATACCTTTTCCGCATGCTTTAATATAATTATCTTCAGATATTTCCTCTAAATCTGGAGCCAAATTTCTTACTTGTCTTAAAGCAAGCCAAGGACTAATTGCATCTGCTCCGTATCCTGCAAGGCAACAAAAATGATGAATTTCTCTTGCTTCAGCAGTTTCAATAATTAGCCCTGTTGAAGTTCTTAAACCTTTTTTAATTAAATGATGATGAACCGCAGAAACAGCCAATAAAGCCGGTATAGAAATATTTTCTTTAGATATATTTTTATCTGTTAAGATTAATATATTATTGCCATCATTAACCTGTTTTTCAGCTTCTTCGGAAAGCTCATCTATTTTTTTTAGAAGAGATTGTTCACCTGCATTTTTTTTGAAAGTTATATCTAATTCCTTATGCTTTAAAGTTTTTGAATTACTTTTTGCAAATGAAATTATTTTGTTAAGTTCTTTTTCTTTTAGAATTGGTTGATTGACCTTTATGCAGTTTGAATAATCGCTTGAATTGATATCGAGTATGTTGCCTCTTTTTCCAATATAATTTACCAAAGACATTACTATCTCTTCTCTGATTGGATCGATAGGTGGATTAGTTACTTGAGCGAAGTTTTGTTTAAAATAAGTGTAAAGAAGCTTCGATTTATTTGATAATGCGGAGATAGGCGTATCAGTACCCATTGATCCTGTTGCTTCTGCTCCATTATGAGCCATAGGATTCATCAAAAAACTCTCATCTTCTTGTGTATAGCCATTTAGTTTTAAGAGTTCGAATTGAGATAATGCATTTTCAACTCTTATATTTTTGTCAGATGGAGAAATATTATCTAGATCAATCTGACTAAGCTGGACCATTTTCTCCCAATCATTTTTTTCAGAAATATTTTTCTTAATTGTGTCATCATCAACAACTGATTTATTTTCAAGATCAATTAAAAGCATTTTACCGGGCTGCAGACGCCATTTTGAAACAATATTTTTCTCATCAACAGGTATTAAGCCCATTTCAGATGCAAAGATTACTTTGTTGTCGTTAGTTGTTAAATATCTTGCAGGTCTTAAACCATTTCTATCGAGCATCGCCCCAATTTGCTTACCATCTGTAAAAGCAATATTTGCCGGGCCATCCCATGGTTCCATTAGAGGAGCATGATATTCATAGAAACTTCTAAGTTTTTTATCCATTAAAGAATTATTTTGCCATGCTTCAGGTATCATAATTAGCATAGCTTCCGAGATTGAATATCCGCCTAAGACCAAAAGCTCTAAGGCATTATCAAAGGAAG
Organism: OCS116 cluster bacterium AG-435-F03; assembly: GCA_003212795.1. Taxonomy (GTDB): domain Bacteria; phylum Pseudomonadota; class Alphaproteobacteria; order MED-G09; family MED-G09; genus AG-430-B22. The sequence continues at coordinate 5,800 of QCOV01000003.1, read as the reverse complement.
CGCTATCAGATTGACCTTCTTTAATTATTGGCCAAATTTTATCCATATCTTCTAAAAATTTTTCGGACTTAAGAATACTGTGCCTAGCATTCATCCAATTAATGTTACCTCTTAATGTATTTATCTCACCGTTATGACAAAGCATACGAAATGGCTGAGCAAGACTCCATGTTGGAAATGTGTTTGTTGAAAATCTTTGATGTATTAAGGCGAAGGATGAAACAATTGAGCTATCAGATAAGTCTTCAAAAAAACCTAATTTATTTCCAACTGCTCCTACCTGATCAGATAGGACCATACCTTTATATAAAATTGTTCTTGAAGAAAATGATGGAATATAAAACTGATCATAATATTCATTACCCATCGTCATAATTTCTTTATCGATACATTGTCTTAAAACATATATTTTTCTTTCATAATCATCCTGTTCAATTGCATTATCTGGTTTTCCAATAAATAAATGATAAACATAAGGAGTAGTTGGTTTGACTGACCAACCCAATTCTTCTTCGTAAGTAGGACATAATCTCCATCCTAAAAAAGGTATATTTTCTCTATCGCAAACATCTTCAATTTTTTTTAAGATCTTGTCTTTTAAGTTATCGTTCTTTTTTATAAATAAAACGCCGACAGCGTATTCATTTTTATTTGGCAAATCAAAATGGCTAATTTCTTTTTTAAAAAATTCATGGGGTAATTGAATTAAAATACCAGATCCATCTCCTGCCTTAGGGTCAGCGCCAACTGCTCCTCTATGCTCTAAATTGCAAAGCATAGAAAGACCTTTGCTTACGATATCATGCGAGGCATTATTGTTTGTATCAACAATAAAACCAACGCCACATGAGTCATGTTCTTTTGATGAGTCATAAAGACCTTGGTTTTTAGGAAAGCCTATATTATTTTTTTCAGTATTATTTTTAGTCATAAATTTAGTGTCCATAAAAATTATGCTTTCCACCTGTGTTAATTAATTATTTTTATTAGTTAGTAGTAAGGTATGATGTTTTATAACAAAATATTTATAAAATCAAGTACTGTGGTATTAATACAACATATATAAGATAACCCCTTAAATTTATTGTATTTTTAATAATAAGTAATTTATGGCCTTAAACCAAATGAAGTTTTTCCTGCAGTTCTTAAAGGTGCAGCAAGATTTGCAAAATCACATAATAATTTTCTTGTATCTCTTGGGTCGATAATTTCTTCCGCTAGGAAAGACTCAGCAGTTCTAAATGGAGAGCGTACAGCTTCCATCCTATCTTCAATATCTTTTAATAGTTTTTCAGGATTATCTGATTTTTCTAAATCAGATTTGAATGCGGCCTCAATCCCGCCTTCCATTGGCAAAGATCCCCAATCGCCTGATGGCCATGCAAATCTATAATGAACTCTTGATGCATTCATGTGAGCAGCCCCAGCTACACCAAATACTTTCCTTAAGATTACAGAACACCATGGTACAGTTGCTTGGTATACTGCAGTCAAAGCTCTTGCTCCATGTCTTATAGTGCCTTGTTTTTCTGCTTCTAGACCAATTACAAAACCAGGGTTGTCTACTAAATGGATAACAGGAAGATGAAAAGTTTCAGCAATATCTACAAATCTTGTCACTTTATTTGATGCATCGGCAGTCCATCCTCCTCCATAAAAATATGGATCACTAGCAAGTACACCAACAGGCCACCCATCTAATCTGGCAAGACCTGCAATAACTGACTGACCTGAATTTTTTCCAAATTCTAGAAAAGAAGATTTATCAAAAATTGTTTCTATAATTTTTCTTGATTTATAAACTTTTCTTCTATCTTTCGGAATAGCAGAAATTAACCATTCGTCTTTTCTATTTGGATCATCTTTATTTTTCTCTCTCGGAGGGAGCTCATAGACAGAGGAGGGTAAGTAAGAAAGAATTGACTTAGCTGTTTCAATTGCTTCTTCTTCAGATTTTACAACAATATCAATAGCTCCATTTTTAGAATGAATCTCTGAACCTCCCAATTCTTCCTTGGTCAGGTCTTCACCCACTCTTTTAACTACTGGTGGCCCTGCAACAAACATCTGAGATATTTTTTCAACCATAATTGAAAAATGACTCGTTACTGCTCTTGCAGCGCCAAGTCCTGCAACTGGGCCCAAAGCTAGAGCTATAACCGGTATAGTTGAAAGGTTTTCAATCACCCAGTTCCAACCTGGGTTACCAGGGATATAGGTTCTAGCATCCATATCGAGAGATTTAACTGAGCCGCCACCTCCTGTGCCTTCTATTAATCTTATCAATGGAAGTCTAAATTCATTTGCAAGTTGTTCAGCCATAATCTGTTTTTGGGCAATTGATGCATCGGCTGCCCCACCCCTGACAGTAAAATCATCTCCACCTACAACAACATCTTTGCCATTAATTTTTCCTTTTCCCATTATAAAATTTGAAGGTGTAAAATTTTCTAATTCTCCATTCTCATTATATTGAGCTTTACCAGCAATTTTTCCAAATTCATGAAATGAGTTTTTATCAAAAAGAAGATTTATTCTTTCTCTAACATTTAACCTATTGTTATCTTTTTGGCGTTTGAGTTTTTCTTCCCCGCCCATTTTTTCTGCAAGTTTTTCTCTTTTTCTTAATTCATTTATGTCTTTTTCCCAGCTCATTAGTTACTTTTTAAAGACCCAATTATTTAAAGGTTTTGAAATTAAAATTAAGACTAAGCCAGCAATTGAAGAGATAATGGCAACCTTATTAAAAAGACTTGGCATAGAATTAAGACCTTCATATGTTGCTTGACCAGATAATAAGCCAGCAATTATAGCTCCTAATGAGGATGCCAAAAACCAAATTCCCATCATTTGGCCAACATATCTTTTAGGAGATAAATTAGATATTGCCGCTAAGCCGATAGGGCTCAATGTTAATTCACCAATAGTGTGAAATAAGTATGTCAATAACAACCATCTTGCTCCAGCAAGCCCATCTTGCATAGCTACATTCGCTCCGATAGCTATGAAAATAAATCCTATTGCCATTAAAATTAAACCAAGACCAAATTTAAAAGGTAATGATGGATCAAGCATTCTTTTACCAAGAAAAATCCATAGATAAGCCATAAATGGGGATAAGATTACAACTAATATTGGATTAAGAACTTGTAGCCAGCTTGCAGGATATTCCCAACCAAATACTATTCTATCAGTATATTCTTTTGCAAAAATATTAAAAGAACTTCCTGCTTGATCAAAGCCAGACCAAAAAAACGCAGCTCCAAAAAAAAGAACTAAAATTAATATTATTTTCTTTCTCTCATCTTCATTTAAGTTTCCGAAAATAAAAAGATATAAAAAATAAATAGCTGCAATAGATATGATAATAACTGTTAGAGCATTTGCTATGGGTATCGGATCAAATGTCCAAAAGCCAAAAATCCCCATAAGAAGAATTGCCATAAAAACAAAAGATAAAAGATATAAAGAAATTATCTCCTTCTTCTTTTTATTTTTTGGAAGTTCAATAGATGGCTTAATTCCAACTTCGCCTAAATTTTTTCGCGTAAAAATAAACTGTATTAAACCAAAAGCCATTCCAATACCGGCTGCACCAAATCCATAATGCCATCCAATACTTTCGCCTAAATAACCGCAAATAAAAAAGCCTAAAACACTACCTATATTTATTGACATATAAAAAATTGTGAAACCCGCTTCTTTCTTTTCTTGTTCTTTTTCGTAGAGTCCACCAACAATTGCTGAAATGTTAGGTTTTAATAAACCTGTCCCTAAAACAACAAAAATTAATCCCAGATAAAATGTTTCTATATTTGTAAAAGCTAATAAAAAATGACCAATCATTATTACCAATCCGCCATATAAAATCGCATTTTGTTGACCTATATGTCGATCTGCAATCCAACCACCAAGAAGAGCAACAAGATAAACGCTTGAAGAATAAATGCCATAAATTGCACTTGCTGAAACTGCATCTATAGCAAGGCCGCCATCAATTAATGATGCTGTCATAAAAAGAACAAGAATTCCTCGCATGCCATAAAAAGACATTCTTTCCCACATTTCAGTTAAAAATAGAGTTCTCAGTCCTATAGGATGATTTTGTAACAATTTTTTTTCCTTTATTAATAAAGTTAAATACTACCTAACCAATTTATAAAATCAAAACTAAATGTAATAAGATTTGAGTTTAAATTAGTTGTCTATTACTAATTATTAATGTAAATCAAATTAAGTATAACTTTGAATTTTGTATATCTATTAAATTTGTATTTGTTATATAAGTTATATAGATGTATAAAGATTTGCGAAGGAAAAGAATTATATTTTTAATATGCAATATTTTTTAAATGTATTACATATTATAAATAGCGATTCGTTTAATTTGTTTTGCTATACCTGGAGCGGAGAATTATGAACAAAAAAATCTTACCTGAAAATATTCAAATCTCAGAATATAATAATTTAAAAAAACAAGAATCTTTTTTAGATAATATGGAAATTTTCAAATCTAATAAAAGAGATATTCGTTTCTTTACAGCTATCACATTACCTCTAATTCTAGCTGCTTGCGGTGGCGGTGGCGGTGGCGGGGCTGTAAGTCCAACGCCAGATGCGGGATCAGGCGGATCAAGCTCAGGCGGATCAAGCTCAGGCGGATCAAGCTCAGGTGGATCAAGCTCAGGTGGATCAAGCTCAGGTGGGTCGACTTCAGGCATCCAAGCTAATGCTGGATACTATACTGCTACAAGTGGAGCTGATAATTATGTCTATGATGTTACATTTTCTGGAAGTGCTGTAACCACAGGTGTTGATGGCAATGTCATAATAACTGATTTTGATGCAGCTAATGATACAATTACACTCAGAGGTTCAGATGCTCCTGGATCTTTTACTTCAGGAGGTTCTTCCAATGTTGATGTTGCATCAACAATTGACGGTGATACCGTTATTACACTTGGTAATGATAATGATAATACTGGAAGTATAACTCTTAAAGGTGTTTCAGATTCTTCTACTGTTGTAATTAATTCAGAAGACGGCGCAGCAGATGATGGCGCACCAAAAGTTGATTTATCATCAGGAACTGTTACTGCTTCAGAAGCTGGTGAAGTTTTTGAATATTCTGTTAAATTTATTAATGGTGTACCTGTAGCTACAGATGGCAATGTAACCATTTCTGGTTTTGATGTTAAAGTTGATCGACTTTTAATTAAAAGTGATGCAATGCCAAGTGGTTATGGAAAAGAAAGTTTACTAAATACTGCAGGTGTTGATATAACAACAGATGCTTCAGGCGGCACAAGAATTGACTTCGGTATAAATGCAGATGGATCAAGTGGCTCTATAACTTTATCTGGAGTTGAAGATGCTGATTTATCATCTATCGATCTTATCTTCGAAATCGTTGCTCCAACTGTAGTAGGAACGCAGGTTGACATTGATTCATCTTCAATAACAGCTGCTGCAGATGCGGAAACATTTGTTTACGATGCTGCTTGGGACGGTGATGAAGTTGTTGGTTCTGATGGCAATGTAACTATTTCGGGCTTTAGTCTCGCTTCTGATAAATTGGTGATATTAACAAGCGGAAGTATTCCTTCTGGTTACGATAGATCTCAATTTGAAAGCAATTCTGCGGGAACGCAACAAGTTGTTGTTGATGCGATTAACAATAAAACTGTTATTTATTTTGCTCCTGATGCTGATGGAAGTAGTTCAACATTAACACTCGATGGTGTTGCGGATGAAGATAATCAATTGAATATTGTTTTTGGTTCTTCGATCGGCGATACTG
>QCOV01000002.1 GCA_003212795.1 OCS116 cluster bacterium AG-435-F03 | reverse complement strand
GCTTCTTCTGGTTCTTTTTTCGGAATTGCTTTTTGAGGATTATTTCTTGGCTCTCTTTTCAGAATTCCTTCAGCATCTAAAAATCTTGCAACTCTATCAGTTGGTTTTGCACCTTTTGATAACCACTCTTTAATTCTATCGATATCAAGTTTGATTCTATCTTCATGATCTTTTGGTAGAAGAGGATTATAAGATCCAACCCTTTCTATATATTTTCCATCTCTTGGTGCTCTTATATCTGCAACCACTATTCTATAATAAGGTCTCTTTTTAGAACCCCCTCTTGCAAGTCTAATTTTTACAGCCATTTTATTCCTTTCAAAAACTTAATTCAGCAACAAAAACACCCGTGGACGAACCCTCGTTGACGGATGGCGATTCATTTTGAACCGTTATTTCAACTTTTTAATTAAAAGTGGAGTTATATAGAACTTATAAGCAATATAAGTCAAGTTAATCAATTAAGTAGTAAAAACTCAAATTCAGCTCTATAAGATAGGTATGAATGATGAAAACACAAACTTATATGAATTTCAAAAGATGAATGGAGCTGGTAATACATTTTTATTCCATGATTCAAGAAATCATAAATTAAATATAAATAATGATCTTATTCTCAAGCTACAATCTGCTGTGATCAATTATAAGTTTGATCAATTTATTAATATTGAAAATGCAACAAGAAATGGTGACTGTCATATTAAATTCTGGAATGCTGATGGAACTGAGTCAGGCATGTGTGGAAATGCTTTAAGATGTGTTGGCGATATAATATTAAGTGAAACAAAAAAAAATAATGTAATAATTGAAACGGTTGATAAGGATATAGAATGTTGGCGAAATGGAGATGAAATTTCAGTCAATATAGGTGAACCATCATTTCACTGGTCAGAAATTCCATTGTCTAATCCAATTGAAAATACATTATCAATTACTTTAGAGCCATCTTCATTTGAATTACCAAATTTTAGTGCTGTCAATGTTGGTAATCCTCATGCCATATTTTTCTTTAATAAAGATAAGCCCGAAATTGAAAAAATGGGCCACTTTATTGAGCATCACAAAATGTTTGCTGAAAAAGTAAATGTTTCTTTTGCAGAGACAATTAATGATGATCATATTTTTATAGATGTTTGGGAACGAGGAACAGGAATAACTAAAGCATGTGGTTCAGCTGCTTGTGCAACAACTGTAGTTGCAGCAAGTTTAAATATTACTGGTCGTGATACAAAAATTAGTTTTGCTGGAGGGGATCTAAATATTTCTTGGAAAGACGACAACAATATTGTAATGACTGGACCATATAAAATTGAAGAAAAGTTAGAAATAGATATATCGGATTTTTAAATGGGTAAAGAACCAGAAATATTTACATTTGGATGCAGACTCAATTCATATGAGTCAGAAATAATTGAACAAAACCTTATTGAAAAAGGTTTAAAGGATATTGCTGTTTATAATAGTTGTGCCGTTACCGAAGAAGCTATCAGACAGGTGAAATACTCTATAAGAAAAAAGAGGCGTGATGAACCCAATACAAAAATAGTAGTTACGGGATGTGCAGCACAGATTGAACCTCAATCTTTTTTAGAGATGGAGGAAGTTGATAAGGTTTTAGGCAACTCAGAAAAAAGAGAAATATCTTCTCATTTATTAAGAAATAACAACAACCTTGTTTCTGACATAATGATCAATGAAGATCCTCTTAATTCTCTAAGGAATGGTTATAAAAGTAAAACGAGAGCATTTGTTGAAATTCAGAATGGATGCAACCATAGATGTACTTTTTGTGTAATCCCATTTGGAAGAGGTAATTTAAGATCAAAATCAAAAGAACAAATTATCAAAGAAATAAATAATCTAATTAATGAAGGACATAAAGAAATTATATTAACTGGAGTTGATATAGCTTCTTGGAACATGGAAAATAAAAAAGAAGCTAGTCTTGGAATCTTGATTGAATATATTTTAAGTGAGGCACCAAGGTTAGAAAGATTAAGACTTTCATCAATGGATGTAATAGGTTTTGATGAAAAACTTATTGATTTAATTGCTAATAATAAAAGAATCCTCCCACATATTCACTTGTCACTCCAATCGGGAGATAATTTGATTCTCAAAAGAATGAAAAGACGACATTTAAGAGAGGATGCAATTGATTTATGTGATCAACTAAAGCAAAAAAGACCTGAAATTTCTTTTGGTGCTGATTTAATAGTTGGCTTTCCTACAGAAACAGAAGAAATGTTTCAAAACACATTAGATATTATTGAGGAATGTCAATTAGACTGGATTCATGCTTTTCCATTTTCTCCGAGACCAGGAACACCAGCCGCTAAGATGCCACAGAATGATAATAAACTTATCAAACTAAGGTCAAAAATACTAAGAGATGTCGCTAAGCAAAGAAAGATAAAGCATCTAGAAAATTTAGTTGGTAAGAACATTGAAGTATTTGTTGAAAAAGACAACAAAGGTCACTCTAATCAATTTGCGCCAATTAAATTAATTGAAAAAGAAATTAAAAGTGGTCAAACAATAACTGCATTAATAAAAAGTAGTGATGAAAATTTTGCTCATGGCGTTGCAGTATAATTAAAACTTATTTTCATTATTTATAGGGCCAACAATTCTATAAATAATCTTCCCCTCTTCATTAACAACAAAAGTCTCTGGTACTCCTGTTAAACCCATTTCTATACCCATCATTCCTTCATCATCAATTACTACTAGATCATAGGGGTTACCTTTTTCATTCAAGAATTCAGCGGAGCCTTCTTCAGTATCTTTATAATTCACACCGATAATTATGAAGTCTGACTTCTTGCTTAAGCCCATTAGAATTGGATGTTCGACTTCACAAGGTAAACACCATGAAGCCCAAAAATTAATGATTTTAATTTTATCAATCTTTAAAACATCTTCTAAATCATTTTTTTGAAAATCTTCATAAAATTTTGTCTCTAATTCCATTATCGGAACTTCTTGCCCAATTAGTGGTGTAGGAATAACCCGTGTATTTTTTTTGAAAGTACCAAACAAAAATAAAGTAATTACACCAAGCAAAATTATTAGAGGTAAAAAGCGTCTCATTTTTTAACTATTTTTAACAAATTTCTGACCTTAATTTGACATCCTAATGAAGAATAGTATATTCCGGATATAATTAGCAAAAGAAAGTAATTTATGAGTTTATATGAATCTTACTTAGAAGAGATAGAAGAAAGAAAAGCTATGGGCTTAAATCCTAAGCCTATAGATAATGAAGCCCTTGCTAATGAAGTAATTTCTCAGATTAGAGATACTGAAAATAAACATAGAGAAGACTCCTTAAATTATTTTATTTACAATATGCTTCCTGGAACTACAGGTGCAGCTACTGCGAAAGCAAAATTTTTAAAAGAAATTATTAATAAAGAATTTTCTCTCGAAGAAATTTCTTCCGATTTTGCATTTGAATTATTATCTCATATGAAAGGTGGACCTTCTATTGAGGTTCTATTAGATCTCGCCTTATGCTCAGAGGAAACAATAGCCTTAAAGGCTGGAGAAATTTTAAAAACTCAAGTTTTTTTATATGAGGCTGATACAGAACGCTTAAAGAAAGCTTTTACTGATGGCAATGAGGTAGCAAAAGAAATACTCCAAAGTTACTCAAAAGCTGAATTCTTCACAAAATTACCTGAGATTGATAAGGAAATTAAAATTGTTACATATATAGCCGCTGAGGGAGATATATCAACAGACCTCCTTTCGCCAGGGACTGAAGCGCACTCAAGATCGGATAGAGAGTTACATGGAAAATGTATGATTTCGGCTGAGGCACAATCTGATATACAAAAAATGCAGAAACAGCATCCTGACAAAAGAATAATGTTAATAGCAGAAAAAGGAACCATGGGCGTTGGTTCATCCAGAATGTCAGGAGTTAATAATGTTGCACTATGGACAGGAAAACCCGGCAGCCCATATGTTCCCTTTGTTAATATTGCACCGATAGTTGCTGGAACAAATGGTATTTCACCAATTTTTCTAACTACAGTAGATGTAACTGGTGGCATCGGTATCGATTTAAAGAATTGGGTAAAAAAACTAGACTCCAGTGGAAATCCAACTTTGGATGATGATGGCAACCCAATTTTGGAACAGGCCTATTCTGTAGAAACAGGTACTGTATTGACAATAAACACAGAGCATAAAAAACTTTATGATGAAAAAGGAGAAAACGAACTAGCTGATCTTTCTTCATCTTTCACACCTCAAAAATTAGAATTCATAAAAGCTGGAGGATCCTATGCAATTGTTTTTGGGAAAAAACTTCAAGCCTTTGCTTGTGATGTACTTAATATTGATCTTGAGTCTGTTTATGCACCTTCACAGATAATTTCTAATGAAGGTCAAGGCCTTACAGCTGTTGAGAAAATCTTTAACAGAAATGCTGTAGGCGTGCCATCAGACTCTGTTTTACACAGCGGCTCTGATGTAAGAGTTAAAGTGAATATTGTAGGATCGCAAGATACAACTGGTTTAATGACTACTCAAGAACTTGAGGCAATGGCAGCAACAGTAATTTCTCCTACTCTTGACGGAGCTTATCAGTCTGGTTGTCATACCGCATCAGTCTGGGACTCTAAAGCACAGGCTAATATTCCAAGACTAATGCAATTTATGAACACATTTGGTCTTATTACAGCAAGAGATCCCAAGGGTGTTTACCATGCGATGACTGATGTTATCCATAAAGTCTTAAACGATATTACTGTTGATGATTGGGCCATAATAATTGGCGGAGATTCTCATACGCGTATGTCAAAAGGTGTTGCGTTTGGAGCAGATTCAGGAACCGTAGCATTAGCTTTAGCTACTGGAGAGGTGACAATGCCTATACCAGAATCCGTTAAAGTAACTTTCAAAGGCAGCATGAAAAACCATATGGATTTCAGGGATGTGGTCCATGCTACGCAACAGCAAATGTTAGCACAATGTAATGAGAATGTTTTTCAGGGAAGAATCATTGAAGTACATATCGGTACTTTACTTGCTGATCAGGCATTTACATTCACCGATTGGACAGCTGAGATGAAAGCTAAAGCCTCAATCTGTATTTCTCAAGATGAAACTCTCATTGAATCCTTGGAGATTGCAAAATCCCGTATCCAAATCATGGTTGATAAAGGAATGGATAATGATGAGAAGACCTTAAGTGGCTTAATTGAAATAGCCAACAATAGGATTAAGCAAATCAAATCAGGAGAAAAGCCCGCGCTGGCCCCAGATGAGAATGCAAAATATTTTGCTGAAGTTGTAATCGATCTAGATGAAATAGATGAACCTATGATAGCCGACCCAGATGTAAATAATGTTGATGTTTCAAAAAGATATACTCACGATACCATTAGACCTATTTCATACTATGCAGCGGATAAAAAGGTAGACTTAGGGTTTGTTGGGTCATGCATGGTCCATAAAGGTGATATGAAAATTCTTGCTCGTATGCTGAAAAATATTGAAGCTAATGAAGGAACTGTAGATTTTAAGGCTCCACTTGTCGTTGCGCCACCAACATATAATATTGTTGAAGAGTTGAAGGCAGAAGGTGACTGGGATGTTTTACAAAAATATGCTGGTTTTGAATTCAATGATGACTCACCTAAAAGCTCTGCTCGAGTTGAATATGAGAATATTTTATATCTTGAAAGACCTGGGTGTAATCTCTGCATGGGCAACCAGGAAAAAGCTGGAAAAGGAGATACCGTAATGGCTACTTCTACTCGTCTTTTTCAAGGGAGAGTAGTTGGAGATGCAGAAAACAAAAAAGGGGAATCCCTTTTAGCATCAACACCGGTTGTTGTTCTTTCAACAATTCTTGGAAGAACTCCATCAATAGAAGAATATAAAACTGCTGTTAAGGGCATTGATCTTACCAAATTTGCTCCACCTGCTGAAAGCTTAAGGGCTATACAATAGTAAAATCATATATCAATTTTATTTATCTAAAATCTAATAAAAAAAGCGACTCCAGAAGGGCTTAGGAGTCGCTTTAGAAATATGAGCTTCGGAGGGAAACTCTATTAAGTCCTGCAAGTTAGAGGGAATCAAAACTTGTAGGTGTTACTCAAGTGTTAATAATAAACATTACTTTGACAATAAGATGTTGAAATTATGACGAAATTACGATTAGATTCTTATGAAAGTTCAATAAATGCGGAATACTAAAATTATCACAGGCAATGCTTATCTTGCCGTTCAAAAAAAACAAAACTTCTTTTCAAAAGAGGAATTAAATTTGATCCTTTCATTATATGGTAAAGGCGTTTCATCAGGTAAATGGAAAGACTATGCAATTGACACATCAAAAGATGAAACAATTTTTTCAATTTATCGACATGCTAGTGAAATGCCTCTCTTTAAAATTACAAAAAATCATAAAAGTAAAAGAGTTGATGAAAGGTGGTTGATAAAATCAACATCGGGCCAAATTCTTAAAAGAAATAAAAACCTTCAGTATTTGTTAAATTATTTTAAAAACAAAAATCTAAATTTAGTTAAATAATTAAGAAAATATATAAACTTGTTTAATAATCTAATAAAAATATCATCTATAATATGTCAAATAATAGAATTTTAAAAAATACTCCACAAGATGCAAAAGAAATTACTGAATGGGATGACATTGAGGGCTCTGAAGAGAATGAAGTTATCTATGGCTATAACCATAGATTAATTGGGAATTCTGGAAGTGATGAGTTAATTGGACTATCAAGATTTACTTCAGTTAGTTATCGAAATTCCCCTGAAGGTATAGTTGCAAATTTATCAAATAATATAATTTCAGATGGATGGGGTTTTGAGGATAAAGTTTTCGATATTGATACTATTTGGGATTCAAAATTTAATGACAACATTATAGGTAACGATAAAAACCAGACATTTTGGATTGACCTTGGAAATGATACTGTTAACGGTGGTAATGGTTATGATGTAATTAATTATTGGTTAGACACGAAAGAAAACTTTATTAGCCTTACTAAAATTGATGATTTCTGGGAACTAGAATTTACTAACCAAGGTAATAATCTTAATACTAAAATCCAAAATATAGAAAATATCGTTATAAAAAATAGTGATGGCGTTTTGTATGACTTTGTTTTTTATGATGACAAATATATTGAAAGGCCAGCTGATCTTAAAGCTTTTCAATTAGATAGTAATACAACTTTCTATGATTATTTTTTCTCAAGAAGTGAAAAAGGTTATCTATCGGTCAAAAATCTTAAAACCTCAGAAATCATTGAGATTGACAGAAGTTTTAATTCGGTAAGTTACAATGATCTTAATTATCCTATTTCAGAAAATGGATCAATTAATGGTGGACCTTCAACACCCTGGTTTCATACAATTTTCAATGATGGTAATAAAGATTTTTTAGTTCTTACACACTTAAATTCTCTACTTCAGGGAAACTCATATGTTAACTCCACCGGAACAAATATATCCGTATATTCCATAGAGAATGGAAAAGTAAAAGATTTTACTTCTGAATACTTTGATCAAGAGGTAATTACCTATTGGGCACGTGACCTTCATGTAATGGATTTAAATAATGACAAAAATTTAGATCTTTTTATCTCAAGTCAAGGTAGAGAGGTTGGCGGTATGGATGGGTTTAAGAATGCTCCGGATCCAAGAATAAATCCTGTTTGGGGCGAGCAAAACCAGCTATTCATAGGATCATCAGATGGTTGGGCCAAGAATGAAAATTTTTCATATCCAGAAACAGTTGATTTTAGTCATGGAAGTGTTGTTGGTAATTTTACAAGTAAAGACAATAAACAAATTATAGTTAATAATCTTGGTGCTTTTGATAATTATCCAAATAGATACCTAATAGAATTTTCTAATGATGATAGAGCTATTACTTATTATCCAGAGATTGAAAAAAATTCTAATGATGGTCGAAGTAGTTGGTTGTTGGCAGGTGATTTTAATCAAGATGGATATGATGATCTTGTTGGAGGGGAATATGTTTTTTGGGGAGGTGATAATTTTGGTTCTTCAAAGACTACCCTACCTTTGACTGATTTTGAATCGATTGGCTTTGTTCGCTTTCATGGAGGAGTTGTAGCAGATTTTAATCATGATGGAATACCTGAAATATTAAAAATTAGTGCTTCTAACGGAGATGCCAGAACAGGAGTGGGTAACTGGGAAGGACTAAGATTTTCTTATTACGGTTATGTCGATGAAAAATTTGAGGATTGGAATAATAAAATTTCAGAATATGAAATGGGTAACTTTGGAATTGAAACTAAAGTTATAGATATTGATTTTGATGGTCATCTGGACATTATAACAACAGGAAATAATTATGGATTTGGCGGAGTTACAGTCAACGATGTTTATGTTTTAAGAAATGATGGATTAGGAAACTTTAAACAACTTAAAATTAATTTAGACTGGAATGATATAGGTTTTAAATATTTTCTCGATCTAGGCAATAATCAAATTGGTGTTTTAATTTATCAAGATGGTATGAAAATTCGACCACAAATCCTATCACCAGAAACAACAAATTTAGATCTAGGAAATTATGGTGCAGGAAAAAGAGATTCAAATGGTTTCGATGAACAATTTTACCTTAATAGATATCCTAATGTACAAGAGTCCTTAGATAATGGAGATTATGAAACTGCTTACGAGCATTTTAAAAATTTTGGAATAAATGAAAATTATCATCCCTTTGCAAAAAATACTACTGTTTGGCTTAATGAGGAGGATAACGATCTAAAATTGAGAGAAGGAAATGAAAAAGCTTTTGGTTTTGATGGTAAAGATACTTTTGAAGGTGGCGCTGGTAACGATATTATTGACGGTGGTAAGGGAGTCGATACAGCCATTTATAAAGATGCATCCTCAGCTTATACTTTAACGGCTAATGATGATGGAACGGTTAGTGTTGTTCATACCTCACCATCTGAAGGCTTTACTGATGAAGGTTCGGATACTTTAACCAGTATTGAGAAAATACAATTCTCCGATAAAACACTCTCTAAAACATCACTAAAATATGAGCTTTCAGAATCCACTGATACTAATCAAAATACACTTACTGCTCATAGCGAAAATGCTATCTCAGGGACGCTCAATTTTAATGCTGGAGACAATATCGTTATTCTTGATGGACAGGGGAAAAATTATCGGGGCTTAAGTGGAGATGACACTTACTTTGTTTCACAATTGATTCCAAAAAACACAAAATTATCTATAACCGATACTGACGGAACAAATATTATTCAAGTACCCGCAAATACATATGTTGATAAATCGCTCTTCACCAAAAATGCCGCACGCTTAACCCTTGAAGATGGACGAGAAATTACCATTAATAGCGCTGATAAGTTTTCCTATAATGTGGGTGGCAATATCACTAATGGGACAAAGGGAACTGATTTAACTTTTGCTGAGTTTGCAGAAGTTTTTGGCGTGTATGATATTCTCAATTCTTCAGGCGCTCAAACTGGTAGTATTGCTGATATGTATGTTATATAAATAATGTTTAGAAAATAATAAAAAGAGAATTTATAAAAATGTCCAAGAATTACACTTTAACACAATCTTTTGTAGATGTTCCTTACACTTCAAATCGAGATGACAGAACAGATAAATGGTCAGATTCTGGTACTAAAAATCAAGTCATAGCAAACTCTAATGAGGGAACTATGTATTTTGCAAAAGACCAAACTGAACATATTATTTTGACTGGATCGTGGTTTAATGAAGATCCTGAGGTTAATCCTCTTCACCTCATTAAAGAGGACGGAAAATGGAAACTCAATAATACCGAAGATATTTTAATAGGATATATGAATGGTCCAAAATTTTTAAACTCAAACAAGGATATAGTTTTTCCTGACCAGGGTTTAGAAGTTGGAACAGCTCCTTACGCAGGTAATCATATTCGCGTTGCCAGTATTGATGATGAAAATAATATTACTTGGACTCAAGTTTCAGAAAAACAAACTTTTTATCATTGTATTGCTGTACATGACATCGACAATAATGGTCTTAATGATATTTTTGCTGTTTCATTTGATGAATTTTTTATATGGAAACAAACTGATGAGAAAGTTTTTGAACAAACAAATGTAATAAATGCGGGAAGAATGAGTGCAATAGGTATTGCCGATCTTGACGGTGATAGTGAACCTGAGATGATTCTTGGTTCTTATGTAGCAGCCTATGGTTATAAAGCTGAATTTACTGTCTACTCTGATAACCTTGAAGAACTTACAACAGCTAATGAACTAACACCAATATTTACATATTTGTTGGAGGATCAATCTATGGGTGTTGAATCCTTTAAATTTGACGATTTCGACTCAAATGGTTTCAACGACATTATTGTTAGTACAGAGTCGGGTTCAGACAGAAAAATTTTAATTTTTATGAATGATGGAGATTATAATTTTAGAAAGACTACAACAATTGATATGCCTTTGGCAAAACTCTCTCATGGTGGTTATGAACTTATAGATGTAGATAAAGATGGAGATAAGGATTTAATTTTAAGTGGTACGACAGGGTCTGAATATACAAATTCAAATGGGAATCTAACATTACAAAACCTGATTTATATAAATGACTCTGGTAACTTCAGTAAATATGACATTCCAATAGTTGTTGATGGTGAATATTGGTATCAAAGTTATACAAGGCCTTTTGAAATAGATGGCGAACTTGTTTTTGTGAATTTTCAATCGCAAAATATGCCTGAGTTACAAATTACCGAAATTTCACCTACCATTGAAAAAGCTGCAAAATATAAGCTCTCTCTTACAGCAGATTCAAGTAAAAATACCTTAGAGGCTCACAGTGATAGTGTTCTTTCTGGAACACTTAATTTCAATGCAGGTGAAAATATTATTATCCTTGATGGACAGGCTAAGAACTACAGAGGCCTTGAAGGCGATGATACTTATTTTGTTTCACAACTTCTTCCAAAAAGTGGAAAAGTATCTATTACAGATACTGAAGGTACAAATATTATTCAGATTCCTTATAATACATATGTTGATAAAACCTTATTTACCAAAAATGCAGCACGCCTAACTCTTGAGGATGGGCGCGAAATCACTATCAATAGTGCAGATAAATTCTCTTACAATGTTGGTGGAAATGTAACAGATGGAACAGCTGGAGTTGACTTAACATATACCGAATTTGCTCGTTCTTTTGGTGTTGCAGATATATTGGACTCATCAGGCGCACAAACTGGTGTTATCTCTGATATGTACATTATTTAATGAATAAAGAGGAAGTAAGAACTTATTGCCTTACCTTACCTCTAGTTAAAGAAGATTACCCTTTTGGCCCAGATGTTCAGGTCTTTAAAATAAAAGAGAAGCTCTTTGCCCTCATGACAACACGTCAAGATATAGAAAGAGTAAATCTGAAATGTGATCCCGAAGAAGCTATAATTTTAAGAGAAATATTTGAGGATGTTGTCCCAGGCTATCACATGAACAAAATGCATTGGAATACAATTATTTTGAGCGGCTCTATTCCTAATGGTGAAATCAAGAGAATGATCGATCGGTCTTATTGTCTTGTCGTAAACAAATTAAAAAAAAGGGATCGTGAAAGTTTAGAAATAAAATATGGTCATAAAAAAGTTTTTCGGTCGAACACTTCGCCTTGGGTTTAACTTACTGTGCAGTAAATCCACCATCAACACTCAAAACAGATCCTTGGCATAAACTGGAATCATCTGAAGCAAAAAAGAAGATTGCACCTGCCACTTCTTCTGCAGTTCCCATTCTTCCAATCGGCATTGTGTTCCTCAGCATTTCCTGTGCCTCAGCTTTATCAGGCATAAGATCTGTCCATCTTTCCATCATACCTGTTTGGATAACACCCGGACAAACACAGTTAATTCTCACACCAGTCGAAGCCAACTCGATCGCCATATCACGAGTAAATACTACTAATCCGCCTTTGGCACTTCCGTAAGCAGTTGAGAGAGGAAAGCCAACTAAACCATTTAAAGAGGAAATATTGATAACACTTCCTGATCCTGCCTCTACCATCTTTGGTACAATGTGCTTACACATTAACCAAGGCCCTTTTAGATCTGTGTTAAGAACATTGTCCCATTCTGCCTCCGTCATCTTATCATAGGACTGATTGAGTTCAGATCCAGCATTGTTAACCAACACATCAACCTGATCCCACATTTCATAAGCTTTTTCTGAAACAGAAATAATATCATCCTCAAGCCTTACATCACATTTGATATAATCAACGCCTTCGCCAATTTCTTCTGATAATTTTTTTGAATCTTCAAGATTGATATCTGCAATTAGAACTTCTGCTCCTTCGCTGATAAATCTTCTAACTGTTGCTTCACCGATACCACTTGATCCTCCAGTAACAATGCATTTTTTACCTTTTAACCGCAAAGACTTAATCCTTTTTAAAACCTGCTAGTCGATCATTAGTATCTTTGATATCAGGATATTCTCTAGAGAATTCTTCTTTTAATGCATCATCCATGGATAGGCCAGATTGTGCAACATTATATAGATCTTTAAAGGCTGAAACGGAAGCTTGAGAATTAGAAGCAATTTGTCCTGCACGCTTATCAACTAGAGCATCGAGAGCATCTTTATCTTCAACTGCCTCATTAGCTATTCCTAATCTTACTGCCTCATCGCCAAGAACAGTACGAGCTGAGAAAGACATATCCTTTGCCTTTCGAACACCTATGGCTTGTGATAAAGTCTGTGACATTCCCCATGTTGGTCTCAAACCAAACTTAGCATGAGTATCGCCAAATTTAGTATCTACGGTTGTAAAAATGAAATCGCAATGCAATGCCATCTCAAGTGCCCCCGTAAAACAAGCTCCATGAACTTTTGCAATTATAGGGCAACGACTTTTTCTAAATGTGTCCCAAGCTAAAGCTGCAGGTTTATCAAATAGATCACCTATTTTGCCAGCTTCAGGATCAAAACCTTGAAGAACTTTCAAATCTACTCCAGCTGAAAAAGCTTTGCCCGCACCCTCTATAACTATAACAGCCACATTTGGATCATTTTCGGTTTTCAAAATAATTTCTCTGATCTCAATGAGCATTTCAGGCCTATAGGCATTTAATGCCTCAGGCCTATTAAGGGTAATTGTTAGTATATTATTTTCAAGATTTACAAGTAGATAATCTGTTGAGCTTTTGTATTCTTCGCTCATCAATTCCTCCCAGATTTCTAATAAGCTTAAAAATTATTTATTAAATTAGTCTCTTCTTCCCATAAACTGAAGAATGAAAAGAAATAGGTTAATAAAATCTAAGTACAATGTTAGAGCGCCCATTATAGCTGACTTCTCAGCAACTTCTTGTCCGCTATATTGAACTCTATTAAGCCAATCACGCTTCAATTTTTGAGTATCCCATGCAGTAAGACCTGCGAAAATAAGAACTCCTAAGACGCTTATAATAAAAGACATTTGCCCACTGCCAACAAATAGATTTACTACTGAAGCAATTATTAAGCCAAACAAACCCATGATTAAAAAAGCACCCATGGCAGAGAGATCTCTTTTTGTTGTATAGCCCCATATACTTAACCCAGCAAATGCACCTGCTGTTACAAAGAAGGCCTGGAATACAGCTGCTCCAGTATATGCAAGGAATATATAAGATAATGAAAGTCCCATTAAACCTGCAAAAACCCAAAAAACGGATTGTGCTTTTGAAGAACTCATTGTGTTTATTTTAGAGGCGAAATAAAAAACTACTCCAAGTGGAGCAAACATAATGACATAAATTAATGGAGATGCCGCTAACGACTGATAAAGTCCTGAAGATGCACCAAACCAAGCAACTATACCTGTTAGTGATAAAGCTGCGGTCATATAATTGTATATTCTTAGCATATGCGCACGAAGACCTTCATCAATATATGCCTGATCTGTCGCTCTTGCCGATGTGTTTGCACGATTAAATTCGTTCATTTTCAACTCCAAATTATTAATTAATTGAATATATTATATATTGTTATAACAATTAATGAATTCAACCCCAACAATAAAATTGTTAAAGTAATTTAACATAACAAAATGGAGCTAAAAATGGCTGAAAAGCTAGAAAGTAAAGAAAGAAATAAAATTTTAAAAACACTTAAAGATTGGAAAAAAACCCGTGGTAGAGATTCTATTGAAAAGAATTATATCTTCAAAGATTTTACTAGCGCATTTAGCTGGATGACAAGGATAGCACTCATTGCTGAAAAGATGGATCATCACCCTGAATGGTTTAATGTTTACAATAAAGTAAATGTCACACTATCTACACATGATGCAGGAGGTGTTACAGAATTAGACATTAAACTTGCAAAAGAAATGGATAAGACTGCTAAAAAGTACTAAGCCTATCTTGGTGCCATTCTAATAGCCCCATCAAGCCTTACGCATTCTCCATTCATCATATCATTTTCACATAAGTGTCTTGCAAGTTCTGCATATTCAGTGGGATATCCTAATCTTGAAGGAAATGGAACCTGAGCTCCAAGTGCCTGCTTGATCTTATCTGGAGCTCCTTCAAATAAAGGAGTATCAAAAAGACCGGGTAAGATTGTATTTACTCTAATTCCCTCTCGAGATAAATCTCTTGCAACTGGCAGTGTCATTCCGACTATTCCACCTTTGGAGGCCGAATATGCAGCTTGACCAATTTGCCCGTCCTCAGCCGCTACAGAAGCAGTATTAACAACAGCACCTCTCCCACCATCATCTGTATTAGGATCAAGTGACATCATGCCCGCAGCTGAATGAGCTATACAACGAAATGTGCCCACTAAATTAATTTGAATTATTGTGTTAAATGGATCCAATGGATGTGGAACAATATCGCCAGTTTCTTTATCTCTAGCCGCTGTTTTAATTGCAATTCCTGTTCCAGCGCAATTTATAAGAATCCTTTCTTGGCCATTAGCAGCTCTAGCTTTTTCAAATGCAGCTATGACACTTTCTTCTTCAGTAACATTGGCTTCACAGAAAATACCGTTAATATCTGTAGCAACTGCCTCACCTTTTTCTGCATTAAGATCAAATAGCGCGCACTTCACACCGTGTTTTGCTAATTCTCTTGCTGTAGCTTCACCAAGACCTGATGCGCCTCCTGTAATTACAGCACTAATATTTTCATCTAATTGCATAATAATCTCCCTATTAATTATATTTCTTCCAAATTTGGTTCTTTATCTTTTTTTACTTTAGCTTCTCTTCTTAATATGTACAGTGATGTTAAAATAATAATTGCTGAACCTATTAAAGTATTTAAACCAAAAATAATTCCAAAAATCAAAAAATCAACAGCCGCACTAAACAATAACCTTATATAATCTATTGGAGCAATTACAGATGCCTCTCCAACTGCATATGCCCTAATGAAAAAATTATGCGCTATTGATGCACAAATTGCCATTATAAAAATAAGAATGAGCTGATCAAAATTAGGAGTTACCCAAAACATTAAAGCCGGTATTATCATAATTAGAACGCTGATAATATTTGAGTAAAACATTAATGTTACAGGCTCATCATATTTCGAAACAATATTTACTAATATAGCCGCAAAGGCAAAAGCAATTGCTGCACCTAGCGCCATGAAAGAAGCAAAATTATAATCTCCACCAGGGTCTAACATTATTAAAACACCTGTAAATCCAACCAAAGCAGCAAGAGTTCTTCTTAAACCTATTTTTTCTTTCAGAAAAATAGCTGCGAGCGGAACCAAGAAAAGTGAGCTAGAAAAACGAATAGCCTGAGCATCTGCTAAAGGAAGGTTAACTATGGCATAGAAACCCATCATAATACCAACAGCGCTTACTGTTCCCCTAACAATTTGCAACAAAGGAACTTTAGTTTTTACACCTCCTTGAGCTGCGCCGGCTCTAATTAGAAATGGAGATATAACTATCAAACTAAAAAAAGATCTAAAAAATGAAATTTGAAAGGCATGAAAATCATTACCTAAATATTTTGCTAAACCTGCCATAGCAGTAAAAGCAAATACTGATGATCCAAGCCAGAAAGCACCTTGTATATTTCTTGGTAAGGTTGAAAGAAATTTTGTCAAAAAATTCAAATTATTATGCTCTTACTTGAACGATAACCTTGCCTCTTGCTTTTCTTTCAGCAAGATCACTTATTGCTTTTGACCCTTCCTCAAGACTATATATAGATGAAATATGTGGTTTCAGATGTCCATCTCCGTAAAGTTTCAATAACTCATCAACATTTGCATTGTGTGCTTCAACTTCACGCCCTTTAAATGCGCCCCAAAAAACGCCTACAATTTGGCAACCTTTCAATAAGGCTAAATTAAGAGGTATTTTTGGAATATCTCCTGCAGCAAATCCAACAACTAAGTATCGACCTTCCCATGCGGTTGCTCTTAAAGCAGGTTCAGCATAATCTCCTCCAACAGGATCATAAACCACATCTGCACCTTGGCCATTTGTTAATTCTTTAATATCATCCGATAATTTCTTTTGCTGATCTCTATCCATTTTACCAGAAGGATAAAGGAGAACTTCATCTGCACCATGCTCTTTACATGTTTGTAATTTTTCTTCCGATGAGGCGGCGGCAATAACTTTTGCGCCCATAGCTTTACCAAGTTCAACTGCTGCAAGACCAACGCCACCTGCTGCCCCTAGAACAAGTAAAGATTCACCTTCTTTAATATCTGCACGATCTTTTAATGCATGATGAGAAGTACCGTAAGTCATAAGAAAAGCTGCAGCTGTATTGTGATCCATCTGATCAGGAATAATAGTCAACGCATTAGGATCTACTAGTATCTTTTCAGCAAAGCTTCCCCAACCAGATGATGCGATAACTCTATCACCAACATTGAAACCTTCAACACCATCGCCAATTTCTGAAATCACACCCGATGCCTCACCTCCTGGTGCGAAAGGTAGCGGAGGCTTAAATTGATATTTATCTTCTATCATAAGAACATCTGGAAAATTAACTGAAGCTGAATGAATATCAACTATAATATGACCTTCTTTTAGCACAGGATCTTCAATTTCTTCATAAGATAATGTTTCAGGCGGACCAAATTCTTTACATAAGAGCGCTTTCATTTATTCCTCCAAAAATTCAATATTTATTCATAAACCTAAAAAAAGATAACGCCAAGAATATAAAAAGGTACTTGCCCAACTTAATTTACTCGATTAAGGCTATATTTATGCGTGGATATTTTGGATTTGGAGCTGAGGGTATATCTAAACCGATGAATATGGGTAATCTTGTAAGATCAGCCCATGCTTTTGGTGCGAAATTTATTTTTACGATATCAGCCCATTACTCTGTTCGTGAAGGGAAATCCGATACTTCAAAAGCGCCAAATCATTTACCTTGGTATGATTGGGATAGCCCCAAAGAAATGAAATTTCCTGATAAATGTAATTTAGTGGGAGTTGAATTAACCGATGAAGCTATTGATCTCCCTAGCTTTAACCACCCAAGACAAGCAGCATATATACTGGGTCCAGAAAAGGGTTCACTCTCTCCAGAAATAATTGAAAAATGCAAACATGTTATAAAGATTCCAACAAAATTTTGTTTAAATGTTCAAATTGCTGGAGCAATAGTTATGTATGATCGCATTAAATCATTAGGGACTTTCACAAAAAAACCAGATCTTCCTGGAGGTGCTGATCATGAATAAAAGTTTAGTCGGGCTTAATAAGAAAGAACTTAATTCATTGTTAACTTCAATGGGTGTTTCAGAAAAACAATTGAATATGAGAACTAACCAATTGTGGAATTGGATTTATGTCAGGGGAGCTAAATCCATATCGGAAATGACAAATTTATCAAAGGAATTTAGAAAAGAATTAAATGAACAATTTAATTTAACAAGACCAGAAATAAGTAAAAATGAAATATCATCTGATGGAACACAAAAATGGCTTATAAAATTTCCTGATGGATCAGAAATAGAGACTGTGTTTATTCCAGATGGAGATAGGGGAACTCTTTGTGTATCAAGTCAGGTTGGCTGTACACTGAATTGTACATTCTGTCATACAGGTACTCAAAAATTAGTCAGAAATCTTTCATCGCAAGAAATAGTAAGCCAAATGGTTATTGCTAAAGACTCATTATCTGAATGGAATAAAACAAAAAGGGATATAACTAATATAGTAATGATGGGTATGGGCGAACCTCTTTATAATTTTGAAAATGTAAGGGATGGTATTAATGTTTTTGCAGATGATGCCGGACTATCAGTTTCAAAAAGAAGAATAACTTTGTCAACATCCGGAATTGTTCCTAAGATTGAAGATGCTGGTAATGAAATTGGTTCAATGCTTGCTATCTCTCTACATGCTACAAATAATGATTTAAGAAATGAGCTAGTTCCAATTAATAAAAAATATCCGATAGAAGAGCTTCTTGATGCATGCAAAAATTATCCAAGAGTCAAAAACTCAAAAAGAATTACATTTGAATATGTCATGCTAAAAGATGTTAATGATAGTGAAGCGCAAGCTCGTGATCTTATAAAGTTAATTTCAGGAATACCATCCAAAATAAATCTTATACCTTTTAATCCTTGGCCAGGAACAATTTATGAATGTTCAGATTGGGATCAAATTGAAAAATTTTCTGATATTATTAACAGAGGAGGCTATGCTAGCCCCATAAGAATGCCAAGAGGAAGAGATATTTCTGCAGCTTGTGGACAATTAAAAAGTGATACAAAGAAGGAAAAAGCATCTATAAAATATAAAAAAGAGCTTGCAAAACTTGAAAGTGAGCGTATAGGACGGCTATAGATTTTTCTAAGGGAAGTAATGGGAAAGAAAGAAAACATAAATAAAGTGGTTTTAGCCTACTCTGGTGGACTTGATACATCCGTAATATTGAAATGGCTTGAAGAAGCTTACGATTGTGAAGTTGTTACATTTAGTGCTGATCTTGGTCAGGGCGCGGAACTTGATGAAGCTAAGAAAAAAGCTGAAGATTTAGGCGTTAAAGAAATCTTTGTAGAAGATCTTAAAAATGAATTTGTTAAGGATTATGTATTTCCAATGTTTAGAGCTAATACACTTTATGAAGGCTCGTATTTATTAGGAACCGCTATAGCAAGACCTTTAATTGCCAAGAAGCAAATAGAGATTGCTAAAGAGGTTGGTGCAGATGCTGTTTGTCATGGAGCAACTGGTAAGGGAAACGATCAAATAAGATTTGAGCTAGCTTATTATGGTCTTAATCCAGATATAAAGGTAATTGCCCCTTGGAGAGAGTGGGATCTTAATTCAAGAAAAAAATTAATTGAATTTGCCGAAAAGAATCAGATTGTTATTACAAAAGATAATCTTGGTGAAGACCCATATTCAGTGGATGCAAATTTACTTCACACCTCTTCAGAAGGAAAATTACTTGAAGATCCTTCAAAAGAATGTCCCGAAGATGTTTACCAAAGAACTGTTTCACCAGAAGATGCTCCAGATAAAGCAACTTATATAGAAGTTGAGTTTAAACAAGGAGACCCTATCTCAATTAATGGCAAAAAATTATCGCCAGAAAAACTACTAACTGAACTCAATGAGTTAGGTGGTAAAAACGGTATAGGAAGACTAGACATGGTCGAAAACAGAAGTATTGGAATGAAATCAAGAGGAATTTATGAGACTCCAGGTGGCACGATACTTTTATCGGCTCATAGAGGAATTGAACAAATTACATTAGACAGAGAGGCTTGTCATCTTAAGGATGAAATAATGCCTAGATATGCAAAATTAATTTATAATGGCTTCTGGTTTTCTCCAGAAAGAAAAATGTTACAAGCCTTAATCGATGAAAGTCAGAAAAATGTAACAGGAATGGTAAGATTAAAACTTTATAAAGGTAATGCTACTGTTGTTGGGAGATCATCTGATTTATCACTTTACTCAGAAGAACATGTTACATTTGAAGAAGATGATGTATACGATCAATATGATGCTGAAGGATTTATCAAACTCAACGCATTAAGATTAAAGCTCTTAAAAAAAGATTAAATTACAAACTGGGTCTATCAAAATTATTTTGATCACAAAAAGCATTAAGTGTGTTCAATAATAAACACGCAATTGTCATGGGGCCAACCCCTCCAGGTACTGGGGTAATAGAGCCAGCAATTCCTTTTACATCGTCAAAATCAACATCACCAACTAAACGAGTTTTACTTTCGCCATTTTCTTCTACATCAATCCTATTTATACCCACATCAATAACCACGGCTCCGGGCTTAACCCAATCTTTTTTGACTAAATTGGGAATGCCAACTGCAGCAACTAAAATGTCGGCTTCAGAAGATATCAATTCAAGATTTTGTGACCTTGAGTGACAAATAGTTACAGTACAGTGTTCTTTTAAAAGTAATTGAGCTACAGGTTTACCTACTAAATTTGAACGACCAATAATAACAGCTTTTTTACCGGACAAATCTTTACAAGCTTCTTTAATCAGAATTGCTGCGCCCTGAGGTGTACAAGGAACTAAACCTTCTAATCCGCTACTAAGATATCCAGAATTAATTGGATGTAGTCCATCAACATCTTTAGCAGGAAGAATTGTTTCTATTACTTTTTGCTGACTAATTTGTTGAGGAACAGGAAATTGTACCAATATACCATTAACATTAGGATCATTATTTAGTTCATCTACTTTTTTTAATAATTCATTCTCAGGAGTATCCTCGGGTAACTTATATTCATAAGAAGTCATACCCACTTCTTTAGTCTGAATCCCTTTATTTCTTACATAAACTTCACTTGCGGGATCGTTTCCAACCAAAACAACAGCTAATCCTGGTATTTTTTTATGTTCTTGTTCAATTTTTTTTACTGCATTTGCAATTCTTTCTCTTAACTTTTCTGCAACCTGTTTTCCATCAATAATATTTGCGGACATTTAGATTTCCTAAAAATTTAAGGGCCAATATTCAGCCAAAAGAGAACGTAAAAATTGGATTGCTAAGAGAACTATAATTGGGGAAATATCAATACCACCTAAATTAGGAAGATATCTTCTTATATAACTAAAGACAGGGTTAGTTAAATTCCATACCGCTTCATAAAACATTGCTACAATCTGATTTGATCGATTAACAATTCCTAAACCAACTAACCAACTAAATATTGCAGCTAGAATGACTACCCAAAAGTACAATCTTAAAATTGCATCTAATAAAAAATATAAAGAATTCATAAGTTCGTTTTACTACCAAATTTTGATAATTTCATCTTTATTTCTAAACATTTTATCGCCTTCTTGAGTTTCAAAAGCTTCATGAAAACTTGGCATGTTTACAAATACACCATCAATTCTATATCTTGAGGGCGAATGAGGATCAGTGGCAACTCGCATTGCGTCTATTTCTTTCCTAAATTTTACTCTATCTGCTTGAGCAGAACCAAAAAAGAATCTTTGTTCACCTGTTAGCCCATCAATAACTGGAGATGATTTACCATTTAAAGAAATTTTATATGCTCTAAATGAAGCTATCGCTCCTGCTAAATCAGCAATATTTTCACCTAATGTAAAATCTCCATTAAGAAAGTTACCTGGGGTAATCTCATATGATGAGTATTGATCAACAAGACGTTTTGTCTTTTTCTCAAATATTTCTCTATCTTCTTCAGTCCACCAATTATTAAGATTGCCATCTCCATCAAATTGTGAGCCTTTGTCATCAAATGCATGACTGATTTCATGTCCAATCGTTATACCTATTGCCCCATAATTTACGGCATCATCGGCATCAGGAAAAAAGTTTGGTGGTTGAAGATATGCTGCGGGAAAAACTATTTCATTTTTTGTTGGGCTGAAATAAGCATTCACAGTTTGAGGTGACATAGCCCACCTCTTTCTATCAACTTTTTCTGAAAGTTTCTTCAAGGCGTCTTTGTAACCAAATTCAGATGCAGCCTTAATATTTCCATACAAATCATCATCAGAAAAATTCAGACCAGTATAATCTTTCCAAACTTCCGGATATCCAATCTTAACATTCAATTTTTCTAACTTTATGAGAGCTTTTTCTTTAGTTTCTTTACTCATCCATTCTAAATCTTCAATGCCTATTCTGAATGACTCTAAAAGATTATCAATAAGTTCAACCATCCTCTGTTTATATTCAGGAGGAAAATGATGCTTCACATAAATTTTACCTAGCGCATCACCCAATAATCCATTAACAAAGCCAACACTTCTTTTCCATAATGCAGGCATTTCTTCTCTTCCCGTTAGTATGCTAGAAAATCGATAAGATTCATCTACAAAGTCATCAGATAAAGACCCTGATGCGCTTTTAACTAATCTAGCTAAGAGGTAATCTTTCCATTTATCTAAAGGATATTCATCAATTAAATTAGAAAGATCAGCTAAATATTCAGGCGACTCTATGATATATCTATCAAAATATTCTATCGCAAGATTCTTAAGCCATATATTAAATTTAGCATCACTGATCTCAGCTAAATCAACTCCATTCATTGGGTTGTAGGTTTTTTCAGGATCCCTTCTTTCTGTACGACTAATTTGAATTTTAGCTAGTTCCTTTTCTACATCGAAAGCATTTGATGCTCTTTTGTTCGCATTATCCAAACCAGATAGATCAAAAAGATTTGAAAGATGTTTAGGATACTCTTCACGCCCTTTAATATAATGTGGCTGATCTAATAGATAATAGTCTCTATCAGGAAGACCAAGGCCAGATTGACCAAAATAGATAGTATAATTTAAAGGATCCTTGAGATCGTCATAAACAGCAAAATAAATAGGAGACGATATCCCTTTTTTTACAGACTCAGAAAAGTATTTCCAAAGATCTTGCGTGGTCGTGATGTTATTAATTCTTTTTATGTCATCTTTAAGTGGCGCTGAGCCAAGTTTATTAACTAAATTTCTGTTTGTATAACTTAAATATAGATTAGCTATTTTTTCTTCCTCAGATGATTTTACTAAATTGTCTTTATTTTTAATAAGAGCATTTATCAAAGTATTTTGATTTTGCAGAGACTCTTCTCTGAGAGTCATATATGAGCCCCAGCCTATCTGATCATCTGGTATTTCTGTTTCTGATAACCAGTTATGATTAACATAATCATAAAAGCTATCTTGGGGTTTAAACCCCTCATTAAATTGACTTATATCTATTCCTGAAATTTCCATATTGTTTGCGTACCCTTTTGTAATAAATAAACTAATAAAAATAATAATAAAAATTTTCATAATCTTAACCTTAGTAGTTACATTGCACTAATGCCACCATCTATTTTAATTTCTGCACCAGTTATAAACTTTGATTCATCGCTAGCTAAGAATAAAACAGTATAAGCAACATCATCAGGCTCACCCACTTTTCCGAGAGGAACCTGTCGGGCCAACTTCATCATAACCTGTTCTTTTTCTGAATTAGATCTTTCTACCATCGCATCTAAGATAGGTGTATCAATAAAAGTTGGGTGAATTGAGTTACATCGAATATTATACGCAGATCTTGCACAATGCAAAGCTACTGATTTTGTCAGCATCCATACGCCTGCTTTAGCTGTATTATATGCAGCCATATTATGGCCAGCAATTAAACCGGATATCGAAGAAGTATTAATTATTGAGCCAGGAGAATAATTCTTCATAATAGGTATAGCATATTTACAACCTAAAAATACTGAGTCAGTATCAACAGCCATAACCTGTTTGAATATCTCATAATCTGTTTCTTCTACTGTAGAACCACCACCTATGCCTGCATTATTAACAAGAATATTTATTCCTCCCATTAATTTTTCTGCTTCATTAAGTGTATCCTTCCATTGATCTTCAGATGTGACATCAAGTTTTACTGAATGAGCTTTTCCTGGAAAATCAGAATTTATTCTATCTTCAACACCAGTTAATTTTTCTTCATTAATATCAGCTAGTACAACTTTTGAACCTTCTTTTGCTAGCATATATGCTATCGCTTCACCAAGACCTTGAGCCGCTCCAGTAACAAAAGACATTTTTCCATCTACTCTTCCAGTCATTATAATCTCCCAGTTATTTATTTTCCTTTAAAATTTGCATCTCTTTTTTCAAAAAATGCCTTAATTGCTTCTTTTCTATCTTCAGTGAAGCCAGTCAAAAGATATTGATCTCTATCCATATAGCTAGAATTATAATTTAAGGAATTGTTAGTTGCATTAATTGAAGTTTTTGACATTCTTACCGCTATTGGAGGAAGTTTATTAATCTTTGCTGCTAGTTCCATAGATAAATTTAACGCTTCTCCGTCTTTACAAATTCTCTGTGTCAAACCCCACTCAAAAGCTTTTTCACCTAATAAATCTTCTCCAAGTATCACTAACTCTTTTGTTCTTGCGGGTCCAATTAAAGAATTAATTCTTGGATTTGCCTGCCAGCTCATATTCATACCAAGAGGAACTTCGGGCAATCTAAAAACTGATGAAGAGGATGCTACTCTGAAATCACATGAAACAGCTAAAGCGATCGCTCCACCTATACAATGACCCTCTATTGAAGCAATAGTGATTTGTTCTAAAGAT
The DNA here is from genome assembly GCA_003212795.1 of OCS116 cluster bacterium AG-435-F03. GTDB lineage: Bacteria > Pseudomonadota > Alphaproteobacteria > MED-G09 > MED-G09 > AG-430-B22. The sequence goes on along the minus strand of QCOV01000002.1, from coordinate 230,102 downwards.
TCCCATGCCTGACACATATCTGGACCAATCTTATGTATTTCTCTTCTTTCAAGGCTTGTTTCATCCCCTTTAAGGAATGTTTTATCTTTAAGGTCAGCGCCCACTGAAAAGGAATCTCCCTGACCAGAGAGAATAATGCAATTTACATCAATGTCAGATTTGAGCTTATTAGCACATTCAGTTAACTCTTTCATAAGATCATAGGATAATGCATTTCTTCCATCACCTCTATCCATGAGTACATGGACTATCCCGTTATCCTTATTAATTTTTAGGTGTTTAAAGTCTTTCAATTCTATTCCTTAAAAAAGCTATAATTTAAGATGATCATATAAAATGCTTTTTGTTAAGACCGCAGGTAGAATTTTTACTTCATCTGAGCCCTGACTCCAATATAAATAAAGAGGAACACCAGCTCTTTTGTATTTTTCAAGTTCTTCAGTGATCTTGGGATCATATTTTGTCCAATCTGCGACCAGATATACTATTTCATCACTCTCAATCAACGAAATAAACTCTTTTGAATTTAAAACTAACCTTTCATTGACTTTACAGGTTAAGCACCAATCTGCTGTGAAATTTAATAGTATATTTCTCTTTTCATCTCTTAACTGGTTTACTCTTTCTGTTGACCATTTTTCACCAATATCGATATATGATTTTGTATTTTTATTTTCAGCTGGAATGAAAAATATAAGAAAAAGGATGCTGGCTGATATTAAAGCCACTGAACTTCTTTTAGCAATAACTGATGAAAGCCTTAATATTAAAAATGCAACTAATAATATCATTAGTGAAGAGATAAGTATTATAAGACCCTCATAACCAGATTGTCTAAACACAACCCAAGCTAACCATAGCGCTGTTAAGAACATTGGTATTCCCATTATTCTGCTGACTATACCCATCCAATTCCCTGGCTTAGGAAGAATATTTATTCCTTTAGGTAAAATAGATAATATCAATGTTGGGAAAGCTATACCAAAACCTAGAGATAGAAAAATTATAGATGATATTAAAATTGGTTGAGATATGCCCCAGCCAATAGCTGCTCCCATATAAGGTCCAGTGCATGGGGTTGCAACAATAACTGTTAAAAGCCCAAGTAAAAAAGAATTAGAATAACCTGTTTTATTTACATTTAAATTACCAAGCCTTGTGAAAAAACTTCCTAGTTCTACTCTTGAGACAAGAATTACACCTAACGCAAAAAATAAAATAGCAAGTAAGCTAGACATTAAACTAGATTGTAGTTGCCATCCCCAACCAACAAATTGTCCAAGATTTTTTACTGCCATGGTAGCAATCAAAAGAATTAGCATTGATATCTCAATGCCTAATGTGAAAACAAGACCATGTTTCCAGCTATTACTTTTTCCAGATTCGTTTACAAGAGACATCACTTTCAAAGCAATTACAGGAAATACACAAGGCATAGCATTTAAAATTATTCCTCCAATAAAAGCCAAGAAGATTGCGAGTAAAAAGCTCAATCCTTGTGTTTTGTTGACTTCTATAAAGGAAACTCGCTCAATGCTATTTTCAATTTGGAAAAATGTTTTTTGATCTGCATTTTGTAACTCTAATACCCCAGAAACAAATTGTAGCTCCTCCCTAAAATTTTCTGGTCTATCAATAGTTAAATAAGCGCTTTCATTATTTTTTCCTAATATTTGATTTGAGCTATAATTTATTAAACCATTCTGTTCAGGATAAAAATATGCCTTTTCATATATTTCCCCTGATCTCCAAGAAATTTTAAATGTATTATCCGACAAGAATGCTTCAGTAATAAATGAGGACTTAGAAGGTAATCTATTTATCCAGTCATTTAATATATTCTTTCCATTTTCGAGTTGTGATTGCGAAAATTTTGTTAAATCAATTGAAATATTTGTATCCTCTGGAATACATATTTCTTCACAAATTAAGAAGCTTAAAAACGCAGAGAATTTTTCACTATAGTTATAATTTGAATTTATTTTAAATTTAATTGGCAATACAACTTCGTCATAATATCCATAACTAGTTAATGGATCCAATGGCGCTAGCTCTGGGGAGGGCCATAATATTTCTTGAAATTCTATGCCAACTGGTAAATTCCATTCTAATTCAGGTGGAAGTCCAGAGTCGCCTGGATTTTTCCAATATATATGCCACCCTGGAGTTAACTTAAATCTCAACCCAAGAATTAGTTCATCGCCTTCTTTTAGGAAATCTTCAGAATATATAATATCAATATTCGCATTTTCAGTATTTGCAAAGTTATCTTCTCCGATTAGCTCTACTGCGGAAAACAGCAGGAGGGACAATAAAAAGAATTTTTCAATTACATTCTTCAATTTATTCATAAGCTCAATTACCAATTAAAATATATTATAAATATTGATTACTTCTCTTATATAGTATCTATGATTAAAATGTTAAGGTTACAAAAAAAAATATGAAAAAAACTTTATATATATTTTTACTTCTTATTCCTTTCAGTGCTTTTGCTATTACTCAAAAAGAGGCGAGTGTAATTTCTGAAATTATAGAATGCAAAAAAATTATTAGTGATAAAGATAAGCTTGATTGTTTTGAGAAAAATATAGACAAAATAGAAAAAGCTTTTCCTATTGCAACTCTTGGTGAAAAAGATAGAAAAATAGAAATTCAGAGAATTGAAAAAGAAAAGAAGGAAGATTCTTTTGGTGTTTTACAAAATGTTAATCCTATAGCTAGCAAAGAAAACACGGGTCTAAACTCTCTTTCATCAACTATAAAGAAAAATGAATGGGTAAGTTTTGGAAAAATTAAGATTGAGCTTGAAAATGGACAAGTTTGGAAGCAGGTAGACTCTACACCATATAGAGGGCCAAAAGACTTAAAAGGAAGGTCAGTAGAAATTACATCAGCATCATTAGGTAGCTTTTTACTTAAAATAGACGGAATTGGTGGAAAATTTAGAGTTAGAAGGGATAAATAAGATTTTAGATAAAAAAAATATCACGGTTCTTGGAATTGAAACTAGTTGCGATGAGACAGCAGTTTCAATGGTGAGTTTGGAAAATGGCAAAGGAAAAATTCTTGCTAATAAAATAATTAGCCAAATTGATGAGCATTCTCCTTTTGGTGGAGTTGTTCCTGAAATTGCATCCAGATCCCATATTGAGTATTTGGATGCTTTAGTTGATGAAGCTCTATTAGATGCTAATAAAAAATTAACAGAAATTGATGGTATTGCCGTAACAACAGGTCCAGGTCTTGTGGGGGGCTTAATCGTTGGTCTGACCTATGCGAAAGGTTTATCGATCTCCACAGGATTACCTCTTATATCCATAAACCATCTGGAAGGTCATGCCCTTACACCAATGCTTACAGATAACATTGAATTTCCCTATATACTTTTATTAATCTCTGGAGGACATAGCCAATTACTTATTGTTGAAGAGTTGGGGAAATATTCTCAATTAGGAACGACATTAGATGATGCTGTAGGAGAAGCATTCGATAAAGGTGCCAAATTTATGGGATTAGGATACCCAGGTGGCCCAGAATTAGAAAAGCTAGCACTGAAAGGTGATGAAGATTATTTCGATTTACCCAAACCATTATTCGGTCAAAATAATTGTAACTTTTCTTTCTCAGGACTAAAAACGGCATTAATAAGACTATCCAGAACATTAGAGCCCGTTGATAAAAAAACTATGCAAAATATGGCTGCATCTTATCAAAAAGCAATTGTTGATTGTTTGATTGATAGAACAAAAAAGTCAATTGAGGTTGTTAAAGATAATAGACCAGATCTTTCAATCAAAAACTTGGTTGCCTCTGGGGGGGTTGCTGCTAACAAAAAAATTACCCACGAATTGAATAATTTAGCACTAGAAAATGATATGAATTTTTCATCACCACCTATTGAACTTTGTACGGATAATGCAGCCATGATAGCTTGGGCGGGTTGCTTGAGAATGAGTAAGGGTTTTTTGAATTCACTAGATGTTTCTGCTAAAGCTAGATGGCCCTTAGAAGAAGTGAGAACAGAATGAGCGAGAAACAGAATTTTAAAAATATTTCTATTGTAGGTGCTGGTGCATGGGGAACGGCTCTTGCAGAAGTTATGAGTCGGCGAGGTCATCAAATTAATTTATGGGCGAAAGAAAATTCTGTTGTGAACAGTATTAATTCTAAACATGAAAATGATGTTTTTTTACCTAATATTAAACTCTCTAATTTAATAGTGGCATTTAATAATCTTGAACAAATAACAAAATGTGATTTGCTACTTGTTGTTTCTCCAGCTCAGCATACAAGAGAAACATTATTAGAAGTTTCAAAAACTCTTAAATCAGAAACTCCAATAATACTCTGTTCAAAGGGAATTGAGATTTCTACCTTAAGTCTAATGAGCCAGGTTACCGAAAGTATTTTTCCTAAAAACCCCATTGCTATACTTTCAGGACCGAGTTTTGCAATTGATGTGGTTAACAATAAAGCAACAGCTGTTACATTGGCCTGTAAAGATCTAGAAATAGCAAAAAGTATTGCTGAAAATATTAGTCTTCCTACTTTTCGTCCTTATATTAGCGAAGATGTAATAGGTGCCCAAATTGGTGGTGCAACTAAAAATGTAATTGCTATTGCCGCTGGTGTTGTTGAAGGACAAAAGATGGGCGATAGCGCTCGAGCAGCTACTATTGCTAGAGGTTTTTCAGAAATAAAAAGATTAGCTATATCTATGGGAGGCAAAGAAGAAACTCTTGCAGGCTTATCTGGAATGGGAGATCTACTTCTAACCTGTAATTCAAAAACTTCTCGTAATTATTCTCTAGGTATTCAGCTCGGTGAGGGAAAATCAATCGAAGAAGCAACAAATGGCCTTTCAACAATTGCTGAAGGTATGTATTCTGCTAAGGCAATAACGAGTTTAGCTGAAGAAAATGGGGTAGATATGCCAATAACTTTAGCCGTAAATGATTTAATAGAGAAAAAATACTCTGTAACAGACATAATAGATAACCTCCTTAACAGACCAATAAAAAAGGAAAACTAATGCTTTACTGTTTAATGTGCCAAGATAAAGAAAATGCTATTGAGACAAGAATGCAAAATAGAGAAGACCATTTAAAATATGTCGCTGAAACTAATGTAGTGAAATATGCAGGCCCACTTTTATCTGAAGAAGATACAATGATAGGTAGCTTAATTGTTATAGAAGTCCATAATAAAAGCGAAGCGGAAGAATGGTCTGAAAATGATCCCTATAAAAAAGCCGGTCTTTTCGATAAAGTCGAAATTTTTAAATTCAAGCAATTAATATAGTGGTTATCTAAAAATCGCTTATGATTCCATTCTTTTCCCAATCATTATAACGAGTGGGCTCTGGACCCTCTCTGCCATCTATTTCTTTTTCAGCTTTTTTATTTTTTTTATTTTTTCTTCTTTCGGCAGCTTCTTTAAGAGCAGATTGAGAATTTGTGTTTTTTAATTTATCTATATTTTCCAGATTTTTAGACATAAATTCATATATAACCTATTTTACAAATAAACAATTCTTAATGGTTAGATTCATGAAAAAAAAATCAGGTAATATAGCTAGAAAAAAAGTTTCTTTAATTTTAAAAGATGTAATCGAAGATTTGATACCTTTCGATAATGCTTTTCAAAAAGCCATGAAGAATCAAAAATCCATTAAACTTTCAAACAAAGATAAAGCATTTATTTATTTATTGTCTTCGTCAGTATTGCGATATTTAACGCAAATAGATTCTACTATTGATAACCTTCTTAAAGAACCAATAAAAAAACTCCCTAATAACCCAAAAATGGCATTAAGAATTGGGGTTGCCCAGATGTTTATATTAGAAACCCCAGATCATGCTGCCGTTAATACATCAGTTGATATTGCAACTGTAAAATGGCGATCTTTAGTAAATGCAGTTATGAGAAATATCGCAAGAGAAGAAAAAAAATATAAAAAGATTTTTAACGACTCTCCTAAAATACCAAAATGGTTACTAGATAGATGGAGAAAAAATTGGCCAAATGATTATCTTAATTTTATTGAATGTATCCAAGATATTCATCCACATATTGATATAGCCGTTAAAAATAACATATCAAAATGGCAAAAAGAGCTTAATGCGGAACTTATGCCAAACAATGTTCTTAGGCTGAGAGAGTCTGGATTGATTGCTGATAAGAAAGGATATGAAGAAGGTGAGTGGTGGGTACAAGATTATTCGTCTCAATTACCTGTAAAATGTTTAAATATAAAAGAGAATGATGAGATTCTTGATTTATGCGCTGCACCTGGTGGTAAGACTGCTCAAATGATTTCCTTAGGAGCAACAGTACATTCAATTGATTCAAATAAGACTCGCATAAATAGATTTAAAGAAAATATGAAAAGACTTAAATATAATACTGTAATTGAAAATGTTGATATCTTAACTTATGAAACCGAAAAAAAATGGAACAAAATTTTATTGGATGTTCCGTGCTCATCAACTGGAACAATAAGAAAAAATCCAGATATACTTTACGCAAAGAATGAAAAGTCTGTAAGTAGCTTAGTAGATCTTCAGAAAAAATTACTTGAGAAAAGCTGGTCTCTATTAAAAGATAATGGTCAATTGATATATTGTAACTGTTCGCTTGAAAAAGAAGAAGGCGAAACTCAAATTATTCAATTCCTTCAAAAACATAAAGATTGTAAAATCGATAAAATTTCTTCAAACCTTATAGAAGATATTGAAGACTCGGTTACGAATGAAGGATGGTTAAGAGTTCTACCTAACGGAAAAAAAAGTGCTAAAAATAGAGATGGTTTTTTTATTGCAAGTTTAAAAAAAGTATCTTGAATACTTGCGTTGAGTCAAAGCCTCTGATATGGAATTTAAATGGACAAAAAAATTAAAATTGCTCCATCGATATTAGCAGCAGATTTTTCAAAACTTGGAGAAGAGATTTCAGCAATTACAATTGCAGGAGCAGATTATGTACATGTTGATGTTATGGATGGACATTATGTTCCAAATTTAACTATAGGCCCTGAGGTAATTAAAGATATAAGGAAATGTACCAAAATCCCATTTGATGTTCATTTAATGATAACTCCTGTGAATCCTTTATTAGAAGATTTTGCTAAATCTGGATCAGATATTATTACATTTCATCCCGAAGCAGAAGACAATCCTAAGGCGACCATAGAGATTATCAAATCCCTGGGTTGTAAAGTGGGAATATCATTAAATCCATCAACCGAAATTAATGTCTTAGATAAGATAATTGAAGATATTGATTTAATACTTGTTATGACTGTTGTTCCTGGTTTTGGAGGACAAAGCTTCATGCATGATCAATTAGAAAAAATTGAAAATATTCGAAAATTAATTGATGCAACTGGAAAAGATATAGAGCTTGAAGTAGATGGAGGTATAAATTTTGAAACATCACAATTAGCAATAAATGCTGGCGCTGATGTTCTTGTTGCAGGAACCTCAACTTTTCAGGGCGGACAAGATAATTACGCCAACAATATCTCTAAATTAAGATCTCGGAGTTAATTTTATGAGTGGTGGGATTGAAGTCAAAAGAGCGCTTATATCTGTCTCAGATAAAGAGGGCTTAGAAGACTTAGCCAAAGAATTGTCATCATTGGATATTGATATTCTATCAACAGGCGGAACAAAAAATTTTATTGAAGGGATAGGGGTAAATGTTACTGATGTATCATCTGTAACAGGTTTTCCAGAAATTTTAGATGGAAGAGTAAAAACACTTCATCCAAATATACATGGTGGATTGTTAGGGATAAAAACAAATAAAGATCATATGGAGACTTTAAAAAGTAACTCCATTAATACGATAGATTTATTAATTGTTAATTTATACCCGTTTGAAGATACAATTAAAAAAGATGTAAGCTTTGAAGAATGTATTGAAAATATCGATATAGGTGGGCCAGCAATGATAAGAGCGGCAGCAAAAAATCATAATAGTGTTGCTGTGGTCGTTGATAAGGATGATTATGGTTTAATTATAGAGGAATTAAAAAAAGATGGAAAAGTCCTAGAAAAAACATTGAAAAACTTAGCCCTTAAGGCCTATTCAAGGACAGCAGCTTATGACTCAGCTATATCAAACTGGATGAACAAACAAGTAAAAGATGGGGATCAAACTTATAAATCTTTTGGTGGAAAAAAAATACAATCACTGAGATATGGTGAAAACCCTCATCAAGAAGCGGCATTTTATACTGATGGAACAAATAGATTTGGCGTTATTACCGCCGAACAAATCCAAGGAAAAGAGCTTAGTTATAATAATATCAATGATACCAACGCCGCATTTGAACTAGTTTCAGAATTTGATCCAAATAAAAGTCATGCTGTCGCAATAATTAAACATGCAAATCCATGTGGAGTTGCGATTAATTCCAATCAAGTAGAAGCATATAAAGAAGCTTTAAAATGCGACTCAACATCTGCTTTTGGAGGAATAATTTCTTTTAACTCAGAACTACAAAAGGAAACCGCAGAATTAATTACAGAGATATTTACTGAAGTAATTATTGCGCCTTCTGTTTCGGATGAAGCTAAAAATATAATAAGCAAGAAAAAGAATTTAAGGCTGCTATCTACCGGCGGTTTATCTGATACCAGTGAAATATCTTATGTAATGAAAACAGTTACTGGAGGTTTTCTTGTTCAAACTAATGATAACACTGTTATCAACCAAAAAGAGGTAAAAGTTGTTTCAAAAAGAAAACCAACTGATCAAGAGATAGAGGACTTATATTTTGCTTTCACTGTAGCAAAACATGTAAAATCAAACGCTATAGTTTATGCAAAGAATGGTGCAACAGTTGGGATCGGAGCCGGACAGATGAATAGACTAGATTCATCGAGAATAGCAGCAAGAAAATCTGAAGATGCCGCATCTGCCGCTGGAGAAAGTAGCCCTCTTGCAGTTGACTCAGTTGTTGCCTCTGACGCCTTTTTTCCATTTGCTGATGGTTTAATAGCAGCAGCTGAAGCTGGTGTAACAGCTATAATTCAACCCGGTGGATCAATAAGAGATGAAGAAGTCATTCAAGCTGCAGATGATGCTGGTTTGGCAATGATTTTTACAGGGTTAAGACATTTTAATCATTAATTAATATCCAATGATACACCTAAATTGAATGATCTTTCTTCGGTTCCATAACCGTATATATCTTGATAATTTTCATCGAAAATATTTTTGATTTTTAAATACATTCTAATATTATCATTCACTTTTCTAGAAAAATTTATATCAGATCTAATCCAGCTTTTGACAATTCCTCTTGGGTCAGTTTCATCACCATTATAAAAGAATGATACAAAAATTTTATTTTTAAGTCCGTAAGATAAATCAAAATTTAAGTTTGCTTTTTCTTCTGGCAATCGAATAAGCCTGATACCTGCTTCATTTGTGCTATCTGTTTTGGAGTAGCTTCCCGATAAAAGTATATTATCAGTGATAATAGATACGAAATTAAATTCATAACCTTCGGAGTTAACAAGTTTTAAATTTTCATAAGCACCAAGGCTAAATGAAAAATCTATCATATTACTAATCTCCTGATCAAAATAAATAAACTTGAAACTATTATCTCTTTCATTTGATTCATAAGTTAAGCCAACCTCATATCCCTCACTAGTTTCTGGAAGCAGATTATTGTTTGGTTTGTCTGCTCCGCAGCAAAAAAATGTAGATTGAAATATTGTTGGTAATTTAAACCCCTCGCCCCAATTAGCTGATAGGCGTAAATTATTATTAATATTATAATAAGCTGTTACCTTAGGAGTTTCTTCACTTGGTAAATTATCTCTTTTATCTTCTCTTAAACCAAAAGAGAGGCCTAAATCTTCATGAGGTATAACCTCGTAAAGGAAAAATAATGATTCAGTTTCAAAATCATCATCAAATGTAGATGACTCCTCTGCCTCAGCTCCAAAGGTAAAGAAATTATTTTCGTTAAAATTGTAATTAATAATATATCTTGCAAAACTTCTTTTACCTTTTGCTGAAAAATTTTCTACTCCATTCGTATAATATTTCCTGTCAATCTCAGACTCAGAAAGGGAAAATGTGTTTGTTAAACGATCATCTAAAAAAGATTTTTTTGCTTCTAGGGCCCAGTTTATTTGTCTGCCCTTTGTATTTTCATCACCATCAGTAACTCCAGTTACAAATCCAAAACTATCATAGTCAATATCGGATTCTCTGTAATTAAGGTTAGTAGATATTTCAAATCCAGAAATTTTATGATCTGTTTTTATTAAGTAAGATTTACTGCCTATTCCATCTTTCTCTGAATTGCCGTCACTTTTGTCTGCCTTTGAAATACCATCTGATTTAAACTGATTATAAGATAGATATAAATTATGAACCGTATTTGAATATCTCAAATCAGCACCAATTTTTTGTGTGTTGAAAGAGCCTATTTCTGTATTCAATTTAATACTTGGACCGATTGCTTCACTAGTTGTTATTATATTAATAACACCTCCAATAGCGTCACTGCCCCATAATGTTGATTGAGAACCTTTTAAAATTTCAATTCTTTCGATATTAGAGCTCAATAAACTTGAAAAGTCGAACTCACCGCCAGGGGTTGATGGGTCAGAAACTGAAACACCATCAATTAAAACTAAAGTCTGACCACTTGCTGCTCCTCTAATCCTAGCTGTAGCAGTTCCGCCTAAAGCACCATTTTGACTAATATACAAACCTGGAATAGTTTGAAGAGCTTCATTTACAAAATTAAAACCACTTTTCTTAATTTGCTCTGAAGTAATAATATCTACTGAACCACCCAATTGATAAATATTAGTTTCAGATCTTGTTGATTTAACAATTATTTCTTCTGGAATAGAAAAATTACTTGATTCCTGAGCATTCAAAGGTGAAATAAAAATTAGAAAAATAAAAATAATGACAAACATTTCTTTGCCTCCTCCATAAAAATTATGTCGTTTAGAGGCAAAGCCCGCATTCTTAGATTATCCCCGATCTAAAAACATACGACTATTTTGGCAGGTCTCCTGGCTTATAAGTATAGTTTTTACAGTCTTCCCAATTTCTCAGTGACACATTTGTAAAAACACTTAATAACAGTTGCGGGTACAGCAGAGGATTTAAACCTTTTTCCCTATTATCCGATATTAAACGGCACCAATTGGTCTTTTATTTGTTATTAAAAAAATAACAAGAAAAAAGTTAAAGGGGGTTGACATTTTAGTGAGTAATATACATATTATGTGTAAGTTATACATTATACATATAAAGGAGATTAAAATGGAAAAGATCTACAGAGGAAATACAAACATTAATGTTGAGGAAAGAAATCACAATAATGAAGGCACTTATAGAGGTGTTAAACACAACAATACTGTTGAAAAAAATGAAATAAACAGAGACGAACTTAAATATAGAGGAGCTTAAGATGAATAGAATATATAGAGGAAATAGAGATATAGCAGTTGAAACATGCATGCCTTTAAAAGAAGGTCTTTATAGAGGCATTAAGCATAATAATAACATTGAAAAAATTAATATTGTCCAAAAAGAACTTAAATATAGAGGCATTAAATATAATAATGTTGCTTAATTACAACAATATTAATTAATAATAAAAATAATAACAAAATTGAGTGATAATAAAAAGATGGAGCGGGCGATGAGATTCGAACTCACGACCCTCACGTTGGCAACGTGATGCTCTACCACTGAGCTACACCCGCTTGAGAAACTTACAATATTTGAAAGTTATCAAGATGTAAACAAACTTACTTAACTATTAATCTTTCTTATGTATAATAAAAATATGAACAAGCAAGATCAAAGAATACAGTTAGTGGCCTCTTCCGAATTTAGACAAGAGGTGGATAAGTGGAGAAGAAATCAAACAGATATTCCATCGCATTCCGAGTCGATAAGAAGATTAGTTAAAATTGCTCTTAGATTAGAGAAGGGGGAAACCATGAAAATGATAACTGCGATTATAAGGCCGCATAAATATAATGATGTAAGAGATTCACTTATTACTATTGGAATTGAAGGTTTATCTGCAACGGAAATAAAAGGGTTTGGTCGTCAAAGAGGTCAAACAGAAATTTATCGAGGAGCAGAATACAAAACAACTGAAGTGCCAAAGATAAAAATTGAACTTGTTGTTCCTACAGAAAAAGTTGAAGAAGTAGTAGACCTTATATCAAAAACTTCTGAGACAGGTAAGGTTGGCGATGGTAAGATTTTTATTACTGATGTAGATAGAGCAATAAGAATTCGAACAGGCGAAACACAGGAAGACGCACTCTAGAAAATGAATTTTGATCAATCAAGTCAAAACGAAGTGGAAAATCTTCATTCTATAGACTTAACAAATGAAAATTTTGTTCAAGAAGTAATTGAAAAATCAAAATCAACTCCAGTCATAGTAGATTTTTGGGCACCCTGGTGTGAACCATGCAAACAAATTGGTCCTATCCTAGATAAGCTTGTTGCTTCATCCAATGGAAGAGTCGCATTAACAAAAATGAATATTGATGACTATCCTGAGATATCTCAACAATTACAAATACAATCTATTCCAGCAATTCTGGGTTTTCATAATGGTCAGCCTGTTGATGGTTTTGTTGGTGTGCAGCCAGAGTCATCTATAAAAACTTTTGTTGAAAAACTTGCCGCCCTTAATGGACCTTCTGACAATGATATAGCTATAGAACAAGGTAAAGCTCTGTTTAGTGATAAGAATTATAATGAAGCACTGGAGGTTTTTGGAAAAATAGCTCAATCAGAACCTGACAATGTTACAGCATTATCTATGCTAGCAAATTGCTACCTAAAAATTAATGAAGTTGATTTAGCAAAAGAAATATTATCAAACATAGAAAGTCCTGAAAAAGAAAAGAACCAAGACTTTATGTCAGCAAAATCAGGAATTGAAATATTTGAAAAGGCACAAGATAATGAAGTTGATGCTGCTGATATAACTGACCTTGAAAAAAAGCTTGGAGAAAATCCCGACAATCACGAAATAAGATTTAGTATTGCTATGAGCCTTATGGGAAAAGGGGATTATGAAAATGCAATCTCACACTTTTTGTTCATAATTGAAAAAGATAGAATGTGGAATGATGAAGCGCCAAGAAAAAATCTTTTAGAAATTTTTAATGCTCTTGGTCCTGCTGATGAGCTTGCTATCGAAGGAAGGAAGAAGCTTTCTTCAATTTTGTTTAGTTAGAATGAACAGTTTATACAAATATAAAAAGATTGAAGAAATACCTAGTAAGATATCAATTTTTCCTTTGAATGGCGCTCTTCTTCTTCCTAGATCCCAGTTACCACTCAATATATTTGAACCAAGATATCTAGAAATGATTGATAATTCTATATCCTCTGATCGATTAATAGGAATGATACAAACTCAAGAAAGTAATGAAAATCAATTATATTCTATAGGTTGCCTTGGTAAAATTACATCGTTTACAGAACTTTCAGACTCAAGATTTATTATTACTTTAAACGGTATTTGTAGATATAAGGTTACTCAAGAACTAGATACATTAACACCTTATAGACAAGTCAAAGTTTCATATGAAGATTTTGAAAATGATTTAACTCCAGGTTTTAATCAAGATAAGGCTAATAGGGACAAGCTTTTAGATGTTTTGAAAAGATATTTGGAAAAAAATAATCTTCAAATCGATTGGGAAGCTGTAAAAGGTTCGCCCACAGAAACACTCGTAAACTCTTTATGCTCACTAAGCCCTTATAGCGCAGAAGAAAAACAGGCCTTATTAGAAGCTGAAGATATTCAGAAGAGAAATGAACTTTTAATTGCAATGACCGAAATGGCCCTATCGACAAATAAGGGCATAGAATCTATACAGTAATATTATGAACAAAATTGATAAAGATCTTTTAGACATTTTGGTTTGTCCAGTAACTAAAGATAAATTGTTATTAGATGAAAAAAATAATGAATTAATAAGCAAAGAAGCTAATCTTGCTTATCCAATTAGAGATGGTATTCCAATTATGCTTCCTGAGGAAGCTAGAAAATTAGATTAAATTCTCTTCGAACCTGGCTTTTCTCCCAAAAGAAGGCTTGGGCGTCTTAATATTCCACCTTCGGCTTCACTAACTAATAATTTGTTTATTGGTTTTACAAAATTTACAAATTTCATAAGGTTTCTTCTAAACCCCTTTGATATAGAAGTGTCTAAAGTATAAATATAATTTATAAAATCAATTGAATTAGTTATGCCTTCACTCTCTATCTTTCTTATTCTTTTGAAAGAATTAAATGAAGGCGTAGAAATAAGATCAATTCCAAGATTTTTTGACTCAAATAATGCGTCAGCAATATAGGAGACATCTCGAAGGCTCTGATTCCAGGCTTGACCGGCCATCGGATGCATCATCCTTACAGAGTCACCAACGAAAATTAGTCTTTTGTCAGTTTTGCCCTTCAAAAGAAACTTATCCAAGTCAAAAGATAGAGGACCTTCAGAAATATTAATGTCTTTATAAAGATGTCCTATTTTTTCATGTAAGACATGTTTTAAATCCTGATTAGATAAGATATCATCTGCCAAATAATCATCTAAAGACCATATTAATGAACTTCTATATAAATCCTTTGACTTTGATAATGGAAGTAAGGCCAACGGTTTACCATTATCATAATATTGATAGGCTACACCTTCATGAGAATCCTTATGATCTAAGGTAGCAACAATAGCTTTTTGATTATAATTCTTTTCCTTATATGAGAGTTTAAATTGAGAAAGGAGCGTTGAGTCAATTTTCTGCGTAAAAATAATGTTTTTAGCAAATATTTCTTTACCGTCTTTCATGACGAGCTTTATAAAATTTTTTTCTAGGTCAAATGATAAAAAATTCTCTAAGTTAAGTCTGTTTTTTAAAGATCTAGTTTTTTTTAAAAGCGAGTCCTTAAGATCATTATATTTGACCACATAAGATAAAGTCTTTTCATTATTAAAAATTAATTCACTCTTTATTTTATTATTACTCAAATCAGACTCATAGACCCTCATTTCATTTAACTTTTCAAAAGGAAAATCAATTTCAAAATAATTTAGCAAATTCATTGAAGATGGTGAAAGCGCTAAAGATCTTGGAGAATTAACTAATGTATCATTTTTATTATCATCTAAGACATAAAACTGCTTATTTTCATTATTTAATATAAGGGAAAGAACATCTGAAGTAATTCCACCTCCAAATACAATAAAATCAATGTTTTTATCGTTATAATTCATAAGATTGATATTTTACGTTGAATAGTAATTTGTCAAATACTCATAGAAAAAAACCTTGCTGTGGATAATATTTAAGAACAAATATAATATTGATTCGATAGCAACATTGAAGAGATCAGATTTTAAATGAGCATTGTTTCTAAAATAACTTTTTATCCCAGAATGGCATTACGCTATTTATATGAATTGTTAATCAGAGTACTAAAATTTTTAATAAATTTCTTAACAAATATTGGCCTTATGATTATTGGAGTTTTAATCACAATATCAATCCTTAGCTATAATAAATTTGATCCAAGCTTAAATACCTCATCAGACGATTTATCAAATAATTTAATTAGCTACCCTGGTTCATATGCTGCAGATTTATTAATACAGGCATTTGGTTTCGCATCAATATTGATATCTATAGGTCTAATCATATATGGTTTTTTCTCTTTAACCAAAAGATCACAAAAACCATTTAAAGTAATTGTACTTTTATTTATTTGTGTAATTACATTGTCTTTTTCAGGTCATATTATTTCGGAAAATGGAGGAGTATTTGGGTACTTATTAAATAATCAATTAATCTATTTAGGTAATTTAATAGAAGTAGAGATCACCAATTATTACAAAAATATTCTCGTTCTTTTGTTAACGGCAACTTCTCTAATGCTTGGAACTAAAGCGTTATTGCCAAGCAAAAAGATTTTAGAAAAAGAGGTTAAGGCTTCGAAAACTATTGTTAAAGAAGATAGGCCAAAGCAAGTAAAGATTATATCTAAAGATGAGGAAGTTCGGCCAATTAAAAAAGCTGTGCCAAAAGCAGTCGAAAAGAAAACAATGAGAGTGAAATCAAATCCTGATGGATATGAGCTTCCTTCACTTGATTTATTAAAAGAGGCAGATGAAAATAATAAAAATACTATTCCAGATGATTTAATTGAAGAAAATAGAAATAAACTCTCAAATGCTCTTAAAGAATTTGGTGTTGAAGGTGAAATAGATATTGTAAGGCCAGGTCCAGTTGTTACGCTTTATGAATTAAAGCCTGCACCAGGAATTAAAACGAAGAGAGTTATAAGTTTAACCGATGACATTGCCAGGGAGATGGCTGTAGCATCAGTAAGAATTGCTGTTGTTCCTGGGAAAAACTCAATAGGTATTGAGCTACCAAATGAAAACAGAAATACAGTTTATTTACGCGAAATATTTGACTCTGATAATTTCGAAAAACAAACAAAAGGCATACCTTTAAGTCTAGGAAAGGATATTGGTGGAACACCAATTATTGCAGATCTTTCTTTGATGCCACATTTGCTTATTTCGGGCACAACTGGTTCGGGTAAATCTGTAGGTATAAACGGAATGATTTTGTCAATTTTATATAAATTTAAACCAGAAGATTGTAGGCTAATAATGGTTGATCCCAAAATGTTAGAATTATCTGTTTATGATGGCATTCCTCATTTATTAACGCCAGTTGTTACAAATCCAAATAAAGCTGTGGTTGCACTTAAGTGGGTTGTTCGAGAAATGGAGGAGCGATACAAAAAAATGGCTATTCTATCGGTAAGAAATATGGCCGAGTATAATCGAAAAGCTGAGGAATATAGCCTTCAAAACAAAACTTTTAAAAGAAGGGTTCACACAGGATATGATGAAAACCAAGATCCAATTTATGAAGAAGAAGAGGTAGTAGCAGAGAAACTACCTTTTATTGTAGTTGTTATTGATGAAATGGCAGACTTGATGTTGGTTGCAAGGAATGATATTGAGCATTTAGTTCAGAGACTTGCTCAAATGGCAAGAGCAGCCGGAATACATGTTATTATGGCTACTCAACGACCAAGTGTAGATGTTGTTACGGGAACAATAAAAGCAAATTTTCCTACTAGGATTTCATTTAGGGTAGCATCGATGATTGACAGTAGAACCATCCTAAATGAAATGGGAGCAGAGCAATTACTTGGAAACGGTGATATGTTATTCTTGTCAGAGGGAGGAAGAGTTACCAGAGTACATGGTGCATTTGTTTCAGATTCAGAGGTAGAAAGAATAGTTTCACACATTCGTAAACAAGAAAATCCAGATTACATTGATGAAATAGTTGAAGAAAAAGATGAGAAAGATGATTTATCTTCTTTTGAAAATAACAGTGAAGATACCTTATATAATCAAGCTGTCTCAATTGTTACAAATGATAAAAGGGTATCAATTAGTTATATCCAAAGAAAATTACAGATAGGATATAATCGTGCAGCAAGGATTGTTGAGGAGATGGAAGAAAAAGGAATAGTTTCAGCACCAAATACTCAAGGGAAAAGGGAGCTTCTATAAGTTCAGACTAATGTTTCGCCTTTTAAAAATAAACCTTATTATACTTATAATCTTTTCATTCCCAGTTCTTGGTAATATTGATAACCAAAATCAAAAAGAAAATCTGAATACATGGAAACAAACCACAATAAGCTATATTAAAAATTTTAATAATCTTACAGGAGCATTTACGCAAATTGATCATGTTGGAAATATTTCAAAAGGAAATTTTTGGGTAAACAATGAAAATGAAATAGCTTTTCATTACAGCCTCCCCTCTGAAACAATAATAATTTATAAATCTGGGAAATTATTTTTCAAAGAAAAAAAAATAGAAGGTTTCCAAAATTATTCAATCAATAATAACCCGATATTAGAACTTTTAAATAAAGATGCTGATATTGAAAGATATTTTGAAACATCCATTGTAGATCAAAATATAGGAAAGATTTTTATAAGCTTTAATGATAAAAACGAGAGAAATTCCTTGGAAGTTATATTTGATTATCCTAGACCTATTCTTCGTCAATGGAAATTTACTGATCATCAAAAAAAAGTAACAAATATTTTTTTTTCTAAGTTAAAATTCAAAGAAAATGTGGAAAAACAGTATTTTATTACAAAATAATGTTTTCATTAGAAAATCTTATATATATAAGAGTATAGAGTTTTGTGGAGAGGTAAATTATGAGTAATATAAAAGTAATTGGAAGCAATGTAAGTCTTTTAAAATTTTTTTCAGGGCTAATTATAATTACACTTCTTGTTTGGTCAGTAAAGTCTAATGCCCAAGAAGAAATCTCTTTTTCAGTAATTATGCCGGAAGAGTATGTAGAAAAAAGAGATTTATCAAAATTAGATAAATCCATAAATATTCCAATTAAAACATCATTTTACTCAAAAAATGAAGAACTAGACTTCGCTGATTATGAAGAAACAGCTGATGTAATAATTGCAAGAAACTACTTAATTGAAGAATCTATATATGAAGAAAAGATGGCTGAATTAGATAATTCTCTAATTGAAAATATTGGTTATATAAATCCTCAGTTTTTAAAATCTAATTATGATGACGGCAGAAAATACTCAGTACCTTTAACATGGGGCGGTATTGGTATCTTGTACAGAAAGGATAAATTTGATAATCCTCCTGCTACTTGGAGATGGCTTTTAGATTCAGATAAATATTCCGGAAGAGTTGCCTTGATCAATGATGGAAGAACATTAATACAAATAGCTTTAAAATATATAGGAATTTCAGCTAATTCAAATGATCCAAGCTGGATTAACCAAGCTGAGGGCCTTCTTAAAAGACAGAAAGAACATATTAAAAATTTTGGAAATTCCGATGGTATCGCACTAATTCTAGCTGATGAAGTTGATTTAGCAATTGCAACAAATGAAGAAGCTCTTGAAGTAATAGAAAAAGATAAAAATATTGGGTTTGTTTATCCAAGAGAGGGTAGTTTAATTTGGCAGGATATAATTTGTATATCTGCGAAATCAAATAACAAGGAATCTGCGCATTATTATATCAATGCAATTTTAGATGCTGAAATTGGAAGAAACATAGCTATAAACAATCAATTAGCCACTGCTAATCAGATGTCATTTGAAATTCTAAAAGATAGTTACAAAAGTGATCCTAGAATATTCCCTGATGCTCAAATCTTTGAAAGATATGAGGACACATCAATAATTATGGATTTTGATTATGAAATGATGATCGATGAGATGTGGGATAATATCTTAGACTCATAATAAAATAAAAAATGAGAGTTGTTACCTGGAATATAAATTCAGTAAGGTTAAGGATTAATTCTGTAAAGAAAGTAGTTAAAAAACTTAACCCAGATATCTTATGTCTACAAGAAACAAAATGCTTAAAAGAAGACTTTCCCTTTAAAGATTTTGAAAAGATGGGCTTTATTGATACTGAGGCCTTTGGGATAAAAGGGTACAACGGTGTTTGTATAGCTTCAAAGCATCCAATTAATTCTATCAAAAAACATATTTTCTGTAATAAGGATGATGCGCGCCATATGAGTATTAAATTTCTCTATAAAAATAGAAAAATTAGCATTCATAACTTTTATGTCCCTGCTGGTGGAGATGAGCCAGACCCTAAAATCAATGTCAAATTTAAACATAAGCTTAAATTTTTAGAAGAAGCTGCGAAATTATTTTCTAATAAAAAGTCAGTCAACAATGATTTAGTTGTTTTAGTAGGGGATCTAAATATTGCCCCTCATGAAATGGATGTATGGTCTCATCAGCAATTAAAAAATATTGTCAGTCATACAGAAATAGAAATTAAAAAATTGAAAAAATTTTTAAAATCTTTTCAATTTGAAGACGCAATCAGGCTAACTCAAGGCTACGAGAAAAAGATATACAGCTGGTGGAGCTATAGAGCAAAAGACTGGAAAAAATCAAATAGGGGCAGAAGACTCGATCACATTTGGGTTAGTCAAAAAATGTCTAAACATTTAGAAAAAACCTTTATAGAGAAAAATATACGCGGATGGAAAAGGCCCTCAGATCATGTTCCTGTTGTTGCAGATTTTAAATTTAATTAAGTTTTTTTAGACTTAAGATATATGAATTATCAATATTGTTAATTTTATAATCTTTAGCCCCTATGGAGTTAAGTTTTTTTTCTTATTCTATATATATGGGTCTCAAGTGTTCTTGTTTCGATATTTTCATCATACCCCCATATTTCTTTAAGAAATTCCTTTTGAGGTATCCGATGATCAATTTTATTCAAAAGCTTCCAAAGGATTTCTGTTTCCTTCTCGGTTAATTTCTCATTAATCTTATTTAAAGATATTTTTCTACCCACAACATCAAGAGAAAAGTTACCAATTATAATATCATTCATTTTATTTGCTTCCTCTCTTATCAGGCCCTCAATTATCTGAATAACATTACTAATGCTTAATGGTATATTTATTATAGATTTTGGTTTTATTTGTTTTTCTAGCAAAATATCTTTTTTATCTTCTTTGTTAATTAAAAAAATTGATTTCTTTTCATTTTCTCTGAAAAAATCCAAATATTTTTTATCAAGATTATCAAGAATATCAATGGAAACAAGTAAGACATTAGTATTGTCCACTTTCTTTATTAAATCCAAGATTGAGTTATTTGTAAAAATAGATATTGAAAATTTTCCATATAATAAAAATGACTCCTCTAACAAATCAAGTAAGTTTTGGTTGTTTGCAATTATGGCGATTTTGTCTTTTTGGTTATCCAACCCTATCTCCCATTATAGCCTCGCCTACCCTTATATGGGTCGCACCAAATAATATTGCTTCTTTGAAATCTGAACTCATTCCCATACTAAGATTTTTCAAATTATTTTTTTTTGCCATTTGATACAAAAAAGCAAAGTAGATTGATGAATCATCGTCTTTTGGGGGCAAACACATTAATCCATTTATTTTTAGGTTTTTAATGGCATCATTATAAAACTCATCAAAATTATCTATTGAGATTCCAGTTTTTTGCTTTTCATCGGCCAAATTAACTTGAATAAATAATTCCGTATTTTCTTTAATCTTCTCCGGATATTCTAATATCTTATCAACAAGTTTTTTTCTATCGATGGTATGAATTGATGAAAATAAATCTAAAGCTATTTTAGTTTTATTTGTTTGAAGTGGTCCAATAAGATTTAATTCAATATTCTTATATTCATTTATTAAATTTGGCCATTTGCCCTTAGCCTCTTGTACTCTGTTTTCTCCATAATATAGATGCCCAATATCAAGTAGGGGCTTTATACTCTCAACATCAAATTTTTTTGTAACAATAATTAGTTTTATTTCGTCCATATTTCTATCAGCCTCATCTGCAGAAATCCTAATTTGTTCAAGAACAGTATTATAATTTTTAATAATTTCTTCCATAATTTAATTTTAGATCATTTTTCATAAATAAAGAAAATATTTAATCTTGATGAAGTTATTATATTTTTAGTTTATTTTAGCTTAATAATTCTGATATTAAATAAATTAGATAAACTTTCTTGGGAGATTTATGTGAATATACCTTTAAAATTTTTATTAGTATTCGTAGTAATATTTTCATTAAGTTCCTGCGGCAATAGAACGGATAGAACAATTTCTGAAATAGAGCAGTCCCAATACTCTATGGCTGTAAACGCTTTTTTATGGCGGGCAAGCCTTGATACTCTAATGTTTATGCCAATTGATAAAAGCGACTCTACTGGCGGTATAATATCAACAAACTGGTATAGTGGTGAAGGCATAACGAATGAAAGAACTAAGGTTTTTGTCTATATAAAAGATAGAAGATTAAGGGCAGACGCTATAGAAGTTGCTGTATTCAGACAAATTAAATCTGATAATGAATGGGAAGACGCTGAAGTAAACCCTGAAACAGCAAAATTAATAGAGAATTCAATTCTTACAAAGGCTAGAGAGCTTAGGCTTGGAAGCAAAGCCTTTGAATAAGTATATTAATGGATTATAGCCCAAAAAAAATAGAACCTTATTGGCAAGATTTGTGGTCTAAGGAAAAATCCTTTGCCTCTGAAAAATCTGATAAAAATTTACCAAAGAAATATATACTAGAAATGTTTCCTTACCCCTCAGGAAGAATTCATATGGGCCATGTCAGGAACTATACAATAGGCGATGTGATAACTAGGTACAGAATAACCAAAGGTGATAATGTATTACATCCTATGGGATGGGATGCTTTTGGTATGCCAGCAGAAAACGCCGCTATGGAAAACAAAATTCACCCTAAAGAATGGACTTATAAAAATATCGATAGCATGAGAGAACAGTTAAAATCTCTAGGCCTTGCGATTGATTGGGACCGTGAGTTTGCAACTTGTGATCATGATTACATTAAGCATCAACAAACTATCTTCATTGATTTCTTAAAAAATGATCTTGTTTATAGAAAAGAAAGTGAAGTTAATTGGGATCCTGTAGACAATACAGTATTAGCAAATGAACAAGTGATAGATGGTTTAGGTTGGAGATCTGGTGCAGAAGTTGAAAGAAGAAAGCTAAATCAGTGGTTTCTAAAAATTTCAGATTTTTCCGATGATTTGCTTGATGGTTTAGAAGAATTAGATAAGTGGCCTGAAAAAGTAAAACTTATGCAAAAAAATTGGATAGGAAAATCTACAGGTGCAGTTTTTAGCTTCAAAGTAATGGAGGAGTTTTCAAAGATTGCTGACAAGATTGATGTATACACAACAAGACCCGACACATTGTTTGGTGCAAGTTTTTGTGCTGTTGCTCCTGATCACGAAATAGCAACCATAATATCTCAGAATAACGATAATGCTCTAAAATTTATAGAAAAGTGCCAAAAAATCGCATCTTCTGAAGAAGCTATAGAAAAAGTTGCGAAAGAAGGATTTGATACTGGAATTAAAGTAAAGCACCCATTCGATAAAGATATAGAACTTCCGGTTTATATAGCTAATTTTGTATTATCATCTTATGGTAAAGGCGCAATTTTTGGCTGTCCAGCACATGATCAAAGAGACCTAGATTTTGCTAGAAAATACAATCTTCCTGTTTTGCCCGTAGTATGTCCAGAGAATTTAAACAAAAAAGATATGGTAATTGAAAATGAAGCTTACCTTGGAGAAGGAAAGATTATTAATTCAAAATTCCTAGATGGGCTAGACATAGATGAAGCCAAAAAGGCTGCTATTAATAAACTAAAGGAATTAAAAATAGGAAAAAAGGAAATAAATTATAGATTAAGAGATTGGGGAATTTCAAGACAAAGATACTGGGGTTGTCCGATACCCATTTTGCACAGAGAAGATGGCGCAATAATTCCAGTTCCAATAGACGAACTTCCTATAACATTGCCCGAAGATATTGACTTTTCACAGCCAGGTAATCCATTAGAAAAACACCCTACCTGGAAATATACAACTTGCAAAGAAACTGGGCTGAAAGCGATAAGAGAAACTGATACATTTGATACATTTATTGACTCTTCATGGTATTTTGCGAGATTTTGTGAGCTTGATAACTCTAAGCCAATTAATAAAGATGAAGCAAATTACTGGTTGCCTGTTGATCAGTATATTGGAGGAATAGAGCATGCAATTTTACATCTACTATATTCTAGGTTTTTTACGCGGGCCTTAAAAATTACAGGTCATCTAGAAATTAAAGAGCCATTTGATGGTATGTTTACTCAAGGAATGGTTTGTCATGAAACATATTCTAACGAAAAGGGTGATTGGATAGAGCCAAAATTTGTGAGAAAAGGAGATAACAAACAAGACGCCCACCATAAAGATACTGGCGAGAAAATAAAAGTTGGTCCCTCAGAAAAAATGTCAAAGTCAAAAAAGAATATAGTTGATCCGGACGATATTATTAAACTATATGGTGCAGATACAGCAAGATGGTTTGTCCTTTCTGATTCTCCTCCTGATAGAGACATTTTCTGGACAGAGGCAGGTATAGAATCCTCTAATAAGTTTATAAACAAAATATGGAGAACAATTCTGGAGTATAAAGAAATTGTTGAACAAAAAGGCATTAAAAATACATCTGAACAAGTACAATTTATGAAAATTATTAATAAAGGCATCAAAGATATCACCTTTAATCTTGAAACAATGTCATTTAATAAAGCTATTGCAAACATATATTCTCTTATTGGAGAGCTTTCCAAATCAGAAACGAAAGAAAAAATAAATGGTCAAACTGCCTCTAAAATTTTGAAAAATCTAATAGTAATTTTATCACCTTTCGTTCCTCATTTAGCTGAAGAGTCATGGGTATATGCTGGTTTTGATGGTTTAGCCTGTAAACAATCTTGGCCAGAGTTTGATGAAAGCCTAACAGATAATGAAGACGCAAAGATTGTTGTTCAAATAAATGGAAAAAAGCGAGGTGAATTAAGCCTACCAATAACAGCTGAGGAAAAAGAAGCTGTTGAAGTCGCAAAAAATAATAATAAAATAAAGAATGATCTAGCGGGTAAAGAAATTAAGAAAATAATTTATGTTAAGGGAAGGATTTTAAATTTTGTTGTTTAGAAAAAATATAATAATTATTCTCTTTGTTTTTTTTCTTCAATCTTGTGGTTTCCAGCCTCTTTATAATATTGAATCTTTATCGGGCTTTATTGTTAATGAACCAAATAATAAAAGTGAAAGTTCTTTAATTATTTACAAGGGATTAGATGAGGCTTTAAAACCTTTATCTACATCTAATAATTTTATAATAAGTTTTACTATTGATGAACAGTTTGAGGATATAGATATACGGGAAGATGAAAAAGTACTGAGAAAAAATATAGCCATTTCTGTTAAATTTAGTATCAAAAAAGAGATTGATGAAGAAGAAATATTTACTGGAGAGTCTCTAATATCCTCAGCGTATAATAGGGTGGCCGAACCATATGCAAACTTTGTTGCTGAGCAAGATACTAGAGATAGAATCTTGTTATTAGTTATACAAGATATAAAAAGACAATTAGCGCTTTTCAAAAAAAATCAGGGGAAATGAAGGGAAAGATCTCAGATATTAATGATCTCGTTACTCAACCACTAAAAATGTTTGGTGCACTCTTGTATGGCCCAAATGAATATCGTGTTAATAAAAATTTTGATGAAATTTATAAGCAACTAAATCAAAACAATGATGAAATGCTAGAGGCACAGCAATTAAACTCAAATATTATCTTAAACCAAAATGAAATCTTTTTTAATGAGATAAACACAATAATGCTTAGTGGTGGAATTAAAATAATAAAGATTGATATGCTAGATACCGATAAAGCAGGGTGTCTAGAAAATTATTTAGAAAGGCCAACGGAAAAAACATTTATCCTTGTTAAATCAGGAAAATTAGGGCCTAGATCAAAACTTAGAGCTTTATTTGAAAAATCTAATAACTTTATATCAATTCCTTTTTATGAAGACACGATAAAGGATACACATGGTTTCATCGAAAATTATTTAAATGCAAATAATTTTTCAATCTCAAATGACGCAAAACAAAAAATTATTTCTTTTTCTGGGCAAAATAATAAAGCTCTAGAATCAAATCTTGAATTAATTATGCTTTATATGTTTGAAGAAGAAGAAAAAACAATAGATTCTGATATCGTAGATAAAGTTCTTTTATCCGATAAACCTGTAGAAATTCAAAACTTATGTAATTCTGCAGCTCTTGGTATGATTGATGATGCTTTATTCTGCTTTAATAAGCTTGAGTCTAATGGACAACAACCTATTCAGGTTTTAAATAGTTTATCTAACTTTTTTCAAAGAATACATAATACACTTATTGCTATGGATTCAGGTAAAAATTTAACAGAGGCAATGAATGAATTAAAGCCACCTGTTTTCTTTAAGGAAAAAGATAACTTTGCCAGACAAATAAGGCTTTGGAATCTTCAAAAAATAGAGAGGGCGCTTACAATAATAAATGAAGGTGAGACAGAAATAAAAAGATCACCTGAGCTTTCAAAGACCATAGCGGGTAATATTGTTTTGCGCTTAACTGCTGCAGCCTCAAAGTAATTAGCTTCTTAGCTTCTTAAGTAAATCATTAAATTGTTCTAAATTATTATAAAATATCTCTAGCTTGCCTTTCTCATTACCCCTTTGTTCAATTTTAGTTGATAACCCCAACATCTGGGTAATTTCATTTTCTAATGACAATATATTGGGGTCTTTTAATTTATTACCCCTTTTTTTATTTTTCTTGTTTTTAATATAAGCAATATAGGTTTCAAGCTGCCTTACATTCATATCTTTTTTTATTGCGATTTGGGCTATAGAATAAGCTTGTTCAACCCCCACAAGGGTTCTTGCATGACCAGCAGATAAAGATTTATTTTGTACAAATTCTTGAACTTTATGAGGTAGTTTTAGCAATCTGATTGTATTGCTAATTTGTGGTCTTGATTTTCCAAGGATTTTCGCTAATTCTTCCTGAGTATATTGATACTCTTCTTGTAATCTTGTAATTCCCTCAGCCTCTTCTATTGGGTTAAGGTCTTCTCTTTGCATATTTTCAATAAGAGCTATCTCCAATATCTCTTTATCGTCTAAATTCTTAATTATTACTGGAACATTATGTAATCCAGCCTTTTGAGATGCTCTCCATCTTCTTTCACCGGCAATTATTTGGTAATTTTTCTCATCTATTTTTTTTACTAATATTGGAAGAATTAGACCTTTTTGTTTAATAGATTGGCTTAATTCATTTATCTTTTCTTGATCAAATATTTTTCTAGGTTGGTTTTTATTAGGAAATAAAAATTCTATAGGAATCTCATTACTTTTAGTTTCATTTATTTCCTTAATTTCAGATTTACTTAAATTTGGATCTTCTGCTTCACCTATTAAAGCAGCCAATCCTTTTCCTAAACCTTTCTTTTTCGTCATTTTATTACCCACCCTGATTTATTTAAAACTTCTCTGGCCAAATTTATATAGGCCGCGCTTCCTGTACATTTGTGGTCATATATTAAAGCAGGTACCCCGTGAGACGGGGCCTCTGACAAACGAATATTTCTTGGGATTTTCGTTGTAAAAACTTCAGTCCCTAAATATGACCTTACATCTTGCTCCACTTGATTTGAAAGATTATTTCTACCGTCAAACATGGTAATTATGACTCCTTCAAGAACGAGGCTGTGATTAACAGAATTTTTTATGTCTTCAATAGTTTTAAGAAGCTGACTTAAGCCCTCTAGAGCATAAAATTCTGCTTGAAGTGGTACTAAAGCTCCATTTGATGCTACCAAGGCATTAAGGGTTAAAAGACTTAATGAGGGCGGGCAATCAAGTAAAATATAGTCGTAAGTTTTTAATTCTTCAATTGCTCTCTTAAGTCGCATCACCCTGTCAGCTTCATTTGACAAAAGAATATCTATTCCTAATAAATCATCATTTGAAGGTATTATATCCAGATTTTTAATATCGGTTTTAATTAGAACATCATCTAAAGGAGTATTATTTACTAAAATGTCATAAACACCTTTTTTTCTATCATACTTTTCTACTCCCATTCCAGTAGATAAATTACCTTGTGGATCCATATCAACCAAAAGAACATTTGCACCGCATGCTGCCATAGCCGTACCTAGATTAATTGTTGTTGTTGTTTTTCCCACACCACCCTTTTGATTTATAATAGAATATATTTTCTTCATATTTACTTTCTTATAACATTTTTAATCATAATAATTCGTGAATCTTTGTTTGTTAAACTACTAATTGCTTCAAATTCAAATTCCCAAAACTTACTTGCTTCACTTATTTCTTGTTGCCATTTTTCGCCCTTATGGAAGAGACCGATTGATCCTGACTGAAAGAACAAGAAACTTATTTTAATAATTTTGTTCAGACTAGAAACAGCTCTAGAGGTTAAAACAAATTTATTATCATTTTTGAATTTCTTTAAATTTTCAAATCTTTCATTATGAATTTTGATATCAATGCCAAGTAATTTAGATGTATTTGACAAAAATTTAGCTTTTTTTGTGTTTGACTCAACAAGGTGGCCCATTAGTTTATTATCCAAGATCTTAAGAACTAATCCAGGGAAGCCAGCTCCTGATCCAATGTCTATAAACTTATCAAAGCCCTTAGGGAAAAATTTAATCAATTGTGCGCTGTCAATTATATGCCTTTCCCATAAATTAAATACTGATGATTTGCTTATTAAATTAAACTTTTGATTATTCTTAATTACCTCCTCCTGAAAAACTTTTAGTTTTTGCTCTTTTTCTTTGGATAAAAAGGAGGTCTCTAATTTATTACTAGTTATCAGTGTTGGCCCCGCTTCTATTCTTCATATGTGATAATATAAGACCAATTGCTGAAGGTGTGATTCCATCAATTCTTTGAGCCTGTCCAAGAGTTGAGGGTTTGATTTTAGTTAACTTCTGTTTGTGTTCATTAGATAATCCTTTTATAGAATTATAGTCCAATTCATCACTTAATATTTTTGTTTCTTCTTTTCTAAATATTTCAATATCTCTCTCTTGTCTCTCAAGATATCTTCCATAAGTAGCTTCGGCAGAAATAGTGTTTTTTAGTGTTTCATCGTTTGTAGAAACATCTGGCCAAATTTTCTCAATCTTTTTAAAATTAATTTCGTGATAACCTAATAAATCAAAAGCAGATCTAGTTTTTCCATCAAGATTAATTTTCAAGCCTAGCTTTCTAGCTTTATTAGGTGTTAAGTTATAATTATTTAATTTGTCTCTTAAAGATTCTAATTTTTTCTTTTTCTTATGCCAGAAGTTTTTTCTTTTGCTGGAAACGACTCCATGCTCTATTCCAATATCAGTTAACCTTTGGTCTGCATTATCGGCGCGTAGGCTCAAACGGTATTCCGATCTTGAGGTAAACATCCTATAAGGTTCTGTAACACCTTTTGTAACTAAATCATCTATAAGGACACCCAAGTAACCATCAGCTCTATCAAATTTGAAACTTTTTTTACCTTGTGAATATCTTCCAGCATTCATACCAGCAACTAGGCCTTGGGCTGCGGCTTCTTCATAACCTGTAGTACCATTTATTTGACCAGCCAACCAAAGGCCTGGTAACTTTTTTACCTCAAGTGTATGTTCTAATTCTCTAGGATCAACATAATCATATTCTATAGCGTATCCATATTTAGCAACCTCAACCTTTTCGAGACCAGGAATGGTTCTCAAGAATTTTTGTTGAATATCTTCTGGAAGAGACGTTGATATACCATTCGGATAAATAAGATTACTATTAAGGCCTTCTGGCTCAAGAAAGATTTGATGGCTATCTTTCTCACTAAATCTTTCGACCTTGTCTTCAATTGAAGGACAGTATCTTGGTCCAACACCAGATATCAAACCTGAATACATTGCAGATTTATTAATGTTATCTTTTATTATTTTGTGTGTTTTTTTGTTTGTCCTAGTAATATGACAACTAATTTGCTTGTTTGTAATTTGCTGAGACATATAAGAAAAAGGCTCTGGTGTTTTATCAGCTAATTGTTCTTCGAGTTTATTAAAATTAATAGAGTCTTTAATTAATCTCGCAGGAGTACCGGTTTTTAACCTTGATAAACTAACTTTAAGATTCTTTAGTCTCTTTGATAGACCTATAACGGGAGGTTCATCAATTCTACCCCCAGGTGTTGTATTTTTACCACAAAATATAACGCCATTTAGGAAAGTTCCTGTTGTTAAAACTACTGAAGATGCTAAAAAAGTATCACCATTTTTACATAAGATGCCTTTAATCCTATTATTTTCAACTAGTAAATCTTCGACCATAGCTTCACATGTATTAAGGTTTTTATAATTAAATATCTCATCTTGCATATTGCTTAGGTATAATGATCTATCAATTTGAGCTCTTGGACCCTGGACTGCTGGTCCTTTTCTTTTATTTAAAACTCTAAATTGTATCCCTGATTGATCTGATACTCTGGGCATTACACCATCAAGAGCATCAATTTCTCTAATAAGATGTCCTTTTCCTATTCCGCCCATAGCTGGATTACAAGACATGGCTCCTATTGTTGATAGTGACCCAGTAATTAATAGTGTATTAGCCCCCACCCTTGCAGATGCTGTAGCTGCTTCGCAACCAGCATGGCCTCCACCAATAACAATTACATCAAAATTATTCATAGTTTTGTTTTATGTTTATAATTTATTTTAATCAAGGAAAATGTTTCATGTGAAACATAATGTGAGAAATGTTTCATGTGAAACATTATTTACCTATGCAAAACTCATTAAAAATTATGTCCAATATATCTTCATTATCAGTCTTTTTAGTGATTTCTGAGATTTCATTAATAGCTGCCCTAACATCTTCTGCAGCAATAGAAACATCATTAAAGTTAATATTTTCAAGAATTCCTATGGTTTTTATAATGTGTGTATATTCTCTTTCAGATGAGATCGTGGGCCCGCTTGATGTGTTTACAAGATTTTTAATTTTTTGATTAATTTTTTTCCACAAAATATCTAGAGATTTATTGTTTTTTAGCGATATTGTTAAGTTGGGTTTTTCTTTGTGCTTCTTTTTAAGGTCAGATTTATTAATAACCACTAAGTTATTTTTGTTTTTATCAATTTTAATGTTTCCAAATGGTTTTTTGATGTTATTGGATCCAAGATATAGCTTAATATCGGCTTCTTTAGCAATTTTCTGGGCTCTTATGTTTCCTTCTACTTCAATATCGTTTTTTGATTTTCTGAGACCGGCTGTATCATAAAATGTTACTGGTATACCTCTTATACTTACTTTTTGGTTTAAAATATCTCTAGTTGTTCCAGCTTCTCTTGAAACAATTGCTATTTTTTTTCCTGATAAATAATTGATTAAAGTTGATTTTCCAGAATTAGGTATTCCAAGTATTACAATTTTTATGCCCTCTTTTATTCTTTTATTATCTTCGAAACTCTGTTCATATTTTTTTATCTTATTAACGGTTTTCTTTATTAATTTCTTAGAAGAATTTAATAAGGATGCTGGAATATCTTCTTCTGAAAAGTCAATGCTGCTCTCGATATATGCTAGCGCACTTTTAAGTTCATGAAGCCAAGAGAAATGTATTTTAGAATTTTCGTTTAAGTAAGTTTCAAGTGCTTTTTCTCTTTGTGCTTCTGTTTCAGCTTGAATTAAACTAGATAGACCCTCAACTTGTAAAAGGTTCATTTTGCCATTTAGATAAGCTTGTTTCGTAAATTCACCCTGTTTAGCCGGTCTTAACCCTTTTATTCTTCCAAGCTCCTTAAGTAGTGTTTCTATAATTGCTGTGCTTCCATGAATATGAAACTCGGCAACCTCTTCACCTGTAAAACTTTGCTTCTTTGGAAAGTAAACAACTAATCCTTTGTCTATAATCTTATTTTTTAACGTTTTGATTTTTACAAGGGTAGCCAGGCGTGGTTTAGGTTCTTTTCCCGTTAAATTATTTATCACTTTTTTAGATAAAGGACCTGAAACCCTAATAATAGCAACACCTGATTGACCCTCAACTGTTGAAAGAGCATAGATGGTCATTTATTAAGTGTTCATAGAATCGTAAAAATCGTCATTGGTTTTTGTTTGGGACAATTTATCAATCAAAAACTCTATCGCGTCTGTTGTTCCCATTGGATCTAGAATTCTCCTAAGTACATATATTTTTTGAAGTTGCTCGTTTTCAATTAAAAGTTCTTCTTTTCTAGTTCCTGATTTCATTATATCTATTGCTGGATAAACTCTTTTATCAGCAATTTTACGATCTAGAACAATTTCACTATTCCCTGTTCCTTTAAATTCTTCAAAAATTACTTCGTCCATTCTGCTTCCTGTATCAATTAAGGCAGTTGATATTATAGTTAATGATCCTCCTTCTTCAATGTTTCTTGCTGCTCCAAAAAATCTTTTAGGTCTTTGAAGCGCGTTTGCATCAACACCACCTGTTAAAACTTTACCAGACGACGGTACAACTGTATTAAAAGCCCTACCTAAACGTGTAATAGAATCTAATAGTATTATTACATCACGACCATGCTCTACTAACCTTTTTGCCTTTTCCATAACCATTTCTGAAACTTGGACATGCCTACTTGCTGGTTCATCAAATGTTGATGATACAACTTCGCCATCAACAGATCGCTGCATATCAGTAACTTCTTCTGGTCTTTCATCAATTAGCAGTACAATTAAATAACATTCGGGATGATTTTTTGTAATTGAGTTTGCAATATTTTGAAGTAATACTGTTTTTCCTGTTCTTGGAGGAGATACAATCAATGCCCTCTGTCCCTTTCCTAAAGGAGATACAATATCTATAACTCTATCTGATAGATCCTTTTTATCTTTCTCAACCACTTCCATAACAAATGGACTTTCAGGATATAATGGAGTTAAATTATCAAAATGGACCTTTGTTCTTGCTTTTTTTGGTTCTTCAAAATTAATACTGTTTACCTTTACTAAAGCAAAATATCTTTCACCTTCTTTAGGCCCTCTGATATATCCTTCAACTGTGTCGCCTGTTTTAAGTGAAAATTTTCTTATTTGAGAAGGGCTGACATAGATATCATCTGGTCCAGGTAAATAGTTAGCATCAGGAGATCTTAAAAAACCAAAACCATCCTGTAATACTTCTATAACTCCTTCTCCTATAATTTCTACATCTACCTCTGCTAACTGTTTTAGTATTGCGAATAAGAGTTCTTGTTTTCTTAATGAACTTGAGTTTTCAACGCCGTTTTCTTTAGCGAAATCTATTAATTCCGCTGCTGTTTTAGCTTTCAACTCTTGAAGTTTTAATTCTTTCATTTTTAATATCCTAGAAATATAATTTAAGTTGGTTCTATAATAATATTATTAAATATAGTAGATGTGGTAGGCACCGAAATAGTGGTGATAAACATTATATCAACAATGTTACTCACAAACCACTAAAAATACGAAAAATTTACATATTTATCCACAATATAAAAAATTAAATAATAAAATCAATTATTTAGAATATTTTTTTTTATGTTAATAATGTGGGTAAATATCAAAAAAAGTATTTACTTACAGTTTAAACAGATTAATTTGTTAATTTTATTATTATGTTGGCTAATTTAGAATAATATGAATATCTTGCATATTATTTAATTTATAAACAATCTAATAAATTTTATTAACAGGAAGTGAACAGTTTAAAACAATGAATAATACTAAACTAGTTATACATTTAATATCAGATTCCACTGGAGAAACCCTTAGATCTGTTGGTGCGGCAGCAGCAGCACAGTTTGAGAATTTAGACTACGAAGAAAATGTTTACCCCCTAATAAGAAGTAAGAAGAATCTTGAGCGCGTCTTTGAAAAAATTAAAGAAAACCCGGGAATAGTGCTCTGTACCCTTGTTGATGATGAAATAAGTAAAACACTTGAGAGCTTCTGCAATAATAATGAAATCACATATATGCCCTTCATGAACAATATAGTTTCTATGATAGAAGATGAAACAGGAATTAAAGCAATTAAAATGCCCGGAGGACAGCACAAGCTAAATGATGAATATTTTAAAAGAATTGAAGCTCTAAATTTTACTCTTGAGCACGATGATGGTCAAAATATTGAAACAATTACAAAAGCAGAGATTATTTTGGTTGGAGTTAGCAGAACATCAAAGACACCGACATGCATATATCTTGCTAACCAAGGAATTAAAGCTGCAAATATACCGCTTGTTCCAAATCAAGACCTACCAAAATTTGACAAAAATAAAAATCTAAAAGTTATAGCATTAATAACTACACCCCAGAATCTTGTTGAAGTAAGAAAAAAAAGAGCAATAGAATTAGGTCTTGATCCAAAAAAAGATGAGTACACAAACATAAATAGTGTTACAAAAGAAATTGATGATGCCAAAAGACTATTTAATAAAATGGGTTGGCCTACAATTGATACAACAAGAAGATCGGTAGAAGAAACTGCCGCAGCTATAATGAGTATAAGAGCACAAGAATGAAAATTATTTTAGGATCAAGCTCTCCCTCAAGAAAGAAACTTCTGAAAAACACAGGTATAGATTTTAAAGTAAAAAGCCCGACTATAGATGAGGCAACACAAAAAAAAGAATTTAAAGGTAAAAAGAAAGACCTTGCTATATATTTAGCTGAAAAAAAAGCTCTCTCGATACATGCTGAACCCAAAGATATAATTATAGGGGCCGATCAAGTTTTGCTACATAGTAATAAAATTTACGATAAACCAAAATCAATCCATGAAGCCAAAAGACACTTAAAAGAGCTATCAAATAAAACACATAATTTAATTTCTGGAACTGTAATATCCCAAAAAAATAAAATTATTTGGCGTCACCAGAGCGTATCGAAAATGGAAATGCACAAACTCACAAACAAGGAAATTAACGAATATTTATCTCAATCAGGTAAAAGTATCTTGAAGTGTGTAGGCGCTTATAACATTGAAGGTTATGGATCTAAACTTTTTAAAAAAATAGACGGAGACTTTTTCTCTATTGTAGGATTACCGTTAATACAATTACTTAATGCAATAAATAAAATAGGTAAAAACTAGATGATGAAAGCCGCTGTCATAGGTAATCCAATAAAACACAGCCGATCACCTTTAATTCATAACCACTGGTTAAAAAAACTAGGTATTGATGGTTCATACGAAGCCATTCATGCAGAAAACGAGACAGATTTTATAAGAACAGTTAAACAGCTTAAGGAGAATGGCTATAGTGGATTTAATATAACTATACCATTTAAAAAAATTGCCAGTGAAATTGTTGATGAGACAATAAATAATGATTTAAGTCTTTATAACAAAGAAGCGCCAGCAATTAACACTATTAAAATAGAAAATAATAAACTAGTTGGCTATAATACTGATTATTATGGCTTTTCGTCGCTTTTATACAAAAAAATAGAATCTTTAGAGAAAATTAAAAATATTATTATCTTG
This sequence comes from OCS116 cluster bacterium AG-435-F03, assembly GCA_003212795.1. Classification (GTDB taxonomy): domain Bacteria; phylum Pseudomonadota; class Alphaproteobacteria; order MED-G09; family MED-G09; genus AG-430-B22. The sequence continues at coordinate 195,026 of QCOV01000002.1, read as the reverse complement.
GGCGCAGGCGGCGCTGCTAAGTCAATCGCATATGGCCTTAGTGAAAACTTTAGGAATAGAGAAAAAGACGAAAAAAGAAATTTGGTAATTCTAAACAGATCATTGTTAAAAGCTGAAGAGTTAAGCTTTGCGCTAAAAAATAGCGAAAGTCCTTTAAAGATATCTCATGCTTCACTGGATAAATTTGAAGAAAATATTGAAACTTGTGATCTTCTTATAAACTCAACTTCATTAGGTATGGAAGGCATTGATACAAGCTTAACACTTAACTTAGATAACTCCAAAAAAGAACTTTTTGTTTATGACATAGTTTATTCTCCACTTGAAACAAACCTATTATCATCAGCAAGAAAACTTGATCTTAATTTTACAAATGGATTGGGTATGCTTATTAATCAAGCAGCGCCTGCTTTTTGTCTTTTTTATAATTATAATAATCTAGAAAATTTATTAGAAGACAAACCTTTATATGAAAAGTTAGAAGAGAATATAGGTGCTTAAGTGTTAAAAATTGGCTTGACTGGTTCAATAGGTATGGGGAAAACCGAAACAGGAAAAATTTTTTCTGAACTTGGTTTCCCTTTATATGATGCTGATGCAGCTGTTCACAAACTATATGGACCAGGGCAAAAGGGCTCAGAAAAGATAAAAGAAAAATTTCCAAAGTCAATTAACCCAGATGGCTCTGTTAATAGAGAAAGTTTAAGTGCAGAGGTTTTAGCGGACCCAGAAAAGATAAAAAGTCTCGAAAGCATAATTCATCCACTTGTTGGTGAAGACAGAGAGGTATTTTTTGAAAAAAACGCCAAAGCTAAAGCAATTGTCCTTGATATACCTCTTTTATTTGAAACAGGTGGTGAAAACTTTGTCGATATTGTCATCGTTGTTGATGCCCCTAGAGAAATACAAGAAGAAAGAGTTTTATCTAGACCAAACATGACAAAAGAGAAATTTGAAAATATAATGGCGCAACAAATACCAAACAATGTAAAAAAGAAAAAAGCTGACTTCATTGTAGATACTTCAATTAGTATTGAAGATGCTAGAAATCAGGTGGCAAATATTGTAAAAAAAATAATATCATGAGAGAAATTGCATTAGACACTGAGACGACAGGCCTGAGTCCAAAAAATGGGGATAGAGTTGTAGAAATAGGTTGTGTTGAGTTGATAAATCATATGCCAACAGGCCGAACCTATCAAACATATCTTAATCCGCAAAAGATGATGGATCCAAGCGCAGAGGAAGTACACGGTCTATCAAATGATTTTTTAAAAGACCAACCCCTTTTCAAAGAAATTGTTGCAGACTTCCTAGAATTTATATCTGATAGTCCTTTAATAATTCATAATGCTGAGTTTGATATAGGTTTTTTAAATTCAGAGCTGAAGAGACTTGATTTGAATGAAATCAATTTGAGCCAAGCAATTGATACACTTAAAATTGCAAGAGAAAAATATCCAGGCGCTCAAAACAGCTTAGATGCATTGTGCCGTAGGTTTGATATTAATAATTATGATCGAGAGCTTCATGGGGCATTGCTTGATTCTAAGATTTTGGCTGATGTTTATCTTGAGCTTTTGGGGGGGAAAGAGCCGGGCCTGAACCTAGATTCTGATAATGTCGTAGAAAAATTTGAAAATAATCAAAATAATTCACCTAAAATCAAGAAAGTAGAAATTTATTCATATGGTGTAAGCAAAAAAGAAAAAGAAGACCATGCGAATTTTATAAATGCCATGACTGTAAAGTCATTATGGGATGATTTTGAGGTTTGATTAATAACCTTTTTCCCTCATCTTATCTATTACAAAGCCAATCAATAATTTTAAGATATATTTGCGAGTAAAAGGTATCAAAAAAACTAAAGCAACTATATCTGTTATTGCGCCGGGAACAATAAAGAAAAACCCACTAATCAACAATCCAACACCCTGCACCAATTCCGGTATAGCTTTTTGTCCAGACATTAGTTTTTTTTGTAGATTGAAAATTAACTCAAAACCTTGCATCCTAATATGAAATATTCCCAATACTGCTGTACCGAAAACTAAAAGCAATGTACCCCAAAAACCAAATATTGAACCGAGTTGAATGAGTATCCAAATTTCTAATATTGGAAGACCAATCAAAAAGAAAGATAAAATATAAACCATTTAAATTTTTCCATTTTATTATTAAACATTATAGTATAATGCTTTCGCAATTAGGAGTAATTTATGGGAAATCCATTTGATCCATTTAATTTGATCTTGTTTTTAATAGCTGTTGTAGGATTCATAAGATTAAGGATGATACTTGGTCGAAGAACAGGCAACGAAGATCCTCTTAGACAAAATAAGTATGCGTCTCGTGTAAGTGCCGACATTGAATCTTTAACAAAGCCTAAAGAAAAAAAATCGCTAAAAACTAAAGAAGATATTTTATTATTTCTAAGCAGTGAAATACCTGGCTTCAGTTCGGAAAGCTTCGTAGATGGCGCAAGCAATGCCTACGAAATGATATTAAAGAACTATGCCGATGGAAACTTAAAAACTATTAAAAATATTATTAGTAAAGATGTGTATGACGGTTTTAATGAGGCAATAAAAGAAAGAAAAAATAAAAATAAACGACTTGTAAATGAATTAATTGCATTTGATAAATCTGATATCATTGATGCCAAAATCGAACGGAAGAATGTATTACTAACCGTTGAATTTTATTCAAGAATTATCACTTATGTCTTAGATGAAAATGATCAAATTATTGAGGGCAGTAAAGATAACCCAATATCAGTTATTGATCAGTGGACTTTTAAAAAGGCATTAAAAGATAAAAGCCCATCATGGCAGTTAATATCAACTCAATCAGAGAGTTAAAATGAAAAAATTATCTGATGATGATATTCTCAAATGGCTAAAGTCAGATGAGAAAGCAAACTTTATTGATAAAGAAAAATTTATGGAGAAAAAAGTTTTTCCTAAACCAAATCAGATAACAAGAGATACACTAAGAAAGATTTTAAAAGGTAAAATTAAAATAGAAGCAGAAATTGATTTACACGGACTAGACAGATTTAAGGCAAGAGATATAGTTGAAGGCTTCATCCATGAAAGTTTTTTTAATGGATATAGATATATAAACATTATTACAGGCAAGGGTTCAGGCATAATTAGACAAGTAGTCAAAGATTATTTGGATGATAAAAAATCCTACAAATTTATTATTGGTTTTTCAAATGCCCATAGAAAACAAGGTGGAGAAGGAGCATTTGTTTTGCATTTGCGTAAAAAAGAAACTATAGGATAAATTGGAAGAAATAAAATGAGTAAAAGAACAGCTAAAATTCAAAGAGATACAAAAGAGACTCAAATCTCGTGCGAGGTAAATATTGATGGTATAGGAGAATCTGAGATCGAAACAGGAATAGGTTTTTTAGACCACATGCTTGATAGTTTTTCTCGACATTCTCTTATAGACTTGAAACTTAATGCTAAGGGTGATTTACATGTCGACCAACATCATACTGTCGAAGACACCGGAATTGTTATTGGATTAGCAATTGCCGATGCTCTGGGGGATTTCTCCGGTATTAAAAGATTTGGTAATATTCATATGCCGATGGATGAAACTTTAACTAGGGTTTCTATTGATGTTTCAAAGCGGCCACATTTAGAATGGTCTGTAAAATTTTCTAAACCACTATTGGGAGAAATGGATACAGAGCTTTTTCATGAATGGTTTGCAGCTTTTGCACAAAATCTTGGTGCAACACTTCATGTTGAGAATATCTATGGAGAAAATAACCATCATATAGCAGAGTCTTGTTTTAAGGGTCTTGCACGCTGTATTAGAGAAGCACTATCTATTGACCCAAGAGAAGGAGATAGGGTTCCTTCAAGCAAAGGAAGTCTCGGAAATTAAATATGCGCAATATTAATATTGCAATAATTAATTATGAATGTGGAAATATTCATTCTGCAAGAAAAGCGTTTGAGTTAGCATTAACCGAATTGGATATATCTGGTAGCGTTACTGTTACTAATGAACCCGAAACAATCTTTAAAGCTGATAAGCTTGTTCTTCCAGGCGTAGGAGCGTTTTCTGAATGTTTTAACAAACTAAAATCTGTAAAAGGTTTGAGCGAGTCTATAACGGAAAGAGTACATGACCATGGAGCGCCAATATTAGGTATTTGTATAGGCCTTCAGTTATTGGCAGATAAAGGTTTTGAGAATATTGAGTCCAAAGGTCTTGGTTGGATTTCGGGCCAGGTAGAAAACTTGTGCCCTGATGATAAGAATTTAAAAATACCTCATATGGGCTGGAACGAAGTCAACTTTAAGAGAGACGATGGAAGATTTTCTGATCTTAACGGAGAGGATTTTTATTTTGTTCATTCGTATTACTTCAATGCAAAAGATACTGATAATATTTTAGCTACAACAAATTATAATCAACCTTTTCCATCTGCGCTTATTAAAAATAATATCATTGGCACTCAATTCCATCCTGAAAAGAGCCAACGATCAGGGGTAGAATTCATAAAAAGATTTCTGATGTGGAAGCCATGATTTTATATCCAGCTATAGATTTAATAAATAAGGAATGTGTCCGTTTAAAAAAGGGCGATTATTCAAAAAAAACAGTTTTCAATAAAGATCCATTAAAACAAGCTCAGATCTTTGAATCTGAGGGATGTACATGGGTTCACATTGTTGATTTAGATGCAGCCAAAGGTGATGAATCCAAAAATGGCTCAATATTGTTAGAAATTAAGAAAAAAACAAACTTGAAAATTCAATTTGGAGGGGGAATCAGAACTTCTGAAAGACTCAAATCTCTTTTTGATTTAGGCGTTGATAGAGCGATTATTGGAACAGCCGCCTTCAAGGACTTAAACTTTCTAGCGTCTATGGCCAGTGATTACCCTCGCAGAATTTGGTTGGGCACTGATGTGTTGGATGGCAAAATTAAAATAAATGGTTGGACTGAAGACTCAGATAAAGATTTAGATAACGCCTTAGATTTTGCATCAAAACAAAATATAGGAGGTATAATTTTAACAGATATAAACAAAGATGGCATGATGCAAGGGCCAAATATTGAAATGACAGCAGATATAGCTAGTAAGTATAAGATTCCTGTCATTCTTTCCGGTGGCGTTTCTAAAATTGATGACATTGCTATGATAAATGAATTTGAAGACAAAGGCATTTCAGGGCTTATATGTGGACGAGCAATATATGATAACAAGATTGATATTGCTGAAGCCATAAAGATTTTAGGTAATCAAGATGCTCAAAACTAGAATTATACCTTGTCTGGATGTTAAAAATGGGAGAGTCGTAAAGGGTGTAAATTTTGTAAACTTAGTTGACGCTGGAGATCCTGTAGAGGCGGCCCAAGCTTATGATGAAGCAGGAGCGGATGAATTATGTTTTCTTGATATAACTGCTAGTCATGAAAACAGATCTATTTTATTAGATGTTGTAAGAAGAACTGCAGAAAAATGCTTTATGCCTCTTACAGTTGGTGGCGGAGTCCGCACTAATGAAGATATAAAGATGCTTCTAGATTCCGGTGCAGATAAAGTATCAATTAATACATCAGCAATTACAAATCCAAATTTTATAAAAGAAGCAAGCAAAGCTTTTGGCAGTCAGTGTATAGTTGTTGCTATTGACGCTAAGAGCGATAATGATGCTTGGCAAATATATACCCATGGAGGAAGAGAGCCTACTGGGTTAGATCCTATAAATTTTGCTAAAGAGGCTGAATTACTTGGCGCAGGAGAGATTTTATTAACTTCTATGGACAGAGACGGTACAAAAAAAGGATATGATACTGAGCTATTAAATAAGATAACAAAAAAACTTGAAATACCCGTTATTGCTTCAGGTGGAGTTGGAAATATTGATCATATTATTGATGGCATAACAGAAGGAGGCGCTAGCGCTGTTTTAGCGGCTTCCATTTTTCATTTTGGAGAAATTACTATAAAAGAGGTAAAAGATAAATTATTAGAAAAAGGACTTAGCGTAAGAAAATAATTATGGAAGACCACACAAAAATAATAAATGAACTTTGGGAAATTATTAATGAGAAAGAAAATTCTGGGGATGATAATTCTTATACCTATAGGACATTAGAGAAGGGAATAAAAAAGGCTTCTCAAAAGGTTGGCGAAGAAGCATCTGAATTAATTATAGCCTCACTAGCTGAAACAAAAAAAGAAATCATCAATGAGAGCGCAGACTTAATATACCATTGGCTACTTCTATTAAAACTTTCAGATGTTGATCCAAATGAAGTTTTCCAAGAACTCAAGAATCGAAGAAAATAGTTGTATGGATGTAAAAAAAACAGCTCATCCTTTAGGTGGTTTATATAATAAATTCTCGCCAAAAAAACGGAATAAATCTAATAGTGATGAAGATATTGATATTAATCAAGAAAAAGTAAACTCATTGCTTGGCTTGGATACAGAGCTAGATGCTAAGGAAATAAAAGAGCTTTATTTACCAATGACCGAACTAATTATGCTTAGTATTCATAATAGATATTCCTTAAATAATAAGATAAATGAATTTCTTAATACAGAAACAAATACACCTTATATTATCGGAGTTGCAGGTTCAGTCGCTGTTGGCAAATCAACTTTTTCAAAAATATTACAACTTTTATTCTCTGAAATATATAAATCCAAAAATATTGAATTAGTTACGACCGATGGTTTTCTTTATCCGAATTCAGTTCTTGAGGAGAAAGGGCTAATGGAAAGAAAAGGATTTCCAGAAAGCTATAATACAAAACTGTTATATGATTTTTTATTTAATATTAAATCTGGCATTAAAAGCGTTGAGGTCCCTAAATATTCTCATTTAGTTTATGACATCCTTGAGGACGAAAATATAACCATAAATTCTCCATCTATTTTAATTCTTGAGGGCATAAATGTTTTGCAACCTCCCATACATAAAGAAAATTCTTTTGAACCTGTTATTTCTGATTTCTTTGATTTTTCAATCTATTTAGATGCGGACGAGCCGGTAATTAGAAAATGGTATATTGAGAGGTTTTTAAATTTGAGACAAAAAGCCTTTTCAGATGAAAATTCTTTCTTTAATAGATTTGCTGATATAGATGATCAAGAGGCTATTAATTTGGCTACACAAATTTGGGAAACAATTAATTTAAAAAATTTAGATGAATATATTTTGCCGACAAGAAACAGGGCATCTATGATTGTAAAGAAGGATGAAGATCATAAGATAGACGAATTATGGTTAAGAAAGATATAATTGTGATTATAGTGATAGGATGAGTAAAAAAATTAATATAACAATTGTTGGTGCTGCTGGTAAAATGGGTTGTGAACTAATAAGACAAATATCAAACTCCTCTAAGTATAATTTAGTTGCAGCAATTGAGGGAAAAGACTCTAAATTTATTGGAGAAGATGCATATAAGAATGCAGGGTGTTCTATTACAGGAATCGAAATAAATGATGATTTAATAAGTGCAGTTACAAAATCTGATGCTCTAATTGATTTTAGTTCCATTGACTCTACTTTATATGCTTCTGAACTCAGTGCTCAAGCAAGAATAGTACATGTAATTGGCACTACTGGTTTTAATAATAAACAGGATGAAATGATTCAAGCTGCAGCAAGACACGCAACCATTATTAAGTCAGGCAATATGAGCCTAGGGCTCAATATTTTACTTGGAATTGTTCAGAATGCTTCAAAATTATTGGACGACAATTGGAATATCGAAATTTCAGAGGTTCATCATAAAGAAAAGAAGGACCATCCATCAGGAACAGCTCTCGCACTCGGATCTTTTGTAGCAAATGGAATGAATATTGATTTAGAAAATAAAAAAGTTATCGATGATCCAATAGTTATAGAAGATGAAATAAATCTTACTCAGGTGAAAGAGGGCTTAATACGCAAAAAAGGTGATATAGGATTTTCTTCATATAGAAAAGAAGGTGTAGTTGGTGATCATTCAGTAACTTTTGAAGGAACTAATGAGAGAATATCTTTAGCACATATAGCAGAGAGCAGAGATATATTTGCTAATGGTGCTTTAAAAGCAGCAAGTTGGGGACAAGATAAGGAGCCCGGTTTATATACTATGCAAGATGTTTTAGGTTTTTAGAAAGGCGCTTAATGTCATATCTATCTCTTGTAAGACACGGCCAAAGTGAATGGAATGAAAAAAATCTATTTACAGGTTGGGAAAATCCAGGGCTAACAGACAAAGGACTTGCTGAAGCCAAGGAAGCAGGAATCAATTTAAATAATCTTGGAATAACTTATGACCATTATTACACTTCTATTCTTGATAGAGCCATTATCACTGCAGAAATTATTATCAAAGGTCTTAATATTAGAGAGTATAGCCTGGTTAAATGCCAAGAGTTGAATGAAAGAGACTATGGAGATTTAACTGGCCTTAATAAGGATGATGCGAGAAAGAAATGGGGAGAAGAGCAGGTACATATTTGGAGGAGATCATTTGATATACCCCCGCCAAATGGAGAAAGTTTAAAGAATACCGCAGAAAGAGTAGTGCCTTTTTTCTTATCTGAAATTTTTACTAAGCTAAAGCTTGAAAAAAATGTATTTATTAGCGCTCATGGTAATTCACTTCGTTCATTAATAATGCATATTGAGAATTTATCTTCAGAACAAATCCTTGAGAGGGAAATCGCAACAGGTAAACCACTTGTATATGAATTTGATCCATCAAAAGAACTATATTCTCTAAAGTATGAATAAGTCTGAAAGAATAAATATTATTTCGAGAATTCTTGACGAACAATACAAGGAAACACCTGTACCTTTAGATCACAGAGATCCTTTTACGCTTTTGATAGCTGTTTTATTATCGGCTCAATGTACTGATGAAAGAGTTAACAAGGTCACACCTCTTCTTTTTGAAAATGCTAGTGATCCTGAAGAAATGAGAAAATTATCAGAAAAAAAAATATATGGAATTATACGTCCATGTGGATTAGGCCCTCAAAAATCAAAAGCAATTAAGAATTTATCAAATATTTTAGTGAGAGATTACGAAGGAAGAGTTCCAAGTGATTTGACAGAATTAGAAAAATTACCAGGAGTTGGTCATAAAACCGCTTCAGTTGTTGTTAGTCAGGCATTTAATAAGCCCGCATTTCCGGTAGACACTCATATTCATAGACTTGCCCAACGCTGGGGCCTCACTAATGGAAAAAATGTAAAGCAGACTGAAAAAGATTTAAAAAGATTATTTCCTAAAGAAGATTGGCAAAAACTGCATTTGCAAATTATTTTCTGGGGAAGAGAGTTTTGTCAAGCAAGGGAGTGTTGGGGTTTAGGATGTAAAATTTGTAAGACATGCTATCCCAAAAGAAAAAGCAAGTTTAAGCACAAAAAACCATAAATCAATTCTTCAAAATCTTTTTCAATTTTGAAATATAATTATTAGATTCTGGGCTATTATTTTTAGATGCTTCTTTCTCAAATTCTTTTAGTAGGTTTATTTGTTTTTTATTAAGATCTTTTGGTATTTCAACATGAATTTCAACGAACAAATCTCCATATCGTCTTGATTGTAAAACAGGCATGCCTTTACCTTTTAGCCTAAACTGTCTTTCATTTTGACATCCCTCAGGTATAGATATTCTAAGTTTTTTTCCATCAGGAGAAGGAACATCAATGTCCCCCCCTAAAGTTGCCAAAACAAAATCTACAGGCACTTCGCATAAAAGATCTGCATCTTGTCTTTTAAAAAATTCATTTGGTAAAACTGAAATGAAAACATACAAATCTCCAGATGGACCACCATTTTCACCTGCTTCACCTTCGCCGCCTAATCTAATTCTGGTTCCATCATCAACACCTTGAGGAATATTTACTGATAGCTTTCTATTCTTTCTTAATCTGCCTGATCCCCCACATGAACTACAAGGGTTTTTAATTATTGTTCCCTTGCCAGAGCATGTTGGGCATGTTCGCTCGAGAGTAAAAAAACCTTGTTGAGATCTTACTTTCCCTGATCCACCGCAATTGCCACATGTTACTATGTCTGATTCACTAGTGGCACCCCTACCATTACAAGTATCACATACAACATTAGCATTTATATTTAAATCTCTGTTGGTACCAAAATAAGCTTCGGTCAGATCAATCTCCATCTCTGCCCTTAAATCAGATCCACGAGTTTGTCTTTGAGCTTGAGATGAGCTTTGACCTCTACGGCCAGTAAACTCTCCAAATATATCTTCAAAAATATCAGACATTGAACCAGAAAAATTGGCATTAAAACCTCCAAAACCTCCCCCTCCCATACCACCTTGTGATGCGGCATGACCAAATTGGTCATATGAAGATCTATTTTGGGGGTCTTTTAAAGTTTCATAAGCCTCGTTAATTTCTTTGAAACGAGTTTCCGCTTCTTTGTTTCCAGGATTTCTATCTGGGTGATTTTCTTTAGCAAGATTTCTAAAAGCTTTTTTTATATCTTGATCAGATGCATTTTTTTGCACGCCAAGTACATCATAATAATCTCTTTTTGCCATCTTAAACTACTTTAGTTTGATGCTTCTTCTTTATCTTCTTTGACTTCTTCGTAATCTGCATCTACAACATCGTCACCAGATAAATCTTCAGATGTATCGCCGGCCTCGTTTTGTTGATTGTTTTCTTGTTCTTGTTGATAAAGTTTTTCACCTATTTTCATTGCTTCTTGAGATAGCGCGGCGCTTTTCTCTTGGATAGAATTTAAATCATCTCCGTCAATAACATCTTTGAGCGATTTAATAGCATCTTCTACAGCGGTTTTTTCTTCTTCAGTTAGTTTTTCTTCCGCATCTTTTAGAGCTTTTTCAGTAGAATGAATTAAAGCCTCGCCTTGATTTTTAGCTTCTACAAATTCTCTTTTTTGTTTGTCTTCTTCCGCATTAGATTCAGCTTCTTTAATCATATCCTCAATTTCATCATCGCTTAAACCACCTGATGCCTCTATTGTGATTTTTTGTTCTTTGCCTGTTGCTTTGTCAGTGGCACTTACAGCCACAATACCATTAGCATCAATGTCAAAGGCAACATCAATTTGCGGAATACCCCTTGGTGCAGGTGCAATTCCTTCAAGATTAAATGATCCTAAGAGCTTATTATCAGAGGCCATTTCTCTTTCACCCTGAAAGACCCTTATTGTTACAGCAGACTGATTATCTTCAGCTGTAGAAAAAACCTGGGATTTCTTTGTTGGTATTGTTGTGTTTTTTTCAATTAATCTTGTAAATACGCCACCAAGAGTTTCTATTCCTAAGGATAAAGGCGTAACATCAAGCAACAATACATCTTTAACATCTCCTTGAAGAACACCAGCTTGTATAGCTGCACCCATTGCAACGACTTCATCTGGATTAACAGACATATTTGGTTCTTTTTTGAAAAAATCTTGAACTGTTTCTCTAATCTTTGGCATTCTTGTCTGACCGCCAACCAAAACTACTTCATCAATTTCAGAGGCATTAATACCTGCGTCTTTAAGAGCTTCTTTACATGGTGCGATTGTTCTTTGAACTAAATCCTCTACTAGGCTTTCTAATTTAGATCTAGAGAGCTTCAAGGTTAAGTGTTTTGGACCACTTTGATCTGCGGTTATAAATGGTAAGTTGACCTCAGTCTGTGCGGCAGATGAGAGTTCAATTTTTGCTTTTTCAGCCGCCTCTTTTAATCTTTGTAAGGCTAGCTTATCTCCTCTCAGATCAACACCATTATCTTTTTTGAATTCATCTGCTAGGAAATTAACAAGGGTAAGATCAAAATCTTCACCACCAAGAAAAGTATCTCCATTGGTTGACTTAACTTCAAATACACCATCGCCAATTTCAAGTATAGAAATATCAAATGTACCACCACCAAGATCATATACTGCGATCATCTTTCCTTCTTTTTTTTCTAAACCATAAGATAAAGCGGCTGCCGTTGGCTCATTTATAATTCTTAAAACTTCTAGTCCAGCAATCTTACCAGCGTCTTTAGTTGCTTGTCTTTGCGCATCATTGAAGTACGCAGGAACAGTAATAACAGCTTGCTCAACCTTCTCACCTAAGTAATCTTCAGCTGTTTCCTTCATTTTTTGTAGAATAAATGCTGAAATTTGTGAAGGTGAATAATTTTCCCCAGCAGCTTCAACATATGCGTCACCGTTTTTACCCTTAATTATTGAATAAGGAACCATATCGATGTCTTTTTTGGTTGCTGGATCATTAAATGGTCGGCCAATAAGTCTTTTTATGGCAAAAAGAGTATTTTCAGGATTAGTTACTGCCTGCCTTTTTGCTGGTTGACCAATAAGCCTTGAATTTTCTTCGTCAAAAGATACCATAGAAGGCGTAGTTCTCGCCCCTTCTGAATTCTCTAATACCTTAGGTTGTGTACCATCCATAATAGAAACACAACTATTAGTAGTTCCTAAATCTATTCCTATAACTCTTCCCATAATCTTGCCTCCATAAAGCTCAAGAAATAATTCTTATGATTCTGTATATGGTAATTAAAAAATTTAATGCAAGGATCTAATTGGGTTTTTCTTCATCTTTTTTTGTCGAAACACCCACTTTTGCTGCTCTTAAAAGCCTATTTTCTAGAACATATCCCTGTTCAATCACTTGGAGAATGATTCCTGCCTCATGTTCATCCGATGGTATTTCAAACATTGCTTCATGAAAATTAGGGTCAAATTTTTCACCCTCAGGGTTTATAGTTTTTACACCTGTTTTATCTAATAGTGACTCAAAGTCTCTCAAAATTGCGTTAGTTCCATCTACGAAAGATTTAGTATCTGAACCCTCATCATCAACAAAAGATGTTAATGCTCTTTGAAGATTGTCAATTATTGGTAGCATATCTTTGATGAATATAGACGCTCCAATTTTATATGCCTCAGACCTTTCTTTGTCTGATCTTTTTCGCATGTTATCCATTTCAGCAACTGTTCTTAGAAGTTTGTCTTCTAGCTCTTCAATCTTTTCTTCTGGACTAATTTCTAATTTTTCTTCTTCAGATATATTATTTTCTGGATTTTCTTCATTGTTCCCTTCATCATTATTATCATTTTTATCTTCATCAATTTGGATCGACATTTTTAGTCTCCTGTTCTTCTATTGTCGGCTCAGTCTATTTTAGTTCTTCCCTATTAACATTCATATGATCAAAAGGGCAATGACGACAGCTACTACCACAACAATCTCCTCGTGCGAGATGATAGCGTTCAGTAAAAACCATCAGGCCATCTTCAGTATAATAATGAACATCCTCAACCAACTGCTTAATTGGCCAAGTGTCCTTATTTTCCATATTAATCCCCAAATAATTCATACAACTATGAATATTTTCATTATAGTTATTAATATAGTTATGTATTATACAAAGTTTAAATTTCAACCCTTAACTTTAATAAAGATAAAAAATGAGACCATCTGACAGGAAAAACAATGAAATGCGAACTATCTCTTTTGAAACAGGGGTATCAAAACATGCTGAAGGATCTTGTTTGGTTAAATTTGGTGATACACATGTTTTATGTACTGCCTCAGTTGAAAATAGGGTCCCACCATGGTTAAGAAATTCAGGATCTGGTTGGGTAACTGCTGAATATGGTATGCTTCCAAGATCAACCGGTGATAGAATGCGGAGAGAGGCATCTGTAGGAAAGCAATCCGGAAGAACACAAGAGATTCAAAGATTGATAGGAAGATCTTTAAGATCAGTTATTGACCTAAACCAACTTGGGGAAAACCAAATAAGCATTGATTGTGATGTCATTCAAGCTGATGGAGGTACAAGAACGGCCTCAATTTCTGGAGCATTTATAGCCTTAAAGCATTCAGTAAATTTCTTAATGGAATCAAACGAAATTAAAAAGGACCCAATAAGAGAATACCTTGGAGCTGTTTCATGTGGTATTTACAGAGGTAAACCAATTCTAGATTTAGATTATAAAGAAGATTCGGAAGCTGAAGCAGATGCAAACTTTGTTATTACAGAAAAAAATAAAATAATTGAAATTCAAGCTACTGCAGAACAATACCCATTTTCTGAGAAGATGTTTTCCGAATTAATGGACTTAGCAAAAAGTGGGATAGAAGAGATTATAAAAAAACAAAAAGGTGTCTTAGAGAATTAGCAATAATGGTATCAAAAATTTTAGATGGCGAAATTGTTATAGCCAGTCATAACAAAGGCAAGATAACCGAATTTTCAGATTTATTTAAAGATTATAATTTAAATTTATCTTCTTCTTCAGATTATAATATTGAAGAGCCGGAAGAAAATGGATCTTCTTTTGCAGAAAATGCACTAATTAAAGCCAAAGCAACCATGCTTGGCTCTAAGAAAATTTCAATATCTGATGATTCTGGTTTATGTGTGGATTGTCTTAATGGTGAACCAGGAATTTATTCTGCAAGATGGGCCGGTCGAAATAAAGATTTCTCGGTTGCAATGGAAAAGATTAATAAAAAATTATTTGAAATGGACTCTGAAAACACAAATGCACATTTTTTTTGTGCATTAGCAGTTGTATGGCCTAATGGAGAATATAAAGTCTATGAAGGTGCTGTACATGGAAGTTTAAGTTTTCCTCCTAAAGGGAATCTTGGTTTTGGTTATGATCCAATTTTTATACCAACAGGATTTGATATTAGTTTTGGTGAAATGGAACCTTTAAAGAAACATTCTATTTCTCATAGAGCAATAGCATTTGATAAGCTAAAAAAAGAGCTACTAGATGAATGATGAAAATAAAGAACTTAAACCAGGCCTTTATATTGTTTCTTTGCCTATAGGGAACTCAAAAGACATAACTTTACGTGCGATTGAATATTTACAAAGTGTTGATGAAATCTATTGTGAGGATACAAGAGTTACAAACAAAATTTTAACAATACATCAAATAAAAAAAAGCTTAAAAAACTATCACGACCATAATGGTAAAAAAGTTAGGCCACAGATTATAAAAAAAATTAAAGAGGGGAAATCTATTGCTCTTGTATCTGATGCAGGAACGCCTCTAATTTCTGACCCTGGGTATAAATTAGTTTCTGAGTTGAAGGCAAAGGACCTTTATGTCACTGCCGCCCCAGGCGTTTCCTCTCCAATCACAGCATTAACACTTTCTGGTTTGCCAACCAATAATTTTTATTTTTTGGGTTTTCTTCCTACTAAGGATCAATCAAGAAAAAATTTAATTGAAAGCATAAAAAACCTGAAAACAACAATTATTATTTTTGAATCTGCAAATAAAATTAACAAAACCCTTCAGGATCTTATTGAAATCTTGGGAAATAGAAACATAGCTATTTGTAGAGAAATGACTAAAAAATTTGAGGAAATAATAACAGGAAGGATTAGTGATATAGCTCAAAAAATCGTACCAAAGAAACTTAAGGGTGAAATTGTTATTGTGCTCTATGGAGATAATAAAAAGGATCAAGAGATTAATTTAGATAAAATTATAAGCTCATTTGAAGGAGAATATCGCCCTTCAGAACTAGCTAAAATAATTTCTGATCAAACAGGTTTTTCAAAAGGCATAATTTATAATAAAATTATTAAGTTAAAAGAGGATAATTAATATGAAAATAGCTGTTCAAATGGATCATGTTAGCAAGCTTAGTATTAAGGGTGATACAACTCTAGCTCTTTGCCTAGAGGCCCAAAAAAGAAAATTTAAATTATATCAGTATTTGCCAGACAACCTCACTTTTATTGATGGGCGGCTAAAAGTTGTTGTTGAGGAACTTAAACTTTTTGATGATTGTGAAGACTTTTTTGAACTAGGGAAACCTTTTACTGATGATTTGAATAGTTTTGACACAGTTTTAATGAGACAAGAACCGCCTTTTGATATGCATTATATAACTTATACACATTTACTAGATCATTTAGATAAAAAAGTTCGTGTAATCAATAATCCTGTAAGCGTTAGGAACGCACCAGAAAAATTATTAGTAACTCATTTTGCTGACCTAATGCCTAAAACAATAATTTCTAAGAATTTTGATGAAATAAAAGAATTTGTTAGCAAGCTAAATAAAGTTGTTCTAAAACCTCTTTATGGTAAAGGTGGCGAAGGCATAATACTTCTAGAATCCAATGACAAAATGTTCGATAAGAAATTAGAGAATTTTTTATTGGGTGAGCATGAACCCATAATGGCTCAAGAATATCTGCCAATTGTTAAAAAGGGTGATAAGCGAATTATATTGATTAATGGAGAGCCTGTTGGTTGTTTAAATAGAATTCCAGCCGAAGGTGAATTTAGATCAAATCTCGGAGTTGGCGGCTTGCCTGAGCTTTCCGAATTATCACCAAGGGATATTGAGATTTGTCAAAGAATTAGTAAAACATTGATAGATTATGACCTTTATTTTGTAGGTATTGATGTTATTGGAGATTTTTTGACAGAAATAAATGTTACATGCCCAACAGGTGTTAGGCAAATTAAAGAATTGGGTGGTCCAGATATTGCAAAATTATTTTGGGATAATATTAATTCTTAGTTGCCCAAATCACATGCAGCAATAGTTGCTAAGTTTACGAGTTCCGAAACAGTACATCCTGTTGGAGCGATTTGAACAGGTTTTGATAATCCTACCAAAAGTGGGCCTACTAATGTTGCTCCCCCTAATTCTTGTAAAAGTTTTGTTGATATGGAAGCAGAATGAATCGCAGGCATAATTAAAACATTAGCTGGTTCAGTCAATCTACAAAAAGGGTAAAGCTTCATTGCTTCAGGATTTAAAGCAACATCTGCTGCCATTTCTCCATCGTAATCAAAATCTACATTTCTTTTATCAAGTATATCTACAGCTTCTCTCATAAATGTTGAGCGTTCGCCTTCAGGATATCCAAAAGATGAATAAGCTAAAAGAGCAGCATGAGGATCAAGACCAAGTTTTCTAGCTAAATCTGCTCCGGCTTGTGTGATATCAGCAATTTCTTCAGCACTAGGCATATCATGAACATTAGTATCACCAACTAATACTGTTTTATTTTCAGATATAATTACAGAAATACCAACCATTCTCTTATTTTCAGCTGGGTCAATTACTTTCCTTATGTCTTCAAGAGCAAGAGAGTAATTTCTTGTTACTCCAGTAACCATAGCATCTGCATCACCCATAGAAACCATACATGCAGAAAATATATTTCTGTCATTGTTTACCATTCTTAGACAATCTCTTGCCAAAACACCTCTTCTTTGAAGTCTTGAGTATAAATAATTAGTATATTCATCTGACTTATCTGAAATTTCAGCATTTACTATTTCAATTCCTGAGTGCAATTGTTGCCCAATTTCTGATAAAGACTTTTCTATATTTTCTTTTCTGCCAACCAAAACAGGTATACCTAATCCAAGCTCTCTGAAATTTAATGCTGCTCGAATAACCTTTTCTTCTTCGCCTTCAGCAAATACAACTTTTTTCATTAATCTTTTTGCCTTTTGATATATTGGTTGCATGACTGCTGCTGCAGGATCTAATCTTGCTGATAGCCTATTTTTGTAAGCATCTTCATCAACGATTGGCATTCTTGCAACTCCAGATTCTAGTGCCGCTTTTGCAACTGCTGGCGGAATGTCTCTTATTAATCTAGGATCAAATGGAGCTGGAATAATATAATCAGGACCATACCTTGGCCTTATACCAGAATACGCAGCTGCTACTTCGTCGGGTACATCTTCTCTAGCAAGTTTAGCCAGAGCCTCAGCACATGCTATTTTCATTTCGTCATTGATAGTTTTTGCCCTAACATCCAAAGCTCCTCTAAAGATATATGGGAAACCTAAAACATTATTTACTTGATTAGGGTAATCTGATCTACCGGTTGCTATAATGCAATCAGGTCTAACTTCCTTAGCCAATTTAGGGTCTATTTCCGGATCTGGATTTGCCATAGCAAAAACTATGGGATCTTTATTCATGGTTTCCAGCATTTCTTTCGTTAAAGCATCTTTAACTGATAACCCAAGAAATATATCTGAACCTTTAATAGCATCAGCTAAAGATCTTGCATCTGTATCAACTGCGTGTGCCGCCTTCCATTGATTGATATTTTCATCCCTTCCAATATAGATAGGCCCTTTTGAGTCACACAAGATCGCATTCTCATGAGGCAATCCCATTGATTTAAGAAGCTCAAGACAAGCTATGCCAGCAGCACCGGCTCCGTTAACCACGACTTTAACATTTTCTATTTTTTTATTTGTTAGGTCTAAAGCATTTATTATACCTGCAGTAGAAATTATAGCTGTTCCATGTTGGTCATCATGAAAGACTGGAATATCTAATTTCTCTCTAAGCTCACTTTCTATGATAAAACAATCTGGCGCACTAATATCTTCAAGATTGATGCCACCAAAAGTTCTGCCAATTTTTTCTACCGTCGAGGAAAATACTTCAGCATCTTCTGAGTCAATTTCTATGTCAATTGCATCAACGTCGGCAAATCTTTTGAATAAAACTGCTTTTCCCTCCATAACGGGCTTTGCAGCAAGAGAGCCTAAATTTCCTAAACCCAAAATAGCTGAACCATTTGAAATGACAGCAACTAAATTTCCTTTTGAAGTATAGTCATATACTGTCTCTGGTTTCTCGCTTATAGCAATAACAGGTGCAGCAACTCCTGGAGAATATGCTAAAGACAAGTCAGATTGCGTTTCCATAGGTTTTGTAGCAGATATCGCAATTTTTCCTGGTTTACCCTCAGCATGAAACCTTAAGGCTTCTTTGTCATCATAGCTTTCGCTAGAATTTTTATTTTTGTCGTTCATATTAATTACATTTCTTAAACATTAAGATTGAATTAACTATCGGAAAATAATAATTTAGTCAAGTATTTTATAATAATATAATAAAAATATATATTTTTATAAATTTTAATTACTAAAATACAGTATTTTATCTAAAATTTTACTTTTGAATAAAAAATCAATAAATGTAATGAAACGTTTTATTATAATTTTGATATGAATAAATTAACCAAAGAATTAGTAGATGATAGCTCATTTGAGTTTCTTTCCAATTATCTAGATGTTGATTTAAGAGAAAATAGAGAGAGCTATAAAGAAATTATATCTAAAACAAAGGATATAATTAATAATTCTTTGCAAAAAGCAAAAAAAAATCTTGAACAAGGAAATTATAAAGGCTCTGAATGTGCAAAAGAAATAGCTAATCTTTATGACCATGTCATTAAAAATTACTATCAATATTTAAATGCTCATAATTATATTTCACAAAATAAAACTGATTTTGAAAAAATGGCAATAATAGCTACCGGAGGCTATGGTAGAGGAAAAATATCACCTGGATCAGATATCGATCTTTTATTTTTAATGCCTTTTAAAAAGACTGCTTGGGCTGAGAGCATAACTGAGAACTTGCTATATTTTCTTTGGGACTTAGGTCTAAAGATTGGTCACGCATCAAGAAATATTAATGAGTGCTTAACTCTCTCGTCTAAGGACCAGACAATCACAACATCACTTTTGGATGCAAGATATATTTGCGGAGATAGAGAGGTAAAAAAAGTTTTTGATAAGAAATTTAGGAATACAATTTCTAAAAGATCATCAAAAGAATTTATTGATGCAAAGCTTGAAGAGAGAGAGTCCAGACATATTAAGGAAGGACAATCTAGGTACCTTGTTGAGCCAAATATAAAAAATGGAAAAGGAGGTCTGAGAGATTTAGAAAGCTTATCTTGGATGACAAATTTTTGTTATCAAGCTTCTAGACCAGATCAAATGGTTAAAAAAGGTGTTCTTACAGAGAGAGAAGCTGAAAGTTTTAAGAAATGTGAAGATTTTCTTTGGTATATTAGATGTCAGCTGCATTTCATAGAGAAAAATCCAAATGATATAATAAATTTTAATGTCCAAATGGAGATGGCTGATAAGCTTAGTTATAATGATAGAAAAGGATTAAAACCAGTTGAAAGATTTATGAAGCATTATTTTCTTATTGCCAAAGAAGTTGGTGATTTAACAAGAGTAATATGTTCAGTTCTTGAAGAAAAACAAAAAAATAAAACTTCACTAATTTCAATCATAAGAAATTTTTTTGAAGTTCCCGCTAAATATGTTTATACCGGTGGCGGACTTGGTCTTTATAGCTCAAAAGGGAGACTTAATGTATCAAATGAAGATATCTTCAAGAGAGACCCAAGTAAGATAATATTATTTTTTAATCTTCTTGAAAAAAATAACTTATTTGCCCATCCAAATGCAGTAAGAATTATTAGAAAGTCAGCTAATCTTATTGATCATAGATTAAGAAATAATATTAAAACTAATGAGTTATTTACAAATATTTTAAGCAGCCCTAAGGCAGAAAAAACTCTAAGGGCTATGAATGAATGTGGTGTTTTAGGAAAATTTATCCCTGATTTTGGAAGAATTGTAGGTTTAATGCAATTTAATATGTATCACCATTATACAGCTGATGAACATTTAATTAAAGCAGTGGGTGAATTAAATAAAATTTTTCACTCAAAGGATGAAGGTTTTGATATTCTGAATTCATTAAACCTTGATGATGATGAAAAAAGAATTCTGTCTCTAGCAATATTCTTCCATGATATAGCAAAGGGTAGAGAGAATGATCATTCAGAAGAAGGACAAAAAGTAGTAAGAAAAATGGCTAAGCGCCTTGGTCTTTCTGAGAAAGATGAAGAAATGATCTCTTGGTTAGTATTAGATCATTTGGCGATGAGTGATTTTGCTCAAAGAAGAGATATTTCTGACCCAGTAACTATTTCAGATTTTGCTGAAAAAATTCAAACTACAAAAAGACTTAAGCTTCTTTTGTTTTTGACTGTTGCAGATATTAGGGCTGTTGGTCCGGGCGTATGGAATGACTGGAAAGGAGAACTATTAAAGAATCTGTATAAAGAAACTTATCTTGCTTTAACAGGTAATTATTCTTCGAAAGATCGAGTATACAGAGCAAATGAGATCAAGGAAAAAATAAAATCTAAAATAAATAATATAAGTGAAGAAAAAAAATTAAGGTGGTTTGATTTAGTTGACGAAAAATATTGGTCATCAGTCCCAGAAAAAATACAAATTCAGAATTTAATAGCATGGGAAAAAGGCAATCAAGATAAAGAAAATGATATTATCGATTTTTATAATTCAGATGATTATTCTTCAACAATTATGACAGTTATAACTCAAGATAAAAAAAGACTTTTTGAAAGAATTACATCTGGATGTCTTGATATGAATATTAATATTGTTGATGCCAGAATATTTTCTAATAAGAGTAATGTTATTGATATTCTGTGGATCCAGGATAATTTTGGAAAAAAAATTGTTGATAGGAAAAGATTATCAAGAATTAAGGAGAAAATATTACTTTTTATTAATGAAGATGAAATTCCGTTAATTAATTATGAAGATAATATTGATAAAAGGTCTTCAGCATTTAACATTTTACCTGATGTATCAATTTATAACTCTCTTTCAAAAAAATATTCTGTTATTGAGGTTAGCGCTAAAGATAGACCTGGACTTCTTAATGATTTAACAAGAAAGATCTCTGACTTAAGTATTGATATTCGGAGCGCTCATATAGCAACATTTGGTGAAAGAGCTACAGATGTTTTTTATGTTTTAAATAAGAGCGGTGAAAAAATATCTTCTAGAAGTAAAATAGAAAATATACAAAAAGAGCTTATTAAATCAATTAGCTTTAGTGAATATGTATAATAATAAAGCACCCAGAAGTATAATAACTGTCAGTTTATTTACAGCTTTAAGTCGATTACTGGGATTAATTCGAGATATGTTATTTAGTAGAGTTATTGGAATAAGCTATGTTGCTGATGCTTTTTTTATAGCATTAAGAATACCAAATATTTTCAGGAGGATAACATCCGAGGGTGCATTTTCTGCATCGTTCATACCAATCTTTTCAAGAGATTTTTCCGAAAATAAAAACAAATCGATAAATTTTGCCGAAAGCGTCTTATTTTATATGATTACTACTATTACCTTATTGGTTTTGCTTGCTCAAATATTAATGCCATTACTGATTTATTTATTAGCAGGGGGTTTTAGTGAAAATCAAATAAAAATTGATATTGCAACAAGTTACTCTAGGTTAACCCTTCCTTATATTATTTTTATATCACTTTCATCCTTAGGATCGGCGATTATTAATAATCAAGGTAAGTTTTTTGTAACATCTTTAGCCCCAATATTTTTAAATATCTTTTTAATTATAGCTTTATTGTTTCCCAATCTAAACATGATAGATAGGGGTTATCTCTTATCTTTTGCTGTATCAATATCCGGTTTTCTGCATTTCTTATTAATTTTTTATGTTTTAAAGAAGCAAAAATTTTCATTAAGATTTACTAAAAAGAAAGATAATAAATCTTTGAAAGATTTCTCAAAACTCGCTTGGCCGCAGACAATTTCGGGTTTTGCAGTTCAGTTTAATATTTTGATTTCAGGACTCATTTGTTCATTTAAAGAAGGAGGAATATCAATATTGTATTATGCTGAGCGCCTTTATCAGTTGCCTCTTGCCTTGATAGGTATTTCTATAGGAACAGTCATCTTACCTCATCTCACTTCCTTAAATATTAATAATCAAAAAAAAGAGATGAAAAGCTTATTAAGCAATACTATTAAAATAGCCCTTGCGTTAATTATTCCAGCCGCTTTTGGTTTGATAATTTTATCAGAAACTATTGTGAGTGTTATTTATGAATATGGAGTTTTTGGTTCAGCAGAAGTTAAAATTGTTTCAGCTGTGTTAATAGGTTTTTCATTGGGTCTTCCAGCCTATGTTTTGATAAGAATTTTCTCTTCGGCTTTTTATTCAATGTCAGATACAAAGAATCCTTTAAAATTTAGTCTTTATGCGATTTCTATAAATATAGTTCTCTCAGTTCCTTTATTTATTGGTTTTGGTGTTATTGGAATTGCTTATGCTACATCTGTATCTGCGTGGATTCATGTAATAATATTCTATAAAAAACTAAAAGAATTATCTTTAGTTTTTTTTGGTAAAGATACATTAGCAGATATTATTAAGGTATTATTTAGTTCAGCAATAATGTTTTTAATAATAAGCTTATTAATTAATAATATTAATTTAAGTTATCCGGCTATCTCATTGGTGATTTTAGTGATGATTGGTTTACTCTCTTATTTGATATGCCTATTTCTTATAGGGTTTTATAGGAAAGATGATATAAAGACCTTTATTAAGGATTTTTAATTATCAAATGACAAATGAAATGAAAGAAAGAGTATTTTCTGGGGTTCAGCCTTCAGGATCTCTTCATATTGGTAATTATCTTGGTGCTATTAAAAATTTTGTAGAAGTACAAAATCAATTTGATTCAATCTTTTGCATTGTTGATCTTCACGCAATAACGGTTTGGCAGGATCCTGAAGTTCTAAGTGAGAATATTATTGAAGTGGCTGCGGCTTATATAGCTTCTGGCATCGATCCAGATAAGGCAACAATTTTTGTTCAATCTCAAATTCCAGCTCATGCAGAATTAGCATGGATATTAAACTGTGTTTCTAGAATTGGTTGGCTTAATAGAATGACTCAATTTAAAGAGAAAGCTGGTAAAAATAGAGAGAAAGTTTCTGTCGGTTTATATGTTTATCCAAATTTAATGGCCTCAGATATTCTTTTGTACCATGCAAATTTAGTTCCTGTGGGAGATGATCAGAAACAACATCTAGAGATTACTAGAGATATCGCTCAAAAATTTAATAATGATTTTGGAAGGGCTAATGAAAATGAATTTTTTCCTTTGCCTGAGCCAATGATTTTGCCAGTAGCTTCAAGAGTTATGTCATTACGCGATGGTGAAAAGAAAATGTCGAAATCAGATAGTTCTGAAATGACAAGAATTGAATTTTCTGATGAGAATGATCTTATTATGAAAAAAATTGCTAAAGCTAAAACTGATCCACTTCCTATGCCATCAGCCATTAAAGAATTAAATGAAAGACCTGAGATAAATAATTTAATTAACATATATAGTGCTTTTTCAGGTGAAAAGATTGAAGGAGTCATTAATAAGTTTGAAGGAAAAAAACTGTCAGAGTTTAAAAGCGATCTTTGCGATGTTGTAATAAACGAGATGGAACCAATAAGAATTAGATTCAAAGAATTAAAAAATGATAAGACATATTTAAAAAAAATACTCCATGATGGAATGCTTAAAGCCAAAGAAAAATCTGATCCTATAATTAATGAAGTAAAATCTATTGTTGGCTTAGGATGATTACTGGAGAAGAAATTGTCTGGTAATTTTTTAGTAGTTATAGACGGCACACCTGAATGCGAATCGGCTGTTCGTTATGCGGCTAGAAGATCAGAGCTCGCTGAAAAAGAATTAGTTGTAATTGTTGCTATTGATAACCAAAAAGAAACTCATTGGCTTGGTGTGGAAAGAAAAATAATAGAAGAAGCTGAAGAAAATACTAAAATACTTATTGAGCAACTTCAGAAAAATATATCTGGATTTTCAAAAGTAAATATATCTTATGAGATTTTACACGGTTCAAAAATTAATATTGTAAATAATATAATTAGGGATAAATCCGATATTGGTTACTTGGTAATCGCTTCGAATAATAAAGGTGAATCACCAGGAGAATTAGTTGAATTTATATCAAAGTCTGGATTTTCTATTCCAGTTGTTGTAATACCAGGCGATATAAGTAATGATAATATTGATGAACTCGTTGGAATTAAATAGATAGGTAAAAAAATGTTTATACAGACAGAAGAGACACCAAATCCGGAAACTTTAAAATTTATACCTGGAGAATCGGTATTAGGAGAAATACCATCAGTTTATTATAAAGATGTTAATACAGCCAAAGTTTCACCTATTGCAACCGCTCTTTTTGGAATTGATGG
Organism: OCS116 cluster bacterium AG-435-F03; assembly: GCA_003212795.1. Taxonomy (GTDB): domain Bacteria; phylum Pseudomonadota; class Alphaproteobacteria; order MED-G09; family MED-G09; genus AG-430-B22. Next base: position 170,071 of record QCOV01000002.1, on the reverse strand, counting down.
AGTTTGTGGTGTATATCTAGCATCTGACTTTATTACAGTAACATTAAAAGATAAAAGCTGGGAAAATACTAAGACGGAAGTACTAAGCTGTATTTCTAATCATTATGTTTCTGGTTTACCTTTTATAAATGATGAAGATGTAAATCGCTCTGAGGAAATTAAAGAATTAAGTGATGACACCTCAATTAAAATTAATCAAATAATAGAAGAAAAGGTTCGCCCTGCTGTAGCTAGGGATGGCGGTGATATTATTTTTAATAAATTTGAGGATGGTGTTGTATATATTAGTATGAGAGGTTCTTGCGATGGATGTCCTGCTTCAACTATGACATTAAAAAATGGTGTGGAGAATTTATTAAAACATTATGTTCCTGAAGTAGAAAGTGTAGTGCCTCTTCAAAATGAGTAAAATTGAAGATATTTTTATACATGGTAGGTCTCACAATGATTGGACTTCTAAAGAAGTACCCGAAAATTTACTTCATGAATTATATGATATTATGAAATGGGGCCCAACAAGCGCCAACTGCTCTCCAGCTAGAATAGTATTTATTAAAACAAATGAAGCAAAAGAAAAATTAATTAAACATGTCATTGAGTCAAATATTGAAAAAACTCTATCTGCCCCGATTACAGCAATAATTGCTTATGACAAAGAATTCTACAATCACATACCAAAACTTTTCCCTCACAATCCTGAAGCCAGGGATTGGTTTTCATGGTCGGAGGAATTTGCTGAAATGACAGCTTTTAGGAATAGTTCATTACAAGGCGCTTACTTTATAATCGCAGCCCGCTCTTTAGGTCTAGATTGTGGACCGATGTCAGGTTTTGATAATGAAGGCCTAGATAAAGAATTTTTTGCAGATACTGAATTTAAATCAAATTTTATTTGTAACCTTGGTTATGGAGATCATTCAAAATTATTTCAAAGGTCACCTAGGTTTGATTTTGATGAGATTTGTAAAATCCTCTAATGAATACTTTAATAATTGATACAACATATGAATCATGTTCTGCATCAATTGTAGATAGTGATATGCATTGTCATTATTCCTTTAATGATTCAAATAAATTACAGTCAGAAACTATTACAGAAGTTGTATTTGATACATTAGACAAAGCAGAAGTTAGCTTGAAAGATATAAATAATATTATTGTCACAAATGGACCGGGTAACTTTACAAGTATAAGGGTTGGGGTATCTTTTGCTCTTGGTTTTGCAAAAGGAATTTCACTGCCTCTCTATTCACTATCCTCATTAGAATTGTTATCAATTTTTGCTAATAGAGAAATACCTAGTGACAAAAAATTTATTAGCATTATGCCTTCAAGAGCTGATGATCTATTTGTTCAGGCTTTTGATAATAATAGTAATAAAATTACCAGTATTTTAAAAATTACAAAAAATGATTTGAAAAAAAATTTTCCATCAGAAGAATATTTTGCTGTCATAAATACATTACAAAAAGGCATTATTCACTTAAAGAATTTTTATCTAATAGAAAGAAGTTTTGAAGATATGTCGCTTAATCTTATGTTAAGCTTAAAAAAGAAAAAATTAAAACTCAGTAAATTAAAAGATATAAATTATTTTTCAGAACCTGCCGCTGAGAAAGTTAAATCATCATGGTATATGAAAAAGATAAAATAGATTTTAGGATTCTAGATGATTCTAATTACAAGTTAATAAAAGATCTACAACAAGATATATATACCAGAAATTGGAATGAAGGCGAAATAGAGCATCTGTTGAAAAAAGGAGGAGGACAAGGATTAATTATTTATTTAAGTAAAAAACCAGTAGGATATTGTTTTTTTCGAAATTTAGTTGATGAAGCAGAAATTTTATCTCTTGAAATAAAAAGTAAATATAGGAATAAAGGATTTGGTTTGCTTTTATTTAAGAAAGTTGAATTATATTTTGCATATAAAAAAATTTGCAAATGTTTCCTAGAAGTAAATAAAAACAATAATTTAGCTATAAATTTCTATAAAAAAATAGGATTTGTTTACATAAAAAACATAAAAAATTATTATAAGATTAATAATTCATATCAAGATGGGTTATTATTGCAAAAAACATATATTTAGTGCTTATATTTTGTTTAAGGATAAAAGAAAATGAGTATAGAAGAATTGTGCGAGAATAAAGGATTAAGGCTTACAGAGCAAAGAAGAGTTATTGCTAAGGTTCTTGATGGTTCAAATGATCATCCTGATGTTGAGGAATTACATAAGAGAGCAATTGCTATTGATAATAATATTTCTGTAGCAACGGTTTATAGAACTGTTCGACTTTTTGAGGAGTCTGGTATTTTAATTAAGCATGAATTTGGTGATGGGAGATCGCGTTATGAGAATTTTCAAGAAAAAGACCATCACGATCACTTGATTGATATTGAAAATGGAACAATTATAGAATTTCAAAATCAAGAAATAGAAATGCTACAGAAAAAGATTGCAGAAGAATTAGGTTTTGAGTTGGTTGATCATAGACTTGAGCTATACGCAAGAAAAAAGCAATAAAGAAATCACATAATGAATTCAAATAAAAATACCCACAAGGGTTTGTACATTAAAAATTTTGGTTGCCAAATGAATGTCTATGATGGTGATCGAATGCAGGAAATGATGAGCCCCTATGATTATGGGTCTGTTAATTCAGTTGAAGATGCAGATCTGGTGATTTTAAATACTTGTCATATTAGAGAAAAGGCAACAGAAAAAATTTATTCTGAACTAGGAAGAATAAAAAAAAGCCTAGCAGGTAAAGGAAGAAAAACAACAATAGCTGTTGCAGGTTGTGTTGCTCAAGCTGAGGGCAAAGAATTAGTTAAAAGAGCTCCAATTATAGACTTAGTTTTCGGCCCTTTAACATATCATCACCTACCTGAAATTTTAAAATCTTTTGAAAATGATAAGTCAAAAAAGAAAAAAGCTATTATTGATATTGAGCCTCCTGATAATGATAAATTTGAAAAACTACCAAAAAGATTAAAAGCTAATAGAAATGTCAGTTCATTTTTATCTGTTCAAGAGGGCTGCGATAAGTTCTGCACCTTTTGTGTTGTTCCATATACTAGAGGAGTTGAGACTTCAAGACCATACTCAGAAATTAAAAATGAAGCGCTCGAATTAATTGATTCTGGCGTTAAAGAAATTATCTTGTTGGGTCAAAATGTTAATGCATGGACTAACAGTTACGATAAAATGGATTTTGCAGATTTAATTTATGAGCTATCTCTTTTAGATATTAAAAGGATTAGATTTACCACTAGTCATCCTAATGACATGAATGAAAAATTAATTACTAGCTATAAAGATATTAAAAAACTTCAGCCTTATCTTCATTTGCCCATTCAGTCTGGATCGAATGAAGTATTAAAGAATATGAATAGAAATTACTCTTCATCTGAATATATTGATATTATTAATGAACTTAAATCTGTAAGACCTGATATTGCTATTTCTGGAGACTTTATTGTTGGATTTCCTGGGGAAACTGAAGAAGATTTTCTTAAGACACAAGAAATAATATCGAAAATAGGATATGCGCATGCGTATAGCTTTAAATATTCACCAAGACCAGGTACACCTGCAGGTCAAATGGAAGATCAAATTGAAGAAAAGATAAAGTCAGAGAGATTATCAAGGTTACAGGATGAAATAAAAAAAAGTATGTACAATTTTAATAAGAAATTTTTAAATAAAAATCTCCCTATATTAGTTGAAAAAGAAACATCAACAAATTATTTCTCTGGAAGATCTCCATATTTACAATCTGTCCATTTTCAATCAGATAATTCATGTATTGGAAATATCGTTGAGATAAAAATTACTAAGGTTAATGAAAATAGTTTGTCGGGTGAAATATTACATTAAATGCAAAAGAGAAAACGAATAAATAAAATTAATAAAAAACACACTGTAGAATTTGAGAATAATTCTTTTTTGCCAGAATTATATGGTAATCATGATCAAAATCTTGCGAAATTTGAAAATTATTATGGAGTTTCAATTTCTTATCGAGGTAACATTTTAGAGATTTCGGGAGATGACGAATCGAGTTTGATGGCTGCTGATAAGATAATGCAACTTTACAATGAATTAGATAATGGAATTAAATTAGGAATAAAAGACATAGATGTATTTTTAAAAAGTAAAAAAATTGAAAAAGATCAATTCTTAATTAAAACTAAAAATAAAAAAATCTATGCTAGATCTAAAAATCAAGAAAAATTCGTTGATTCTATAAATAAAAATGACCTAGTTTTTGGAGTAGGCCCAGCAGGAACTGGAAAAACTTATTTAGCAGTAGCTACAGCTGTGCAAAGTTTGCTTAACAATCAGATTTCAAGAATAATACTTTCACGACCAGCAGTTGAAGCTGGAGAAAGATTAGGTTTTTTACCTGGTGATTTGAAAGAAAAAATTGATCCATATTTGAGACCTTTATATGATGCTCTTAATGATTTGATGCCAAAAAAAATATTAGAAAACAATATTGAGTCAGGGATAATTGAGATAGCTCCTTTAGCGTTTATGAGGGGTAGAACGCTAGAAAATGCTTTTATAATTTTAGATGAGGCACAAAATACCACAAATATGCAAATGAAGATGTTTGTTACAAGATTGGGGCGTAATTCCAAAATGGTAATTCTAGGTGATGTCACACAAATTGATTTACCAACTGGAAGCTCATCAGGATTAAATCAGATATTAAAATTATTACCAAAAGAAGAAGGTATTGAAATTATAAACTTTCAATCAAAAGATATTGTTAGACATCGTCTAGTTGATAAAATCGTTAAGGCTTATTCCAAAATCAAAAAATAAAAATGAATAAATCGCAATCGATATTTATAAAGAAAACTAAAGAATGGACCGAGCACGAAGTTTCTTTTGTAAGTGAAGTCTTAGAGCATACATTTGAAAACATGCTTAATGGCAATGAATTAAATCATGAGGTTAGTGTATTACTTACGAATGATGAAGAGATAAGAGAACTCAATAAAAAATATAGAAAAATTGATAAGCCAACAAATGTTTTATCGTTTTCTATTACGAGTGATACAATTGTTAATGAATTAAGAATGATTGGAGATATAGTGATATCTAAAGAAAAAATTCTAAGTGAGGCTAAGGATCAAAAAAAAACCTTTAACGACCATTTAGCCCATATTGTGATACATGGCTTTTTACATTTGTTAAACTTTACCCATGATAGTAAAGAAGATTCAACTATTATGGAAAATAAAGAGGTTGAATTATTAAAGATGATAGATATTTCCAATCCTTATGGTGATAGAATTTAAATGAGTATATTTAGTAAAATAAAATTATTTGGTTCAATTAATAAAGAAAAACCCAAGGATTTAAGCAATATTATAGAAACCTCAGACAATTCTTCTAGAGAATTGACTCCTGAAGAAAAAGATATGCTTAATAATGTTATAGGTTTTGGAGAATCTAGAGTTGAAGATTGTATGGTTCCAAGAGCTGACATTGTGGGGTTAGAAATTAATATCAATATCAAAGAAATATTAAAGACTTTCTCTGATTCCAACCACTCAAGAATACCTATTTATAAAGAAACATTAGATAATCCGATTGGAATGCTACATATGAAAGATCTCATTGGTATTTTTTCTGATGATAATATAAATGAAATTGATATAGAAAAGTTTTTAAGGGAAATCCTTTTTGTACCACCTTCAATGAAATCAAGAGATTTACTTGTTAGTATGCAGACATCAAGAATTCATATGGCTCTAGTAATTGATGAATATGGTGGAACAGATGGTTTGGTCACTATTGAGGATTTGATAGAAGAAATCATTGGTGAAATTGAGGATGAATTGTTTGAAGAGGATCTAGATAGAATTAAGATATATGATAATTATATTGATACTTCTGCAAGAACCTCTATTGAAGAGATAAATGATATAATTGGGGATTCTTTATATACTGAAGATACTGATGAAGAAATAAATACTATAGGTGGTTTAGTATTTATTTTAGCTGGGCGTGTACCCCAAAGGGGTGAATTAATTGACCACCCTCTTGGTTTTGAGATTGAGATTACAGATGCTGATTCTAGAAGAATCAAAACTGTAAGATTAAGAATTAAAGTTGATAAAGAATAATTAAAAAGATCTTAAAAAATGCTTAAATTGTTTTTAATTTCATCTTTTTTAGGTGCGCTTTCTAATTTAATACAAGCGCCTTGGAATTTTTTCCTTCTTATTTTTTTAATTTTTCCAATTCTTCATTTAATTCTAGATAGCAAAATAAAAGATCAAAGCTATCTTCAGAGATTTATTTCATTATTATTAATATTGGGAGGTTTTTTATATTTCTATTTTCTATTTGGATTTTCATGGATCATTTCTGCATTTGAATTTAGGCCTGAACTATCTTCATTTAAATTTATAACTCTTTTTGGACTTCCGTTATTAATGTTAATATTTGTATCTCCAAGTTTTGTTATTCCTGCAATTTTCTGGGATACAAAGGTTAATAAGATACTATCTTTAGCGTCTTGTATCTCAATTGGTGAATTCTTGAGAGGAAATATCTTTACAGGTTTTTCTTGGAATAATTTTTCTCATTCTCTTGCGATAAATGAAAATCTTATGCAAATATTTTCAATAACTGGACAATATTTAGCTACATTTTTCTTAATAGTAATTTCACAATTTATATTATTTTTTTGGAAAGACAGAGCATATTTTAAAGCTTTAATCTTTATAAGTTTATTACCAGTAATCTTTCTTTACGGATCAATTAGGATTAAAGATAATGAATTTATCGATACTAGCCTTATTGGCGTTGTTCAGCCAAATGTCTTGCAAAAGGATAAGATTGATAATCCAGATGAGTACGAAATATTAAAGAATCTCATTAATCTATCAAATAAAGAAGATGCAAATTTTTTGATATGGCCTGAAAGCTCTATACCAATACTTTTACAGTATAACCCAGAAATAATTGAGCTTATAGTTGATAATTTGCCAAAGGAAAGCGAGATATTAATTGGCAATATTACTTTTCAAGCAGATAAGTTTAGAAATTCTGCCTTGCTAATTGATCAAGATAAGAAGATTAGGGATATTTATCATAAGGTACATTTAGTTCCTTTTGGTGAATATATGCCTTTTCATGACACTTTATCAAAACTACCTTTTATGAAAATTATCACTGGTGATATTGGTTTTGATAGTGGAAAGGAAATTAATAGTATTTATACTAAAGTTGGAAATGCTAGAATTGCTATTTGCTACGAAATAATTTTTCCTGAGGAGATCAATCCAAATAATGAAAAACTAGACCTTATTATCAACATTACAAATGATGCTTGGTTTGGTAATAGCTCGGGACCATTTCAACATTTTAATTCATCAAGATTTAGGGCAATTGAGCAAGGCATACCAGTCTTTAGATCAGCAAATACTGGTATTTCAGCTATTATTGATCCTTATGGAAGGATAATAGATAAGATTGGATTAGGTAAAAAAGGCTCAATCTTTTCACCTTTACCAAAAAAAACTCTTGAAACATATTATAGTAAAGTTGGTGATTTTTTATTTTTTGGTGTATTGATATTAACCTTATTAATGATGATTTTTTTAAAAAAGAAGAAAAATTATGGGTGATCAATCAAGGAATTATTTTTTTACATCTGAGTCTGTTTCTGAAGGTCATCCGGATAAAATTTGTGATAGAATATCCGATACAATTTTAGATGCGTATTTATCTTTAGATAAAAATTCCCGAGTAGCAGTAGAAACTCTAGTTACTACCAATTTAGTGGTAATTTCTGGAGAAATTAGATCAACAAATAAAATTTCTGATAGTGAAATTGAATCTTTATCAAGAAATGCAATTAAAAAAATAGGATATGATTTTGGAGACTTTAATCACGAAAATGTAAAAGTTATGATTCAACTTCATGAGCAATCACCTGATATTGCAAGGGGGGTTGATGCTGTAGGCGACAATTCTGAAGGTGCAGGTGATCAGGGAATTATGTTTGGTTATGCCTGTAATGAAACAAAAGAATTAATGCCAGCGACATTATCCTTTTCTCACAAAATTCTCAAAGACCTCGCATATAAAAGGAAAAACAATATAATTACTGGAATACTTCCAGACTCAAAATCTCAATTAACCCTCTTCTATGAAAATGATAAACCTAAATATATTGACTCAATTGTTGTTTCCTCTCAGCATACAGAAGAAACAACCCAGGAATATTTACATGAAGAAATTAATAAATTATGTAAAAAAATCTTACCAGACGAATGGTATACAGATGATACAAAACTTTTAGTTAATCCCACAGGTAAGTTTGTTATAGGCGGTCCTGTTGGGGATACAGGTTTGACTGGAAGGAAAATTATTGTTGATACTTATGGAGGGGCATCTCCTCATGGTGGAGGAGCATTTTCTGGAAAAGACCCCACCAAAGTCGATAGATCGGCTGCATATGCTGCAAGATATTTGTCTAAAAATATAGTTCATGCAGGTATCTCTGAAAGATGTACAATTCAATTATCATATGCAATTGGAGTGTCTGAACCATTGTCAATTTTTGTTGATTTACATGATAAAAATAGTGTTGACACAAATAGAGTAGAAAAATTCATTAGGGATAGGTTTGATTTATCACCAAGAGGAATTATAGACATGCTTGGTTTAAGTAATCCAATTTTCTCAGAGACTTCATCTTATGGACATTTTGGAAGAGAACCAAACGACAAAGGTTGTTTTACATGGGAAAATTTAGACATATCTAGTGAATTTAAAAATGAATTACTCTGATGATTTTAAATTTAAAAATTATTTTAGTTCAAGAAATAGATCATTAACTAAAGATCAGAAGTCAATCCTTGATTTTTATCAAGAGAAGGTATCTTTAGAATCATTTTCTGAACTTGATCAATTAAACGAATATAAAAATATCTCCCTAGAAATTGGATTTGGAGTAGGTGATATTCTCCTTCATAATGCTTTAAATTTTCCTAATAATTTATTTGTAGGAATTGAATATTATAAAAAAGGAATAGCTCAGCTGCTATTAAATATGGAAAAACATAATTTAAAAAATATAAGGCTTTTTTATGGAGATGCTCTCGATTATCTAAAGCTAGCTAAGACAAATTATTTAGATGAAATTTTAATTATGTTTCCAGACCCTTGGCCAAAAAGAAGACATTGGAAAAGACGCATTATTAATAAAGATAGTGTAAATGAAATTTCAAGAATACTTAAATCAAATGGAAGAGCCCTATTTTTTACTGATAATAAGGGTATAGCTTATTGGGGTTTAAGACATTTTATATTAAATGCAGATTTTAATTGGGAAATTGATATGCCTATTAATTGTAGAAATAAAATTAGCACATATCCTGTTTCTCGGTATGAACAAAAAGCACTTAAGAATAATACAAATCCGTTTTATTTTCAGTTCATTAAGCAATAATTGATTAGAACTTTAAATTCTTGATTTTTGATAATTAATTTGTAATATAAGCACATATTTCGGATTTATTACGAAGTGGGCGACTAAAAATCACCCGCTTTTTTTATTTTTTGAAAGATAGTATATGGAAAATTATTATGAACATCTTTTAGCTCCAGACGGCAATCAAGAGTTTGCTAAATATATTATTGGTATGCTCGATGACTTAAATTATGGACTAGTAAGAGTTAAGATTAATGGGAAAAAAGTTACGAATATTCAAATAATGGCTGAGAATGATAAACATACTTTATCACTTGAAGATTGTGAGATATTAAATGAGGTTATTATTGATTACTTAGAAAAAAATGAAAAATTATTTGCAGATTATTCATTAGAAATCTCTTCACCAGGCATTGAAAGACCTCTTACTCGGCAGAAAGATTTTGATACATGGTCTAACAATTTTGTACAAATAAAGCAAAATAGTGATAAAGATTTTCCAAAGAAATTTAATGCTAAACTTTTAGGTTTCTCAGAGAGTAAAATAAAAATATTTATAGAAAATGAAAAAGATTTAAATGGAGAATATAACTTAGATCCATTAATGATTAAGGAAGTAATTCTCTCTTGGGTAGATAAGGATCCCCCAAAACCTAACTTAATAAGTTAGTTTTATGAAAGGAAAATATTATGTCGCCAACTGGTATAAGCGCTAACAGATTAGAACTATTACAAATTGCTGATGCAGTAGCAAAAGAGAAAGCAATCGATAAGGAAATTGTTTTATCCGCTATGGCTGAGGCCATTGAAAAAGCTGCTGCCTCTAAATATGGTGCGGAAAATAAGATTAGAGTTGATATAAATAACGATACGGGAAATATTCGTCTTCTTAGATTGCTGGATGTGGTAGAAGAGGTTGAAGATAACTTTAGGCAAATTAATTTAAAAGATGCAAAAAAAATTGATGCAAATGCCTCTTTAGAAGGGCCTGCAATTGAAGAAGAGCTTCCACCAATAGATTTTGGAAGAGTAGCAGCTCAAAGCGCCAAACAAGTTATTGTTCAAAAAGTACGAGATGCTGAAAGAGAGAGACACTATGAAGAATTTAAAGATAGAGTTGGTGAGATCATTAGTGGTGTTGTCAAAAGAGTTGAGTATAGTTCTGTAGTCGTAGATTTAGGTAGAGCTGAAGCTGTAATAAGAAGAGATCAGTTACTTCCAAGAGAGGCCTATAGAGCGGGCGATAGAGTAAGAGCATATATTTATGAAGTAAGAAGAGAAATGAGAGGACCACAGATTTTCTTATCTAGAACACATTCGGATTTTATGGCCAATCTTTTTGCTCAGGAAGTGCCTGAGATTTATGATGGTATTATTGAAATTATTGGAGTAGCGCGTGATCCTGGAAGCAGGGCAAAAATTGCTGTTTTTTCCAAAGAAACAAGCATAGACCCAGTTGGTGCATGTGTTGGAATGAGAGGTAGTAGAGTTCAGGCGGTTGTTAATGAGCTTCAAGGTGAGAAGATAGATATATTATCATGGACTGATAATATCGCAGATTTTGTTGTAAAAGCCCTACAACCAGCTGAAGTAATGAAGGTAGTCTTATATGATGAAGACGAGCGTTTAGAAGTGGTAGTACCAGAAGACCAGCTTTCACTAGCTATAGGACGAAGGGGTCAAAATGTAAGATTAGCTTCGGAATTATCTGGTTGGGAGATAGATATTCTTACAGAAGACCAAGAGTCTGAAAGAAGACAAAAAGAATTCCAAGAGAGAACTAATTTATTTATCGAAGCATTAGATGTTGATGAATTATTAGCTCAATTACTAGTCACAGAAGGCTTTTCTGAGGTTGAAGAAATAGCTATGGTTGAAATTGGAGAGATCACTAGTATTTCTGGATTTGATGAAGAAACAGCTCAAGAGATTCAGGCCAGAGCAAATGACTTTTTAGAAAAGGAAAATATTCTTCTTGAGGAAAAAAGAAAGGAACTTGGCGTACAAGATGATATTCTTGAAATTGAAGAATTAAATTTGAAGATGATTATTAAATTAGGTGAAAATGATGTTAAAAGTCTTGAAGATTTTGCTTATTGTTCTACAGACGATTTAGTTGGTTGGGAAGAATATAAAGACGGAGTGAAGCATCGTGAATTAGGTATACTTTCATCATTTGAGTTGGGTGAAGATTATGCAAATGAGTTAATAATGAAAGCAAGAAAAATCATTGGAATAATTGATGAAGATAGCGAAGAAAATTTTGATGAAGAAATACATAACGATCAAGATGAGGTTTCGGAAAGTAATGAATTAGAAACAAACTCAGAAGATAATTAATCTTTTAGTTAAATAATTAAGGAAAAATATATGCCTGAAGATACTAAAAAAGATAAAAAAGAGAAAACACTAACTCTTAAAACTAATACAACATCTTCTAAAAGTACAATTGGTGCCAGAAGCAGAGGGGGCTCAAGAGTTTCAACGGTTGTTGTTGAATCAAAAAGAGGAAAAATTTCTAAGACAAGAAAGCCGAGCGCACCAAATATTAAAACTAGGACTAGCTCAGTTACATCAAGAAAGATCAAGGAACCAACTGAAGACGATGTTTTTGGAGGCTTGACTGATAAAGAGAGGGTTGCGAGGGAAAAAGCACTTTTAGATGCTAACACAAGAAAAAAAGATTTAGCTGCTTTAGAAAAGGGAAGCACTAAAAAAGAAAAAAAGGCTAAAAAAGAAGAAGTTTCTATTGATTTACCTTCAGACGGTGAATTTGAGAAAAGTTCAAAGAAAAAAAGCTTTGCTGCTAAAAAAGTTGAGACTCAAAGTTCATCGACAAGAAAAAAGGAAAGTAAAGGTGAAGATAAAGATAAAACAACAAAAAAATCTAAAAATGAACCTCAAAAAAGGAGAAAGGGAAAGTTAACTATTTCAGAAGCTTTAAATGAGAATGAAAGACAACGATCTCTTGCTTCAATAAGAAGAAGACAAGAAAAAGCTAAAAAGAAAGCTGTTATTAGTGATGCTCCTAAAGAAAAAATATCAAGGAATGTTGTTATTCCAGAGTCAATAACTGTTCAAGAGTTATCAAATAGGATGGCAGAGAGAGGTGTTGATGTCATCAAATCTTTGATGCAACAAGGAGTCATGGTCAAGATCAATGACTTTCTTGATGCTGACACTGCTGAACTTATTGCGGAAGAATTTGGGCACTCAGTAACAAGAGTTTCAGAATCTGATGTCGAGGTTGGTTTATCTTCAGAAGATGATCCTGAGGAATCAAAGAAACCTAGACCACCTGTTGTAACAATAATGGGACATGTTGATCATGGTAAAACGTCATTATTAGACTCTATAAGGGAAACGAGCATTGTTTCCGCTGAAGCTGGTGGAATTACTCAACATATTGGCGCTTATCAAATAATAAAAAATGATAATAAGATCACCTTTATTGATACTCCTGGGCATGCAGCGTTTACTTCTATGAGAGCAAGAGGAGCAAAAGTTACAGATATTGTTATTCTTGTTGTTGCTGCTGATGATAGTGTTATGCCACAAACTATAGAAGCAATTAATCACTCTAAAGAAGCAAGTGTACCTATTATAGTTGCAGTCAATAAGATAGATAAGCCTGAAGCAAATCCAACAAAAACCAAAAATGATCTTTTAGAGCACGAATTGATAGTAGAAGAACTAGGTGGCGATATCCAATGTATTGAACTTTCAGCTCAAACTAAAGAAGGAATAGAGGAATTACTGGAAGCCATTAATCTGCAAGCTGAAATTCTTGATCTAAAAGCCAACCCAGACAGACAAGCCGAAGGATTTGTTATTGAATCGAAATTGGATAAGGGTCGAGGACCTGTTGTGACAACAATAATTCAAAAAGGCACCTTAAAAAAAGGGGATATTGTAATTGTTGGTCAGTATTGGGGAAAGGTTAGATCCTTAATTAATGATAAAGGCGATCAAGTAAATGAATGTTTTCCAGGGGACCCAATAGAAGTCTTAGGTTTAAATAACACACCTAATGCTGGAGATTTTCTATCAGTAGTAGAGAATGAAGCAAGGGCAAGAGAAATAACTGAATATAGAGATAGACAAAATAAGAAAGAGACTCCAAATGTTCCTCAATCAAATATTGAGCAAATGTTATCAAAAATAAAAGATGAAACAAAAAAGGAATTACCAGTCATTATAAAGGCTGATGTTCACGGTTCTTCTGAGGCAATAAAGGATGGAGTTCTTAGTATTGGTAATGATGAAATATCATGCAGGGTTGTTCACACTGGGGTGGGCGCTATTTCTGAGAGTGACATTTCACTTGCCGAAACATCTAATTCTATTGTTTTCGGTTTTAATGTGAGGGCCAATACTCAAGCAAAAGACTTAGCAGATAAATCTCATATTAATATAATTTATCATTCCATAATATATGATTTACTTGATGACATAAAAAACATGTTAGAGGGAAGACTTGATCCAGAGTTGAAAGAAAACATTCTAGGAAATGCAGAGGTTTTAGAGGTATTTAAAATTTCTAAGACTGGAAATATAGCAGGTTGTTTAATTAATGAAGGGACTGTTAAAAAAGGAGAGCATGCAAGATTAATTAGAGATGGTATTGTTATTTACGAAGGTAAAATTTCAGAACTTAAAAGATTTAAGGATGATGTTAAGGAAGTTCAATCAGGTCAGGAATGTGGCTTAGCTTTTGATAATAATGAAGATATAAAACCGAAAGATAAAATTGAATGTTACGAAGTCAAAGAAATTAAAAAGAAGATTTAATTTTATTAGAAAAATGAAAAAAAAACATTCTATTCGTCAAAAAGAACCTTCCCAAAGGCAATTAAGAGTCCAAGAACTTTTAAAATCGGCGCTTAATGAAATTTTATTAAGAGGTGAAAGTAAAAACCCAAAATTAGATAATCTTTTAATCACCATTACTCATGTTGATGTATCTCCTGATCTCAGAAACGCAAAATTTTATGTTGTTCCTTCTGATGTCAAAAAAACGGATAGTGTGATTAATGAATTTAATATATCCAAAAAGATAATAAGAAAAAAAATCGTTGATAAAGTTAAATTAAAATACGCTCCAGAAATATCATTTTTTTTTGATGAAACTATTAATGAGGTTAAAAGATTAGACGAATTATTTTCTTCTGAAAAAGTACAAAATGATACAATCAGTTAGTAAGATAAAATCAAATAATAATTTTTTTTCTAGTGGTTGGATTTGTGTAAACAAACCGATGAATTTGAGTTCATTTGATGTTGTTAGAAGATTAAAGAAAATTTTTTCCTTAAATAAAGTTGGCCATGCAGGTACATTAGACCCTTTAGCAACAGGAATTTTACCAATTGCTTTTGGGAATGCTACTAAGACAATTCCTTATTTAGTTTCATCAAAGAAGAAATATAGATTTACCATTTTATGGGGCGTTAAGACTTTGAGTCATGATCTTGAAGCTGAAATAATTGAAGAAAATAATTTTGTCCCAACAGAAAATAATATTAAAAAAATATTAAATAATTTCGAAGGTGAAATTTTTCAAAGACCACCAAAATATTCTGCTGTTAAGGTTGATGGTAAAAGAGCATATAATCTTGTTAGAAAAGGTATTGATTTTGCTATCAATGAAAAGAAAGTAAAATTATATGACATTACCCTGTTAGACCATAAAAATAATAAAACTGAATTTTTAACTACTGTCGGAAAAGGTTTCTATATAAGGTCATTAGTAAGAGATATATGTGAGAAACTAGGTGTTTTAGGGGTAATTAGTAGTCTTGAAAGGTATGAATTAGGACCTTTTTCATTAGAAAATACTTTTTCACTAGAAACGATTGAAAAATTAGTGCATAGTGCGCCAGCTGGAATGGTTGGAGGAGATCTTCTTATTCCTTTAAGTGAAGTGCTGGACGACATCCCGGCGTTACTTATAAGTAATAAAGAGGCAAAGAGAATTCAACAAGGTCAATCATTTTTTAATGATTACTTACATAAAAATTCCAAGCTGGGAAGTGAGGTTCTCTTATTGAAAGATAAAAGACCCATAGGACTTGCCACTGTTGGTGAAAATTCTTTCAAACCTAAGAAAGTTTTTTCTGAGGAAATTTTTAATTTAAGGAGTATTTGATGTCGATTAATGCAGATAGAAAAAAGGAAATTATTAAGGATTTTGCTACTGTTGAAGGCGACACTGGATCGCCAGAAGTTCAAGTAGCTGTTTTGACAGAAAGAATTAAAAATCTTACTGAGCACTTTAAAGATCACAAAAAAGATAATCATTCAAGACAAGGCTTATTAAAGCTAGTTAATCAAAGAAGAAAAGTTTTAGACTATATAAAATCTAGAAATGAGTCTCGATATGAAGATCTTATTAAGCGTCTTGGGTTAAGAAGATAATTTATTCTTAAGTCTACAAAATTTAAATCTATCAAAATCAATATAGGAAGTATGTAATAAAATGTTTGATATTCAAAATGAAGTTTTAGAATGGGGTGGGAAAAAATTAACAATTGAAACTGGAAGGGTTGCTAGACAAGCACATGGTTCAGTTATAGCAACATATGGCGGAACATCGGTTTTGGCAACAGTTGTTGCTGACAGAGAAGAAAAGAAAGGTTTAGACTTCTTTCCTTTGACAGTAAATTATCAAGAAAAAGCTTATGCAGCAGGAAAAATACCTGGTGGTTTTTTTAAGAGAGAGGGAAGGCCTTCAGAAAAAGAAACATTAGTTTCAAGATTAATTGATAGACCTATAAGACCTTTATTTGCTGATGGTTTTAAGTGTGAAACACAAGTTATTGCCACAGTGATAAGCTATGATAATGAAAACGATCCAGATATTGTTTCATTAATAGCATGCTCAGCTGCTCTAACATTATCAGGTGTTCCTTTCATGGGACCAATTGGTGCAGCCCGGGTAGGTTTTAAAGATGGTGATTTTATATTGAACCCTACAAAGGAAGAAATGGAGACTTCTGCACTTGATCTCGTTGTTGCTGGAACAAAAGATGCTGTTTTGATGGTAGAATCTGAGGCTAAGGAATTATCAGAAGAACAAATGCTTGGAGCTGTTACCTTCGGGCAAGATAATTTTTCTCAAGTTATTGATGCTATAATTAGTTTAGCTGAGAAAGCTGCGAAAGAACCAAGAGATTTTGAAAAAAAAGATATATCCGATATTGAGAATAAAGTTAGCTCAGCTATCAAAGATGATTTATCAGAAGCCTATAAGGAAGCAGATAAACAAAAAAGAACTGAAAAGATTGCAGAAATAAAGAAAAATCTTATATCTGAATTAGTTTCGGATGATGATGAGGATGAAGATTATAACGAATCAACAATATCATCAGCATTTAAGACAATCGAAAAAAATATTGTTAGAAACAATATTTTAGATACTGGAGAAAGAATTGATGGTCGTGATTTAGAAACTGTTAGACCTATTCAATCTGATGTTAGCGTTTTACCTCTTACTCATGGTTCAGCTCTTTTTACAAGAGGTGAAACTCAGGCGCTAGTAGTTACAACTCTTGGAACAGGAGATGATGAAAAATTTGTTGATGGTTTAGATGAAACTTATAAAGAACGATTTATGCTTCATTATAATTTTCCTCCTTATTCAGTTGGTGAAACTGGAAGAACTGGTTTTACTGGGAGAAGAGAGATAGGTCACGGTAAATTAGCATGGAGAGCTCTTCAGGCAGTGATGCCGGAATACGATGACTTCCCTTATACAATTAGACTTGTTTCTGAAATAACTGAATCAAATGGATCATCTTCTATGGCTACTGTTTGTGGGTCTTCTCTGTCTATGATGGATGCAGGAATACCGCTATCTAAACCAGTGGCTGGTATAGCTATGGGTTTAATTAAAGAAGATGATAGAGTTGCTGTTTTATCTGATATTCTTGGAGATGAAGATCATCTTGGAGATATGGATTTCAAAGTTGCTGGAACAAATGATGGGATCACTTCTTTGCAAATGGATATTAAAATTACTGGCATCACCAAAGATATTATGGAAACTGCTTTATCGCAGGCGAAAAATGGAAGAATTCATATTCTGGAAGAGATGGCCAAGGCTCTTGATAAGGCCAGAGATACTGTCAATTCCAATGCCCCAAGAATTGAAACAATAAATGTTCCTACAGATAAAATTAGAGAAGTAATTGGTGCAGGTGGAAAAGTCATAAGAGAAATTGTCGAAGAGAGCGGAGCTAAAGTAGATATTAATGATGATGGCATTGTTAAAATTGCCTCAAATAATGCTGAGGCCATAGAAAAAGCCTTAGAAATGATTAATTCAATTGTTGCTGAGCCAGAAGTTGGAACAATTTACGAAGGAAAAGTTGTAAAAATTATGGACTTTGGAGCTTTTGTTAACTTTTTTGGAAAGAAGGATGGTCTTGTTCATATTTCACAATTGTCTACTGAAAGAGTTAATAAAGTTACAGATGTCGTTAGTGAAGGCGATATAGTAAAAGTTAAATTTGTTGGTTTTGATCGAGGAAAAGTGAAATTATCTATGAAGAATATTGATCAAAAAACAGGAAAAGAATCAGTTAGCGAGAATAAAAAAGAAGACAAAAAAGAGAATAAAAAAGAAGATAAAAAAGAAGATAAAAAAGAGAATAAAAAAGAAGACAAAAAAGAGAATAGTGATATTGAAAAAGAAGATTCTTAAAGATCGTCAGTCTTTGGCATTCCAATAACATTGTAGCCTTGATCTACATAATGTATTTCACCCGTTACTCCTCTTGAAAGATCAGATATTAAATAAAGACCAGATGAACCAATATCATCCAAATTAAGAGGAATATCTTTTAATGGTTTATGCTTTTCAGCAAATTTAAACATACTTCTGGCATTTTTAACTGCTGAACCGGCAAGTGTCCTCATCATGCCGGCTGATAATGCATTTATCCTTATCCCTCTCCCCCCTAAATCTACCGCAAGATATCGGACTGATGACTCTAACGCAGCTTTAGCAACACCCATAACATTATAATTTGGTATTACTCTTTCAGAGCCACCATAAGTTAATGTTAGAATTGAACCATTATCATTAATTATAGGTTCAAAAATTTTAGTAATATTAGTTAATGAAAAACAAGAAATTTCAAGAGTGTTAAGAAAATTTTCTCGAGATGTATTAATATATTTTCCATTAAGCTCATTCTTATCTGAATGGGCAATAGAATGGACGATAAAATCTATTTTACCCCATTTATCTTTAATAAAATCATAAGCATCGATTAATTCAGTTTCGTTTAAAACATCACAATCAATTAAATTATCTATGCAATTAATTGAATCTGCCAGAGGTTCAACTCTCTTTTTAAAGGTTTCTCCCTGGTATGTGAAAGCTAGATCAGCACCATTTTGATGAAGTTTATTTGCTATACCCCAGGCTAAAGAATGGTCATTTGCCACTCCCATTATTAATCCCCTTTTACCTTTCATTATTTGGTCATTCATAGCTATTAAATTTCTATTATTTATAAATTTGGATTCTTAAAGACTAATGAAGCATTAGTTCCGCCAAATCCAAAACTGTTGGATAATAAACATCCTATATTTGCATTATCAATTCTCTCTTTATTAATAGGTAGGTCCTCAAACTTAGGATCAATATTTTCAATGTTGGCAGATTTTGCAATAAAATCATTTTGCATCATTAGTATAGAATAGATAGCTTCTTGAACACCAGCTGCACCAAGACTATGACCAGTTAAAGATTTTGTGGCGCTTATATTTGGAATTTTGTTTCCAAATGTCTCTCTTATGGCTTCAACCTCTTTTTCATCTCCAATAGGCGTTGATGTTGCATGTGGATTAATATAATCAATTTCACAACCAATATTTTCCATTGACATTTTCATGCATCTTACAGCCCCCTCTCCAGAAGGTTGAACCATATCATGCCCATCAGATGTTGCTCCATAGCCAATAATTTCAGCATAAATTTTTGCTCCCCTTGCTTTGGCTTTTTCCATTTCTTCAAGAACAAGAACTCCTGCTCCACCGGCAATTACAAAGCCGTCTCTATCCTTATCGTAAGCTCTACTTGAAGTAGCAGGTTTGTCATTGTATTTTGAAGACATTGCTCCCATAGCATCAAACAAAACTGATAGAGCCCAATTAAGCTCTTCACCACCACCTGCAAACATTGTGTCTTGTTTACCAAATTGAATAAGTTCATAAGCATTGCCAATACAATGGGAAGAGGTTGCGCAAGCGGAGGAAATAGAATAATTGATACCTTTTATACCAAAAGGTGTAGCTAAAGTTGCTGAGTTTGTTGATGACATTGCTTTTGGAACAGCAAAAGGACCTACTCTTTTTGGACCCTTTTCTCTGGTTATATCTGCTGATTCAACAAGCGTTTTTGTTGAAGGGCCACCTGAACCCATTATTATACCTGTCTTCTCATTAATAACATCATTTTCCTCTAAACCAGAGTCCTCTATCGCCTGTTGCATAGAAATATAATTCCATGCAGCTCCCATACCCATAAATCTTCTGACTTTTTTATCCAAATAATCTTCAGGATCAAGATCTGGTTTACCATAAATTTGGCTTCTGAAACCTAAATTAACATGTTCTTCAGATTTAGATATTCCTGACTTTCCCTCTCTAAGGTTTGAGAGTACTTCCTGAGTATTATTTCCAATACATGAAACAATTCCCATACCTGTTACAGCTACACGTCGCATATTTTATCCCTCTTTGTTATGAAAACAATGCCACTCTTAGATCGCTTGCTTCATATATTAATTCACCATCTGCTGATAACAAGCCATCAGCAATTCCTAGAACTAATTTACTTGTTAAGACCCTTTTCAAGTTAATAGTATATTCTAATTTTTTTGTTTGGGGTAATATCATTCCTGAAAACTTTACATTTCCAACTGAAATTGCTCTTCCTCTTCCTTTTTCACCAAGCCAACCTAGGTAGAATCCAAGTAATTGCCACATCGCATCTAAACCTAAGCAACCAGGCATGACAGGATCATCAATAAA
Organism: OCS116 cluster bacterium AG-435-F03; assembly: GCA_003212795.1. GTDB lineage: Bacteria > Pseudomonadota > Alphaproteobacteria > MED-G09 > MED-G09 > AG-430-B22. Next base: position 149,561 of record QCOV01000002.1, on the reverse strand, counting down.
ATGACAATCAAAAAACCATAAATCTGGTTTTATAGCCATTTCGGCCTGTATAACACCTTTATCATTTGTACCACCATTTGATGATATATTAGTTATTTTTTCAAACATGAGCATAGGCGGCATTGGTAATTGTGCATTACCTGGTCCAAATAATTCACCTTTTGCGCAAGTTAAAAGATCTTCATAGTTATAGTTATTTTTTTGTTTCATTTTATTCCTAACTTCAGTCATTTATCACATTAATTGTTGCTTAGTAAGAAAAAGATTTTTTTTCTACTTTAAATTGACTCTAAACTATAAAAAAGGTAAAAAAAATTATGCCCTATGAAAAAATCAAAAATATTTTAAGACAAAGTAATTTAAGGCCCACAAAGCAAAGAATTGCAATTTTTGATATATTGTTTAGACAAGAAAATTGGCACTTTTCCGCAGATGTTGTTGAAAAAAAATGTTCTGAGAGTGGTGTTAAAATTTCTGCTGGTACAATATATAATGTCTTAAATGATTTTTACGCAAAAGGCCTAATCTCAAAAGTAATGATAGATGATGACCGTTCATGGTTTGATACAAACACATCAGATCATTTTCATATATATGATACCAAGGATCGTAAACTTTACGATATTGCGCCTGAGGATATTGATTTATCATTACCTAAGACAATAAAAGAAGACGATGTAAAAAAAGTTGAGATTTTAATTAAGGTTTAATTTAATAAAAATGTTTGGAGAATAAAACATGAGTAATGCAACTGAAAATGAAAGTAAATGCCCTGTTATGCACGGAGCTATGACCAGCAATAGTTCAACTGGTACTGCCAATAAAGATTGGTGGCCTGATCAATTAAATTTAGGAATACTTCATCAACATGATAGGAAATCAAATCCCCTCGGTGAAGATTTCGATTATAGAGAAGAATTTAAAAAACTTGACTATGATGCTTTGAAGAAAGATTTGAATGATTTGATGACTGATTCTCAAGAATGGTGGCCAGCGGATTATGGTCATTACGGCCCATTTTTTATTCGTCTTACATGGCATGCTGCAGGTACATACCGAAGCACAGATGGACGTGGTGGTGGAGGAACTGGATCTATGCGTTTTGCACCATTAAACAGTTGGCCAGATAATGGAAACTTAGATAAAGCAAGGCGTTTGCTATGGCCTATAAAACAGAAATATGGAAATAAAATTAGTTGGGCTGATCTTTTAATCTTATCTGGAAATGTTGCTATTGAATCTATGGGTGGTAAAACATTTGGATTCAGCGGTGGTCGTGAAGACATTTGGGGTCCAGAAGAAGACATTCTATGGGGCGTTGAAAAGGAATGGCTTACGAATAACAGATATCAAGGTGAAAGAGAATTAGATAACCCACTTGCTGCTGTCCAAATGGGATTGATTTATGTTAATCCTCAGGGTCCCGATGGAAACCCTGATCCACTGGCTAGTGCAAAAGATATCAGAGAAACATTTGGAAGAATGGCGATGAATGATGAAGAAACCGTGGCTTTAATTGCTGGAGGACATACCTTTGGTAAGGCACATGGTGCATCATTAGAATCAAATGTTGGAGTAGAGCCCGAAGGTGCTCCAATTGAATCAATGGGATTTGGTTGGAAAAATGAACACGGTTCTGGTGTTGGTGGTGATGCAATAACAAGTGGTCTTGAAGGCGCATGGACTGCAGACCCTATCAAATGGGATAATGGATATTTTGATTTACTTTTCGGATATGATTGGGAATTAGGCAAAAGCCCTGCGGGAGCACACCAGTGGTTTGCAAAAGACCAGAAAGATGAAGATATGGCTCCGGATGCTCATGACTCATCAAAAAAAGTACCTACTATGATGGCTACTACTGATATAGCTTTAAGAGAAGATCCAATTTATAAAGAGATTTCTAAAAGATTTCATGAAAATCCCGATGAATTTGCCGATGCATTTGCAAGAGCATGGTTCAAGCTTTTGCATAGAGATATGGGCCCAATAACAAATTATATTGGACCAGAAGCCCCTACCGAAGAATTGATTTGGCAGGATCCTGTGCCTGCTGGAAATAAAGATTATGATGTAAAATCTGTCAAAAGTAAAATTGAGGAATCTAGTTTAAGTATTCAAGAACTTGTCGAAACCGCTTGGGCAAGTGCCTCAACATTTAGAGGTTCAGACCTCAGAGGTGGAGCAAATGGTGCTCGCATAAGACTTGAACCTCAAAAAAATTGGGAGGTTAATAAACCAGAGCAACTTGAAAAAGTTTTATCAGTTTATGAAACTATTTCTTCAGAAACAGGAGCATCAATTGCAGATATTATAATTCTTGGCGGAAATCTTGGAATTGAAAAAGCTTCTGGCAAGACTTTAGATTTTACTCCTGGTCGAGGTGATTCATCTCAAGATCAAACAGACATTGACTCTTTTGCTTATCTAGAACCGCTTTCTGATGGTTTTAGAAATTACCATCGGGATGGTCTTGATGTTAAAGCAGAAGAAATGATGCTTGATAGAGCTCAACTTCTTGGATTAACAGCTCCAGAAATGACAGTATTGCTTGGTGGATTAAGATCATTAGGCATAACTCATAATGGGTATGGCAATTTTTCAGAAAATCCAAATGAATTAACAAACGATTATTTGACAAAGTTATTAGACATGTCAGTGTCTTGGCAGACTAATGGAACTGGTAATTCTTTTGAATCTATTGATAGAACAACAGGTGATAAAGTTTCATCCGCTTCAAGAGTTGATTTAGTTTTTGGTTCAAATTCTCAGTTAAGAGCTATTGCTGAACTTTATGCTCAAGAAGACTCAAAAGATAAATTTGTTTCTGATTTTATTTCTGCTTGGAATAAAGTTATGAACTCTGATTTATATTAATTTTAATAAATTTGTGGAGTCAATTATTTGGCTCCACAAATTAATCTACTCCCCACAAAAATTCTTTTTCGATAAAACCTTCAATCTTATAATAATCAATTTTGCAAATTGTTTTTTGACAACCTATCAATTCACCAACTACATTCTTTCCAACTTTTGCAATTACCTTTGAGGTTCTTTGCTCTTTTCTTCTTATGTCTATTAATTCATCTGAAATTACGAGTACTCTTCTCTTAAATGAAATTTGTGTAGAGCTTATCCATCCTGTAATTCTTTCAGGCATCTCTACCTCATACCAGTCACCTTTTTTTCTTATAACCTTAATTGGTAAACCCTTTTTTTTATAAGTCCATAGAACCTTATTTTGTCTTGATGGACCAGATCGAAGATAGGTTTTATCATACTTTAATGATAACCATTCAATAGATGTTATTTCTGAAAAAACAGGAAATGAAAATAAAAAATTAAATAATAAAAGAAATAACGAGAGTAAATAATTTATTTTTTTATATTTTATTTCGCTATTCATTTTGTTTATATCGAATTAATTCTTAGTGTCTTACTCTGAAATGTTATGAAATCAAAAATAAGAATTTTGTTAACTAAATTTTCTTTATTTCCAATTATGAGTTTTAATATTTCTGTTGCTTGCATTCCCCCGACCGCACCTACAACTGATCCAATAGTTCCTATATTATCACAACCTGCCTCATCAAAGATTTTGTGTTTCATGAGATCTCTATATGTTGAATTTGAAGTATTATTTTTAATTGATTGGAATGAAGCTATTTGTCCAAAAAAGCCTCCAACCGCAGCCATCACCCAAGTTTTTTTATATTTTATACATGTATCATTTATGGATAATCTGGTTTCTATATTATCTGAACAATCTGCAATAAAATCATAATCATCTATTATATCTGGCAAATTCTTTTCATTTATACGTATTTTATAAGTTTCTATTTCTATGGAAGGATTTGATTTTGATATGTAATTTTTAGCAGCATCTACCTTACTTTCCCCTAAATCATTTTCCGCGTAAATTAATTGCCTATTTAGATTTGAAAGCTCAACTTTATCGTCATCCACAATACCAATTTTTCCAACACCTGCTGCACTTAAATATTGTATAACTGAAGACCCTAAGCCACCTGCGCCAATAACAAGTATACTTACTCTTTTAATTTTTTCCTGTCCCTCGTGACCTATTTCATTGAGAATTATTTGGCGTGAATATTTTTCAAGATCATGATCATTTGCCACTAAGCAGCCTCATTAAAGAATTTTGAAATCTTTATACATAGTTTTTCAGCTACATCATTTTTTGTTAGGTAGCCCCAATCTTCAAGATTATCATTTTCAACTAATTTCACTGAATTCATATCACTATCAAAAACACTTTCTTTACCATTATAATGACCATTAGCAACTATCCAATCGCAAGATTTATTCTTTAATTTTTCTTTTGCTGTTTCAATAAGATTATCCGTTTCAAGAGAAAAGCCAATTACTAGATCAGGTCTATTCTTATTTAATGTACTTATCTCTTTTAAAATATCCTGATTTTTTTCAAGATTTAGATTTAACTCATCATTCTCAGGGGTCTTCTTTATCTTAATATTAGAAGTATTTGAGCATCTCCAATCTGAAACTGCAGCAGCAAATATAGCAATATTAACTGGGAGGCTTTCCCTACATTCATGCAGCATTTCCTCAGCAGAATTTACTTTTGTTACTTTTACATTTTCTGGATCTTTGATATTTACAGGTCCGCTGATTAGATTTGTATCAGCTCCATGCCTTCTTAATGCATCTGCAATTGCATGCCCTTGTTTACCAGAAGAATTATTTGATATAAATCTGACAGGGTCGATTTGTTCAATTGTCGGTCCAGATGTTACTAAGGCCCTTTTTCCGGTTAAGATACCTGGCTTAAGAAGATAATCAATTTCCTTTTTGATTTCCTGAACTGATGCCATTTTGCCATAGCCCACTTCACCGCATGCCATTTCACCCTTGTTAGGCCCTATAAAGTGAATACCTTGTTCTTTAAGTTTTAAAACATTAGCAATTGTATTTTGGTTTTCCCACATTTTTACATTCATTGAAGGCGCTATTAATGTAGGTTTATTTGAGGCTAACATAATAGTGCTAGCTAAATCATCAGCAACTCCATTAGCAATTTTATATAGGGTATTTGCTGTAGCAGGAACAATTACAATTAAATCAGATTCTCTAGATAAATTTATATGACCTATTTCAGATTCATTGTTTAAATCAAAAAGCTCTGTATAGACTTTATTTTTTGATAATGTTGCAAAGGATATTGGTTGAACAAACTCACATGCACTTTTTGTCATTACACAAGTCACATCATCTCCTGATCTTTTGATTTCTCTTATCAAATCAAGAGCTCTATATGAGGCAATACCACCAGTTATAATTAACAATATCTTCTTCATTATTCTCTCAAAATTTACAAATGGAATATAAATCCATTAAATTCAAATGTGTAGGATATTTTAAAATTAAAAAATTGAAATTATTAATATTATAATTAAAAGAAGAATAATTATATAAAACAATAAGTTATTATTAGTATTATTTAGACTATTTAGACTTTCTGGGTGTATTTTTATTCCCTGATAATCAATTATTTTTCCCATTTGGTTTATATTTTCCTTAACACCATCGATATTTTTGGGAAGATTTAAAATGATATCCTTAGCTCGATTAACAACTTCATCAGTCGAAAAATTAAATTTATTTACAAAGTCTATTTTACTTAATTCATTCAATATTGGTTCCGATTCAGTCCATATATTTAAATTTGGATCATATTCTCTTGCCACGCCTTCAACAACAACCATAGTTTTTTGAAGCAGAAGTAATTGAGGTTGTGTTTTCATATTAAATTGATTAGTAATTTCAAAAAGTTGTGTGAGAAGATTTCCAATAGATATATCACTAGCCTCTTTTCCTTGAATAGGCTCTCCTATAGATCTTAGTGCTTGTGCAAATTTTTTCTTATCTTCTGTTTCAGGCACATAACCTGCTTCAAAATGCACATTAGCAATTTTATCATAATCTCTATTAATAAAACCAAGTAAAATATTATTTAGGTATTGTTTGCTCTCAAAATCGAGGTGACCAACTATGCCAAAATCTACAGCTATAATTTTTTCCTCTTTTTCAATAAAAAGATTGCCTTGGTGCATGTCTGCGTGAAATAACCCATCACGTATGGATGTGGTAAGAAAAGTTTTTAGTATATTTTTTCCTATTTTCTTTTTATTAAAACCTTCTTCAGTGATTTTATTCATATCTTTTGCTGGTATTGCATCTACCCAGTCAGAAATTAATATATTCTTTCTTGTCAGATCCCAATAAACATCTGGAACACTAAAGTAATCGTCATTAATGATATTTTCTCTTATTTCTGATTGAGCAGCAGCTTCTAATCTTAGATCTATTTCCATACTAAGACTCTCTGCCAAGGTTTTAATGACCTCGACTAATCTGAGCCTTTTTGCCTCTTTGGAAAATCTTTCCATAATTTTAGCCGTAACGAAGAAATTTCTTAAATCTCTTTTTATTTCTCTTTCTATATTTGGTCTTAAAATTTTTACAGCTACATCATATTTTTCATTATTTAATTTTACTTTTCCTTTATGAACTTGTGCAATTGAAGCTGCAGCCTCTGAAGGCATTATTTCTATAAAAATATCTTCATAATCCTCTTTAAATTCCTTTTGGAGTATTTCTTTAGCTTTTGTTATTGTAAATGGTTCAACTTTATCTTGTAATTTTTTGAGTTTATCTGAGAGATCTTTACCAATAATATCCGGCCTAGTTGATAGGAATTGTCCAAGTTTGATCCAAGTTGGACCTAGTTTCTTTAAAGTTTTTGATAAATCTGTATTTTTATTTTTTTTTACAAATAATAAAAGCTTTAGAGTTTTGAATAAAAAAGGGAACTTGTTTTGATTATTTTTTGGTATCAAGCTTTCCTCAGAAATAATTGCTCTGAGAGCTGGAACTAGATTAATAATTCTATAAAATCCAAACATTAAATTTTCCTACTTTTATAGATGCAAACGATATTACCATTAAGTTGTTTTATTGAAGTTCTTTTAAAATTGGCTTTTTCTAGAATATCAACAAATTCTTCTGGCTTTGGGAATGTTCTTATGCTCTCTACAAGATATTTGTAGGAGTCCTCAGATTTAGCTATTAACTTTCCTAATTTAGGTATGACAAAAAATGACCAAGCATCATAAATATTTCTCAAAGTATAATTTTCAGGCATTGAGAATTCCATGCACAGGAAAAGACCTTCCGGCTTTAAAACCCGATAACATTCTTCTAAACACTTTAATCTATCAGTCATATTTCTTATCCCGAAAGATAAAGTTACTACATCAACAGAATTATCATTTAGGGGTATGCTTTCTCCATCACCACAAATGAGATTAATCTTATTGTATTTAAGAATATTATTTTTTGTATTAGACTCTTTTAACATCATAAAGTTTTTATCAATAACTTCTATTGAAGTGTTGGGGTGATTTTTCAGAATTCTTTTAGCTATATCACCTGTCCCTCCTGCTAAGTCTAATATCTTTGTCTTTTTTTCATCATTAATTTCTATTAAATCAACGAATTCTTTTTTCCAATTTCTATGTAAACCAAACGACATAAAGTCGTTCATAAGATCATATTCATTTGCCACATTATTAAATACATCTTGCACTTTATTATAATGCTCTTGCTTTTCTACTTGCTCATATCCAAAATCATTTTTATTCATTACTATAATTCCTTATTTCGCGAACATAGCTTGTTGTAAGGATTAGTTCTAGATAGAAAGATTAAAATAATGCCTGAGTTACCTGAAGTAGAAACAACAAAAGAAGGTCTAAAAAGAGACTTATTAGGTCAAAAAATCCTTAAAGTTGAGATATCGGATAAGAAATTGCGTTTTCCTTATGATAGAAATTTTATAAAAAGAATAACTGGCAAATACATTCTGTCAATAACACGAAGAGCAAAATATATAATATTTACTCTTTCAAATGATATTAAAATTATTTCTCATTTGGGCATGTCAGGTAGTTATAGAATAATTGAAAAGAAATTATTTCTTAATAATAAGAAAATTAAACATGATCATTTTATTTTAAAAACTGAAAAATTTGTTGTCATTTATAATGATCCAAGAAGATTTGGATATATACTATTACATAACGACAGTACCTCTGAACATAATCGGTTAAAAAATCTTGGCTATGAGCCTTTGTCAAAAGACTGTAATGCAAAAAATTTATCTTTATTGCTTCATAATAAAGAAAGAAATATAAAAAACGTTTTAATGGATCAAAAAATTATCGCAGGATTAGGTAATATTTATGTTTGTGAGGCATTATTTAAGTCTGGTATTTCTCCATTATTATCTGCAAAAAAATTAGTAAATAAAGATAAAACTCCCAAAAAGGAACTTAATCATTTAATTAAAAATATTAAAAGAATTATCAAGTCATCAATAATGTTAGGCGGCTCTTCGTTAAGAGATTATGTCAATACTCAGGGTAAGATGGGATATTTTCAAAGTACATTTAATGTCTATGGACGAGATGGTAAGAAATGTATTTCAAAAGGTTGTTCATCAAGAATCACAAGAATAGTTCAATCTAATCGGTCAACATTCTTCTGTCCTTCATGTCAAAAAAAGTAAATTTAAAATAAATTTACTGCTATACTTTTATAGACAATTGTTTAATTGATAATAAAGATTTATGTGAGAGGAACTTTATGACAGAAAAAAATGTATTAACTGAAATTAGAGAAGACATAATTATTGCAACATTGAATAGACCAGAAGCTCTTAATGCTTTGAATGATGATTTGATGGATGAATTGTCAAAAGTTGTTGATCAATATGAGGAAAATACTAATTTAAAATGTCTAATTCTTACAGGTTCAGAAAAAGCATTTGCTGCTGGTGCCGATATAAAGCAGATGCAACCAAAATCTTATATGGATGTTTATAAAGAAGATTTTATTACTAGAAATTGGGAAAGAATTTCACGATGCAGGAAGCCAACTATTGCAGCTGTTTCAGGTTATGCACTTGGGGGTGGTTGTGAATTAGCCATGATGTGTGATTTTATGATAGCCTCTGAGAGTGCAAAATTTGGCCAACCAGAAATTAATCTTGGTGTAAGCCCCGGAGCTGGAGGGACACAAAGACTTACTAGATTTATTGGTAAATCAAAATCAATGGATATGTGTTTAACAGGAAGAATGATGGATGCTAAGGAGGCTGAGAGTATTGGTTTGGTTAGTAGGATTCTATCTAATGATAATTTTGTTGATGATGTAGTTGAAATAGCTAAAGAAGTTGCTAATAAGTCATTAGTGGCAACAATGATGACCAAAGAGATGGTGAATAGAGCGTATGAAACAACTCTAGCTGAAGGCGTTCGTTTTGAAAGAAGGTTATTTCACTCCATGTTTGCGACGAAAGACAAAGCGGAAGGAATGGCAGCTTTTGTCGAGAAAAGAAAACCAAAATTTAAAGATGAGTAATAGAAAGCTTGACGCTTTAATATTAAGTAAATATAAAGCCTAGCAATGCAAAAAAAGGTTTATTATGGCTAATTTATCTTCTTCCAAAAAAATGGTAAGAAAAATTATAAAAAGAACTGAGAGAAATAAATCTCTTAGAACTAATGTAAGAACGCATATTAGAAGATTTGAAGAAGCTGTTGCTTCAGGAGAAACTAACGAAGCACAATTAGCTTTTAATATAGTTCAGCCAAAACTAATGAAACTTGCTCAAAAAGGCATAGTTCATAAAAAAAATGCATCTAGAAAGATATCTAGGTTATCCAAAAAATTAAAATCTCTAAATTAAAAACTATAAATTAAAAAAAAATAAAAATTATTTCATTTTTTTGTTGATTCATGTTGCATCATTCCTGACTCGAGGCTAGTGTTGTTTTGTAATTTTTTTTTAAATTTTCAAAAAAAAACTTAAACAACATACCAATGTTGTTTCTCAGTATTGAAGGGTATTCTGTCTTGGAAGATAATAATTTTCAGCTTAATAAAATTAAAGAGGGATGGGAACGTTCTCTTTCTATATTGAGAGCTGAAATAGGTGAAGCTACATTTAAAAGTTGGTTTAAAAATATTCAGTTTGGAGATTTTTCTCGAAGTAAATTAACTCTTTTAGTGCCAACTAGATTCATGAGAGATTGGATAGAAAATCATTATCTTGACCGTATTTTATCAATTCTTTCCAAAGAGTTGAGAGAAGTAAAATCTGTTGTTATTGATATTGCTTCAACTGATTTAACAGATAATAAAGGCAGCTCAAAGGATCAAGAAGATAAAATTGGTGTTTCAGTGAAAGCCTCTGAGTCGTTATTAGATCACAATTCTGTTGGCGCACCCTTAGATGAAAGATTATCTTTTGAAAATTTCGTAGTTGGCCCATCTAATGAGCTTGCATATGCAGCAGCTAGAAGAATTACAGAAAGAAGGAATGTTTCTTTTAATCCTTTATTTTTATATGGCGGTGTGGGTCTTGGTAAAACTCATTTACTTCACGCTATGGCTCTAGAAATTAATAAAAATTGGCCTGAAAGAAAAGTTTTATACCTTTCTGCAGAAAAATTTATGTATCAATTTATTAAGGCTTTAAGATTTAAAGATACTATGGCATTTAAACAACAGTTCCGATCTGTAGATGTTTTAATGATTGATGACATTCAATTTATTGCTGGAAAAGATTCTACACAAGAAGAATTTTTCCATACTTTTAATACATTAATTGACCATAATCATCAGGTTATCATTTCTGCTGATAGATCACCAGTAGATCTTGATGGTATTGAGGAAAGAATTAGATCTAGATTGGGATGGGGCTTAGTTGCTGACATTCATCCTTCAGATTATGAATTACGTCTTGGCGTTCTTCAATCTAAAGCAGAATCTCATATTATAGAAAATCCTGACATAGTAATACCAGATAATCTTTTAGAATTTCTTGCCCAGAGAATTGACTCCAATATTCGAGTTTTAGAAGGGGCATTAAACAGAGTCATTGCATACTCATCATTTGCTAATAGGCCTTTAAGTACTGATATGGCGAAGGAAGTATTGAAAGACTTAATTAGAGCGTCACAAAGAAAAACTACAATAGATGATATACAAAGAAAAGTTGCAGATTATTATAATCTTAGATTATCAGATTTATTATCTGCAAGAAGATCAAGAACTATTGCAAGACCGAGACAAATTGCTATGTATTTATCAAAAATCTTAACCACTAGATCTCTTCCAGAAATTGGAAGAAAATTTGGTGGTAGAGACCATACAACAGTAATTCATGCGGTCAAAAAAATAGAAGATTTAAGAGTTGGTGATGTGGCAATTGATGAAGAGGTTGAAGTTCTTCGGAGATCTCTTGAAAACTGATTCTTAAGTGATTTTTCCTAGTTTTCTGCTATAATCTATAAGTGATTCGTAGGTAATTTATCTATGTTAAACTAAGGAGTTATAATTTATGAAGATCTCAGTTGAAAGAGATATTCTTCTTAAGAGTCTTAATCATATTCAAAGTGTTGTTGAAAGAAGGAATACTATTCCTATTCTTTCAAATGTAAAAATTATAGCAAACAATGAAGGAATTTCGCTTACTGCTACTGATTTAGATCTCGAAATTATAGAAAGCCTTGATAAAGCCAATACTATCGAAGATGGTGAAATTACCACATCTGCACATACACTTTACGATATTGTAAGAAAGTTACCCGAAGGATCGTCATTAGATATTGCAACTAAAGATAATGATAAATTAGAATTATCATGTGGACAGTCAAATTTTGAATTATCAACTTTGCCCGTAGAAGATTTCCCTGAAATGTCTTCAGGCGAAATGCCTTGTAATTTTATTATAGATTCTGAAGAACTTGCCAATATGATTGATAAATCTAAGTTCGCTATCTCTACTGAAGAAACTCGATACTATCTTAATGGTATTTTTTTTCATGCAATAAATAATTCTTTAAGAAGTGTTGCCACCGATGGACATAGATTAGCGTGTATACAATCAAATTTACCAGAAGGTGCAGATGATATTCCGAGTATCATCATACCAAAGAAGACTATTGGCGAAGTTAGAAAATTAATTGAAGATATTGAAGGGAATATTAATTTATTTATTTCTGAAACCAAAATAAGATTTGAAGTAACAAATATCTCTCTAACATCAAAATTAATTGATGGAACTTTTCCTGATTATGAGAGAGTTATTCCTAAAACAAATACAAAAATTATGACTGTAAAGACACATGATTTTGCTTCTTCAATTGACCGCGTAGCAACAATTTCGTCTGATAAATCTAAAGCAGTGAAATTTGCGATCAATAATAATTCTTTAACATTAACTGTTATTAATCCAGATGCTGGTACAGCTGTTGAAAAAGTTGATGTTAGTTATGAGGCAGATGATTTAGAAGTAGGTTTTAATGCAAGATATTTACTCGATATAGCTTCTCAAATATCTGGAGATACGATGACCTTTATTCTAGAGGACCCAGGAGCGCCAGCCTTAATTAATGACTCTGCTCATGAAGATGCAACATATGTTTTAATGCCTATGAGGGTATGATAGGTTCATTTTAAATTGTCACAAGATACAAATATAGAAATTACGAATAACAAGAAATCATTTGATCGAATTAAATTTTTAAAACTGATAAATTTCCGTTCGCATTCTGAATTTAATCTAGAATTATCTGGTAAACCCATTGCTATAATTGGCAATAATGGTGCAGGTAAAACAAATATTTTAGAAGCTATTTCTTTGTTGTCTCCTGGTAGAGGCTTAAGAAATTCAAAATTTTCTGAAATGGTTAAAGACGATAATATGTTACCTTGGGGAGTTAATTTTGAAATTTTATCAAATGATAAAACTTATCAAATTTCTTCTGGCTTAAAAGATAATCATAAAGGTAGAGATATTAAAATTAATGGTAAAAAAGTCTCCGGATCAAGCGCGTTGCCCGAGATTATTTTACTTTCATGGTTAACTCCATCTATGGATCAAATATTTAATGAAACACCATCTTATCGACGTAGATTTATTGATAGATTATGCGCTGTTTATGAAAAAAATCACACTAAGAATATTAAAATCTATGAAAAATTAATGGCTGAAAGAAATTCTTCATTTAAAAATAAAATTATTGATAATGTTTGGCTTGATGCTTTGGAAGATCAAATGTCAGAAGTATCAATATCAATAGCTGAAACTAGACTATCATTTATTGGTAATCTTAATAAAGTTTTGGAGTCTAATTTGGATATTGTTTGGCCAAAAGCTAATCTCGAAATTCACGGATTTGTAGAAAGCTTAGTTTCTTCTTGGAATAATGATAAGGCAAAAGAGATGCTCAGTGAAGAATTAAAAGATAATAGGGAGAGAGATTTTTTTTCTAAACGCACTACTGAAGGCGTTCATAGAAGCGATTTGTTTGTTACTGAAAGAAATAAAAATATTGAAGCTAAGAAATGTTCGACCGGCGAACAAAAGTCTCTTTTAATGGGTATTATTTTATCCCATCTCGAGCTTGTTTCAAATTATAAGTTCAGATACCCGGTCTTACTTTTGGATGAAGTTTTGGCTCATTTTGATAAAATAAGGCGTAAGTCTTTTTTTAAGCAAATTCAAGATATTGGCTCTCAAATTATTATGACTGGTACTGATATTTCTGTATTTGAGGAATTAGAAGAAATAGAAATTTATCATCTAAATAATAAAAAGATAATGAATATTCGATAGGAAATACAATGGTAAAAAAAGAAAACAAAAAGAAAGCTAGTAAAAAAACAAAAGAGGAAAATGATTATGGCGCAGAGTCCATTAAGGTTCTTAAGGGTTTAGAAGCAGTAAGAAAAAGACCTGGAATGTATATTGGAGATACTGATGATGGCACTGGCCTTCATCATATGGTTTATGAGGTTGTTGATAATTCTGTTGACGAGGCTTTAGCTGGTCATTGTAAAATGATTTCGGTTATTTTGAATGCTGATGAATCAGTTACTGTTAAGGATGATGGTCGTGGAATACCTACTGAGATACATAAAGAAGAGGGTATTTCTGCTGCAGAGGTTATCATGACACAATTACATGCAGGAGGTAAATTTGACCAAAATTCATATAAGGTTTCCGGAGGTCTTCATGGTGTTGGGGTATCAGTTGTCAATGCATTATCAGAAAAATTAGATCTAACAATTAAAAGAAATGGAAAAGAACATGTAATGTCTTTTGCAAATGGAGAAGCCTCGAAAGCCCTTAAGGCAGTAAAAGATTGTAAAGATGAAACAGGAACAGAAATTACTTTTTATCCATCAAAATCAGTTTTTACTATGACAGAATTTAGTCGCAGAACTTTAGAAACAAGATTGAGAGAAATGGCTTTTTTAAATTCTGGTATTTCCATTCATTTGGAAGATAAAAGAAAAGATGAACCTTGGGTCAAAACTATGTCTTATGAAGGAGGATTAGAGGAATATGTTAGGCATATTGATCAAACAAGAAAATCTCTAATGGAAGTCCCAATAAGTTTTACTGGTAAAAAAGATGAGATAGAGGTTGATGTATCAATGTGGTGGAATGACAGTTATTACGAAACTGTAAATTGTTTTACAAATAATATTCCTCAAAAAGACGGCGGCACTCATTTAGCCGGATTAAGGTCAGCATTAACACGAGTCGTAAATTCATATGCTCAAGAATCAGGCTTAACAAAAAAAGAAAATGTTCAACTTGTTGGAGAAGATATTAGAGAAGGTTTCACATGCGTTTTATCAGTAAAAGTTGCCGACCCTAAATTTTCAAGTCAAACAAAAGATAAATTGGTATCATCTGAGGTTAGGCCTGTTGTTGAAAGTTTAATTAATGATCTTTTATCTAATTGGTTTGAAGAGCATCCTAATGAGGCAAAGATAATTGTTGGAAAAGTCGTTGAAGCTGCTTCTGCTAGAGAAGCAGCTAGAAAAGCTAGAGATCTCACAAGGAGAAAAGGAGCTCTAGATATTTCATCATTGCCAGGAAAACTGGCAGATTGTCAGGAAAAAGATCCTGAAAAATGCGAAATATTTATTGTAGAGGGTGAGTCAGCTGGAGGTTCTGCGAAGCAAGGTAGAGATAGGTCTACACAAGCGATTCTTCCCTTAAAAGGTAAGATTATAAATTGTGAAAAAGCAAGATTATCAAAAGTTCTTTCTTCCAATGAAATAGCAACTTTAATTACAGCTTTAGGTGGTGGTATTGGCAACTCTTCAAATGAAAGTGATCAAGACGATGAAAGCTTCAAGACTGATAAACTAAGATATAAGAAAGTAATTATAATGACTGATGCGGATGTAGATGGTGCCCACATCAAGACATTACTTTTAACTTTTTTCTATAGACAAATGAGACCATTAATCACTGACGGTTGTTTATATATAGCTCAGCCCCCTTTATATAAAGCGAAAAAAGGTAATTCAGAAACTTATTTAAAGGACGATGACGATTTAGAAAACTATCTAATAGATTCAGGTATTAACGATTCTTCTTTTATATTAAATACAGGAGAGGTTATAGCTTCAAACGATTTAATTGACTTGGTAACCAAAAGTAGAAATTTTAAAAAATTAATAAATTCTTTACCTAAAAAATATAACCAAGGATTTGTTGAGGCAGTTTCCGTTAGTAGTGCTTTTAAACAGCCTATCGAAATCTCTGATAAAGTTTTAGCAGAAATATCAAATAGACTGACAAAAAAATATAGTGATATTGATGCTGATTGGAAAGCTAGCTACGATGACGAAAATGGTCTCATGGTTTCAAGGGAAGTTAGAGGAGTTAGTGAAAATATGAGTATTGGTAGAGGATTATTTGATTCTGCAGACTCAAGAAGACTTGAAAAAATATCTAATGATATAAAACAATTTTTTCCATTTGTAGATAAGGAATCCTCCAATATTTTTGAAAGAGATGGAAGAAGTTACATAATTAATGGACCAATTGATTTGATAGAATCAATCTTTATAGAGGGAAGAAAAGGATTACAAATACAACGTTACAAAGGTTTAGGTGAAATGAATGCCGAACAGCTTTGGGACACAACTTTAGATCCAGAATCTAGAAGACTTTTACGTGTAAAGATTGATTCTGGAGTTGATAATAGTGGTATATTTGCCGATCTGATGGGAGATGAAGTGATAAAAAGAAGAGAGTTTATCCAAGATAGTATTGAGTCAGGTGACTTAGTGGCAAATTTAGATATATAGATTTCTAGCCTTTTATTTGCGGGATAACTTTTACTAATTTTTTAATAACATCTTCAGAAGATGTATTAGGTTTTATAAAATCAACAAATTCCGCATTTTTATTAGCAATAAATATAATATCTAAGTGATTAACAGTGTAATTATCGGGCATATCAATGTTATTTTCTTTTTTAAAATATACTTTCCAATCTGAGGTAACTTTATTTATCTCTGAAATTGTACCTGTTAGACCAATTATTTCATCATGAAAAGCAGTAACATAATTTGATAAAATTTCTTCATTGTCACGCTCTGGGTCCACTGTAATAAAAAGAGGAGTGATTTCTTCATTTTCTAATTTATCAAGAACATTTGCCATGGTCAGTAATGTAATAGGGCAAACATCAGGGCAATATGTAAAACCAAAATATATTAACATGGGATTTTGGTTTTCTATTGTATCAAAAATTTTTCCATCATGAGTTCTCAATTTAAAGTGACCACCAGGTATTCCTTCTTGGTTTTCAACTTCTGTAACAACTTTATCCTGGTTATAACTTCTATTTGAAGAAATGAAAAAAGTTCCAAAAAGGTACAATACAAAAGATAATAGAGCGGCAGCCAATAAAATTAAAAAATATTTTTGAAACATGTAGATGTATGTATAATAAGAATGTATTAAAATCCATTAATTTAAATAATAAGGTAAAAAAAATGAGAAAATTTCTAATACTAAGTTTTTTGATATTACTCTTTATTCCTTATATTTCTATCAATGCACAATATGGAGGGTTTAATGATAGTCCTTTTAAGGAAGGGGCTCTCGTTACAGCTGTCAAAACGGGCAGACTCCAAGATTTAGTTTCTGCATTAAATTCTGGCGCTTCTATTAATGAGAGAGATTTTGATGAAGTACCGGCATTATTGCTCGCTATTGAACGGTCAAGAATAGATATGATATTATTTTTATTAGAGCAAGGTGCAAGGGTTAATATGAAAGACCAAGATAACCGAACAGCCTTATCGCTTGCTGTATTTAAGGATGATCCAAATTTAATAAAAACATTAATAAGTTATGGAGCTGATCCAAATAAATTAGGACCAAACCGTCAAACCCCGCTAATAATTGCTTCAAGAGAAGGTAAATTTAATTCTGCTAAAGCTTTGTTACAAGGGGGTGCATATCCTGATGATACTGATTTAACTGGCAGAACAGCACTTGATTGGGCAAAATCTAAACGATTTAAAAGGATTGAAATTTTGTTAATTGAAAATGGAGCATATAATAATTAGGTATATAGTCCATTTATTCTGCTGCAATATTTCTACTAGTGTTATCCCTGAAATTTATTTCTTTTAAGAACTGAAGCCCTTCATCAGCTATATCATCACCAACCATTCGATCTCCTTCTTCTTTTAATTCATCAAGATCAACATAGACTGAATAAAAATCTTTTGTTCGGTCAGTAATAATACCAGCTTTGAAGAGAGTTTTAACAAGAACCCTAAAGATATCAGTCGACTCCCTCATTCTCTCTCTTCTATCATCGTCGGTTATGATTTCGTGTAGTTCATTAAGCACTTGTTTCCAATCAAGACCAAATTGATCATATATAATTTTTTTCTGTTCAGGGTTAACTAAATTAAATAACAAAATTTGGAAGCAATTGGCTGCCCAATCTTCAATAATATTTTGTTCATTCTCATCTAATTTAGGAATAGTTTTATCCGCCCATATTTTTCCAAATTTGTGATGAAATGCTTCATCTGTCATAACTAATTGCATTAACTTAACTAAAACTGGGTCATAACTGTGTTGATAAATTGTTGCAAAAGCTCCCATAGCTAATCCTTCTACTAGAATTTGCATTCCAACAATTTTTTTATAAACTTCTGGTGCATTAACTAATTCATTTAACAGATCTCCAAGAGTTTGCCCAACAGGGAGTGGTTTGCCCCATCTAGAATTAATGTACTTAGCAAAACCAGTTACATGTCTAGCTTCTTCTCTAGCTTGATTTGCAGCATACTCTTGTGCTCCTTGATCTTTTAATATGTGGCAAAGACTTGCTGATAAATTTAATGCTCCTTGTTCTCCATGAAGAATTGCCGACATCTGCCACCTAAAACTCTCATTCGCAAGTTTTATTTTGGATTTTTGATCCAATTTCATTACCGATGGGCACTGTAACTCTGGAAGAAATTCTTCAGGCATAAGTAATTTATTTTCAACATCAAAGTTCTCAGAAAAATCAATATATTTTGTATCCAGAGGATCCCAAAAGTGAGCATGGGTGTCTGAAATTATCTTATCAAAATCACTTGATCTTTGTTCATATCGATCAACTTCAATCATTGACGCAAAGTCATCTGGCGCTACAGCCTCATAGGCTGCATTCTTTGTAATTTGATCAGATTTTTTCAATTTTTTCTCCATAGTCGTTTATTATTTAATAATTATTAGAACAATTAACAAATAGATTCAAGTATTTGTAATTAGATATAATTTAGAAGTCCTTCAATTATACAAGCAAATAAAAGTAAGCCTAGCTGAATAAAAGAAGCAAAAAAATTAGACATAGCATTTTTTTTAGTTGTTTCTAATACAAGAACTATGCTTCTCCAAAAGAAATAAAGACCTCCAACAAAAACAAAAATTAGATAGATTATACCCATATTGAATAATAACGGAACAAATGAAATCAAAACTAATAAAACAGTTTGAGAAAGAATGACATAAGAAGAGCTTTTTGCCCCAATCAGGTTTGGAAGCATTGGTATTTTTGCTTTAGCATAATCTTCTTCTATAGCTATTGCTAAACTCCAGAAATGTGGTGGCGTCCAAAGGAAAAGAATTAAAGAAAGAATTATTGCTGAAACTGATAGCATTGGATTTACTGCCGCTGAGCCTGCAAGCACAGCAAAACTTCCAGCAAGACCTCCTATAACTATATTATATATACTCGATCTTTTTAAAACTACTGTGTAAATATAGCCATAAAATAGAGCTCCTAATAACAAATAGATTGCGGTTGCTATATTTAAATAATATGCAGCTAATAATAGAGAAAAAACCAGTAGTGCAAAGAATCCGATTAACCAGGAAATTTCTGTTTTAAAAAAACCTGTGGCAAATGGTCGCTGAGATGTTCGAGGCATCAATTTATCCAAATCTTTTTCATAAAATTGATTAAAAGCACTTGAGCTTGCCGAGGATAGAAAAGTACAAAATATTAGAACCAAAAATTGTTTAAAAGTGAAAGAATTACTGTAAGGCATGATAAAAACCCCAGAAACCGCACATAATGTTATTGTTAAGCTAATTCTAACTTTAAAGATTTCAATAACTTTTCTTAAAAATGTAAACATGTTTATTCTGGGCTTTATTTTTTTTATCAAATTCTATGAATTATCTATTATATTAATAAATCTATTTCCACAATGACCTAATTCAAATATAGCTCTTATCTTGACTTTAAATTGACTATAAGTAATTTGTCTCTTGAATCTAAAAACAATATTTATTATCTGTTATTAGTTAAAACTTTTTTTAAAGGAGCTTACCCAAATGATTGCCTTCGTAATGTTTCTTGTAGTGCTTGGGTCGATAGTTTTTCATCTTTTAAGTCCGTGGTGGTGGACACCAATTGCTTCAAATTGGGGTGGAATAGATTCTATACTTCAACTTACTTTTGCTTTGACTGGTTTTGTTTTTGCAGCAGTTATAGGTTTTATGATTTACTGTATTTATAAATTCAAAAAAGTACCTGGCAGAAGAGGTGCATACGAGCCTGAAAGTAGGAAAACTGAGATAACTCTTACAGCCGTAACTACAGTCGGTATTATTGCTCTATTGGCGCCAGGTTTAGTTGTCTGGGATGAATATGTGAGTCCCCCTGATAATGTCGTTCCAATAGAAGTTATGGGCCAACAATGGTACTGGAGTTTTAGATTACCAGGCGAAGATGGTATTTTAGGTACTAGTGATGCTCGAAATATCAATGATGAGAATCCATTTGGAATGAATCCAAATGATCCAAATGGTCAAGATGATATTTTAATACAAGGCGATGATCTCCACCTATTAATTGATCAACCAGTGAAAGTTTTGTTGCGATCCATTGATGTTCTGCATAATTTTTATGTGCCTCAATTCAGAGGAAAAATGGATATGGTTCCAGGGATGATTACATATTATTGGTTTACTCCTGAAAAGTCAGGTGAATATGAAATATTATGTGCTGAGCTATGCGGCGTTGGTCATCACGCTATGAGAGGGTTTGTCTCTGTTGATAATGAGTCAAATTATAATGAATGGTTATCTGAACAAATGACATTTAAGGAATCAATGGAGTCCGCGTCTTTGAATGTTAATAAATTTGCGGAAAATAAATAATATAGAAAGAGGTAAGAAATGTCTGATGCTATAATTCCAGAAAGAGAAGTTGAGGAGCAGGAACTCTATCATGCTAAGAGTTGGTGGACTGAAAAGGTTTTTTCTCAAGATGCGAAAATAATTGGTATACAATATTTTTGTACTGCTACAGCTATTGCTTTAATTGGTTTAGTTTTATCATGGTTTATGAGAATGCAAATAGGCTTTCCTGGCCTCTCAATCGTTAGTGAAAGTTTTTATTATCAAGCTATAACTATGCATGGAATGATAATGGTTGTTTATTTCTTAACAGCCCTATTTCTTGGAGGATTTGGTAATTATCTAATTCCACTTATGGTTGGGGCAAGAGATATGGTTTTTCCTTATTTGAACATGATAAGCTATTGGACCTTTTTATTGGCTTGTTTAGTTCTAGTTGCTAGTTTTTTCACTCCTGGGGGCCCAACTGGCGCTGGATGGACTTTATACCCTCCTCAAGCAATTCTAGGAGGAACGCCTGGTCAAGAAAGTGGTATTATTCTTATGCTGATTTCTTTATCAATTTTTATTGTTGGTTTTACTATGGGCGGACTAAATTATATTGTAACCATACTTCAAGCTAGGACAAGAGGAATGACACTTATGAGAATGCCTTTGGCAGTTTGGGGTATTTTCACCGCAACAGTTTTGGCTATGTTTGCCTTTCCCGCACTTCTTGTTAGTGCAATAATGATGATATTAGATAAAACCCTGATGACAAGTTTCTTTATGCCAGCATTGGTAGAAATGGGAGAACAATTAAGTTATGGCGGTGGAAGCCCAATTCTTTTCCAACATTTGTTTTGGTTCTTCGGACATCCTGAAGTCTATATCGTTGCACTTCCTGCCTTCGGTTTGGTGTCTGATATCCTCTCTGTTCATGCCAGAAAAAATATCTTTGGTTATCGTATGATGGTTTGGGCAATAGTAGCAATCGGCGCTCTAAGTTTTATTGTATGGGCCCACCATATGTATGTTAGTGGAATGCACCCCTATTTTGGATTTTTCTTTGCTACAACGACATTAATAATAGCCGTACCAACAGCTATTAAAGTATATAATTGGGTACTAACTCTTTGGAAGGGTAACATAACATTAACCGTGCCAATGTTATTTTGTATATCTTTCATTATAACTTTTTTGAATGGTGGCCTCACAGGTCTATTTCTTGGAAATGTTATAGTGGATGTACCTCTTTCAGATACATATTTTGTAGTAGCTCATTTTCATATGGTAATGGGTATTGCTCCGGTTCAGGTCGTTTTTGCAGCCATTTATCATTGGTTCCCTCTAATGACTGGCCGTATGTATAACGAAACGCTGGGAAGATTACATTTTTGGTTTACTTTTTTAGGATCTTATTTGATTTATTTCCCAATGCATTATCTTGGATTAATTGGAGTTCCAAGAAGGTATTACGAGATGGGTCAAACAGAAGCTTTGTATACACAATCCGCAGCTGATTTGAATATTTTCATAACTTTGACAGCTCTTGTTACAGGTTTTGCACAAATCTTCTTCTTTATTAATATGTTCTGGAGTAGAAAATATGGTGTTCCTGCAGAAAAAAATCCATGGCAAGCAAATTCACTTGAATGGAGAACACCTTCAATGCCTCCAGGGCATGGAAATTTTGGTAAAGAGCTCCCAGTTGTTTATCGATGGCCTTATGACTTTAATGTTCCGGGCGCAAAAGATGATTTTGTTCCTCAGGATGTTCCTAATTCAGAGGTTGAGTTAGCTGAAGGTTATGAAGGGACAGAGATTAAGGCTGAAAAAACATGAGTATTTTTGAAACTTTAGCACAAAAACCTTGGTTACCTTCTCAAGAAAAAAAGGATAACCTGCATACAGGAAAATCTTTTGAGTTTGATTCTTCAAGAGTTGCGCTTATTTGTTTTCTTGGATCAATCACTGCATTATTTTCCCTCTTTTTTGTCGCTTATGTAGGTAGAATGGCATATGGAGATTGGAGAATTCTCCCTGAGCCACCTCTTTTGTGGATTAATACTGCTGTATTAATAATAAGTAGTTTTTTATTTCAAAAAGCTAAAAATTTATCTAATAAATTTATGTTTAAAAATGCAAAGTATTATCTTATGGCTGCGGGGTTATCGGCAATATTATTTATTGCTGGTCAATTTAAAGTATGGAATGAGTTAACTTCTTATGGTTATTTTGTTGACTCAAACGCCTCATTTGCCTTCTTCTATATGCTGACTGGTTTACATATGTTTCATATGTTAGGCGGGCTTATAGTTTGGACATGGTCAATGTCTCAAATATATAAAACTGACCTTTCATATAGAAAATTGAAGTCTACTATTGGTTCAACAGCAATATATTGGCATTATTTATTAGCTATTTGGTTAGTTTTATTTTGTATTTTATTAGTTACATAATTATTTGGGAGTAATTATTAATGAGTGACACTTCAACAACATCTATCAAGCCATTACCTGATGGAATGGAAGGATTAACACACGATTGGGCATCAGATCAAAGAGCTTTTAAAGGTGTTCCTTGGGGAAAAGCTATGATGTGGATTTTCCTCTTAAGTGACACATTTATATTTAGTTGTTTTCTTATTAGCTATATGACTGCTAGGTGGTCAACGGTTGTTCCGTGGCCTAATTCTAGTGAGGTTTTTGCTCTTACTGTAGGTGGAGTAAGTGTACCCTTGCTTCTCATAGCTATTATGACATTCATATTAATTACTAGTAGTGGGACAATGGCTATGGCAGTCCGCAGTGGGTATCAAAAGAAAAGAAAACAAACTGCTATATTACTTTTAGTAACTGCTATATTGGGAGCATCTTTTGTTGGTATGCAAGCTTTTGAGTGGACGAAATTAATAATGGAAGGAGTAAGGCCTTGGGAAAATCCATTTGGCGCTCCACAATTTGGTTCAGTATTTTTTATGGTTACTGGTTTTCACGGTTTTCATGTCTCTATAGGCGTGATCTTCTTATTTATAAATGTCAAAAAAGTTTGGAGAGGAGACTATGACTCTGGAAAGAGAGGCTTTTTCACTTGGCAAAAAGGCAGATATGAAATCGTTGAAACACTTGGGCTTTATTGGCATTTTGTCGATTTAGTTTGGGTATTTATTTTCGCATTTTTCTATCTTTGGTGAGGTAAGGTATGGCAACTGAAGGACAAGAACACCCTATTAGTGTTTATTTAAAAATTTGGATACTACTTTTTGTATTGAGTATATTTTCTTATATGGTTGACTTTTACCAACTACAAGGGTGGTTAAGGTGGAGTTTAATCTTAATTTTCATGTTTCTAAAAGCTGGCTTTATTATGGCCATTTTTATGCACATGGTATGGGAAAGAATGGCGTTAGTTGTTGCTCTTTTATCCCCAATGATTGCTGTCTTAGTCTTTATAGCAATTATGGGATATGAGTCAGAATATACTCAAGCCTCAAGAGATGTATTTTTTGATGATGGAAAACCGGATAAGGTTTGGGCTGTTCCTCATGGAGCTCATAAAGCTGAGCATCATGATGGCGCTCATTCAGCCGGAGAAACACATTAATTTATATTATGTCTAATATTAAAATATTTGATTATTTTAATTATGCTTTAATATTTATATTTTTGCTTTTCACTTTACAATTATATTCACAAGATAACCAAAATACTCCTGAATATATTTTGAATATGAAAGAGATTGCTGAAAAAGGTAATTCTGATGTTCAGTATAATTTAGGTTTAATTTATTCGAATGGTGAGGATGTTGAAAAAGACCTTAAAGAAGCTATATATTGGTTTAAGAAATCAGCATCGCTTAAAAATGTTTTGGCAGAGTATAAACTCGGCTACATTTACGATAATGGTTTAGGGGTTCAAAAAGATTCTAACAAAGCTTATGAATATTATCTCAGTGCTGGGCAAAAAGGTAATGCTGATGCACAATATAATTTAGGCATTTTTTATCGATTAGGCATAGGTATTAATCAAGATTTTCAAGAGTCATTAAATTGGTATAAATTGGCTTCGAAACAAGGTCATACTGCAGCACAAAATAATCTAAGCCTTCTTTATGAAGAGGGTATAGCAACCAGGCAAGATATCTTGGACGCAATAAAATTTTATAGATGTGGCAATTAGGAAAAAAATTATGAAATCAGTAATAGTATTAATATTAGTATTTCTTTTTGGTTTTATCACTACATTAATGTTCTTTGGTAGTTGATATTTAACTATTAAGCTATTATTAAACATTCTTTGGCTCAAAAAGAGGACTAGAATGTCAATAAAATCAGATAAAGATCTTATAACAATTTCGACCCTAAAACGACTAAAAGAAAAAGGTGAAAAATTTGCTTGTTTAACTGCTTATGAAGCAACTATAGCAGAAAAAATAAGTAAATCAGGAATAGAGGTAATTCTTGTAGGTGATAGTCTGGGAATGGTTATACAGGGACATGACAGCACACTTCCAGTAACTATGGAGAACTTAATTTATCATTTAAAATGTGTGGTTAGAGGTAACATTAATTCACATATTATGGCTGATATGCCCTTTATGAGTTATTCAACTGATCATCTAGCTTTGGAGAATGCAACCAAACTTATGCAAAATGGCGCACATTCAATAAAAATTGAAGGAGGAACCTGGATTTGTAAACTAACTTCAATTCTTGCAGAGAGAGGTATTCCCGTTTGTGCTCATATGGGTTTAACCCCTCAGTCAATTAATAGAATCGGTGGATATTTTGTTCAAGGCAGAGATGTAAATAAGAAAAAGAATATGATTGAAGAAGCTAAAGCATTAGAAGATGCTGGTGCAGAAATGATATTACTAGAATGTGTTCCTGATGATTTAACAGCTGATATACTAGAAAAAATTACTATACCTGTAATTGGTATAGGGGCAGGTCAAAGAACAGACGGTCAAATTATGGTAATACATGATTTATTAGGCATATCATGCCTAGAAAAATCCCCTAAATTTGTTAAAGACTTTTTAAAGGACTCATCAAGTATTGAGGAAGCAATATCTAACTACTCTAAAAGTGTAAAGAATAAATCATTTCCGTCTGATAATCATACTTTTTTTTAAATGAAAATTTTTGAAACAGAAAATGATATTGAAGATAATCGGTTAAACGCAAAAAGTCTAAGTTTAATACCAACTATGGGGAATCTTCATGATGGTCATCTTAGTCTTATTAAAGAAGCTAAAAATTATAATGATAAAACTATAGTATCTATTTTTATTAATCCTCTCCAATTTGGGCCAAATGAAGATTTTAAAAATTATCCAAGAACTATAGTTTCGGATATTAAAAAATTAAAAAAAATTGATTGTGATTATGTTTTTATTCCTCAAGATAATTTTGCTAAAGAATTAAAATTAATAAAAGCACCTTCAATTTCAAAGAAATTATGTGGAAAAGATAGACCAGGACATTTTGACGGTGTTTTAACAATAATTAATAAAATTTTTTCTGTTATTCGTCCCACGCATGCTTTTTTTGGCTTAAAGGATTATCAGCAATTTATATTAGTCAGAAAATTTGCAAAAAATTATTTTCCAGGAATAAAAATTATTGGTTTACCTATTATTAGAGAGAAGGATGGGCTTGCTATGTCTTCACGCAATAATCTTTTAACAAGAGATGAAAGAAAAATTGCACCAAATATTTATGAAAATCTTAAATGGATAAATAATAATCGAAAGAAATTTACAATACCCGAACTAATAAAAAAATCATCTGAAAAACTAGAACGACATAATATTCAAATAGATTATTTAGGCATCTTTGATAAGAAAAGTCTTAAGGAAGCTAAAAATTTTGAAGAGGGTGCTTTGATTGCTGTTGCTGCTAAACTAGGTAAAGTAAGATTAATTGATAATATTATTCTTGATAAGAATAATAATTAAAATTTCTATAATGCAACCAATGCAAGTGTAAGAAATGTTAGAAGTCCAAGTACAATTATTATTATAACAAATTTCATTTTATTTTGGTGGAGCTAGGCGGGCTCGAACCGCCGACCTCTTGCATGCCATGCAAGCGCTCTCCCAGCTGAGCTATAGCCCCTTTAGTCTTCTTCTTTATTTTTTTTAACTGAACTAATAACATCTTCAACTGAGTTATCATCATTATTATCAAGGAATTCATCATCATCAAGATCATCATCAATTTCTCCATCTATCTCAAACTCTTCGAGCTCATCAATATTTGAGTCTGAATTCTCTGATTCATCACTAAAATTATCATCTTCAATTTCAGGAATTGTATCTTCTGCACTATCATCAAGTATTTCGATATCAGATTCAGCATCATCAGTATCTTTAACTTCATCTGTTTCAGAAATTTGTGAATTCTCTTTATCATCAGCATTAAGAATAATTTCTTTTTCTTTTTCTTTTTCTAAATCCTCAGTATTTGTTACTTCTAAAAGTTCACCAGTATAAGGACTCTTTACAGGTTCCTGATTTAAGTCATAGAATTTTTTGCCTGTCGTAGGACAAATCCATTTTTTGCCAAGTTTCTCTTTATCCAATTGAACACCTATTATTTTTAAACTGATTTGCCATGTACAAATCTTACTGTCAAAGTTAATTATTAATTATAAATCTAATAAACAATAAAGCTAATAATATGATATATAAATTAACAAATGAAATCTATAAGCAGTAAAAAATTAAAAGGCAATATTTTAATTCCTGGAGATAAATCCATTTCGCACAGGTTAGTTATTTTATCTTCTATTGCTATTGGGAGAAGCAATATTAAAGGCCTCTTAAAAAGTGATGATATTATGAAAACTATTGGAGCTATGCAAAATTTTGGTGCTTCAATTGAATTTAAAAATTCATTTAATTGTTCGATTAAAGGAGTAGGCTTGGGAGGTTTATTAGAACCAAAATCAGCATTAGACTTTGGTAATTCAGGTACTGCAGCTAGATTAATCATGGGCTTATCTGCCTCTCATTCTATTACTACCTTATATGTTGGTGATTCATCGTTATCGATACGACCAATGAATAGAGTTTTAAAGCCTTTAATTAATTTTGGCTCTAACTACTCATTAAGAAAAGATAATTATTTACCTGCAATATTAAAAGGTTCAGATAATCCAATTCCTTTTAGTTTTGATTTAGAGGAACCATCCGCTCAGATTAAATCGGCAGTCCTGCTAGGGGCATTAAATACTCCTGGAATAACTACAGTGAAGGATAAATTTAATACAAGAGATCATACAGAGAGGTTGCTAGGGTTATATGGGGCAAATATTAATATTACTAAAAAAAGAAATGCAAAAGAAATTTCAATAAAGGGAGTTAATGAACTTAATGGAATAGATGTAAGTGTTCCTGGTGACCCGTCCTCTGCTTTATTTCCTATTATAGCGGCATTGATTTGTAAAAATTCAGATATAATTGTCAAAAATGTTTTAATAAACTCAACTAGAGATGGTGCATTTAGAGTTTTAAAAAATATGGGTGCTGATATAAGTTTTTTAAATCACAGAATTATGGCTGCAGAAGATGTTTATGATATTAGAGTAAGGTCAAGCAAATTAATAGGGGTTGATGTACCAAGGAAATTTTCTCCAACGATGATAGATGATTATCCAATTCTTGCAGTTGCAGCTTCTATGGCAAAGGGTAAAACTTATTTTAAAGGAATTAACGAACTTAGATTTAAAGAGAGTGATAGATTTACAGGAATTATTAATCTATTAGAAAAAAATGGGGTAAGAGTTGAGTCTAAAAAGGATACAATAATTATTCATGGAAGATGTGAATTAAAAAAAGGTGGAATTGAAATTAAAACAAATTTAGACCATAGGATGGCTATGTCGGCCTTAATCATGGGGTTAGTATCAAAGAAAGAAATAAAAATTGATAATTCCGAGACCATAAAAACAAGTTTTCCATCTTTTTATAAAGTTATGATTAAAGTTGGCGCTAAGTTGTCAAAAAAATAAAATTAGATGAGAGAGATATGACTATAGTTATTGCGATAGATGGCCTTGCAGGGTCAGGAAAGGGAACAATAGCAAAAAATATCTCTTCATTTTATAATTTCCCACATCTTGATAGTGGTATTTTGTATCGATCAGTTGCTTATCTATGTCATAAAGGTGGTGAAAATGTTTTCGATGAAAAAAGAGTTTTGAAATATGCACAAAATCTAAATATTGAAGAAATAAATGTTGATAAACTTAGAACAGAGGAAATTGATCAAATCTCTTCAAAAATTTCTTCTTTTAGTTCTGTAAGGGAAAGTTTGAAGATATTTCAGCTGAATTTTAAAAAAATCCATAGTGATAAAAGCGGTATTGTTATTGATGGAAGGGACATAACTACAGTAATTTTTCCTGATGCTGAGATAAAATTTTATGTAACAGCTTCTCTAAAAGATAGAGCAAATAGGCGTTTTGAGGAGTTAGTATTAAATAATCCAAAAATAGATAAAAAACTTGTAATAAAAGAATTGCAAAAAAGGGATCAAAGAGATATGGAAAGGAGCGTCGCACCTTTAAAAATTGCAAAAGATGCGATAGTAATTGATACTTCTGATTTAACAATAGAGGAGGTTAATATTATAGTGCAAAGGGAAATTGAAAAGGTAATAAGTAAAAAGGAGTAATGCTTGTCTAATATAACCGAAACACAGCAAAATAGTTCAGCACAAGATAGTGTAACTAAGGAATTTGCAAAGCTTTTAGAGGAAAGCTTTGAGATTAATCAAGTTAACGAGGGTAAGATTGTTAAAGGTACTGTAATATCAATTGAATCTGATTTAGTAATTGTTGATGTAGGTTTGAAAACTGAAGGTAGAATTTCTTTAAGTGAATTTTCCTCGAATGATGGTTCTCATGGTCTTACAATCGGTGACCAAGTTGATGTTTATTTAGAAAGAATTGAGAATGCATTAGGGGATGCGGTTCTATCCCGAGATAAAGCTAAAAGAGAAGAAAATTGGGTTAAACTAGAAGAAGATCAAAAGAATAATGTTATTGTTGAAGGTATTATTAATGGAAAAGTTAGAGGAGGCTTTACAGTCGATATTGATGGAACTCAAGCTTTTCTTCCAGGCAGCCAAGTTGATATACGGCCTGTTAAAGATATAAGACCATTTATGAATACCCCTCAATCCTTTCATATACTTAAGATGGACAAAAAAAGAGGAAATATAGTAGTATCAAGGAAATCTGTATTATCTGATAATAACTCTATTGATAAGTCTGAAATTCTTAATAATTTAAGTGAAGGCCAAGAAATTGAAGGTATTGTCAAGAATATAACTGACTACGGTGCATTTGTTGATTTAGGTGGTGTTGATGGTTTACTTCATGTAACTGATATATCTTGGAAAAGGATTAATAAGCCTTCCGAAGCAATAAATATTGGTGATAAAATTAAGGTTAAGATTCTTAAAATTATCAAAGAAGATATGAAAATATCTCTTGGTATGAAGCAGCTATTAGATGATCCATGGTTAGATTCAGAAAGTAAATATATTGTAGGGAATAAATATAAAGGTTTAGTTACAAATATGGCGGATTATGGAGCATTTGTAGAAGTGGATGGAGGCCTTGAAGGTTTAGTTCATGTTTCTGAAATGAGTTGGGTTTCTAAAATTCAGAAGCCAGAGAATTATGTTTCTATAGGTGATGAATTAGAAGTCATGGTTTTAGAAATAGATACCGATAAAAAAAGATTATCCTTAGGTATTAAACAATGTGTAGATAATCCATGGGAGAATTTTGCTCAGAAAAATCCTATAGGTACTAATCTTAAGGGTAATATTCAGAACATAACTGATTTTGGTATTTTTGTTCAAGTCGAGGAAGGCCTTGATGGTCTAGTACACTTATCAGATATTGATTGGAAAGTACCTGGAGATGTTGCAATTAAAGAATATAGTGTAGGACAAGAAATTGACGCGCAAATTCTAGATTTTGAAATTGATAAAGAAAGAATTTCTCTAGGAATAAAACAATTAGTGGATGACCCAATAGGCGATGTTAACCTCAAGAAAGGTTCAGTTGTAACATGCACTGTAATTAATTCTGATAAAGGTGGCATTGATGTTGAAATTGGTGAAGGTTTCCCTGCATTTATAAAAAGAAATGATTTATCTATGGATAAATCTGAACAAGATCCATCAAGATTTGAAGTCGGGCAGAAAGTAGATGCAAAAATTATAAGTTTTGATAGAAAATCCCGTAAAGTAACATTATCAATTAAGGCCCTTCAAATTTCTGATGAAAAAGAGGCTATTAAGCAATATGGATCAAAAGATTCTGGAGCCTCTCTTGGAGATATTTTAGGAGAAGCCTTTGACAAAAATTCAGAAACACAGGATGATGAAATTACAGAAGATAATAAAGAATAGATAATAATGATTAAATCTCAATTAGTTAAAAAATTATTAAATAAAAACCCCCATCTAATACAGAAAGATGTAGAAAGTATAACATCACTTGTGCTTGAAAAGATCACTTCTACTTTAGAAAATGATGGGAGAGTGGAAATTAGAGGTTTTGGCTCCTTATCTATACGAAAAAGAAAATCTAAGAATGGCAGAAATCCAAGAACTGGAGAAAGTGTGTTTGTTCCAGAAAAAAAAGCCCCGATTTTTAAATCTGGAAAAGGTTTGAGGGATAGACTTAACTATAAAGCATAATGGACCAGGTTTTTCTAAACCCTATTATTGTTGCAATTGATAAAAATTCCGAAATTGAAGCTTATGAACTTTCAAAAGAACTTCAAGGACATATTGGAGCAGTTAAGCTTGGTTTAGAGTATTTTGATACATACGGTCCCGAAGGAATAATAAAAATACAAAATTTAGATATTCCAATTTTTTTAGATTTAAAAATTCATGATATTCCACAAACTGTGAAGAAAACTATTGATACACTTTCTTCTTTGAAGCCGGCAATATTAAATGTCCATGCTTTGGGAGGAAAAAAGATGATGGAATATGCATTGGAGGCGATATCTCAAAGTTCACCTGAAACTAATTTGATAGCAGTTACTATTTTGACTAGTTTAGATAATGATGACCTAAGTATGATGGGAATAGATATTTCAACCAAAGATCTTGTATCTAATCTTGCAACGCTAGCCAAAGAATCAGGCTTGTCAGGTGTGGTATGTTCATCAGAAGAAATAAAAATGGTAAGAGAATCCTGCGGAAACAATTTCAAAATTATCGTACCAGGTATTAGACCTGAAGGTTCTAATAAAAATGATCAGAAACGAGTAATGACGCCAAAAGAGGCAATTATACTAGGTGCAGATCACCTTGTTATAGGAAGACCAATTACTGAGTCTAAAGATCCAAAGAATACTGCGATAGAAATAGTAAATTCTATTAAATGATAAAAAAAATTAAAATATGTGGGGTTAAAGACCCTAAGGATATATCAGTGTGCAATGAATTAGGTATTGATTTTATAGGATTTAATTTTGCTGATGTAAGTCCAAGAAAAATCAAACCAAGTTATGCAAAAAGTAATAATTTATCTAGTTATTGTAGCAAAGTTGAAAGAGTTGGAGTTTTTGTAGACCCTTCTGATGCTTATTTAGATGAAAGTATAAGATCTATTGATGCTACATATATTCAGTTACATGGTAACGAAAGCACTAAGAGATGTTATGAGATAAAGAATTTATTTAATATACCTATCATAAAAGCATTTGGAGTAAATGATAATAAGGATCTTGATAATGCGGTTCTGTATGAAGATATAGTTGATTACTGCTTATTTGATACAAAACCCACTAATAAAGATAAAGGTCAAAAAGGCGGTTTAAATAAAACCTTTAATTGGGAAATTCTCAAGAGTTGGAAAGGAAAGGATTTTTTCCTCGCTGGAGGAATTAATATCAATAATATTCAATATGCAATAAATGACACTAATGCTTCTTGTATAGATATTTCCTCTGGAGTTGAAAAAGTACTAGGTGTAAAAGATAGCTATATGATAAAGGAATTATATAAAGAATTTAAAGCATTGGTGTAATTATGAAAAAAAATTCATACAAATCAGGGCCAGATACAGATGGTAATTTCGGTTTATTTGGCGGACGATATGTTGCAGAAACATTAATGCCTCTAATAATTGAACTTGAGAAAGCGTATTCAGATGCTTTAAGTGACCAAGATTTCAAAAATGAAATTAACCAATTTTCTAAAGACTATATTGGAAGGGAGAGCCCCTTATACTTTGCCGAGAGGTTAACAAATTATCTTGGAGGCGCAAAAATATATCTCAAAAGAGATGAACTAAATCATACTGGTAGTCACAAAATAAATAACTGTATAGGGCAGATATTATTAGCAAAAAGAATGAGAAAAAATAGAATCATAGCTGAGACTGGAGCTGGACAGCATGGAGTTGCCGTAGCTACTGTGTGTGCTCGATTTGGTTTTGAATGTGTAATTTATATGGGAAAAAAAGATATTGAGCGTCAAAAGTCTAATGTTTTCAAAATAAAATTACTTGGTGGTGAGATTGTTCCTGTGGAATCTGGAAACGGTACTTTAAAGGATGCTATGAATGAAGCATTAAGAGATTGGGTTGCCAATGTAGAAAATACTTATTATTTGATTGGTACTGCAGCAGGTCCTCATCCATATCCATCAATGGTTAGAGATTTTCAATCAATTATTGGCGAAGAGGCAAGGAGACAAATTCTTGATAAAGAAAATGTATTGCCTGATGCTTTAGTAGCTTGTATTGGTGGAGGATCAAATGCATTAGGTTTATTCTACCCATTTTTAGATGATGATGTAGATATGTATGGGGTTGAAGCAGCTGGTTTAGGATTAGATGGTAATGAGCACGCCGCTTCATTATCCAATGGAGTACCGGGAATTTTGCATGGTAACAGAACCTACCTACTTCAAGATACTGAAGGCCAGATTAGAGAAGGACATTCAATTTCTGCTGGTCTTGATTATCCTGGTATTGGACCAGAACACTCCTGGTTAAATGATCAAGGAAGAGTAAATTATGTATCTTCAACAGATGATGAAGCGTTAAATGCTTTTGAAATATGTTCAAAATACGAAGGAATTATTCCTGCTTTAGAGCCTTCTCATGCCCTAGCATTCGTTTTCAAGCTTGCAAAAGATATGAAAAAAGATCAGATAATTATCGTTAATTTATGTGGTAGAGGTGATAAAGATATTGAAACGGTTGCAGATTATCTTGGTGTAGAAGTATAATGGCTACAAGAATTTTAAGAACCTTTGATGAATTAAAGTCAAATTCTCAAACTGGTTTAATTACATATCTTACAGCAGGATTCCCAAATCAAGACTTATGTCTTGATATAATTAATGAACTTTCAAAATCGGGAAGTGATTTGATAGAAATTGGTATGCCTTTTTCAGACCCTATGGCTGAAGGGCCTATAATTCAACAATCATCTAAGATCGCATTGGATAATGGTCATACAATGGAGTTAACTTTTGATCTTATAAAAAAGTTTAGAAGTAAAAATTCTCAAACGCCTATTATATTGATGGGTTATTACAATCCTATTTATCAATATGGAAATGAGAACTTTATAAAAAGATGTTTAGATGATGGCGTGGATGGTTTAATTGTTGTTGATTTGCCTCCTGAGCATGATTCTGAATTGTGTGATCTCACAATAGATATTGATCTTGATTTTATAAGACTTGCCACACCTACTACTGACAAAAAAAGATTAAATATAGTTTTAAATAAAAGCTCAGGTTTTCTTTATTATGTCTCAATTATGGGTATAACGGGAACGAAAGAACCTGATCTAGATATTTTAAAGGAGCAGGTTATTAAATTAAAAAAAGAAACCGATATTCCTATTGGTGTCGGATTTGGTATTAAAAGACCAGACCAGGCTCAAAAGATAGCTGAATTTTCTGATGCAATAGTAGTAGGCTCGTCTTTGATAGAAAAAATAATGGGAAATTATCAAAATAATAAAGAAGATTTAGTTTTACCAGAGGTTTCTGAGTATATAAAAGGTCTTAAGGCTGTAATATAATATTATGAATTGGTTTAAAAAAATTGTACCTCCGGGACTTAAAAAAATCTTTTCTAAAAGATCGTCAACTAAAGAGTTATGGTTAAAGTGTAACAACTGCGAAGCAATGCTTTTCCATAAAGATGCTAAAGAAAATTTATATGTATGCAGTGAGTGCGATAATCATATGAGAATATCAGCCAAAGAAAGATTTAATCAACTATTAGATCAAGGATCCATAAAATACATCGAAGATCCGATTGTGCCAATTGATCCTCTTAAGTTTAGAGATGAAAAAAAATATATCGATCGTCTCAAAGAATCGAAGAAGAAAACTAAAATTACAGACTCAGTTGTGATAGGCTACGGGTCCATTAATAAAATTAATGTGACTCTAGCTGTCCATGATTTTCAATTTATGGGAGGATCACTAGGAATGGCGGCTGGTGAGTCTATTATTAAGGCAATAAAACATTCTTTGGATAATAATTGTCCATTTATATTATGTGCTTCTTCGGGTGGAGCAAGAATGCAAGAGGGAATCTTATCATTAATGCAAATGCCAAGAACAACAATTATGATACAAACCTTAAGAGAAAAGAGAATTCCTTATATTGTTTTATTGACTAACCCAACTACAGGAGGTGTCACTGCTTCCTATGCTATGTTGGGCGATATTCATATTGCAGAACCAAATGCTTTGATTGGTTTTGCTGGACCAAGAGTAATAGAAAATACTATTAAAGAGAATCTACCTGATGGTTTTCAAAAATCAGAATATCTTCTGGATCATGGTATGATTGATATGGTTTCCCATAGAAAAGATTTAAAAAATAATATTACAAGTATACTAGAAATTCTTATGAATAGTGAAACTCAAAAATCTGCTAGCATATAGAATGTTAAAGAGTAATTTTAATCAATTTCATAAACAATTTTCGGAAAATTTACCTAGATCCTTAGAAAGAACAATTAGTTTACTTGATGAAATTGGAAATCCACAAAACAAAATTAAGAATATAATTCATGTTGCAGGAACAAATGGTAAAGGTTCGATTTTGTCATATATTAAATCATGTTTAACAGTGAATAATTTAAAAGTTAATGCTTTTACTTCACCACATTTAGTTCAAATTAATGAGAGAATATTAATTAATAATAAAATAGTTGAAGATAAGCTTCTTGAAAAAACAATAAATAGATTATTTCAGCATTCAAAGGATAGAAAAATTGCTTTTTTTGAATTTATTACTTGTTGTGCGATATATTTATTCAATAAGCACAAAGCAGATTGGAATCTTTTTGAAGTTGGCATGGGAGGACAATTTGATGCAACAAATATCTTGCCAAAAAAAGATTTAGCGATCATTACACCTATTTCATATGACCATGAAGACTTTCTTGGAGATGATATTATTGAGATCACAAAAGAAAAAATAGGCATCACTAACAGTAAAACCCATACAGTTGTTGGAAAACAGCCAAAAAATATCACTGACTTTATATTAAAAAATTTTTTGCATAACAAAGAAAATAGGTTTGTTTATGGTTTGGATTGGACTATGACAAAGAAAAAAGAGTCTTTTTATTATGAAGACAATAATACCTGCATAAGAATTAATAATCCATTTATGATTGGAGAGCATCAGAAGATGAATGCAGCGCTTTCGATTGCCTCACTTATATTTTTAAAAAAATTCAAAAAAATTAATTTATCAAAAAAGTTTATTGAGGAAGGTATTTCAAAAACAAAATGGCGCGGTCGACTCGAAAAAATTAATTGTAAGAATAATTTATCAGAGCTATGGATTGATAGTTGCCATAATTCCTCAGGAACAAAAGCTATTGCTCATGAAATGAAAAAAATGAATTCTGAAAAACCAAAAAAAATGAATTTAATTTTTAGTCTTAAAAAAGGAAAGAAAATAAGGGATTTTATAATTCCTTTTGAAGGTATCTTTGATGAAATAAAATATATAGGTATTAACGATAATCATTATTCTTTTAATGAAATTAAGAAAAATACTATTGGGGTTAATATTAATATTAGAGAGATAAAAGAATTTGATAAAAAACTAATTCTTAAAGATGAGCAACCATCAAGAATATTAATTTGTGGATCTATGCAACTAGTAGGAAAAGCAATTAGTATTTTTTAACTATTACTTTTAATCCAATCATTTAATTCTTGTTTGGGTAGAGCACCTACTTTTGTATCTTTAAGTTCTCCATTACTAAACAAAAGCATAGTTGGTATGCTCCTAATTCCATAATCAGTTGCAACTCTTGGATTTTCGTCAATATTTATCTTTGCGATAGTTATATCATTATTTTTCTCTGAAGCAATTTCTTCAAGAATTGGTGAAATTTGTTTACATGGTCCACACCATTCAGCCCAAAAATCAACCAAACAAACGCCAGAGTTCTTTAAAATAGAATCTTCAAATTCTTCATCAGTAATATTTATTAATGTCATAACATCTCCTAGAATCAATTACATTAAGCTAAAAAAATCATCTCAATCATTCAAGTAATTTTATAAGTTTTCTTTCATCTCCATAAGATAGTCTTTATAACCCTCAAAGATTTTTTTCTCTCCCTGTTCTTCGAACTTTTCAATTTCTCTTAGGGCATTCGGAATTGTTATCCATGGACTTTTAAAATCATTGGACAGCCATCTTGACTTAATAAATTCCAGCAAAACTTTGTAGGGCTCTTCATCAATTGTTTCAGGTGAATTATCAAATATAATTCTTTGAGCTATTCTTTTTGACCTTTTATCAGAGAATTTTATTTGGATTTTTTTATCCCATGAGCTTGCGTTATGAAATTCCTCCCATGCAAATTTATCCTCATTTGCTGGAAATCCAAATATTTGTGTTTCTAAATGATCACTTTCATTTTTCGGCCATTCTTTTTTTAAAGGTAAATGATCTTTAATAAGATTTGATATTATTTCTATTTGGTCACTTGATGGAAGTTGATATTTTTCTTGTAAATTGAACCAATCAGGACAAAATATTATTCCAGGAGTTTTAAGATAAGTCTCTTTTAACCACTTTGGTTTTTTACCTTGTTCTAAAGTTGCTATATTTTTTTCTGTTAGGCATCCATTTTCAAAGAATTCCTCTAAATTGATAGAGTAAAAATTATCAGTATCAATATCTACTATTGGAACGAATTCAGTAATTTTTTGTTTAGGAAAGTAATATGTTGCAAATTTGGCTTTATCAGAAAAAATTTTATATCTTGTAAATTTTGAAAACATTTTAGTTCTTGTTTCCCAATAATCTGGCTGTTCTAATTTAATTTTACTTAATAATTTAGCTGTTGCTTTGACATCTCCATCTGCTTGATGCCAAATTATACTTTCATCCTTTGCAAAATTATTCATAAAAACATTTGATAAGGATTGGTCTCTTTTACCATTGATTACTTCTGGTGTTTTTATAGTTTCAGGATAAATCTTTCCAGCAAGTGATATAAATGGTAACGCATCACATATAACTTTATCACCCATCTTATGGGGGTATGGGAAAAAACCTGATGTATAAAGCGCTTCCGTTAGTACATTCGAGTCGTACTGTGAATTATATGCCCATAAAATATCGTAATCTAGACTCTCTAAGATTTTAGGAATACTTTCATAAAGGCTTGGTCCTTCCATAAGCTTTTTCCATGGCGTAGAGGTCGCTTTTAAAGCTCCAGGACTTGGTAAATCATATGTTGGCAATCTATTATTAATTACTGATAAATTATCTAAATTATTTAAATCAATAACTGCTAATTGGTGAGGAAGTCTAAAACCCTTATCTGTTCCATTAGTTTCAAAATCAAAAACGCATTCAGTTTCTTCTGTCATGACTTAAAGGATATTGATCTGATTCTATCTTTCCAACCACCCCCATCTTCAACTAGGAGGTTGATTGAGTTATTGTGAATTTCAAAATTAATGTTTAGAATATTTGCTGAAATTGATGAATCTATTATTTCTGGCCACTCTACAATTAGAGACCCTTCATCTACAATTTTTTGCAGATCTAAAACAGTTATTTCCTCTTTATTTTGTACTCTATATAAATCAGCATGACCTATTTTTCTATTGCCAAATTCATATATTTGTAAAAGATTAAATGTCGGCGATGGCACGATATGGTTTATATCGTTAGCAAAATATTTTGAATTAATTATTGATCG
This sequence comes from OCS116 cluster bacterium AG-435-F03, assembly GCA_003212795.1. Taxonomy (GTDB): domain Bacteria; phylum Pseudomonadota; class Alphaproteobacteria; order MED-G09; family MED-G09; genus AG-430-B22. The sequence goes on along the minus strand of QCOV01000002.1, from coordinate 110,740 downwards.
AGTAAATGTAGTTTTTCCGCTACCAAGCTCACCTTTAAGTAAAATAAGGTCATGTTTTTTTATTAGAGTTGCTATCCTATCAGCAAATTTCTCTGTATCTTGAACTGATTCTGATTTAAAAATTAAGTCTTTCATTTTCTAAATTTAGTTTTTTAAAAGGTCTCGCTAATATATACTGCTGTAAACTTTTATCAAAGTAATCCTGCATAAGGTAATTTTATGAGTAAAGAAAAAACATTAATTATTGGGGGTGGTCAAGCAGCTTGTCAAACTGCAACAAGCTTGAAAAATAAGGAATATGATGGTGAAATAAAAATCTTTTGTTCAGAAAATTATTTACCATATCAGAGACCTCCTTTATCTAAAAAATTTCTTATGGGAGAATTAGATAAAGAGCGATTGTTTTTTAAGCCAGAAAAATTTTACACAGAAAATCAAATTGTAATAAATTTAAACTCCTATGTTCAAAGAATTGATACAGAAAACAAAGAAATCTTTTTAGAAGATAATAAAAAAGAAAATTATGATAATCTTGTTATAGCTACAGGCACTATTCCACGAAAAATTGATGTTGATAAAAAGATATCGGATAAAGTTTTTTACCTTAGGTCTATCGAAGATGTTCTAAAAATTAGAGATAAAATTAAAGAATCCAACAAAGTTACCATAATTGGGGGAGGTTATATTGGTCTTGAGGTAGCGGCAATTATTAATAAATTGGGATTACAAGTTACAATTGTAGAAATGGCTTCAAGAATTCTTGAACGTGTGACAAGTGAGACTATATCCAGTTTTTATACTAAAATTCATAGGCAAGCTGGTGTTGAAGTGTTAACTAATACATCGGTTGAGGGGCTAGAAAAAAATAATAAAGGGGTTGAGGTTATTACTTCAAATGGAGGAATAGTATCTGATTTTGTTATTGTGGGTATAGGCGTTCTACCATGCGATACTCTTGCTTTGGAGTCTGGTCTAGACGTTAAAAATGGAGTTATAGTTGATGAATTTTGTAGAACCTCAAATGGCTCTGTATTTTCTGCAGGTGACTGTACTATTCATCCAAATATTTTTTATAATAAAAATATAAGACTGGAATCTGTCCATAATGCTATTGAGCAAGGAAAAACAGTTGCTGCTTCGATTATGGGCGAAAATATTTCTTATAATCAGGTTCCTTGGTTTTGGTCTGATCAATATGAAACAAAGCTCCAAATTGTAGGATTATTGGATAATTATGATGATATCGTTGTTCGAGGTGATACAAAAAAACAATCTTTTGCTGTTTTTTATACAAAAGATAATAGAATTACTGCTTCAGATTGTGTAAATCGACCGGCAGAGCATATGATGTCTAGAAAACTTATTTCTGAAAAAATTTTAATAGATAAAAATCGACTTTCTGATGAAACTATTCCAATTAAGGAAGTTGCAAACTAATTATAGATTTTTTTTAATAATATCTTTATTAAATAATAATATTTACGGGGGTAATTATGGTTAAAATTATTTATATAGAACATGATGGTACTGAGCATACAGTTGATGTTGATGTTGGTACTTCAATCATGGAAGGGGCAGTATCTAATTCAATACCAGGTATTGATGCTGATTGCGGAGGAGGTTGTGCTTGTGCAACATGCATGGTTTTTATTGAAGATGAATGGAAAGATAAAATGTCTTCCATGAGTGATGAGGAAGAAAGCATGCTGGATTTTCATGAATATAAAGAAGATAGTTCAAGATTAGGTTGTCAAATTCCAATAACTGAAGAATTTGATGGTTTGAAAGTTAAAATGCCACCATCACAACATTAGAATAAAATTTAATATCTATAATGATCTGGTTTAAACGGACCTTCTTTATTCAGACTTAAATAATCTGCTTGATCATCACTCAATTCAGTCAATTTAACTCCAAGTTTTTCTAAATGAATATATGCTACTTTCTCATCCAAGTGCTTAGGTAAGACATAAACTTTATTTTCATAACTTTTATAATTATTCCAAATTTCAATCTGTGCTAAAACTTGATTTGAAAATGATGCACTCATAACAAAACTAGGGTGTCCAGTTGCACAACCTAGATTAACTAATCTTCCTTCGGCTAATAAAATAATTTTTTTACCATCAGGAAATTCAATTTCATCAACTTGTGGTTTTATATTGTCCCATTTGAAGTTTTTTAATTCTGAGACTTGTATTTCACTATCGAAATGACCAATATTTGCAACAATTGCTCTATCTTTCATTTCTCTCATATGTTCGAGAGTTATAACATCTTTATTACCTGTTGCGGTAACAAAAATATCTGCCGTCTTAGCTACATCATTTACAGTTGATACTTCATAACCTTCCATAGAAGCTTGCAGTGCACAAATTGGATCAATTTCTGTGACAATTACTCTAGCCCCTTGCGAACGAAGTGATTCTGCCGATCCTTTTCCAACATCTCCAAATCCACAAACAACTGCAACTTTTCCGGCAAGCATAACATCAGTTGCTCTTTTTAAACCATCGACAAGGCTTTCTCTGCAACCATAAAAATTATCAAATTTTGATTTTGTGACTGAGTCATTAACATTAATAGCTGGAACAGTAAGGGAATTTTCTTTTTCCATTTCATAAAGTCTTAAAACACCTGTTGTAGTTTCTTCAGATAATCCACGAATATCATCTAATAAATCTTTGTATTCTTCATGTATAATCTTTGTTAAGTCACCGCCGTCATCTAGAATCATGTTTGGTTTCCAATCTGATGATCCTTCAATTGTTTGTCTAATACACCAATCGTATTCTTCTTCAGTTTCACCCTTCCAAGCAAAAACAGGTATATTTTTGCTAGCGATTGCAGCCGCAGCATGGTCTTGAGTAGAGAAAATATTACAGGATGACCATCTGACTGTTGCACCTAAATCAATTAAAGTTTCAATCAATACTGCAGTTTGAATGGTCATATGAAGACAGCCAACAATATTTGCCCCTTTTAGGGGCTTGGATTTACTTAACTCATTTCTCAGCGTGATTAAACCAGGCATTTCTGTTTCGGCGATTTCTATTTCTTTTCGTCCCCAGTCCGCAAGCCCTATATCAGCAACTTTGTAATCATTGAATTCCAATTGTGTTCTCCTCAAATAACTAAATTATATATTTTAATTATCCTCTTTTGATAAAATTTCGCTTGCTATACCTATATATTTATGGCCAGCATCTACAGCAGATTGTATAACTTCCTGTATATTTGTATTCTCTCTTAGGGATCCAAGTTTTACCAGTAAAGGTAAATTAATGCCACCAATCATTTCTATTTTATTTTCTTCAATTAATGAAATTAATAAGTTAGAGGGTGTATTTCCAAACATTTCCGTTAAAAGTATTACTCCTTCACCGCTATCAACTTTGGTAATTAAATCTTTTACTTCTTCTTTTCTTTTATCTACATCGTCATCATAACCAATACAAACGGTCTCAAGATTTTTTTGAGGACCAATAATATTCTCTAGAGAGCTTTTTAACTCAATTGCAAGGTTGCCATGTGTAATTATTATTAAACCAATCAAATTATCTACCTCTATTTATTTATTAACCAAAGGAAAAGTAACTGTAAATATGGCTCCACCATTTTCTTTATTTCCAGCAATAATTGAACCACCATGTGTTTTTACTATTTGTTTACAAATTGACAAACCCAATCCCGAATTATTTCCAAAGCTTTTATCGTTTGGTCTATAAGTATAGAATCTATCAAAAACTTTTAATAAACTTTCTTTTGGTATTCCTGGGCCATTATCTTTTATTTCGACAATTGCACCTGTATTACTTTTCCATATTGAAATATCTATACAATCACCCTTAGATGAAAATGACAAAGCATTATCAATTAGATTATGAAAAACTTGGGCAATTTTGTCACCTATTCCACTAATTAAAATATCTTCATTTATATTTCTATATTTAATATCAACCCCGTATTTTTTAATTAATGTTGATTCAGTTACCTCAATGACAGAGGCCAAAACATCTTTTAAATCGATATTTTCAAACTCACCCTTCGCTAATTCAACTTCTAATCTTGAGCTTGAAGAAATGTCCGAAATTAATCTATCGAGCCTTTTAAGATCTTTGAATGCAATTAAAATAAGTTCTTTTTTTTCATCTTCACTTTGTGAAGTATTTAAAGTTTCGATAGCACTTTGTAACGAAGTTAATGGATTTTTGACTTCATGAGCAACATCGGCAGCAAAAGCTTCAACAGCATTTACCCTATCTTGTAGGGCTACTGTCATTCTTCTGATAGCTCTTGAGAGTGTACCAATTTCATCTCTTCTATCATCCATAATTGGAGTATCACCAATTCCTGCATCAGTAACTTGTTCCGCTGCAGTTGATAATCTTGTCAATGGTCTCGCTATAGTGGTTGACAGGGCAATTGATAGAAAGAGTGTAACAAATATTGTAATTATAAATACCCTTACGAAACCTTGTCTTCCTTCTTGAAGAATTAAACCAATATCACCTTCCTCGGTTGTAAGAAGCAATGCATTTACAATTTCATTATTGTTTAATACTGGAACTGTAACATGAACAATTATTCCACCATTATCTAATTTGTATTCTTTTGCTACTGCATTACCATCAAGAGCTTCATTGATATCTGAAGGAGAAAAACCTGTTTGAGGCAAAATTTGTGCATTTCTTCCAAAATAGTTTTCCAAAACCTCAAAAAAATTATCGATATATGTTTTACGAATATTTGCACTAGATGATTCACGATCATCGAAATCACTTGTATCGAAAATAATTTGTAAATCCCTATCAAATATTCTAGTTCGAGTTGTTATGAATTTATTATCTTCTTGTCTCTTTAATATGAATTTATTTAAGTTTTCCCTGAAGTTTTCTCTGATTTCTGGATCTAAATCAAAAGAAAACGCAAATAAATTAGCCTGAACCAGTAGAGCCTCAATTCTTGCCTTGACCAAATTATCTTCTGATTTGTCTATATATATAAAGCCTAGGGCTAAAAGCATTAACCCAATAAAATTTATGGCTATAATTCTTGCCCCTAAAGATCTTGGTTTAAATAAATTAAGCATATTTTTTATTGGTTAAATCTGTATCCAACTCCATATAAAGTTTCAATAGAGTTAAAATCTTTATCAATTGCTTTAAATTTTCTTCTAATTCTTTTGATATGACTGTCAATAGTCCTATCATCAACATATAAATCATCACTATATGCTGCAGACATCAGTTGATCTCTATTTTTTACATACCCAGGTCGATTTACTAAACTTTCAAGTAATAAAAACTCTGTAACAGTTAATTTTATTCTTTCTTCCTTCCAATGACATTCATGCCGATCCATATTTAAAAGTAAATTTCCACGCTCAATTAAAGAGTCACTATTGGCTTCATTTTCTTTACTCAAAGATGATGTCCTTTTAAGTATTACTTTCACTCTTTCAATTAATAATTTTTGAGAAAAAGGTTTGGTAATATAGTCATCAGCACCCATTTTTAATCCTAATAGTTGATCAATTTCGTCATCTTTAGATGTTAGGAAAATAACTGGTATGTCAGACGAATTTCTTAGTTTTTGTAATACTTCTAATCCATCCAATCTTGGCATTTTAATATCTAATATTGCTATATCAAAATTATTATCTTTAAGGGCTTCTAGCCCAGCTATTCCATCAGAATATGTTTCGACCTCAAATTTTTCAGACTTCAAAGCAAGACTTAGTGATGCTAGAATATTTTGATCATCATCTATCAAACAAATTTTTACCATTTATCTAATAAATTAATTTATTTTTTTGAAAAAGTATATAATACCTTATTTATAAGTTTATAACTTTCTGTTATAAATATTTATTAATTTTAGTGAGCATTAAATTGGAAAATGTGGGTGAAAATTTTTCTAAAGTTGGGACTGATAGTCATGGCTTTAAAAATCTAAAAAAAGTTAATTGGAATCTCAATAGAGATGATATTTATGATATAACAATTTCAAACGGACAAGGTTTATTATCAAAAGATGAAGTTCTTGTTGTTGAAACTGGAATACATACTGGCCGATCAGCAAATGATAAATTCATTGTTAAAAATGATCAAAATGAAGATTCAATTTGGTGGGATAACAATAAGTCAATTACAGAAGAAAATTTTGATAATCTATATAAAGATGTTTTGAATTTTTGTGAAGAAAAGGAATTATATGTTCAAGATTTATTTGGTGGAGCAGATCTTGATTACCGATTGAGTACAAGAGTTTATACAGAATATGCTTGGCATTCTCTGTTTATACAAAATTTGTTAATTGAAGTTAAAGAAGAAGAAAAATCTGAATTTAATCCTGAATTTATCATAATTGATATACCAAGTTTTAAAGCTGATACATCAAGACATGGTTGTTCTTCTGAAACTTTAATTGCAGTCAATTTTGAAAAGAAATTAGTCATAATTGTAGGCACTTCATATGCAGGAGAGATAAAGAAATCTGTTTTTTCAATGTTGAATTATTTACTGCCCCCTAAGAATGTTATGCCTATGCATTGTTCAGTCAATGTTGGTCAAGATGAGGATCCAGCAATATTTTTTGGTTTATCTGGAACTGGAAAAACAACTCTATCAGCCGATCCAAATAGAATTTTGATTGGTGATGATGAGCATGGTTGGTCAAGTAATGGTGTTTTTAATTTTGAAGGCGGTTGTTATGCTAAGATGATCAGGCTTTCTGAACAAGCTGAACCTGAAATTTATCAAACAACAAAATTAAGAGGAACAATCTTAGAAAATGTTGTTATTGATAAATCTTCTGGAGAAATTGATTTAGACGACAGTTCGCTTGCTGAGAATACAAGAGGTGCATATCCCCTATCTTTTATTCCTAATGCTAGTGAAACAGGAAGAACATGCATGCCAAAGAATATAATTCTATTAACATGTGATGCATTTGGAGTTCTTCCACCAATTGCAAAATTATCTGCTTCTCAGACTATGTACCATTTTCTTTCAGGGTATACTGCAAAAGTCGCTGGAACTGAAAAGGGCGTAACTGAACCAGAAGCAACTTTCTCTGCCTGTTTTGGGGCACCATTTATGCCAAGACACCCTTCTGAATATGGAAAGTTACTGCAAAAGCTTATTGCTGAGCATAGTGTAAAATGTTGGCTTGTTAATACTGGGTGGACGGGTGGACCTTATGGAACAGGTGAGAGAATGCCAATTGGTGCGACACGAAAATTGTTATCATCAGCCCTCACTGGCTCTTTATTATCTTCAGATATGAGAATTGATGAAAATTTTGGTTTTGAAGTCCCCGTAGCAGTTGAAGGAGTTGATACAAAAATTCTCAATCCAAGAGAAACTTGGGAAGATAAAGAAGGTTATGATTTACAAGCACAGAAACTAGTAAAGATGTTTTCTGATAACTTTGATGTTTTTAAACCATATGTAGATATTGATATAATAGATGCTGCTCCAAATCTTCAAGCTGCAGAATAAAATTAGTGAGCTTCATCCCAGTTTATTCCATAATTTGTATCAGCAATAAGAGGAATGTTCAATTCTAGTATTGGTAAATGAGCATTTTCCATCTCTTTTCTTATAATTTCCATAGACTCTTCACAGTTTTCTTCTTTTGTTTCAAAAATTAACTCATCATGAACCTGTAAAAGCATTTTTGTATCTAATTCATTTAATTTTTTATTATTAGATAAAATAATCATTGCTCTTTTAATTATGTCGGCAGCGGATCCTTGTATAGGCGCATTAATTGCTGCTCTTTCCATGAATGATCTAGTTGCTGCATTCTTACTATTTATATCCTCTACAAGACATTTTCTACCCAATAAGGTTTTTACAAAACCATTTTCACTAGCAAATTTCTTTGTGTCATCCATATAATCTTTAATTGAAGGATACTTATTAAAGTAAGCTTTGATAAATTCAGAAGATTCAGTACGGCTTATATTAAGCTGTTTTGCTAAACCGAATGCCGAAATGCCATAAATTATCCCAAAATTAATTGCTTTTGCATTTCTTCTAATTTCAGGTGTCATATCATTTAATGATATATTAAATACTTCGGAAGCTGTAGCTGAATGAATGTCTATCCCTTCAAGAAAAGCATTCATAAGATTTTTTTCATTAGCAATATGAGCAATTAATCTTAGTTCTATCTGACTATAATCAGAACTAATGAGTACATTGCCTTTTTCTGGAATAAAAGCTTTTCTTATCATTCTTCCATCTTCACTTCTAATGGGAATATTTTGAAGATTTGGATCTGATGAAGATAATCTTCCTGTAGATGTGGTTGCCATTGAAAAAGAAGAGTGAATTCTATTTGTTTTTTGATTTAAATATGTAGGTAAAGCGTCAGAATAAGTTGTTTTGAGTTTTGATAGTGCTCTCCATTCAAGTAAAAGTTTTGGAAAATCATGACCATCGTTAGCTAAATTTTCTAATACTTCTGCATTAGTTGACCATGAACCAGTTGATGTTTTCTTTCCACCTGATAATTCAAGTTTATCAAATAATATTTCGCCTACTTGTTTTGGTGAACCAAGATTAATTTCTTCATCAATTAATTTGTAGCAGTCTTTTTCTAAGCTATTTAATTTTTTTTCAAAAATTTCTGATAATTCATTTAATTTTTTTTTATCTATAGAAATTCCATGATTCTCCATATTCATTATGACATGGGCTAAAGGTTTTTCAATAATTTCATATATTTTGACTTGTTTATCTTGAACTAATGAAGACTTTAATTTTTTCCACAATCTTAAGGTCATGTCAGCATCTTCCGCAGCGTATTTTCCAGCTTCTATAATGCTTAATTCTTGGAAAGTTTTTTCATCTTTACCACTACCTACGAGCTCCTTAAATGATATTGCTTTGTGGTTAAAATAATATTCTATTAGAGTATCAAGCTTGTGTCTTATTCCGCCTGATCCTAAAGAGTATGACATAAGCATGGTATCATCATAATTCTGAATTTTTATATTATATTTATCCAAAACTAGAGCATCGAATTTCATATTATGAAGAATTTTTTTTATTCCATTATCTTCTAATATTGGTTTTAGTGCTTTTATTGCTTCGTCAAAGCCTATTTGTTTATTTTCTTCTTCATCATGCAATAAGGGCACATAACAAGCATCATTTTCTGATGTGCAAAGAGAAAATCCAACCATATCAGCTTTAATGGCATCTAAAGAGTTTGTTTCGGTATCAAAAGCTATATACCCCATATTTTCTGCCTTTAGATTCCATTGCTTTAATTCATCTAGACTCTGTACTATTTGATATTTTTCTATATCAAATTCAGAGTTAATTTCTTTTATATTATTGGAGCTATCAGTTATTTTTCTTTCAAATTTTTCAATTTGATCTGAGGCTTTTATTTTCTCAGAGTCTACATTTAATTCTCTAGATTTCTTTTCAGTAAATGTTTTAAATTCCATCTCTTTTAGGAAGCTAATTAGTTTTTCAGCATCTATGTCTTTTAAGGAAGTTTCATCTATAGGTAATGGTAGTGGAACATCATTTTTGAGAGTAACTAATTGCTTACTAATATAAGCTTGATTTTCAAATTCAATTACATTTTCACGTCTTTTTTTTTGCTTAATCTTCTCAGAATTTTTAAACAAACCCTCCAAGTTATCATACTCATTAATCAATAAAGCAGCTGTTTTAATTCCTATTCCTGGAATACCAGGAATGTTATCTACTGAGTCTCCTGCTAGAGATTGAACATCAATTACTTTTTCTGGGTAAACTCCAAATTTTTCTAAAACATCTTCTTTCTTGAACACTTTTCCTTTCATAGTGTCTAACATAGAGACATTATCAGAGACTAACTGCATTAAATCTTTATCAGATGATACAATTGTAACTTTCATATTTTGTTTTTTTGCCTCTTCTGCATAACTAGCTATCAAATCATCTGCTTCATAACCAATTAGCTCAACAAAAGGTATATTGAAAGCAGAGGTTGCTTTTCTAATTACTGGAAATTGGGGTATTAAATCCTCTGGAGCTTCTGAACGATTAGCTTTGTATTCTGGATAGATATCATTTCTAAATGTTTTTCCCGAAGCATCAAATACCACAAGGAGATGTGTAATACCTTTTTTTTCTTTTTCTTCTCTTACTAATTTATCAAGCATATTACAAAAACCAGATATTGCTCCAACCGGGAATCCATCAGACTTTCTAGTTAATGGAGGAAGCGCATGATATGCTCTAAAAATGTAAGTAGATCCATCTACTAAACATATGTGTTGTTTTTGGTTTTTCATTGGTATTCTTTAATTACTATTATGACATTAACTTTAATGTGGTAAAAGAGAATATAATTTATATTTAATTTTAATATGTCGATAAATAATTTACCAGATGATGCGATAAGCATAAACAATCTCTCTAAAAAGTTTAAGAATCCAGATGGGAAGGGTTTTTTTTATGCTCTTGATAATGTGTCTTTATCTATACCAAGAGGATCAATATTTGGTTTGCTTGGTCCAAATGGGGCTGGAAAATCAACTTTCATTAATATCTTGGCAGGATTAACAATCAAGACTTCAGGTGAGGCTGTTGTTTGGGGTAATAATATTGATCAACATCCAAAGGCCTCTAGGTCTTCTTTAGGAGTTGTTCCTCAAGAACTAACAATTGATCCATTTTTTACTCCAAAAGAATCTCTTGAACAACAAGCCGGATTATATGGCGTTAGACCAAAGGATAGAAATATTGACTATATTCTTCGCATGCTTGATTTAGAGGATAAAGCTGAAGCATATTCTAGGACTTTATCAGGAGGAATGCGAAGAAGATTATTAGTTGCCAAAGCAATGGTTCATAGACCACCAATATTGATACTTGATGAACCTACTGCGGGTGTTGATATTGAATTACGAGTTCAGCTATGGGAGTATGTTCGTAAGCTTAATGAAAATGGAACAACAATCATTTTAACAACTCATTATCTCGAAGAAGCAGAGGAATTATGCGATAAAGTTGCTATTTTAGATAAAGGCAAAATAGTCAAATCTGCTTCAAAACAAGATTTGTTAGAAGATGCAGAATCTAAAACTATTTCTGTAAAAGTGAAAGAAACACCAGATCTTAATCATCCTATTTTGTTAGAACTTGGCGCTAATATTAATGATAAAAATGAATTAACAGTTAATTTTAATCCAAAAATTATTAATTCAAGAGAAGTATTATCTAAAATTGAGGAAGCTGGGGTGATGCCTTTTGACTTTGATGTTACAGGTGCTTCTTTAGAAACTGTTTTCCTATCAATTACACAAAAGAAATAAAAAAGGCGTGAATAATCACGCCTTTTCTTTAATCATTATTAATATATTAGAATTTTGCTCCGAATGTTATTCCAATCATTCTTGGATCAATCATAAAATCGTTTCTAAATCCACCAGATGCTTCGGCTGTAAAATAATGGCCTGTAATATTGTCATCATCCATTAAATTTTGTCCCCACAATCTCACATACCAAGGTGCATTAGTTGATTGAAAAATAATTTGAGCGTTTAGTACATCCCATGCTTCCACAACATCTCTTGGAACATTATAAAGGCGAGAATAAAAATCATCTTGCCAGTAATAATCTATACGTGATGTTATTGAGATATTTGAAAGTTGAGTTGTATATTCTGCGCCAACATGAATTGTAACTGCTGGTGCTTGTACTAACTCATTCCCACTAATATCATATTCAGGCTCATAGAAACCTCCAAGACCTGCAGCAGTTAGTTTTGCATTCATAGCTGCACAATTACCTAAAGTTGGTAATGCTCCTCCTCCTATTTGAACAAGCGGATTAACCAAACCTGTTGGGTCAGAAGAATTAATATTATCAACTGATAGTGTTTTTGGTGCAGCAATCATGTCAAGTGCACCTGCAGCAGGATTAAGATTAAGAACTCCACCAGCCACACCTGCCAGAACAGAGTTTCTTTTAAATCCGCATGTAGCACCATTAGTATAATCTTTAACTAACCATCCTGATGTATCGCCAAGGTTTCTTTTTACTTTATCTAAAGGGTTAAGTGAAAAGGTTCCATTTGCAACTTCAGTTTCAAGTAGCGATATTTGTGCGTCTAATCTTAAACCAGGTACGCTTGACGGGCTCCAGAATAGCTCGACTTCTAAGCCTTGCATTTCTGCATCGATATTCTCATTAACTGATGTACGAGCTATAATTTTTGAAACTTGAAGCCCCTGATAATCGTAATAAAAAGCAGTTAAGTTAGCTATTAAAGTATTATCAAAAAGAACATTTTTCATTCCAATTTCATATGCATCAAGAAACTCAGGATCAGTTGTCTGCGCAACCCCTGAAAATAATGTTGGATCAACAGGTGGGTTAAAGGCGCCTGGTCTGTAACCTCTTGAGTAAGTTGCATAAACTAACGTTGAGTCTGTGCCAGCTAGATCAGGAGTCCAATCAATACCAACTTTTCCTGAAACTTCTTCCTCGGTAAATGAGGTAGGAATACCTTGCAATCTTCTTTGTTCACCTTTTCCAGGAATTGGTTCATAAAGACCTGAAGAAGCAGCACCAATTATAACAGGTATTAAATTAGGATCAGCTGTTTGAACTGCTAAAGTAACAGGATCACCAACACCTGTACCACCAGCAAGAATAGCTGAATTAAATAGTAATTGTCTATCAGCTACAGATTTTTCAGATTCATTCCACCTTGCACCAATTGTAACTTTTAAGTCCTCATTAGCTTGATAATAAATTTCAGTAAACAAGCCCTTTCTTTCCAATTCATATGGGCTTGTTTCATTTCTATAATGAGAAGGATAAAGCTTTAATCCAGCTAATATAGGTGCAATAGCAGCTGCATCAGCACCAGAGAAGTAAACATCATAAACACCACTAGACTCATATTCAGAAACATTAATACCCGCAACAAAATTTATTGGCCCATCGAAGTTTGATTGAACAACAAGATCAGCGTATTTACTTTCTGCTGCCCCTGAGGATGTATCATAAGCAAATGCGTAATCATAGTAGCCTTGAACTGCTCCACAAAATATACCGCAAGCTGAATCTGTATATTGAGACACTGGAACTAATCCCTGAGGAAATGCTGGATTTCCTGATGCAACTAAGGGATTTGTATTGTTTGGATTATAAGTAGCAAATTTAGCTGTACCATCATTATTGTTGTAATCCTGTTGAGAGAAAACACTAGTTTTATGATAAAGAACATTAGCTTTGATTGTAAAATTCTCTATCGCTTCAGTTTCTACATTCAGTAAATACCCATCTTCAGATGCTTTATAAACAGGATCCATATTTTGATATGTTGAACGTGCTGCCTGATTTCTTGGAATTTTATTCATATAATCAAGTGGAGACCAAGTCATTAAGCCTGCTATTGCAGATACATCACCACCAAAGGTTGAAGATCCTGCAGGACCTCCTCTTCCAAACTCACTTGGGTGACACCCATATGAAGGTACCTCAGTTGATTTACACATTTGTCTACCAATTCTAGAGCGATTATCATCTTCTTCAAAATTCCAATAAGTTAGACTTGCAGTAGTGTTTTCGCTAAGTTCACCTCTTAAAGTAAATCTCCATGATGTTATATCTCGTCCATCAAGATCTTCACCTTCCCTACCAGGGAATAAATTTTCAGAGAAACCATTTCTTTCAAGCATCAAACCGGCAATTCGCATAGATAATCCATCGGATATAGGCGCATTTATCATTGCTTTGATTTTTCTGTGATCATAATCACCAACTTCTAATTCAACAGAACTTTCAAACTCATCAGAAGGACTGGCAAAAAGCATATTTACAGATCCACCAGTAGAGCTAGCTCCATATAAGGTACCTTGCGGACCTCTAAGTATCTCAACTCTCTCAAGATCATAATATTCAGTTTCAAAAATTCTTGTTGGAACAGGTACATTGTTTATATGGAATGCAACACCACTATCACCTGAAGCTGCAACAGTATAAGAGTTAACACCACGGATAACAAAATTTGATCCAGTGAAGTTACCTTTTGTAAATGTAATATTTGGTGCATTGAATTGAATATCACCAAATGTCTCGATTTGCTGAAGTTCTAGGCTTCCAGTATCAAATGCTGTAACTGCAATAGGAACATCTTGAATATTTTGTTCTGTTTTTTGAGCAGTAACAATAATTTCTTCAATTCCTTCTCTTTCAATAACTTGTGCATTTGTAATACCTGTAATAAATACAGGTATAATAATAGCCAAAAAGGCTAATTTTAAAATCTTTTTAAACATTAAATTCCCCCACATTTACGCTTTACCGCAATTATTTTTTTTATTATTTAGGCTATAATATATTTATACTATCAATATATATAATTTATTATATGAATATAGAATACATGGAAGAGAATTTAATACAATAGATATTTAAATAAAAAAAAACGGCAGTTAAGAACCGCCGTTTTCTTTCATATTTTTATTATTATTTAGAATTGAAGGCCAAGCGTGATACCAGCAGTTTGTGGATCCATAAGGAATTCATTTCTAAACATACCTGATGTATTTTCAGTATGATAATGTGCAATTACATTAGAGTCATCAGCAAGGTTTTGACCCCAAATTCTTACATACCAGCCATTTTCAACTGATGCAAAAGTTATACTTGCATTAATATTATCATACTCATCAATACCATCTCTAGGTCCTTTGTAAGGACGAGACCACATATTATCTTGCCAGTAATAATCGATTCTTGCAGTAGCAACTACACCTGGGTTGATAAGTGTATCATATTGAAGTGCAACAGAATATGAAACCTCAGGTGAGTAAGGCAATGGATTACCACTAATATCGATTGGTTTAGATATACCAAGTGTTCCATCTTCAGCCATTAGTCCTGCAGCAGTAAGCTTACCATCAATATTGGCACAATGACCGATAGTAGGTAATGCTCCCATGCCTCCAATTTGAATTAATGGATTAACAGTCCCGCTAGGATCAGCTGATGTAAAGCCATCAACAGATAATGTTTTTGGCGCTGCAATCATATCTAATGCACCTGCAGTAGGATCAAGATTTAAAATGCCTCCACCTATACCAGCAAGTAATCCCATTTTTGGGAAAGCCATAGTTCCCCAACTATCGATACATCTAAGCTGCCATAAGCTAGGATCATTATTTCCTTTATTGGTAGGATTAATATCCGTTGTTCCGCTAGCATATTTAGTATCAAGTACTGACCCATTAAATTCGACAGTCAATCCAGGAACCGCTGCAACTTTCCATTGTAATTCAACTTCAAAACCAGTCATCTCAGCATCTAAATTCACATTAACAGCTGTACGATTAGTAATTTTTGTTGTTTGCATTCCATCGTATTCGTAATGGAAAGCAGATAGGTTGGCTAACAAAGTACCATCAAGTAATATATTCTTTGTTCCAATTTCAAATGCATCTATCATTTCTCCATCTGACTCTGTAGGAACGCCAGGATATTGAGCTGGATTAACAATCGGGTTAAACATCCCAGGACCATAACCTTTAGAATAAGAACCATAAACTAAAGTGCTATCAGTAAATTCAAGATCAGGTGTCCAGTTTACTACAACTCGTCCAGTTACTTCTTCTTCAGTTATTTCAGTAGGTAAGCCGTATGTTGCTCTTTGTTCTCCTAAGGCAGGAAAATCAGCCAATGTGTTTTGAGCCGGACCAGTTTGACCAGTAAGAATACCAAATAAATTTGGATCACTTGTTTGGACTGTTGCAAACACTGGTACTCCAGGAGCCGTACCACCAGCAAGAATAATTGAATTTAATAATAAAGATCTATCAAGAACAGTTTTTGTAACATCATTATGTCTTACGCCAACTGATATGCTGACATCTTCACTTACCTCATAAGTTCCATCAACATAAAGTCCGATAGTCTCTGTTTTTGCTGGTTTACTCTCATTTCTGAAATGTCCAGGCCACAATCTAAGACCTTGAAGAGCTGGGAATAAACTTGCTACATCACCACCATTAAAATACACATCATAAATAGTGTGAGCTTCTCCTTCTCCATAATTAGCGCCTGCTTGGAAATTAAATGGTCCATCTAGATCCGATACAATTTGGATCTCAGCATAGTAACCATCTGAATCTAAATAGGAAGTGTCATATGCTGCAGGGAAATCTACATCTCCATAATAACCGCCGTTGAATATCCCGCCAGCATCAGGAGTAAAATCAGACAATGGCGTAACTCCACCAGGGAAAGCCGGGTTAAATGGACTTAACTTTGTATCTGTTCCTGAATTTGAGTAATCCTGTTGAGACATAACAAAGTTTGTATATTTAGCAGCTCTAACAGCAACTAGATAATCATCATTAATTTTTGTTTCTAATTTTAATGAAAAACCTTCTTCCTTAGTAATATAAGTAGGATCACGCCACATGTTAACAGTTCTTTCACCAACTACGTTACTTGATTTTGTGTAATCAAGTGGTGAAAAACCTAATAAACCTGATAATGCAAGTGTAATACCATTTAATCCAGAAGCGCCAAGAGGAGATCCGTCATATCCAATCTTATTTGGATGACAACCCCAGTTAGGTGTTTCAGTTGCATGACACATTGTTCTTCCTGCACGTGCTCTTGTACTATTTTCAGCAAGTCTAAATGCAGTAAGTGTTATATTTGTATCTTCGGAGAGGTTAGCTTTTAAAATGGCACGGAATTGATCCATATTTCTTCCATCAATATCATTACCAGTAACACTATTAGTTGTGAAACCATCTCTTGCTTGAGACATTCCAGAAACTCTTAATGCAACATTATCTCCCATAGGGATATTAAGTGCTACTTTCATCACTTCATGATTATAGTTACCAAGTGAAATTTCACCTGATCCTTCAATCTCACCCATGACCGGTTGTTTAAAGTTAATATTAACAACACCACCTGTAGCTGTAGAGCCATATAATGTACCTTGTGGACCACGAAGAACTTCAATTCTTTCTATGTCAAAAAATTCTCCTTCAACAATTCTTAAACCACCAAAAGGAATTTGATCAACATGAAGTGCAACTTTAGCTGAACCTGATGCTCCAGTTTGAAGATTTTGAACGCCTCTAATAGCAAAATTCGCACCTGTGAAGTTTGATCTTGCAAAATGAACATTTGGCATTGCTAACTGAACATCCATAAAGTTATCAAGTTGTTTCAAAGCAATTGCATCGCTATCAAAAGCTGAAACAGCAATAGGAACATCTTGAAGATTTTGCTCAGTTTTTTGAGCGGTCACAATTATTTCTTCAATTTGATTTGTTAAGGCTTGTGATTTGACAATTCCAGTGAAAAGTAATGGTGTCAAAATAGCTAGCACAGCTATCCTTATAGTATATTTATACATTCTTTTTTGTCCTCCCCAAAATTTACGATTTTTTTTATTATTATTAGATTTGTAAAAATTACGCTGATTATAAAAATATGGGGTCTATTATTCAATTAATAAATTATTATTATTTATAATATAAATAGTTCTTTACATATTAATTCTTGTAAATAATAGTTATGAATATATAAGGGTTTTATTAGTAAAAATTTAGATTTCTTAACTAATAATAATAAAAAATCATAAAAAATCTTTTATTCATTGAGGAGGAAGCTTAATGCTTTTTAGGAAAATTAATTTATTATTAACAAAAATAATTCTACCTACATTACTTATAATTTTATTAGCATCTACAAATATTGATGCTCAAAACACACCTTTATTAGATATTGAAGAAATTGTAGTTACATCAACTAAGAAAAATACTACCCTTCAAGAAACACCCGTATCAGTTTCTGTTATTCAAATGGAAGATATTGAAAGATTGGCTATTAGTGATATTCTTGATCTACAAAGCTCTGTTCCTTCTTTACAAATAAATCAGACACAATTTGCTGCACAAAATACATTTCAAATTCGTGGATTTGGTAATGGTGCGAATAATCCTGGTGTTGAGCCATCAGTTGCTATTTCAATTGATGGGGTGATGATTTCTAGAAATCAGTCTGCAATAAATGATCTCATAAGTGTCGAAAGAGTTGAAGTTATAAAAGGACCTCAATCAACCTTATTTGGTAAGAATGCGATTGCAGGTGTGATCAATATTACCACTGCCTTACCAGAAAGTGATTTTGGTGGAAAATTTCAAATTACTGCAGGTGAATACAGTCTAAGTAAAATTGGTGGTACAGTAACTGGACCAATTTCAGAAAACACTTCATTTAGATTGTCAGCATCTTCTCATAAAAGAGATGGCTACACTAAAAATTTAGAACTTGGAACAGAAATTAATGATAGAGATAGATATGCAATAAGGGCACAACTTCTAAGTGAATTAAGTGAAAACTTAACAGTAAGAATTATAGTTGATAAGGATGAAGCTGAAGAAGTTTGCTGTACCACTGCTGCTTTATTAAATGGTGCAGTCACTATTGGCGCAGATGCATTATTGGCCCCCGGTAAAACAACAATAATAAATCCTGAAAACACATTTGGTTATCAAACCTACCTTAACTTTGACCCTGCAGGTACTATTGAGAATCAAGGCATCTCTTTACATGTGGATTATGATCTAGGTTTTGCAAATCTAAGTTCAATCACAGCTTATCGTGAGAGCGAACAAGATGTTAATGGCGATGTTGATTTTAGCTCAATGCCTTTATTAACTAATGGTATCTATGATGAGTTTGAGACATTTACACAAGAATTTAGACTTACTTCAAATAATGATGGACCACTTCAATGGATGGTAGGAGCTTTTTATCAAGATGAGACAGTAAAGCATGATAGAACTGTTTTTTATAAAGAGCTTATTGGACCATTCGTTGATTTAATTTTATCTCCTGTAGGCACAAGCCTGAATGGAATAGCTGGTCAGGTTGCTGTATCAGCATTGGCTCAAATATCTGCTTTACCTTCAGCCGTTCAAAGCGCTGTATTAGGAGCTCCAGTCTCATTTCCGCCTCTCAGTCCTATTCAAATTGGAACTGTCCTTGCAGGCGGATCTACTGGTAATCCTTTATTGGATGGTGCAATAGGTGCAACAATTCCTGGAATAGCGGCAAACACAAGAAGCACTTGGTATAAAACTAATGGCGGTCTTCAAAATGAACTGTTTGATATGGATAATGAAGCATTTAGTATTTTTGCTCAACTTGATTATGATATTACTTCACAAACATCAATTTCTCTTGGAGTTAGTTATTCTGAAGATACAAAGGAAGTTGTCTCAAATGTTGTAATTGATGATGAATTTGCAGCAATCCCTTTCATTTTAAATCCAGCTACTGCAGCATTAACTGGTTTCCAATTTTTTCCTCCTTTCTTCAATTATCCAAATGGGAATGAAGATGGAAAATGGACCTCAGATGATGTAACACATTCTATAAAATTAATTCATGAATTTGATGATAGCTTATCAATGTATGTAAGTCATTCTACAGGCTTCAAAGCTATTTCAACAAATTTAAGTGCTAACGCAACTGTTTATGCAGGCTTACCAATGGACTCACGGATTTATTTTGCAGACCCTGAAGAGGCCGAAAATTTTGAAATTGGACTTAAAAAGTCTTTCTCAAATGGATATGTAAATCTTTCTTTATTTAATATGTCTGTTGAAGGTTATCAATCAAATCTATTTATCGGAACAGGATTTAATCTAGTCAACATTGGTGAAGAGCTTCATAGGGGTTTTGAAATTGATTCATTATTTTTCCTCTCTGAAAACTTAGTTGTTACTTTTGCTGGTAGTTATATTGATGCTAGTTTTGAGGATTTCAAAAATGGTCCATGTGATAGAACATTTGTTCCGCCTGCATCTGATGATTGCCCAATAGTTAATGGTGGACCAGCTAGAGTCAAAGACTTTACTGGAAGAACTCCTTCAGGTGTTCCAGAAATTGCTATTACTGTTTCAGCCACATATTCATTTGATTTAACCCCTAATACTTCTGGTTATATTCGAGGTGAGTATGTTTACGAAGATGAGCATCAGGCTACAGATGCAGTACCTGTTGAAGTACCAAATGCATTAAGAGAAGTCGGTACTTTAAATGCAAGTTTTGGATTAAAGCATGAACCTTCAGGGTTTGGTGTGATGGTATGGGGTAGAAATATTAATGATGATGAATATATCTATACTGGATTTAATGTTCCTGGTTCACCAGGGTCATATGCAGGATACCCTGTTGTGCCAAGTATGTGGGGTATTACAATAAATAAAGATTTTTAATTTTATTAAAATAATACAATTAAACGGCGGTTCTTAACCGCCGTTTTTTTGGTTAAAGTGTCGCATTTATTAATGTAATTTAATTACATATATATATCTCCGTGCTCTGAATAATAATTTAATAGGATAATATAATGCTTAGAATATTTTTTATTTTTATAATCTTTTTCACTTCACCTATTCTTGCGAATACATTTTCAATTGATATGTTAAATGTCAGATCTGATGGCCAAAGTATGGTCTATTCTGAAGATGTTCTTAAGGTTGAGGTTGGCGATACTGTTGTTTGGAAACCAAAAGACAAAGGTCATAATGTTGAGTTTATCATAGGCCCTGATGCTATTGAGCTACCAAAGAAAAGCAGAATCAATCAAGAGTTTACTTACACATTTGAAAAATCAGGCGTTTATTTTTACCAATGTACACCTCACAAAAGCATGGGAATGATAGCTGTGATTATTGTTGGGGATGATCTAACAAATCTTGATCAGGTAAAAAGTGTAAGAGTATTTGGTAAAAGCAAGAGAAAGCTAGAAGAGATACTTTCACTTATATAATAAAGCTTGGTATTATTTTAAATTAATTTCTTCTAGTCTAATTTTTAAGAAATCATTTGCTGAGATTGCATCCTGATATTTGTTTGGAGAAGTCTTATCGATACAGTTAGGCAATGTCTCGATCATATAATCAGGGTTTAGATGAAGAAAAAAGGGTATGGAATATCTTGGCTGATTTTTTTTCTTGCCTGTAGGATTACAAACTCGATGTGTAGTTGATTTTAAATTGTCATTTGTAAGTCTTTGAAGCATGTCACCTACATTACAAACAATTTTATTTGACCCTACGTCAATTGGTATCCATTTTTTTTCTTTATTTAGAACTTCCAAACCTTCTTGTTCTGTTCCTATTAGTAAGGTTATCAAATTAATATCTTCATGGGCATCAGCCCTTAATCCTGCAGAATTATTTTTTAATTCTGGATAATGTATCATCCTTAAAATTGAATTACCTTGGTTAATTTTATTATCAAACCAATTTTCTTTTAAATTTAGCGCTATAGCTAGTAAGGATAGTATTTTTTTTCCAACTTCTTCAAAATTATCAAAAAGATTTATCAATTCATTATTTATTTCTTTAACTTCTTTAATTAATAGATTTTCAGGCATATCTTTCTTGTATTCTTGACTCCAATAGGATCTACCATGATGCCAAAATTCTTTTTGATCTGGAGTTTTCGAGTTTTTTGCTGTTTCAATCCCTAGGGGAGTATAGCCTCTTTGTCCTGCCCCACCTTTTATATGATATTTAATTTTTATTTCTTCAGATTGATTAAAGAATTCAGCGGATAAATTTAGAACTTTTTTAATTAAATTAATATCAAGATCATGATCAACAATTGTGAAGAAGCCAACATCCTGGCATGCTTCAAAAATATCTTTACTGATGATATTTTTTCTTTCATTTATATTTTTAATTGAGATTGTAGGAATTTTTTCCATTTTTATCTAATTTTTCATAGCTATTCCCTTTAGAACAAAACCACCTAAAGGAGTATCAATTATTACCTTAACGGGTGCCCATAGATCTAACGAATCAAAATATTTAAACCAATATCTCACAGATCCAGGTTTAGAGATTTCATCAAGAAAGTCACTTTCTTTGTAACCGACTATTGGATCAAAATAACCAATACATTTTGATGTCATAACTTCCTGCTCACCTATCATAATTTTCTCTTCTCTTGCCTCTCTGACAAATATTGTTTTAAAAGATCTTAAGCCATCAAAACCCTGTGCAATAAATTTACATGGGTCTGAATATGACCCATGAACTAAGAGCGCGCTATAAGGATCATTACTAGTAGAACCATACTCTTCTAAGAATTCTAATGATGGTATTTCGTTATCATCGTAATTTGGTTCTGCAGTTAATTTAATAGGAATATTATCCTTATATGTTATTGAACCTTTTCTTGAACTTCCTCTCCCAGTTAAGTATGAGAATTTATATAGTTCAGGAACTAATTTATTATTATTTATAATTCCTTCACTTTCAGTTGTTGAGATGAACTTAACGAACACATCTACAATTCCTGCTGCTTCTACCTCAGTTTTAAGTGACCAGTTTTTTTTATCACTTTTAATTATGAAGTTTGCATCAGCAATTTTAATTCCTCCAAGATTTACATAATAATCTATTCTTGTTTCGGCCAGCAAGGAGCAGGAAAAAATTAACAAAAAAACGACTTGAATATATTTCATTTTTTTTCCGATTTATTTACCAGTAAATTTTGGTGCTCTTTTTTCCATAAAATGATTAACACCTTCTTTAAAATCTTCTGATAAGAAACTTTTTTCCATTTCTAAATCTCCAATTGAAGCAGCATCATTTAAATTTTGGAAGAAAGCTTTATATATTTGAGATTTCATCACAGCAATAGATCTTGGAGACGACTTATTTGCTAGATCTTTAACATATTCAAGAGTTGATTCCATAAAATCATCTTTAGGGAAGCAATTATTAATTAAACCAATTTTAAAAGCTTCTTCAGCAAGGAAAACCCTTCCTGTAAATAATATATCCATAGCATGGGCATGCCCAATTAGTTTTGGTAATATCCAGCTAATACCATGCTCAGCAATTAAACCCCTTCTAGAAAAAGCAGTTGTAAATTTTGCGCCTTCTGCAGCAAATCTTAGATCACAAAATAAAGTCATAACTAGACCAATTCCAGCACACGGGCCATTAATTGCAGCTATAATAGGCTTTCTACAGGTAGCCAAAAATCCGAATCTTGTTTGAAAATGTTCTGCAATTTTTGGACCTATAATTTCATTTGGAAGTTTTTCATCTATATCATCTTCAGGAGTAATCTTATTATTTGACTTAGTGGTTTTTTTTAAGCCATCCATATCCGCTCCAGCACAAAAACCTCTACCAGCGCCTGTTATAATTATTGCATTAATATTTTCTCTATTTTCGATTTTCTTTATACCTTCTTTAAGGCCATTAAAAATATTAGCATTGTAAGCATTTAATTTTTCGGGTCGGTTTAAAGTTAATATGGCAATATTATCTATTTCAGAATATAAAACATCTGAGTTTAAAGAATTTATAGGTTCACTTTTCATTTAATGCTCCATTAATTAGAATAAATTAAATGTTAAAACTTGAGCCAAGGATATAATAGTATGAAATATAAAGCAATTATATGGGATTTTGGCGGCGTTATTACCTCAAGCCCTTTTGATGCTTTTAATGAGTTTGAAGAGGTAAATGGCTTACCTAAAGATATAATTAGGACTATTAATTCTGAAAATCCCGACATGAACGCTTGGGCTCAGTTTGAAAGTAATAGCATTACAATCGATCAATTTGATGATTTATTTTTAAAAGAGGCAAAAACAAAAGGTTTTGATATTAAAGGAAGAGATATTATAAAACTTTTAAAAGGCAGTATTAGAGAAAATATGGTGAGTTTCCTTAGAGAACTTAAATCAAATTTTAAGCTTGGTTGTATTACTAATAATGTTAAGCCTTCTTCAGAAGAAAATACTGATAATGAAACAAAAGAGGCAATGTCTATATTTGATCATGTAATTGAATCTTCTATAGTAGGTATAAGAAAACCTAATCCTGAAATTTATATGATGTCATGCGATGCATTAAATGTAAGCCCTGATCAATGTATATATTTAGATGATTTAGGCATTAATTTAAAACCTGCAAGAGAGTTAGGCATGACGACTATCAAAGTAATACAACCTGAAGATGCTATTCAAGAAGTAAGAAATCTTTTAAAATAAAAGTTCACTTATGGTAGAAGAAAGTAAATATACTCCTAACTTAAGGCTTGGAATCAGACTAAAAACTCTAATTCTTCTTAGGTCTGTGGCTGTCATTGGGCAACTATTAACTTGTTTAGTAGTAGGCAACATTCTACTTTTTAAATTACCATATTTTGAAGTCTATATGACCATTGGTGCTTTGGCTTTATCTAACCTAATTTTATTTCTTTTATACTCTTGGAATAAAAGATTGAGTGAAACAACAACTACTTTTGTTATAGGTGGTGATATAATTCAATTAGCACTTTTAGTTTTTTTCACGGGTGGGTTATCAAATCCATTTGTGATGCTTTTCATTGTGCCAATAGCGATTTCTATTGATAATCTTCCAATTAGATCTTCATTTATACTAATTATATTAACACTTGTATCCGTGTCTCTAATTGGTCTTTATAATTATCCTTTAATCCAGAGCGATCTCTCTTATTTAGCAAACCCTCCTATAATAACTATTGGAATTTGGTTTTCCTTGTTGGTAACTATTCTATTTTTATCCCTATATGTTGGGAGGTTGGCTAATGAATCTAGAGAGGTATCTAGGGCTCTTAAGGTGACAGAAGAATTATTATCTAATGAACAAAATTTATCTTCTTTAGATGGATTGGCCGCAGCTGCAGCTCACCAACTAGGTACTCCATTAGGATCGATAAATTTAATTGCAAGTGAATTATTTGATAACGAGTCATTAAGTGCCCAAGGAAAAGAAGATTTAAAAACACTTACTAAAGAGATTCAAAGATGTAAAAATATTCTTGGATCCCTTGGAGAAAAATCATCAATTGATGATGATATCGTTAATAAAATTGAACTTCATGCCTTACTAGAGGAATTGAGTGAACTTGTAAAAGTTAAAGGCATAAAAACTAATATTATTTTTGATTCAAATAATCAGGATTTGGCAAGTTTTATGATAGAAAGGCGATCTGAATTATTATTAGGCCTATCAAATATTATTGAAAATGCGGGTGAATTTGCAAAAGAAAATGTATTTATGAAAATTGCTAAAATTGATAATAATATTCAATTACTTATAGAAGATGACGGAGATGGTTTTTCTACTGAAATTTTACATAGACTTGGTGATCCATATGTTACTAGTAGACATAAAGATGATGGTCTCAAGGACGGGCTAGGTCTTGGCTTTTTTATTTCTAAAACTTTATTTGAAAGATTAGGTATTAAAATGGAAATATATAATAAGAATAAACCAGAAAGTGGAGCTGTAGTATCTATTTTAATTCCTAAGCAAGGATGGGTATAATTTTATGAATAATGAATTTGAAAATCAAAAACTACTAATTGTTGATGATGATCGTGTATGGCTAAATCAACTTTCAAGAGCAATGTCAAGAAGAGGACTAATCGTATTTGAAGCCCAATCTGTTAAGGAAGGTCTAAGTATACTTAAAAAAGAGAAATTTGATTATGGTGTTATTGATCTAAGATTAGATGATGGTGATGGATTAGAAATCATCACAGAGTTGAATAGATTAAATCCAAAATCTAAATCTATTATTCTTACTGGATTTGGTAATATCGCTAATGCTGTTTCAGCAATTAAACTTGGAGCAGTAGATTATTTGTCTAAACCAGCAAATATTGAAGATATTATATCTTCTCTTTTGGTTAGTAAGGATGAAAAAGCGCCTCCTCCCGACGAACCTATGAGTGCTAATAGAGTTAGATGGGAGCATATCCAAAGAGTCTATGAATTATGTAACAAAAATGTTTCTGAAACTGCACGCCGTTTAAAAATGCACAGAAGAACCCTTCAAAGAATACTATCTAAAAGAGCGCCAAAATAATTAATTAAGATTAGATAGAAAAAGTTCTAAAGCTGCGGATGAAAAATTAACCATATTTTCAAACCTATTATCTGAATTAGTATTAATATGTGATGAAATATTTTTTTTTCCAGATATAGCAAAACATGAATATCCTGCAGGATCACCATATCCATTTCCACTTGGTCCTGCTGCCCCAGTTTCAGTAATGCACCAATCCGTTGAATACATTTCAACTCCTTTTTCCCCAAGCAACAATGCAAAAGGCTCACTACTGGATCTTATATTTTTTTCTTTAAGATCTCTTAACCTTAAACCGGTAACGCCTCTTATTGATTTTGCAGTATAAACAACTTGTCCACCTATGTAATAGGCGGAAGCCCCAGGTTGTGCCAATAAAGAGCTTGAAATTAAGCCTCCTGAGGACGACTCAATCACAGATATTGTTTCTTCTCTTTTAATCAGTGCTATTGATACTTCTTTGGCAATACTTAATAATTTTTCCATTTAAATTTTCCTAGTAAACCTTGTTCCCTTATCTGGAGGATTTTCAGGTGGTCCCGCAAAGCATTGTGCAATGGACATCCATTCATTAGCTATTTTTCCTGAAACCTCTAATGATGTATCATCAATATGTCTCACTTGTGTAACTACTTGACCAAATTCAGTAGCAGATCCCGATATTAAATTTTCCTCATTATCTTCATTCCATTCCCATAATTTGTTTGAAGGTGATAATAAAGATAATTTTGGCATTTTTTCAGGTACTGCTAAATTTCTATTAATAAAGGTCCATCCAAAAGTATTAACGCCGATGACTACTATATTTTTTATTCTATCCGTATCAATTCTCTCAAAACCTAGTTGATCGAAAATTTCTTGACCATGAGCCCATGTTTCCATATGTCTTGCCGTTATACTGGATCTTACACTCATATCTGGACCAGCCCATTTTACTCTTTTTTTAGGATCAGATTCAGCAAACTCATCGGAAACTTTCTCATATTTTTCTTTCCATAAATAGAGAAGATCTAATCCCTCAGCATTATTTGATAATATTTTCTCATATTCTCTTGCAGAATTTCCAGATTTTATAGCTTCCATAAAATTTTGCATAAATTCTTTAAATTCGTTTTCATTTTTTAAAGATAAAAGGGCAGCAATATTCCATACATGCAGATGATAAAGTACATCGTTTATTGTCCAAGATTTAAATTGTGTATTTAATTTGAATGAATCGTTATCAGCATTTATTAGCAAATTATATAATGCATCGCTTTCTTCTTTGAAATGTATTGCTTGTTCTAACATTTTTCAACCATCAATTTGATAACCATACAAATAGTAAAGGAACCCATATTAACGATGTTGTAATAAATCCTTTTATAGCTTGGTAAATAATCCATAGCCAAAAATATCTTCTACAAAAATCTCTAATAGTTGCTATCATTTCATAACCATTCTGGAATTGGTAGATTATTCTCTTTTAAGAATTTAATATTAAACATCTTCCCTTTGTATCTATCTGCTAGATCACATAGGATAGTTACTATTGTGCTACCTTTTCCTAAGTCTTTTGCTAATCGTTTTGCTCCAGCTATATTTATACCGGATGATAAACCTAAAAATAGTCCTTCCTTTTCTATTAATGTAAATACAATCTCTAATGCTTCAGCATCATCGATCAAATAAGGAAAATCAATAATACTTCCTTCAACATTTTTTGTAATCCGCCCCTGACCTATTCCCTCAGTTATGGAGCTTCCCTCTGCTTTAAGTTCACCATTTTTGAAATAATTATACATACTTGCACCATGGGGATCTGCTAAACCGATAGAAATTTCTGGATTTTTAGATTTAAGGTACTGACTTATTCCCGATAAAGTACCTCCAGTTCCAATAGCGCAAACAAACCCATCGACATTTCCATTAGTTTGTTTCCATATTTCTGGACCTGTTGTTTTAATATGGGCTTCTTTATTTGCTACATTATCAAATTGATTTGCCCAATATGCTCCATTTTTAAGTTTTTTATCTAGGTCTTTTGCTAATCTACCTGAGTATTTAATATAATTATTTTCATCTGTATATGGTACAGCTGGAACTTCAATTAATTCAGCTCCAGTAAATCGGATTGCATCTTTTTTTTCTTGCGTTTGAGTTTCAGGAATAACGATTACTGTTTTATATCCAAGGGCATTACCAATTATAGATAATCCGATACCAGTATTGCCTGCAGTTCCCTCTACTATCGTTCCGCCTTTTTTTAATAAACCATTTCTTTCAGCATCTTTAATTATATGAAGAGCAGCTCTATCCTTAATAGATTGTCCAGGATTGAAAAACTCAGCTTTACCAAAAATTTCACAACCAGTTTCTTCGGAAGGCCCTTTTAGCCTTATCAGAGGAGTATCACCAACCAAATCCTGAATATCTTTAATTTTTTTCATATTTCTTTAATAATCTTTCTGGCTATATTTCTTTGTTGAATTTGAGAAGTTCCTTCGTAAAGTCTAAACAATCTCGTATCTCTATAAAACCTTGTAATAACATTATCCTCTAAATAACCTGCGCCACCCATAATTTGCAATGATCGATCTGCAACTTTAGAAACCATTTCAGAAGCATAATATTTTGCTGATGATATTTCGGTTTCGGGAATAATCCCTTTATCAAATTTTTTTGCTGCACTAAGAGTTAGTGCCTCGGCAGCTAACATTTCTGAATAACTGTCAGAAATTAGATTTTGTACAGATGCCATTTGAGAAATTGGTTTATTAAATTGAATTCTATTATTTGCAAATAAAATAGACTCTTTGATGAGTCTTTTTGCCTGTCCAACACATGTTCCTGCTACATGTAATCTAGCATGATTAATACCTCTAAGAGCAGGTTTGAGGCCTCCGCCTTCCTTTTCTCCAAGTAATGCATCTTTATTTACCCTACAATTCTTAAAGTACACTTCAGGAGATACTGAACCTTTTTGTCCCAGCATTTTAGGAGTTTCACCTATTTCAATCCCGCTTAAATTTGAATCTACAAGAAATGAAGATATTCCTTTAGAGCCTTCAATATCAGGATTAGTTTTTGCCATTACTAGAAAAACATCAGCATAAGGAGCATTGGTTATATATTTTTTTGTTCCATTAATAATATATTCTTCCCCATCTTTTTTTGCAGATGTTTCGAGCGATAAAGCATCGCTTCCGGCATTAGGCTCTGTTAGAGCAAATGATCCAACTGTCTTTCCAGATGCCATTAAGGGTAAATATTTATCTTTTTGTTTATCAGTTCCAAAATCAAGTAAAGCCTGTGAGCAAAGACCTATTGTTGTAGAAAAACGTGATCTGTAGACTGCTGAGGCTCTTGTAAATTCGAATGTAAGTAAAATTTGCTCTTTCATGCTTAAACCTAGGCCACCATAATTTTTTGGAATGGAAATACCAAAAAGATCATTTTCTATAATCTTTTCCATGATTGAGGTTGATACTTCTCCATCATTTTCTAATTGTTCTTCATTAGGAATGAGAATGTCATCAGTAAAAGTCTTAATTTTGTTCAGATAATCTTCAAATTTCATAATTTTTTTATAAAATAATAATATCAAATATACACTTAAAAAATTATCTAATATGACTAGTTTTATTTTTAAATTTACTTTATTTAATTGTTAAACTTTTACTTCACTTAATTAAAGAGAATATGCCCATACATAGATATATAATAATAGCTTTCATTCTAGTCTTATCTCAAGACAATGCTTTATCACAGAATAACCAAACTGAAGAAATTGAAGAAGTTATTGTTATTGGTTCAAGGTTATCTGATAAAAATATAAATAATCTATTGCCAGCGACATATATCGATTCTGAGACAATTGATCTTTTGGGAATTGATTCTGGCGATGAATTACTTAGAAGTATAATTCAGCAAGGTACGAATAAATTTAACGATGCAGGAAATGCTATTGCCGGCGTAAATAGTGCAAGAGGAGATATTGGTGCGTATAACCTTAGAAATTTAGGGACCGGTAATACCTTGGTATTATTAAATGGAAGAAGAATGATTAACTCTCCAGGTTTTCAATCAGAATCTGTAGGCGGAAGTTTTATTCCAGTAAATTCAGTAAACACAAATACTCTTCCAATAGGTGGTATTGAAAGACTTGAGATTTTGAGGGATGGTGCATCTGCGATATATGGAGCTGATGCTGTTGCCGGAGTAGTAAATACTGTTCTCGATAGAGACTATGAAGGTTTTTCTGTAAGTGCTAAATATTCAGAGTTTGAAAATTTTGCTCGATCTGACAACAGGTTCATATTCAAATACGGTTCAGAAGTAAATGGAGGAAGAGGTCACCTTACTCTTTTTTATAGTTTATATGATAGAGATCCCATAAGAGCTAGTGAAGACGAAAGAATGGGTGTTTCGGATTGGCGTAATTTTCCCGAAATTTCTGGAACAAAATGGGATAGCACAAGATTTCGAAGAGATTCAACGAACTCACCCTATGGTCAGTTTGATGTCATACCAAATGTGAGCAATTATGAATTTTTCAACCTTTACAACCTGACTGATAGTGCAGGTGAATTTGAAATTTTTCCCGCAGGCGATACAAAATGTAAAGTTAAACTTAGCGATGACTCTTGTATTGCATCTGATACAGCCACAAAAAGATATAATATGAATTCAGAAAGATGGATTTATTCTAAACTTAAAAGAGACAATCTTTCTATATCATTTGATTATGATTTAAATGAAAATCTAAGTTTTTTTTCAGACTTTCTTTATTATAAATCTGATACAACCCAGAATAACAGTCCATCAGCAGCTTTTTCTACATCTAGAATAATTGTTCCAGCGAATAACTATTGGAATCCTTTTGGTCCACGTACTTTTCCTGATGGCACCAATAATCCAAATCGTATCGCATATGATATTTCTGGTCAGGATATTTCTCAGAGCATACCCGATGAAGGTTTACCAATTCTTATTGATTGGTATAGATATGTTGATATAGGTCCTAGAGAAGTAAATGTTGAAAAGGATACATATAGAATTCTTTTTGGACTAAAGGGTGAATTTAGAAATTGGAATTGGGAAACTGCAGTATTTAGTTCAAAAGCTAATACAGATGATATTACTTCAAATAGGTTATCAAATACACTTGTTGAAAGAGCATTAGCTTTATCTAGTCCGAATGCTTATAACCCATTCAACGGAGGTGGTAATTATATAAATTATATTTCAACTGGAAAAGACGGAACCCCAAATAAAGATTCTGCAATAGAAAGTGCAATTATTGATGTTTATAGAAAAGGGGAAAGAGAACTTAATAGTGTTGATTTTAAAATTATTAATAATTCTATTTTTTCTTTGAGATCAGGGAAGGTTTCTTTTGCGGGTGGTTTAGAATTTAGATCAGATAAATTTGAAGATGACAGGGATCCAAGATTAGATGGCACTATAAAATATACAGATAAAGATGGCGATACATTTCCTTTTGTCAGTGATGTAATGAATTCTAGTCCTACACCTGATAATTCTGGAAAAAGGGATGTATTTTCTGTTTATACAGAATTTTTAGTACCTCTTGTATCTGAGGAAATGAATATATCCTTAATAAGGTCATTAAATTTACAAATTGCTGGTAGGTATGAGGATTTCTCAGATATAGGTTCAAAATCAGTACCAAAAATAGCCATTGGATGGGAAGTCACTAAGGATTTATTTATAAGAGGTAGTTTATCAAAGGGTTTTAGAGTTCCTAATTTAATACAAATAAATGAAAGTATTGTATCAAGACAGTTATCTAGAGATGACGCATATTTATGTCTTCAACAGATAAGATCCCAAGGTCAAATTGATGACTGCGATTATTCTATTCAAAGAGTAGCCCAAGGCAGTAAGAAGCTTAAGCCTGAGAATTCGACAAATACTTCAATAGGATTGATTTATAATCCTAGTTTTGTAAAAAATTTGAATTTCTCCCTTGATTGGTGGGAAATTGAAAAAGAAGATACTATAGGTTTATTTGGAGAAAATAATTTAATCTTATCAGACCTGATCTTACGCTTAAATAGTAATGATATAAATAACTGCTCAAATGTTAAATTTAATGAAAATGTAATTAGAGAAAGTATTGATCCATCTGAGGCAGAATCTTTCTTGAATGTGGGTTTGTGTCCAGTTGGAGCGATAACAAGGGTAGAAGATTTTTATCGAAACTTAGATACTAGAATTATTAGTGGCTTTGATTTGGGTATTGATTATAATTTTTCATCTAGAATTGGATTCTTTAATATATCTGTTAATGCTACTAAGATTGACAAATTTATTCAAAAAGCTGGTCCAGATGTATCTGAGTTATTAGAAGCTCAGCAGCAAGGACTTATTCCTTCAGAATTTTCAATTCAAGGCTTTTCTGATTTATTAAAAAAAGATGGATCTCCTGAAATTCAAGCAAATTTAAAACTTTTATGGCAATTAAATAATTGGGGTGCTGGCTTATTTTTAAAACATACTGGTGATTTTGTTCAAACTCGTGTTAGAGCCAAAGATGGCGAGTACTGGACAATTGATGAATATAATAAAGTCAGCGGATATTTAGATTATACAATTAACAGAAATTCAAATCAGACAAGATTAAGATTTGGTATTAATAATATTTTTGATGAAAGAGCACCTCTTTCATCTGATATCTTTGGTTACTATTTTGATTTACATGATAATTTAGGTAGATACTATTATTTTGATATCAAATATGACTTCTAGAGATGAAAATAGTTCAAAATTATTCAGTACTTAAATATTTTGTTAACATTTTACCTATTTTGGTAATACTTTTATTTACCGCATTAAATGCAACTCCATCGAATTGTAAAACAGAAATTTTCAAAATTGATCGCGAATTCTTATCATCAAATTTTTCAAAATGTGAAGTTTTAGAAGAAAATTCAATTAGATTATATTTAAGCCCAGAAGATAACTCTGTTATTAATCCAAGCCCCTGGTTTGCCTTTAGAAAGTCAGCTCATAAGGAAGCAATTTATGTAGAATTATTATATGAGAAATTTGAGCACAGATACCATCCTAAGGTTAGCAATGACCTTATTAATTGGAAAAAAATCGAAATGGATAATATTAAGATAGAAGATAATGGCAAAAAAGTTATTCTAACTTTTAAGGCTAATAGTGACTATACATATATTTCTGCTCAGGAAGTATTATCATCTGCGTGGTATGAGACTTGGTATAAAATAATAAGAGATATTAAGAATGTTACTATATCTGAATTAGGTAGTACTTCAGTAGGTCGTTCAATTAATAAAATCTTAATAGGAAATGATTTAGAAAATCCATATATTTTATTAATTGGCAGACAACATCCTCCAGAAATTACTGGTGCTTTTGCTTTAAAAGCTTTTATCGAGCAAATATTGGATGATAATGCTCTATCGAATGATTTTTTGAGTAATTATAATATTATAAGCTATCCTTTAGTGAATCCAGATGGAGTAGATTTAGGTCATTGGAGGCATAATTTAAGAAAGAAAGATTTGAATAGAGACTGGGGTTTTTTTTCACAAATAGAAACTTCAATAATCTATGATGATATAAGAAAAATTTTAAACGATAATAAAATTGTTCTTATGATTGATTTTCACTCTACATTTGAAAATATTTTTTATATTCAGGATGAATCAGAGATTGCCGGATATAATTTTGCTCAAGCTTGGCTTTTGAAAAATTTATCAGATAAAAGTAATTATAAATTTGCAATTAAGCCTACAAAAAATGTCAATAATGGAGTAGCAAAAAATTATTTTAATTCTTTATATGGCATACCTGCAATTACATTTGAGGTTGGCGATAACACTGATAGAGAAACTATAATTAACTCCTCAAAAAACCTTGCTGACTCTATGATGCTCGTACTTTTAGAGAATAAATAAGATACTTGATTTAATAATTTTTACTACCATATAAATAGATTATTCAAGGTCCTTCAATGCAAAATGTAGCAATAATTGGAACAACTGGCTCTATCGGAAAAGCTTTCTTAGAATATTATGTATCTGATAATACTACAGAGAAAGTGTATTCTATTTCTAGATCTAAAAATAATGTTGAAGATAAAAAAATTGTCAATCTGGATCTAAATCTCACTAATAAAAATGATTATGCGAAGCTTTCATCCTTTATTCCAAAAAATAGTTTAGATAAAGTTATTATTGCATCTGGAATTCTTCATGATGATGATCTACAACCTGAAAAAACAATATCATCCTTAGACTTAGATAATTTTCAAAAAATATTTAGTGTAAATGCTTTTGCACCAGCTTTACTCCTCAAGGTTTTTTTTCCTCTTATTAGAAGGAATGAAAATGCCTTAATTGGTATTTTATCTGCAAGAGTAGGTAGTATATCTGATAATAGAATTGGAGGTTGGTATGCCTATAGAGCCTCAAAGGCGGCTCTAAATATGATAATTAAGACTGCAGCAATTGAATTGGCAAGAAAGGATAAGACTGCAAAATTAATAGGCCTTCACCCTGGGACTGTCGACACAAATTTATCAAAACCTTTTCAAGGAGGAACACCTAAAGGAAAGATTTTTACACCATCCCAGTCCATTAATTACTTAACAAAGGTTATAGATAGCACAACTCCTCAAGACACTGGTAAGATTTTTGATTGGGAGGGTAAGGAAATTACTGCATGACAAAGAGAATTATTCACATATTTAAGAATGATCTTCGCTTATCTGATAATCCATCACTTATAGAAGCATCTAAGGCTGGTCATATTATTCCAATTTATATTGTTGATGAATCTGACTTACATACTGATTCTGCTCAAAACTGGTGGTTACAAAAATCATTAGAAAAATTAAAAAAATCTTTAGATAACAACCTTTATTTTTTTAAGGGCAATTATAAAGATATTATTACTTCAATTATTTCAGAAAATGATATTCAAGGTGTTTACTGGAATCGATCATATGACTCATATTCTATTCAAAGAGATAAAGATCTAAAATTATATTTAGAAGAAAATAATATTGAAGTTAAAACATTTAATTCATTACTTTTATGGGAGCCATGGCAAGTTGCAAAGCCAGACGGATCCCCTTATAGAGTATTTTCTCCATTTTATAGAAAGGGTTGTTTGAATCAAAAGGAACCAAGATTTCCATTACCCCAACCAAATCAGATTAATTATTTTAAAATTAATGGTTCAAAGGATATTAAATCCTTAAATCTTATAAATGGTTTTAACTGGTATGATAAACTTAATGAACATTGGGATATAGGCGAAAAAGCAGCTCAAAAAAAACTATCTTTATTTCTCGAAGATGGCATCGATGATTATAAAGATGGAAGAAATTTTCCTTCTAAAAAAAATGTCTCTAGGCTATCACCTCATATTAGGTTTGGAGAGATATCTCCTAATCAGATCTGGTATGCTGCTAGGTCACTAAAAGAAGATAGGAATATAGATCATTTTTGTAGTGAATTAGGATGGAGAGAGTTCTCTTATTATTTACTTTATCATTTCCCGTTCATTGAAAAAGAGAACCTTAATAAGAAATTTGATAATTTTCCATGGACAAATAATTTGGAATATTTACAGGCTTGGCAGAAAGGTTCTACAGGATATCCAATTATTGACGCTGGCATGCGAGAGTTGTGGGAAACAGGTTATATGCATAATAGGGTAAGAATGGTTGTCGGATCTTTCTTAGTTAAAAATCTATTAATTCATTGGCATTATGGACATGCTTGGTTTAACAGCTGTCTCGTTGATGCAGATAAGGCTAATAATACTGCTGGTTGGCAGTGGATTGCTGGAAGCGGAGCTGATGCTGCACCATACTTTCGTATCTTTAACCCCATAACCCAAGGACAAAATTTTGACGAAGATGGTATTTATACAAAAAAATGGATTCCAGAATTGTCAAAATTACCAAATAAATATCTTTTTAATCCATGGGAGGCATCTTCGGATATTTTAAATGAGGCCGATTTAGAATTAGGAAAAGATTACCCTTTGCCAATTGTTGATATCAAGGAATCCAGAAGTATTGCTTTAAAAGCTTTTGAAACAATAAAAAATAAGTCATGAAAAAGG
Source organism: OCS116 cluster bacterium AG-435-F03 (assembly GCA_003212795.1). GTDB lineage: Bacteria > Pseudomonadota > Alphaproteobacteria > MED-G09 > MED-G09 > AG-430-B22. Next base: position 74,695 of record QCOV01000002.1, on the reverse strand, counting down.
AACTTTTGATTATTTTAGGAAATCAACTATTTCCTATCAACAAATTGAAAACAATAGGTTGTGACAATATTTTTATGGCTGAAGATATCGGTTTATGTACATATATTAAGCATCATAAGCAGAAAATTGCTTTCTTTCTGACAGCAATGCGAGATTACAGAGATGAATTATCTGCAAACCAATATAATGTTTTTTATCAAGAAATTGATAACAAATACAAAAAATTAACATACATAGAAAAACTAGATAAAGTAATTCATGAACAAGATATTAATGAAGTTAAGTTTTATGAAATTGCAGATAAATTATTTCGAAATGAATTATTAAATTATTTAGAAAAAAATAAAATCAAATACTCGATCTTAAAGAGTCCAATGTTTTTGATAAATCATGAAGATTATGAAGATGTAATATCTAATAAAAGATTGTTCATGGCATCATTTTATCAAAAAATGAGAAGAAAATTTAATATTCTTATTGATAATGAAGGTAAACCAATAGGAGGTAAGTGGTCTTTTGATGAAGAGAATAGAAAGAAACTACCTAAAGATATTAAAATTATTGATTTACCAAAAGTAGATGCATCTAATAACTTTGAATACATTCAGGGATTAGTAAGTAATCTTTTTAGTAATCATCCTGGTAAACTACAAACAATATGGCTTCCCACAAATAGAAAAGAAGCACAAAAATGGTTCAAAAACTTTTTGAAATTAAGATTTTCAAAATTTGGAGATTATGAAGACGCTATAGATTCAGATGAGATTTTTTTATTTCACTCAGTTATAAGCCCTTTAATGAATATTGGTCTTTTGCTACCTAAAGAAATTCTAAATGAGGCTATAAAATATGCAAAAGATAAATCAATACCATTAAATGCTCTTGAGGGCTTTGTTAGGCAAATTTTAGGCTGGAGAGAGTTCATCAAAGTTGTTTATGAGTTGAAGAGTGATGAGCAAGAGGATTCAAATTTTTTTTCAAATGAGAGAAAACTCAAATCTTCTTGGTATGATGGTTCAACTGGTATCGTCCCATTAGATAAAGCAATTAGTGATTGTATCAATTATGGATACACTCATCATATCAATAGATTAATGGTAATTTCAAATATAATGAATTTGTGCAGAGTAAATCCTAAAGAAATATATAATTGGTTTATGGAAATGTCCGTTGATTCCTCTGATTGGGTAATGGGTCCTAATGTATATGGTATGAGTACTTTTTCGGATGGAGGATTAATGTCAACAAAACCATATATTTGTGGATCAAATTATATACTGAAAATGAGTAATTTTAAGAAAGACGAATGGTGTGACACATTAGATGGTCTTTATTGGAAATTTATTGATGACCATAGACAGTTTTTTAGCTCCAACCCAAGATTATCATTAGTAGTAAGATCATTAGATAAAATAAAACCTGAAAGAAAAGAAAAAATATATAAATCAGCTAATAAATTTATTGAGCAACATACAGTGAAATGAGAAAATCTCTGCCAAATAAAACTTGTCCGATTTGCAATCTTTCTTTTGATTGGAGAAAAAAGTGGAAAAAGAATTGGGATGAGGTACGCTATTGTTCACAGGCATGTAGAAGTAAAAGATATCAACTAAAAAAAAGGATTAAATTTGCAGAATAATATATTTAACTTTGAGAACACTTATATGAATTTGCCTGATGAATTTCATTCATATGTGAAGCCAAGAAAAGTGATATCACCTAAATTAGCAATTTTTAACGATGACCTTTCTACTGAACTAGGATTTAATTTTTCGTCACTTAAGCCTGAAGATATATCAAACTTACTCAGTGGAAATATAATTCCAGAAGGATCCTCCCTTATTGCACAAGCTTATGCTGGCCACCAATTTGGCCATTTTACAATTTTAGGAGATGGAAGAGCAATTTTATTAGGCGAACATGTGTTAGGAGATAAAAGATTTGATATTCAGTTCAAAGGATCAGGTCCAACACCTTACTCTCGAAGTGGTGACGGATTAGCTGCAATTGGACCAATGATGAGAGAGTATATAATTAGTGAGGCTATGCATTATCTTAATATTCCTACATGTAGAAGTCTTGCAGTAGTTGAAACTGGCGAAGATGTTATCCGAGAACAAAAATATCCAGGCGCAATATTAACTAGAATATCGAAATCACACATTCGTGTTGGAACATTTCAGTTTGCGGTTATTCAAGAAGATAAAGATTTAGTAAATAAACTTTTTAATTACACAATAGAAAGACATTTTCCAAATCTTATAGAGTCTAAAAGTAAAGCACTCAATTTCTTATATACAATAATTGAACAGCAGGCAGATTTGGTTACTAATTGGATGAGAATAGGCTTTATTCATGGGGTAATGAATACTGATAATGTGGCATTATCTGGTGAAACAATTGATTATGGCCCTTGTGCATTTATGGATCATTATGATCCTTTGACGGTATTTAGTTCTATTGATCATCAAGGAAGATATTCTTTTGCCAATCAACCTATAATTACTCAATGGAATTTAGCCAGATTAGCTGAAACAATCCTACCTTTAATAAGCGATAAACATGAAAATGCTCTTAAATTAGCAGAAGAGGCTATAAATACATTTGCAGATTTATATCAAAGTAAATGGCTTGATATGATGAGACTGAAAATAGGTTTATTAACTAAAGAGAATGAAGATAAAGATTTAATAAGTGAACTATTAAATGTTATGCAAAAACATAAAGCTGATTTTACAAATACATTTAGATTATTAAGTGAAGACACTTTACCAGATGAAGAATTTTTTAAGGCTGAAGAATTTTTATATTGGCATAAAAAATGGAAAGTTAGATTAAAAAAAGAGTCAAAAACTTTTGAGCAATTAAGAAAGATTATGGAAGTTAATAATCCGAGAATTATTCCAAGAAATCATATAATTGAAAAAGCATTAAAGAAGGCTGAAGAGGGAGATTTAAGTAAGATAAAAGAATATGTAAAAATTTTGAAAGATCCTTATAGCTCTATGATAAATATAGAGGATGAATACTTAAATCCTCCAAATGATTCCGAAAAAGTATTACAAACTTTTTGTGGTACTTAAATTTGAGGAGTTAAAACATTTTGTTGTTGTTGGAGAATATTGTCCCAAAAGGTTTCATGATCTAGTCGCATTAAGATTGAGGGATTTTTTAATGCTGAATCTGGAGTGCGATGTAATAATCCTGAAGAGCCACCTCTAAAAATAGCTATATTCCAAGTATTTATATGCTGAATCTTTGAGCAGTCCCTGACAATTTTTTTATTAGGTAGGCCTTCCTCAAATGCAATACGGTTGGCTATTTCATTAGGAAGCCATTCTGTACCTTGACCTGAATAAGTTACAAGTAAACGCATGGGAACATTGTCAATATGGTAGCGACTGCAACCTCTTTCTGTTCCCAAACAAAAACTAATAGATTCACTCTTTAAGGTATCACAAAAGATTTCACAAACTCCTGCCATATCAGAAACCCAAGTTTTGTAAAAAGCTTTGGCTTGTAAATTTACTGGTATGATGTCTCTAAGAATTTCTTGTATATCTTCATTGCTATTTTTTTTGTAAACTTTGCCTATAACCCTAAAAGGTTCATCCAATATATCCTGAAAGAAAGAATCTGCATCGTATATTTTCTGTCTTTCTAATTCAATTAATTGAGATTCCTGATTTGAAAATTCTGATAATTTTTCTATATCTTTTATTTTAGTGAAACTCATTATTAGGGCCTTTAATAAATTAGAAAAATAAATTTATACAGAATATTTAATTTTAACAAATCTTAAATTAAGAATTAGTTTATGGCGGAGAGAGCGGGATTCGAACCCGCGAGACGATTACTCGCCTACACGCTTTCCAAGCGTGCGCCTTCGACCGCTCGGCCACCTCTCCTATAATTTATATGTTTATTCATCATCAAACTTTAGAGCTGAAATGAATGCTTCTTGCGGAATATTAACTTGGCCAAATTCTCGCATTTTCTTTTTACCTTTTTTTTGTTTCTCCAGTAATTTCATCTTTCGTGTTACATCCCCACCATACAATTTAGCGGTCACATCTTTTCTAAAAGGAGGTATTGTTTCTCTCGCTATTATTTTGCCACCAATAGCTGCTTGCACTGGAATTTTAAATTGATGACGAGGTATAAGATCTTTTAATTTTTTACACATTGTTCTGCCTCTGTTAAATGACCTATCCGCATGAACTATTATTGATAAGGCATCAACAGGCTCTTCATTAACTAAAACTGACATCTTAACTAGCTTTTCTGCTTTATAGTCTTCCAGTTGCCAATCAAAGCTTGCGTAACCACTTGATACTGATTTTAGTCTATCATAAAAGTCGAAAACAACTTCATTTAGAGGTAAATCATAAACGACCATTGCTCTTGTACCTGCATATGTTAGGTCAACTTGGTGACCTCTACGTTCCTCACATAATTTTAGAACTGCACCTAAATACTCATCAGGAACTAATATAGTCGCTTTTATCCAAGGTTCTTCAATAGCCTTAATGTTAGTTACTTCCGGCATATCTGCTGGATTATGAAGTTCAATTACATCACCGTTAGTAAGATGAATTTTATATATAACTGATGGAGCAGTGGTTATTAAATCTATATTAAATTCCCTTTCTATTCTTTCTCTAACTATTTCCAAATGTAGTAGACCGAGAAAACCACATCGGAATCCAAATCCTAAAGCTGCAGAATTTTCTGTTTCATATTGGAAACTTGAATCATTGAGACTAAGTTTTTCTATAGAGTCCCTAAGATCCTCAAAGTCTCCACTATCAGTAGGAAATAAGCCGCAAAAAACTGATGGTTGAGATGGTCTGAAACCTTTAAGAGCATCTTTACATGGCTTTTGGAAATCAGTAATTGTATCTCCAACTTGTGTATCAGAAACATTTTTTATTCCTGCAATTATATATCCAATCTCACCAGCTTGTATTGCTTTAAGAGAAACTTTTTTAGGTGTGAAAATACCAACTTCATCAATTGTATAGGAGCTATTAGTTCCTAACATTTTTATTTTTTGTCCTTTTGATAATTCCCCTGCAATAACTCTTACAAGGACTACAACTCCAAGATAAGAATCATACCAACTATCAACAAGCAATGCCTTAGAGGTTTCCGATGTATCTTCTTTTGGTTGAGGTAATCTTTCAATTAGAGCGCCAAATATATCTTCTATACCCTCACCAGTTTTAGCAGAAACTTTGATTGCATCACTAGCATCAAGTCCTATTACTTCCTCAATTTGACGGCAAACTCTATCTGGTTCAGCAGCTGGCAGGTCTATTTTATTTATTACAGGAATAATTTCATGATTTAGGTCAATAGCTTGATAAACATTTGCTAAAGTTTGCGCCTCTACACCTTGAGCAGCATCTACTACAAGAATTGAACCTTCACAAGCCGATAAAGATCTATTAACTTCATATGAAAAATCAACATGGCCAGGTGTATCGATAAGATTCAATTGATACTCGTTAGAATTACTATCTTTATAATTTAACCTAACTGTTTGAGCTTTGATTGTAATACCTCTTTCTCTTTCAATATCCATAGAGTCTAAGACCTGATCTTTCATTTCTCTTTCGGATAAACCACCGCAGAATTGTATTAATCTATCAGCGAGAGTTGATTTACCGTGATCGATATGTGCAATAATTGCAAAATTTCTTATATTCTTAGTATTTTGCACTTTTATTAGTCCCCTATAAGCTTCTTAATTTTCCACTTGTGGCTTTTTCAATTGCTTTAATTATTTTTTCACAAATAGAGTCTATTTCATTATCCTTTAGAGTCTCTTTTTTTGGTTGAATAGTAACTTCCACTGCCAGGGATTTTTTTGAGTTTTCTAAGATAAATTGATCAAAAAGTTTGATGTCATCAATAAGATCAATCTTACATGAATTTATAGCATCAATTAATATTGATGAGCTTATATTCATTGGTATATCAAAAGAAAAATCTCTTTTTACAGCCTGTAAATTATAAAAAGTAAATTCTTTGTTATCATTTTGAGTATTAATAACTTTTAGAATCTCATCTAAGTATATTTCAAACCCTACACATGAAGGAATATTAAGTTTTGATAAGATTTTTGGATGAATTTCACCAAAGGAAGCCAAAATTCCTCCTTTTCCAGAAACTATATTTGCTGATCTTCCGGGATGATACCAATCTGACCCAGGAATAACATATGTGTATGAATCATTTGGAATATTAATTAAATCAAAATAAGAAAATACATCACTTTTCACATCAAAAACATCTGCTTTTTCATTACCTTGCCAATGTCTCTCAGTACCTGTTGATTTGTATATTCCAGTTCTTAAACCAGCGGCAATTGAATTTTGTTGGCCAGGCTTTGGTCCGCTAAAACCAGGTCCAATTTCATAAATTCCTATATCATTAAATCCTCTATTTTTATTTTCACGAAAATTACTTATCAAAGAAATTAATGGAGATGCTCTCATATCTGATAATTCTTCAGATATTGGATTTAATAGTTGTATGGGTTTCCTGCCCTTAGGTGATAAATCAGAGAATTCAGAACTAACAAATGAATAAGAGATATTTTCTATTAATCCTCTTGAAGCAAGGTTTCTTCTTATTAAATTTGTATTTTTTTGAGAATTAGTAAGTATAGGTTTTGAAGGCTGTTCAGAATTTTTAAGTGGTATAGACTCAACATTATTTAGTCCATAAATTCTAATTACTTCTTCTACAATATCTATTGGTAAACTAACATCAGGTCTCCATGAGGGAACTGTTATCTTAAAATTTTTATCAATCTCAAAACCAAGCGATAACAGTATTTTTTTTATATCTTTTGAGGAAATTTTTATTCCAGAAATTTTCTCAATTAATTTTATATCGAAATTTATTTCGTTATTTTTAAAATCTTCATGCAAAGCAATGCTTGTCTTACTGGCTTTTCCACCACAAATATCTAGAATCATTTCTGTAGCTATATCCAATCCTTCTAAAACAAAATTTGGGTCGGTACCTCTTTCAAATCTATATCTTGCGTCAGAATTAATATTTAATTTTCTTCCCGTTCGCGCAATATGAATCGGATCAAAGAAAGCAGATTCTAAAAATATATTTTTTGTTTCTATCTCTGAACCAAATTCTTCTCCACCAATAATACCGGCAATACCAAGAACTTTTTCACTATCTGCAATTACACATGTTTCTTCATCTAAGATATATTCTTTACCATCAAGAGCTTTAATTTTTTCACCTGTCTTTGCAAGTCTTGCCCCTATATCTTTTGATATCAGATCTGAATTATATGCATGAAGAGGTCTTCCTCGATCATATGTTAGAAAATTTGTTATATCTACGACAGCATTAATACTTCTAAGACCTATTTTCTCTAAACGGTTTTTTAGCCAGTCTGGACTTTCTTTATTTTCAATCCCTTCAATCAATCTACCTGCAAAGATATTACAAAAGTTATTATTTTTAGTAGATTTTGTGTAAACAGGAATACTTTCTTCATGACTTTTAAGTGTATTTATTTTTGTTACCTTAAGTCTTCCAAGACCCTTAGCGGCTAGATCTCTAGCGATACCATAAACCCCAAGACAGTCAGGTCTATTTGGTGTGATTGCAATTTCGATTACAGGATCAAGATCACCTAATGCTGTAGAGGCTTTATCTCCTGCCTTAGCTTTTTTGATCTCAATTATACCTTCGTTTTCATTATCAATATTTAATTCATCTCCCGAGCAAAGCATTCCGTAAGATACGATGTCTCTAATCTTAGTTTTTTGAATAACCATCTTAGATTTTGGTATTATACTTCCAAGAGGAGCATATATTGTTAATAAGCCCTCTTTTGCATTTGGAGCGCCACAAACTACTTCTTTTATTTCATTTCCTATATCAACCTTACAAACACTAAGGCGATCTGCGTTAGGGTGTTTTTCTGAAGTTAATATTTTTCCAACTATAAAATCTTCTAAATCTTTTTCTGGATTGATGATGTCTTCCACTTCCAAGCCAATTTCAGTTAGATTATTAGTTATTTCATCTAATGAGGAATTAGTTTCCAAATGCTCTTTAAGCCAAGATAAAGTAAACTTCATTTCTTTAATCCTCTAGATAATGTTGGAATATCTAAGGCTGAGAAACCGTAATGCCTAAGCCATCTAATATCTCCACTAAAGAAAGTTCTTAAATCCGGAATACCATATTTTAATTGTGCTAAACGGTCTAAACCAAAACCAAAAGCAAATCCTTGATAAATGTCAGGATCTATATTTGCTGATTTTAAGACATTAGGGTGAACCATACCTGCGCCAGCAACTTCTAGCCAGTCTGACCCTTCGCCAATTTTTAAAACAGGTCCACTTCTGTCACACAAAACATCTATTTCTAATGATGGTTCGGTAAAGGGAAAATAACTCGGTCTCATCTGAATTTTTGTGTTTTTAATCTCAAAAAAGGAGGATAAAAAAGTTTCTAGTGTCCACTTCAAGTGACCGAGGTTAGTTTCTTTATCAACTGACAAACCCTCAATTTGATGAAACATTGGTGTATGTGTTTGATCAGAGTCACATCTATAGGTTCTTCCAGGGGATATAAATCTAAAAGGAGGCTTTCCTTCTTCCATGGTTCTAACTTGAACTGGACTAGTATGTGTTCTTAAGACTGATTGTCCTTGATCTTTATCAAATTCGTCAAAATAAAAGGTATCATGCATTTGCCTTGCTGGATGAGATTCAGGAATATTGAGAGCATTAAAATTGTAATACTCTGTTTCAATATCTGGTCCATCAGCAATCTCATAACCAAGTGAACCAAAAATTTCAGTTATTTCATCTAAAACTTGAGAAACTGGATGTATTCTTCCATTTGTATTTTGACTCGATTTTACAGGCAAAGTTACATCAACTTTTTCTTCTAAGAGTTTTTTGTTTAGCGTTTGGTCTAAAAAAAACTCTTTCTTTTCTTCTATCTCTTCGAGGACTTTATTTTTAAGGTCATTTATTTCAGGTCCTAATTTTTTTCTTTCTTCCTGATTTAATTTTCCTAATTCACTAAGGAGCTTTGTAATCCTTCCTTTTTTTCCTAACTCTCTGATACGGATTTCTTCAACATTATCATCACTTTCAGCTGATTTAATTTTTTGAAGTATTTCTTTTTTAATAGAATTTAAATTTTCCATAATTATTTCCTGATGCTCTAAATTGCATCAATAATTACATTAACATAAATTAAGATTTATTTTAATGCGGATGTAGCTTTATTAACTAAATCTTTAAATGTTTCAGGATCTGAAATTGCAATATCAGATAAAACTTTTCTATCTATTTCAATATTAGCTTTTGAAAGACCATTCATAAAATTTGCATAATTAATACCATTTAATCTAGCAGCAGCATTAATTCTTTGTATCCATAATGATCTAAAATTTCTTTTTCTTTTTTTTCTATCTCTATAGGAATATTGACCTGCCTTCTCTACAGCTTGATTAGCTGCGCGGAAGGTATTTTTTCTTCTCCCAAAATAACCTTTTGCACTTTTAATAATCTTTCTATGTCTAGAATGGCTCGATGCTCCACTTGTTACTCTTGTCATTATTTTCTTCCTTTATGAATATGGCAGGAATTTTTTTACAATCCTGCTATCTGGTTTAGAAAGAAGAGATGTTCCGCGCTTATTGCGGATTTGTTTAGGTGTGCGCTTTATCATACCGTGTCTTTTACCGGTTTTAGCTGCTATAATCTTTCCTGAGCTAGTAACTTTGAAGCGCTTTTTTACACCGCTTTTGGTTTTCAATTTGGGCATTTTGCATCTCCTATTTTTTAATAAATTATAGTTTGGCATTCAATAATCAAACACGGCATGCCCTGCCGGAAGATTAGTTAGATTGGTTTATAATATTTTTTTAATTAATACAACTAAAGAAATTTATTTTGGAGCTAATACCATTACCATTTGCCTTCCTTCAAATTTAGGAAGTAGTTCAACTTTTGCAAATTCGTCTGATTCAACTTTAATTTTTTCTAGTAAATCTGTACCCCTGTCTTGATGAGCCATTTCTCTACCTCTAAACCTAAGAGTAACCTTGACTTTATCTCCCTCACCAATGAATTTTTCAACACTTTTCATTTTTACATTATAATCATGTGTATCGATATTTGGTCTAAATTTGATTTCTTTTACATCAATATTTTTTTGCTTCTTTTTAGCCTCGTTAGCTCTTTTTTGAGCTTGATATTTATACTTTCCATAATCAATAACTTTGCATACAGGAGGATTTGCCTTAGGTGATATTTCTACCAAATCTAAACCCTCTTGCTTTGCAAAACTTAATGCCTCATCTATTGAAGTGATACCTTTTTTTCCGCCTTTAGAGTCAATTAAAAGAACTTCATTTGCCTCTATTTGCCCATTAACTCTTGGCCCTTTTGAACTCGAAGAGTTATTCCTAAAATTTCTAGTTATAGATTTATCTCCATTTTTAGTTTTCTTAATAAATTACTTTTTAGAAACATTTAATATTCTATCGTAAACATCAAGTGTTTTTTTGCACATATTTTCAAGTGAGAAGTTTTTATCAACATATTCTATCGCTCTTTTCCTTAAATTACTAATCTCATCATCATTAAGATTTAAGGATAAATTAATTTTGTTTTTTAGATCCTCCACGTCATTGTTTTTAATCCTAAAGCCGGTATTATCTTCACCTTCTTTTATTGTTTCAGTCATACCCCCATTATTAGATGCAATAATTATTTTGCCAGCTGCCTGAGCTTCTATTGGTACTCTTCCAAATGGTTCGGGAATTATTGATGGATATAATATTATGTCAGATATATGATAAGCAAGAGGCATATTTTCGAAATTTCCTAGTATTTTTATATAATTTGAAAGCCCTAGGGTATTAGATAATTTTTCTAAATTACTGACATATTTTTCATTTCCTTCTTTATTACCAATAAAAATTATAGAAATATTTAATTTGGGATTTTCTTCAACAATTTTTGAACAAGCCCTTATTGCAAGTTCATGGCCCTTCCACTTTGAGTATCTAGCAGGAAGGAGTATAACTTTTTGATCATCTTTAATAATCCATTTTCTTTTTAAATCTATTATTTCTTTTTCTGAAAAATTATTTGAAGTGTAATCTGAAGAACTTACTCCTCGAGGTATTATATCTATATTTGAGATGTCATAACTGTAATTTTCGCTTATTTTTTTCGCAGTATATTCTGAATTAGCTATAACAGCATTACCCTTTAGCATAATTGAATTATATTTTTTTTTAAAGTAAGACGAGTTTTCTGCATGGCCATGCCATGTAGTTATGAAAGGAATATTTAATTTTTTTGAAGCATAATAAGCTGACCACGCTGGAGCTCTTGATCTTGCATGAACTAGAGAAATTTTGTTTTCTAGAAATATATTTTTAAATTTTTCAATATTTGTAAATATTGTATATGGATTTTTTTGATCTATTTTTCTTGTTAATACCTTAATTTTTTTTTCTTTTAAATTCTCAATCATTCCTCCTCCGCTTGTCAAAACAATAGGTTCATAATGAGTATTTTTTAAATAAGCTCCAATTTCTAGGACTGTCTTTTCTGCTCCACCTATTTCCATATTAGGTATAATCTGTATTATATTTTTAATATCAATCTGAGGCATTTAAATCCTATGGGTCAATCCTTCAAAAAATTATATACTAACAAGAGAGACTTTATAGCCTATAAAGAGCAAATTTATCATAAAAATAAAAAGAGTTTGTTATGGTTTGGAGGTTTAAATTCCGATATGAGCGGTACTAAAGCTCAATATCTTTCAAATTTTTCTAAAAAAAATAGGATTAACTTTTTTAGGTTTGACTATTTTGGCCATGGAAGATCTTCAAAGGAATTTAATAATTGTGTCATATCAGACTGGCTAAATAACGGCATCAAAATTATGGATCAAATAATAGATAATGAAGTTATTTTGATTGGCTCTTCGATGGGAGGTTGGATATCTACTTTAGTTTCATTGAAAAGACGAAAAAAAGTAAAAGGTTTAATTCTAATTGCACCAGCATTAGATATGACAGAAAACCTAATGTGGAAAAAATTTTCATTGAAAGAAAAAAAATTAATTAAATCACAAGGTTACATTGAGAGATATGTGGAGGATTACGATTCTAGTTATAGAATTACAAAAAATCTTATTGATGATGGAAGAAAACATCTTATTTTGAAAGATAAAATTAACTTAAATATTCCAATAAGAATTTTTCACGGTATTAAAGATGATTCCGTTCCCTGGAAATTATCTCTAGATTTAATGTCTAGTTTTTTATCAGATGATATCAATGTAAGTTTTAATAAAAATGGTGATCATAGTTTATCTAGTGATAGTGATCTTAAAAGTTTGGGAGAAGCAATCCTTGATGTTTACAATAACTAACTAAGAAATATCATTGTCCCATTCACTAATAACTGACCTGTCTTTTTCATTAATTATATATTTCTTTTTGATGTTACTTATTTCTTTGTTGTTAAGTAGCTTCCTAAGAGCCCAAATAGCTGCACCCCTAACCAATGGTGACTCATCTTTTAAATTATCTAATGCATCTTTTGATAAAGATCTGTTATCAGAATTACCTATAGCGATTAATACATTTCTTATAAAACGGTTTCTGCCAATTCTTTTAATTGGTGACGATGAGAAAAAATTTCTAAATTCTTGATCACTTAATTTTGATAGTTTTGATAATTTTAGATCTTCTTCTTTTTTGTTAGTTAGAAACTTTATTTCCTTAGATTTTGAAGCAAATTTATTCCAAGGACATATAGCTAGGCAATCATCACAGCCATATATTCTATTACCTATTTTATTTCTATACTCTAGTGGAATCTGACTTTTATGCTCTATGGTTAAATAGGATATGCACTTTCTAGCGTCCATTTTGTATTTATCTATAAAGGCATCTGTCGGACAAATTTTTAGACATTTTTTACAGGTTCCACAGTTATCTTTTTCTTCAATATCCTCACTTATAAATACATCTAAAAAAATCTCTGATAAAAATAACCATGAACCATAATTCTTACTGACTATGTTTGAATGTTTTCCTTGCCATCCTATTCCTGCTATTTCAGCAATATTTTTTTCCATAATTGGGGCAGTATCGACAAAAACTTTTAAATTGCAGTTTAATTCTTTCGCTAACCAACCTCCAAATTTTTTCAAATTTTTTTTAATTATCTTATGATAATCTTCGCCTCTAGCATACACAGAAATATTTCCGTAATCCTTGTTAATTAAATTTTCTAATGGATTTTTATGAGGCCCATAATTTGATCCCAAAGAAATAACAGTTTTTACATCTGACCATAGATTTTCGGGAGACTCTCTTCTATGCTTGTTTTTAGCCAACCAATCCATTTCCCCATGAAAATTTGATTTGAGAAAACTATCTAAATTTTTTTTTACACTTTTTGGTAATTTTGGATTTGCAAAACCAATAACATCAAACCCTAAAGCTTGAGATTTCTCAATTATAAGTTTCTTTTTCTTGGTTATTTCACCTTTGTTAGAAATCGAGTGAGACATATTTTCCTCTTGGAGGGATGCTCATGATTTGATCAGTTAATAGAGACCTAAAGCTTGGTCTACTTTTAATTTTAGCATACCACTCTTTCAATCTTGGATACCTTTTCCAAGGAATATCTCCTAGATAATCTAAACAAGAAATATGAGCTGCAGCAGTAAAGTCAGCATTATTTACTTTTTCTGAAACTAGGCAAAATCTATCATTTAATAAATTTTCAATATATTTGAGATGGTAATTTAGATTATGAATCCCAACTTTAATTCTATCTAATCTCGGTAACCCCCCACCTTGCTCTACATTAAGAAATTGTCTTTCAACTTTTTCATGAAGAATAATTTTTAATACTTCTGAATGAAATTTGCTGTCGAACCAATCCATAATTCTTCGACATTCATTTTTTTCATTAATATCTTCAGGAAAAGTGGTTTCAAATTTTTCTTCCAAAAATTCAGTTATGGCATAATGACCGCAAATCTTAATTTTTTCGATTATCAGGACTGGCACATCACCAGAAGGATTAGTTCTAATAAATTCCTTTCTTTTTTGCCAAAATGCTTCTGTTATAAGGTCAGGATCAATATTTCTTTCTCTCAATAATAGTCTTATTTTCCTGCTGAAAGGACATAAAGGATAATGATATAATGTCGCCATAGGTAGCACTCTTTTGAAATATTATTTTTTATAATAAATATATGCTGTATAGTTCTATATATTATTTTAACTTATTTTATTTAATTACCAAAGAATGATCGTATGACTATTACTATGTATAAAGGTGATTTACCCAAAAACCTTGATTTTGGAGATAGCGTTGCCATCGATACTGAAACCCTAGGATTAATTCCAGAGAGAGATCCTTTGTGCCTAATACAACTTTCTTCAGGTGATGGGACAGCTCATTTATTACAATTCGATAGAAGTAATTATGATGCACCTAATTTAAAAAAAATACTAAGTGATCCAAATTGTGAAAAAATCTTTCACTTTGCACGTTTTGATGTTGCCGTTATTAAACATTATTTAGACATTGATTGTGCTCCAATTTACTGTACAAAAATAGCTTCAAAATTAGCAAGAACATATACTGATAAGCATGGCTTAAAAGACATATGTAAAGAGTTACTAGGAATTGAGTTATCAAAAAATGAGCAGACATCTGACTGGAGTCTAGAAGAACTTAGCGAGGAGCAAAAAACTTATGCAGCTTCTGATGTTCTACATTTACATAAATTAAAATCAATACTTGAAGATAAATTAGAGAAAGTAAACAGAAAAGAGTTAGCACAAGATTGTTTCAATTTTATTTCTACAAGAGCATATTTAGATTTAAATGGATGGTCTGAAATCGATATTTTTAGACATTAGTTATGAATGAAATTAGATCTAAAAATCAAATAGACAAGACTAAAATAAAAAGGTTAAAGCTTATTTTACCGATTTTTATATTTATTTTTATCTTATTTATTGTTTTTCAATACATCAGTACCAAAAAGGTTTTTGTTGTAGATGATAGTGACATTGATAATTACTCCAGATTAACTTTTGATTCTACTTCTGGAGTTATTAAACCACTATTAACAGGAAATACATCTGATGGAAGTTTTTATAAATTAACTGCAAATAGAGCTAGTCCACTAGGACCAGAACTTAAAGATATAGAGTTAGAAAAAGTAAATTTAGAATTTTACGATAAAGATGTACTCACCATTAATTTGTTATCTAATTATGCAAAATATCTTGCATCAACTAACTCAGCTATTTTATTTGATAATCTTCAGGGAAAAACATTTGATGGATATTCATTTATTGCTAATTCTGTGTCAATGAATCTTGATACATCCTTTATTTTTATTGATGGTCCAGTTATTGGTGGTAAAGATAATATAAACTTTGACGCAGGGAAAATCGAAATTCATGACAAAGGATCAAAAATTTTCTTTTCATCAGGTATTAGGCTAAAAATTTCAAAACCAATAAGTGAGTTAGAAAATGATTAGGAAAAATATTATAGCACTATTAATTCTTTTTTCTTTTTTCCTCACTGATATTGGACTATCTGAAGAAGGTAATAATTTTTCTATAGAGAGAGATGAACCTTATGAAATTACCTCAGAAAATATGTTTATCGAAAGAGAGCAAAAAACTATTGGTTTTTCCGGAAATGTTATTCTCAAACAGGGTTCGGCCTATTTAACGGCCGACCAAATTGAACTTTTCTTTGATAATAGTTTCAGTCAGGAAGGTTTTTATAAAATGTTAGCCTCTGGAAATATTTTGATTAAAAATAATGCCTCAACTTCTATAACTGGTAATTTAGCAACTTATAATGTGAATGATGAAAAGATCATCATGTCTGAAAATGTTATACTAAAAAATCAAATGTCTATGATTAATGGAAACAAACTTATTTTAGATATAAATTCAGGAAAAATTGAAATTTTTGATGATAAACTTGACCAGGAGAGAGTCAAAGGGGTATTGGTAGATCAAAGTAATAAAGGGGAACAATAAAATGATCGCTGAAGATCAAAAGCCTATTTTAGTAAAAAATAGTGATGAGGGACTTATAATAAATAAAATAAGTAAATCATTTTCTGGAAGACCGGTTGTTAGAGAAGTAGAATTCCAATTCAAGTGTGGTGAGGCTATAGGTTTATTGGGCCCAAATGGATCGGGTAAAACAACTCTTTTTTATACCATTATAGGCTTAATAAAACCTGACTCAGGTTCAATTATTTTAGATGGTGAAGATATTACCGATCTACCGATTTATAAAAGATCTAAAAATGGTATTGGTTATTTACCTCAAGAGGCATCTATATTCCGAGGACTAACTGTCGAAGATAATATTAAAGCAATTTTAGAAATCTTAGAAGAAGACAAACAAAAAGTAGAAGAAGAAATAGATCATCTATTAAAGGAATTTGATATTGATCATTTAAGAAGAACTCCTGCTTTATCACTTTCAGGAGGAGAAAGACGAAGAGTAGAGATTGCTAGATGTTTAGCCTCACATCCAAAATATATACTTTTAGATGAGCCATTTGCAGGTATAGATCCTATTGCAGTTGGTGAAATCAGAGAATTAGTTTCACATTTGAAAGAAAGAGGTGTCGGTGTTCTTATTACTGACCATAATGTCAGAGAAACACTTACTCTAATAGATCGAGCTGTACTTATTCATGAGGGCTCAGTTCTAATTGAAGGTGAGCCTAGTGATATTGTAGGTAATGAAGATGTCAGAAAGGTTTATCTCGGAGATAGATTCTCTATATAATTTTATTGTGAAGTTTGTTGATGATGTCATAAATTCTGTTACAGCTTGTTTTGTAAGGTATTTTGATTTTGAAGGTAGATCTTCAAGAGCAGAGTTTTGGCACTGGCAATTATTTAGGGTATTATTATTCTTATCTCTGACATTTCTTGAAACAGTTTTGTTTTCTGGACTTAATTTTACCTTTAATTTATTTCTTCTGATACCTGAAATTTCAGTATCAATAAGAAGGTTGCATGATATAAATAAGAGTGGTCTCTGGTATTTATTGACTTTTACTATAGTAGGTATAATTCCTTTGATTTATTTCTATTCATTAAAAGGCAATGAAAAGGAAAATAATTACAAATATTAAACTATAATAATGGTCGATTTTTTAAAAAAAATATTAAATATCTCAAAAATTTTCTTTAAAAACTTAATAAGTTTTATTTTATTTTTGCCAAAACTTTTGACTGGTTTGATAATTATTGCAGGTATAGTATTTTTCCTGCGATTTTCTTCATTAGATAGACCAATAGATGTCGAGGATGGTTCTGCGTTATATATTCCTATGGAAGGTTTAATAGTTGAAGAGAAGACATTTAATACAGATTTAGGGGATATTTTTTTTCAAGAAACAAATACACCTCAAATTGATTTACATCAACTACTTAATGCGATTGAAGGCGCTAAGAATGATGATAAGATTTTAGGGATATTTATTGATTTAAGTGATTTTTTAGGTGGCTATCCTGCAGAGTTACTTAAGATTACCAATCAATTAGAAGATTTTAAACTTTCGGGTAAATTTATAATTGCTTATTCAGACTTCTTTTCCCAGAGCGCATATATTATAGCATCTCCATCTACAGAAATTATTTCTTATCCATCAGGAGGAGTTTTGTTTCAAGGCTTTTCCTCGAAAAGACTCTTTTTTAAAGACTTTTTTGACAAAATTGGTTTGGAAGTAATTAATCTTTCTGAGGGTCAGTTTAAAACAGCATTTGAAAATTTAACTCTTTCATCAATGAGTGAGGACGATAAGAATCAACGCCTAAATCTCTTTAGCAATATATGGAAAGAGATTACTGATGTAATTGAAAGAAATAGAGAACTTAACCTAGGATCAATTGATTATTTTTTAAATAATATTGATCAGATACTTGAACAAAATGGAGGTGATTGGGGCAAAGCTTCAGTTGAATATAAATTAATTGATAGTTTGGTAAAAAGGGGAGATTTAGAAAAATATTTTAAAAAAGAATATTCTAAGGATGAAAATGAATGGAAGCATGTTGATTATAGAAATTACTTTATGTCCAAAGAAAATAATGATGAAGAAAATACTGTTGCAGTTGTAAATATTTTAGGTCCAATTATTGATGGTTATCAAACTTCTGGCGCAGCAAGTGGAGATAATATTTCTGCTTTATTTGATAAAGCTTTAAAAAATGATCAAATAAAAGCAATGGTAGTAAGAGTTAATACTCCAGGTGGCTCAGTATTTGCGTCAGAATTAATAAGAGATGCATTAATTCGTGTAAAAGAAAAGAATATTCCTATAGTAACATCTATGGGTGGCGTTGCCGCTTCAGGTGGCTATTGGGTTGCTGCTTCAACAGATTATATTTTTGCAGAAGATTTAACTATTACAGGCTCTATTGGAGTAGCTTCAGTAATATTTAATGCTGAAGGGACCTTTAACAAAATTGGATTAAATGAGGATGGAGTATCATCATCGGTATTTTCTGATACTTACAGAGGTATTTACTCAAAAAGACCTGATGAAAGATTAATTAATTTAAATAAAATTATTATTCAAAATATATATGATAAATTTATTAACCTAGTTTCTGAAGGAAGAAATATATCGATTGAGGATGTTAATAAATTAGCAAAAGGTCAAGTATGGACCGGTAAAGATGCTCTTAAATTCAATTTAATTGATGAAATAGGATCTTTGGATGATGCAATAGAAAAAGCGGCAAGTTTAGCAGAAATAGATGAATATAATGTTAAAAGAATTTATAAGAAAAAAAGTCGTTTTTCGAATTTTTTACCATTTCTGATAAACGAAATTGGTATGAAAAACGAAATTATTAATAAGAATCTAGGTATTGAATACAGGTTTGAAGCTCTTTTTACCAATATAAGTAACTATAATGACCCTAAGGCATTATATTATCTTTGTGGTACCTGTTTATTTATTAATTAATCTTTCCACTTGCCTGCATAGAATTATACATTTATAAAACCACATTGATAATTTGGAGATACAAGAATGGCTGTTCCAAAAAGAAAAGTTAGTCCCTCTAGAAGAGGTAAGAGAAGATTAGGTCATAAAACTAAGGCACCAACTTTTGTAGAAAATAAAGACTCTGGTGAGCTTCATAGACCTCATCACATCGATCTTAAGACTGGAATGTATAATGGAAAACAAATACTTGCTCAGAAGGATTCTGAGTAAATATTTTGTTAAAAACATACCCTGACAATTTAAAAGGAGCTTTAATACTTTTAATTGCTTCATTAATTTGGGGTTCAACTTTTATACCGCAAAAAATTGCCATGGACTTTTGGTCTCCTCTTCAATTTACGGCAATAAGATTCCTGATTGGAGCATTTTTATTATTAACAATCCTACCATTTTTTGGTTTACCCAAAAAAATAGATTCAAAATCTTTGATAGTTTATGGTTTGACCCTAGGAACTTTACTAGGATTTGCTGCATTATTTCAACAGATTGGTCTTGTTACTACAACTGCCACTAATGCTGGCTTTTTTACTAGTTTGTATGTTTTATTGGTTCCAATTATAGGAATTTTTTTAGGTTCAGTACCACATTTTTCATTATGGTTAGCAGTCCTTATATGTATCATTGGTTCAGTACTTTTGGCCGTACCCGAGGGAAGTTTTATGGTAGAAAAAATTAATAAAGGCGACATATGGGTAATACTTGGTTCATTGTTATGGGCATTACATGTTCAAGTGCTTTCATATGGCGTTAAAAAAAATCCAATTATGTTATTAGCTATATTACAATTTTTATTCGCATCTATAGTTTTAATCATTTTCGGTTTTTTATTTTCTCCAAAAGAATTATTTAATTTTCCAAATCTTTTTTTAAATCCTCTAGTTTTAATCACTTTGCTATATTGTTCAATTGGGTCTGTATGTATTGCTTTTGTGCTGCAAATGATTGGACAAAGGTATTCTCCTCCAAATGAAGCAGCAATAATAATGAGTACTGAAGCTATATTTGCAGCTTTTTTTGGATGGCTAATTTTATCAGAATTCTTTAACGCTAGAATTTTAACAGGTTCTTCTTTAATTTTCATTGGAATAATAATTTCACAAATTTATCCAATAGAAAAAATCAAAAAATCTAATTTTGAATAAGAAAAATAGCTTCTTCTGCAAATATATTTGCTGATTTATTTGGTTTTCCGGAAAACTTTTTTTGTTTGTTAGATGCAATAGTAACAGTTTGTTTAATTTTTAGATTCAATTGATCACATAAATCTGTAAAATCAGATATTGTACATAAGTGAATATTTTCTGTTTCAAACCAAGTTGAGTTTAGTTTTGAAGTTATTGGCATTTTACCTTTTACTAAAAGATCGAGTCTTACTTTCCAGAATCCAAAATTAGGAATTGAAACAATAACTCTTTTACCTATTCTTGTTAGTTCAATAAGAATTTTTTCAGGCTCAAGTGTTGCTTGGATAGTTTGACTAAGAATAACATAATCAAAGGATTTTTCAGGATATAAACCAAGATCTTTATCAGCATCTCCTTGAATAACTGATAAACCTTTTGAAACACATTTGTTTACTTTTTTTTGATTAATTTCTAGCCCTTGAATTTTTGAGTTCTTATTTTTACTCAAAAAATTAAGTAATTCACCATTACCACAACCTATATCGATAACTTTAGAGTTATCTTCAACAAGATTAGCTATAAGATCTAAGTCTTTTCTTAATGTAATCATAATTTTAGCTTTTTAATCATAATGATTTAAGAAATCCATCCAGACAAACATCAAATTCTGGCTCATCTAATAAAAATGCATCATGACCTTTATCGGAGTCAATTTCAACAAAACTTACATCAACCCCACCTGCGCTGAGAGCCCTAACTATCATTAAGTTTTCAGATGTTGGATAAAGCCAATCTCCAGTAAATGATACAATTAAGAATTTTAAATTAGTATTAGCATATATTTCTGTAAGAGACTTTTTATGGGTTTTTTCTAAGTCAAAGTAATCCATTGCCCTTGTTATGTATAAATAGGAGTTGGCATCAAATCTATCAACAAATGTATGACCTTGATGTCTTAAGTAACTCTCAATTTGAAAATCAGCATCAAAACCAAAACCAAGATCTGTTTTATCCTGTAATTTTCTACCAAATTTCTTTGTTAGTGAAGCTTCAGATAAATAAGTAACATGAGCTGTCATCCTCGCAATTGAAAGGCCTTTTGAAGGATTAGTATTTTTATCTTTATAATTTCCGGAATTCCAATTTACATCGGCCATTATTGCCTGACGACCTAATTCATGAAAGGCAATATTTTGTGCAGTATGTCTAGAGGAAGTAGCTATTGGAATAGCTGATTTCAATCTTTCAGGGTAGGAGGCAGCCCATTCAAGAGCTTGCATACCACCCATAGAACCACCAATTACGGAAACTAATTTTTCTATTTCAAGGTTATCTATTAACCTAACTTGTGCTTTAACCATATCAGCTATAGTTATTATCGGAAAATTTACTGCAAATACTTTATTGGTTTCAGGATTAATGGATGCTGGTCCTGTTGATCCCATACACCCCCCTAAGACATTTATGCATATAACAAAAAATCGGCTAGTATCTATTGGTTTATCTTTACCAACCATTCTTTCCCACCAACCTTCTTTCTTCGTGATTGGGTGTGAACTAGCAACATATTGGTCGCCTGATAGTGCATGACAAATTAGTATTGCGTTATCTTTTTTTGAATTTAATGTCCCGTAGGTTTTATATGCTATATCGTGGCCATTAATTATTTGTCCACTCTCTAGCAATAATGATTCGGGATCATTATAAAACAAACAATCATTTTTTTTATGTTCTTCATTCATAATAATCCCGAATAAAATAATAGATTCTTGTAATTTAAGGAATTACATTTACTAGAATCTCCATCCATAACCTATACTAATTGCTAATGGATCAAGGTCGACATCTGCTGTTGCAATTCCAGCAGCACCTGCATCTACAACCACATCTGTCGAAAGGTCATATTTTTTTATATCAATATTAAAGTAATTATTTTCACTTAATACATAATCAAAACCAATATTTAATGCAAAACCAACTTCATCTTTATAACTAATGCCGACAGCATCACCAGGATTATCATCATAGAAAAAGGTGTAATTTACTCCAGCACCAATATATGGAAGAAAATTACTTTCGCTATTAAAATGGTATTGCAAAGTAAAAGTGGGCGGTAGAACTTTTACAGTACCTAAATTAACATTACCTAATGCAGAACCAGCAACAGAAACATTATGCTCTGTTGTTCCAAAAATAGCCTCTATAGCAATATTGTCAGTAATAAAATACCTGATATCTAATTCAGGAACAGTATCATCATCTACTTTTGCCTCTCCACCAATTGAAACATTGGAATCAACATCTGGATCAAGATTAAGCACCTTGAGCCCAACAAGCCATTTACCTGCGCTTTTAAAAGAAGTGCTTTCTTGTGAAAATACTGGATTATTTGTCGATCCAATAAAAGTTAATAAACAAAATATAAAAAAGATTTTAATAAAATTTAAATTTTTCATTTTTTCCTCTCTTTAGTGCTTTAAGTAAATCTAGGGTGCACAATCTGAACATCAAATACCCAGCCTTAAGTGGCCAGCTCTGTTAAAATTAAGAAAATAAATGAGACCTAATTTTTGCCTTTTGGCCGCATATATTACCACCTTCGCACGGTATGCAGGTTGGCAGGGGTAACCCCTTTCTTAATGCAACTTGATATTTATATTATGAATAAAATAAAAGCAAACAAATTATGAATAGAAATAATTACCATTATTATGTTAGTTATTCTTCAGTGGAGGTTTTTTTGAAAGAAGAATTAAATAAACTTAGAGAAAAAATAGATCTAATAGATGATAAGATATTAACTTCGATACTGCAAAGAGCAGAAATTGTAAAAACAATTTCCTCAATAAAGGCAACAGAAGGAGTTGATATTCTTAAGCCTGGAAGAGAAATTGATTTATTAGAGAATTTATACAGTAAAGCTAATACTCATCTTGATGGTAAATCAATTTTGTATATGTGGAGAGAAATCATAAGTACAATAACAAATTCTGTTCAATCTTCTTTTGAAGTTGTTGTAGCTGATAAACAAGGTAGTGAGTTAGGCAGAGAGGTAAGAAATTATTATGGATCAAAAACAAAACAAACTTTCGATCATAATAGCTTTAAAGTTATTAAAGAAATTTCAGAAAGCAAAAATCTCATCGCAGTTCTTCCAATAGAAAATGGTTGGTGGTTAAATCCTCTACCAATGAATATATATATTTTTGGTTGTTTGCCTGTATTTGAAAATAATTGTCTTGGCTTTTTATTAGGCCAAGTTAAGCCCGAAAGGGCTCGAAACAATAAAAGCATTCTTGTATGTAATGAAGAAAGCAAAAATTGGATATCACAGAAATATAATTTTACAATTATATCTAATCTTCAAGATAAGTTTATGATATCAGTTGATGAATATTATGAAGATATTGAAATTAAAGGTGTTTCTATCTTGGGAAGTTTTGGATATATAAAGACTGGATAGTAAAGTTATGAAAAAACCAGAACCAAAAAAATTTTTAAATAGCATTAAAGCATATAAAGGCGGCCTCAGTAAAATTGAAGGTGTTGATAAAATTTATAAATTATCATCAAATGAGAATCCCTTTGGACCAAGCTCTAATGCAATTGCAGAGTACGAGAAAGTTTCAAATGATTTAGGGCTGTATCCAGACTCATCAAATACAGCGCTAAAATTGGCTATATCAAGTAAATATTCAATAGATAGCGATAGAATAGTGTGCGGTTGTGGTTCAGATGAAATACTTCATTTGCTTGCAAGAGTTTATTTGGATGAAGGAAATCAAGGTCTAGTTTCAGAAAATGCATTTGCAGTTTACCCGCTTGCCATTCAAAGCTCTGGTGCAACAGTCGTTCGTGCGAAAGAAGAGGACTTTCAGCCAAATATCGATAATTTTATTTCATCATTAACCGATGAGACAAAGATTATTTATATTGCGAATCCAAATAATCCTACTGGAAGCTATATAAAATTTGATGAAATTGAGAGATTAAATAGATCTGTTCCTAATGATGTATTGTTTGTAATAGATGCTGCATACTCAGAATATGTAGAAGAGGAAGACTATTCAATAGGTTTTGAATTAGCAAAAGACAGTGAAAATATTGTAATTACAAAAACTTTTTCAAAGGCTTTTGGGCTAGCTGGCTTAAGAGTTGGTTGGGCATATTGCCCAAAAAAAATTGCTGAAAAACTAGATATTCTAAAAGTTCCATTCTCAGTAAATACAGCTGCACAAATGGCTGCGATAAGTGCTCTAGAAGACGATGATCACATTAATTTTTCTATAGAGCATAACAGTAAATGGAAAAAAATATTAAATGATTGTTTTGCTGAAGTTGGTTTAATTGTGTATCCGAGTCAATGTAATTTTATACTTGTTGAATTTTTAGAATCTTCTAAATTTTCTGCGAAAGAGGCTTATCATCTGTTAATTTCTAAAGGAATAATTGTAAGAGAGATGGAAGAATATAATTTACCAAACTGCTTAAGAATAACCATCGGAAAAGAGGAAGCTAATCTGTTACTTATAGAAACAGTTAATGCTTTTAAAAAATAATATGGAGAATCCTTTCAAAAAAATAGCAATTATTGGTTTAGGTCTTATTGGCGGATCAATTGGATTAGCCGTTAAAAGGTTTAGTAATGAAATTCATTTGCAAGGTTTTGCAAAAAGTGACTTAACAGTTAAAGCTGCATTATCAAGAGGATTGGTGTCTGAGGCTTATTTAGATTTGAGCCAAATTAATAGTGATATTGATCTAGTAATTTTAGCGACACCATTATCTTCATTTGCGAGTATAGTTAAAGAAATCTCGCCTAACCTTAAAGATGGATGTGTAATTACTGATACTGGTTCAGCAAAATCTAAAGTAATAATTGAGATTGAAGATATTCTACCTGAATCGGTTCATTTTGTTCCCGGTCATCCAATAGCTGGTACAGAAATGTCAGGTCCAGAGGCAGGTTTCGCAGATTTATTTGATAATCGATGGTGTGTTCTTACTCCTTCAAAAAGAACAAATTTAGATAAACTTAACGATGTTAAGGCATTTTGGGAAAATTTAGGCGCCATGGTTGAGATTATGGATCCAGAATATCATGACAAAGTTCTTGCTATAACCAGCCATATTCCCCATTTGATAGCTTACAATATTGTTGGTACGGCAAACGATTTAGCAAATGTTAATAAAAAAGAAGTTGTTAAGTATTCTGCTGGAGGATTTAGAGATTTTACTAGAATTGCTGCCTCTGATCCCATTATGTGGAGAGATATCTTTATTAATAACAGTGATGCAGTTTTAGAAATGCTGGATTATTTTTCTAATGATTTAGATAAATTGAAATCAGCGATTAAAGATAATGACTATGAATATCTTGAAAATTTTTTTAAGAAAACAAGGAATGTAAGAAAAAATATTATTGAGGCTGGCCAAGATACACAAAAAGTTGATTTTGGAAGAGGGGATTAATTTATTTTAATTTCGGCGCCCTTCCAATTGGAAGAGGTCCTAAAAGTGACATTCCATCTTCGAAGATTAAATCAATTTTACCTCTATATATTAATAAGTTAGTAATAGGGTTTTCTTCAATGTTTATTCCAAAAATTTGAAACAATCTTTTTATATCGTTTGGGTCAGAAAAAGAAAATTCAATATTACCCTCCAAATATTCATTTTGAGTATCAACATAACCTTGTGCAGTAAGTGATGATCTACCTTTATTTGTTACAATATCAATTTTATATATACCTTCATGTTTGATAGTTCCTGAAATACCGTCAATTGAGAATGATTTGTTACTATAATTTTCAGAAAAAACTATATCATTTCCAAAAATCTTAAATTCTTTATGATTTTTATTATAATTATAAAAATCAATAATCAAATTTGATGGAAGGGCTATAATTTTTATTGAATTTGATATTTGGTAAGAAATTTGATCATTTATTAATAGTCTAATTTGATCAAAGCGCCATGCAAATGTTTTTAAATTAATTTCTTTTAGCGTGGTTTGTTTAAAGAGATTATATTTTAATTGTTTTAGGTTTATATCAAAATGAAATGGATAACCAGAAATTGTAGATTTTTCATATCTTAAAGAATTATCCTTTAAAACTCTATTCTCAATATATGTGGTTCCTAAAAACCAATAGGTTGACCATATAATTATGGTAAAAATGAATATATAAATAGGTAACTTTATATACCGGTATAAATTTCTATTTTTTTTCATTATTTTTATTTATTAAAAGTTCCTCTGAGGCTGTTTCAATTCTATCCTCCAACAATGATTGAAAATTTTTTTTTGGAAGCCCGGGCTCTATTCCTTTTAGAAATTTTACTTTTATAGTGCCTTCTTCTCTTCCATATCCTTTTGTTTGCCAATATAGACCAGAGTTTAACGCTACAGGAATACATGGGATATCAAGATATTTATATAAAGCAAAACAACCAGATTTATAGTCTCCTTTTTCACCAACATTTACCCTTGTTCCTTCTGGAAAGATAACAATTGGTCTATTATTGCTAGAACATTCTTTTGCCATTTTAAGTAATTGTTTCAATGCTTTACCTTTAGCTTTTCTATCAACCCAAATCATCTTAGCTTTAACTGCGTGCCATCCATAGGCGGGTAAATAAATTAATATTTTTTTTAGAACCATAGCTGCATCACTAAAATAAGCTGTAAAAAAAATTGTATCCCAGATTGACTGATGCTTTGATGCAATAATAAATGGCGTGTTAGGAATATTCTCTTCTCCGATCACTACCCAATTTAAGCCATCAAATCTTTTAAATAAAAAAAGCATTAATTTAGACCAAGAGTGGATTAATAGAGCGGTATATTTTCTTGGGAAAAATAATAAAGGAAGGCCTACTAAAGCTATAATAGCAGTAATTGTAAAAAAAATTGTAACTGATATATATGATAAAATTTTATTTATAATTATACCTCATATAATTAAGTATTTAATACGAACAAAACTAAATCTTAAAAATTCCTTTGAAAAATTAATAAAATTATTGCTATTAGTTTTAACAGGCCATGATGTGATTTTAATATGATTGGTGTTATTTTGAAATTCTAAAATGCTTCTAGGAAGGTGGATATCTGAAGTAACAAGAATTGCAGAAATCAAATTATTTTTTTTCATCCATTTTATTACTTCAACAGCATTAGTTTTTGTATTTTTTGCTTCTTTTCCAATAAAAACACAACAATCAAATAAATTAATTTTCTCAGTTGAATTGTTAGGGATAATGATTTTTCTTAATTCATTTTTTTTCACGATGGGATTAACTCCAGAAATGAACATTTTTTTGGAATAATTAGCTTCCAGCAATTCAAATCCTTTTTTTATTCGATCAAATTTCCCAGTTAAAACCACTATTGAATCAAAATTCGTATTATTTTTTAGTTCCCAACCATTCTTTTTGGATAACAAATTAAATTCATTTAGTAGTAAAAAAAATAGAAAAATTATTGCTAAAATAATAGTGATTAAAAGTGTCTTAAGTTGCATTATACTTTAATATTACTTTTTTAAGAATATATGCATAGAGTTTTTTCAATCATAAATTTTTTCTTAAAATATTTTGTTAATAATTTTGTATTGTAGAAAATGAAAAAGAAATTACTTCCACTATCATTGCTATTCTTTTTGGGTATTGTATGGGGTTCAGGATTTGCGATAATTAAGATTATTCTTATCTCTATTGGCCCATTATGGATAATGTTTAGTAGAATAGCACTAGGTTCATTAGTTCTACTAATTTGGCTATATCTACAAAATAAATCTCTTACTTTTGATAAGGAATTTTGGTTCTGGAGTTTTATTATTGGATTTTTGGGATTTAATTTCCCATTTAGTATAATAGCCTGGGGACAGCAGTATATTCCTTCTTCCCTTACAGCAATATTGATGGGTATTAATCCTATATTAACGCTTATACTTTCTTATCTTCTTCTAAAAGATGAAGAAATTACTTCTGTCAAAATATTAGGCATAACATTAGGTTTTTTAGGCCTCATATTATTAATTGGTTTAAATAATTCAGAAATTGTTGATTTAAATTCTATGTTTATGTATGGACAAATTGCAGTTTTATTAGGAACTTCCTCATATGCTTTAGCAACTGTATTGACAAAAAAAATTTCTCATATACCTCCTACTGATAGAGCAATAGGCTCTTTACTTAGCGCATCTTTGATAGGCTTTATCACAGCAATTCTTTTTGAACCTTTTCCTGATTTGGCCTCATTGAATATTAAAACTATTCTTTTACTTTTTCTCTTGGGCGCTGTTTCAACCGGAGTTGCAACGTTTGTATGGTTTAAAATAGTTGATTTAGAAGGGCCTATATTTATGTCTATGGTCAATTATTTGATACCAGTATGGGCATTAGTTTTAGGAATTTATTTGTTAGATGAATCTATAAATTTTGCTATTATTATTGGATTAGCTTTTATTTTTAGTGGTATCTGGCTTATTCAAAGGAAAAAATAAATGAAATTTCTTTATTTACCAATATTTTATTTAGTATCTTCACTCTTGACGGCATCACTTATAATCTTAATTAATTTATCCGCCAACTTAATTTGGTTAACATCGCAAGGTTTTGATATTTCAATCAAAATGTTCTTTGAATTACTTTTAAAAGATATTTCAAATGGCTTTTTATTTTTAGTCATAATTCTAATAACATTTTTTTTAGCTTTTTTAATAACTACGATTGTTAGATATTTTTTTCCAATTAAACGTACTTTATCCTATTCAATTTCAGGATTTGTTAGCGTTTTTGTGATGCTAAAGTTGACAACATTGGTATTTACAGGGGCTATTTTAATTGCTGGAATGAGATCTTTTCTTGGACTTTTTCTTTTTTGTTTATCCGGCCTTTTGGGCGGATATTTATATGGACTACTCTTAAATAAGGTATTTAAAAATGAGAATTGAAAACAAATTAAATTATAAATATAGAATATTAATATTGATCTCTCTTGTAACTATCGTTCTTGCAAGACCTCTAATTGCAACTAATTTAGAATATAATGTTGAGAGGGTTGAACATAATTTTAACCATCCATGGAGCTCGGCCACACTTCCTAATGGAGATATCCTTGTTACTGAACTTATTGGTAAAATAAAGAGAATAGATATCAAAACTAGAGAGGTTATTGATATTAACGGAATTCCAAATGTTTTGTTTAGAGGCCAAGGTGGTTTATCAGATATTATTCTTCATCCTGAATTTGAAAGAAATAATATTGTTTTAATCTCTTTTTCATATGGTGAAAAAAATAAAAATACCCTTAAAGTTATTAGTGCAGAGTTAATCAGAAACGAACTCATAAATAAAAAAATAATTTTTGAGGCAACGCCATACAGAAAATCATCAAATCACTATGGCGCACGTCTAGTTTTTTTGAATGATAATTCATTAATAATAACATCTGGAGATGGTTTTAATTATCGTGAAGATGCACAAAACCTTGATAATCATTTTGGTAAAATTATTCGTATTAATGCTGATGGCTCTATTCCAAAAGATAATCCTTATATTAATACACAAAATGCTTTGCCAGAAATTTTTTCATATGGTCATAGAAATCAGCAGGGAATAGCATACGACTCAAAAAATGATATATTATATTCTAATGAGCATGGCCCACGTGGCGGTGATGAGCTTAACTTAATTACTGCTGGTAAAAATTATGGCTGGCCAGCCATTACTTACGGTATAGATTATAATGGTAGTATAATTTCTCCATTTAAGGAAAAGATTGGTATGGAGCAGCCCTTAACATACTGGGTACCTTCAATAGCGCCCTCTGATATGATTTTTTATGATGGAGAAATGTTTCCTGAATTTAATAATAATTTAATTATAAGCTCTCTTGTTCCCGGTGAAATAAGAAAGATTTCTTTTGATAATAATGCATTAGAAGAAGAAATTATTTTTGATGAAATCAAAGGCAGAATTAGAAGTATAAAATCATCAACAAATGGTGCTTTGGTTGTATTATCGGATGGACCAAAAGGGGAGGCCTATATAATTAATAGATAATACCTTCTGAAGTATATAGAAATTATGATTATTCAATGTCCAGCATGTAATACAAGTTTTTCTGTAAGCACAGAAAAATTTGGAACCAAAAATAGAAAAGTTAAGTGCTCTAAATGTTATTTTATTTGGACAGCAAACTCGCAAGGTAAAGCTATTGAAGTTCCTCCTCTTTATGAATCCATTAATTCTCAAGGAGGGGTAATTAAAGAAAATAAAAATGAGAAATTGGATCCAAATATAAAGCCAGATCATCCATTACCTGTTCCAGTTAAAGAAAATGATAATGAGAAAGGTAGTTTTTTATCTATTATTTTAATACTGGTTCTTTTCTTATCGCTTGGGGTGGTTTGGTACAATAGAATTTTCTTATTGGAAAATTTTCCTATACTAAGACCTGTTTTAGAGTTTGTTGATCCCTCAATAAATATTAGAGGTATAGATATTTATAATTTAGAATCTCGTGCCACAATTATTAATAATAAAGAGTCTTTAATTGTTTCGGGTTCTTTAATTAATCAATCAAATTATATGAGAATTGTACCTAATATAATTGTTAAAATAGTAGGGCCAGATGAAAAAGTTAT
This sequence comes from OCS116 cluster bacterium AG-435-F03, assembly GCA_003212795.1. Lineage (GTDB taxonomy): Bacteria > Pseudomonadota > Alphaproteobacteria > MED-G09 > MED-G09 > AG-430-B22. The sequence continues at coordinate 43,794 of QCOV01000002.1, read as the reverse complement.
CATGCAAGAGATTATTGTTTTAAATAATGAGTATTTTAAAATGAATGAACAAAAACCATTTTCAACAAATTTTATAAATTACCCAAAGAACGCTAATAAGGTTCTGATCGAGATTATTCCTTAATTCTCTTGCCAATCAGCTAAGCTATCCTGATCAATCATTTCTTCTATATCTTGCCTCTTCTTTATTACAGAATAACTATCGTCTTTAATAATTATTTCTGCGATTGAAGGCCTCGAATTATAATTTGATGATAAAACAGAACCATAAGCGCCAACATTTGTAATAGCTAAAAGATCCCTTTCTAAAAGTTGTGAAGTTTTGAAGTCTTTTATAAAAAAATCTCCTGTTTCACAGATAGGTCCAACTACATCATAACTTTCTATAGGTCTTTCTTTATCATTTTCAATTATTGGAAGAGCATTGTGCAATGATCCATATAAAGATGGCCTTATAAAATCATTCATAGCTGCATCAACGATGATAAATTTTTTAGACTCATTCTCTTTAATATAAATTATTTTTGTTACGAGTATACCTGACTCAGCTGTTAAAAATCGTCCAGGTTCAATTATGATCTTCTTGTTTAATGATCCTAATTTTTTTGAAACTAATGCTGCATAATCTTTAATATTTAGGGCTTTTTCATCAGTATAATTAATTCCTAAACCTCCTCCTATATCGATTATATCAATATCAATATTTTTATCTTTTAATTTAGTTATAGTTTCAACAATACTATTAAAAGTTTTTTCGAAGGGTTCTAAATCATTAATTTGACTTCCAATGTGCACATCAATACCTTTAATTTCAATATTATCTAGATTTGACGCAAGTTCATAAACATCAATCGCTTCTTTAATGGAAATACCAAATTTGTCTTGCTTCTTTCCTGTAGAAATTTTTTCATTTCCACCAGCTTCGATATCAGGATTAACTCTTAGTGATATTGGAGCAATCATATTTAGATTTGCTGCTTGTGTTGAAATTTGTTTGAGCTCAGAAATAGATTCAACATTAATCATTAATATCTTATTTTTAATTGCAAATATGATTTCATCAGTATTTTTACCGACGCCAGAAAAAACAATTTTATTGGGCGGTATTTTTGCCTTTAAAGCTCTTTTAAGCTCTCCAATTGAAACCACATCTGCTCCAGAGCCCAATGAAGAGAATGTTTTTATAATTGATTGGTTTGAATTAGCTTTTAATGAAAAACAAACAAGGAGGTCTTCTTCTTTAAAAGCATCAGTAAGTTCACTATATTTACTTTCAAGTATTTTAGAAGAATAACAATAGAATGGTGAACCAATTTTTTTTGACAACTCAATTAAATTTATATTTTCACAGTGAAGATTTTTATTTTTGTAAGAATACATAATTACTTACCTTCGAGGAATATTCCAACAGGATTAATATTGCTTGATGGAGGTGGCAATAAATCTCCTTTTCTGCCACATCCAGATAATAGAATTATAAACATGATAATTATGATGCTATTTTTTTTCATTCTGTAGTTTTTTTATCCATTTTGCTGCTGATTTTTTTACCATTAATGGAGATGTGCTACCAAAAGACTTTTTTTGATTAACAGATTGTTCAGCATCCAGCACATTAAAAATATCATCATTAATCTTTTTATTAAAACTTTTAAGCTCTTTTATTGTTAGTTCAGATAGTTTAATTTTCTTTTTTTCACAATATCTGACTATATTTCCAGTTATTTTATGAGCTTCTCTAAAAGGAATATTTAAGTTAGAAACAAGCCAATCTGCTAAATCAGTAGCTGTAGAGTAACTCTTCTGTGCGGCAGAGGATAAATTTTCTTTTTTAGGTTTTAATTTTTTTATGATGGCATTTATTGCTTCAAGAGAATTCAAAATATTATCTATAGCATCAAATGTTAATTCTTTATCTTCTTGAAGATCTTTTGAATATGCTAATGGTAATCCCTTCATAACAACAAGAATTGACATTAATGCACCGATAACTCTTCCATTCTTTCCTCTAACTAATTCTGCAATATCAGGGTTCTTCTTTTGAGGCATTATTGATGATCCTGTCGCAAGGCTATCGGGTAATTCAATGAAATCAAAACCTTCAGAGACCCAAAGTATAATTTCTTCAGAAAACCTTGAAAGATGAGAAGCAAGTATTGATGCGGCGGCTAAAGGCTCAATAATAAAATCTCTTGATGAAACTGCATCAATCGAATTAGCCATAGGATTTGTGAAACCTAGAGCTTTGGATGTCATTTCTCTGTCAATTGGAAAGGTAGTACCCGCTAATGCTGCAGCGCCAAGAGGGCTCTGATTAATCCTTTTTAAAGCATCATGAAATCTATTTTTATCTCTCTCGAGCATTTCTACATAAGCAAGGAGATGGTGACCAAATGTAACAGGTTGAGCAATTTGCATATGAGTAAATCCTGGCATAATAAAATCATAATATTTATTAGCTTTTTTACTTAATTCTTTTTGAATCATTGTAATCTTTTTTATAATTTCTTGGCATTGTTTCCTCATATATAATCTCATATCAGTTGCTACCTGATCATTTCTTGATCTACCGGTATGAAGTTTCTTAGCTACATTGCCAATTTTTTTTTGAAGATTTGCTTCAATGTTCATATGTATATCTTCTAGAAGTGGATCTAAATTAAAAATACCCTTCTCAAACTCAATTTTGATCTTCTTTAAACCAGATATAATTTTTTGTGATTCTACCGAAGAAATTATCTTCTTTTTTCCCAGCATTTTTGCATGCGCAATCGAGGCAATAATATCTTCAAGATAAAGCCTAGAGTCGAATTCAATAGAAGAGTTCATTTCAAGCATTATTTTATCTTGATCGGTATTGAATCTACCCCCCCACATTTTATTTTTTTGTATTTTTCTTGCCATATTTACTTTTAATTTAAAAAAAACCTCTCTATAGAACTCTCATGTTTAAGTCAAAAAAGAAATTAATTATATTTTTGTTAATCATCTCCTGCAGCTTACTATTAATAGTTTCTTATTCTACTGGTTTGTTCAATAATGACTCAGAACATTTTAAACTTTCTGAGCCCGATCCATTATCAAAATTTGATATTGTTGAATTTAACGACTCAGAAGGTAACAAGTATAACATATCCGATTTCAGTGGAAAGTTTATCTTGATGAATTTTTGGGCCACATGGTGTTTGCCATGTAGAGTAGAGATGCCTTCACTTGATAATTTACAGGAAGAAATGGGTGATGAAAATTTTCAGGTTATTATTGTGTCAGTTGAAAGAACAGATTTTTCTAAAGTTGATAATTTCCTTAAAGAAATTAATATAAAAAATTTAAGTAACTACCATGATCCAACAACTATGGTTGGAAAACATATTAATGCAAAGGGATTACCAATAACAATTCTCTTTGACAAAAATGGAAAAGAAATTGGAAGATATAATGGTGACTTCGAATGGGATTCTAAAGAGGTAATAAAATTTATTGCTAAATTAAAGAATTCTTAAATTTAAACTAACCCAATGCTGTTTCCAACTCTGGTATTGCTTTAAATAAATCTGCAACTAAACCATAGTCTGCTACCTGAAAAATTGGCGCTTCTTCATCTTTATTAATAGCAACAATAATTTTCGAGTCTTTCATGCCAGCTAAATGTTGAATAGCACCAGAAATTCCTACTGCAATATATAGTTCAGGGGCAACAACTTTGCCAGTTTGACCAACTTGATAATCATTTGGAACAAATCCAGCATCAACAGCTGCACGTGATGCACCAACTGCAGCACCTAATTTATCCGCTATAGTTTCTAATAATACAAAATTATCGCCTGATTGCATTCCTCTTCCACCAGATATGATAATTTTAGCTGATGTAAGCTCAGGTCTATCTGATTCAGTCAATTCTTCAGATATATACTCAGATAATTCTGGACTAGATGTTGAGTCGATTGCCTCAATATTAACAGCTTCTTGATCTTCAGCAGCCTGAAAAGCAGTTGCTCTTACTGTAATAACCTTTTTTTCTGCTAATAATTTTACTGTCTCAATAGCATTTCCTGCATAAATTGGATGTTCAAATGTCTGATTATCAATAACTGATATTATGTCTGAAACCTGAGGAACATCAAGGAGAGCAGCAACTCTTGGCATGAAATTTTTACTCGTCGTCGTTGCTGGGGCTATAAAAGTATTATATTTACTTGATAGAGAAACAATTAGATCCGCATATGGTTCAGCTAAATGTTTTGCATAAATATCATTGTCACAAGTTAAGACTTTATTTACTCCAGAAATTTTTGCAGCTTCTTCTGCAGCAGAATTACAATCCTTTCCAGCAACTAATATATCTACCTGTTCACCTATTTCATGGGCTGCAGTAATAGCTTTCCTTACTGAGTCACTGATACTGTTATTATCATGTTCTGCGATTAATAATGTTGTCATTAAATAACTCCTGCTTCATTTTTTAATTTGTCTACTAATTCATCAACTGTTTCAACTTTTACACCAGCTTCCCTTTGAGCTGGCTCTGAAACTTTTATAATTTCTAAATTCTGTTCAATAGAAATATTTAAATCTTCAGGATTTTTTTCAGCAATTTCTTTTTTCTTAGCCTTCATAATATTAGGAAGTGATGCATATCTAGGTTCATTAAGTCTTAAATCAGTAGTTACGATTGATGGCATACTAAGTTTTATTGTTTGTAGTCCCCCATCAACCTCTCTAGTTACTAATAATTTATCATTTTCCAATTTAATTTCAGATGCAAATGTACCTTGAGACCAGCCCAATAAGGCAGATAACATTTGACCTGTTTGATTTGAATCATCATCAATTGCTTGTTTTCCTAAAATTATTAAATCAGGATTTTCTTCTTCTGCTACTGCTTTTATAATTTTTGCAACATTCAAAGGCGAAACATTTTGATCTGATTTTATAAGAATCCCGCGATCAGCACCCATAGCAAGAGCAGTTCTAATTGTTTCTTGTGCCTGCTGAGGTCCTATTGAAAGAGCAATAATTTCTTCAGCAGTACCTGCTTCTTTTAGTCTAATTGCCTCTTCAACAGCAATCTCATCAAATGGGTTCATTGACATCTTGACATTATCAAGTTCTACACCTGATTGATCAGATTTGACTCTTATTTTAACGTTGTAGTCTACAACCCTTTTAATAGGTACAATTATTTTCATTATTAACTCCAAAAAAATTTGAAAATAAATTAACGGGAAATTAAAACCCCTAACATGAAGTGTCAATAACTCAGTTTAAAAGTTTATGTAATTTCTTTAAGTGTAATGCTCTACTCCTCTCTTGAGCTTCCCGGTTTCCATAAAACATCTCCTGTTCCACCAATATCAGATTGATTGGCATATCTGGCGGCTACAAAAAGAAGATCCGAAAGTCTGTTAATATATTTTAGGGCTGTGTCAGAAACAGAGTTTTTTTCTAAGTTATCCATCTTTACCATTAATCTCTCGGCTTTACGAACAACTGTTCTGGCTAAATGTAAGTATGAAGATGCCAATGTACCACCAGGAAGTATAAAGGATTCAAGATCGGATAGGTTAGCATTCAGTTGATCAATCTCATTTTCTAACCTTTCGATTTGTTTTTCTGTAATCTTAGTTCTTTCTAACATTTCCATATTTTCATTATTAATAGGAATTGATAATTCAGCTCCTAAATCAAAGAGCTCATTTTGAATTGTTGCTAAAATATTATCTAATAATATCAATTCAGCTTGTTTTGTTTTTGTTCGGACAAGACCAATAATTGAATTTGCCTCATCAACTGTTCCATAGGCCTCTACTCTATTATCCTCTTTAGAAACCCTAGAACCATCACCAAGACTTGTTTCACCTTTATCACCTGTTCTAGTGTAAATTTTTGTTAATCGAATCATTAATTCAGTTTCCAGGCAAATCTTAACCCAACACTTGTAAGTCCTTGATTGGGATCACATAAACTACCATTAGACATATGTTGTGCGCTAAGCTGAATTTTTTGAGTATCGTTTATATCATAACCAAATGCTATCAGTTCTCTAAAATTCACTTTACAACCGTATCCTAATTCACCATCTTTTATTTCATTGTTACCTGTATGTATTGCTGCACCAAAAGCGAGTTCACCAGAAAACCTATTTTTATTAAATAAATTCCATGTTGAGCCTGCGTAAAATAAGTGAGTATGGTTTGCAAGGCTTAGTTGAGTTCCGATGTGAGGATTGCCAGCAAATCTGTGCCACCATTCTGGCCTATCGAAAACTTTTTCAATAGATAAGGCAGGGCCTCCCTCAACTCTTCTCTCAACATCGTGCATTGACAAACCAATACGATATTCTGCTCCTTGCAAAAAACTTAAGGGCAGGAATAAGGAAATTAGAGTAATTTTAAATATTTTTTTTGTAATCATTTTTTGTCTCTCGAAAAAGAATATTAAACATAAATCATTTTTCAAAAATTTATAATAATTATCTATTATTACTTTCAAAAAGTCTTTTTGCAATTACTTGTGCTTGTATTTCTGCGGTACCTTCAAAAATACTTAAGATTCTTGAATCCGCTAGTATCCTACTTATAGGTGTTTCGCTTGCAAATCCAATCCCACCATGAACCTGAAGAGCACTATCAGCTGAAGCCCAAGCAGTCCTTGCAGCTAACAGCTTCGACATGCCTGCTTCCATATCACATCTTTGTCCTGTGTCTTTAATCCTTGCCGCATATAGAGTCAGTTGTCTAGCTATCATAGTTTCAGCAAACATTGCTGCTATTTTTTCACTAATTCGTGAGAAATTTATCAACTCTTTACCAAATTGAACTCTTTCTTGTGAGTATTTTAGAGCCAAATCACAGGCATTTTGTGAAACTCCTAATGCTCTAGCAGCAGTTTGTATCCTTGCAGACTCAAATGTTGACATCAATTGTCTAAATCCTTGACCTTCTTTTTGACCAAGAAGATGAGCCGATGGTACTTCATATCTTTCAAAGGCAATATCATATTCTTTCATTCCTCTATAACCAATTACTTCTATCTCGCCACCTTTAATATTCTGATCTGGAAATGGATTATCTTCCGTTCCGGAAGTTTTTTCGGCTAATAGAATTGATAAACCGTTATGATCCTTTATATCTTTTTTTGTTCTTACGAGCATAGTCATTAAATTTGCTCTAGCGCCATGTGTAATCCATGTTTTATTGCCGGTAACTTCATAGTTATTGCCATTTAAATTTGCTCTAGTTTTTAAATGAGCTAAATCAGAACCTATATCTGGTTCAGAAAAAACAGCAGTTGGCAGTATTTCTCCTTTTGCTATTTTTGGAAGAAATTTTTTCTTTTGTTCCTCATTACCTCCTATAAGGATAAGTTCAGCAGCAATTTCTGATCTTGTTCCTAATGAACCTGTTCCGATCCATCCTCTTGATAATTCTTCGGAAACAATACACATAGCAGTCTTGCTTAGTCCTAAACCACCATAATTTTCTGGAATAGTTAGCCCAAAAACTCCTAAATCTGCCATTTCGTCTATTATACTCGAAGGGATTAATTCATCATTTAAATGCCAATTGTGTGCATTAGGAATTATTCTTTCGTTAGTAAATTTAGCAAATTCTTGACGAATCTGTTCATATGTTTCATCTAAACCAAAATTTGGTGAAATCCCATTATTTGAATTCTTTCGAATTAATTCGCATAGTTTCTGTTTCGATGCAGATAGATTTCCGTTTATAAGTACTTTGGAAACTTCTTGGAATTCTCGGATTAATTTATCATCAATTAAAATTTCATTTGGTCTTATGGTCTCATTTTGACTCATCGGAATACCATGGATAATTTGTAAGCAGAATTCTCCAATACCTACTTTTGCAATTTCAATTTCATAGTCTGTTAAAATATTTTTTTCTGCTAAATCTTTTATCCAATAATATGTTGTTTCAATTGCCTTGAAGTAAGTTGCGTACCATGCAAAACCATGAAAATAATGTTGATTATTATCAGAAAATTTTTCTTTAATAGAAACACCATTTTCTCTAGCAGAGTTTAATAAATTAATACCAAAATCTGATACTTTTTCTAATTCATTTACTATTTGATCTATATTCATAATTTTTTCTCATAGAACTAATATATTATCAAAATCAAAAGAAAAAGGACTAAAAAGTCGCAGAAGAAATTTTATAATGGGAATGGTTCAATTTTGTTTATCTTTTTTTTAATTTCTTGAACTGAGAGTCCTTTATTTCTATAAAACTCGATACTGTTAGAACTAGATGTTTTTGATAATTTAATGCCTTCTTTATCTCTTAACAAATTATGATGAAACCATTGAGGCTCATAGAAGTCTAAAATGATTTGTAATAAACGATGTATTGAGGTAGCTGGGTAAATATCAAGACCTCTAGTCACCAAAGTAATATTTTGCTCAAAATCATCAACTGTTACTGCTAGGTGATAAGAAGTCGGAACATCTTTTCTTGCAATGATAATGTCCCCATATAAATGAGGTTCAGCCAATCTTCTTCCGATAGGTTCTAGGCCAATTTCACTAAAAAAAATTTCCGATTTTATTTTATCTTTGGCATAGTTAATGGCTTTTTCGATATCTAAACGCCATGAAAAGTCTTTACCACTTAACATCATACCTGATCTCTCAGCAGGGGATATATTTTTATAGATACCAGGATATATATACTGACCATCAGGGTCTATTGGCCAATTTGAATGTTTAATTTTATTATTATTTATAGTTTTTTTAATTTCTGATCGCGTAGCCCAACAAGGATAAACTAGATCTAGGTCTCTAAGTTTTTTTAAATGTGTTTCATACAAATTAAAATATTCTGATTGTCTTCTTATATTATTCTTATCAAACTTTAAATTTAGCCAATTCAAGTCAGTAAGAATTAATTCCTCATTTTCTTTTGAGCTTCTGCCTATATCTATATCTTCAATTCTAACAATAAATTCACCATCAAATTTTTTTGCTAATTTCTCTGAAATAATTGCAGAAAAGGCATGCCCTAAATGCAATTTTCCATTTGGACTTGGTGCAAATCTTGTTTTTTTTAATGTCATTATTTGTTTATTTTTATTTTAAAATTTTCTAGGATTAATTATTATACATTAATAGCAGATATATGAATACGACCTTAACAAATAATTCCCATCCTGATTCATGTCCAGCACTTGTTTTGAATGCAGACTATCAACCTCTTTCATATTATCCTTTATCTTTATGGTCATGGCAGGATGCAATAAAGGCAGTTTATCTAGATAGAGTAAATATTGTTTCTACTTATGATTTAAAAGTAAGGTCACCAAGTACTGAGATTGAAATCCCATCTGTTGTATCTCTTAAAGATTATATCAAACCTCCAGAATGGCCAGCATTTACAAGATTTAATGTTTTTTTAAGAGATAAATTTATGTGTCAATATTGTGGTTCAAAAGAAGATCTAACTTTTGATCATTTTGTTCCAAGATCAAAAGGCGGACTTACCACATGGAGTAATGTTATTACTGCATGTTCATCTTGTAATTTAAAAAAATCTAACAAATTGCATCAAGATATTAAAATGCACCCAATCCAATTACCTTTTAAACCAAATGTTCATGAACTGCACAGGAACGGTAAAAGTTTTCCGCCTAATTATCTTCATGAAAGTTGGATGGATTTCCTATATTGGGATATAGAATTAGAAAATTAGATTTTTTCTGATATTTTTATTGCAGTTTTACAACCAATTTTAACAACATCTTTAAATATATTCATTATGGGAGAAATTTCATCCATTTCTTCCCTAGCTATCATTTCATGCTCCACTTCTTCTGCATGAAATTCCCTAATAGAGTTCAAAAGAGATTCCTCCTTGCCAGATTGTTCTAATTCTTCAATTTGGTCGGAGTAATGTTTGTCAATAACTTCCTCAACTGCCTCTGTACATACCATTATTGCATTCTTACTGTGAATGGCCGATAAGGCTCCTAATGAATAGCCAGCCATTTTCCAAATAGGTAATAAAGCCGTAGGCCTTATGGATTTATCTTTAATCAATCTATTAAATTCTTTAACATGTTTTTTTTCACCTTCTGCCATATCTTGAATGATTGATATTGTTTCTTTATCGCCAAATAAATTTAAGATATCAAGAGTACCTTTATATATTGATGTTGCTCCATGTTCTCCGGCATGATCCACTCTAATTATTTCTTCAAGACGAGATTTATTCATTTTCATTCCTTAAAAATAAAAAAGTATATATAGACATTATTAGAGATGAAATAAAGTTATAACCTGCTAAAGATAAACCAAGAAATCTAAAACTTGCTTCATTACATGGCACAAAAGACTGAATACTTTGTATGTTTTCTAATAAATCATCATGACTTTCAATTTTATTTGTACCAGTTGCGCAAGTAGAGGGTCCTTGCCAAAAAGCCCATTCTATTCCAGCATGCCAACCTGCGTATGCAGCACTACCAACAAAAAGTAAAAAGATTATGAACTTATTATAAGGATAAATTATATTGTTATAAAAAATTGAAACAAAGCTCAAAATTATTATTAGATACCATGGCCATCTTTGATAAAAACATAATTGGCATGGAGTAAAACCGATATATTCCAAGTAATGTACAAAAATAATCACGCATACTGATACAAAAAATATAAATAAATTTGGTTTCATAAGATTATTTCAGATATTAAAATTATTATAACAATTAAGAATAATAAAAGTGATATGTAAAAGAAATATTTACTTACTATTTTTTCTGCACTAGCACCAAGCCTAGAACTAAAATATGTAACTATAAAAAATCTTAAGCCTCTTGAAAAAAAACTTGCAATGATGAATATCAGGATTGGAAGGTTTATAAATCCTGAACCAATAGCAGCAATTTTATAGGGAACAGGAGTAAATCCTGCAATGAATATAAAAAGATAACCATATTCAATAATGAGATCAGTGAAAAATGTGAATTGATTTTCTAAATTGTAATAACTAAGTAAGGTTTGACCAATTTCATTAAAGAAATAAAGCCCAATTATATAACCAATTATCCCTCCTAGAACAGAAAAAATTGTTGTCAGTAAAGTAATATAAAAAACTCTATTTTTGTTAATGAGTGCAATTGGAATAATGAAAAGATCTGTCGGGATAGGAAAGAAAATACTTTCAATAAAGGAAATCAAATATAAAAATCTCGATGAATTTTTATTTTTTACTAATTCTAATATTTTTGTATTAATTTTTTTCATATCTCTACTTTTGGTGCGGGTGGGGAGACTTGAACTCCCACTCTGTTAACAGAACCAGATTTTGAATCTGGCGCGTCTACCAGTTCCGCCACACCCGCAATTTATTTAATAAATAAGAAATTAATTTAAAAAAGCAATTTGAATATTGTCATAATAATTGTTAATTTTCTTTAAATTTTTGTTTTATTTAATTTTTTTTTTAGTATTTTAAGTTATGAAAAATTTTATTGTTTATTTAAAATCATTATGGGCTAACAGAATAAAGCCTATTAAGGCGCTAAAAGCGCTTAGGGCACTTGCTGCTAATAAGGAAGATACTGTACAAGTCTTTCATGTAATTGATGCTTTAGGAGGTACAAATCGTAAAGCTTTTAGAGAATTTAAAAAAAGTGATGTAGGAAAAAGGATTTTAGAGAATAAAATACATTTAATTGATACATTAAAGAGAAAAGATTATTTGGCACAGCTACCCGAAGGATCACTCGGTAAAAATTATTACAATTTTATTTATAAAGAGAAACTTACTCCTGATGAGCTAGTTTCTGCTAGTGAAATCAATTTTGACCCCAACAAAACTGAAGAAGAGAATATTTTTCACACAAGATTACGTGACATGCATGATTTATGGCATGTTACAACAGGATACGGTCGAGACGCTCTTGGTGAACTAAGTTTATTAGCTTTTACATATGCACAAGAGAAAAATAGAGGAATTGGTGCGATTGTACTTTATGGTTACAGAATAATGGGCAAGGTCACTAAAGAATTAAATTTCAATATTGATTTACGTGATGTTGTTAAAGAGGGATATAAATTAGGAAAAGAAGCGTCATTTTGGGCATGTGCGGATTGGGAAAAATTACTAGAAAAGCCAATAACTGAAGTAAGAGCTATTCTTAAAGCAGGTAAACCTGAGCTTTATAAAGAAGTGCTAAATGAATTTTCTATTAAGGAAGAAAATCATTTGAGAAAAACCTCTCAAGTAGCGGCATAAATCTATGATAAATATATATGGCTTAAAAAATTGCGATAGCTGTCGAAAAGCAATTAAGTGGCTTAAAGATAATAATTATTCATATGAGTTTTTTGATATTAAGACTAATCCAATAAAAAAAAGTAAAATCAAAGAATGGCTGACTGTTCATGGCATTGATAAAGCCCTTAACAAGAAAAGCACAACCTGGAGACAACTCGATCAAAATTTAAAAAACGATTTTGAATCTGATGCTTTGACAATATTAAAAAATTTTCCCACTCTCATTAAGAGACCATTTTGGGAAATAAATTCAAAGGCAATGAAGCAGTTAGAGCCAGGCTTTTTAGATGAACAACAAAAGTATTTAGAAAAATTAAAGAAGTAATGTTAACAAAAATTAAGAATGAATTAATCTATTTATCAACTCTAAGAAGAATATTATCGTCTTTAAAATCTATTAATAATGATGAAAGCGCAATAATAACAAAAAAAATAGCTGGTTATGCTGATAGTGCACCTGATTCTGTAGCTATATATTTCGAGGACAAAGAGATTACCTATAGGGAATTAATTAATGGCGCAAATCAGTATTCACATTGGTTTCTTGATAATGGATTACAAAAGGGTGATGTAGTAGCGCTTCTTATGGAGAATAGACCTGAATTCTTAATGGCTTGGATAGGTATTGCTCAAGTTGGAGGTACTTCTGCCTTAATCAACACAAATCTTACAGGTCATCCCTTGAATCACTCTTTAAGCATATCTGGAGCTAGTAAACTCATATTAGGCAAAGAGCTAATAAGTAATTTTGAAACTACGGATGATACAGTAAAAGGTAGTTTTCAGGTTTGGGTAGAGGGTGATATCAATAAACAAGATTATAATAACTTAGGATTAACTCTCGAGAACCTAAGCATTGTAATGCCTGCGATTGACTATGATGTGACTAATGAAGATGTTGCTCTTTATATTTACACCTCAGGTACAACCGGCGACCCTAAGGCTGCGACGATTACACATAGACGATTAAGATTAATGCTTATGGGGTTTGCATCTGCAGTTGTTCCTAAAAAAACAGATAGGATTTATAATGTTTTACCTCTTTATCACTCAGCAGGTGGGATTATTGCTGTAGGCTTAGCGTTAACAACTGGGGCATCGCTAGTATTAAAAAGAAAATTTTCAGTAAATGATTTTTGGTCTGATGTTAATAAATATAATGTCACTATTTTTCAATATATTGGTGAATTGTGCAGATATTTACTTAATGCTCCTGAGCATAAATTTGAACAAAATCATAATCTAAGAATAGCAACTGGTAATGGTTTAAGGCCAGATATTTGGGATGACTTTAAAAATAGATTTAAAATAAAAAGAATTTTAGAATTTTATGGTGCAACTGAGGGAAATATATCTCTAATTAATTATGATGGAAAAAGTGGAGCTATAGGTAGAGTTCCAGGTTATCTAAAAAAAATGTTAAATATTGAAATTGTAAAGTTTGATGTTGAAAAAGAAGAACCAATAAGAGATGAAAAAGGATTTTGTATACCTTGTGAGGACGGAGAGGTCGGTGAAGCAATTGGCGAGATACAAATTGATGCTGCTGGTTTTGATGGTTATGTAGATAAACAAGCAACACAAAAGAAAATCCTAAGCGATGTATTTGTAAAAGAAGATAAGTGGTTTAGGTCAGGAGATTTATTAAGTCGCGATAAAGATGGATACTTTTATTTTATTGATAGAATAGGAGATACTTTTAGATGGAAGGGTGAAAATGTAGCTACTTCAGAGGTTGCTCATGCATTTCAAGGTTTTAATAATATAGAAGAAGTTAATGTATATGGCGTTGATTTGCCAGGAAATGATGGGAAAGCTGGAATGGCGGCCCTAGTGGCAAATAGCGATATAAATTTAAAAGATCTTTATTCCCATCTGAAAAATTCTTTACCAAGTTATGCTATGCCACTAATTTTAAGAATAAAAAAAGAAATTGAGATAACTGGAACTTTTAAGCATAAAAAGGTTGATCTTGTAAAGGAAGGCTATAATCCGCAGGATGTTTCAGATCCTCTATTTTTTATTGACGATAAAAATGAAAACTATACTAATTTAGATGTTAGTTTTTATGAAAAATTAATAAATAAAGATATAAAATTATAATCTTTATTGACCATTTTTTTTCATTATTTCATAATTATTTTTTTAAGAGGAAGATAATGGGAAGGTTACCAGAAAAAAATTCATTAGTAGATATTTTTAGGTGGAGAGTTGAAGAGTCATCTAATTTAATTGTAAGTAAATTCAATAATAGAGAGTTAACATATTCAGAATTTGATAGTAATGCAAATAGAGTGGCTCAGGGAATAGTAAACGAAGGCTGTGAGCCAGATGGAAGAGTTGCTTTTCTCGCAAAAAATTCAGATCTATTTTTTGAGTTTCTTTATGGAACAATGAAATCACGAACTGTAGCAGTGGGTATAAATTGGCGTCTTGCTCCGCCTGAAGTTTCTTATGTAATAAATGACTCTAAAAGCGAAATTCTTTTTGTAGGTAAAGAATTTTATCCAATAATTAAAGAAATAATTGACGAGATTCCAACAGTAAAAAAAATAATTTCTATGGATGAGGGTTCAGAGTGGGAAGATTATATTGCATGGAGAGATAGATTTGATGATAAAGATCCTATGCTTGAGTCAAATGTAGAAGATGATGTTATTCAACTTTATACTTCAGGAACTACAGGGCATCCAAAAGGTGTTCAACTAACAAATAGGAACTTCATTGAATCTAATCAAATGGTAGAAAAAACCTGGGGAAAGGACTGGCACGAAGGTTCGGCAAACATTATCTGTTCTCCAGTATTTCATGTTGCTGGTGCCAATATGGGGGTAATGGGAATAGTTTTTGGTTGTAAAAATATTATAATACCTGAAGTTGACCCTGAACTGATTTTAAGTTTAATTGAAAAAGAAAAAATTGAGTTAGCCCTTCTTGTTCCAGCTATTATTTTATTTTTATTAAACCATCCAAATGTTGGTAATACTGATTTTTCTTCTTTAAGACAGGTTCTTTATGGGGCATCGCCTATAGCTGAGGACACTCTTAAAAAAGCTATTGATGTTATGGGCTGTGATTTTTGGCAAGTTTATGGATTAACAGAGACTACTGGACTGGGGACAACAATGAGACCAGAGGACCATGACCCTAAAAAAGGAAAACTAAGATCATGTGGAAGAGCATACCCTGGTATTGATATAAAAATAGTTGATGAGAAAAATAACGAAGTAGAAGATGGTCAAGTGGGAGAAATACTTATAAAAGGTCAGTGTGTTATGAAGGGGTATTGGAATAAAGAAGACGCAACTCAAGAGTCTATAATAGACGAATGGTTCTATACTGGTGATGCAGGTTATTTTGATGATGAAAAATTCTTATATATTCATGATAGAGTTAAAGACATGATTGTCTCAGGAGGCGAAAATGTTTATCCAGCTGAGGTTGAAAATGCACTTATGGCACATGAAAATATTTCTGATGCAGCTGTTATAGGAATACCTGATGATAAATGGGGAGAGGCAGTTAAAGGAATAGTAGTTACAAATAAAGAATTAGAAGATAAAGAAATAATTGACTTTGTGAAAACCAAAATAGCTGGCTACAAATGTCCAAAATCAATAGATTTTGCACAAGAACTTCCAAGAAACCCTAGCGGTAAAATTCTTAGAAGAGAACTGAGAGCTCCGTATTGGGAAGGTAAAGATAGAAATATTTCTTAGTCTTTGAAATGCAAGTTTCTTCAAATAACATCAATTTAGAAGTTCAAGAATTTGGGCATAAAGACAATATACCTTTGATTATGATTTCTGGATTTGGATCTCAGCTATGTGACTGGCCAATTAATCTAATAAATAAAATTGTAGAAAGAGAATTTAGAGTAATTATTTTTGATAATAGGGATGTTGGTTTGAGTCATAAGTTTGAAGACAATAAAATTGATGATATGAATTTGATCTGGAAATATTCTTTTTCTAGAGAAAAATTATCAAAAGATGTGGAAAAACCAAAAGTTCCATATTCACTTAAAGATATGGCCGAGGATTGTATAAATATTTTAAGTGAGTTATCTATAAAAAAAGCACATATTCTAGGAACCTCTATGGGCGGGATGATCGCTCAACTTGTCGCTTTTAACTATCCTGATAGATGTAAAAGTCTTATTTCTGTAATGTCTACATCTGGTAATCCAAAATTACCAAGGCCATCAAAGGAGGTAATAGAAGGACTGACTCGTCAACCAAAATCATCAAGTAAAGAAGATGTTATAGAAAACAATCTTATGACAAGAAGATTGTGGGCATCTCCAAAATATTCAACTTCTGAAGAAATTTTAAGAGAAAAATTTTCCTATCGCTATGACAGAATGTATTATCCAGATGGCTCAACAAGACAATATGCTGCTATAGGTGATGATGGTGATAGAACTCTTAGATTAAAAAAAATATCTTTACCGACCTTAGTGCTACATGGTTCATCTGATAATCTTGTTCCTTTAGAAGCAGGAAAAGATACACATAGAAATATATCAGGATCAAATATAGAAATTCTTGATGGGTGGGGGCACGATCTTCCGGAAGGAACGCATGATTGGATAGTTGATAAGATACATAATCACATAAGATCTTGTGACGAATAAAATTAACTCTTAAATAGAACTATCACCCTTTTCCATCTATAATAAGCTAATATTAAGGATGTTACTAATCCTGTTAATGCGCCAGTAAAATGTCTTCGGATGAAATAATATTTTATAAAGGCAAGGGGAAACTCAACAAAAATTCTCAAAAATAAAAATATCTTATTTTTATCCTTCAAAGTTTTTGATTGAAGTTGAATATAACTCTCCTCCTTTTCTATTAGATGTTTATATGATCTAACAGAATTATGATAAACATGATTTTTAAAATAAAAAATTTTTGAATTGTTTGTTTCTACTGAGTCATGAACAGGTGAATTTGAAAATCTTCCAAATCTTTTATTGTATAATCTTACACATTCATGCGATGCAGAGAAAATCCTTGGTCTTTTCCAGTTTGGATAGATTGGAGTAACTTTCATTGAAAAGAAATTGTACTGATTATTATTATCATCAAAAATTTGTAATATTTCTGATTTAATTTGATCAGATAAATATTCATCTGCATCAAGGTTAAGTAACCATTCGTTTTTTGCGCGATCTTCACCAAATCGTTTTTGCGGACCATAACCTTTCCACTTATTGAAAAAAACTTTACAACCTAATTGCCTAGCTAAATCTTGTGTTCCATCTGTTGATCCAGAGTCAACAACAATCACCTCATCAACAATGTCTATAACAGATTCAATTGTATTAGCTATTCTGTCTGCTTCATCTTGCGCAATTATAAAACAACTAATTGGAAGTTTATTATTCATTTTTTATCCTAAATCATCTTAATACTAACATATAATTTACGATGGATTATTATTTTATTATGTCATAATATTTCTATAACTACGGGGATTTTAATGAAGATTTTTATATTAATTTTTTGCTTATTTTTTTCAAATTTCTTAAACGCTGAGACCATTAATAATAATGAACAAGATTATGTGATAGACGAAGATGCTAGAGTTAGAGAATCTACTGATGAGTTAATCGTTAGAGAAATTACTATTGATCCTGAAACACACCCAGGTAATGCTCTCTATCACGACAATTGTGCAATTTGTCATGACGGATCCATACAAAAAGCACCAGCAGTTAATTGGCTTGAAATGCTTATTCCTCAGGCTTTATTTAGAACAATGAATGATGGCATAATGGCAGAACAATCTGCTCATTTATCAGAAGAAGAAAAAATACAAATCGTTGAATATATTGTAAGAAAAGATAGAAAGGATTTTCCAAAAGAAGCAGAACTCAATTATTGTAAATCAAATAGAATGAAATTTGATTTGAGAGAGGCTCCTGCTCCTTATGGCTGGGGTTATAATACATCTAGATTCATTCCTAAAAATTCTGGAAAAATTGACTCCAAGAATGTTAAGAATTTGAAACTTAAATGGGCTTTCGGCTTCCCGTATTCTCAGAGGGCTCGATCTCAACCACTTTTTGCCATGGGTTCAATTTTTGTTGGAAGCCAATCTGGTGACATATATGCATTAGATGTTGAAACTGGTTGTGTAAAATGGAATTTCTCTGCATCTGCTGAAGTGCGCACTGGTATAATCATGGATGAATGGAAAAATGGTACTAAACCAAAGAAGCGTCCATACATTTATTTTGGTGATATACTTGCAAATGAATATGCTCTCGATGCACAAACTGGTGAATTAATTTGGAAAATCAAAACTGATGATCATCCTAACGCTACTAGAACAGCCACTTCTGCAAAATTTGAAGATATTTTGTTTGTTCCAGTTTCTGGTCTAGAAGTTATTCCCGCATTTAATAATGATTATGAATGTTGTACTTTTCGGGGAGGTCTTTTAGCAGTTGAAGCCGATACTGGAAAAATTTTATGGAAAAAGTATTCAATTCCTGTTCCTGCAAAATATTCAGGTACAACATCTGTTGGCACAAGAATGTTTGGACCATCAGGTGCGCCAATATGGACATCTCCCAATATAGATAAAAAGAGGCGATATGTTTACATTGGAACTGGTGAAAATTATTCAACCCCTGCTGACGATTCTTCCGATGCTATTATTGCTTATAATATTGATACAGGTGAAGAAGTTTGGAGAAGACAAACATTAGCTGGGGATGCATGGAATCTTGCTTGTATGGGAAAAGGTTTACCAAATTGTCCCGAGGAAAATGGTCCAGATATGGATTATTCAGCAAGCTCTATTCTTATAGATTTAGGCGATAGAGATATACTTGTTGCTGGTCAAAAATCAGGATCTGTTTACGGAATAAATCCTGATAATGGTGAAATAATCTGGTCAAAAGTTGTTTCAGGTGGCGGTACTCAAGGCGGTATTCATTTTGGTATGGCTTCTGAGGGTGATGTTTTATATGTACCATTAAATGATATGAAAGATACTCTTGATGGAAAAATATGGTTAAATAGAAAACCTGGTATGCATTCACTTGATACTGAAACAGGTAATATTTTGTGGTCAAAAATTACTGATACTGAATGCAAAGATATAGATATTAATTGCGATCCTGGAATTTCTGCCGCAGTAACTGCTATTCCAGGTGCAGTCATTGCAGGACATCTTGATGGAATGATAAGGGTTTATGATAAAGATAACGGAGATATTCTTTGGAGCTTTAATTCTTTAGGAGATTATGAAAGTATTTCCGGAACTCCAGCATCTGGGGGGAGTTTTAGTGGATCAGGTCCTTCGATTAGGAATGGTTATATGGCTATAAACTCAGGATATGGCATATATAATCATATGCCAGGTAACGCACTTTTACTTTTTACTATTGATTAGCTCTAAGAGGCAACATTACCATGTTTTTGGAAGGCTTTTTCAATATCATTTTCTATTTCTTCGGTCAAATTAACTTCAATTGATGTTACAGCAAGTTTAAGTTGCTCCATGCTTGTTGCACCGATTATATTTGAGGTTACAAATGGTCTGGTTGTAACAAACTGGTTTGCTAACTGTGATGGATCGACATTGTATTTTTTAGCAATATTAAGGTAAGACTCAATTGCTTCCTCGCTTCCTACTCCTTCATATCTTTGTAGCCGATCAAATAATTCCTTTCTTGATCCTTTTGGTAAGTTTCCATTTTGATACTTCCCAGTTAGATAACCTTGAGCAAGAGGTGAGTATGCCAAAAGTCCAACGCTTTCTCTAAAAGCTATTTCTGAACCTCCAAATTCAAATATCCTATTAAGTAAATTATAAGCATTTTGAATAGATTGCATCTTAGGTAAATCTTTGTCTTTAGATTGATGAATAAACTCCATTGTTCCCCAAGGGGTTTCATTGGATAATCCAATATTTCTAATTTTACCTATCTTAATGAGTTCAGAAAGTGCACCTAAAATGGACTCAATAGAATTTGCATCTCCTTCGACATGTTGATAATTTATGGAGCCACCAAAAAGACTCATTGGTCTATCTGGCCAGTGAAGTTGATATAAATCAATATAATCTGTTTGCAACCTTTCTAAGCTTTTATCAACTGCTTCAAAGATTTGTTTTTTAGTTTGTTCAGTCGGTGTTTCATCATCTCGAAGCCAGGTGAAAGGAGCTCTCCCACAAACTTTAGTAGCTAAAATAACCTGATCTCTGTTTTTTCTTTCATTGAACCAATTACCGATAATTTTTTCCGTTGAGCCTTGAGTTTCTTTTTTTGGAGGAACTGCATACATTTCAGCTGTATCAAAGAAATTTATGCCCATATCAAGGGCATAATCCATTTGTTCAAATCCTTCATCTTGAGTGTTTTGTTGTCCCCATGTCATTGTGCCAAGGCATATTGAGCTTACTTCAATATCAGTAGTACCAAGCTTTCTTTTTTCCATTTTTCCCTCCAAAAATACAAAAAATGAACATGCTACAAATGAAAAATAAATACAAGTAAACTTTTAGGCGACCCAAGCTGGAGGGAGTGATGGCTAGTAATTGCTTAGGTCGCATTCTTTATATGGCTATAAATAACAATTTTTTATTGTGGCAGAGTGACGCATAATGGTGATCCCGATAGGATTCGAACCTATGACCTTCAGATTAGGAATCTGACGCTCTATCCTGCTGAGCTACGGGACCTGAAATTACTAAAATAACTTACTTATTGCAGAGTTTTTTGATCCAATTATGATAGTGCTGTTGAATAGGTTCGTTTTTTCCAAATAAAAATTCTGTATTCGCTTTGGAATGAATAGATTCTTGTATTTTAAAGTTTATTGGATAATCTTCATCTATTATTGCGGCTCTACTTAATTCTGCAAATTCTTCAGCCTTTTTTATTTCTTCTTTTGTTTTTGGTTCCTTTAAACATAAAATATATTGAGTTGTGACGGTCTCTTGTAAATCAGGAGATGGAAAAATTATACTTACTAAACAATGTTCATTTTGAATTGCTGAAATTGAAGAATTAGGAAAAACTGAGTGAATAAGTCGTAAATGATTTTCAGGTTCCCAATCTTTTTCCTCAATATCAGAGAGTTCATCAATATTCTTTAAACCAAAAGCAAATCTTTGATGAGGGCCATATGTATCATGGGCAATTAAATTGACTATAGTATTTTTTCCAACTGTCTCAGGGTGAACCATGTGATGATGATAACCATCTGTATAACCATCCCAACATATTTTCCACATTGGTCCGTTTATTTTTATGCTTTTAAAAAGGTGCCAGTTTTCTAAATCAATATCATCAAGCTCAGCATCAAACCCATTCATCCATTTATTAAGATCGTATTTAATATCTGGATTTAAACAAGCCCAAATAAATCCAGATCTTTCTTCACAAAATAATTCAGTTAGTTTTATTTTTGATTTGTCGATATCACCAAATGTATCTGACTTAAATATATTCACTAGATTACCTGTGTTGTTGTACATCCAACCGTGATAGGTGCAGTTAAATTTTGATTTTTTTCCAGTGCCCTCAGGACAAACAGGTGCACCCCTATGCTTACAAATATTTATAAATGTTCTAACTACTCCGTCTTCACCTCTAGTAATAAGCAAGGGAGTATCAATTACTTTTGCGGCTTTATAAGAATTATTTTCTTTAAATTCTGCACTTAAGGCTATTGGCACAGGATGGTCATAAAAGATTTTATTAACTTCTGAACTAATAATTTCATTATCAGTATAATCAGCTACTGGTTTGACCATAATTCCATCAGCCTGATCAGTAGTGCCATTCAGGTTATGGACCAACAATCTTTTTGCAAGACCTATCAATTTATTTCTATCATGAGCCATGTACTGATTATATACTAAATAATTGAATTTTCAGAGGATGATTTTCTTGTTGCATCATTAAGAATAATTTCGATTTTATCAACAGCCTTATCGTCATCTGTTTTTTCAACAACAGCCACTTCTCTTGCTAGTCTATCTCTTGCAGATTCATATAACTGTCTTTCTGAGTATGATTGTTCTGGTTGACTGCTATTCCTAAACAAATCTCTCACAACTTCTGTTAATTCAATTAAAATACCGGAATTTATTTTAGCTTCATATTCTTGTGCACGCCTACTCCACATTGTTCTTCTGATTTTAGCTTTACCCTTTAATATTTCTAAGGTTTTTTTCATTTCATTACGAGATGAAACCTTTCTTATTCCAATTTCTTTTGCTTTAATTGTAGGAATTTTTAAAGTCATTTTTTCTTTATCAAAGATTACATTATACATTTCCAATTTTTCTTCAGCTATTTCAAATGTTTGTATATCGGTAATTTCTCCAACTCCATGCGATGGATAAACTATAAAATCACCAACTGAATATTGTAATTTGATTTTTTTTGTAGGCGATTTTTTCGAAGAAGATTTTTTTGCTACAGTTTTTTTCGCAGGAGCTTTTTTAGCAGAAGCTTTTTTTGCTACAGTTTTTTTCGCTACAGTTTTTTTCGCAGGAGCTTTTTTAGCAGGAGCTTTTTTTGCTACAGTTTTTTTCGCAGGAACTTTTTTAGAAACAGCTTTCTTAGTCTTTACCTTAGAAGAATTATTCTTGGATGCTTTAGATTTTTTTTTATTAACTTGCTTTTTTGATGCCATTTTTAACTTTCTAAAAGTTATGTAGAGGGCGGTGTAGCAAGAAAAGCTATATTTTGCAAGGAATTAGTATTAATCTCCGTCTCCAGGATTTTCACTAAAGAATTGTTTATATTTGTTTTCTATACCTGAAAATTCTTCTGCATCTGTTGGTTTTTCTCTCGCTTCAGTAATATTTGGCCAGATTTCAGAAAATTTTTTATTTATTTCTAACCATATTTCTACTCCATCTTTAGTATCTGGATGTATTGCTTCTTCAGGACATTCTGGTTCACAAACGCCACAATCAATGCACTCATCAGGGTGAATAACAAGCATGTTTTCACCTTCATAGAAACAATCTACAGGACATACCTCTACACAATCCATGTGTTTACATTTAATACATTGTTCATCAACAATATAAGTCATAATTACTTAAATTCCTTTTTGATTTCACCTGATTGTTTATCAGTTATATAGAGTAAACCCGATAATCTTCTTGTAAAATTTGACTCAAATGGATCTATATTTCCATCAGCATTAACTATTTTACAAGCTGATCTAAAAATATTTAATTTTAAGTTTTCATCACAATTATCATTAATTATCTTTGTCCATTTATAGATGTCTGCAGAAAAATCTTCTTCTTCAATTGCTCTAGAATACAAGTTATCAAATTCATCCTCTTTAATATTTAAATTAGTAATTGAAATATCTTTGATCATACCTAATTCTAATTCATCCTTATTACCGTCAATTGAGGAAGCTCTCAAAAGTATAGCTATAATTGCTATGTTAAGATCGGAATTATCAATTATGTCAGTAGTCTTCTCCTCTGAACTGAAAAGGTTTTTTAAAAATTTCATCATTTTTTTATCTCATCATCTATAAAATTTTGTAATGTTCTTGAGCACTTTTATAGTCTAATCTTCTTTTTGTAAAACCATTAACCAAAACAACTAATGTTTGTTTATTAAGATTTATAGTAATTATATCTCCTGATTTTATTTTTATAGATGGTTTATAAATTTTACATTTATTAATTCTTACATTTCCCTCTTTAATAATTTTTTGAGAGATACCTCTGGTTTTAGCAAGCCTAATTCTATAAAGCCAATTATCAATTCTTTGCTCAGACATTTCAATATTATTTTGTATATCTAAATTTCTCATATATTGGATAATTTATCTTTTAGTTTTTTAATATCTGTATCTTTAAAAATACTATTTTTAGATTTAGAAGGATTTACTCTATAAGATTTTTTTTGTGTATATAGTTTCCTAGTTTTTTTTATATCAGCAAACCATATAATTTTTTTCGGATCATCATCGTCTTTTTTTATTATGTAACCAAGATTATTAAGTAAATTTTTTAATTCTTGTGCTGAAGTTCCTAATAAGGAAACCATTTTATCGTTTATATGAAATTGATTTTTATTTTTATTATTTTTTATATCTTCATAAATTATTCTATCAAGTCTTTCTAGTATATCAATTCTAACCACATAGTTCCCTAAAACTTTATATCCGTTATATTTATATAAATTCTTGAATACCTTTTTATTTATATTACAAGATGTGATTCCTGGTTTAGGCAAAGCATTGATTTGATTTTTGATTTCTTCCAATTTTAAATTTCTTTTATTATAAATCAACCAAAGGCCAGGAAGTATTGAGGTGTATTGTGGTTTAAGTACATTATTAATATAAATAGAGTATTTACCAATAATAATGCCATATTTTTTTAACTTTCTTCTTGATTCTATATCTAAATTATCTATCTCTCTATTCATATTTTTGCGATCAATTACACCTAATTCTTCAACAATTCTATAAGCTATACCCTTTTCCTGCTTTTTAAGATCGGATTTTTCTAACCTTATTAAGCTGAACAAGTCCTGTTCAATTTTTTCATTGATCCAGTTTAGGATAATACTTTTTAATGGTTTTGTTAGATTCTCTTCAATACCAAACTCAATAAGTAATTCTATATCTGGCTTCAGTATGTTTTTGCCCTTTATTAATCTAGCTATAGGCTCATTTTTATAGTTAATAATTAGAGCATTATCTAAACTAAGATCACATGAGTGAGCTTTAATAATTTTTGCTATTCTATTTTTTATTTCATTTGTAATTATTGAATTAAGTGTATTTTGTATTTTTTTATTTGTAATATTTGTTTTTGATAAAAATTTAAGTCCTTCAATTTTACCATAGTAATCAGAATTAACCGTTACATCGCCATTGTCATTAATTCCGGCCAAATACTCATTTTGATTATCAAATTGTTGAAAGAGTTTCTTCGAGTCAATATCAACAAATCTTTCAGTAAGTGCTTGATGCAGATAGTCTGATAAGTCATCCTCTATATTTCTAGTTTTAACTTGCCAATCATGAGAGTTTGTTACCCAATTTGATTTATTTGATACAAATGACCAAGTACGAATTTCTGATAGTTTTTCAGATATAGAATAAATATCATCTAAATTTCCTGCATTAAGTCTTTTAGTGTATTTATCTAGCGCTTCATCAGATAATTTACCTTTTTCAAGTAAGTGAAAGTATATATTTTCAATTGCATTGTGATGGTATATCTCATTATTCTGTCTAAAATCAGGAATCTGACATAATTCCCAAAAAAGCTTAAGATTATCTTGATTATCAAGTGATTTTCGAACTTTCCCATTCTCAGATAATTTCTTTAATGTTTTAAAATCCTCTGCAGGTGGTGATTTTTTTAATAAGTGATTTCCAGAATCTATCTCTAAAGAGTAAATTAGTTTTTCTAAATTATCGTAATTTAATTTGTTGTTTCTCCAAAAAGCAAATTTCTTTTTTTCATATTCGTGATTTTCAATCGCTAAGATACTTTTTATATCTAAATCATTTACCTCTGCAGTAACACCAAATGTACCATTTTTTTTATATCTTCCTGCTCTACCAGCAATTTGACCTAATTCATGAGCATTTAAATTTCTATATTGCCTTCCATCGAACTTTCTATTTTCAGCAAATACAACATGGTTTAGATCTAAATTTAATCCCATGCCAATTGCATCTGTTGCAACAATATAATCAACCTCTCCATCTTGATACATTTTAACTTGTGCATTTCTTGTTCTAGGACTTAAGGCTCCCATAATTATAGCCACACCACCTTTATGTTTTCTTAAAACTTCTGCAATTGAATATACGGAATCCATAGAAAAAGCTACGACAGCACTTCGTCTCGGAAGGTTAGTAATTTTTTTATATCCAGAATATGATAGTTTTGAATATCTTGACCTGTTGATAAACTTTATCTTTGGTATGAGTTTTTTTATTAGTTTTTCAACAGTATCGGAACCCATTAAAAGAGTTTCATGCATTCCTCTCATTTGAAGGATTTTTTCTGTGAAAGCATAACCTCTCTCTGGATCGTTCAATAATTGTATCTCATCGATTGCAACAAAATCTACTGGAATATTTGTAGGCATAGACTCTACTGTACAAATCCAATATTTTGGATTTTGAGGTATTATTCTCTCCTCACCAGTAATCATTGCTGTTCTAGAGGGCCCTACCTTTTTAGAAATTTTGTCAAAAACTTCTTTTGTTAGTAGCCTTAGTGGAAGACCAATAATTCCTGACTGGTAAGATGTCATTCTCTCTATTGCGTAAAATGTTTTACCGGTATTTGTAGGACCAAGTGCAGCGTTAATATTCATAATCTTTTTTTACGGAATTATATTAATTATTCAAGCTCAATAAATTATGATGTTATATACTACATATAGTATTTTGTATATTTGAGTTATATGGATATGAAGGGAACATTACATGACCGAATCACTTACACTAATGTTTTCTTGTTCTGTTCTATACTACATTTTGTATACATACATTTATAAAACACTAATAAATAAATATAACAAAAATCTTTTTTTTCATGTAATCTTTTTATCAAAAAGTGGAGCAGAAATTGGATTTTGATATACCTAAAGATATTCAGAAATATTTAAATGAACTTGATGATTTTATTGAGAAAGAAATTAAACCTTTAGAAAATAAAGATGACAATATTAGATTTTTTGATCATCGAAGAGAAGACTCAAGAACTGATTGGGATAGAAATGGCCTACCTTCTGAGGACTGGGAGTCTTTATTGCATGAAATGAGATTGACCGCAGATAAAGCTGGACATCTTAGATACGGGCTACCAAAGGAATATGGAGGAAAGAATGGTTCAAATCTATCAATGGCAATTATTAGAGAGCACTTAGCACAGAAAGGTCTTGGTCTTCATAATGATCTTCAAAATGAAAACTCAATAGTAGGAAATTTTCCTCAAGTTTTGATGTTTAGAGATTTTGGAACTGAAAAACAAAAAGATGAATTTATTAATGGTATGCTTGCAGGAACTCATAGAATTGCCTTTGGTTTAACTGAGCCAGATCATGGCTCTGACGCAACATGGATGGAAACTAGAGCAGTTCCAGAACAACGTGATGGAGTAGATGGCTGGTTAATCAATGGATCAAAGACTTGGAATACAGGAATTCATAAAGCAAATTATGATATGATTTTTGCAAGAACGAACGGCGATGATGGATCAGCGTTAGGCATTACTTGTTTTCTTGTTCCAACAAATCATGAGGGCTTCATTGTTGAGGAGTTCTTATGGACTTTCAATATGCCAACTGATCATGCTTTGATTAGTCTTAAAAATATTTGGGTTCCAGACGATGCAATTTTTGGAAAATTGGATAGAGGTTTGGAATTAGCACAACATTTTGTTCATGAAAATAGAATTAGACAAGCCGCTTCAGGGGTTGGTGCAGCACAATTTTGTATAAATGAAAGTGTAAAATATGCAAAAGAGAGAAAACCATTTGGAAAGCCATTGTCGACAAATCAAGCCATACAGTTTCCTTTAGCAGAACTTAACACCGAGTGTGAAATGATTAGGAATCTAGTTTATAAGACTGCTTGGCAAATGGATCAAATGACTAAGCCTGAAGTTGCAATTCATCTATCTGATAAAGTTTCAATGTGCAACTATAGAGCAAATAGATTAGTTTGTAATGCTGCTGATCAAGCGATACAGGTACATGGTGGAATGGGTTATTCAAGATATAAACCTTTTGAGCATATATATCGGCACCATAGGAGATATCGTATTACAGAGGGTTCAGAAGAAATACAAATTCGAAAAGTTGCAGGCCATTTATTTAAATTTATTAAAGGTAAATCATAATATGAAAATTATAATCTTTATTCTTTTTAGCATTTTCAGTTTTAATAATGGATATTCACAGCTTTCTATTGATACAGATATTAAAATCTTAAGAGCTCAATCAGATGAAGGAAATGCTGAAGCTAAATTTTTTCTCGGAGCACTATATTATAGTGGTCAGGGAGTTGAACAAGACTTCTCGAAAGCATTAAAACTTTTTGAAGAGTCATCTAACTCCGGCTATACAAGTGCAACATATAACTTGGGCGTTATTTATGCAAAAGGACGAGGGGTTGAAATTGATGAAGACAAAGCAATACAATTTTATGAAAAAGCTGCATTAGGTGGTTTAGATAGAGCTCAATATGTATATGCTACTTGGTTAAGAGACGGAAAAGCTACTGAAAAGAATTTGGCTTTAGCTATGGATTTCTTCAAAAGATCATCTTTACAGAACTATGGCCCAGGTCTTTTAGAAGTTGCTAAAGGTTATGAAAATGGATTTTCTGGGAGAAGGGATTATAGAGAAGCTGTTAAACTATACAGACAAGCAAGAGCACATGATGATGGCAAAGATAATTATACTTATTATAATGCTACTTATAGACTTGGCTTATTATATATGAAGGGGCTTGGTGTAGAACAAGATAAGAGGAAAGCTATTAGGTTTATTCGTGAAGCAAGTGAGAATAATGTTGCTGAAGCTATAAATTACCTAAAAAACATATCCAAAAATTAATTTTCTTAAACTTGACTGGAATGAATTAGACATATAAAAACTCTCTTAGTTTAAGGATAATACAATGGCTAGAGTATGTGAACTTAGTGGCAAGAAGGTAATGACTGGCAATAATGTTAGTCATGCTAATAATAAAACTAAAAGAAAATTTCTTCCTAATTTAAATAATGTAAGCTTAGTAAGTGAAAAATTAGATCTTACTGTTAGATTTAAAATTAGTGCTAATGCTTTAAGATCGGTTGAACATGCCGGAGGCTTAGATAATTTCCTATTAAAGTCAAAAGATAATAATTTATCTCCTAAAGCAAAAAGACTTAAAAATAAGCTCCTTAAAAGTTAGGAAACAAGTCTCATTTTTTTTCCTAATTTACCATTATGATTTTCATCAAATAAATCTGCTAATTGTTCTGTAATCGCTCCACCAAGTTGTTCAGCATCAACAATTGTTACAGCTCTTTTATAATATCTATTTACATCGTGACCGATACCAATTGCGACTAATTCAATTGTGTCATCTTTCTCAATTTTAGAAATCATATGTTTTAAATGTCTTTCAAGATAATTTCCTGCATTTACTGACAAAGTAGAATCATCAACAGGAGCCCCATCAGAAATTACCATTAAAATCTTTCTTTGTTCAGATCTCATCTGTAATCTTTTATAAGCCCAATCTAATGCTTCACCATCAATGTTTTCTTTTAAAAGACCTTCTCTTAACATAAGACCTAGATTTCTTTTAGATCTTCTCCAAGGTTCATCAGCTGTTTTATATATAATATGCCTTAAATCATTTAATCTTCCAGGGGCAGGTAGTTTACCATCATCTAGCCATTTTTCTCTAGACCTTCCGCCTTTCCAGGCTTTAGTTGTAAAGCCAAGTATTTCTGTTTTTACTGCACATCTTTCGAGTGTTCTTGCAAGAATATCTCCACACATTGCCGCAATAGTGATTGGTCTCCCTCTCATTGAACCAGAATTATCGATTAATAAAGAAACTATTGTATCTTTAAATTCGATATCTTTTTCCATTTTAAAAGATAATGGTGATGTTGGATCAATAATTACTCTTGTAAGTTTAGATACATCTAAAAGGCCTTCTTCAAGATCAAATTCCCATGACCTATTTTGCTGCGCAAGGAGTTTTCTTTGTAATTTATTTGCTAGTCTAGTTACGGCACCTTGAAGATGTTGTAATTGTTGATCTAAATATTCCCTTAATCTATCTAACTCATCTAGTTCACATAGATCTAAAGCTTTAATTTCCTCATCAAATTTATTAGTAAATATTCTGTATGGAATTTCTCTTTTTTTATTCTCTTCTGCTCCTTGGTTTCTTATAGCTTTAGTTAATTCTTCATTATCAATGTCTTCCTCATCGCCTATTTCAATCATATCACTTTGAATTATTTCTTCATCATCACTCATATCCATTTCCGATGAATCTGGTGATTGATCACTAGATTCATCATTTTGATCTTGTTCCTCTTCTTGATTGTTTGATAATTCTTCGTCTTGATCAGTATTTTCATTATCATCATCATCAGGTTCGTCTCCTAATTCGTCTCCTAATTCTAATTCCCCAATTAACCTTCTAATAATTTTTGCGAAAGCTAACTGATCATCAATTTCATTTGATAAATTATCGATTGTTTTTTCCGCTCTTTCCTCTATCCAATCTTTCCAAGCTTCAATAGTCGGTTTTGTTTCATTTATGACCTCACCTGTAAGCTTTTCTCTTACAATATAGTTTAATGCTTCTATGAAATTCTCTTCACCTTCTTTTTTTGTGTAACCCAATTCTTTTCTTTTTAATTTTGTTCTTTCCATCTGATATAGATTTTTTGCAACACCCGCCATTTCTTTTGATCCAATTGCTTCACAACGAATTTTTTCAAGTGAATTAAATATTTCACGAGCTTTTTGACCTTCAGGTAAGTATTTTTTTGATACATCTTCTTTATGATGTGCAATAAATAAGGCAATTGAGTCAGCTTCTCCTCTTAAGGAGTTTAGTTGTTTGCTGCTCATACTTTTATTTGGTAACGGTAATCTTGCCTTAAGGCCGTTAACGCTCCCTGTTTCAGCTCCAAAGCTTACAGTTAATTCATCTTCTTTTGAAATGGAACGCATTGCCATAGTAAGCGCTCTTTTGAATTCATCGAGATCATTTTGGTTATTTGATTTCATTTTCCTCTTCTTTTGAGGTGGATTCGTAATCTTTCAGCTCTTCGCCAAAACATCTTTGGTAAAACTCAGCCACTGTATGCCTTTCAAGCTCATCACATTTGTTAAGAAAAGTTAATTTAAAACTTAATCCAACATCATCAAATATTTCTGAATTTTGCGCCCATGTTAAAACAGTTCTTGGACTCATAACCGTTGATATATCTCCATTAACAAAACTATTTCTTGTTAGTTCAGCAACTCTTATCATTTTTGATATAATTTCTTTACCATCTTTATTGTTAAAAGATTTTGCTTTAGTCGAAACTATTCCGAGTTCATCTTCGTGGGGTAAATAATTTAATGCACTTACAATTGACCATCGATCCATTTGGCCTTGGTTAATTTGTTGAGTGCCATGATATAGGCCAGTTGTATCACCTAAGCCAACTGTATTTGTTGTTGCAAAAAGTCTAAAAAATGGATGTGGTTTAATTATTCTATTTTGATCTAATAAAGTTAATTTACCCGAGATTTCTAAAATTCTTTGAATAACAAACATAACATCTGGTCTTCCAGCATCATACTCATCAAAAACAAGAGCAACTGGATTTTGAATAGCCCATGGAAGTAAGCCCTCTCGAAATTCTGTTACTTGTTTTCCATCTTTTAAAACAATCATGTCCTTACCTACTAAGTCAATTCTACTTATGTGACTGTCTAAATTTATTCTTACACACGGCCAATTTAGTTTCGCTGCAATTTGCTCAATATGTGTCGATTTACCAGTTCCATGATATCCCTGTATCATGACGCGTCGATCATGTTTAAATCCTGCCAAAATTGCTAAAGTTGTATCTTTATTAAAAAGATAATCTTTATCAATTTCGGGAACATAATCATTTGTTTTTTTATATGCAGGTATAGTTAAATCCGAATCAATACCGAACATTTTTTTCACTGAAACTTCTGTATCAGGACTACCTATATCTATTTCTTTATTTGTATCAGTACTCATTACACTATTTCCTTTAAACTAAATTATATGATGTTTTATCAGAAATAGAAAAAAAGTTAACATAAACCTGAAGTTTTTAATTGATTATAAGCGTTAATAACAAGTTTAAGTTTTTCTTCATTTTTCTTATTTTTTCCATTGATATCAGGATGGAGTGATTTAACTATCTCTTTAAATTTATCTTGTATTTCTTTTTTTGATGGCTTTCCTTTTAGACCTAATTCCTTTAAAGCCAAGCTCGTTCGAGTTTTTCCTTTATCATATGGTTTATTATTTTTATTTTTTTCTTCTTCAAAAAATCCAAAAGGATCATCAAATTGAGCATCTTGATAAAATTCAAAAAAATCTTTTTTTGATGCATTATGGTTTGAGCCCATCTTCCATGTTGGTCTATGTCCGGTAATCGATGATATTTGGAAATCAATAATTTCATCCTCTGTCATGTCTGAAAAGAAATTATAATTTTTATTATGAAGCCTAATGTGCTCAATACAATAAAAGTTTGTTTTACCACTTTTATTTTTTGCAATATATTCCCCAGGCTCATTACAGCCTAAATTATCACAAGTTTTTGAATGATTTCTTTTTTCTTGCCTCGATCTAATATTATCAAAATATTTTGAGTTTAACTTCATAAAATTTTCCAAAATTATCATTATAATATGTTAAAAATGTATTTTAATACAAATTTTAAACTAATATTTTATGACCAAAGTAAAAAAAAATATCTTGAGTAAACTAAAAAAACATTTAGAGCCAAGCTTTATTGAAGTTATTGATGAATCCCACTTGCATGCGAATCATAATCCGGATGCAAAAAATGGAGGTACGCATTTCAAAGTAAAAATAATTTCAAATACTTTTAAAGGTAAGTCAAATATTGAGAAACATAGGATAGTCTATGGAATACTTGACTCTGAATTAAAAAATGGAGTTCATGCTTTGACTCTTAATTTAAGTGATATAGAATAAATACTTATTAAAAATAAAAATAAATTAATACTTTTCGGGGAGATTTGTATGTCTAAATTCAAATACTTATTGTTATTTCTTATTATCGTTTCTTTAAATAATGTTTTTGCTCAAGAAGCTGAAACAGATAATACCATTGAAGAAATTGTTGTTACAGGTTCATATTTGAAAACGAGCCCAACAGATGGCGCTTCACCTATTGATGTAATAGATAGAGAAGCGATTGAGAATTTTGGAGCAAATACTGTTGCTGACTTAGTCAGGAACCTAGCTTCAAATAGTGGTTCAGAAAATGTTCCAGATTCATTTACATCCGGTGCAACGCAAGGAACTTCAAATATCAATTTGAGGGGTTTAGGTTTATCATCAACATTAGTATTAATTGATGGAAGAAGACAAACTGTTGCAGGAGCTACAGCTAATGATGGCAGTGTTTTTGTAAACACTTCAATAATACCATTAATAGCTATTGAGAGAGTAGAAGTTTTAAAAGAAGGTGCAGCATCCGTGTATGGTTCTGACGCTGTAGCTGGTGTTGTAAATTATATATTTAGGAGAGATTTTGAAGGTTTAGAAGTTAGCTATAATCACCAATTTACAGATATTGGTAGTCAAGAAGATGATAGGGTTAGCGTCATTTTTGGTGAAAAATTTGGAAATACTAATTTAGTAATTGCCGCTGATTTTCTGGAGCGTTCCCCTATGTCTAGTGCACTTAGACCAGAGTCAACTCAATTAGGTATAAGTGGATTAGGGAATAGTTTTTTATTATTTGGTCCATCTACAGTTGAGTCAGGCCCATATGCAGGAAGTTATACCCCATTTACTAATGTTCCAGATGCTAATTGTGTGGAGAACAATGGCTTTATTATACCTCAAGCAAGCGGTTCTAGATGTGGTTTCTTATATGGTCCAAGATTTAATATAGTAAATGATGAAGAACATCAGAATGTTTATGGTTCTATCAAAAGTGATTTAGCTAATGGAATGGAATTTAATGCTGATGTTTTATTTTCAAGTATTAAAGTTAATGATAATCCGCAGTCACCTTCGTATCCTGCTCTATCTTATTTAAGTCCATCTAACGCTATATTACCTGGACAGGGCGGTAATCCATTCGGTGTTCCAGTGCTATGGCTTGGAAGACCTCTTGGTTCTGCATTTCCATCACCAAATGCGCCAAGAGATATTGATAATTTGAGATTTTCTGTAGGATTGACTGGTAATCTTGGGGGCTTCGATTGGGATCTAAGATATACTCACAGTGAGACAGATCATTATTTTTATCAACCTGATACAAGCACAACAAGATTTAGCGCAGCTATTGCTGGACAGGGTGGTACAACTGGAACAGAAAGTTGGAATTTGTTTGATCCTTCCGCTAACTCGGCTTCATTAAGAGAATGGATTTCGACAGCTCAAGAGACATGGTCCGAAAATGAATTAGATGTAGTTGATCTTGTATTTTCAGGAGAGATTGGATCCACTGCTGCAGGTAATATTGATATTGCTTTTGGTCTTCAATACAGAGAGGAGGCTTTTGATCTAAAAAGAGATAAAGGCTCTATAGTTGAATTTGATTCTGAAGGAAACTTGGTTAAACCAGCTGACTTACTTTTCTTAGGCGGTGGATCGGAATCTAATGCAAGCAGAGATGCAATTGCTCTTTTTGCTGAAGTATCCGTTCCTGTCACAGATAAACTGCAAGTTAACGGTGCGGTAAGATATGAGGAGCTTGAGGATGATAGTACATTTGATCCTAAAATTTCATTACGTTACGAAGTGTCTGATAGTTTAATATTAAGGGCATCTGCAAGTACATCATTTAGAGAAGCATCCTTATCACAACTTTATTCAAGTGGTGTTGGTTTACAAGGAATTCAGGATTTCACTACAGATGGAACTCCAAAAGGGGGCACAACCTTTATTCGTATAGCTCAAGATGGTAATCCTAATTTATCTCCAGAAGAGTCTGATAACTTGAATATAGGTGCTATATGGAGACCACAGTCAAATCTAGAAATAAAATTAGATTATTGGTCTATCGATTATAGTGATGTTATTACAATTGAAAGTGCTCAAGGTATTGTTGCTGCAACACCACTTGCTCCTGCAGTTAAGAGAACTATTGATGGAACGTTAATAGGTGTAACAACAGGGTATTTTAATGCATCTAATGTGAAAACAGACGGTATTGATTTTGAAGTTAACTACTCTTTAGACACAAGTTTCGGCGATATAGAACTTGGTCTTAGCGGCTCTCATATGAATAAATATGAAATACCTAATGCTAAAGGTGAAACCCAGGATGTTGTTGGATTATTCAATCATGATAATTTTGCAAGATCTTTACCTGAAACCAAAATGACTCTATCTGCTGTTCTTAATAGTGGACCTCATAAGTTAGCTTTATATGGCAAGCACATATCAGATTATAAAACTACGAGAGCATTATCTGATACAGCTAAATCAAGAGGATATACACAAAAAATTGATGAATGGTTCAGTGTTGATCTTCAATACAATTACACCTTTGATATGGATGATAATCAAATTCGTTTGACCCTAGGTGGCATCAATATTCTTGATGAGGATCCACCACTTGTATTCGATGCAGCTAACTTTAGTTATGATTCACGTCAGCATGATGCAAGAGGTAGAATAATGTATGTTGGGATTAAGCTAATTAGATAATAATTAGATTTCTTTCTGAATTCTGATAGATGTTATTTGATTTCTTTGTCTATCAAGAATCTTAAATCTAAAACCGTGGAAGCTATATATACTTCCCTTTTTAGGTATTGATCTTGTTTCGTGGATAATAAGACCTGCAATTGTTGCTGCCTCATCATCGGGAAGTTTCCAACCGTATTCTCTATTTATATCGCGAATGCTCGAGTCCCCATCAACCTTTATCATATTTGCTTGTTCAGGAAGAATATCCTCATCTTCATCATCATGTTCATCAGTAATTTGACCGACAATTTCTTCTAGAATATCTTCAAGAGTAATTAATCCCATAAGAGCCCCATATTCATCTACTACAAGAGCCATATGTGTCTTTTTTTCTAAAAAGGCAGATAATTGTTCTTTTAGACTTGTTGTTTCAGGAACAAACCAAGGTTCAACAAGTATATTGCTTATTTCAAATTCTTCTTTTGATATAGATTTTTTTAGAAGATCTTTGATATGTAAAATGCCAATAAAGTTATCTTTATCTTTCTTCCAAATTGGTACTCTTGTATATGGATTTTCTAACATTAATGATAAGACTTTGTTATGATCAGTATCACAGTCAATTGTTAGAATATTTTTTCTATGTGTCATGACATCTTCAACTGTAACATCTGGCAGATCAAGTATTCCGCCTAACATATCCTTATCACCTTTTTTAACAATTCCATCCTCATGGTGTATATTTATTTGTCCGCGTATTTCATCATGTGGGTCTACAAGAAGTGATATTTCTTCATTATCTCTTAAAAATAAGTAAGATATTTTTGTAGCTATATTTGATATAGGCCCAAGAATTTTCATGGTTAATTCCATTGAGTAAGAAGACACAAGAACCCAATAGTCATTGTATTTTAAAGCTAATAATTTTGGAAGAATCTCACCAAAAATAACAACTAAAGTAGTCATAAGAACTGTTGAGATAATAATCCCAAAGTCACCGAAAATTGTTATAAGAAGACTTGTTGCTAGAGCAGAAGCTAAAATATTAATAAGATTACTTGCTAATAGCATTGTACTAATTAAATCAGCTTTTTGGTCTATTAATTTTTCAACTACTTCTGCCCTTTTATCACCATTTTCTGATAGATGCTTCATCCTTGCTTCAGAAACAGCTGTCATAGCGGTTTCAGATCCAGAAAAAAAAGCTGAAAGAATTATTAAACCTATTATTGAACCTATAAGAATACTTATTGATATAAGCATTATTGGATGTTCTCCATATTAAAGAAATCTATTATTTCTTTATCAGAAATATCATTATTGATAAAAGCTTCACCAATTCTATTCAATAAAATTAGTGTATTTTTTTGGTTTACTCTTTTTTTGTCAAACATCATTAAATTTAATATTTCTTCTTTTGTGATCTCACCTTTTATGTCATTTATTGATATAGGTAAACCTATATCAGATATAAGATTTATAATCTCATCACATTCATCTTTCTTAAGGATGCCAGTATTTGCAGAAAACTTTGAAGCATATGCCATTCCTATAGCTACAGCTTCTCCATGCAGAAGTACCTCATTTTTTGTAAAGTGTTTTTCAAGAGCATGTCCAAATGTATGACCAAAATTTAGTAAGGCTCTATCTCCTCTCTCTTTTTCATCTTTCTGAACTATATTTGCCTTCATTGAGCAAGATTTTTCAATTGCATAGATTAGACAATCCTGATTTAGTTTGGTTAGGTTGTCGACATTTTCTTTTAACCAATAAAAAAAATCTCTATCACCAATGACTCCATATTTAACAATTTCTGATAATCCACATTTTATCTCTCTTTCTGAAAGAGATGATAAAAAACTCACATCAGTTATTACTGCTTTAGGTTGATAAAATGACCCAATTAAATTTTTACCTTGTTTGACATTTATTGCTGTTTTACCTCCTACAGAAGAATCAACTTGTGCTAATAGAGTTGTTGGTACTTGGATAAAATTTATACCTCTATAAATTATCGAACTTATAAATCCTGCTAAATCGCCAATTACTCCTCCACCTATAGCAATTACTGTATCGTTTCTTTCAATTCCATTATCTAAAAGCTCTGATATTGTAAGTTCCAAACTTTCAAAACTTTTACTTTCCTCACCGGATTTCACTAAAGATATAAGTACTTCGAAGCCCGCCTCGATAAATGAATTTTTAATTTCTGGTAGTATTATTGATCCAAGACTTTCATCGCAAACTATGAAGATTTTATTCCTTTTCACAAAGGGTGAAATAATATTAGGTATTTCATTAGCTAAATTTTCACCTATATGGATATCATAAGAATTTCTATCTAAATTAATTGTTATGGTTTTTGTTTTTGTCATAATTTACTTTTTTTATTAAGGATATTATTTCTTCAACTACAGCTTCAATATCATTTGCATTATTTTCAATAATTATATCACTTTCAGAATAGAGTTTTTCTCTATCCTTAAGAATACTATTAATTTGTTTTTTAAAGTTAGTTCCTTTCAATAAAGGTCTTGATTTATCGTTTTTTAGTCTTTCAAACAAGATATTTTCATCTGTTTTTAAATATACTAGAAGACTATTTTTTGCGATATTATCTCTAATTAACTTATTTGTTATTGCACCACCTCCTAAAGCCAAAACAAATTTTTCCTTTTTAAGGATATCATTACATATTTTTTCTTCTTGTTCCCTAAACCAGCTTTCACCATATTTTTCAAATATTTCTGAGATTTTTATGTTTAATTTATCTTCAATATCATTATCAGAATCATAAAATGGTAAACTAATCTTCTTTGCGAGTATTTTTCCAATACTAGTTTTTCCTGAGCCCATCATGCCAGTTAAAGAAATTCTTGTTATTTTATTAATCATTATAAGTTTTTACTAAATAAAAAATATTAATTTACTATTTTTATACTAAATTTAGGCTTAAAACATATATAATTACGATATCAGGTATTTTATGAAAAAATTTATTACCTTTTTTTTGCTTATTTTAGGCCTTTATGTGGTGGTATCTTTTATAAATAATAATGGAAATCCAGAGATTAAAGAAATAAACAAAGTTATTACTGAAAGAGATTTGTTTATTAATTGAAGGATTAATTGCACTAGTGATGATAAATTCGGATTGGAAAACATTCTGGAGAGACCAAAATAGAATTTTAGAAATCTTTTTTGATTTTTTAATTGTTGAAAAAGGATTAAGTCAAAATACTATTTTTTCTTATAAAAGGGATTTTAAGCTTTTATGCATGTATCTTTTCGATTCTAATTGGTTTAAAAAAAATGTTTCACCAAAGAGAAAAAAAAACTTATATGAATCAATCAATAAAGAATCTAGTAAAAAAAAATTAACTTCTCTAAGACAACTAAATCATAATATTTTGGGAGATTTTTTTTTTCAATTAGAAAAGAATGGTTTCAAAAATACTTCAAGAGCAAGATTTCATTCTACTTTGAAACAATTTTATGATTATGAGCTTAAACAAAAAAATGTAGTTGAAAATCCTATCGAGTTTATTGATAAACCAAGTGTTAAGAGAAACCTGCCAACAGTATTAAATGAAAAAGATATAGATTCTTTATTGAATCACATAAGAAAAAATTCTTTAAAAAGTGATAGCATCGCAAAACAAAAAAAGATGAAAAAAATAAAATGCCTTATTGAGATTCTGTATTCAACAGGCCTGCGAGTTAGTGAATTGATTAATTTAAAAATTGGAGACATTGATCTTAATAAGAGAACTTTAGTTGTTTTTGGAAAAGGCGGAAAAGAAAGAAATGCATATTTTACTGCAAAAGCCTCAAAAGCTATAAAAGAATGGCTTAATTGTAATCCTGATTCATCTGAATTCTTATTTCCTTCTCATGGAGTATCAGGTCATATTACAAGAGATTCAGTAAACAAAATATTATCTGAAATATCCATTGAATTAGGATTTAATAATAATCAGTTAACACCTCACAAGTTAAGGCATGCATTTGCTACACATATGCTCAATAAAGGTGCTGATATTAGAGTGATTCAACAACTTCTTGGTCATTCAAATGTCTCTACTACAGAAATTTATACACATATTTTAGATTCTGAAACGGTTGAGACAGTATTAAAAAACCACCCTTTGGGAAAATCTCTTAGTTGACTTATAGTAATTTCAGTTGCAATTTACTTTTTTACTATGGGTATATAAATGGTTAGTTATTTAGATTTTGAGAAATCTTTATCTGAAATTGAAGGAAAAATCCGTGAATTAAATGAAATCAGATTAAGCTCAGATGATAATAATGTTTCAATAGACGATATTTCAAAATTAGAAAAGCGATCCCAAGACTGGCTAGAAGAAAAATATTCTAATTTATCTACTTGGGAAAAAACACAGGTAGCTCGACACCCAAATAGACCGCATTTTACAAACTATGCTGAAGGTATACTTGATGATTTTGTAATTCTTTCTGGAGATAGATTATTTGGAGAGGATAAGGCTATAATTGGTGGTTTAGGAAAAATTGATAACCAATCTGTTATGCTTATTGGGCATGAAAAAGGAAATGATACTGAAACAAGACTCAAGCATAACTTCGGAATGGCTCATCCAGAAGGATATAGAAAATCAATAAGATTAATGCGATTAGCGGAACAATTTAATATTCCCGTAATTACTTTTGTTGATACACCAGGTGCTTATCCAGGTATTGGTGCTGAAGAAAGAGGCCAATCAGAAGCAATTGCTCGTTCAACCGATTGTACACTTTCTTTAAAAGTCCCTGTAATATCAATCATTATTGGTGAAGGTGGGTCTGGTGGCGCTATCGCTCTAGCAGCAGCAAATAAAGTTTTTATGCTTGAACATTCTATTTACACTGTTGCATCCCCTGAGGCCTCAGCATCAATATTGTGGAGAAGTTCAGAACGAGCTAAGGATGCTGCAGAGTCTATGAAAATTACTGCTAATGATTTGTTGAAATTGGGTATTATTGATAAAATAATTGACGAACCTCTAGGAGGAGCTCATCGAGAACCTATTCAAATTATATCTCAAGTTAAATCACATTTAAAAGACACAATAGTCGAATTAAATCAATTTACTGAATTAGAGTTAATACAAAAAAGAAGAGATAAATTTTTAGAAATTGGTCAAAACTTATAATTATTTACCATGACAGTGTTTATATTTTTTTCCTGATCCACAAGGGCAAAGATCGTTTCTTCCAACTTTACCCCATGTAGAAGGATCATTTGGATCAATTTGTTGATTATTTTTTCTTATTGTTACAGTTTTGCTAACCTTGCTTTCATTAATATTTCCTGGTTTTTGTTCTTTTAAAGCTTTTTGATTAATAGTATTTTCCTTATTTATTTTACTAAGGCCTTCATTCGACGCCATTCTAATATGGAATAGTATTCTAGTAACATCCTCTCTAAAGTTATCCAATAATTCTTCAAATAAAGAAAAAGATTCTGATTTGTACTCACTCAAAGGGTCTCTTTGTCCATATCCCCTTAAACCAACAATTTGCCTAAGATTTTCAAGTTGTCCTAGATGGTCTTTCCAATTTTGATCAATAGATTGTAGTACAATAGTTTTTTCAAGATTTTTTATTAAATCCTTTCCAAATTCACTAGATTTTTTATCATATTCATCTTCTATTTCTTGTGAAATTTTTTCCCTAATATATTCAGAATCAACACCATCTTCTTCCATCCAATTCTTAATTGGTAATTTTATTGTGAAAATTCTATTTATATCTTTTTCAAGTTTATCTCCATCCCAATCATCAACAAAAGTTTTTTCAGGTATTGAATAATTTAAGAGGTTAAAAAGTACTTCTTGGCGCATATCTTTTACAGTTTCTGTAAGATCTTCCTGCTCTAAAATCTCTAACCTTTGATCAAAAATTACTTTTCTTTGATCATTCATAACATTATCAAATTTTAATAGATTTTTTCTAATATCAAAATTTCTGGATTCAACCTTTTTCTGTGCTCTTTCAAGTGCAGTATTTATCCATGGATGAACAATTGCTTCGCCATCATCTAAACCAAGTCTTTGAAGTATGTTATCAAGTCTATCTGATCCAAAAATTCTCATTAAGTCATCCTCTAAACTTAGATAAAATTTAGATTCACCAGGATCACCTTGTCTTCCAGATCTTCCCCTTAATTGATTATCTATCCTTCTGCTTTCATGTCTCTCTGTTCCAATTACAAAAAGACCTCCTGAACCAATGACCTGCTTTTTTAAATCTATTTGATCATCGGTAAGCTGTGTTGTGTCTTCTACATTTCCCCCTAGCTGAATATCAGTACCTCTCCCTGCCATATTTGTAGCAATTGTTACAGCCCCTGGTTTACCCGCTTGTGCGATAATGTCTGCTTCTTTTTCATGATATCGAGCATTCAAAACATTGTGGTTAATTTTTTTAGATTTTAATAGTTTCGATAAAATTTCAGATTTTTCAATGCTAACAGTACCTACTAGAACTGGCTGTTTACGACTATTACATTCAATAACATTATTTATTATAGCTTCATATTTTTCTTCTGAAGTTCGATAAATTTCATCATCAGAGTCAACTCTTGTTACTGGCATATTTGTTGGGACAGATATTACTCCCAAGCCATATATATCCATAAACTCCTCCGCTTCTGTTAGAGCAGTTCCAGTCATACCAGATAATTTATTATATAAACGGAAGTAGTTCTGGAAGGTTATTGAAGCTAAAGTCTGATTCTCAGGTTGGATAGTTACTTTTTCTTTTGCTTCTAATGCTTGATGAAGGCCATCAGAAAATCTTCGTCCTTCCATCATACGACCAGTGAATTCGTCTATTATTATTACTTGGTTATCTTTTACTAGATAGTCGGTATCCTTATGAAAGAGCTTATGAGCTTTTAATGCTTGGTTGATATGATGAACAAGAGATACATTTTCAATATCATAAATAGATGCCTTTTCATCAATAAAGCCCTCTTTAATAAGAATTTTGTCTAAAGATTCATTTCCGCTTTCGGTCAAATTTATTGATTTAGATTTCTCATCAATATCAATATCTTTATCTTCAATTTTAGGTATTAATCTATCGATTTTAACATATAGATCAGATTTATCTTCAATCATTCCAGATATTATTAACGGTGTTCTAGCTTCATCAATCAATATTGAGTCAACTTCATCTACGATTGCAAAATTTCGCTTTTTTTGAAACATTTGATCAGTAGAATGTTTCATATTATCTCTTAAATAATCAAAACCAAATTCATTATTTGTTCCATAAGTTATATCAGCACTATATGCCTCTTGTTTTTCCTCATCATTTTGACCCGAATAAATCACACCAACTTTAAGGCCAAGAAATTTGAAAATTTCTCCCATCCATTCAGAGTCTCTTTTAGCAAGATAATCATTTACCGTAACTATATGAACACCATTACCTGTTAAAGAATTTAAATAAGCTGGGAGAGTTGAGACCAAAGTTTTACCTTCACCTGTTTTCATCTCAGTTATTTTTCCATCGTTTAGTATTAAACCGCCAATTATTTGAACATCAAAATGTCTTTGTCCAAGCGTTCTTTTACTTGCCTCTCTTACTACAGCAAAAGCATCATTCAGAATTTCATCTAAAGAAGTGTCATTTTTTAATTTTTCTTTAAAAAAATTAGTTTTATTTACTAACTCTTGATCGGCAAGTTTTTCATAAACAGGTTCAAGAGCATTGATTTCTTCTAAGCGTTTTTTAAATTTTCTTAAATTACGATCATTGCTTGATCCAAATATTTTATTTAAAAATGTGTTCAAACTAGCCATATTCTTACATTACTCTCTTATAAAACTATAATTCATTTAGGAATTCAATTCATGATTGTCAACTAAACAAAAAAATCATGTTTATCTATAATTTAGTTTAGTTTATTAAATCATTAATTAGTATTTATTATAAGGTTAAAAATGAAATTAAAAAAATCACCATTGGCGCCTACAAAATTTCCAACTTTACCTTCTGTAAAAGGAGTAAATATTGGCACTTCTGCATCGAATTCTAAATAC
>QCOV01000001.1 GCA_003212795.1 OCS116 cluster bacterium AG-435-F03 | reverse complement strand
ATACCAAAACGCAAAATGCCAATAACAATTCCAACCATTATCGAATAACCATTTTATATATTTCTTCGTATTAGTAATCTCTTTCTTTGCTTCTAAATATAGAGCAGGTTTATGGTTTAATAGAAAGTTCTTTGCCCCCTGAATTGCTTCCCATTCATGACCTTCGATATCAATTTTAACAAGACTGCAGCTTTCTAATTCTATTTCATCTAAAGTTATTGTTTTAATTGATGTTCCTTTTTCTGAGATTCCCGCTTCACCATATCTTCCAATATTAGAAAATTCATGATCATTTAATTTTGCCCAACCACTTTTATTTGAAATTGCTAAATTATAAATATCAACATTAGTGATATCATTAAGAGTTA
Organism: OCS116 cluster bacterium AG-435-F03; assembly: GCA_003212795.1. Taxonomy (GTDB): domain Bacteria; phylum Pseudomonadota; class Alphaproteobacteria; order MED-G09; family MED-G09; genus AG-430-B22. The sequence goes on along the minus strand of QCOV01000001.1, from coordinate 791,526 downwards.
AATTTGTATTTAAGCACTGCGACATTATTAGTTGTGGTTCAAAAGCTATTACTTTTCCTGTTTTACCTACATTTTTTGACATGGATAAAACTGTGGTTCCAATATTTGCTCCAATATCAATGACCGTATCTCCTTCATTTATATATTCAGACATAATGATATTTTCTCCCTCCGACCATTCTCCGTAAAGAGGTAAACATTTACCAATTACTGAGTCATTGGTTGGCCAAACCATGATGCCGTGAATACATTGAGCTAAATTGAAATTTTTTAAGTTTATGTCCATTATAAAGGGCTTTTTTTTAATATTTATGTCATAAAAATATAATAAATAATAGTAAAGTGATATTAAAGTAATGAGTTTTGAAATTAAAAATAAGAATGTTTTAATTACTGGTGCAACAAGTGGTATCGGAGAGGCCACTGCAATTGATTTGGCCAAAAAAGGTGCAAATATATTTTTTATTGCAAGAAATAATTTAAAGGCTCAGAATTTGTCTGATAAAATTGAATTTATCTCTGGAAAAAGACCTAAATTTTTTATAGCTGATCTAGCTTCTCTCAAAAATATCAAAGAATCTGCTTTAGAGTTTATTTCTTTAGATATACCCCTACATGTTTTGTTAAATAATGCTGGATTAATTAATAATAATAGAAAAGAGACAGTAGATGGATTTGAAGAAGTTTTTTCGATTAATCACTTGGCTTATTTTTACCTTACCCACTTACTTTTAGAGAAATTAAAAGAAGGTACGCCAAGTAGAATTATTAATGTTTCTTCAGGAGCACATGCATTTGTAAAAGGTTTTAATTTTGATGATGTTAATTCACTAAAAGAATATAAGCCCTTTAAAGTTTATGGATATTCTAAACTTGCCAATATTCTTTTCACTAAAAAATTATCTCAAGTTTTAGAAAATGAAAATATTATTGTTAATTGTTTGCACCCAGGAGTTGTTGGGACTGGTTTTGGACAAAACAATGGAATATTTTCAAAAATATTATTTAACTTAAGCAAACCTTTTATGCGAAGCTCTGAAAAAGGCGCAGAGACTTCTATATATTTATGCTCTTCCCCTGATGTATCGGATGTATCGGGCCAATATTTTTATAATTGTAAGATAGCAAAAACCACTACATGGGCTAATAACCAAGAAGATGCAGATAGATTGTGGAATTTAAGTAAAGAGCTAACCGGAATCATATGAAAAGAAAATTAAAGGGCACCGAGTTTCAAATTAAAGTTTGGAATGAAATTGCCAAAATCCCAAAAGGTGAAACAAAAAGTTATAAGGAAGTTGCTATAGCGATTAGAAGGCCTAAATCTTATAGGGCGGTAGCAAATGCTTGTGGCAAAAATCCATATCCTATTGAAATACCCTGTCATCGTGTAATTAAATCGAATGGAGAAATAGGTGGTTATTCTGCAAAAGGTGGATCAAAAGCAAAAAGAATACTTCTTTCTAAAGAACTCTGATACATTATTTAAATGAAAAAATTCCTCATAGGTTTTGCTTATTTATGTATTTATACGACACCTATTCAAATGGGATTTATTATTTGGATTGCTTGGATAATTTTTTCAACAGACTACACTCTATTATCCCTTTCAACAGACGAATTCTTAACGGAATACCTATTGATAATTAAAGAATTAGTTTTTAAATATTTATCTCTTTTAAAACCTATTTATCAATTTTTTTGGCAGTTTCCAGCCATTATTATAAGTATTATTAAAACCATTATTAGCACTTGGTTAGGTTTTTGGCTTTTACCTATAGCAAAAGGACTAAATTAAATATATTTGTATAGTTATGAAAGCAGTCCTTCTAGTAAATTTAGGTTCGCCAAAAGATCTTAATTTAAGTTCTATTAAAGATTATTTAATGGAGTTCTTAACAGACGATAATGTCGTTGATCTTCCGAAAATTATCCAAAAAATTTTAGTAAAAAATATTATTGTTCCTTTTAGATCCAAGAAAACTCAAGAGGCATATAGCTCTATATGGAAAAAAGATGGATCACCCTTAATAATAAATACAAACTCTTTAGCAAAAAAACTATCAGAGAAAACAAATTATTCTGTTGAAATAGCTATGAGGTATCAATATCCAACCATAAATGAAGCAATAGAAAAATTAATTAATAAAGGATGTAAAGAAATTATTGCCGTTCCTCTTTATCCGCATTATGCACAATCAACAATATTAACAACAGAGAATAAAATAAAAGAGATATCAGAATCTTTGGGTGGAGGCTTAAAGTTATCATTTATAAAGCCATTTTATAATCAAGAGGGTTATATCAATTCATTAGCATCTTTAATAAAAGAAAGCCTACCATCTGAGTTTGATCATTTGCTTTTCAGCTATCATGGTATACCAGAAAGACATGTTAGAAATACTGATCCATCACAAAAACATTGTCTCAAAGTGAGAGATTGCTGCAATATTAAAGCCGATGCGCATCAATTTTGCTATAGGCACCAGGTTTTAGAAACTACAAAACTTTGCGCAGCAAGGTTAAATATAGAAAAAGAAAAATGGAGTGTTTCTTTTCAATCAAGAATTGGACCAGGATGGCTTAAACCTTTTACCGATAAGATTTTAGATGAATTACCTAAAAAAAATATAAAAAAGTTAGCAGTTGTTTGCCCTGCATTTGTTGCAGATAATTTAGAAACATTGGAAGAAATAAATATAAGAGCTAGAGAACAATTTTTAGAAAATGGAGGAATTGAATTTACTTACATTCCTTGTTTAAATGACAGCAATAATTGGGTAGAATTTTTAGGTAATTATGTAATTCAAGAGGGAGAATAGAGTGTTAACAAAAGGCGATGACTTTCCTATTCATCAAAAAGCTTCACCCTTAGCTGAGGTTGGTTCTTCAAGGAATTTTTATGATAGGTATTTTTTTAACGGTTACTCAAGCGAAGATGAAATTTTCTTTGGAGCTGTCTTATGCGTTTACCCAAATTTAAATATAATGGATGCAGCTTTCACCATCGCCCATAAAGGTATTCAACATAATGTAAGGGCATCAAGAATACTGAATTTAGAAAGATTGGATACTGTTGTAGGGCCAATTGAGGTTAAGGTAATAGAGCCTCTTCAAAAACTCCAAGTGTTAGTTAGTGATAAAGATTCAGGTGTTAATGTTGATGTCACTTTTGACGGCTTTACAGAAGTATTGCAAGAGCCTCAGATGTTTTTATATGACGGTCCAAGAAAAACTATGGATACATGTAGAATGGTTCAACATGGCTCATGGGTTGGGCAAATAAAAATAGAAGATTTGACAATAGATATCGATCAAGAAAAATTTGTAGGAACAAGGGATAGATCTTGGGGAGTTAGGCCTGTTGGAGCTTACGATAGTCAACCACCAGTTCCAATGAGTTTGCCGCAATTTTATTGGTTATGGAATCCTGCTCATTTTGATGATTTTACCACACAGTTTCATTTTGTTGATGACTCTGATGGAAATCTAGTAAATGGCCATTCTATTTTACAATATAAAAATAAAAGAGAAAAAGAAACATTTTCAGACTTAGAAAAAACTGTTGAGTATTTTAAGGGATCAAGAAGAGTAAAATTTCTTGAAATTAATGCTTTAGATAAAAATAAAGATAATATCAATTTGAAGGTTACTCCTAAAACAAGAGTTTTTATGTGCGGTTTAGGTTATATGCATCAAGAATGGGGTCACGGTCATTTTAAAGGTGAAAATGAAAGAACTTACGATACTTATAATTTAAGTGAAGACCCTCATGATCCACCATTTCTGCATATTCAATCAATAAGTGATGTGACTTTGTTAAGAAAAGAAAAAACTTATAATGGATCATGTATTCTTGAAGAGTTAATTCTTGGACCTCATTTTCCTAGTGGATTTAAAGATTTATTTGATCGTTAAAATGCCAGTTAGTACTGAAAAAAATTTTGATGAAAAATTTAATCTCTTTAAAGAATGGTTAACGCAACAAGATAATTTTAAAGATAAAGGTCATTTAATTACAGCAAATGAAAGTTCTACAGCCTCAGGGTTTTCAAATGAAACTTTTATTTTTAGCCTAAATGAAAATGATGAAATTAAAAACTATGTTTTACGATTGAAGCCTACTAATTATCAAGTCTTTCCAGAATATAACCTAAAATTACAAGTTGATATTATGAAATGTTTATTTGAAAGAGGTTTTCCTACGCCAAATATTATATTATATGAATCAAACGATGGTATTTTGGGTTCCGAGTTTTATCTTATGGATTTTATTAATGGTGAAGCTCCAACTGATAATCCACCATACCACATGGATCCAGAGGGAATGGTTGGTAAAGCTGATAAAGAAGATAGAAGAAAAATCTGGACAGAGTGGATACATTATTTGAATCGAATTCATACATTGGATATCAATGATTTAAAATTAAAAGAGCTAGATAAAAAGTATAGAAACAATGATCCACTGGATATTGATATTGATTATTATCAAAATTTTTTAGATTGGGGAATGGACGGAGAAGATAATCCTTTATGCAATAATGTTTTAAGCTGGTTGAGAGAAAATAAACCAAAAAAAAATAATACATTAAGCCTATGTTGGGGGGACTCTCGTCCAGGCAATATTTTATATGATAATTTCAAGGCTTCTGCTTTGTTGGATTGGGAAATGGCAACATACGGAGATCCAATTTCAGATATCGCATGGGGTCTAGCAGTGGATGATGCTAGTAGCATAGGCTTAACGGTAGATAGGCTAGAAGGTTCAATGGATTATGAGGAAGCTTTAGCGCTTTGGTCAGAGCATACTGGATTTTCTACAGAAAATTATAATTACTATAGAATATTTTCTTTGTTAAAGTTTTCAGTAATAATGGTACGCGTTGCAAAGAAGCTTGTATTTAATAATATAATGCCATTAGAAAGCGATTTTTATAAAAATAATTATATTTCAAATTTTCTAAAATCTGAATTTGACGCAAATAATTAATAAATAAGAGGTTAAAAATGGAAAACTTTATTTACCCAGGTCTTTTAAGTAGCGTTGCTTTATTGGTTTATTATTTTACACTTTTACAAGCAGGATTAGCGAGAGCGAAATATGGTATTAAAGCCCCTTCACATGATGGCCCTGAAGAATATTTAAGAAAAGTTAGGGTTCATCATAATACTATTGAGCATTTAGTATTGTTTTTACCTGGTTTATGGCTATTTTCATTTGCAGTTGATCCTATTTGGGCATTTATTATTGGCATTGTATGGCCAATAGGACGAATAAAGTACGCATTAGATTATTATAAAGATGCTGAAAAAAGAGGTCCTGGTTTATATTTCAGTATGCCGCCAATATATATTTATGTTCTTGGATCATTAATTGGTTTTATTATAAAAATTGTTTCTTAAAAGAGTTTTTGAATGACTAACTGGGGTATTCTAGGCACTGGTAACATAGCTAAAACTTTCGCATCAGCCATTAAAGAGACCGACAGATCAACTTTATTAGCCGTTGGAAGTCGATCAAAAGATTCTGCTGATTTATTTGCCTCAACTTATAATTGTATTGGTTTTGATGATTATCAAAAGCTTTTAGATGATAAAGATATTAATTCTATATATATCTCTACTCCTCATACATCACATTTTGAATTATCTTATAAGGCATTAATGAATGGCAAATCTGTTCTTTGCGAAAAGCCTCTTACAATGAATTCTTCAGAGGCAATGTTGTTAATTAACCTTGCCAAGAAAAAGCAATTACTTCTAATGGAAGCTTTTATGTATCGGATGCATCCTCAAACCGATAAAATTAGAGAATTAGTTCAAGAAAACTTCGAAGGTAAAAAAATTGAAATAAAAGCAAGCTTTGGGTTTGCAGCTAATGTCAAAGAAGACCACCGATTACTTAATCCGAAACTTGGGGGTGGATCTATTTTAGATATCGGTTGCTACCCTTTATCTATGGCAAGAATGATAGTTGGGCTCATAAACGGTAAAGAATTTATGGATCCAGAAGAATATGAAGTTCAATCTGAGATAAATGAACATGGAATTGATTTATCATCTGAAGCGAAATTAACTTTTTCAGATGGATCATTAGCTTATCTATCCTCATCAATAAAAGAAAATTTAGATAATTCTGTTGAGGTTACAGATGGAAAAAGAACTCTTTTAGTTAGAGATCCTTGGCATTGTGGTGAATATAATAATGATAATAACTCTTTAATTCTTAAAGAAGGTGATAAAAAAATTTCTGAAATAAATATAGATGCTATGGGTAAAATTTATATAAATGAGATCAATCATTTTGATGAATGTCTAAAAAATAATATTGAAAGCATAAAAATATCTCATAAAGACTCATATGGTAACGCTGTATGTCTAGATGAATGGAGAAGACTTGCAGGTGTAAGATATGATTTTGATGAGCCTGAGAATAACTTATCATCCTTTAATAAATCCTTATTTAATAATAAAGAAAATTTAATTCCCAAAATAAAAATTGAAGGTTTAGATAGTAAAGTTTCGAAGTTGGTTTTCGGATGTGATAATCAGATAGATACAAATCATGCTTTTTCAATGTTTGATCACTTTTACTCGATTGGAGGCAATGTATTTGATACTGCATTTATTTATAATGATGGAAAAAGTGATGAGCATCTTGGTAGATGGATAAATTCTAGAAACCTAGAAAATGATGTTATTGTTCTAGGTAAAGGTGCTCACACGCCTCACTGTTATCCTGAAATAATTCGCGATCAGCTTCTTAAGAGTTTATCTCGATTGAAAATAGACTACATAGATATTTATTGCTTACATAGAGATAATCAAGATGTTCCTGTTAAAGAGTTTATTGATGTCTTAAATGAATTAAAGGATGAGGGATTAATAAAAATATTTGGAGCATCTAATTGGTCTTTAAAGAGGTTCCAGGAGGCTATTGATTATGCTGATAATAGTAATAAAACTCCGTTTGAAGCATTGAGTAATAATTTTAGTTTAGCTCATATGATAGAGCCGGTCTGGCCAGGGTGTGAAAGCTCTTCAGGTAAAGATTTTAGGAAATTTTTGAAGAAAAAAAATATTCCTTTGTTTCCTTGGTCAAGTCAAGCTAGAGGTTTTTTTCTAAAAGATACTTCAGAAAAAGAATCTTATCATCCTGCAGACCCAAACTTAGATGAACAAAAAAGAGTATGGCATAGTAAAGAAAATTTAATGAAAAGAGATAGATGTTTTGCAATGGCTAAGGAAAAAGGATTTGAACCAATAGAGATTGCTCTAGCTTATGTTTTAAATCAAGATTTTCCAGTGTTTCCTCTAATTGGGCCTAGAAATTTTATAGAAACTGAAAGCTCTGTTAATTCCTTAAAAGTTCAACTTACCAAAGAGGAAATGCGATGGTTAGATTTAAACTAATTTAGACTTAAGCTAAATTATAAATACCTTCTAAATCTCTTCCTTGCACAGTAACTTCTTGATTGTTTTCCATTCTTTTTAAATGAGCGAGGGTCGACATTGCTGCGGCGGGATGAAGTGATTTATCAACATCTTTATAAATCATCTTTACTATTTCTGAGATCTTATTATTTCCCTTTTTTATAGCATCAATAATCTGTTTTTCACGGTTTAGTCTATGAGATATATAGTCTGAGACTAACTTTTTAGGCTCATCAATAATTGGACCATGAGTTGGAAAAAATTTCTCTTCTCTTCGAGAAAGCAATTTTTCTAAAGAAATAATATAATCTTCCATATCGCCATCAGGGGGAACAATAACTGTAGTAGACCAGCCCATTACATGATCGCCAGAGAATAAAATATTTTCATCTAATAAGGCATAACAAATATGGTTTGATGTGTGACCAGGGGTATGTATAGCTTCAATTGACCATTCATTAGTCTCTATTTTATCACCATCTTTTAATTCTATATCACCTTCTATATTTCGATCATAACCCTCCTCGAAATCATCTTGAGCAAGCTCAACATTACTTAAATTTTTATAATATATCTTTGCTCCAGTTTCAGATTTTAATTTTTTCGCAAGAGGTGAGTGATCATTATGGTTGTGTGTTAAAAGTATATGAGTAATTTCTTGTCCTGATGTCGCCTTTATTAATGCATTATAATGGTCATTATCAATAGGCCCTGGATCTATTACGGCTATATTTTTATTGCCTATGATATACGTACCTGTGCCAGTGAAAGTAAAACCGCCTGGATTGTTAGCAATTACTCTCCTTACAAGTGGCGTTAATTGGTCGCAAACTCCATATTCAATTGATTTTATAAATTTTTCTAGTTCCATTAGTTTAATGAATATTTCCCATAAAAAACAAAAACTGATAATAATCTTATAAGAATAACTTAAAGTAATAAATTAATAAATATTATGAAATATATTTCTACAAGAGGAAAGGCCCCTGAGTTAGGTTTTGAAGATGTTCTTTTATCTGGACTTGCAAATGATGGTGGTCTTTATATTCCAAAAGAATGGCCAAAGTTAGATTACAAAGAGCTACCTACAACATCATATTCTGAACAGGCAGCATATGTTATTTATCCTTTTGTTAAAGGCTTTTTAAGTTATGAAGATTTAAACGATATTGCTAGTCAGGCTTATAGTCATTTTCCTTCGAAAGAAGCAATTGGGTTGAAAGAAGTTGAAAAAGGAAACTATTTATTAGAACTTTTTCATGGGCCAACCCTTGCTTTTAAAGATTTTGCCATGCTTTTATTAGCTCAATTTTTTGAAACTTCTTTAAGTAAGAAAAATAAATCAATAACTATATTAGGCGCTACTTCAGGAGATACTGGTAGTGCCGCGATTGAAGCTTTTAAGAATAATAAACATTGCACTGTTTTTATATTATTTCCAAAAGGAAGAGTATCTGAAATACAAAGAAAACAAATGACAACTGTTGATAGCACAAGCATTTATCCAATTGAAATTGACGGAACTTTTGATGATTGTCAAAACCTTGTGAAACATCTATTCCAAAATCTTGAATTTAAAGAAGAGGTGAGTCTTGGTGCAATTAATTCAATAAATTGGGCGCGCGTAGCAGCCCAAATTGTTTACTATTTTTCAACATTTCAGCAATTACAATCAAATAGAGTTTCTTTTTCAGTACCAACAGGAAATTTTGGAGATGTTTTAGCCGGATGGGTCGCAAAAAAAATGGGATTACCTATTGATAAATTAATTGTTGCAACAAATGATAATGATATTTTAGATCGAGCGATATCTAATGGTGACTACTTTCAAGAAGAAGTAAAGGCTACTACATCTCCAAGTATGGATATTCAAATTTCAAGTAATTTTGAGAGGTTATTGTTTGAATCTTTAGATAGGGACCCAGAAAAATTAAGAAATCTATTTAAAGAATTAAAGGAAAATAATGGTTTTAGAATAGATAATGATACTCTTACCTATATTAGAAATGATTTTAAATCAGGTAAAGCAAGTGAAGAAAAAGTAAAAGATACGATTTCACGGATTCATAAAGCTTCTAATATAATTCTTGATCCACATACCGCAGTGGGATTTTATGCATCTGTAAGTGAATTAAATTTTGATGTACCGATGGTTAATTTAGGAACAGCCCATCCTGCTAAATTCTCTAAAGCGGTTATTGATGCAATAGGTTTTGAGCCAGAAATTCCTGATAGACTAAAAAATATAATTAATAAAAAAGAGAGGTTTACTCAATTAGAAAATAATTCAGAAGCTTTAATAAGCTTTATAAGAAAGCACTCAAATGTTTAAACTTAGAAATCCCATATTTATCTTATTTTTATTTTGCTTCTTAAGTACACCTTTGCTGTCTCAAGTTATTACAATTGATTCGCATATTGATATTCCTTTTGATTATATGGAAAACCCTCAACATGATCCTGGTAAAATTACTGATATGCAGGTTGATTTAGATAAAATGAAAAAGGGTGGTTTAGATTCTGGTTTTTTTGTCGTTTATGTTCCCCAAGGACCATTGGACATAGCAGGATTTGAAAAAGCAAAGCTTCTTGCTGAAAAAAAATTTTTAGCAATTTCAAAAATGACTAAAACATACTCTAATCAAATTGGACTTGCCTTGGCGCCAGAAGATATTATTCAATTAAAAAATAATAATCTTTTATCAGCTGCAATTGGAATAGAAAATGGATATGTAATTGGTGAGGATTTATCATTGTTAGACCATTATTATTCTCTTGGAGCTCGATATATGACATTAACTCATATAGGTCATAATCAGATAGCTGACAGCTCAATACCAAGTAAAAGGTTAAATGATGAAGAGGAATTACATGGTGGAATTTCAGCTTTTGGAAAAAAAGCTATAAAAAGAATGAATGAGCTCGGAATGATGATTGATATTAGTCATATTTCAGATAAAGCTTCACTTGAGGCAATAAAATTTTCATCAGCACCAGTCATTGCCTCTCATTCATGTGTAAAATCAATTGCAGACCATCCTAGAAATATATCTGACGAATTACTTTTTGCACTTAAGGAAAATGAGGGTGTTATTCAAATAACAGCATTTGCAAATTATGTTAGAGTTAACAATGATCGATTTAACTCTATAATCAGTCTCGGTAATAAGGTTGCAAAACTTTACGGTGATAAAAGTTTTAACCCATCATTACACTCAAATAAAAGAGAATATCTTGAGGGGATAGAAAATATCAATATGGAATTCCCAATGCCAGACATTGATGATTTTATAGATCACATAGATTATGTTGTTGATCTTATAGGTGTTGATTATGTAGGTATTTCCTCTGACTTTGGTGGAGGAGGAGGAATTAGCGGATGGATTGATGCATCAGAGACTAAACTATTAACTCGCAAGTTAAAAGAAAGAGGTTATTCACCTAAAGAAATTGAAAAAATTTGGGGTGGAAATATTCTTCGTGTTTGGAAGAGAGTTGAAGATATTGCTAGCAATACTTAAGCTAATCCACTGTCATTTGATAGATTATTTATATTAAAACCTATTCCTTCAATTGCTCTTTTCCACATATCGTTATAATTATCATCAAAAATTAAATTTTCATCAGCATTTGATATTATCCAATCGTTTGATTTTAGTTCGTTTTCTAGTTGTCCTGGAGACCAACCGCAACATCCGAGATATAAATTTACTCCAGAGTTAATTTCTTCCATACATAATGAAGATAAAGAATCTTTAGACGAATTTAGAAAACAATTTGCACCATTTATCTCAATGCTGTCTTCCAAAATTATATCTGAATTATGCAATAAAAAACCTTTATCGATTGAAACAGGCCCTCCATTAAAAATTGGAATATAAGTATTTGAACTTATTTGACTTATATTCATATCTTTGAGGACATCTTTTAAATTTATTTTATGCGGTCTATTTAATACAATTCCCATTGCACCATCGGATGAAAAATTAATTAATAATATTACTGATTTAGAAAACCTTGGATCAGGCATTGATTTTGAAGCAATTAGTAAGCTTCCTTCAAATGTAATATTTTTATCCATTTTTCTTCAAAAACTAGTGACTAATTTATATCATAATATATATACTAAGAAACTTGCATAAGCAGGTATAAAATCAATTTAAATTTATTAGGAGAAAATTATGGCTATACAAGAAGGAGATAAAATTCCTGAAGCAACTGTCCATCATATGACTGATGCAGGACCAACACCTATAACAACAAGTGAATTATTCTCAGGAAAAAGATCAGTTCTTTTCGCAGTTCCTGGGGCATTTACCCCAGGTTGCTCAATGCATCATTTGCCAGGTTTTATAGATAATTCTGATGAAATTCTAGGTAAAGGTGTAGATCAAATAGTTTGTTTATCAGTAAATGACCCTTTTGTAATGGCTGCATGGGGCAATGATAAGGGAACAGGAGATAAAATGCTTATGGTTGGTGATGGTAATGGTGAACTTACTGAAGCGCTTGGATTATCCATGGATGGCTCAGGTTTTGGTCTAGGCAAAAGATCATTAAGATATTCGATGATAATTGATGATAATTCACTAACAAAACTTAATGTTGAAGAAAACCCAGGAGAAGTTGCCACATCAAGTGCGGAAACTATTCTTAGTCAATTATAATTTTTCTAATGCTGAACGAGCAAGATAATCTGCTTGCTCGTTTCCTGCATTACCAGCGTGACCTTTAACCCAAACCCAAGATATATTTTTATCTTTTATAACTTCATCAAGACGCATCCATAATTCCTTATTTTTTACATCTTTTTTACTGGCTGTTTTCCAATTATTTTTTTTCCAATTCGATATCCAACTTGTTATTCCATCTTTTACATAATTGGAGTCTGTATATAGGGTGATTTCATAATCTTTATCTATTTCTTCTAGTGCCTTAATTGCAGCCATAAGCTCCATACGATTATTTGTAGTTTCTCTATCTCCACCTGATAGCTCTATATTTTCATTATCTATTTCAATAAGAACACCCCAGCCACCAGGACCAGGATTTCCTGAACATGCGCCGTCAGTATATATATCAACTTTTTTATTCATTAAATGCCATATTCTTCAGGATTATTTATATCTTTGTGAAAATCAAGAATTTTAATAAATTCATTTGGATTTTTAGGAGTTACCATTGCATTTTCATTGTTAACTCTCCAATCAACAAGTCGAGTTAATAGAAATCTTAAAGCAGAACCCGAACATAATATGGGTAATTTTTCGATCTCCGCATTACTTAGTTTTCTCTCTTTTTGATACCCATTTAAAAGGTTTCGCGATAATAAGATATCAAACTTACCATCCTTAAAACACCACGCATTGATACATATACTTAAGTCGTAAGATAAAAAATCATTACATGAAAAACTAAAGTCTATAACCCCGGAGATTTGATCCTCATGAAAAAGGATATTATCTGGAAAAAGATCTGCGTGAATAATTCCACTGGGCAGATCTTTTGGCCAATTTGATCTTATCCTATCGTATTCTTCATATATATTTTTACTAAGATTTTTTGAAAAATTTTCTGCTGTGGCTTTTGAATTTTTAATCAATTGTGGAAAAATCTCCAACCCCATTGGATTTTTTCTATTAATTTCTAAACTGGCACTAATATTGTGTATCTTTCCTAAAATAAGGCCAAGCTGATAGGCTTGTTTTTCAGTAACGGAAAGAGTTGATGCTCCATCCAAGAAAGTTAATATCGATGCTGGTTTATCTATAATTTCTGAGAACAGTTTATTATTATTCCTTAACGGAAGAGGGCATTTAATTCCATTTGATGATAAATAAAACATATATTCGAGAAAAAAAGGGAATGTCTTTTTTTTCGACCCTATCTTCGTAAATTGTTAGAATAAAAGAACCTTTTTCTGTTTTTAATTTATAATTAGTGTTTTCAACACCTTCAGAAATGCCTACATATTCTATTAATTTGCCTATTTCATAGTCTTTAAGAAAAAGGTTTAAGTCTTCTGAAGATACATGTGTGTAAACTGCCATTTATTACTCATTAAGTTCCCTAGGTATTTTAAATGTTATATTTTCATCAGCAACTGAGATCTTTTTAATTTCTACATTATATAATTGATTCAATTCATTTATAAACTCTTGAATTAGTATATCTGGTGCGCTCGCGCCAGCCGTTAATCCTATTTTTTGTTTTTTTTCTACCAATTTCCAATTAACTTCAGATGTATCTGATATCAAATGTGTTTCATCACAACCAGACCTTTTTCCAACCTCGACCAATCTTAATGAATTTGATGAGTTATTAGCGCCAATGACATAAATTAAATCACATTTACTCGCGATAGATTTTATTGCTAATTGACGGTTTGTAGTTGCATAACAAATATCTTCTTTTGGAGGTTGAATAATATTTGGAAAAATGGACTTTAATTCATCAATGATTTCTTTGGTATCATCTACTGATAAGGTGGTTTGAGTGATTAGAGCCACCTTCTTGTAGTTAATTTTTTTTAATTCTTTAACATCTTGTTTATTTTGAATTAAAGTAATAGCATCTAACGGAATTTGTCCCATTGTCCCTATAACTTCTGGATGACCTTCATGACCAATAAGAAATATATGGGCTCCATCCCTATAAAGCCTTTTTGCTTCATTATGAACCTTTATAACTAAAGGACATGTTGCATCAATAAACGGCATTTCTTTTGCCTTAGCTTCAATCAATACACTTTTAGGAATTCCATGTGCAGAAAAAATTACTCTAGATCCTTTAGGCGCATCTTTAAGGTTTTCAATGAATATCACACCTTTAGACTCTAAATCTTTTATTACCCAAGGGTTGTGAACAATTTCGTGTCGTACAAAAATTGGCGGCCCATATTTCTCTAATGATAACTCAACAATATTTATTGCTCGATCAACACCAGCACAAAATCCTCTCGGATGAGGCAGATATAATATTTTTTTTAATTTTAAGTTCATTTTATGTCTGATTTAACTAATATATGTTTATTATACAAATTTATTTACTTATTTAAGAATTAATATTTTCTTGGAAAACAATATGTTTAAAAATTATTTCATAATATCTATTTTGATTTTTTTAGTTAGTTGTTCTGACTCTGCTTATTTTGACCCTGGTCCATGCCCAAGAGCAGCTATATTAAAAGGAAGTGAGACAAAAGAAATAGACAGATCAGATTTAGTCATTGAATTAAATAGGACGATAATGATTTGCGAATATAACTTAAGAAGGAAGAATATTAATTTTGATGTTGGTATTTTTGGCGATGTTATTAACAGTGATACTGTGACATTAGAGAATTTAAGGATTAATCTATTTATAGCATTTGTTGGACCAGATGATACAGTTATAGACAAGTGGTCAAAAATTGTTTCTGTGAAACTGAAGAATCAAAAAATAAGCTCTTTTTCAATTCCGATAGAGGGACTCAGGTCAAAGATTGAAGAGGGTAGAACAGGTTCATCATATAAAGTTCTGATTGGCCTTGAATAACAAAATTGACAAAATCTTATATGTGTTTAAATATATAAAAAGAATCAATTGATTCTAGATATTTGCGGGAGAGACTTTTATAGCGCCGAAGGAGCAACCGCCCTCGGAAACTCTCAGGCAAAAGGACCGCAAATATCATAAAACTCTGGAAAGTAAGTTTAATACTTCTCCGACGGGGTAAGCAACTTAGGTTGTCAAATCTCTCAGGGTCCAATGACAGAGGAGGGCAGTTGGAAACAACTATTCTGTCATGGAGATCATATGTCTGAGGCTTATTGGGGTTTAGAACAAAATCTTAAAACCACCCCTTTATACAAAGTTCACAACGATAATAGAGCAAAATTAGTACCTTTTGCTGGATATTATTTACCTATTCAATACGAAAACGGTATTATTGCTGAGCATAATCATACAAGAAATTCTGTGAGCATTTTTGATGTTTCACATATGGGGCAGATTAAAATATCGGGACCAATGATTTATGATGCAATGGAAAAGATACTTCCCATTTCATTTTCTAAGATAGCTCCTGGTCAAATTAAATATACACAATTTCTTAATAACGAAGGTAAGATTATTGATGATCTAATGATCTGTAGAACTTTTGAGGAAGATCATGTTTGGCTTGTTGTTAATGCAGATTGCACCCCTAAAGACCTTGATCATTTATATAATAATCTAAATAAAACCTATAAAATTGAATTGATTGAGGATAGAGCTCTAATAGCCTTACAAGGACCAAACTCATCAAATATTTTAAAGACTTTTTTTCAAGAAATTGATGATATGCCTTTCATGACAGCTGATTGGTTTAATTATAATAATGAAAAATTTTTTATTTCTAGATGTGGATATACTGGTGAAGATGGTTTTGAGATATCGATAAAAGATAGGTATGCAGAAAAATTTATAAACGAACTCTTACAATGCGAAGGTGTTAAACTTGCTGGTTTGGGCGCTAGAAATTCTTTAAGAATGGAAGCAGGGCTTTGTTTGTATGGAAATGACATATCATCCTCTGTATCACCAATCGAAGCTGGTTTAAAATGGTCTATTCCAAAAGAAAGAATAGAAAATGGCGGTTTTATTGGCCATGAACCGATCAAAAAAGATTTAGAAAATGGGGTTGAAAGAAAATTAGTTGGCATTAAGCCCTTGGGTAAACTTCCAGCTAGAGAAGGAACACAAATTTTTGATAAAAATGAAAAAACAATAGGCGAAATCACTAGCGGAGGGTATTCACCTTCACTCCAAACACCAATTGCTATGGGATACATTAATTCAGATATCCTAAAAAGTGAATGTGAAGTGTTGTTAAATGTTAGAGGTAATTTAATACCAGCAGAAATAACTTCACTTCCTTTTGTTGAGCATAAATATTTTAGGGGTAACAAATAAAATGGCTGAAATTTATTTTACTAAGGATCATGAATGGATAAAAGTAGAAGACAATATTGGTGTTGTAGGCATCACTGCATATGCAAGTGAGCAACTGGGAGATATTGTTTTTGTTGAACTACCAGAGGAAGGTATAACTGCAGAAATTGGAAAAGATATTGCTGTTGTTGAATCTGTAAAGGCAGCAAGTGAAGTGTATTCTCCAGTTTCTGGTACAATAACAAAATCCAATGAAGATCTAAATTCAACCCCAGAAATAGTAAACGAAGATCCTGTTGGTAAGGGTTGGTTTTACGAAATTGAAATTTCTAATAATGATGAGCTTTCAGGGCTTATGTCTGAAGAAGAATATCAGAAACATATAGGTGATTAAATGAGATATTT
The DNA here is from genome assembly GCA_003212795.1 of OCS116 cluster bacterium AG-435-F03. GTDB lineage: Bacteria > Pseudomonadota > Alphaproteobacteria > MED-G09 > MED-G09 > AG-430-B22. Next base: position 774,774 of record QCOV01000001.1, on the reverse strand, counting down.
ACCATTAACTAAAAATGATAGAGAAGAAATGTTAAGCACTATTGGAGTGAATAATATTGATGAACTTTTTTCTAATATTGCGGAGAAAGTAAGCATTAATCCAAAATTTGATTTACCTAATCATAAAACTGAAATGGAAGTAGAAAAACATTTATCCCTTTTGTCTGATAAAAATCTCCATGCAGATAATAGCAATTTTTTCATTGGTGGTGGATCATATAAACATCATATTCCTGCAAGTGTGGATCATATTATTCAGAGATCAGAATTTTTGACTTCATATACCCCGTATCAACCAGAAATATCACAGGGAACATTGCAATATCTATATGAATTCCAAACTCAGGTATCTCTCTTAACTGGCATGGATATTTCTAATGCATCTATGTATGACGGATCAACGGCTGCTGCTGAAGCAGTATCAATGGCGAAAAGAATAACTAAAAGAAATGAAGTTATTTTATCAAATACAATCCACCCTCATTATGCAGATGTTATCAAAACTGTATCAGGGATTAAAGATAGCGAGTTTGTTTATAATAGAAATTTTTCTATTGATATTGATTATTTATTTAATGAAGTTGATGAAAATACTGCTTGTGTAGTCGTACAAAATCCAGACTTTTTTGGCTCTTGTTATGACTTATCATCTTTAGCAGAATTTGTTCAAAGTAAGGGAGCATTGCTTATTGTTGTTGTAACTGAAGTTTTATCATTAGGAATGATGAAATCCCCAGGCGCAATGGGTGCTGATATTGTGGCATGCGAAGGTCAGTCCCTAGGCAATCCTATGAATTTTGGAGGACCATATGTAGGTCTATTATCAACAAAGAATAAATATTTAAGGCAAATTCCTGGACGGATTGTTGGAGAGTCTGAAGATGTTGATGGAAAAAAAGGTTTTGTACTTACATTATCAGCAAGAGAGCAACATATTAGAAGAGAAAAAGCTACATCAAATATATGTACAAATTCAGGACTATGCAGCCTGGCATTTACAATTCACTTAACACTTCTTGGTGAGAAAGGTTTTAAGAGCCTTTCAAGACTTAATCATGAGTCAGCATTAAATTTGAAAGAAAAAATATTAAAAATCCCAGAAGTTAAATTGTTAAATAAAAGTTTTTTCAATGAATTTACTATCGAATTACCAATTAAGGGCGAAGTATTTGTTGATAGAATGGCAGAAAAAGGTGTTCTAGCAGGCATACCTGTATCAAGATTGATTAATAATAATAAGGAATTAGATAATTTTGTCGTGGTTGCTAGTACGGAAACTAACACAGAAGATGATATGAATTCATATATTGAAGCAGCAAATGAGGTTTTATGATGAAAAATTCGAATAAAGGTTTAAATCACGACGAACCAATATTGTTTGAAATTGGGGGTGTGGATAAATCTGGAGTTGATCTTAATAAACCAACATTTAAAGAAAACTTTATTGGTGAATGTTTTGAGGATCGAGAAATTGGCTTACCTGGATTAAGTGAGCCTGAGTCAATTAGACATTATGTTAGATTATCAAGAAAGAACTACTCTATTGATGCAGGTCTTTACCCTTTAGGTTCGTGTACAATGAAGCATAATCCAAGACTAAATGAGAAATTAGCAAGATTAAAAGGATTTTCTGAAGTTCATCCACTTCAACCTTTATCAACATGCCAGGGTGCTCTTGAACTTATAGATGAAATTTCTATTTGGTTAAAAGAATTAACAGGAATGAAAGCTGTTACTATGACTCCAAAAGCTGGTGCTCAAGGTGAACTTTGTGGAATGCTTGCAATTAAAAAAGCGATAGAAGCAAGAAATGAGTGTAATCGAACTAAGGTTTTAGTCCCTGATTCCGCTCATGGTACTAATCCTGCAACTGCTGCTTTTTTAGGTTTTGATGTTGTAACAATAAAATCTGATAAAAATGGTAGATTGAATTTTGATGATTTTAAAGAAAATGTAGATAAAGACTTTGCTGCAGCAATGATTACAAATCCAAATACATGTGGTCTTTTTGAGGACGATATTATTGAAATAGCAAATTATATTCATGATGCAGGTGGTTATTTGTATTGTGACGGAGCTAACTTTAATGCCTTAGTTGGCAAAGTGAGGCCTGGTGACTTGGGCATTGATGCTATGCATATCAATTTACATAAAACATTTTCTACACCCCATGGTGGAGGTGGACCAGGGTCTGGTCCGGTAGTTTTCTCTGATATTTTAAAGGATTTCTGTCCAGCCCCACTTTTAAAAAAAGATGAAGAGAATTATTATTTAGTGGAAAATCATAATGACAAAGATATTGATAAATCTTTTGGTCGGCTTTGTGTTTTTCATGGCCAAATGGGAATGTTTGTTAGAGCTCTATCTTACATGATGAGTCATGGTTCTGACGGTTTAAGACAAGTTTCAGAAGACGCAGTTCTGAATGCAAATTATATTAAATCTTCATTAGAGGGTATTTTGACACCTGCTTATGAAGGATATTGTATGCATGAAGTTTTATTTAATGATGATTTCTTAAGTGGAACAGGTGTTGAGACAATTGATTTTGCAAAGGCTTTAATAGATAAAGGTTACCATCCAATGACAATATATTTCCCTCTTGTTGTTCATGGAGCATTACTTGTTGAACCAACCGAAACTGAGTCAAAGAATTCTATTGATCAATTTATTGAAACCATTAGGGAATTAGCCTCAAAAACTCAAGATGGAGAAGATTTCTTTAAGAAGGCTCCAATTTATACTCCCATTAGAAGATTGGATGAAACGAAAGCCGCAAGAAACCCAGTTTTAAGATGGCAAAAGAATGACGTAATTGCAGCAGAGTAGTGCCCGATTTTTCTGTTGAGGATAAAAAAAGACAATTAGATTTTAATAATATTGCTGGTGTAGATGAGGCGGGAAGAGGCCCTTGGGCTGGGCCAGTTTATTCAGCAATCGTTATTTTAAATAGGAACTGTATACCTGATGGTATAAATGACTCTAAAAAAATTTCGGAAAAAAAACGTATAGAGCTATATGAAGAAATTCTTATAAATCATAATTATGGCGTAGGTTGCGCTTCACCAGATGAAATAGATCAATTAAACATTCTCGAGGCTACATTTCTTTCTATGAGAAGAGCATTAGAAAATTTAATTATAAAACCTGATTATATACTTGTAGATGGGAATTTAAGTCCAAATTTTAATATTCCTCATGAAAGTATAATAAAAGGTGATAGCATCTCAATGTCAATTGCTGCAGCATCAATAATTGCTAAAGTTGAGAGAGACAAATTTATGTTAAATATCGATAACGAACACCCAGAATATAAATGGAAAAAAAACAAAGGATATGGAACAAAAGATCACCAAAATGCATTAAATGCTTATGGTGTAACAAAACACCACAGAAAATCATTTTCTCCCATTCGCAAGATATTGAGTCCTTCAGCTGACCAATGACTCAACATATAGATAATTGAATCAAATAATAATTCTTTGAATATATTTTGTTGACCAAATATAAAATTCCTATGAGGATATTATGGTTATGGAAGAAAAATCACATATAAAATACTCAATTAAAAAAAATTGTATTTATCATGGAGATTCCCTAAGCATTCTAAAAACAATCCCAAGTAATTCTGTTGACCTTGTATTTGCTGACCCTCCTTACAATTTACAACTTAAAAATAAATTATTACGTCCTGACTCGTCAAAGGTAGATGCTGTTAATGACAAATGGGATCAGTTTGAAAGTTTTAAAAATTATGATGATTTTACAACAAATTGGCTGACGGAAGTAAAAAGAGTTACAAAACAAGACGGCACAATCTGGGTTATAGGTTCTTATCATAATATTTTTAGAATGGGTAAAATTATTCAAGATTTAGGGTTTTGGATTCTTAACGATATAATTTGGAGGAAATCCAATCCAATGCCAAATTTTAAAGGAACAAGATTTACAAATGCTCATGAGACATTGATTTGGGCTGCGCAAGGTCAGGATGCTAAATATGATTTTAATTATCAAGCGATGAAATCCTTGAATGATGGAATTCAGATGCGTTCAGATTGGGAAATACCTATTTGTTCTGGTAAAGAGAGACTTAAGGATGCTTCCGGTAAAAAAATACATTCAACACAAAAACCTGAAGCGCTTTTACATAGAGTCTTATTATCTTCTTCAAGTCCAGGAGATTTAATCCTTGATCCTTTTTTTGGAACTGGAACTACTGGAGCAGTAGCAAAAAAATTAGGCAGAAATTATGTTGGTATTGAGCAAGACAAAAACTATATAAAAGAAGCTAAAAAAAGGATTAAGAATGTAAAACTATTAGGTAAAAAGGAGTTAGAGGTTACAGAATCAAAGAAAAATCAAATTCGTGTTCCTTTTGGGAGTTTAGTTGAAAGCGGAATAATAAAACCCGGAAGTGTTTTAAAAGGTCCAAAGAGTTTGAAAGCTAAGAAATTTTCAGCAACCGTCAGAGCTGACGGTAGCGTTTATTCTGAAGGTGAAAAGGGCTCTATTCACCAAATTAGCGCTAAATTACAAGGCAAAGAATCATGTAATGGATGGACTTTTTGGCATTTGGAAAATAATGGTGAGCTTCAATTAATTGATAATTTGAGAACAAATTTTATCAATGCTAATAAAGTTAATTAATTACAAGCTCTAATATAAGAAAAAAAGAAATCTGCAGTCCCAGTAAATTATTACTTTTAAATATTTTTAAACATCTATCACTGTTATCTATATCTAAATAAATAATTTGAGAAACTAGGTGAATTAATAAAGATAAAATAGCTAAATGAATAATTAAACTATTACTTAGACTTAGAAGCATAACTGCAAATATCACAAAAAAGATTGCATAAAAAATAAGTAAAGCATATTTGGTGTTTTGACCTAGTTTTATTGCAGATGATTTTAGATTTAGTAGAAAATCATCATCTTTGTCTTGATGCGCATAAATTGTATCATATCCGACAGTCCAAAATATACATGCCAGATAAAGCATGATAGGGTAAATGGAAGAAAAATCGTTTGAAAGAGATAACCAACCAAGCAATGCACCCCAATTAAATGTGATACCTAAAAAAACTTGGGGCCACCATGTTATCCTTTTCATTAATGGATAAATAAAAACAGGTATCAAAGCAAGGCAACCAAAAATTATTGTTAATTTATTAAACTGAATAAGTATTAATAATCCAATTAAAAGCTGAACTAATAAAAAAACCATTGCATTAATTGTTTTTATTTTATTGGAAGCAAGCGGTCTATCTTTTGTTCTTATTACATTTTTATCATATTCTTTATCTAGGAAATCATTCCATGTACAACCAGCTCCTCGCATAATAATCGAACCTATAAAAAAAAGAATGAAAAAACTAATAGGAGCCAATTGCTCAATATATAAACTATATAAAAGCAATGACCACATGCATGGCCAGAACAAAAGCATAAAACCGACAGGTTTATCGTACCTTGCAAGCTGAATAAATGGTGTAATTTTATTAAAAAGAGTATCGTCCATAATTTGTCATTTAATTTTCTTAGAGTTACCTAACATTTATCTTTTACTTTATAATATTGAAATATGAAAATTATACGAGTTTATATAAATAAAAAAATAGCAAATGGGTTTATAGAGTTAGATCAATCTCAAACTCACTATGTTAAAAATGTTATGCGATTAAATATTGGAGATAATTTTAATATTTTTAATGAAAATGATGGTGAGTGGATTGTTGAGCTTCTTGAATTAAATAAGAAAATATCAAAAGTTAAGACATTAAAAGAAATTGGTTTTAAGGATAAGCCTAGTGATATTTGGATACTTTTCGCGCCAGTTAAGAAATTAAGAGTCGATTTTATTGCTCAAAAAATAACTGAATTAGGCGCTAGAGTCATTTGGCCAGTTATTACAGAAAGAACTCAATACAAATCTATTAAGGAATCTAAAATCTTATCTAATGCAATTGAGGCTGCCGAACAATGCGGTTTAACGTTTATTCCAAAGGTTAATAAGATAGAAAATCTCGAATACATACTTGATAATTGGGATCATTTTGATTCTGAGCGAACTTTAATATTTTGTGATGAAAAATGTGTTAATAATCCAAAAAAACAACTTGAGTCCATTAAAAAGATAAACAAATCAAATAAATGGGCTATTCTTATTGGTCCAGAGGGTGGTTTTAGCGATAAAGAAAGAGAAAAGATTAATAGTATTAAAAATTTAAGTATTATTTCACTGGGACCAAGAATTTTAAGATCTGATACTGCAATAGTTAGTTCTTTATCACTTTTTCATTCAACTATAGGTGATTGGGTATAGCTTTATAGTCGAAAATTAACTAAAAAATAGAATGGAAAGAATCGAATCAAAAGATCAATTAATTAGTTATATAGCTGGGGGAGAAAAAGACCCATCAGATTTTAAGATTGGAACAGAGCATGAGAAATTCCCATTCAATATTAATAAAAACAAACCAATTTCATATGACGGCAAGAATGGTATTCGAAGTCTTCTTGAGAGTTTCGAAGAATATGGATGGAAACCAGTTTATGAAAATGAAAATGTCATTGCGCTCACTCGGGATAATAAATTAGGCGGAGGTTCGATAACTCTTGAACCAGCGGGTCAGTTTGAACTCTCTGGAGCTATGTTAGATACTGTTCATGAAACATTCTTTGAGTTAGTTGAACATAAAAAGCAATTATCAAATATTGGAGAAAAAATGGGATTAGATTTTTTAGCTATCGGGTTTACTCCTGACTGGTCTAGGGATGAAATGCCAATAATGCCTAAAAAACGATATGATATTATGAGGAGTTATATGCCTACTAAAGGTAATCATGGGCTTGATATGATGCTAAGATCATGCACTTCTCAGGTTAATTTAGATTATTCGTCTGAAATGGACATGGTTAAGAAGTTAAGGCTTTCATTTCTTCTTCAACCTGTTGCAACAGCTTTATTTTCTAATTCGCCATTTAGTGAAAACTCTCTTAATGGCTTTAGATCATATAGAAGTGAAGTTTGGAGGGATACTGATCCAGATAGAACAGGCATTTTAACTTTTATTTTTGATGATGATATGAGTTATGAGCGATATGTAAATTATGCTATGGAAGTTCCTATGTATTTTATTAATAGGAATGGAGAGTACATTAATTTAACTGGCTATACTTTTGATGACTTTATTAATAGAAGAATTGAGGTAGTAAAAGATTTTTATCCAACTATAGATGATTGGGAGCTTCATCTGACAACAATTTTTCCTGAGGCCAGGCTAAAAAAGTTTATTGAAATGAGAGGCGCAGATGCAGGTAATATAAATCATGTATGCGCATTATCGGCTTTTTGGGTAGGATTAATGTATGATGATAATTCTCTAGATGCAGCTATAGAATTAACAAAAAATATATCTCCTCAAGAATTAGTAGAATTAAGGAATATAGTTCCCAGTAAAGGATTAAATTCTAAATTAGATAAACTAGATCTTTATCAATTGGCATCTGAGGTTATATCAATATCAAAAGATGGCCTTAAAAGAAGAAATAATTTAGATAAAAATAATTTAGATGAAAGTCATTATCTAAAATATTTAGAAGATATTGTTATCGCTAAAGAAAACCCTGCTGATAGTCTTATGAAAAAATTCAAAAATAATTGGAATGAGGACATTTCAAAAATATATGAGAATTGTCGTTTCTAAGTTTTGCTATTTTGGTTATTTTTGTTTAGATTATTATTTTTTTAAGGACGAAAATTATGAATTTCGATTTTTCAGAAGATCAGAAAATGCTTAAAGAGCAGGTTTCTAAGTTTTTATCTGATAATTGCTCTTTAGATGTTGCTAGAGATATTCTTGAAAGCGATAAAACATACTCAGAGGAAGTATGGCGTGGTTTAGTAGATTTAGGTTTAACTGGAACAGCAATTCCTGAAGAATATGGTGGACTAGGTTTAGGCGCTCTTGAATTATGTGTAGTTGCTGAAGAGTTAGGAAGAGCGGCAGCACCAGTTCCATTTTCTTCATCAGTTTATCTAGGAACTGAAGCTATAGTTAAGTATGGAACAGATAGTCAAAAAGAGAAATGGTTGCCAAAATTGGCTGTAGGTGAATTAATTTCTACTTTTGCACTCCCTGAAACTAATTCAGAACCAACTGAAAAGAATATCAAAACAACTTTTTCTAACGGAAAGATTAACGGAAGGAAAATTCCCGTTGCAGATGGAAGTTGTTCAGATATTGCAATTGTAGTTGTTAAAAATACAGATAATGATCATATTGCTCTAACGATAGTTGACTTAACTTCTGAATATGTAAAAAGAAATCAAATTAGCACATTGGACCCTTCAAGAGATCATGCTGAAATTATTTTTGAAAATTCTGATGCAGAACTTATGGATACCGGTGATGAAGGTTGGGGAGCTATTGAAAATATTTTAAATTCTGCTGCTGTCTTAATGGCTTTTGAGCAAATAGGTGGAGCTGAAGCTTCTCTAAATATGGCAAAAGATTATGCCCTTGATAGATATGCTTTTGGACGACAGATTGGATCTTACCAGGCAATTAAACATAAATTGGCTGATATGTATGTAAAAATAGAATTAGCTAGATCAAATAGTTATTATGGGGCAATGATGCTTAATGACGGTGGCGCTGATTTAAAAATTGCTGCCGCTGCATCCAGAGTTGCTGCAACAGATGCATATAATTTTGCTGCTCAGGAGAGTATTCAAACACATGGTGGAATTGGTTTTACTTGGGAAGCAGACACACAATTTTTTTATAGAAGAAGTCAAGTTCTTGGTTTAGCTCTGGGTAGTTCAATTACTTGGAAAAATAAACTTGTTAATCAGCTAGAAGAAAAAAATATTAGTTAAGGAGAATATTTATGGATTTTAATGACACTAAGGAAGAAGCAGATTTTAGAGAGGAAGTAAAAACTTGGCTAAAAGAAAATGCTTCAAAAGGTGAAAAAGTTGGTGGTCGCTATGATGCGATAGATGTTCAAGAAGATGCCTTATCTCGAGCCAGAGACTGGCAGGCTAAAAAGGCTGAAGCTGGATATGCAGCGATTACATGGCCAGAAGAGTTTGGCGGTCTTGGAGGTACAGCAATTCAATCAGTTATTTATTCTCAAGAAGAGGCTAAATATAATGTTCCAACAGGGTTTTTTGAAATTGGTCTTGGAATGTGTATTCCTACAATGATGGCATGGGCAACAAAAGAGCAAAATGAAAGATTTGTTAAACCTGCTCTTTATGGCGAAGAAGTATGGTGCCAGTTGTTTTCAGAACCTTCTGCAGGTTCAGATGTTGCCGGTGTTAGAACTAAAGCTGAAAAAGATGGCGATGATTGGATTATTAATGGTCAAAAAGTATGGACCTCAGGAGCGCATTTTTCTGACTTTGGAATAATAGTGGTTAGAACTGATCCAAATGTTGCTAAACATAAAGGGTTATCTTTTTTCTTCCTTGATATGAAATCCGAAGGAATAGAAGTTAAACCTATCAGACAGCTTTCTGGTGGTGCAAACTTTAACGAGGTCTTTTTTACTGATGTAAGGGTACCGGATTCTCAAAGATTAGGCGATGTAGGGCAAGGGTGGAAGGTTGCTTTAACAACTTTAATGAATGAAAGACTTGCAATTGGCGTTCCTAAGTCTGCAGACTATAGTTCACTTACTAGAGCAGCAAAAGAGGTTGATTTAAATGATCAACCAGCAATTAAAAACGATTTAGTTAGGTCAAAAATAGCTGATTGGTATATTCAGGCTGAGGGTCTTAAATATACAAAGATGAGGACTTTAACTGCTTTATCAAAGGGTGAAACTCCAGGGCCAGAAAGTTCAATTGGTAAAATAGTTTCTGCACCTAAAATGCAGGATCTTGCTTCATTTGCTATGGATCTTCAGGGAGCTGCTGGAATAATTAATGATTCAGAAATTGCTTTACTGCATTCAATATTTCAAAGCCAATGGTTAAGTGCTGCTGGTTATAGAATTGCCGGAGGAACAGATGAGATACTCAGAAACATCGTTGCAGAAAGAGTTCTTGGCCTTCCTCAAGATGTAAGAGTTGATAAAGCTGTACCATTTAATGAATTGCCAAGTGGGCGTTAATTTATTTCGATAAAGTTAACTTGCTTTCCATTAATATCTTTTAAGGATAAACGGATATTATTTTCAGTAAATTCAATGAATCCATAATTTTCCCATAGATACATGGAGTTAACTCTATTAGGCCCTGGTTCAGGTGGTCTATCTTTACCTTTATATTTTGTAACCCATGCAGCGCCTGGAAGATTTAGTGAACTAGAAGTAATTTCATATAACTTAGTGCCTTTTGTGGTTTTATCTTTATAAATTGCGCCAGCATGTCTATCGCCAGATAAAAAAATTATATCTTTAATATTTTTTGAATCAATAAGGTTATACAGCCTCTCCTTTTCTTTTGGCAGATTGCCCCATTTCTCAAAGCCGTGACCCTCTGCAATAATTTGAATACTAGAAACAATTATTCGAATATCCGCATTTTCATCCAATTTATTTGATAGCCATTCCCATTGTTCATTACCAATTAGAGTTTTATTAGTACTATTATCAGGTAAATAGCGTTCTTTTCCAGGAGCCCCTCTCTCATCTGTCCGCTTAAGGGGCGATCTAAAGTATCTTGTATCAAGAAAAATTATTTGTAAGAGACCTTTTTTTGTTACTTTTTTTGTTTCGAAATAAATACCTTCTCTATTTCTTCTTGGATCATTTAAAGAAATATTCCAAAAATCAAGAAATAGATTTTTAGCTTCTTTTTTATATTGATAATCAGCACCGCCATCATTTTTACCATAATCATGATCATCCCAAATTGCATATACTTCATTAGTTGCCTCTAGTTTTGTGAAAGGGATTTTTGTTTTTTGTTTTTTATAGGCTTTGCTTAATTTGTCTAATTTTCCTGTAACTCTATCATCACCATAAACATTATCTCCCATAAAAATAAAAATATCTGATCTTTCTTTAAGAATACTTTTCCATATAGGCTGTTTTTTTTCTTGAGTGATGCAAGCCCCAAGCGCAATTTTATTTACATACTTTGGAGCGGAATATAATTTTTTAAATGGGAAAGCATTAAAAAAAAGGGAAATTAAGATTCCTAAGAGAAGAATTCCAATATTAATTTTAAGAGTAAGTTTTTTTTCCATAATAATATTATATAAAAAAAGGGCGCTAATTAATAGCGCCCCTTGTTTAATATTATTGCTTTCAATTAGAATTCATATTTAAGGCCAACTTTGAGTTGCCATACTGATTTTCCGATTTTTCTTACTGGGTCTCCATCAATATCAAAACTTTTGTATACATATCTACCTTGATCATCAACTTCTGCTTCAACAACGCCTCTAGAGTTCATTGTACCTCCAGCATAATTTTCAAATCCACCCCAATCAGAATTTATGAGATTTAAAACATTCTCAATATCAACAAAGAATGTTGCTTTTCCAGTTATACCACCAGTAGGAAGTTGTTGAGCTATTCTTACATCAAAAGTTCCTTCCCAAGGGCTATTAAAGCTATTTCTTGGTACCGCATTCCCTCTATAACCTGATAATCCAGAGTCATCTAAAAACTGATTAAATGCCTCAAGATCAAATCCATCAGCATAAAGCACATTTGGATCATTTAGACTTGGTACATATAATAGATCAATATTTTCTCCATCAGTTCTGTAACCACTCAAATCCCCAAGGAATGTATAACTAAAAGGTGTACCAGATTGTCTGAAACCATTTAATGCAATACTTGTTTCTAAATCACCAAAGATATTACCTTGCCAACTTAGTTTATAATCAAAGGCATGTTCTACCTCATAATGTGAAGGAGAATTTACAGGGGTTAAATGATCAAATACTGGGAATCTTGTTGCGCTTGAAAAGATAATAGAACTTGTCATGGCATGGGCCATTTCTCTTTCTTGATGGGCATATGATAGATATAAATCAATTCCATTATCAAAAGTTTTTTCGAATGAAATACTGTAAATATCGCTTTCAGGTTCTACATCTTTAAAGGTTGTCAGATATCCAACATAACTACATCCACCATATAACGGTCTGTTATCAGCTAGTGCATTCCCTCTTGGATCACAACCACCTATATAAGCTCCAACAGGATCCTCTTCTTTCATGTGCATATAATTAGCTCTTAAAGTAAAAGGACCAATTAAATTAGAGTCTAAGTCTGCTGTTACCCCTACATGTAATTTAGTTATGGATGGTATACCAAAATCTTTATCCATCATATTAGTATAACCACCGGTATCCCCAATTTCGTTTCTTACAAGAGCTAAAGCAGCATCACCAGGATAACTTTCAGGTGTACCAGGAGTAGGTAAGTTATTGCTTCTTGCTCTAAGTTTATTTCCAGGTAAACCTAGACCAGTATCAATGTATGGCCCCCCATACCAAACTGGCGGAAGGTTACCACTAAACTCACCCCAACCAAATGTAACCAATACATTATCTTGGGCTTGCCAATCTAAAGAGAAACGAGGCATTAGAATATCTTCACCATCTAAACTCACATCATTTTCAGGAGCAGGTCTATATGTATCGCCTGTCCAATTATACCAAAATGTATTTTTCTTAGGTACTGAGTCCATACTTATTTCTTCATATCTAAAACCTATCCTTGCAGTTAAATCAGGTGAGATATCCCAGGTATCTTGAAAATAAATTATTGTGAAATCCATATTGAATCGACCAGCTGCATCTAGAGGATTATTTGTATCGGCATTTCTATAATCTAATTCTCTAAGATTACCTGCAATAAAATCATCAATGGAGTTATAATCATATTCTCCAAGACTATTCCTTGAAAACATATTGAACATATCATTTTCAACTACTTTGTAGCCAAGTTTTAATGCGTGATTTCCAATATCATAATAACCAGCAATTTCGTATTGTTTTCTGTTTGTTTCAATCTGATTAGCATGTCGATACTGGTCAGGTCCAAAAAATACTGTTCCTCCGGAGGCAACTCTTATACCAACTTCACCAATTGTTTTTGCTCCTACAGGAGTGTTAGGATTGCTCACATCTGTATCAGAAATTAAAATTTTAGTAGAAAAATTATCTGTCCAATTCGAGTTTAACTCTAATTTCATTGACTCATATTCTTTGTTAATTCTATACCAATTACTCGATAATGGTAGGCCCCAAGTTCTATTAAAGTAGGCTGACTCAGTAGAACCTTCAGTAAGGTTGTAAGAAAAAGTAAGATTATGATTTTCAGATAAATTAGCATCCAATCTTAAAAATGTTTTTTCATCTTCTTCTTCACGAGCTTTATTATATGAACCTGCATCATAACCAATTACATCCATAGCGGCTTTAATAACGGCATCAGCTTCAGCCTTTGTTACTGAACCAGATTGAAAACCAAGTAAAGATATTGGGTCTGATGCTTCATATTTTTCATATCCTAATGAAAAGAATAACTTATCCTTAATAATAGGACCATTAAATGTGAAAGAAAACAATTCAGTATCAGGGTCAGGTTGGTCAGTTTTTTCACCAAATGGTTCATCACCACTTTTTTGAGATGCTTCAACAGTGAAAGATCCATGAAAATCATTAGTTCCAGCTTTAGTTGTTAAAACAATGTTTCCACTTAATGCTTCACCAAGTTCTGCATCATAATTTGCAACTTTTACTGATACTTGTTCGACAAGGTCAATAGAAATAGGCATTCTATTCGTTGGATAAGCATTGCTACTAAGACCATAGGAGTCATTAGCGCTTACGCCATCAATAACGAAACCGATTAATCTTGGCATTCCACCGGCGAAAGATAATCTTCCTTCGTTATCAACGGTCACAAAGGGATCTAATCTTGCTATATCTTTGATATCTCTATCTATTGAGGGAAGGGTTGCCAAATCTTCTGAAGTGAAAGTTGATCCAGGTCCTACTCCTAAGGTGTCGAAATTAACAGCCTGACCTGTAACAATAATTTCTTCAATATCTGTTCCACCAAGTTGAATATTTAGATTATATTCACCACCTAGACTTGTATATATACCCGATCGTAAAGATGATTGCCCATCTTTGGTAGCTCTAACATCAAAAGGACCACCTAAACGTAACCCTCTTGAATAGAATGAACCAGTATTATTGGTGCTTGTTGAAGCTTTTGTCCCAGAAGGTACATGTGTTATTTGAATAGATACTCCTGAAACTGGATTACCAGAGCTATCAAATACTGAGCCTCTAATAGCACCTGTGGTTTGTTCGGCACTAATAGTTAGAGGTAAAATAATTGAAACTGAGAAAAGAAAAAAAGAATAGAAAGTTACTTTTTTAGATAACTTTAGAATGCTTTTAGGAAACATATTTTTGACCCTTTATTTAAAAAATATAATGATGAAATTTGTATAAAATTCCTTATGTAATTAACCTATCAATTCTTATCATAAAATATGGATTCTTCGCATAGTTTTTTATGAAGTTTTTGTTAATTTTTTTTTAAGGTGTGTAACTTTGGTAATTTTTAAAAAATTTATAAATAACAAAAAAAATGGCCCGAATTAATTTCGAGCCATTTAATTTACTATATTTATTTAATTAATAAGAAACATTAAAGGTTACACCTACCGTAGATGGTTCATTCCACCATCCTCTAGATGTTAGTCCACCAATTGTAGCCCATCTTTGTTCTCTCTCATCAGTAAGATTTCTACCCCATAATGTTATGCTGTAATTATCGACAGAATAACTAAGCGTAGCATTAACATTTTCAATACTATCTAGGTCTCCCAATGGGTTATTTGAAGAGTCTGAATTCATTTCATCTCTGAAACGATAAGATACTCTACCTTTTAATTCACCATTTCCTAATTGAGCTGTATATGAAGTAGTAAACCCAAATGTATTTTCTGGAGTATTACGTGGAATTAATCCTGAGTTATCAGTAATAATCCCATCACCTGTTAGGTCAGCAAGATAATCTTTGTATTCAGCTTCAAGATAACCATAAGTAACCATAAGGTCCCAAGATTCAGTAACCTGATACATTAATTCTAATTCTATACCAGTCATCTCCATTGATGCAGCATTACGAATAACTGTAGCAACATTTGCTAAGTTAACAGGTATAAGAATGGATTCCTGTTTATCATCATATTCAGATTTAAAAATAGCACCATTAAAGACTGCTCTTCCATCTTGCAGTGTTGATTTCCAACCAAACTCATAATTTTTAACATATTCTGGTTCGTAACCAGGATAGATATCGTAATTAGCTTGACGAGCGAAGAAACCTCCACTTTTAAAGCCTTCACTATAAGTCGCATAATACATTACATCGTCGTTAGGTTGGTATCTAACTCCAACTTTTGGTGTAGTTTCATCCCATTTAGCTGAATACGATGTTGGGTTGTATATTCCTGGCCATGGCTCTCCTCTTAGAGGATAATAACCAGGAGCTGAAGCACCACCGACAAAGTCTTTTTCTTCTTCAGTCCAACGGAAGCCCGCAGTTATTGTCCATTGATCAGTAACAAACCAGTCTACTGAAGCAAACACAGCTATTGATTCTGTAACTTGTGTTTGTCCATTATTACCAGCAACATCATCTTCCCATACATCTACATCATCATAACCAGCAACACCTTTTCTACCGAAAGGCCAAGGTGGAACACCTAAGCGTGATAATTGATAAAATAGGTCATAAACATTCCATCTTTGTGCAAAATCAGCTTCCCAATCATAGATACCAGCGATAAATTGAAATTTATCTGAGAATTGTGATGTTACTCTGAATTCATGACTTGTTTGCTCCCAATCATTAAAGAAGTTCATTCTCAATAAACGAGCAGGTGAACCATCAAAATCTTGCATATTTTGTTCATCCATATCTCTATTTGAATAAATATATGTATATAAGAAGTTTTCAGTATCATAATTAGCTGTAACAATTATCGACTCATACTCATTGTCACTAAAGTTTGATCCATCTGACTCAACTGTATTTGGACCATCATTTGCATTTATTTCACAGCCATTTCTTGAATCAAAGCCAATTAGAGTAATTGTACATGCTAATTCACCTATACGGTTTCTGTTAACATAAGAACCTTGCTCACTTTTATCTTCCATTATTTCATAATGAAATTTGAGGTTAAATTGATCATTAGGTTCCCATAAAGTAGTAAAACCATAATTTAACTTGTCATCTCCACCAGCATCTTTTTCCAGGAAAGTATTATAAACATGACCATCGTGTTCAATACTTGCAGCAAATATTTTAACGCCTAATTTATCTTCAATAATAGGAACTTGGACAACTGCTTTTAGATCTTGTCTTCCAAATTCACCAATTGTTAAGCTAGCATCAACTCCGAGGTCAGTAAGGGAAACAGGAGTTCTAATGACATTAAGAATACCGCCTGTTGTATTTTTACCGAACAATGTTCCTTGTGGTCCACGAAGAACCTCTATTCTCTCTATGTCAAAATTATCTAAAAGAACACCACTTGATGTACCTAAGAACATACCATCCATTACAACACCAATTGATGGTTCATAGCTTTTATCACTTTCAAGAGACGCAACACCTCTAATAGTTATTGCTGCACCACTTGCGATACCAGGAGTTCTGTTAATAAACAAATTAGGAGCAAAAGCTTGAATATCTTCAATTCTTCTAACGCTACCTTCATTCAATTGATCAGTAATAGCAGTCACAGCCATAGGAACATCTTGAATTGATTCCTCTTTTTTTCTGGCTGTAACAATTATTTCTTCAATTGCTAATGTTGGAGCACTTTCTTGAGCTTGAACATTTAAATTCATTGTCAAAACAAGAGCAAACATTAACAAAAACTTAGTTAAAAATTTCATTATATATCTCCCCAAAATTTTTATTTATTCAGCTATATGATCATTAAAGCGTGATCTAATCCCTGAATGATTGGCAATTTAACTATTAAAGTGTTAATCGCAAGCTAAAATAGTAAAAATATGTTATCAAAACAAGGTTTAGAAAGAGATCTATATGTTACATAAATTTTGCATAGCACCAATGATTGATTATACAGATCGGCATTGCCGTTATTTTTTTCGAAAACTTACTAAAAATGCTTTTTTGTACAGTGAAATGGTGGTTTCTGAAACCATAGTATATGGTGATAAGGATTTTTTTCTAAAGTTTGATGGGTCCGAACACCCTGTTGCACTTCAAATAGCAGGTAGTAATCCTAAAAATCTATCATATGCTGCTAAATGTGGTGAAGACTTTGGATATGATGAAATCAATTTTAATCTAGGTTGTCCTTCAAAAAAGGTTCAAGAAGGAAACTTTGGAGCATGTTTGATGAATGATATGGATTTGGTTGAAGATTGTCTAGGATCAATGATTAAATCCGTAAGTGTTCCTGTAACTGTTAAATGTAGAATTGGCCTTGATGATGATGACCCTTATGAGGTTTTACCAGCTATGATTGAGAGATTGAACTCAATAGGCATTAAAACAATAATTATACATGCAAGAAAAGCTATTTTAAATGGACTTGATCCTAAAAAAAATAGAGAAATTCCTCCTTTAGATTATGATCTAGTTAGATTAATAAAAAGAAAATGGCCCGAATTAAATTTGGTTTTAAATGGGGGTATTAATTCAATTGAAAAAGCTAAAAAGGAATTAAATTCAAATCAATATGATCCTGATGGTATTATGATGGGAAGAGCAGCTTATATAGATCCATTTATCTTAACAAATATAGACAATGTTTTTTATAAAGATAAAAAAATAAATCATTCCAGATTTGATATTGTTAGAGAGATGATACCTTATATAGAGTCTGAAATTGCAAATGGAACATATATAAATCATATAACAAGACACATGCTTGGTCTTTTTCATGGAGTTAAGGGAGCAAAAGTTTGGAGAAGTTACTTATCTGAAAATGCTCCAAAAAGAAAAAGCGATATCAATGTTATTAAGGAAGCTTTAATTAAAATTGAAGAAATTCAAAAAGAGGTAGCTTAATGTATTATAATGGTATTGGTCTTTTGCCTTTTCTTTTTGCTTTGATTTTTTCAGGTTTATTATCTGGCTTTATAGCAGGACTTTTAGGTGTTGGTGGAGGAATAATAATTGTTCCAATTCTATATCATGTATTGTCCTCACTCGGTTTTTCGAGCGAAATTATAATGCATGTCTCTGTAGCAACATCTCTTGCTATCATTATACCAACAGGATGGCGTTCTTATGTAGCGCACAAAAAAAATAATGCAGTTGATTTCTCAATTATAAAAAAATGGATAGCACCAACTTTAATAGGATCTGCTATTGGAGCAATTATAGCTGGATTAATATCTGGTTTTTATTTGACATTATTTTTTGCAACAATAGCTCTATTGGTTTGTATTCATTTATTAACTCAAAATGACAGTTTAAGGATAGGAAATCAATTGCCGTCTGGTTTTTTTAGCTACAATATCCCTTTATTGGTTGGTTCATTTTCATCCATGCTTGGTATTGGAGGGGGGAACATTTAATGTAAGTATCATGTCTTTATATGGTATTCCTATTCATAAAGCTGTAGGAACTTCTGCAGGGCTAGGTTTTTTTCTATCTATACCAGGAACATTATTTTTTATAATAACTGGTTTGTTTGTAGCTAATTTACCACCGGGTTCACTCGGTTATGTTAATTTATTAGGTCTAATATTGATAGCTCCTTTGGCTGCTCTCTCAGCTCCTTTCGGAGCAAAATACGCACACTCGCTTCCTAAGAAAACATTAACTAGATTATTTGCTATTTTTTTACTTTTTACATCAATAAGAATGTATCTAGAGCTTTTTTAAATTTTCTGATCGTAATCACCAATTTCTTCAAATTTTATTAATTCAGTATTAAGACCATGAAATACTTCTTTCATTCTTACCTCGGATACTGTGCTTTCACACACAACAACAAGATTAGGTGAATTTGATGAAGCTCTTACTAAACCCCATGAGCCATCTTCAAGGTGAATTCTAACTCCATTTACAGTTAAGATAGATAGTATTTTTTGCCCTGCTAAAGGCTCATTGTTTTTCATTTTATTTTGAAAAATATTTTTTATTTTATCCACAACATCATATTTTTTTTCTTCAGGGCATTTTGGAGACATAGTTGGTGAGGAGAAGGTGATAGGGAGCTCGTTGTATAAATCATTAAGTTTTTTATTTTTGTTATTGTCTAATATTTTTAGAATTTCAAGTGCAGATAAAATACCATCATCATACCCTCGGCCTATGGGTTTGTTGAAAAAGAAATGACCGGATCTTTCGAAACCAGCTGTAGCATTTATCTCAGTTGTTTTTCTCTTAATATAACTGTGGCCGGTTTTCCATAATACAATTTCAGAATTGTTCTTTTTAAGAATTTTATCAGTCAGAAAAAGGGAAGTCGACTTAACATCAACTACAAATTTTGAATTTGAATTTTCCAAGGATAAATTTCGAGCAATTAGTAACCCAATTTTATCTGCAAATATTTCTTGTCCTTTATTATCAACTACACCTACGCGATCTCCATCACCGTCAAATGCAAAACCTATATCTGCATTATTTTCTAAAACATTTTTTCCTAAATCTTTTAACATTATTAAATCTTCAGGATTAGGATTATAGTTTGGAAATGAGCTATCTAAATCGCAATGCAACGGAATAACCTCAACACCTAATGAACTAAGAGCTTTAGGAACAAAAAGACCCGCTGTCCCATTTCCACATGCTACTACAGCTTTAATTTTTCTATTTATTTTATACTTTGAAATTAGATCTGTAAGATACTCATTATTGATGTTCCTAAAAATATATTTTCCATTCTTATTTGAGGTGTTATCTTTTTTCTCTATAAGCTTTTTTAAGTTATTAATTAGATCTGGACCAAAGGTGAGGGTCTTTTCATTTCCCATTTTTATTCCTGTCCAACCATTAGGATTATGGCTAGCTGTAACCATTGCAACATTATCACAGTCGAGAAAATATTGAGAAAAATAAGCTCCAGGAGAAATTGTTAAACCTACATCATAAACATCAACTCCTGAGGCTATTAATCCCCCAATAAGAGCTTCTTTTATTTCTTCTGAGTATGATCGAAAATCATGTCCTACAGAAATTTTTCCATTATTATCTGATTGCTTGATAAGCTTTCCTAAACCTAGTCCAATTTTTTGAACGCCTGCTAAATTAATTTGTTCAGGATATAACCAGCGTGCATCATACTCTCTGAAACCTAAATTATATATTTCAGGCTTTTCATCATAATCTTTAAGTTTAAAATTTACTGGATTTGAATAATTGATATCCAATTAAATTCCTTTCATTGCTTTTTCTAATACTTTACCTGTTTGTTCTCCACCATTAAAGAATGGCTTAGCTTCAGAAAAATCAGAGATTTTATCCCAGTTTTTTTCTAAATCTTCAGCTGATGCTTCTAAACCAAGATTTTCTCCATCGCTTTCCATTATCTTAGCTACGGAATAAACACCAGCACCAGCACATAAAATTGTTCCTGTAGGACCATTTTCACTTGATAAATAAATAACTGCAGGAGTAACACTACCTGGCGTCAAAAGCTGTTCAGCTTCAGGGGGCATAAGATTTTCTGTCATTCTAGTGTATGCTACCGGACATAAGACATTACAATTAATATTATATTTTTGTCCTTCAAGTTTAAGAGTATTTACAAATCCTACAACACCAAGCTTTGCAGCCCCGTAATTTGATTGGCCAAAGTTTCCATATAAACCTGTAGATGAAGTGGTAACTAAAATTCTACCATAATTTTGTTCTTTCATAATTTCCCATACCATTTTTGTAGGTTTGACTGACCCCATTAAATGGATATCTGTTACAAGAGTAAAATCTTCCATAGTCATTTTAGTAAAAGACCTATCCCTTAAAATTCCTGCATTGTTTATAAGTATATCTATTCGACCAAACTCATCCATTGTTTGATCAACCATATTTTTTACACCATCATCATCAGTAACAGATGAACCGTTTGGGATAGCTACTCCTCCAGCTTCAGTGATTTCTTTTACAACATTATTGGCTGCATCAGATGAGCCTCCTGATCCATCAACAGAGCCTCCAAGATCATTTACGACAACTTTTGCTCCTCTTTTTGCAAATTCTAGAGAGTGACTTCTACCCAATCCACCTCCCGCACCAGTTACAATCACAACTTTATCTTTGAAGCTTATTGTCATTTTATCCTCCATAATGAATATATATACTCTTAATATTTTGAAAAACTTATGGTCAAGTTAAATTTTCTTAATAGAATGAATTAACAAATTTTTAAAAAGAGGTTTAGATGATTTTATACGATTTTATTCCAGCGCCAAATCCAAGAAGAGTAAGGGTATTTCTTCATGAAAAAGGGATAGAGGTTCCAACAAAACAAATTGATATTATGAAGGGAGAGCATAAAAAAGAGGATTATAAAAAATTAAGCCCTTTATCTCAAATCCCCACTTTAAAGTTAGACGATGGAACATGTATAACTGAATCTATAGCTATTTGTAGGTATTTTGAGGCTTTGCACCCAGAGCCAAGTTTAATGGGAAATAATCCAGAGGAAATAGCTGTTATTGAAATGTGGCAAAGAAGGCTAGAGCTATTACTCATGATAAGTATTGCTAATACCTATAGACATGGGCATCCTGCAATGGCTGCTTTGGAAGATCAAGTTAAAGAATGGTCAGAAGCAAGCCGACCAAGGGTTATAAAAATGCTTCATTGGTTTGACAAGCAAATGCAAGATAAAGAGTTTATGTGTCTTGATAAATACACCATTGCCGATATTTCTGCGCTTATTTGTTTTGATTTTGCTAAATGGCCAAAGATTGAGATTCCTGAAGAATGTATTAATCTTAAAAATTACTATGAAAGACTTAATTCTAGACCAAGTGCAAAAGCATAAGATTATTTCTTGACCAAATTATTGTTTTTTAATAGAAAAAAATAGTCAGATGGCTGGATGATCGCACTTTTATGTGAGGAAAGTCCGGGCTCCAAGAGACACAGTGCCGGGTAATGCCCGGCGAGGGCGACCTCAGGGAAAGTGCCACAGAAAATATACCGCCATTATGGTAAGGGTGAAAAGGTGCGGTAAGAGCGCACCGCGAATATGGTAACATATTTGGCAAGGCAAACCCCACTGGGAGCAAAACCAAATAGGAATAGTGATATAAACGTCTCTTTTTATGCTATTCGGGTAGGTTGCTAGAGGTTTATGGTGACATAAACCCAAGATGAATGATCATCACCACTTTGTGGACACAGAACCCGGCTTATAAGCCATCTGACAAAAAAAATTCATTATTTTATTAAATTCTAACAAAAAGTTATCCACAAATAACCCTAATTTATCATATATAATCCACTTTTTACCATTGACTCCCATAAAATCCCATGTTAACCCATAATATAACGCCATGCGTGCGTTTAATGGGATTATAAATGAATATTTTTTTGTCAAATACAATTAACAAGATTGATACTAAGGGAAGGGTTTCAATTCCATCTCAATTTAGATCTGTTCTTGAGAACCAAGGATTTGCGGGAGTTTATTTATATCCGTCATTTACAACTCAATCCATTGATGGCGGAGGCGAGTCTTTAATCAATCAAATTGCCAAAAGTATAGAAAAAATGCAGCTCTTTGCAGAAGAAACTGATGCATTAGCTACTGCGCTTTTTTCAGAGACATATCAACTTAACTATGATCAGGACGGAAGAGTATCTCTTCCTGGATCTTTAATGAAACATGCGGGATTAAAAGATAAAGTAACATTCGCGGGTATAGGTCAAAAATTTCAAATGTGGGAACCATCCGCTTTTGAGAGCTTTAAAACTGATGCTAGAATTAAAGCACTTCAAAATAGAGATTTGATAGGCCCATCCGTTAATTTTTCAAAAAATACTCAGGTTGATGAGTGATGTTAAATAAAGAGCTTCAACATAAACCTGTAATGTGTGAAGAAGTTCTTTCAATATTAAATCCTTCTGACGGTTGTGTATATTTAGATGGAACTTTAGGGGCCGGAGGTCATTCAAGAAAAATTTTAGAAAGTGCAGATTGTAGTGTTATAGGAATTGATAAAGATCCAACTGCAATTGAATTGTGTAGAGATCTTGAAAAACATTATGGCAATAAATTTTTATCTATTAATGGAAGCTTTGGTAATTTATCTCAGCATCTTAATTCCATAGGGATTAACAAAATTGATGGAATTTTATTAGATTTAGGAACCTCTTCGATGCAGCTGGGAACGCCTGAAAGAGGGTTTTCTTTCCAATTTGATGCACCTTTAGATATGCGTATGACTCAGACTGGAGAAAGGGCATATGATATAATAAACTCATTAAGTGAAGATTCTTTAGCAGATATAATTTTTTATTTTGGTGAAGAGAGAAGATCAAGAAAAATTGCAAAAGCAATTGTTAATAAAAGAAAAATTAAGAAAATCAAAACTACATTTGATTTAAATGAAATAATTTTAAGTGTAAAAAAAGCAAATAATAGAAAAATACATCCCGCTACTAAAACTTTTCAAGCATTAAGAATATATATTAACAATGAACTTAAGGATCTTTATGAGGCATTGATTTCTATTGAGAAAGTTCTTTCTGAGAAAGGAAGGTTAGTGGTTATTTCTTTTCATTCTCTTGAAGATAGGATTGTAAAAAACTTTATTAAAGAAAATTCTATGCCTTTAAGAAAATATGATCCTAAAAATCCAGATAAAATTTTTGTATATGAAAACAGAAAAGTAATAAAGCCATCTGAATATGAGGTTAAGAAAAATCGAAGATCAAGATCAGCAAAACTAAGATGGGTTTTTAGGTCATCACTTAAATTAAGCCAATTGAATTCATCCCATAATTTTATTAATTATGGAGGTATAGAATGCTGAGAATAATTTCATTTTTTAGCATCGTAATTTTTTTGATAATTAATATCTATCATTACAATGTTAGTTATGAAGTTATTAAATTAGAAAAGAAAATTTACAAAATTGAAAATGAAATTTTAGATGAACAAAATCGCGAAACTCAGTTAATTACGGAATGGGCAATCATAACAAGCCCTAAGAATTTAGAAAAATTAGCAGATAGATACTCTAAAAGCCTAAATCTGAAACCAGTTACAGGTAATCAGATATTAATTAATTCTCATAATAAAGATGAGGTTAATTAAAATGTCTAAATCAAAAGCATATAATAAAATAATTGTTGGGGATGATATTCAGCACTTATTGATTAATGATCAAAAAACTAATAAATATTCTTTATCAAAGGAGCCTATAACAATTGGAAAAGAAAGATTAAAAATTGCACTTTATTTTTTTGTTTTTTTCTTTGCTGTTTTTTCTATTAGAAATACATTCTTATCTGTTTTCCCAGGAGATGTGATCAGTGAACCTAAACTTTCTCTTGCTTTATCAACAAAAAAACCATTACCAGATATTTATGATAGGACTGGTAAAAATCTGTTAGTTACCACTTTTAAAACTACTAGGGCTGCTGTTGTCAAAAGGTCTTCTTTTAATAATTTTGATGTTCATAAGGCAGCAAATAAATTATCCCCTTATCTAAAAGAAGAACCAAAAGAATTATTGGAAAGACTTTCAAGTGGAAAATATGTCGAAATTGCTAATGATATAAGTGAAAAACAGCAATATGACATTCTTAACTCAGGTGTTGCAGAGGTTGAATTCCATAAAGTGTGGAGAAGAGTTTATCCGAGTAAGTCATTAGCATCACATATTCTTGGTCATTCAAACCGAGATTTTAATCAGAAATCTTCATCTGGTTTTGAAAGATGGTTATACAAGAATGAAATTAAAAATAATAAAATAAATTTATCAATAAATTTAAATGTTCAGAATCATCTAGAAAATATCCTTGAAAATGCAATTGCGAAATATGAAGCAGAAGCAAGTTTTGGTATTGTTCTTAACGCAAAAAATGGGGAAATTTTAGCTCTGGCGTCATTTCCTAATTTTGATCCAAATACAGTTAATAATTATTCACAATCAAAAACAGCTAATCAAAGATTTAATAGAGTTATACAGGGAAGCTATGAACTTGGTTCAGTAATGAAAATATTTACACTAGCCATGGCTTTAGAGGAAGAAAGAATCAACCTATCCGATGAGTTTGATGTATGGAAATGCATTAATAAAAGTCGAAAAAAATGTCTTTCAGATTATCGTAAGAGCAAGGTGCAATATTTAAATGCTGCTCAATGTCTTATCAACTCTTCTAATATTTGTATGGCTCAAATTGCTCATATAGTTGGATTAGAAACACAAAAAAGATTTTTATCTGAAACAGGATTACTTGATGAACAATTTATTGAACTTTATGAAATGGGAAAACCAAGTTTACCAGAGAAGTGGAATGAACTATCAATGGAACAGATATCATTTGGTCAGGGTTTAGGTGTAGTACCTTTATCTTTTGCATCAGCTGTTGCGGCAGTTGTTAATGGAGGATACTTAATCGAACCAACATTATATCCTAGAGATAAAAGTTATAAAACTAACGCCAAATTAATTACTTCTGATGTGAGTGAAAGTATGCGCTATGTCATGCGCGAAGTTGTGAAGAATGGTTCTGGAAAAAAAGCTGATGTAGATGGATATAATGTTATTGGTAAAACTGGAACTGCCGATAAACCATGTATTACAGGGGGTTATTGCGGAAGGATGACTAGTTTCGTGGGTGCTTTTCCAGGAAATGATCCCGAGTATGTTGTTTTGGTTAGTTTAGATAATCCAAAAGGAAAAAAAGATGTAAGAGGTTCTTCAGCATATTGGAATGCTGCACCTGCTGCCGGTGAAATTATAAGGTTAATAGCTCCTCAATTAAATATTCCAATTCAAAATAATTTTAGTATTTTTCAAGAGCATGCCAGGGTAGATAATTAATGATTTCATTAAAAGATATAAAAGACGATTTATCTTCAAATATTATCATTGAAGGTGTGACATGCGATAGTAGAAAAGTTAAGCCCGGGTATATTTTTGTAGCTATTCAAGGAGAAATAAATCGAGGTGAAGATTTTGTTGATGAAGCAATTAAAAAAGGTGCAAGCGTTATTGTAACTTCTTCAGATTCTGATTTAAAATTAGATATTCCAGTCATCAAAGATGAAAATCCAAGAAGATATTTATCCTATATCTCATCAATTGTTTTTAATAATTCCCCTGAGACAGTTTGTGCGATTACGGGAACTAATGGAAAAACATCTACTACAAATTTTTTACAACAAATTTGGAATTTGATGGGATTGAAATCATCTAGCATTGGTACTTTAGGTATTATTGGAAATGAAGAAATACAAGATACAAATATTACTACCCCAGACCCCGTTTTACTACATAAGACATTAGAAAAATTATCCAATCAGAGCTTTACACATTTAGCTTTAGAGGCTTCAAGCCATGGCTTATCGCAATATCGAATTGATAATGTTAAAATTAGAGCAGCAGGGTTCACAAATATTAGCCAAGACCATCTCGATTATCATAACACTATGGAAGAATATTTTGATGCAAAGAAACGTCTTTTTACAGAAATACTTCCTAAAGATAATTATTCCGTTATTTGTATCGATACAGAAGAAGGCAGAGAATTATCTTCAATTATTAACGCTAGTGGAAAAGGTGTAATAGAGGTTGGTGAGTCAGCAAACGCACTTAATCTGAGAAGGTTGATTCCAACGGAGTCAGGAATGGAAATAATATTTCAATATAGTGGTAGACAATTTTCTATTCCTCTTAAGGTTGAAGGTTATTTTCAGGCTATGAATATTTTATGTGCAGCAGGATTAGCAATAGCATCTGGTTCGCCATCGGAAAAGGTTTTTGAGCATTTAAAAGATCTTAGACCAATTCCTGGGAGACTTGAGTTCTGTGGATTTAGCAAAACAGAAGCAAAGATCTATGTTGATTATGCTCATACTCCTGATGCATTAACTGCAGCTTTATTTTCTCTTAGAGAGCTTACAGAAAATAAGATAACTCTCGTTTTTGGTTGTGGAGGGGGTAGAGATAGATTTAAGAGGCCTATCATGGGAGAAATAGCAGAAAATTTTGCAGATGGTATAATTATTACAGATGACAATCCTAGAAATGAAGATTCTGATAAGATTAGAAAGTCAATATTAGAAACTTGTCCGTCAGCTATAGAAATACCCAATCGAAAAGAAGCTATAATTACGGCAATTAATCAAGGTGAAAAAGGTGATTCAATTTTAATTGCTGGTAAAGGTCATGAAAAGTTTCAAATTATTAGCGATAAAAAAATTCCTTTTTCTGATCAAGAGATAATAAGAGAAGTGATAGGTGATTAAATGACTGAAATATTGTGGAATGGTAAAGAAGTGCTAGGTATTATTAATGGGCATGGAAGCTGTAATTGGTTTGCTACAGGTATTTCAATTGATACTAGAACATTAAATAAAGGTGACATTTTTTTCGCTTTACCGGGTTTAAATAATGATGGAAATGATTTTATTGAAGATGCTCTTAACAAAGGAGCCTGCGTTGCAATTTCAAATAGACCATCTCTTGTTAATTCTAAAAAGGTAATTTTTGTTAATGATGTTTATAAAGCACTTAATAAGTTGGCTAATTATGCTCGTCAAAGAACAAAAGCTAAAATAATAGGAATAACAGGAAGTTCAGGCAAAACAACTTTAAAAGAGATGATATCAAGTTGTTTGGTTGATTATGGAAAAGTTCATAAATCTGAAAGATCATTCAATAATCATATCGGTGTACCTTTATCTCTTGCAAGAATGCCAATAGATGTTGATTACGCTGTATTTGAGATCGGAATGAATAATAAAGGTGAAATATTAAAGTTAACAAATCTTATTAAGCCTCATATTGGTATTGTTAATAATGTAGGTGAGGCGCATATAGGTAATTTTCACTCAAAGAAAGATTTAATAGAAGAGAAGCTATCGATTATTGAGGGTATCGTCGATGAAGGAAGTTTAATAATTAATGAAAATCTAAAATCAGATTTAGATATAAATATAATTAAAAATAAAAGTTTAAATATCTCAACTTTTGGAGTTCTAGAAGATTCTGATGCTTATCTAAAAGAGAATATTGAAATAGATAATGGCAGTGTGCTTAAAGTAAGAATTAAAGATAAAATAATAAATTATACATTGGCAATATCAGGTGAACATATGGCTTTAAACACTTTGCCTGCACTCATGACCTGTAAAATTACAAATAATTCAACTGAAAAATTCATAAAGAAATTATCAAATTTTAAAAATATTGAAGGAAGAGGAAACACATTTAATTTAAATTTCCTTGGTAAGTCATTATCAATAATTAATGAAAGTTTTAATGCAAATCCCAACTCAATGGAAGCCGCCATAATATCTTTTAACAACCTAAACTCTAAGTCTTGCTTAAGAAAAGTTTTATTTATAGGAGACATGATGGAGTTAGGTAGATTTTCTGAAAATTATCATAAGAAAATTGCTCAATTAATTAATAATACATCTATAGATATTGTTTATGCTGTAGGTGAAGAAATTAGATATTTATGGGAAGAAATTGATTTTCAAAAGAAAGGTGCTCTATTTCAAAATGTTGATCAAGTTATTCTTAATTTACAAGATCTCTTTGATAACAAGGATGTTGTAATGCTTAAAGCATCATCAAAAATTAATTTTTCAAAAGTAATTAAAGAAATAAATACGCAAAAACCTATAAGAAAGATTGCTTAATGATATTATATCTAGTTCAAATATTAAACTTTGATTTTCCAGGAATAAACTTATTTACATATCTCTCATTTAGAGCTGGTTGCGCAATAATAACTTCACTTCTAATTGTTTTACTTATTGGACCAAAGTTTATAAAGAGTATGCTTATCAAACAAGGTAATGGTCAGCCTATAAGGGAAGATGGCCCAAAAAGTCATTTGCACTCAAAAAAAGGAACACCTTCTATGGGAGGGCTATTAATTCTTTCTAGTTTTTTAATTAGCACACTAATCTGGGGAGATATTTTTAATAGCTTTATGTGGATAGTTATTTTATCTACAATTTTATTCGGTTTGATTGGTTATATTGACGACAGAAAAAAAATTAAGGATCAAAATCCAAAAGGAATTTCATCAAAAAATAAGTTTTTATTGCAAATCTTATCTTCTTTTATTCTAATTTTTTTAATTTCTTTGCAGTCGTCTTCAGAATTAGTTTACAGTATATCCATTCCATTTGTGAATGGAGTTTTTTTCTTAGGATTAATTCTTTATTATTGTTTTACAAGTTTCGTTATTGTTGGAACATCAAACGCAGTTAATTTAACGGATGGACTAGATGGATTAGCTATAGTCCCAATAATGATTGCAATAGCTAGTTTTGGTTTAATTACATATCTATCTGGCAATTTAGTATTTTCGGAATATTTAGGAATAAATTATATACCATATTCAGGAGAGTTAAGTATTCTATGCTGCGCACTTTTGGGTAGTTGTCTGGGTTTTTTATGGTTTAATGCTCCTCCAGCTATGATTTTTATGGGTGATACGGGCTCATTATCTTTGGGTGCAATTTTAGGTTCTATCGCTGTTATCACTAAACATGAACTAGTTTTAATAGTCATTGGTGGTATTTTCGTTCTTGAAGCAATGTCCGTAATAATTCAAGTTTTCTCTTATAGAGTTTTTGGAAAGAGAGTATTTAAAATGGCTCCGATACATCACCATTTTGAAAAGAAAGGTTGGTCTGAGTCAACAATAGTAATTAGATTTTGGATTATATCTTTTGTATTAGCGATAATTGGATTAGCGACTTTGAAAATAAGGTAAAATGAATAATGTTAGAGAATTATGAAAATATTATTATCTATGGTTTAGGGCAAAGTGGCATTTCTTCATATGAAAAACTTAAGGACCGAAAAAATATTTTTATTTGGGACGATTGTGAGAAAAAAAGAAAAGAATTAGAAAAAAAAGGTTATGAGTTTAATGAACCAAGAAAATGGCCATGGGAAAAGATTGATTTATTAATATCTTCACCAGGCATTGCGTTAAATTTTGGAGCTAACTCTTTTATTGTTAAAGAATCTATAAAAAATAAAATAAAGATTGTTGGTGATATTGAAGTTTTTCACCAAGAGTTAAAAAGTCTCGGAATTAGAAAAAAGATTATCGCTGTAACTGGTACAAATGGTAAATCAACATTTGTATCTGTTTTAAATGAAATACTTCAAAAATCAGGTCTAAAAAGTTGTATAGCGGGAAATATTGGTATACCGGTCTTATCTTTAAATGCAGATGAATTTGATATCATTATTTTAGAGCTTTCATCCTATCAATTGGAGTTAATTGATGAGTTTAGAGCGGATATATCGGTTTTATTAAATGTTTTTGAAGATCACAATGAGCGATATGAATCCTATGAGGTATACCAAAAAACAAAAACAAAAATTTTCTTAAATCAAAGAAACTCAGATCATGCAATTTTCGATGATTTTTATTTATCAGAAAAAGTATTAAAAGAAATTAATCCCTCACCAAAGCATGTATTATTTAAAGATAATGAATTTAATGATCTGAGTAATAAAATTTCTCAAAACGGAATAATTAAAAAATTTTTACCAGCCCTAATCAAGGTTACGGATATTTTAGATGTTGATCGAAATTTTGTAATCAATCAATTAAAAAAATTTAAGAATCTTAATCATAGAATTTATGAAGTTTGTTCAAAAAATGGTGTAAGTTTTATTAATGATTCTAAAGCAACCAATCCTGCAGCAGCTAACTTTGCCGCAAGTCAGTTTAAAGATATATATTGGATTCTTGGTGGTTTATCAAAAAATAATGATCTAACTAAATTAAATTTATCTAATAAAAATATCAAAAAAATTTTCTTAATTGGATCATCATCTGACCAACTCAGTCAAATAATACCTAAAAAAGTTAAATTTGAAGTATCGCATAATCTAGAAAATGCAACTAGATCTGCCTACAAGGAAGTTTTAAAAAGTCAAAAGGGTTGTATTCTTTTATCTCCCGGTTGTAGTTCGCAAGATCAATTTATTGATTATCAGGAAAGAGGAAATAAATTCACTAAAATTGTGAATAATTTAGTAGTAAAATGTTAAGAATTTCGCGAACAAATACTGGTCCAGTCGGTGAATGGTGGTTCACAGTAGATAGGTATATGTTATTTGGCATAATCTTTCTTGGATTAAGTGGTTTATTTTTTTCGTTAGCGGTCAGTCCCGTAGAAGCGGGACATTTAAAAGCTAACCAATATTATTTTTTAATTAAACAATCAGTTTTTTTATTAATTTCTGTTGCCTTAATGATAACGATATCGATATTACCAAAAGAATTTACTCGAAAAATATCTCTAATCCTATTTATATTCAGTTTATTAGGAGTTTTATTAACACTTATTATAGGTTTGTCGAGCGGAGGTGCATCAAGGTGGATATCAGTTTTTGGAATAATTACGATTCAACCTTCAGAGTTTTTGAAACCATGCTTAATTATTTTATCAGCTTGGTTTTTTGCTAGATCGAAAGAAGAGCAAAACAGTAAATACAGTTTAGTTCCAGGGTTATTATTTGTTTTAGTTGCCACACTTTTAATGCTCCAACCAGATCTAGGGCAAACTATATTGTTATTTATAACAATTTTATGTTTGGTATTTGTACAGGGTTTTCCTTGGTTAATAATAGCGCCAGCTGGTTTAGTTTCAATGATATCAATAATTTTCTTTTATTTTAATTTCCCTCATTTTGCTTCACGATTAGATTCATGGATAGAGATATGGTTTGGGGGAGGTGCGGCTAATTCAAAGCTGACACAAACTCAAGCTGCTATTGATGCTATTGAGAATGGTCAAATTTTTGGAAAGGGCATTGGTGAAAGTTGGGTTAAATACCATCTTCCTGATGCCTATACAGATTTTGTTTTTGCAGCAATCGCTGAAGAAAGTGGTTTAATAGTAACTATATCACTTATGATTTTATATTTAATTCTAATAATGAGAGGATTAATAAGATCTATGAATCAAAATAATTTTTTCAATCAACTAGCTTCATCTGGATTAATTATTTTGTTTGGTCTTCAAGCGCTAATTCATATAGCTGTAAATTTAAGCTTGATACCTGCAAAAGGAATGACTTTACCTTTTATTAGTTATGGTGGCTCTTCATTACTTGCTATGGGCATTACAATGGGAATGTTTTTAGCGTTAACAAAAAAAACAAATGACTTTAAGACGCCAGATAAATTAAAAAATTAATTAATGTTAAATATTTATGAAAAATAAAAAAAATAAACCTTACATAATGATCGCAGCAGGAGGATCAGGTGGTCACTTATTTTCAGCTGATGCTGTTTCTAATGAATTAAGGAAAAGAAACTATAGAATAATCTTGCTGACCGATAAAAGAGTAAAAAGATTCTTAAATAATTTTAAAGCCGATAAAATTATTCTCGTTCCATCAGATACCTTTACAAATAAAGGTTTTATAAAATGGCCACAGGTGGCTTGTAAATTATTATTAGGATTTTTTATTTCTCTTTTTTGGATAATTTTAACTAGACCTATATTATCTATTGGCTTTGGAGGTTATCCTAGTTTATCTCCTTTGCTAGCCTCGAAGTTATTAGGTCGTAAAATAATAATACATGAACAAAATACGGTTTTTGGAAGAGCAAATAATTTTTTATGTTCTTTTGCTGATGGTGTTTCAAATGGATTTAAAAATACAAGAATGAATGTACATAAAAATATTAAAAACTATAATTTTTTGGGTAATCCAGTTAGAGAGGAAATAGTTAAATATAAAGACGAAAAAAAGATATTTGATAAAAGAAATATTAATATATTAATATTTGGCGGTAGTCATGGAGCGTCCTTCCTAACAGAGCTAATCACTAAGTCACTGCATTATCTGCCATCAGAAATATTTCAAAATTTGAATATTGTTCAACAATGTAGAAAAGAAGATATTAATTTCCTAACAGATTATTTTTCAAAAAATAATGTAAGACATAATGTTAGTGAATTTTTTTACGATCTGCCAAAGTTAATAATCCAATCAGATATTGTTATTTCAAGAGCTGGAGCATTAACTTTAAGTGAGATGGCTATATGTGGCAAGCCATGTATTTTTATTCCTTTACCAAATACACTTGATGGAGATCAAGAACATAATGCAAGAAATTTTGAGTTAGCAAATGCAGCAATTGTATGTGACCAAAACAATCTTAATCCACAATTTTTATCTAAAAAAATCCTAGAATTGATTAATAACTCTAACAAGCGTGAAAAACTTTCTAAAAATATTAAATCATTTGGGATTCCTAATGCATCGTCAAATATTGCTGATTTTGCTGAAGAGGTTATAGATTAAAAATGGACCATCTTAATAAAAAAGGAAGAATTTTTTTAGTTGGTATAGGCGGCATAGGAATGAGTGGTATAGCTGAAATACTTCACAATTTAGGTTATGAGGTAACAGGCTCAGATCAAAAGGAAGGATCAAATGTTATTAGATTAAAGAAATTGGGAATAAAAATTAAAATTGGGCATAATGCTAGTAATATTAAAGGCTCATCATTAATTGTTTATTCTTCTGCAATAAAAAAACAAAATGTTGAAATAAAAGAGGCCCTAAAGATTAAAATTCCATTGATAAGTAGAGCAGAAATGCTAGCGGAATTAATGAGAATGAAAAAAACAATCACAGTAGCCGGAAGCCACGGCAAAACTACTACAATATCAATTATTTCTGAAATATTTGTAAAATCTGAATTAGATCCTACCGTTATAAATGGAGGAATAATAAATTCTCTTGGATCTAACACTAGGTTAGGTTTTGGCGATTGGATGATAGTTGAAACAGATGAGTCTGATGGAAGTTTTACTAAATTACCTTCTTTTAGCGGGTTAATAACTTCAATTGATGATGAGCATATAGATTTCTACAATAACATGAGGAGTCTTGAAAATGCATTTGAACAATATATTAACAACATATCTGTTTTTGGGTTTTCGATTATTTGCTCTGATGATAACAAATTATATAAAATAGCAACCCAACAAAAGAGATCTGATCATTTCTTTTATGGAACAAATGCAAGAGCTAATTATAAGGCAAAAAATATTAGAATTAATAAACAAGGACAAACTTTTGATATTGAAATTAAAAACATAAATGAAAAAAGAAAAATCTATAAAAATATTCAATTCCCAATGCACGGAAGACATAATTTACTCAATGCTTTAGGTGCAATTGCAATATCTCATAGGATTGGAATAAGTTTCAAATTTATTCGCCAAGCATTGAGAGATTTTGAAGGTGTGAAAAGGAGAATGACATTAATAAAAACATTAGATAAAAGAAAATATTTTGATGACTATGCTCATCACCCAACAGAAATTAAAGCTTCATTGAAAACATTAAGAGATCTATCTAACAGAAGAATAATTACTGTTGTACAACCTCATCGCTTTTCTAGAATAAAGCAAACATTTGATAAATTTTCTAAAAGTTTCAAAGATTCTGATTTTGTCATTATTCTTCCAGTTTATGCTGCTGGCGAAAAAAAAATAAAAAATATTAACGCTAGTAGCTTGGCTAAAAATATTCAAAAAAACTCTAAAACTAAAACTCTAGCATTTAATGATTTTAAAAAAGTTGAAGATTTTTTAAATCATGAAGTCAAAAAAGGAGAAACAGTAATATTTATGGGCGCAGGAAATATTTCTAATTTAGCCAATAATTATGTAAATACTTTAGGGAAATAACATGTCTGAATTCCATAATTTAATTAATAGTAATTTGTTTCAGGGAAGAATTTTCTTTGATAAGTCCCTTGAAAATTTAACATGGTTAAAAGTTGGCGGACGAGCTTCTTGTTTGTATATACCTAAAAATAAAAAAGATTTAGCAGTTTTTTTAAAGCAAATTAATAACAAAGTTAAAATTAATGTCTTTGGAAGGTTATCAAATGTTTTGATAAGAGATGGCGGTATTTCAGGAGTTACTATTCTTATACCGCCAAGTTTTTCTGAAATCGAAATTCATAGAAATAATAAAATTACACTTAGCTCAGGGATGCTTGATAAAAATGTTTCGAAATTAGCTTTTGATAATAATTTGGGGGGTTTTGAATTTCTATCCGGTATTCCTGGTAATATAGGAGGCGCGATAGCAATGAATGCTGGTTGCTATGGTTCAGAAATAAAAGATATTGTTGAAGAAGTCTTAATTTTAGAGAGAGATGGCGAATTAAAATCATACAATAATAAAGAAATGAAGTTTTCATATAGAAAATCTGTAATCAAAAAAGATCAAATTATAATTGAAGCTACTTTTCAAGGAAGGCATGAGAATAAAGTAAATATTAAAGAGAAAATCGATGCAGTTATTAGCTCGAAGGAGGAGTCACAACCGTCTAAGGTAGCAACAGGTGGAAGTACATTTAAAAATCCAAAAGACGTAAAGGCTTGGGAATTAATTAATTCTTCTGGTTTGAGTGGCTATAAAATTGGTGGAGCAATGATTTCACCAATTCATAACAATTTTTTTATTAATACAGGCAATGCATCAGCAAAAGATTTTGAAAAGCTTGGTGAACTTGTAATTCACGAGGTTGAAAAACATCACGGTATAAGGCTTGAATGGGAAATTCACCTTATAGGAGATAGTATTGATGAAATTTAATGGAAAGATTGCAGTTTTAAAGGGTGGTTTCTCAGATGAAAGAGCAATCAGTTTAAAAACAAGTGAAAATGTAGAGGAGGCCCTTAAAGAATTGGGTTTCAAGTATACTTCGATAGACTGTAAAGACGATTTTATTGAAAAATTAATTAGTTCTAATTCTGACTTATGTTTTAATGCTCTTCATGGTGAATTTGGTGAGGATGGTCAAATACAGGCGCTTCTTGAAGAAATTGGTATAAAATATACTCACTCAGGTATTTCATCATCAATTCTTGCAATGAATAAGGTATTTTCTAAAGAAATTTTTATAAGAAATAATGTGCCTACTCCTAAATATAAAATGCTAGATAAAGAAGACATTAATGAAAATGATATTTTAATCCCCTCTGTAATTAAACCAATAAATAATGGCTCAAGTGTTGGTGTATACATAATTTTAAGTGAATCAGATAAAACTAGTTTCTTAAATGATTTAAAAAATTGGAAATATGGAAAATATATAATGGTTGAAAAATATATTAAAGGCAGAGAGCTAACATGTGGAATTATAGATAACAAACCTACCGAAGTTATGGAAATTAAAGCCAAAAATATTTTTTATGATTATGAAACTAAATATACACAAGGTATGTCAGAATATGTTTTAGCTAATGATATCCCTCGCAGAACTTATACTAAAATCCAAGACTTAACTATGCGTTGCCATAACTTGCTTGGTTGCAAGGGCGTTACAAGAACAGATTTTCGTTTAGAAGAAGGTGAGATTCTTAGCCCTTATGTTTTAGAATTAAATACAAACCCTGGTTTAACCAAAACATCATTAATTCCAAAATTAGCTGCCTTTCAAGATATTTCTTATAATAATTTAATTAATATAATCATTGAGGATGCAATATGTTAAAATTGAAAAGAAAAACATATTTTTTCTTTGTTATATTTTTGAGTATAATTACTTTTTTAATTTATTTATTCTTGTATGAAAATAATCCTGTAAATAATTATTATAACAATTTTTCAAATACATTTTTTAAACTTGAAAAATTAAAACTTGATGGAAGGGTAAGATCAAATAAGACGAAAATCTTATCTTCTTTATCTCTTGAACTCAACTCACCTATTCTTAAGATTAATTTAGAAAAAATAAAAAAAAATATTTTGTCAGTCCCTTGGATAAAAAGTGCAAAAGTAAGCAGAAAACTTCCAAATGAAATTCATATTTTTATTGAAGAGTATGAACCTGCTGCTATTTGGGAAAATAAAAATGAAGTTCTGATCCTTGATAAAGATGGATATCATATTGAAAAAATCCAAAAAAAAGATGCATATGATGATTTACTTTTTGTTTATGGTAATGAAGCGGATTTAAATCTCAGTAATTTTTTAAATGCTTTGGATGATTATCCTTCATTAAGAAGTAGGATTGATTATGCAACTTTTATTGGAAAAAGAAGATGGGATTTATATTTTAAAGAGGGTGTCTTAATTAAGTTACCCATGGGGGACGTAAATGATGCCTTACTTGAGCTCGATCAACATTTAAAAGATTATAACTTAATAGAAAAAGGTCACAAGAAAATTGATTTAAGAATAAAAGGTGAAATATCTACAGATAGAATTTTCAAAAGAAGTTAATGAAAAAAAATAGCAATCAAATAGATTTATTTTCAGCAGATAATAAGTCAAATCAATCAAAAAATATTTTGACAGCCATAGATATTGGATCAGATAAGATTGTTTGTTTTATTGCTAAAATTGATGAAATAACGAGAGAAAAGAGAGCATTAAGGGTTGTTGGGTCTGGATATTGCCAATCAAAAGGTATAAGGAACGGTAAAGTTATTGACCAAAAGGAGGCAGAAAAATCGATAAGGCTTGCCTTGGATAAAGCTGAAAAAGATGCAAATATTGAAATTAATAATGTTTATGTTTGTATTTCAGGTGATTTCCTAAAAAGTCATGTTTTAAAAGGTTCAATTAACATTCCGGAAAGAACGATTAAGCAAGAACATGTTGCTGAAGTTATTTCTATAACTAATAATAAATATACTCCAACTAACCAGAAAATAATTCATATTGTTCCTTCGAATTTTTTCGTAGATGGAACCAGAAATGTTACCGATCCGTCAGGTTTAGTAGCAGATAAACTTGGCGTAGAATTAAACTATATTACATCTGAAATTAACCCTCTTATTAACATAGAAAATATTATTAAAAAGATGCATTTAAAAATAGAAGGCTTTATTGCAAAGCCATATGCATCAGGTTTAGCTTGTTTACAGGAACATGAGTTAGATTTTGGTTCAGTTTGTATTGATATTGGTTGTGGCACCACATCAATATCGATATTTTTTGAGGGAACAATAGTCTATGCCAAAACTATAAATCTAGGAGGGTGGTACATAACTAACGATGTTGCTTTAGGATTGCATACATCTTTTGAACATGCTGAGGGAATTAAAAATTTATATGGTAATACAATTATGGGCGCTAATGACTCTGAACAATATTATGAAATCCCAAATGATAGTGAAAACACTATAAGAAGTAAATTTAAACTAAGTAATTTAGTCTCTATAATTAAGTATAGGTATGAAGAAATACTAGAGAAAGCCGAAGAAGTAATTGAAAAATCTGGTTATTCTGAATATGCAAAAAGAAACATTATATTAACGGGTGGCACAGCAGGATTACCAGGAAGTATTGAATTAGCTCAAAGAGTTTTTGATACAAATGTTAGGATAGGTTTGCCCACTAAAATTGGGGGCTTGTCAGGTGAAATTGGTAGCCCTTCATTTTCTTCATGCTCAGGCGTATTAATACATTGTTTAAAAAAATCAAAAAAGAATCATGAAAGAATTTCAATAAAAAGCACTGAAAAGATTGGTAATTTCTTTAAAAATCTTATGGGCCAGGATTTTTAAACTCTCCAATTTCTTGTTAAAAACTTAGAATCAGTAGAAAAATTAACTAATTTGCTAAGGAGGTTGCTTTGTCAATTGAATTATCTGCGCCTGAGGTTGAAAAATTAAAGCCACGTCTTGCTCTTCTAGGTATTGGCGGCGGAGGCGGTAATGCTCTAAGAACCATGATTGATAGCGGTTTAAAGGGAGTAGATTTGTATGCCGTTAACACGGATGCTCAAGCTCTAGAGGAACATGATCAGACTACAAGGATACAAATAGGAGCAAATATTACAAAGGGTTTAGGTGCAGGAGCTGACCCCAAAATAGGAAAAAAAGCTGCACAAGAGTCTATCGAGGAGTTAAAAAGTTACCTGAAAGGGATAAATATGCTTTTTATAACTGCTTGCATGGGTGGAGGAACAGGTACAGGGGCTGCTCCAGTAGTAGCAAAACTTGCAAAGGAGATGGGTATACTTACCGTTGGGGTTGTAACAACTCCATGGAAGTATGATGGAACAAAAAGAATGAAGATGGCCAAAGAGGGTATTGATGAACTTTCAAAATGCCTTGATACTCTTATAGTTGTTCCAAATGAGAATGTTTTTAGGGTCGCTAATATTGAAACTTCTTTTGATGAATGTAATGAGATAATTAATAGAACTTTATATGATGGTGTTTCAGCAATTAGTTCACTAATAACCAAGAGGGGAAGAATTAATATAGATTTTGCAGATGTTAAGACAATCATGGCATTTATTGGAAAAGCAATGTTTGGCGTTGGTCAGGCTTCAGGTGATGATAGAGCAGTTATTGCTGCTAAAACGTCTATATCAAATCCAATGCTAGACGGTATCAATTTAAGGGATGCTAAAGGTTTGCTTATTTCAATTACTGCAAATACTGAAATCACGCCTGTAGAAATTGATGCAGCGACAAATGTTATTCAGAATGAAGTAAATAACCCAGATGATTGCGAAATTATAACAGGTGTTTTTATGGATGAAGAACTTGGTGATGAGTTAATTGTAGCTACTGTTGCTACTGGAATGAATGATCAAGTTGAAGATAAAGTTATTGAAATTGAAACTTCATCGAATGATCAACCTGAAGAGTTTGATGAAGATGTTCAGTCAGTAGATCTTGAAGTAAGAAAAGTTAATCAAGATATTCCAGTAAATACAGAAGATTATCCAGATTTAATGGAAGACAAATCTGATGAGCAGAAAATAGATGATATCGAAGAATCAGAGATAGAAGAAGAAGTTCAAGTTATAGAAGATTTACCTGAACCTGAAGACTGGGAAAATGATGATGTTCCTCTATTTAAGAGTGATAGACTTGATAATAACGAAGAAGATAAAGATTTTGACTCACAAATGGAAATTCCTGCTTTTTTAAGAAAAAATAAACAATAAAAGTAACTAAAGTACTTTCTGAAATGAAAACTGTTGAAATAAGTCGAGTTGCGGATATACCTTCTGAAATAATTTGGGATGAAATGAAACATTTCGATCGCGTTCTCAGATGGGTTCCGGGCGGAAGTGAAAGTACAATTTCTGTTAAAGGTAAGGGTGTTGGAGCAATTAGAGATATTAACTTAATTACACAAGGATATGTTCAGCATGAATTAATTGCATATAGTGATACAGATTTATCATTTTCATATAAGCTTACAGATGGAAAACCAGTTGGCATGCAAGATTATGTAGTTGTCGCAAAAATTATACCTATCAATAGCAATAAATCTGAAATTAGATGGTCAGGTAAAGTAGAGTCAGACAAAAGACTTAATGAAGATGATGTAGCAGAAGCCTTAAGTGTTGCTCTAAATAATATGATTACAGGGTTAATAGCTTTAATAGAAAACCAAAAACCTGTTTTTGTTCATCAACCACTTGAAGATTGGCAGAAAATTAATAAATAAAATTTAAATTAATGTTGATATATAAAGTTACAAACAGACACAAAGTTTGATTTGGATTCTTTAATTATCACTGATAACTAGTGTATTAATCTAATTGTGGAAATAAAATGGCTTGTAATTTTCTAACAGCTTCCGGTTTTTACCCATGGCAAACAACAATAAAAAATACAATATCAACATCTGGTATTGGTCTTCATAAAGGTGATTTAATAGAGATTACCTTAAAGCCCTCAGATACTAATTCAGGAATTAGATTTATCAGAACAGACATAGAAGGAGATATTGCTGAGAGAACAATTTTAGCTAGCTATCAGAATGTTTCTGATACAAATATGTGTACTACAATTAAAAATGAAAACGATTGTAAAATATCTACAATTGAACACTTAATGGCTGCCTTATCAGGATCTGGAGTTGATAATGTTAACATTGAAATTAATGGTCCTGAAGTCCCAATTATGGATGGAAGCTCAAAACAGTTTATTGATCTTATTGAAAATGCAGGATTATCAAAATTATCAGAAAAAAGAAAATTTCTCAAAATTACTAAGCACATTGAGATTATTGATGGAGAAAAAAAATGTTCTCTTAGTCCCAGCAACAATATGAATTTTTTTGCCTCAATTGATTTCTCAGACAAAGTAATTGGAAAGCAGGAGGCATCGATAAGTCTTGAGAACTTTAATTTTAAAGATAATGTTTCCAATGCTAGAACTTTTGGTTTTATGAGAGATGTTGAGGCTTTAAGAATGTCAGGTCTTGGTCTTGGAGGAAGTTTAGATAATTGTATTATTATTGATAATAATGAAGTTATAA
Organism: OCS116 cluster bacterium AG-435-F03; assembly: GCA_003212795.1. GTDB lineage: Bacteria > Pseudomonadota > Alphaproteobacteria > MED-G09 > MED-G09 > AG-430-B22. Next base: position 733,330 of record QCOV01000001.1, on the reverse strand, counting down.
ATTCTGAAGGATTAAGATTTGAAAATGAATTTGTTGTTCATAAACTATTAGACGCTGTAGGGGATATTTTTACTTCCGGATATCGTATTCAAGGTGAATACAGAGGTTACTTATGTGGCCATCATATGAACAATCTTCTTTTGAAAGAGTTATTTAATAATGAAGAATCTTTTGAGTTTTTTGAAATAGATGACTCAGTTATTGCTGATAGTAACAAAGAATTATTGACGGCTTAATTTTTCAACCAACATGTAGCTCTTTTATAAATTTAATAATATAATCATTTTATGAAAATTTTGTTTAAAAGAAATAGAGTTAACTTAATAAGCGTTGCTTTAATATTTTTTCTTTTTGGATGTGCAAGCGATAGTGAAAGGCCAGAATATCGTGAAAGGACTCTAGCTGCTATTTATAATAACGCTGTATACCATCTTGAAAATGGAAGATATCAGGCTGCAGCATATGAGTTTGATGAAGTAGAGAGACAACACCCTTACTCTTCTTGGGCAAGGCGTTCAATGTTAATGTCAGCCTACACTTATTATCTTCAAAATAAATATGATGAAGCTATTTCATCTGCTCAAAGATTTATATCTTTGCATCCAGGTAATAGACATGCTGTTTATGCCTATTATTTAATAGGTCAATCATACTATGAAAGAATTTCGGATGTTGCTCGAGATCAGAAAATAACGGATTTAGCGCTAAATTCTTTTACTGAGGTAGTAAGGCGTTATCCAGAATCTGATTATGCCAGAGATGCGCAACTAAAGATTGATTTAACTCGTGATCATTTAGCAGGAAAAGAAATGTATATAGGTCGATACTATATGAAGCAAAGTGCATTTCTGGCGGCTATTAACAGATTTAGATATGTTGTAACTGAGTATCAGAACACTAGTCACACTCCAGAAGCGCTTCATAGAATAGTTGAGGGATATATTTCACTTGGCTTAATCAATGAAGCAAAAGCTACCGCAGCAGTATTAGGCTATAACTTTCCAGATAGCGAATGGTATGAAAGCACCTATGATTTAATCAATGATTTTTTACAGTAAACGAAATGAAAAAATCAAATGTTTCGGAAAATGATAATCAATCTAAATTAAATTCTCTTTATGAACAGATAATTGAGCACAATAAAAAGTATCATCAAGATAATAATCCATCCATATCAGACGCTGAGTACGATGAGTTAGTAAGAGAAGCAATAGAAATTGAAAAAGAATTTCCTGAATTTAAACAAACCAATTCACCTACAGATTTAGTTGGATCAGCGCCTTTAGAGGGTTTTGCTAAAATTCAGCACAAGATTCCTATGTTATCTATACAAAATGCTAAAAATATAGATGAGGTTAATAATTGGGTTGATGGATTAAAGAATTTTTTACTTCTTGAGGATAAAGAAGAAATAGAATTTATTGCTGAACCAAAGATTGATGGGTTATCTGCAACACTTATATATGACAAAGGAGAATTAATTTTAGGAGCAACTAGGGGTGACGGAGCTTTTGGTGAAGATGTTACAGATAATTTGAGAACAATAATTGATATTCCTAAATCTTTAAATAAAAATTTAGCCCCAGATCGACTTGAAGTAAGAGGTGAAGTTTATATAACTCATGACGAATTTAATGATCTTAATGAAAAACAAAAAAAAGACGGTAAAGATATATTTAAGAATCCTAGAAACGCAGCGGCAGGATCATTAAAGCAATTAGACCCAAAAGAAACATCAAAAAGACCATTAAGATTTTTTGCATTTAGTTGGGGTACTTTTTCTGATAATAATTTTAATTTGCATAGCGATATAATGAATTATTTCAATGATTTAGGATTAATAACTAATCCAGAGTCGAGTACACATATGTCAGTTAATTCTTTAGAAAAATATTACAATAATCTTTTAGATAAAAGAATGGACCTAGGTTACGATATTGATGGTATTGTATATAAATTAAACAGAATAGATTGGAGGGAAAGACTTCAATCGACCGGTCATCATCCTCGATGGGCAATAGCGCATAAATTTCCAGCTGAGAAAGCTATTTCAGAAATTATAGATGTTCAAATCCAAGTTGGAAGAACAGGTGTTCTAACTCCTGTGGCTAGATTGAAGCCTGTAAATATCGGGGGTGCCTTAGTTTCAAATGCAAGTTTGCATAATTATGAAGACATCAAAAAAAAGGATATTCGAATTGGAGATACTGTATGGGTTCAAAGAGCGGGAGATGTAATACCTCAAGTTATTGAAGTTATTAAATCAAAAAGAAAAAAAGAAAACAAAGAAATAAAAGTACCTAAGAATTGCCCTGTTTGTAATTCAGATGCATATAGAGAAATATTAACTGAAAACAAAGGAGCAATAACTTATGAAAAATATATTAGATGTACAGGAGGCTTTACATGTTCCTCGCAAGCTAAGGAAAGACTGAAGCATTTTGTTTCTAAAGAGGGTTTCGATATTGACGGATTAGGGGATAAGCAAATTAATGACTATTTTGATATGGGGATTATTAAAGATCCAACTGATATTTTTTCTCTTGAGCAAACTTATAGAAAAAATCCTCCTCAAATATGGGTTTATTCATCTGGTTCAAAATCTAAAATTAATACTATTAAGGATAGCGCAATTAAACTTTTTAAAGCGATCGATGATAAAAAAAATATCAACTTTGATCGTTTTATTTATTCATTAGGAATTAGGCATTTAGGCTCTTCCACGGCATCCTTGCTAGCCAGTCATTTTATTACTTTTAATAACATGGTGTCAGTTTTTAAATTACATAAGCTTGATGAAATTGATGAGGTAAGATCACTTGATGGTATTGGCGATAAAGTAGTAAATGCCTTGATAGATTTTTTTCAAAATAGAGAAACTTTAAATTTAGTAAATGACTTAATTAAAATGGGAGTAACTATTCAAGATTATGAAAAAATTGAGACTGATAGTATTTTATCAGGAAAAAGAATTGTTATAACTGGAACATTAGAAAGTATGAGTAGAGCTGAGGCTAAAGTTCGCATTGAGTCTTTAGGAGGTAAGGTTGTTTCAAGTATTTCAAAAAATACGAATTATCTTATTACTGGAGAAAAACCAACAAACTCTAAGATAGATAAGGCAAATAGTCTTGAAGTAAAAATAATTAATGAAAACGAAATGTTTAAACTGCTTCAGTAGCAATTTTCAACCAACTCTTTTCTTTTTTATTTAGGTGTGGTGATAATTTTTTGTAAACTTTTTTATGATAGCTATTTATCCAATCAATTTCTTTTTTAGTCATTATATCTAAGTTAATTAATGACTTTGTTATTGGAGCTAAAGTTAAAGTTTCAAAGCAAAAATCCATATTAGTATGATCACTTTTAATAACTGTTACAAGGTTTTCTATACGAATTCCATAATGTCCAGGTTTGTAAAACCCTGGTTCATTTGAAATAATCATTCCCTCTAAAAGAGGAACAGATGACTTAGGGGATATACTTTGAGGCCCTTCGTGAACACCAAGATAACTTCCTACACCATGTCCAGTCCCATGATCGTAATTTAGTCCATTTTTAATTAGAAATTTTCTTGCCTTTGAATCTAAATTTTTACCAGTTTCACCTTTTTTAAAATGTGATGATGCTACTGCTATGTGACCCTTAAGAACAAGAGTATAATTATAAGAAACTTCATTGAAATTTTTTAATCTTTTTTGACCTTTATTGAATATCGTCCTTGTAACATCAGTAGTCCCATATTTATATTGACCTCCTGAATCAAGAAGGTAAATATCATTATCATTAAGTTCTTTATTAGTTCTTTTCTCAGGTTGATAATGAATTACAGCGCCATTTGAACCTAGAGAAGATATTGTTCCAAATGATAATCCTTTAAAATCTTTATTGAGCATTCTGAATTTTAATAATTTTTGGGCCAAACTAATTTCAGAGTAATTATTTTTATCAGTATCTACTTCATTTTCAAGCCAATAAATAAATTTAGTTAAAGCAATTCCATCAATAAGGTGTGCTTTTCTTGCTCCATTAACTTCAGTTTTGTTTTTACAAGATTTCATAAGTGTAATTGGATCATTTACACATGCGAATGAATTAGAGTGTTTAATTAGGATATTTGCCTGTGATTGAGTTGTATAATTTGGATCAAACTGAATTTTATTATAATTTTTATTTTTGATTACATCTTCGACTTTTCTTATTTCTAATATCTTAATTTTATTTCCAATCCATTTTTTAATATTTGAGGTATTACTTATATTATCTGAAAATAATGTAATATTTCTTTCTTTATCAATTAATAAGCAACTTCTTAAGATGGGAGTATGATCAAGATCATGGGCTCTTATATTTAGTGTCCAGCATACATTTTCAGGTTGCGCAACAAACAGAGCATCCGCATTATTTTTCTTCAGAGATTTGATAATTTTATCAATTTTTGTTTTTGATGTGATACCTGAAAACTTAATCTCATGCTTCTTAACTAGTGATTTATTATTTCTTTTTCTTTTCCATAATTGATCAATTAAATTTTTAGTTTCTATTAATTCTATTTCTTGAGAAAAAGAGATTTTTTTTAGCGTTTGATAGTTTGCGTAAGATATGGTCTTTAGATCAATACCTATTTTCTTAACTTTAAAGGGATTATTTTTTAACCAATCTAAGAATCCCGGTTTTATTAAGTGCTCATAATTATATATTTTGTTATTTGTTTGTTCTTTTACTTGGGTTGTATATCTACCATCAACAAATAAAGATGCTTTTTTAATCCCAATAAAAGCCAAACCTGCCGAACCAGAGAAATTTGTCAGCCATTTAAGTCTTTCTGTATATTTAGGTAGATATTCACTTAAAAATTCATCTTCGTGAGGTAAAAAATAACCGTCAATATTATTTTTACTCATTAAAGATCTTAAATTAGTTAATTTATTTTGATCATTCATATTTTGATTATATCTTTTCTACAAAATTTTCCATAACTTTTCTTGTTCCGTTTGATCCAAAACTAATTGTCAGTTTTTTACCATCGATACTTAAAATTTTACCTTTACCAAATTTTTTATGTGTTACTTTTTCATTTAATTCGAATGGTGAATCTTTTACAATATAATTCTCAGTAGTTTTATTATCGATAATCTTAGACTTTGACTCAAACCTGGCTCTTTCCCAACCAGGTGTTTCGTAATCTGATTGATCAAAATCAATATATTCTTGTTCTTTAAATAACTCTTTTTCACCTGCATAATTAGATAAATCTGTTTCAATATTTTCTTCGGGTAGTTCTGTTACAAATCTAGATGGAATTGATGATATCCATTGATTATGCATCCTACGATTAGCGGAATAATAAATTGATGCTTTTTTCTTAGCTCTTGTAACACCCACATAAGCTAACCTTCTTTCTTCCTCAAGAGCCTCTAGTCCGCCTTCATCTATTGCTCTTTGATTTGGGAATACCCCTTCTTCCCATCCAGGTAGAAATACATAATCAAATTCTAAGCCTTTAGCTGCATGGAGAGTCATTAGACTAACCTTTTTCCCATGTTGATTGCTGTCTATTTCCATGACAAGAGAAATATGCTCTAAATACGCTTTTATGCTCTCGAATGGTTCAAGTGATCGAAATAATTCATAAACATTTTCTACACGACCTTCAGCGGTAAGTGATTTATCATTTCTTAACATTTCTAGATATCCTGAATCTTCAATTATCACTTCTGCTATTTCAACTTTATCTTCTTCTTTTATTAACTGGTTCCAATGAAACACAAGGTTAACCAATTTATTTAGGGATTCAGCCGTCTTACCTTTGAAAGACTTTTCTTCAATTAATTCTTTTATAGACTCTATTAAAGGTAAATTATTTTCTTTAGAGCGATCTCTAATTTTTTTTACTGAAGTTTCACCGATTCCTCTTTTAGGAGTATTAATAATTCTTTCTAAAGCTAAACTATCATTTGGCTGCGTTGCAAGCCTTAAATATGCATTTACATCTCTAATTTCTTTTCTTTCATAGAATCTTGGACCTCCAATTACTTTATAAGGTAGCCCAACAGCTATGAATCTATCTTCAAATTCACGCATTTGGAAGCTTGCTCTTACTAAGATTGCTGTTTCATCTAGGTTAAAATTGTTAAGAGATAGTTTTTCTAGCTCTGAAGTAATTTGTCTTGCTTCTTCTTCCCCATCCCAATTTGATTTAACAGTTATTTTTTCTCCTTCACCAGAATTAGTCCATAATGTTTTTCCTAGTCTTGAGTCATTATTTTCAATTAATTTTGATGCCGCAGTAAGTATGTGACCTGTAGATCTATAGTTTTCTTCTAACCTTATCGTTTTTGCATTAGGAAAATCTTTTTCGAACCTTAAAATATTTGATATTTCTGCTCCTCTCCAAGAATAAATTGATTGATCATCATCTCCTACGCAACAAATATTTTGATACTGACCAGTCAAAAGCTTCAATAACTTGTATTGAGAAACATTTGTATCTTGATACTCATCAACTAAAATATATTTAAACCTTTTTTGGTAACTTTCTAAAATATCTGGGTTATTTTCAAATAACCTGATTGATTCAAGAATTAAATCTCCAAAATCTACTGCATTGAAATACTTCAATCTCTCTTGATAAATTTTATAAAGTAAATGACCTTTACCATTTGCAAAGTAATCATCATCTTTAGTTGAAACATCTTCTGGATACAAACCTTTGTTTTTCCATTTATCTATTACATTAAGTAATTGTTTAGCTGGCCATCTTTTGTCATCAATATTTTCATCTTTTATTATTTGCTTTAAAAGTCGGACCTGATCATCTGTGTCTAGAATTATAAAATCATTCTCTAAACTTACTTTATTAGGATGAAATCTTAATATTTGAGCTCCAACTGAATGAAATGTACCTAGCCATTTTAATCCAGAGGATAAATCACCAATTTGATTGCTTATTCTTTCTTTCATCTCATTAGCAGCCTTGTTTGTAAAAGTAACTGACAAAATTTCACCTGGTAACGCTATTTTTTCAATTAATAATCTGATTAATCTTGTTGTAAGAACGCCTGTTTTTCCAGTACCTGCGCCAGCTAAAACTAAAATAGGCCCTTCAGTGTGATAAACAGCTTCTCTTTGAGGTTCATTTAATCTTTTAAAAATTTCTGCTTTTTCAAAGTTTTTATTAGTCATTTTAATTGTTTCGATCTTTTAGTGTTTTTAATATATGAACCCTTATCGATGAAGCTAGGCTTCCCTTTCTTTCAATTGTATCTATTTTTTCTATTAATTTATTTAGCGATAAAGATTGATCATTTGCAATAATATTAAGTTCTTTCCAGAATTCTTTTTCTAGAGCAAGACTAGTTGTATGACCATTAAGTCTTACAGTCTTTTTTATCTGATTTACCATCTTAAGATGGCTTAATCATTTTTTCAGGACGAACTATCTTGTCGTATTCCTTTTCAGAGATATATTTTAATTTTATTGCCTCTTCCTTAAGGGTTGTTCCATTCTTATGAGCTTTTTTTGCTATTTCAGCTGCTTTATCATAACCAATTACTGGTGCTAATGATGTGACTAACATTAAAGAATTATTAAGATGTAAATCAATCATTTTTTTATTTAACTTAATGCCTGAAATACAATTTTTAACAAAACTATTACAACCATCCGATAATAATTTAATTGACTGCAAAATATTATAGGCAATCATAGGCTTATAAACATTTAATTCTAAATGACCCTGACTTCCGCCTATTGTTATTGCTGAATGATTTCCCATCACTTGAACGCATAACATTGTCATAGCTTCGCATTGAGTAGGATTTACTTTACCAGGCATTATTGAAGATCCGGGTTCATTTTCAGGTAGTTGTATTTCACCAAGACCTGCTCTAGGACCTGAGCCTAAAAGTCGAATATCGTTAGCAATTTTAAATAATGATGACGATAATGTGTTTAAAGATCCAGAAAATTCAACTATTGCATCATGAGTTGCTAAAGCTTCAAACTTATTATCAGCAGTTTCAAATTTCATGTTAAGAAATATACTGCATTCTTTTGCAAATTTTTTATCAAAACCTTTTTTTGAATTTATACCGGTGCCAACAGCTGTTCCGCCTTGAGCAAGATACATTATATCTTCTAAAGATTTATTAACGCGCTCGATCCCTTTTTCCACTTGAGTATAATAACCAGAGAATTCTTGCCCAAGAGTAACAGGTGTAGCATCTTGTAAATGAGTTCTTCCTATTTTTACTGTATCTTTAAATTCTTCTGACTTGGTTTTAAGTATATTGGAAAGTTTTTTAAGAGATGGAAGTAATTTTTCTTTAGTATCTAATGCGCATGCAATATGCATTGCTGTTGGAAAAGTATCATTTGATGACTGAGACATATTGCAGTGATCATTAGGATGCACTGGTGTTTTTGACCCTTTTTTCCCACCGAGTAATTCAATCGCTCGATTTGAAATAACTTCGTTAGCATTCATATTTGATTGAGTACCTGATCCAGTTTGCCATACAGACAAAGGGAAGTGATCATTTAATTTTCCAGAAATAACTTCTTTTGAAGCTTTTACAATCGCATTACTAATTTTTTTATCAAGTTTACCTTGTGCGTAATTAACTTTTGCAGCTGCAAGTTTGATAATACCTAAACTTTTTATTATAGAGGTTGGTATAACTTCATTACCTATATCAAAGTTTTTTAATGATCTTTGAGTTTGCGCTCCCCAATATGCATTGGCTGGGACATTTATATAACCAAAAGAGTCAGATTCTTTTCTGTTTTTTACCAAAACAACTCCTGAAAAAAAATTCATTATAGCTGACTCTTTTTTAGAGGAAAATTTAATTTTTATTAAATTAGCGAGAAGCTTCTGTTGCCAGGCGCTTCTCAAGCCCCGCCTAATTATGCAACTAATTAGGAGTTAATTTGAGCGCTCGCGCTTAAGCAGCGAGAGGTAGCTCTGCATAGTCGTCATTTGCAACTATAAAATAGCCCGATAACGGCGGTACAATGCCGAGCAAAAAGAGAATCTTTACACTTTCGTCGATCCTATTTCACCCCCATATTTATGGTGGAGGTGCCGGGTACCGCCCCCGGGTCCGATAAGTTTATTACATAATCCGTTTATTGCCATAGCTGTAAACAGCAAATTAGTTATATACGGGATCAATTAAAATTTGAAGTGTCAAATAACTTGTTTAAAATAGAATGTGAGTCGTGGAGTAATTTATGCAACAGTACTTAAACCTTCTTCGTCATGTTATGGATAATGGTGAAGAAAAATCTGATAGAACTGGAACAGGAACAAGATCAGTATTCGGTCATCAAATGAGATTTGATTTAGCCGAAAGTTTTCCATTATTAACAACAAAAAAAGTACATTTGAAATCAATAATATATGAACTTTTATGGTTTTTGAAAGGGGAAACAAATATCAGGTATCTAAAAGATAATGGGGTAAGTATATGGGATGAATGGGCTGACAGTAATGGAGAGTTGGGCCCTGTTTACGGTCATCAATGGAGATCTTGGCCTTCAGATGATGGAGGAAAAATCGATCAAATTACTCAACTTATTGAGCAAATAGAGAATAACCCTGACTCCAGAAGATTAATTGTCTCAGCTTGGAATCCAACGGATGTTGAAAAAATGGCTTTACCGCCATGCCATTGTCTTTTTCAATTCTATGTTAGTAATGGAAAACTATCCTGCCAGCTCTATCAAAGATCTGCTGATATTTTTCTTGGTGTACCATTTAATATCGCTTCTTATGCGCTTTTAACTATGATGATAGCAAAAGTTACAAAATTAAATCTTGGTGAATTTGTTCATACTTTTGGTGATGCGCATTTATATTCAAATCACCTTTCTCAAGCTGAAGAGCAACTAGCAAGATCCCCTAAATCATTACCAAAAATGAAAATAACCTCTGATCCAAAAACAATTTTTGATTTCGAGTATGAGGATTTTATTCTTGAGGATTATGATCCGCATCCTCACATTTCTGCTCCAGTTGCTGTTTAGTAAAATGATTATTAGTTTAATTGCAGCAATTGATAAGAATGGCGTTATTGGAGCTGATGGCGATCTTCCATGGAATATACCTTCTGATTTAAAAAAATTTAAAGAAATTACATCCTACAAGCCTATAATAATGGGAAGAAAGACATGGGATTCAATTGGAAGACCTCTTCCTAACAGAGACAATATTGTTATCTCTAGAAATAAAAATCTTAATTTGGAGGGTGCAATACTAACCTCATCACCTGAGGAAGCTATTACGATTGCAAAACAAAGAGCTAAAGAAAATGGTGCAAATGAAATAATGATTATAGGCGGTGGTTATATTTATAATGAATTCATAACTGTATCTGACCGATTATATATAACCGAAGTTGATATAGAAGTCGAAGGTGATGCTTTTTTTCCTAAAATAGATAGCTCAAAATTTAAAGAAGTAAAACGCGAAGAAAAATCAAAAGAACCGGAAGACGATGCTTATCATTCGATGGTAATTTACGAAAAAATTTAATAAGATATTCTTATGAAAAAAGAATACATAGAGATCACAAACGATTTAATGTTTCCAGAAGGCCCGATCGCTATGCCAGATGGATCAATAATATTAGTAGAAATTGCAAGAGGTACATTAACGCAAGTTCATAAAAATGGATCAAAAGATATTATCGCTGAGCTTGGTGGCGGTCCAAATGGAGCAGCTATAGGCCCTGATGGATGTGTTTATGTTTGTAATAATGGTGGATTTGAATGGCATAATATAGATGGCCTTTTAATACCTGGAGGACAGGGCGATAATTATTCTGGAGGAAGGATAGAAAAGGTTGATCTTAAAACTGGTTCAATAGAAACAATATACACTGAATGTGATGGAGACCCACTAAAAGGACCTAATGATATAGTTTTCGATAAAGAGGGTGGTTTTTGGTTTACAGATCTTGGTAAATCGTATGGCAGGCAGAAAGATCAGGGAGCATTATTTTATGCAACACCAGATGGTAAGTTTATAAAAGAAGTGGTTTTTCCCATTGAAAGTGCCAATGGTGTGGGATTATCTCCAAATGAAGATGTCGTGTATGTTGCCGATACTACTCCTGGGAGGCTATGGGGTTATCCAATAACTGAACCTGGAGTAATAAGTGGACCAAAATCTTTTGGAGTACATAGTGGTATGCATTTTATCCATGGTTCAGCTGAACTAGCTTTATTTGACTCTTTAGCAGTGGATTCAGAAGGGTGGATAAATGTAGCAACAATATTTAAAGGTGGCATTACAAGAATTGCTCCAGATAAATCTGGCTATGAATTTTTTGAAACAGATGATTTACTTACTACGAATATCTGTTTTGGTGGAGATGATTTAAAGACAGCTTATATAACTCTTTCCTCAACTGGCAGATTAGTAAAAACAGATTGGAATATATCTGGTCATAAATTAAATTTTTAATTTTGAATTTTTTAAAAAAGAATTAGCTATTTCATCAAAATATTTTTCTTCAAGCTTTGAGGGGTCACCTAGATCAGAATTTAATCTAATTTCTTTATCTAGAGGAATAGACCCAATAAAATTAACTTTTAATTCTTTAGCTAAGTTTTTTCCTCCATCTTTACCAAAAATATCCTCCTTAGATCCGTCTGGAAGAATAAAGTAGGACATATTTTCTACAATACCAAGAATTTTGACATCAACTTTTTCAAACATACCTATTGCTTTTTTTGCATCATTTAGGGCAACAGATTGAGGAGTTGATATTACAATTGCTCCATTCAAAGGTAGGTTTTGAGAAACGGTAATTTGAGCATCACCAGTACCTGGAGGCATATCTACAATTAAGATATCAAGGTTACCCCAATCAGTATCTTGTGCCATTTGTTTAATGGCTGAATGCACCATAGGCCCCCTCCATATTACTGGTTGATCTTCATTAAGTAAGAAGCCAATCGACATCACTTTAATTCCCTTATAATCAAAAGGAATTATTTTTCTGTTTTCATTTAATTCAGGTTTACCTTCTAAATTTAGCATATGAGGTATAGATGGGCCGTGTATATCAGCGTCCAGGAGACCAACTTTAAAATTTTGTTTGAGAAATGAATATGCTATATTTACAGCAAGAGTAGATTTTCCAACTCCTCCCTTGCCACTGGCAATGGCAATAATATTTTTAACCTTTTTAAGGCTTTCATTATCATCTTTTTGATCTACTTGATCATCTTTTTGATCTACTTGATTGCTTTCAATATGATTTGTTAGAACAGATGTAATACTTAATGCGTTGATTGATTTTTTTAGGGTTTTTTCAATCTTTTTGCCTACTTTTTCTAAAATTTGAAAATTATCTTTATTAGCAAATATTGATATTTGAACATGGCCTTCTTTGATCACTATATCTTCAATTAAATCGCTTGAGAAAATACTTTCATCTTTATCTAAAGAAATTTCTTTTACTAATTTTAATATTTCTTCTTTAGATATATTAGACATTTTCCTATCCATTTGATTAAATTTTGTTAATATTTATAAAATCTATTTACCTGGTATTGAATTTTGTCCTATAAGAGCCACATAAGGTAATTAGTTTTAAATAAAAGTAGTAGGTTTTATGACAACAGTAAATAAAAATACAAGTGGTTGGAATGGTGATAATAGAGATCCATGGGGAGGTTCATCAAATAATCAAAGGCAACCTAATTTTGAAAACCCATTTGATGGATTTCAAAAAAACTTAAACAGGTTAATACCAGGTGGTGGTAAAGGAAAAAGAGGTTTGTTTCTCCTTTTTATTATCGTTATTTTATTATGGGCTCTTAGTGGTTTATATAGAGTTAATGCTGACGAGCAAGGAGTCGTTTTAAGATTTGGAAAGTTCGTTAGCCAAACTTCTCCTGGTCTTCATTACCATCTTCCTTGGCCAATCGAAAGCGTTAAGACACCAAAAGTTACTATTGTAAATAGAATTGACATTGGAATGAGAGGATCATCATCATCATCATTTGGGAATACTTCTCGATCAATGAGAGATGTTCCAGAAGAGAGCTTAATGCTAACAGGTGATGAAAATATTGTAGATATAGATTTTTCTGTTTTTTGGGTTATTAGCGATGCGGCAGCTTTCTTGTTTAGAATTCAATTTCCTGAAAGAACCATTAAAGCCGTTGCAGAGAGCGCTATGAGAGAAGTTGTAGGTAATTCAGAAATTCAACCAATATTAACTGGCGCAAGACAAAAAACTGAAGAAGGTGTACGAGGATTAATGCAAGAAACATTAGATTCTTATGGTGCTGGAATACAGATCAGAGAAGTAAAGATGCAGAAAGTTGATCCACCTTCAGCTGTTATTGATTCTTTTAGAGATGTTCAGGCTGCAAGAGCTGACCAAGAAAGAGCGAGAAATGAGGCTAATGCTTATGCAAATAAGGTTGTACCAGAAGCTCAAGGTGAATCAGAAAAGATTAGAAGAGAATCAGAAGCATATCAATCCCAAACTGTTGCTGAAGCTGAAGGACAAGCTAAAAGGTTTGTGTCCATATATTCCGAATATATCGAAGCAAAAGATGTTACTCGACAGAGGTTGTTTTTAGAAACTATGGAAAAAGTTTTTAATGATATGAATAAAGTAATTATTGATAGTGATGCAGTAGGTGGACAGGGGGTATTACCATACCTGCCTCTCAATGAAGTAAGAAAAAAAGGAGATCAATAATGAAGGGAAAGCAAATAGCATTACTGATTTTCTTGGGTCTACTATTTTTAGTTTCAGTTAATACATTTTATTCTGTACATGAAACAAAACAAGCTATTGTTCTGCAATTTGGGAGACCAGTTGGCGCTCCAATAACTGATGCTGGCCTTAAAATTAAAGTGCCATTCATTCAGCAAGTTCAATTTTTAGACCGCAGAATTCTTGATTTAGATTCACCTGCAGAGGAAGTTATTGCATCAGATCAAAAGCGTTTGGTTGTTGATTCATTTACCAGATGGCAAATAAGTGATCCTCTTCAGTTTTATATAAGTGTTCGCGATGAAAGAATTGCTCGCTCAAGACTTCAAGCTATTGTTTCTTCTAGTTTAAGGTCTGTTCTAGGTGGTGAAGAGTTTGTAACTGTTGTTAGAGATGAAAGAGATGAATTAATGGCTCGTATTAGCGAAATAGTTAATGCGCAGGCAAATGATTTAGGGATAAATATTATAGATGTTAGAATTAAAAGAGCAGATCTACCCGATGCAAATAGTCAGGCTATATATAGAAGAATGCAAACTGAAAGACAGCAAGAGGCTGCAGAATTTAGGGCTAAAGGCCAAGAAATTTCAAGAGGAATAAGAGCCGAAGCTGAAAAAAAAGTTACAGTTCTCGTGGCAGAAGCTACTAGAGATGCTGAGATTATAAGAGGTACTGGTGATGCATGTAGGAATAGAATTTTTGCTTCTGCTTATGGTCTTGATCCGGATTTCTTCGCTTTTTATCGATCGATGAAATCATATGAAGAATCTCTTGGATCAGATACAACTATAGTTTTATCACCAGACAGTGAGTTTTTTAAATTTCTCAATGACCCAAATGCGATATCTAATGATGACTCTAATGTTACTAAACTTACTAAAGAGAATATTGAACTAATAAGCGTAATTCAAAGCAATGATAGATTGAGTGATAAGTTATGCCCCGAATTAGTTAAGTTAGATTAAAATAATGATAAGCTTCAGTCGATACTATTTCTTTATTCTATTTCTATTTTTTGTTTCAGGTCCTGTTTATTCTATTGAGTTACCTGATTTTACTGAGTTAGCAGAAGAATACTCTCCTTCTGTTGTTAATATTCTTTCAGAAAAGGAATTTAAAGAAGAAGATGATGAGGATGAATCTAGAGAAGCCCCACCTTTCTTTTTTGATGATCCGTTTAGAGATTTTTTTGAAAGGAGGCCTAATAGAAAAAATAGACGACCTCAAAGGTCAGGTGGTTCAGGTTTTATAATTTCAAGCGATGGTTATATTGTAACCAATAATCATGTCGTTGAGGGTGCAACCACAGTAAAAGTAACACTTAATAATGATGAAACATTTGTAGCTGATGTTATAGGCCTTGATTCCAGAATGGATTTAGCACTTCTTAAGATTGAAGCGGATAAAGACCTACCTTTTATTACTTTTGGAGATAGCAAAAAGTCAAAAGTTGGAGAATGGGTAATTGCTATTGGTAATCCTCTTGGGCTTGGAGGAAGTGTAACAGCAGGTATTATTTCTGCAGTTGGCAGAGATATTCGCTCAGGCCCCTATGACAGCTTTATTCAAACTGATGCACCGATTAATAAAGGGAACTCTGGTGGACCGCTTATAAATCTTGATGGAGAAGTTATTGGAGTTAATACAATGATTTTTTCGCAAACTGGTGGATCTATTGGTATAGGTTTTTCAATACCCTCTGAATTAGTTCAACCTGTTATTAGTCAATTAAAGGAATATGGCGAAACAAGAAGAGGTTGGTTAGGTGTTGTCATTCAGGATGTTACTGAAGATGTAGCCAAAGATATGGATTTAAAGGAAGAAAGAGGAGCACTTGTGCAGGATGTTGTTAAAGGAGGTCCCGCAGATAAAGCTGGTATAGAGACCGGTGATGTTATTATTAAATTTGGCGGTAAAGACATTAATAAAATGAGAGAATTAACAACTAATGTTGCAAATACTGATATAGGTAAAAGGGTTAAAGTCGAATTAATCCGACTTGGAAAAAATAAAACTGTCACTGTTAAATTAGGAAGATTAGAGGGTAATGAGGAGTCTTTTCTTAAAGGTGAAGTTGAGGGAGAGTCAAAAAAGATTTTAGGCATTAGTTTTGGAGAACTTACAGCTGAAATACGCAGAAAAGAAAATATTCCTTCAAATATAATTGGTGTTGCAGT
The DNA here is from genome assembly GCA_003212795.1 of OCS116 cluster bacterium AG-435-F03. Taxonomy (GTDB): domain Bacteria; phylum Pseudomonadota; class Alphaproteobacteria; order MED-G09; family MED-G09; genus AG-430-B22. The sequence continues at coordinate 717,404 of QCOV01000001.1, read as the reverse complement.
TATAGATGTTGATGAAGACTCAGAGGCTATCTCAAAAAAGATTACCTCAGGAAGTGTTTTAATGAGTGTTACTTATCAAAAAGTCACAGGCAATATGACTTATCAATCCACAGTCAAAGTCGTAAACCCCGATCAAGTTTATAAAATTCTTCAGGAAAGAAAAGATGCTGGAGATGAAAGAATTCTTCTTAGGGTTTGGAGACCAGAATACAGAGTTTCATCTTTGGTTGCGCTTTCATTTAATAAAGAGCAGACTGATTAATCATTTATCTTATGAGATAGTAATCCATCAAGTAACTTTGGTTCAAACCATGTAGATTTAGGAGGCATTACCTTATCTGCATCTGCAACCTTAAAAAGTGCTTCAATAGGGGTTGGGAATAAAGAAAAAGCTATATCGTACTTACCATGTTTTACTCTTTTTTCTAATTCTTCTACCCCTCTCGCACCGCCTACAAAATTTATCCTTTTATCTCTTCTCTCATCTTCAATTCCAAGTAATGGAGAAATAATTAAATCGTGTAAAATAGACACATCTAATGAAGTGACTGGATCATCCTTTACAGTGATACTTTCTTTTAAATTAAGTTTGTACCAAGCGTTATCCAAAAACATTCCAAATTCGTTATTTTGAACAGGCTTGCATGAACTAGACATATTATTAATTATAAAATTTTTATTAATCTCATTTAAAATTTCATCTGAAGTATAATTATTTAATCCTGAAATAATTCTATTGTAATCTAAGATATTCATTTCAGAGTGAGGGAAAGCAACTGATAGAAAAAAATTGTGACTTTTTGAATCATTAGTTCCAGATTCATTTATTTCTTGACTAACTCTTGATGCAGCAGCAGATCTATGATGTCCATCAGCTATATATAATGTACCCATGGAATTCACTTCAGAAACAATTTTATTTATCTCTAGTTCATCCTCTATTGGCCATATTTTATGTTCTGAAGAGTCTGGACCTATTACACTATAAATTGGATCACCTTTTTTATTTTCCTCTAACACTTTTTTCATAAAAGAGTTCTGTTTGTAAGCCAGTAAAACAGGACCTGTTTGAGCTTCAAGCTCTTTGATATTTAAAACACGATCATCTTCTTTTATTGGAGTTGTAAATTCATGTTTTTTTATTATATTTTTGTTATAAGCTTCAATTGAAGCAATACAACCAAATCCCGTCTGAGTCTTGTTATCAAGGGTTATTTCATAAAGATATAAACATTCTTTCTTATCTTGATAAAGAATACCGTCCTCGATAAAATTTTTTAAATTTTCTGCCCCTTTTTTATAAACGCTTTCATCATTAAAATTTATTTCTTCCTCAAGATCAATTTCTGGTTTTGAGATATGCAAAAAACTATATGGTTTGTCTTTTGCCATTTCTCTTGCTTCACCAGAATCTAAAACATCGTAAGGTGGCGCAATTACATCACTAGCCTTATCTATTGATGGTCTTAGAGCTTTAAAGGGTAGGATTAATGACATTATTTCTCTTTTGTATATTAATAGATACCTAGATAACATATTTAGATAAAATAGTTTGTTAAATTTTGGTATTTATTTTTTCTAAACTTATTTTATTATTTAATAGCATGGAAAACAAAATTATTCTTATAGCTGGACCTACAGCATCGGGAAAATCATCACTTGCAAATACATTGGCTAAAAAAATAGATGGTGAAATAATTAATGCTGATTCAATACAAATTTATAAAGATTTAGAAATACTCACTGCTCGACCTAAGCCGAAAGAAAATGACCCTAATCACCACCTTTATGGTTTTGTAAATGGTGATGAATTATGGTCAGTAGGAAAATGGATTAATGAAGCAAAGAAAATAACTCAAAAGATTTTAAAAAAAAATTCAACACCTATTCTCGTTGGCGGAACAGGTTTGTATTTTAAAGCTATGACTGATGGATTATCGCCAATTCCTGATATTAATTACGAAATAAGAGTCAGGTTAAAAAAAGAATTAAATATAAGAGGTTTAGAAAAACTATATGGAGAGCTTAAAGTTATAGATATTCAAGCATATGAATCAATAGATAGAAATGATCAACAAAGAGTTTTAAGAGCTTTAGAAGTATTTAGAGGTACTGGTAAAAAGATATCTGATTATTGGAAATTGGAGAGAATAAAAGTTTTTGAAGATAATTTTATAAAAATTAAACTTAACACCGACAGAGAGAAGCTTTACCAAAACTGTGATGATAGATGCGATCATATGTTTCAATTAGGGGTAATAGAAGAAGTTCAGTCTTTAATAGATAAGAATTATGATGATAAAGCGCCTATTTTAAATGCAATTGGCGTTAGTGAAATTAAAGAATATTTACAAAAAAAAATTAATATTGATGAAGTTAAAGATTTGATTAAATTTAGAACTCATCAATATGCAAAAAGACAAATAACATGGTTAAAACATCAGATGATTTCATGGAAAAGCTTTTCTACGCAAGAATCAGATAAAATAATAGATTATTTTATTAAAAAATTATAAAACTCTTGACCTTTATGTATTAAGAATTTAGTTTTCGCATATCATTAAATGGAAAAAAGTATGACTAAATTAACTGGCGCAGAGGTGATACTGAAGGTTTTAAAAGATCATTCAGTTGATCATATTTTTGGATATCCTGGTGGCGCTGTTTTGCCATTATATGATGAGATATTCAAAAGCAATGACTCACCTAGACATATTTTAGTAAGGCATGAACAAGGCGCTGCACATGCAGCTGAAGGATATGCTAGATCAACAGGAAAACCTGGAGTTTTAGTTGTAACATCTGGACCTGGAGCTACCAATGCTGTTACTGGATTAACTGATGCAATGATGGATTCAATTCCTCTAGTTTGCATTTCAGGCCAAGTACCAACTCATTTAATTGGAACTGATGCTTTTCAAGAAGCAGATACTGTTGGAATAACGAGACCATGCACAAAACATAATTGGCTTGTAAAAGATCCTGATGACTTATGTCGTATTTTACATGAAGCTTTTCATGTAGCTACTTCAGGAAGACCTGGTCCAGTTGTTGTAGATATTCCAAAAGATATTCAATTTGCTGATGCAAAATATTTTCCACCAAGTGAAATAAAATCAGAAAACTATAATCCTCAGATTAAGCCCGATATGCGTTTTATCGATGAAGCTATAGAATTGATGGCAAATGCTAAAAAACCTATTTTTTATACTGGTGGAGGAGTCATAAACTCTGGTTCAGAAGCAAGTCATTTATTAAAAGAGCTTGTGTTATTAACTGGTTTTCCCATTACTAGTACTTTAATGGGTTTAGGTGCATTTCCATCAAATGAAAGTAATTGGCTTGGAATGCTTGGAATGCATGGAACCTATGAAGCTAATTTAGCGATGAATGAATGTGATCTTTTAATAAATATTGGCGCAAGGTTTGATGATAGGGTTACTGGAAGATTAGATGCTTTTTCACCTAATTCAAAAAAAATACACATTGACATTGATCCTTCATCAATGAATAAGACTGTACCAGTTGATGTTTCTGTAGTTGGTGATTGCGCCCACGCAATTGAAGGTATTTTATTAAAATGGAAATCGAAAGGCCTAAGGGTAAATATTGACTCATGGATGGAACAAATTGAAAAATGGAGAAATAAAAAATCTCTAGATTATAAAAATTCCACTGATGTGATAAAGCCTCAATATGCGGTAGAAAGATTATATGAGCTAACTAAAGATAATGATTCATATATAACTACTGAAGTAGGGCAGCATCAAATGTGGGCTGCTCAATATTATAAATTTGATGAACCTAATAGATGGATGACCTCGGGTGGACTTGGAACAATGGGTTATGGGTTACCTGCTGCAATTGGCGTTCAAGTGGCCCACCCAAGTAGTTTAGTTATTGATATTGCTGGCGAAGCATCAATATTGATGAATATTCAAGAGCTATCGACAGCTGTTCAGCACAAACTTCCTATTAAGGTGTTTATTCTAAATAATCAGTACATGGGAATGGTAAGGCAATGGCAAGAATTATTGCATGGAGGAAGATATTCTCATTCATATACAGATTCTTTACCTGATTTTGTAAAACTTGCTGAGGCATATGGCTGTCTTGGCCTTAGAGCAATAAAACCTGACGAACTGGATCAAAAAATACAAGAAATGGTCGATTATCAAGGTCCAGTTATTTTCGATTGTGTGGTTGACCAAGATGAGAATTGCTATCCGATGATTCCTTCAGGAGCAGCGCATAATGAAATGTTATTAGGAGAAAGCGACGATAACCCAGAGGTTTCTGATGAAGGGAAGGTATTAATTTAATATGATTAAATTAAAAAAAGAAGATCAACAATCACATACTATATCCATAAAAGTAAGTAATGAAGCCGGTGTTTTAGCAAGAGTAATAGGTTTATTTTCTGGAAGGGGATATAATATAGAAAGTTTAAATGTTGCTGAAATAGATGAAGATAGTCATAAATCTAGAATAACTATTGTTACAAATGGTAGTTTGATGACAATTAATCAAATTAAGCACCAATTAGAAAGACTTGTGCCTGTCGATTCAGTTGAAGACCTTACTACCGATGGACCATCAATTGAGAGAGAAATGGCATTGATTAAAGTTGAATGCGATGGACAGAATCGTGAAGAAGTTTTAAGACTTTCTGAGACTTACAGAGCAAAGATAGTTGATACAACAAAAAATTCATTTGTTTTTGAACTTACCGGTGCAATGGATAAGATTAACTCATTTATTGAACTTATGAGGCCATTGGGTTTAATTGATATATCAAGAACTGGCTTAGCTGCTATATCAAGAGGTCAGAAAGAATAGTTATTTAGAGGAGACAAAAATGAAGGTTTATTACGATAGTGATACAGATAAAAATCTTATAACTGATTATAAAATAGCTATAATTGGATATGGTAGTCAAGGTCATGCCCATGCACTTAATTTAAGAGATAGCGGCGTAAATGATGTTTGCATAGCACTTCGCGAAGATTCAAAATCAATAAAAAAGGCTGAAAATGCTGGTTTTGAAGTAAAAACAGTCGCTGATGCGGCGAAATGGGCTGATATCATGATGATGGTAACTCCTGATGAATTACAGGCAGATATTTATAATTCTGATATTGAGCCAAATCTGAAAGAAAATGCATCTTTATTTTTTGCGCATGGTTTAAACATCCATTTTAATTTAATAAATGCTAGAGATGACCTTAATGTTGTTATGGTAGCGCCAAAAGGACCTGGACACACAGTTAGATCAGAGTATGAGAGAGGAGCTGGCGTTCCTTGTCTAATTGCTGTTCATCAAGACTCTACAGGAAATGCTCTTGATATTGGTTTATCTTATGCATCCCTGATTGGCGGCGGAAGGGCTGCAATCATAGAAACAACATTTAAAGAAGAATGCGAAACTGATTTATTTGGAGAGCAAGCTGTTCTTTGTGGAGGAGTGGTTGAATTAATCAGGAATGGATTTGATACTCTTGTTGAGGCTGGATATGCTCCTGAAATGGCTTATTTCGAATGTCTTCATGAAATGAAATTAATAGTTGATCTTATGTATGAGGGAGGAATTAAAAACATGAATTACTCTATCTCTAATACTGCTGAATATGGTGAGTATGTATCTGGACCAAAAGTAGTAGGTAGTGAATCAAAAGAGGCTATGAAAAAAGTACTTGAGAATATTCAATCTGGTAATTTTACAAAAGAATGGATCAATGAAAACAAGGAAGGCTCTAATAAAGAATTTCATGCAATGAGAGAAAAATCTAATTCTCATTCTATTGAAGAAGTTGGTACAAAATTAAGAGGCATGATGCCTTGGATTGGCGAAAACTCTCTCGTTGATAAAGAAAAAAATTAATTTCTCTTGAATAAATCAAAAATTTCATGCATTTATCTTTTTAAAGGTAATGAAATGGAACAATTAGAAAATAATAATTTTTTTGAAAGCATCAATTCTTTCAACAATATCTTTTTGGTTGTTCTAGGTTTACTAGCATTACTCCTGATTTGCCTCTGAGGTTCAATATATTTTTGTTCTCAGAGGTTAAAAACACTTTCAATACAAATGGAGTAAAAAATGAATAGTAAAGATAATTATATTAAAATTTTTGATACAACCTTAAGAGATGGTGAGCAATCTCCAGGAGCTTCAATGTCTCTTGAGGAAAAAATACAAATTGCTGAAATTTTTGATGAAATGGGCGTAGACATTATTGAAGCCGGATTTCCGATTGCATCAAATGGTGATTTTGAGTCAGTTAAAGAAGTCTCTAGAATAGTAAAAAATGTTCAAGTTTGTGGGTTATCTAGGGCAGGGCAAAAGGATATTGATAGAGCTGCTGAAGCATTAAAGTATGCAAAAAACCCTAGAATTCATACTTTTATTTCAACCAGCCCTGTTCATATGCAGTACAAATTACAAATGAATGAGCAAGAAGTTCTTGATGCTATTAATTTCTCTGTATCAAGAGCAAGAAATTTAGTAGAAGATGTTCAATGGTCTGCAGAAGATGCCACAAGAACAGATAGAGATTTTTTATTTAAATGTGTTGATATGGCTATATCATCTGGAGCTACCACAATTAATATTCCTGATACAGTAGGTTATACAACCCCAGATGAATATTATGAAATAATTGACTCTTTAATAAAAAATATACCAGATTCAGATAAAGTTATTTTCTCAACACATTGCCATAATGATTTAGGTTTAGCAGTTGCTAATTCTTTGTCTGGTGTCAGAGCGGGCGCAAGACAAATTGAGTGTACCATGAATGGAATTGGTGAGAGAGCTGGTAATGCTGCTCTTGAAGAAATTGTCATGTCTATGAAAGTAAGAAATGATATATTAGATTATGACTCAGGAGTTGAAACAAAGCTTTTCACTCGTGCTTCAAAACTTGTATCTTCAGTTACATCTTTTCCAGTTCAATTTAATAAAGCCATTGTTGGAAAAAATGCTTTTGCACATGAATCTGGTATTCATCAAGATGGAATGCTCAAGAACAATGAAACATATGAAATCATGACCCCAGAAAGTATTGGTTTAAATGAATCCACTTTAGTGATGGGTAAGCATTCTGGAAGACATGCTTTTAAAGAAAAAGCCAAAGAACTTGGTTATGTGCTAGCTGATAATCAATTAAATGATGCATTTTATAGGTTTAAGGATTTAGCTGATAAGAAAAAAGAAGTCTTTGACGATGATATTGTTGCTCTAATTGATGATGAATTTTCTAAAGGCTTAGATGTTATAAAGCTAGTATCTTTATCTATTTATGCTGGTACTGAAGGTCCACAATTTGCAGATCTTTCATTAGAGATAGATGGAGAAGTAAAACAAAATAAATCTGAGGGCGATGGACCGGTAGATGCCTTATTTAATTCAATAAGAACTCTTATTCCACATACTGCTAGTTTACAGTTATATCAGGTTCATGCTGTTACAGAAGGAACTGATGCTCAAGCAGAAGTTAGTGTAAGATTACACGAATCAGGTAAGACAGTTATAGGAAGAGGTGCAGATACTGATACTTTAGTAGCTTCTGCTCGGGCGTATATAAGTGCTTTAAATCGTCTTATGGTTAAAAGAGAGAAAAGTATTCCTGAGGAGATAGCTAATTAATTAGGAGAATTTTTTGAAAAAATATTTGAATTTTCTTAGTTCTGATTTGGCTATAGATTTAGGTACAGTCAATACACTTATCCATCACCATGATAATGGAATCGTTTTAAATGAACCGTCAATTTTGGCTGTGGATAAAGCAGATTTAAATATGGGTATAATTGCCATTGGGTCAAAAGCGAAAGAAATGCATGGCAGAACCCCAGAAAACATTGAAACCATAAAACCAATGCGTGAAGGAATAATTGCCGATTATTTAGCTGCTGAAGAAATGTTAAAATATTTTATAAGTAAATCCTTATTAAATAAAAACCTTTTTAGCCCTAGATTAATGATATGTGTTCCCGCAAGCTCTACTCCCGCTGAAAGAAAAGCTATTTTGGACTCTGGTTTAGCTACTGGAGCTAGAAAAGTTTTTTTAATCGAGGAACCTATGGCTGCAGCTATAGGATCCGATCTTCCAATTAATGAAGCAAAAGGCTCAATGATAATTGATATAGGTGGGGGAACTACTGAAATCGCAATAATATCTCTTGGTGGAATAGTTTTTTCTAAGTCTATTAGAGTTGGTGGAAATGAATTTGATAAATCAATCATCTCTAATTTAAGAAGAAATGAAAATATCCACATTGGTGAGATTACAGCAGAACAACTTAAAATACACATTGGTTCAGGGATTGTTCCCAAACATGGTGATGGAAGAAAGATGACAATAAAAGGTAAAGAGATAACAGAAGGCGTCCCAGTAGAGAAAGAAATTACTGAGAGACATATTTCCGAAAGTTTAGCCGAGGCATTATTTGAAATTACAGAGACTATTAAGGAGGCATTTGAATCAGCTCCACCCGAATTAACTGGTGATATTTATGAGAATGGCATCCTTTTAACTGGAGGAGGTTCATTATTAGACAACATGGATGTAGTTATTGAGCGCGCAACAGGCCTGAAAGTAAAATATGCTGAAGAGCCTTTATCAAGTGTAGCTTTAGGGTCAGGTAAAGTGATGAAAAATATAAAGACGATGAGAGATACATTAAGCACACCTTATGGCAGGCATTAAAGGAATCAGTATAAAAATTAAAAATGTATGAAAAAAACAACGACATAAACCGTCGTGTATTTTTTGTTGGTGGAGGAATGATTATTCTTTCATCATTTCTTTTATCAAGGCTTTGGAAACTTCAAGTCAGTGAGCAAGATAAATATTTACTATTATCTGATAAGAATCGCATAAGAATAACTCCATTGTTTCCTAAAAGAGGCATCTTCTATGATCGAAATGGTAATGAATTAGCATTAAATTCTTCCAATTTTAAATTAACTTATTCCTCAGGGTCTGCTTTACCAGATCAAGTGCTTATAAAAAAAATTAGTAATGAATTAAGTTTAAATAATGATCAAATTGAGATGATTAATAAGAGGATATTTAATAAAAAATTAAAAAAAATAGAAATAAAAGAAAATTTAACTATTGATGAAATATCTGCTTTAAATTTTTTAAATGATGATTTAGAGAGTTTTTTAATCGAAGATAACTCGAAAAGATCTTATATCAATTCGAAAAGTTTTTCTCATCTTATTGGATATACTGGTTTCATAAATGATTCAAATTCAGAGAGTTTAAAAACTATTGGACTTTCTGGTTTAGAGCTAAAATTCGATCATATTTTATCAGGTCATTTAGGTTATGTGAAAACAGAAGTAAATTCTGAAGAAAAAAGCATACGTATTTTGGAGGAAAATAAAGCAATAAATGGTCAAGATGTAGTTTTAACAATTGATCAAGATCTTCAAAACGCCGTTCATAAAATAATGGGTAATAATGTAGGTGCAGCAACAGTAATGAATATCCAAAATGGTGAAATTTTGGCTATGTGTTCAACACCAAGTTTTGATAGCAATAAATTTATTGATGGCTTTAGTTACGATGAATGGAATAAAATATCAGAAGATGAAAGAAAACCATTTTTGAACAAAGCTATTAATGGTGAATATCCTCCAGGCTCAACATTTAAAATCGTTACTGCTTTAGCTGGCCTAGAGGATGGGTTACTTAACCCAGATGATAAGGTTTTTTGTAACGGAAAAACAAAATATGGAAAAAGAAATTTTCATTGTTGGAAGGATAAGGGCCATGAAGAGGTCGATCTTAGAAAGGCAATAAAAGAATCTTGCGATGTCTATTTTTATGACCTTGCTAGAAGACTTGGTATTGAAAAGATTGCCAATATGGCTCTTCGATTAGGATTTGGTAGAAATTTCGATTTAATTAGTGACAAAGAGAGAAATGGGCTAGTGCCAACTAAAAAGTGGATAGAAAATAATATTAATAATAATTGGAATTTAGGCGATACACTAGTTGCTGGTATCGGCCAGGGTTATATTTCTGCAACTCCTTTGCAATTAAATGTAATGATATCAATGATTGCAAACAAAGGGTTCTACATCGAGCCTAAAATAATAAAATCACCAAATTTGAATAAAAAAAATAAAATAAGGCCTGCTGGATTTAATTTTTCTAATTTAGATTTGCTTAGAGATTTATTGGATATAGCTGTTAATGAAAAAGGTAGTAATGCTTATTCTAGCAGAATTGAAGCGGATAACTGGAGAATGGCAGGTAAGACTGGAACTTCACAAGTAAAAGAAATAACTGAAGAAGAAAGAAAAGAAGAAATAATTATTTCAAAAGTTTGGAATGAAAGAGACCATGCTCTTTTTGTTGGTTATGCTCCAACAACACAACCAAAATATTCTGTTTCAATTGTTATAGAGCATGGAGGTTCAGGCAGCCAAAAAGCTGCGCCTCTAGGAAGGGATATTTTATTAGCATGTCAAAAAATTAAAACCCAGGGATCAAAAGCATAAAAATGTATAGAAAACAAAGAAAGAGCATTTTACATAAAAAAACTCTCTACTTTGATAAATTTAGAGGTATTAATTACGGCATACCACTTTGTTTACTTATGTTAGGTTCTACCGGATTATTGATGCTATTTTCCATTTCTGGTGGAGAATTTAATCAGACAGTAACGAATCATTTTCTTCGTTTAATAGTTGGATTCATATTTTTTATATTTTTTTCCTTTATTAGTTTTCGAATTCTGAGAGTTATTTCTTTTCCAATGTACTTTGTGATACTGGCTATGCTGGCTTGGCTATATGTATTTGAGTCTTCAACAGTGTCTAGATGGATAAATTTAGGAGGAACAAGTTTTCAGCCATCAGAGTTTTTAAAATTTATACTAATTTTAACATTAGCTTCCTATTATAGTTTTTTTGGAGAAAGCAAATCTAGGCAATTGAGATACAATGTATTACCAGTAATACTAATTTTGGTTCCCTCTTTTTTAATTTTAAATCAACCTGATTTGGGGACAGCTGTTTTACTAATTCTAGCAGGGTTTTCTACTGTTTTCTTTTCTGGGCTTTATTTGAAATGGGTTGTATTGGGCTCATCATTTGTTTTTGTGACTATCCCGCTCATTATTACTAGCTTAAAGCCTTACCAAATGAAAAGATTAGAAGTTTTTCTTGATCCTGATAAGGATCCTTTCGGATCAGGTTATCATATAATTCAATCAAAAATAGCTATTGGTTCTGGAGGTTTAATTGGAAAAGGTTTTATGTCAGGCACACAGAGCCAGCTTAATTTTCTTCCTGAAAAACATAATGATTTTATGTTAGCAGTGCTCCTTGAAGAAACAGGATTAGTAGGGGGAATATTTATTTTCTCAATTTTTTCCTACTTTATTATAATATCTATGCATACTTCAATCGTAGCTAGAAGTCGATTTAGTTCAGTTGCATGTGGATCAATATCTGTATTGATTTTTTTATATTTCTTTATTAATTGCGCGATGATAACTGGATTAATTCCAATAGTTGGTGTTCCAATACCTATGCTTTCATACGGTGGTTCAGCAATAATCTCTCTTTGTGCAGCGATGGGTTTTGTTCTTAATGCAAGAAGGCAAAGGGATATAAAGATTGAGAGTATATTAGATGCATAGAATTCATCCTATTGATGAAATTATAGAAGAAAGATGTCCTAAATTGATGTCTAATAAGTATTTGTGGTCGGTTATAAAGCCTACAATTTTTAAAATATTTAAATATCAAACAGCAAAAAACATTACCGACGATATTTCTAATATATCTGGTTTTGAATGTTTTACTTATTTAACAAATCTGCTGAAATTTAATCTAGATATAAGAAATATTGAATTGGTACCAGAACATGGCCCAATCATATTAGCGGGAAATCATCCAACTGGTCTTACTGATGGAATAGTAATGTTTGAAGTTATGAAAGATAGGCGCCCTGATTATACGCTTTATGCAAATATTGACATGATTAAATTATCTAAAGGTTTTGAAGATATTATTATTCCTGTCGATTGGAATGATGACAATAAAAATATAGGTAAAAGCAAAGAAATTCTGAAAAGAACAAAGGAGACTCTTAATGAAGGTAAGTGTTTATTAGTTTTTCCATCATCTCGCCTTTCTAAAAGAAAAGGCTTCAAGTTGTTTGAAAGACCTTGGTTAAACACTATTGTTAAGCTGTCAAAGAAATATAATGCGCCAATTATACCTTTTCATATGGATGGGCATAATTCACTTTTCTATTATTTTTTAGATATTTTTAATGAAGAATTAAAAAACATTAGTCTATTTAGCGAACTGGTAAATAAAGAGGAATTTAAGTATACAATTACTTTCGGTCGCCAAATTGATCCATTAGATATTAATGGCGATATTGATAAAGAAACCTTAAGAATCCAAAATCATGTTGAATTTACGCTTGGTAATCCACCCCTAATCCTATAGTTTTGTATTTAGAAAGTTTTAAAATGAATAAAAAAATAAAATCACCTGAAAATTATAATCTTTTAGACCCCGATGTTATTGAAAGCCCCTATGAAGCCTATAAAGTTTATAGAGAAGAGGCCCCAGTTTATCATAGCAAAGATACAGGTTTTTATGTTGTCACTAAATATGATGATTTAAAAAGAGTATTAACGGATTACGATTACTTTTCACGCGATATAGCAGCCTATTGGGAAAAAGATTCAAAGCATAAAAAAAAGGGTTATTGGAAACACGGAGATAGTGTAGGAAGGGTTTTTCGAGAAAAGGGATGGCAGCAGATACCTTGTTTTGGTGCAGAGCCGCCATATCATACTAAATTTAGAAAGGCAGCAAACCCATCTTTTACTGCAAAAAGAGTAAAAAATATGGAACCCTATATTGTGAATTTAATTAATGATTTAATTGATTCCTTTATAGATGATGGGGAGGTCGAGTTTGTTTCTCAATTTTGTATACCTTTACCAATGAATGTTATTCAAGATAGGTTAGGTTTTCCTAAAAAAGACCTTCCGAAACTTAAATCCTGGTCGCAAGATACTTCTGCAGGTTTAAGTCAAATGCTTAGCGAAGAAGAAGAAATCTCTGTAGCTGAGAGGCTAGTAGAATTTCAACATTATATGGTTAAAACATTTGAAGAAAAAAGATTGAATCCAAAAGATGATATAATTTCTGACCTTGTTAATTATATTGATGAAGATGGAAAGAAATTAGAAACTGAAGAACTTCTCTCAATTGTAAGTGACTTAAACATTGGTGGTAATGAAACAACTACTGATTCCTTAGGTAGTGGAATGTTGATGTTGATGCAACAAAGAGACAAGATGGACGACCTTATCTCTGGAAAAGCAAAATATAAAAATTTCGTAGAGGAAATAATTAGACTAGAAACACCTGTGCAGAGTCTTTTTAGAAGAGTTAGAAAGGATGTTTTGTTATCAGGGGTTGAAATACCAGAGGGTTCAATAATTGATATGCGTTTTGGATCAGCCAATAGAGATGAAGAGCAATTTGAATGTCCTATGGATATGATTTTAGATAGAAAAAACCCAGGCAAACATCTTGCGTATGGAACCTCTCATCATCATTGTATTGGCGCCCCTTTGGCAAGGCAAGAAATGAGATTAGCATTTCAAATACTTCTAGAAAGACTAACTAATATTAATCTTGCTGAAAATAAAAATGATTTTCTTCATCGATCACATTTTGCTTTACGGGGTCTGAATAAATTATATTTAACTTTTGAGAAAACTTAGATATGGCAGATAATTTTATTGGAAAAAATGCTCTTATTACAGGAGCTTCATCTGGGATAGGTAAAGATATAGCATATATTATGGCTGAAAAGGGCATTAATCTGATCCTTTTAGCAAGGCGTGAAGATAACCTTATCAAGATAAAGGAAGATATACAGGAAAAGTTTTCAATAAAAATAATGGTTATTGCAGCAGATTTAAGTCAGATACCTGAATATGAGAGAATTTATGATGAATGTAAAAGAAATGATCTTATGCCTGATTTTTTAGTCAATAATGCAGGTTATGGAACTTTAGATAGCTTTCACAAGATTTCATATGAAGACCACATAAATTTTATTAATGTTTTATCAACATCAGTTGTATCTTTAACCCAGTTATTTATACAAAATATGATAAGTAATGGTTTTGGAAGAATTATTAATATTGCCTCACTTGCAGGATTTGCTCCAGCATCAAACTCTGGGGGTATGTATACTGCCGTTAAATCAATGGTAATTAAATTTTCAGAGGGTATTCATAAAGAATATAAAGATAATAATATTTATTGTTGTGCTGTTTGCCCAGGTTTTACTCATACAGAATTTCACGATCAAATGGGCGAATTCAAAAGTTCTATACCAAGTTTTATGTGGATGAACTCAAAAACCGTAGCCAAACAAGCTTTTGACGAGACAATGAAGGGTAAAGATTTATATATTAACGGTGGAATTAATAAGTTTCTGGCTTTCCTTATGTGGTTAACTCCAAAATTGTTAACAAATTTATATTACAAACTAATTATGAGAAAGAGACCTTAAAGGATTTTTGGAATAATTATTTTTCTCTCTTTTGGGTAATCCTCAAATTTTTCTTTATACCATTTATGATGGCTTATAGCTCTTGGAAGTAAATTAAATATTGTCCAGAAAAAGAATACTAATCCAGATACGCTCCAAGTGAGAATGGCCCATCCAAGCCATTCTATAATTTCCCCCAAATAATTTGGACTAGATACATATTTATACAATCCTTCTTGTGGAATTTTGTATCCATGCTCTGTATTTTTTGCTAACCGCATTAAAATATTGTCTGAATGAATATTAATGAAAGCACCTATAATAAATATCAAAAAACCAATTATGAAAACTGGCTCAGAAAACCATGATATATCGTAATTAATATCCAAAAGAAAAAACCAATAGCCATGTAAAAATGTGTTAACGGCATTAAACAAAAAGGCCATTAAGGCAACTAAAACGGGCATTGTTCCATCTTTTTTTATTCTCATTGGCCATATAAAGCTTCTATTGAAATAATGTACTGACCAGATAATCAAAAAGAAAATGAGAACAGGATTACTAAATCCATCATAAAGAAAATAGTATATCCAGAGAAGATATAATGCTGGGCTTTCCATTACTATCCATCCAAGTCTTTTGGGTATAGTTAATCCCCATCCTGATCTTGAGTGCCTGCCATAGGGAGCACTTATTATAAGTAAAATGATGAAGGTAATAATACCAATAGTCATCCATATGTTTATCAGAATAGGGTACATAGCAATTTTAGGTTATCATAAAAATTTAAAGGTGATTCGTTAAATAATATGAAAAGAAAAATTTGGATAGATGGAGAGTTTGTTGAGTGGAATGATGCGTCAGTTCATATTTTGTCGCACTCCCATCAAAGGGGTTCCTTGATTTTCGGTTTTATTCCTATTTTCGAAAATGAAAATGGAACATTTATTTTTAGGGTTGATAAACATATCGAGAGACTTCTCAAATCATGCCTTATGGCAGGAATTCCCATTGACTATATGGAGAATGAATTAATTGATGCAGTTTTTGATACGGTTAAAGAAAATCCTGGAAGTAAATTCATTAAAATCAGTGTTTATATTGCGTCCATAGAAATTGACGTAGTACCCCAGGACCCGTTTACCAAAGTTGCTATTGCTGCTTATGATCCTCAGAAGGATATTATCAAAAAGAATTCGCAGCCATTTCATAGTTCCAAGCAGTTAAGTGTGTGGATTGAGAAAGAGCGGCATCAGAGAAGACAGGACATCATTGAACCGCAGATAAAGATAGCTGCTAATTATACCTCTCCAATGATGGCCAAGTGGAAAGCAAGAAAAAATGGATACGATGAAATCATTCTTACTGATAGTGAGGACTATGTAACTGAGGCACCAACATCGAATGTATTTATAGTTAATCAAGGTGGAGTCCTCAGGACGGCTCACGAGGACGAAGTTTTGCACGGTATTACCCGAATGAGTATTATCGAGATAGCTGAAGACGAGGGTATCGAAATGAACATTGGACGCATTCCTAGAAGGGAGCTCGAAGAGGCAAAGGAGGTTTTCATCACATCATCTAGTCATCTTGTTTATCCAGTCAACAGTCTAGATGGAAAGCCTGTTGGAAATGGTAAAGCAGGAAAAACAACGATGATTCTAAAAAACCGATTACTGAGAGTCACTGAAGGAAAAGACAATAAATTTAATAAATGGCTTTGCCCCGTATAGGTTTATGAAACAATGAATAATTTCAAAATTGAGGAACCTTCTCTTTTCTGATCACAGCATGAAGCCCTGAGATTTTATTTAATCTTCTTGAAATAAGAGTTGCAAATATTGTCAAACCGACAATCATGCTAATCCACATTCCGCTTTCTCCCATGGGTTGGTTTATGCCGTAATAGGTAAGATAGTACCCAAAAGGGATAGCAAATACCCAATAGGCAATAATGATGAAAACCATTGTCATGAAAGTATCTTTATATCCTCTCAATGCCCCAAGACTTCCCATGCCAATACCATCGGGAATTTGGAAAATGGCGGCAAAAACAATTAAATGACTTGCAACGGAAAAAACCATAAGATCGGTTGTATAAAGTGATATAAGTTTGTCACCCAGTGTGACTAGGAGTGTCATATTAAATAGGGCGCCTATTAAACATAGGTATACAGAAACCTTGGATGAATATCGTGCATCAATATACCTCTTTTCTCCCAGAAGATTACCGACCCTCGTTGATGCGGCAAGACCAATAGCCAGCGGTAACATAAAAACAATACTTGCAATGTTGAGTGCAACAGCATGACCCGAGACAACATTTTCCCCAAGCGGTGCTAGAATTATGGCAGCCCCTGAATACATGCTTAATTCAACAAATATTCCAAAACCAATGGGGGTCCCAAGCTTGAAAACCTCCATGGAGGTTTTCAAAGATGGCCCATCAAATCTACTGAATAATTTATTTTTCTTATAGGATTTGGAAAATAAAACAATGCCAAGCATTGCAACAAACATTAGTGTTGAAACTATTGTTGTAGCATATCCACAACCAACACCTCCCATCTCTGGTAATCCGAAATATCCATATACAAATATTATATCCAGCGGGATATTTATTAATGCGCCCATGAAGACAACTATGAAAACTGGAATTGTAAGAGTTAAACCCTCGCTATATGAACTTAACAGTCTATACAATATATAGAAAAACATACCTATGGAAATTGCTTTGAGATAAGAAATAGATATTGAAGTAATTGTTTCATCAATAGGCAAAAAGATCAGTAATTGGCTACCAAAATAGAAAATAATAACTAAAAGAAGGCCAAGTAAAGTAGCCAACCAAAAGACTTCTCTTATTTTTTGACCTATTTCTAGATCTTTATTTGCACCATTAAGTTGCGCTACAATTGGAATGACAGAAAAAATTATCCCCGCCATAAACATGAAAATCGGATAAGTAAAGGAATTGGCTATTACAAGACCTGCGAGTTGGTCAGCTCCGGCTCTTCCAGCAACTATTGTATCCGTAGCTGACATAATCATAAATGATAATTGTGAACCAAGCATTGGAAAGCCAATACGAAAGAAATATTTGGATTCATTAAAGAATTTATTCATCTATGATATTTTTCCTAATAATTCTTGATGCTGTATCGATAATCGCAACCATTATAAGAATTAATATTATGATAAATAGAGTTTGATCCCAGTATTGCGCCTTCATTCTCTCAGTTAGCTGTAAACCAATTCCTCCAGCACCAACAACACCAAGAATTACTGCTGATCTTGTATTAGACTCAAAGAAATATAAGCTTTGCGAAATAAATATTGGAAAAATTTGCGGAATTAATCCGTAACGAATTACTGAAATCTTGCTGGCACCGGTTGATTGCATACCTTCAATTTGACGAGCATCAGCATTATCTGTTGCTTCTGAAAATAACTTTCCAAGTGTTCCTACATCAACTGTGAATATAGATAGTAACCCAGCAAATGGTCCTAAACCGAATGCTCTTACATAAATAATTGCCCAGATTAAAATATCAACTCCTCTAATAAAATCTAAAAAGCGTTTTATAAGAAAACGTATTAAACCAAATTTGAAAATTTGACGCGAAGCAACAAAACTAATTGGTATACACACCAAAGTGGCTAAGAATGTACCTAAGAATGCCATACCAAGTGTTTGAGCTAGACCAGTGAAGATAGAATTAAAATTCCAATTAAAAAAATCATTCCAGGTAAACATTGCAACTAAAATAGGTTTCATATTTGAAAGACCAGAAAGTATTTTTCCTAAGGAGAAATCAAAATAATATAAGCAAAATAGAAAATAGAAAATTACTAGTATGTAACCTGTAAAAACTATTGGTGAGCGTTTCCATAAAGGGTAAAATGCTTTCGGACAGAGTGATATTATATCTTTTTCAGACACCCATCTCTCCAATAATTTTTTGCCTAATTCTTCCTGATGAAATATCTATAGTTATAACGGTTAATATAATCAGAAGAATTATTGCGCTTACTTCTTCGTAATAATTGAAATTAATTACAAGATAAAGCTCTTGGCCGATTCCTCCAGCTCCAACAAATCCTATAACAGTTGACGCTCTTATGTTGATCTCAAATCTCAAAAGAGCATAAGATATTATATTCGGAAGAACTTTTGGGATTATTCCATAACGCATTTCAGAAACCCAATTACCTCCATGAGATCGAATAGCTTCGCATGTTTTCAAGTCTGCATTTTCATGAACTTCCGAAAATAACTTTCCTAATGCACCAGTTGTATGAATAGTTATTGCTATAATACCTGCTAGAGGACCGACACCTAGAGCCCAAACAAAAAGTATAGCAAATATAATTTCAGGAACCCCTCTGAGGAATTCTAAAATTCTTTTTACGAGATGGTAGCTATAAATATTTGGAGTTATGTTTTTAGCTGACAAAAAACTTAAGATTAAAGCAAATATAAAACCCATTAAGGTCGCTAAAACCGCCATATTAAATGTTTCATAGAGAAGGGCGGCGTATTTTTTAAAATTAAAATACCAATATTGAATGGAGCCTTCAGTTTTTGAGTTTTCGAGAATTAGATTAATATCAAGATTAGGTAGTATTTTAACGATATAATCACTAAGTCTCGGAAAACCATCAATTATTTGAGATAAATTAAAGTCAATTATTGAAGAACTCATAAAAAAAGATACAGCAAAAATAAGAATGATAAATATATTCCATAATCTTCTGCTTCTTAATTGCTCAGAATATATAGTTATATGCCTTTTAAGAAGAGAATCATTCATTTTCTAAATCGTATAATTGTTCTGCTAATTCTTTAGTGAGAGAGGATGGATGGCCGTCAAAGACTATTTTTCCATCAGATAAACCAATCAAACGATCACAATATTCTTTAGCTATTTCTAGGGAGTGAAGGTTACATATGACCATGATGCCATCTTTTTTATTAATCTTTTTTATGTCATCCATAACAACCTTTGAGTTTTTTGGATCCAAAGAAGAAATAGGTTCATCTGCAAGTAAAATTGATGGATTCTGCATCATCGCTCTTGCGATAGCCACTCTCTGCTGTTGACCCCCAGAGAGCGTTCCAACTCTTTGCAGCGCTTTATCTGAAAGATCTAAATTATTTAAATATGTTAGCGCTTCAATTTTTTCTTTTTTACTATAAATCTTCAATAATTTCAGTAATTTAAAATTAATACCTAATGTTCCACTTAAGACATTCGTTAATACATCTAAGCGATCTATTAGATTGAATTGTTGAAAAATCATTGCACATTTCGACCGCCATTGTTTTAAGTTTTTACCTTTAAGAGAGGTAATTTCAATTCCATTATAAGCAATAGATCCGCTTGTCGGTTCGATTAATCGATTAATTAATCTCATGAGTGTAGATTTACCCGCACCTGACTTGCCTATAATACCTACCATTTCCCCATCTAATATTCTTATCGAAATATCATTTATAGCTGTAGTTTCAGAAAATTTTTTAACTAGTGAATTAATCTCAAGAGAAGCCATAATTATCCTAAAAAATCATTAAATTGTTTGTATTTAAATATTTACCAAATAATATCCTATTTAATCTATAGGATTACTCAATTTTATGAAAAGAAATTTATATAATATAATTTTATTAAATTTGATATCTTTTACTCCGATAAAGGTTTTTGCAGGGATTGATGAAAGTATTAATAATTTTCTTGAGCCTGTTTCAAAAGTAGTCTCCAGTATAGTTTTTTATAGTTTACCTCTGGGCTCAACAAATGTTGAGTTGATTGTAATTTGGTTAATTTTAGGAGGACTTTTTTGTACATTTTACTTTAAATTTGTGAATTTTAGCGCTTTTAGGCATTCTATTGCCCTTGTTAGCGGTAAATACACAAGCAGTGATTCTTCTGGAGAGGTTTCGCATTTTAAGGCCCTTTCAACTGCATTATCTGGCACTGTAGGTTTAGGAAATATTGGCGGTGTTGCAGTTGCAATATCTCTTGGAGGTCCTGGAGCAACATTTTGGATGATATTATCGGGTTTACTTGGGATGTCTCTTAAATTTTGTGAATGTACGCTTGGAGTTAAATACAGAAACATAAATCCTGATGGGAGTGTATCTGGTGGTGCAATGTATTATCTTACAAAAGGCTTATCGGAAAAAGGGATGCCAATTTTAGGAAAATTTTTGGCTTACATGTTTGCTATTTTTTGTGTATTTGCCTCATTGGGCGGTGGAAATATGTTTCAGGTAAATCAATCTTTGGATTTGATTATCTATGTTTCTGGTGGCCAAGGTGGTTTTTTAGACCTTAATTCATGGGTTTATGGGGTAATTTTTGCATTTCTTTTAGGGGTAGTGATAATTGGAGGCATAAAAAGGATTGCTGCAGTGACATCAAAATTAGTCCCAAGCATGGCAATAATATATATTATTAGTGCGTTAGTTATATTAATTGTAAATATTGATCAAATTCCAATTGCGCTTAAATCTATTTTTGTTGGCGCATTCTCTCCAGAAGGGGTTACAGGTGGATTTTTAGGTGTTTTGATATTGGGCTTTAGAAGGGCGGTATTCTCGAATGAAGCAGGTATAGGCTCTGCGCCAATTGCACATTCAGCAGTTAAAACAAATGAACCTGCGACGGAAGGCATTGTCTCCTTGCTTGAACCATTTATAGATACCGTTGTGATTTGCACCATCACGGCTCTTGTAATTATAACTACTGGCGTTTTTAGTTCAGGCAGTGGCATAGAGGGAGCAAGAATGACATCCCAAGCGTTTGGATCAGTTCTACCTTGGTTCCCTTATTTATTAGCTATTGTTGCAATTCTTTTTGCATTTTCAACAGCTATTTCTTGGTCGTATTATGGTGTAAAAGCAGTAACATTTATTTTTGGTGAAAAAAAATCCATTGAACTATTATATAAATTAATCTTTTGTTCATTTGCAATAGTTGGAGCATCTTTGGACCTAACTAAAGTAATAGATTTATCTGACTCCTCTCTTTTCTTGATGGCAATACCAAATTTAATTGGTGTTTATCTTCTTGCCGGAGTCGTTAAGAAAGAATTTACACAATATAAAGCAAAGCATATTTCTTAGATGTCAGTAAAAAAATTATGAAAATTCGTTTATCTTTCTTGATCGCCTTAACTTTTATATTTTTTGGAAATTCCTCTTTTTCTCACCCTGGTCGAACAGACTCTAATGGGGGTCATTACAATAGATCAACCTCCGTTTATCATTGTCACAGCAATGCTTGCTCAGATCTAACAGGTGATGAAGCGGTTAATAATAAAGGGATAAAACGATATAATAGAAAAGATTGGAAGCATTGGATAGATGAAGATAGAGACTGTCAGAATACTCGGGCAGAAGTATTGATATCACAATCACAGGCAAGGGTAGAATTTGCCACTTCCAGAGATTGCCGAGTACTTAAAGGTTCTTGGATCGGCCAACTAACTGGAGTTCTTCTTACCGATGCATCAGATATAGACATAGATCATGTAATACCGCTTAGTTATGCTCATCGACATGGAGGATTTTCCTGGTCGTCGTCCAAAAAAGAGCAATTTGCAAACGATCCACTAAACCTTCTTCCTGCATATGATATCGAAAATAGAAAAAAATCTGACAAGGGGCCATCTGAGTATTTGCCGTCTAATAAAAATCTTGCTTGCGCTTATATAAAAAGATGGCAAGCGATACGAATTAAGTATGGTTTAAATATCGCACCAAATGACAAGGTTATTATCCGAAACATGATCTCTAATGCCTCCACAGAAAGTTATTGCCAATGAAACTCCCTTCCCATTTTAATTCTGTTAAAGGCTTTATAGATCATAATGAAGGAATTTGCCTTTACAATTATGCATTAAACTCTTCAAAAAAAGGTCCAATACTGGAAATAGGATCTTATTGTGGTAAATCAACAATTTATATTGCTACTGCCGCTAAGAAATATAGTGGGTGTGTTTATTCTGTAGACCATCACACTGGATCAGAAGAAAATCAAGTTGGATGGGAATACCATGACATTGAATTGTTTGATGAGGAGACTGGAAGAATAAATTCTTTTCCTGAATTCATGCGAAATTTACGTAAAGCAAATTTATTGGATACTGTGGTACCAATAGTTTCAGACTCTTCATTGGTATCAAGATACTGGAAAATACCTCTCTCAATGGTTTTTATTGATGGCGGCCATACAATGGAAGCTGCTTTTAATGACTTCAATAATTGGAAAGATAAAATTATAAAAGGAGGAATATTAGCAATCCATGATGTTTTTCCTAACCCTGATGATGGTGGTAGGCCTCCATACGAAATTTACAGAAAAGCTTTATCAGAGGAAAACTTTAAGGAGGTTGAGGCTGTTAAATCACTAAGAGTGTTAGAGAAATTAAATTAGATGATCATCTAAAAAGATCTTTGATCCTTTCGAAAAATTATGAAGTGCATCGTAAGCCAAAATAACAGCAGCTGAGGTCCATCCAGGCTTTTCCATTGGCCAAAATACTTTTTCAGTAACCTGCCTTCCCATCCAATAAGCGCCATCACTATCAATATAATCATTAATCCAAGACAATAATTCTGTAGCTTTATCTTTTTTTTGAATTTTAATTAAAGCAATAGCAAGTTCTGCTGTTTCAGCAATCGTAACCCATGGCTGATCCAAGACGCATAAACATCCTTTTTCATTTAGTACATACTTATTCCATTGAGAGTTAATTCTTTCTTCCGCTTTTTTTCCAACGATTGCTCCACAAAGAACAGGATAATACCAATCCATAGAGAATCTTTTTTTTGATTCCCATGTCTTATCAAAGCTCTCAGGTTTATTTTTGATTGCATTTTCTAATTTTTTTAATGACTTAGTCCAATTAGGATTCTCTCTATTTAATTGTGAGGAGCAATTAATTGCGCAAATTAGACTTTTGTAAATTGAGCAACAACCAGTCAGAAGTGAGTCATCTTTTGGTGCCTCAAGGCTCTTTGCTGCCCACCTAATTGACCCATCCTCCATTTGATTTTCTATTACAAAATTTATAGCTTTTTCAATCATTTCCCAATTATTGGTCAACCTATCAACTGAATTGTTTATCAAGAAATCATGCCAGCAGGCTGTTGCAATATATGCCGCAAAGTTTGTGTCTCTGAAATATACTTTTGATTTTATATCTTTATTGATGAAAGTGCCTTTTTTTTCGTCTATATCCAATGTGCTTCCTAGTTCTCCTAACCAAGAGCCATCATCTAATTGATTTTTTTTTAAATAAGAAAGCCCTAAATCAACTTCTTTAGAATATCCAAGAGTATTTAAAGCCATTACGCATTCAAGATGATTCCATGCATCAAACACACCATCTTCAGTCCAAGGTATACAACCATCCTTTCTTTGCAAAAAGACAATTCTTTCTATTGGGCCTTTTAAGTTTTTAGTTAATGAATTCATTTATTTTAATTAATTATTTTTTTTGAAGTAAAGAACTATAGATTTTCCCATTAATGGATCAAATAGCTTTTCTAAGATGCGAGTTAATAAAGGTTTTTTCATGATATCCCATTCAAGAAATCTTTTATAAAAATTAACATATGTATTGTCTTCTCTCTTTACTCCAACAAAACATTTAAGCCACCAGTAAGGAGAATGTAATCCGTGTTTATGTTCTTTACCTCTGTAATTAAAACCATTTTCTAAAAATGCCTTCTTTAATTCGGAGTATTTAAAAATTCTTATATGCCCTCCAGGTTCATTGTGATAATCATCTGATAAAAGCCAACAAATTTTCTCTGGTAACCATCTTGGAACAGACACGCCTATACTAGCCCCTGGTTTTGAAATTCTATATATTTCATTAATAACATTCTCATAATCATATATATGTTCTAATACTTCCGAACATATTATGTGATCAAAAGTATTGTCTTTAAAGGGCAATTGAAGGGCAGTTCCAGCCATTAAACTAAATTTTCTATCGCTTGATTCATTTATGTCGGGATATTGTTGAAATCCTTGATAAGTATATTTCAATTCTTTTAATGAGAGATCTAAACCTATTACATGACATTTGCTATAATAATAAAGTTTATGAATGTGACGGCCTTTTCCGCAACCAAGGTCTAATATTTTTGAGCCATCAACAATATTTAATTTATCAAGATCAATTGTTAGCATTAATTATAGCCTCTTTATAAACATCAACAAGCTCTCTTGCAGCTCTTTCCCATGTGAATTTATCTAAAACTCTTTCTCTACCCATTTTCCCATATACGAATCTCTTTTCTTCATCATCAAGTAATTCTTTAATACCCTGATATAGAGAAAGAGGATCAGAATGATTTACAATTATCCCTGCATCGCCAACAACCTCAGGTAAAGACCCTCCATTAGTTGAAACTAATGGTATTCCGCAAGACATAGCCTCTCCTGCGGGAAAGCCAAAACCTTCATAAACAGATGGTGAAACTGCAATTGTGGATTCTGCATAAAGTTGAGCAATTTCATCACTTGTTAAATCGCTTACAAACCTAACTTTTTCTCTAATTCCTTTTTTATCTAACTCTTTTGATGTTGGGCCTTCTCTTAATTTTCCTATAACAACAAGTTGAAGCTCAGGAAAGTCTTTTAGCAACAAATCATATGCACGAATTAAATAAATCAATCCTTTTAAAGGGACATCAGCACTAGCAGTAGTAATTAATTGATTAGATTTTCTTTTAATTTTTTCAATAGGCTTAAAGGTGAGATGATCGATACCATGAAGAACTTTTCTTGTTTTTTTGATATCAATTTTAAAATCCTTTGCTAAATCTTTTCTTGTATTCTCTGATACTACTATAATTGGGTCTAATTGCCTTGCGACCTTCATTTGCATATTTAAAAAGCTATACCATCTCCATTTCAGAATTTTTAAGGATATTGTCTCAGCATGTTTTATATCTATTTTTTTATCCATTGTAATAGGGTGATGAATTGTGCCAACAACTGGTATACCCATATTTTTTAGTTTTAAAAGACCATATGCTAAAGTTTGATTGTCATGAACAACATCATAATTGGAGTAATTTAACTTAGCCCATTTTGCCATTCTTTCTCCGAATGTATATGGCTCAGAAAAGCCACCGGTTAAGTGACTAATCCATTCGAATAAATCAATTTTATTTTTGAATAAACTTAAATTAAATGCTTTTAATGGATTATCATATGAGTAAAGATCAAGTGAAGGAAGTTTAGTGAGCTTTACTCCTTCATCTAGTATTGGGTAAGGCTGGCCAGATACAACTTCTACTTTATGCCCAAGATCTCTCATTGCTTTTGTAACTAGTCTCATATAGATACCTTGCCCCCCAGTATATGGATGGCTTCTATAGCTGGGCATAAGTATACTTAAAGGTCTATCTTGAAGACTGTTTATCTTTTCACTCATATTTTATTTCTTTTATTCTTAAAATTGTGTATTTCAGGGTTGTAATAAGTAAAATAATCCTTGTAAAGACATAGGTTTTTTCGTTAAAAGGCATAATAGAGAATGATTTATAAGAGGTAAATTTATTAATGGTAAAAGTTACATTTATAGAATTTGATAAAACAGAGCATTCAATTGATGCAGAAAAAGATACATCACTGATGGAAGTAGCTATTCAAAATGGTGTTCCAGGAATTGATGCTGATTGCGGAGGTGCATGCGCTTGTGCAACATGCCATGTTTATGTAGATCAAAATTGGGTTGATAAAACTGGAAAAGCAGAACAAATGGAACAGGATATGCTTGATTTTGCATTTGATGTAACGGATGAAAGTAGGCTTTCTTGCCAAATTAAAATTACTGATGACTTAGATGGTTTAATTGTAAATCTTCCAGAAAAACAATTCTAAAATGCAAGCTAATCGAATTGAAACAGATTGTTTAATTATTGGGGCAGGTCCTGTTGGCTTGTTTTCAGTTTTTGAATTAGGTTTATTAGATATAAAATGTGATATCATTGATATACTTGATAAACCTGGCGGACAATGTGCTGAGCTGTATCCAGATAAACCAATTTATGATATTCCGGGGATACCTGAGATTACAGGTGAGGGCTTAGTGAGTTCTCTAATAAAACAGATTGAACCATTTAATCCGGTTTTTCATTTATCAAGAATTGTAACTGAATTAAAAAAAGTTGATGATAGATGGGAAGTAAAAACGGATTTTGGTGATACATTTTCCACTAAAGTTATTGTAATTGCTGCTGGAGGCGGGAGTTTTCAACCTAAAAAACCTCCAATAAAGGATATTGAAGATTATGAAGATTCCTCTGTTTTTTATTCAATTAGAGACAAGGATAAATTTAAAGATAAAGATATTGTAATTGCTGGGGGAGGCGATTCAGCTCTTGATTGGGTGCTCGATCTCCATACCTCTGCAAAGTCTTTGACACTAGTACACCGAAGAAAAGAATTTAGAGCTGTACCTGATACCGTAAATAAAGTTCAAGAATTAATTGAAGCTGGAACAATCAATTTTGAATTAGGTCAGATTAATCAATTATCAGGGGAGAATAATAAATTAGAGGGTATTTCTATTAAAAATGGCGATCAAATTAAAGATATAAACTGTCAAATTTTGTTACCTTTTTTTGGTTTAACAATGAAATTAGGACCTGTTGCTGATTGGGGTTTAAATCTGAATGAAAACTTAATTGAAGTGGACACTGAAAAATTCGAAACTAATCAAGATGCTATTTTCGCTATAGGCGACATAAACACCTATCCGGGAAAATTAAAATTAATATTATGTGGTTTTCATGAGGCCGCTTTAATGGCACAAGAGGCTCATAGTTATATATATCCTGATAAAAAAATTACTTTTCAATATACAACATCAAGTTCTAGTTTAAAGAAAAAGTTAGGTGTAATAAGCTAACAGTAATACCATCTTCGGCAAAATCTATCATCTAGTCCGTTGCTTCTTATAGCTTGCGTAGTTTTATCTTGAGACCTTATCGATTTAAGAGTAAGTCTGCACCCGCCGTAGGCTTCAGTCTCTTCTTTAAATCCAAGACTTAAACACTCCTCATGATCTATTTTAGCTTCAAGTGCTAGCCTTTCTTCTTTGGATAAAGTTGAGCATCCAACTATTAATATACATGTTAATAATATAAAATATTTTTTCATAACTTACTTCTTCATACTAAGTTCTCTCATAGCGTTGTCAATACCGTCAAGCGTAAGAGGAAACATTCGTCCAGATAAAATTTGGTTTATAATTTGTGTTGATGGGGTAAATTCCCAATGTTTTTCTTCAACAGGATTTAACCAAATCACATTAGAGTATATGTCACTTATCCTTTCTAACCATAAACCACCTGGCTCTTCATTCCAATGCTCCACACTACCACCTGAGTAAGTTATTTCATACGGACTCATTGACGCATCACCAACAAAAATGATTTTATAATCTGATGAATATTTATGAAGAATATCCCATGTATTTAACCTTTCTGCATGCCTTCTTCTGTTGTCCTTCCAAACATATTCATATAAGCAATTGTGGAAGTAGAAGTTTTCCATATTTTTAAATTCAGTTCTTGCAGCAGAAAATAGTTCCTCACATAATTTAACATGAGGGTCCATAGAACCACCAATATCAAAGAATAAAAGAACTTTAACTTTATTTCTTCTTTCTGGAACTAGAGATATATCGAGATATCCTTTATCTGCTGTATTTTTTATTGTTCCAGGTAGATCTAAGGTATCTGCAGCACCTTCTCTTGCAAATTTACGCAAACGTCTTAGTGCAAGTTTAATGTTTCTAATTCCTATTTCTATATCATCATCAAGATTTTTAAATTCTCTTTTATCCCAAACTTTGACTGCCTTGAAATTTTTATTATTTTTTTGTCCTATTCTAACGCCCTCAGGATTGTAACCTTCAGCACCATATGGAGAAGTTCCAGCTGTACCAATCCATTTTGATCCACCTTCATGTCTTTTTTCTTGCTCTTCTAAACGTTTTTTTAATTCTTCCATAAGCTTTTCCCATCCGCCCATGGCTTCGATTTGTTTTTTTTCTTCTTCAGTAAGGTATTTTTCATTAAGAAGTTGCAACCATTCTTCAGGAATTTCTGCAGTTTCTATTTCTTCAATGTTCTCTAATCCCTTAAATACATTACCAAAGACTCTATCAAATTTATCTAAGTTCTTTTCATCCTTAACTAAAGTAGATCTCGATAAATAATAAAAGTCTTCAACTTTTCTTTGAGGAATATCTGCATTTAGAGCTTCAATAAGAGTGAGGTATTCTCTTAATGTGACTGGAATATTGGCTTGTTTGAGTTCTTGAAAAAAATTAATAAACATCTTTAATTTTGATTATCTTCTCTTCTAGCTAAGAACGCCAATCTTTCGAATAAGTGAACATCCTGTTCATTTTTAAGAAGTGCACCATGCAAGGGTGGAATTATATTATTAGAGTTCTTTTCTCTTAACATTTCAGGGGTTATATCTTCATTCATAAGCAACTTTAGCCAATCTAATAACTCAGATGTAGATGGTTTTTTCTTAAGACCAGGAATTTCCCTTAACTCATAAAAAACTTTCAAAGATTCAGATACCAATTTTGATTTGATATCTGGATAGTGTACATCAACAATCTTTTGCATTGTGTCATTATCAGGAAAACTTATGTAGTGAAAGAAGCATCTTCTTAGGAAAGCATCCGGCAATTCTTTTTCATTATTAGAAGTGATTATAACAACAGGTCTTTTTTCAGCTGCGATTGTTTCTCCTGTTTCGTAAACATAGAATTCCATTCTATCTAATTCTTGAAGTAAATCATTAGGAAACTCGATATCAGCTTTATCAATTTCATCAATTAAAAGGATAGGGCGTTTCTCAGACTCAAAGGCTTCCCATAGTTTTCCTTTTTTTATGTAATTCTTAACATCTTTAACTTTTTCATCTCCAAGCTGTGAATCCCTTAGTCTTGTTATAGCATCATACTCATAAAGGCCTTGTTGAGCTTTTGTTGTCGATTTTATATGCCATGTTAAAATTGGCATATCTAGAGCTCTTGCTATTTCTTCAGCAAGAACAGTTTTACCTGTTCCGGGCTCACCTTTTACGAGTAAAGGTCTCTCAAGACTTATTGAAGCATTTACTGCAATTCTTAAATCCTCAGTAGCAATGTAATCTTTAGTTCCCTCAAATTTCATGATTCACCTATTTATAATTTTTAAAATATCACACAACTTACTTACCAAAGTCACTAATTTCAACAAAGTTTATTTTTATTTATAAAACTATTGCGATTTTATTATTTATCATTTAAATACCGCGTTCAGATTGAGAAAAAAATGGCTACTCGTTTACCAAAAAATTATTCACCTTCAGATAAAGAACCTTTTATGAATGCCAAACAAAAGGAGTTTTTTAGAAGGAAACTTAATGATTGGCGTGATGAAATTATAAGCGAAACAAAAGAAACTTTGAATAATCTCCAATATGAATCCTCGAATTTTGCTGATCTTGCTGATAGAGCATCTTCTGAAACTGATAGATCTCTTGAGTTAAGGTCAAGAGACAGGCAAAGAAAGCTTATTGCAAAAATTGATGAAGCTTTGTCACGCATTGATGACGGTTCATATGGTTACTGTGAAGAAACCGGAGAAGAAATAAGCTTAAAAAGATTAATTGCTAGACCTATTGCCACTTTATCTATAGATGCCCAAGAATCTCATGAGCGTAAAGAAAAAATATACAGAGATGATTAATATTTAATTATCGATTCGTTTATTTTCCTCAATAAATTTTATCTAACTTAGATCATAACAAGAACAATATTAAAAATAGCTATTTTTTTCAATAACTTATTTTTATTGCAAAAAAGGAACAAAAGTAGTACAAATAACTAGTTGACCAGTTAAGGAATGGAGTAGAAGAATGAAGAAATCATTGAAAGTTGTTGAAGACAAAAATATGGATAAATCAAAATCATTAGATGCAGCATTAAGTCAAATTGAAAAACAATTTGGAAAGGGCTCAATTATGAAATTAGGCTCTGATGGCGCTATTGCTGAAATTTCCTCAATACCAAGTGGTTCGCTCGGTTTAGATATTGGTTTAGGGATAGGAGGTTTTCCTAAAGGAAGGGTAATTGAAATTTATGGACCAGAAAGCTCTGGGAAAACAACCTTAGCACTCCATGCTTTGGCCGAAGCACAAAAGCAAGGTGGAGTTTGCGGATTTATCGATGCAGAACATGCGTTAGATCCTGTGTATGCAAGAAATTTAGGTGTTAATATTGAAGAACTATTAATCTCTCAGCCAGATCATGGAGAGCAGGCATTAGAGATAGCCGATACACTAGTAAGGTCGGCAGCTGTTGATGTTATTGTTATCGATTCAGTTGCGGCCTTGACACCAAAAGCAGAATTAGATGGTGATATGGGTGATAGCTTACCCGGTCTTCAAGCAAGATTAATGAGTCAAGCTTTAAGAAAGCTTACAGGATCAATATCAAAATCTAATTGTATGATAATTTTTATTAATCAAATTAGGATGAAGATTGGTGTAATGTTCGGAAGCCCTGAAACAACAACAGGCGGTAATGCATTGAAATTTTACTCATCAGTTAGAGTGGATATTAGAAGGATAGGCGCAATCAAAGAAAGAGAGCAGATAATAGGTAATCAAACAAGAGTTAAAATTGTTAAGAATAAAGTCGCACCACCATTTAAAACAATTGAATTTGATATCATGTACGGAAAAGGAATTTCCAAAAAAGGTGAGATTATTGATTTAGGTGTTGAAGCAGGAATTGTTGAAAAATCTGGTACTTGGTATTCATATGAAGGTGAGCGTATGGGACAGGGTCGTGAAAATGCAAAAGTATTTCTTGAGGAAAACCCAGACATATCGAATCAAATTGAATTAGCAATACGTGAAAGTGCTGGGCTTGTAAAAGATACAGAAAAAATTTCTGATGTTTCTAATGTCTCTGAAGCAGAGGAAAATGAAACAGAATCTGTAGCTTCAAAGTAAATTTACATAATCATTGTGCCAATTCCTGAATTTCTGTTATTTTGGCAGCAATGAAAAGTACTGCTCACATAAGAAAAACATTTCTTAATTATTTTGAAAAAAATGATCATAAAATTGTTCATTCTAGCCCTCTAGTTCCAATCAACGATCCAACATTGATGTTTGTTAATGCAGGGATGGTACCATTTAAGAATTATTTTGAAGGTAAAGAAGAACCTGATTTTTTAAAAGCTACAAGTTCTCAAAAATGTGTAAGAGCGGGCGGTAAGCATAATGATCTTGATAATGTAGGTCATACAACTCGACATTTGACTTTTTTTGAAATGTTAGGAAACTTTTCTTTTGGCGATTATTTTAAAGAAGAAGCAATAAAACTAGCCTGGGATTTATTGGTGAATGAGTTTGAAATTCCATCTAATAGATTGCTTCTAACTGTATTTAAAGAAGATACTGAAGCTGAAGAAATATGGAAAAAAGTTTCAGGATTTTCTGATAATAAAATTATTAAGATCTCAACTGATGATAATTTTTGGTCAATGGGTGATGAAGGTCCTTGTGGGCCATGCTCTGAAATCTTTTTTGACCATGGAGACTCTGTTGATGGTGGTCCCCCAGGTTCAAAAAATGAAGATGGAGATAGATTTGTTGAAATATGGAATCTTGTTTTTATGCAATATTTACAACTTTCAAATAAAAATAGAGAATATCTTCCAAAGCCGTCAATTGATACTGGAATGGGCCTAGAAAGAATATCAACAGTTCTACAAGGCAAAACAAGTAATTTTGATACAGATTTATTCATTACAATTATAAATCACATTGAAGAAATAATTAAAATTAATAAGACGGATGAAAATATTGCTAGTTTTAGAGTAATAGCTGATCATTTAAGATCCATAGCTTTTTTAATTTCTGATGGAGTATTGCCTTCAAATGAAGGGAGAGGGTATGTTTTAAGAAGGATTATGCGAAGAGCTATGCGGCATGCATATTTGTTAAACATAAAAGAGCCTGTTCTCTATAGTCTTATTAAGAAAATAGTCACACTAATGAGTGATGCTTATCCAGAATTATCACGAGCTGAAAAATTAATTGAGGTTACGGTATTTGAAGAGGAAGAAAGATTTATATCTACTTTATCTAAAGGGATAAAAATATTTAATGATGAGTCTAAATCATTAAATCCTGGAGATGTTTTTAGTGGATCAACAGCATTTAAACTTTATGATACTTATGGCTTTCCACTAGATTTAACTGAAGATTTAATCAGGGATAAAAATCTTAAACTTGATAAAGACTCTTTTGATTCAGAAATGAGAAAACAAAAAGAAGAAGCCAAAAAATCATGGCTTGGATCAGGAGATAGTAAAACAGATGAAATATGGTTTGAAGTTGCAAACGAATGTGAAGCTACAGAATTTTTAGGTTATCAAAACAATAAATCAGCTGCTGAAATTTCTAGGATAATATACGAAAATAAAATATCTAATAAAATTAAGCATGGTGATGAGGCTATTTTAGTCTTTAATCAATCCCCATTTTATGCAGAAAGTGGAGGACAAATGGGGGATGTTGGAATTGCGAAGAATGATAATTTTATTTTTAGAATCTCTGATACACAAAAAAAGACAAATAATATTCATGCACATTATGGGGTAGTTGAAAAAGGATCTGTGTCTGTAGGAGATACAGTTAATTTACAAATAGAAAGCGATCATAGGAGAATGATTATGTGTAATCACTCTGCTACCCATCTATTGCATGAATCCCTTAGAAGAGTTTTGGGTGATCATATAACGCAGAAGGGCTCTCAGGTATCGGCTGAAAAACTTCGATTTGATTTTAGCCATCAAAAATCTTTAGATTCTGATGAAATTACTAGGATTGAGGAAACTATAAATAATCTTATAAGGGATGACTCAGAAGTAATGGTAGAGGTTTTAACTTATGAAAAAGCTGTTGAGTCCGGGGCTTTAGCATTATTTGGAGAAAAATATTCTAGTGAGGTTAGAGTTCTGACAATGGGCCATGACTCATTTTCAAAAGAATTATGTGGTGGAACCCATGTAAAAAGTTTAGGTGAGATTGAGAATTTTAAAATAATATCTCAAAGTTCTGTTGCCTCTGGTATTAGAAGAGTCGAAGCTGTAACTGGATCAATTGCTTTAAATTCTTTATCTTTAATTGACAAAATAAATGAAAAAGAGAGAAAACTAGAAGAAAAAAAACAAACTAAAGCCAAAGAAAAAATAATTTCAAAAGATATCCTTAATGGAAAGATTGAGGAATTTAATAAATCGAAATTTTTCTTTGATCAAATAAGTGGAGTAAATGCTAAAAACCTTAGACATCTAGTTGATGAATGCAAAAAAGATATAGGAACAGGTATTGTTTGTTTAATTTCAACTAATGAAGGTAAATCATCAATTGCTATTGGCGTTACTAATGATCTTTTAGATGATTATGATGCGGTTGAATTGGTTAAAATTGGTTCTGAAATTATGGGGGGAAAAGGTGGTGGAGGTCGAAAAGACATGGCATTAGCTGGAGCTAAAGATATCTCAAAGTCGGATCATGTATTTGAACAATTAATAAAAAAACTTAAAGAAAATATTTAAGACATTTCAGATTGAAGGTTGGAGTCAATTTTATCAATAAAATCATGAGTATTTAACCATGACTGATTAGAG
Organism: OCS116 cluster bacterium AG-435-F03; assembly: GCA_003212795.1. GTDB lineage: Bacteria > Pseudomonadota > Alphaproteobacteria > MED-G09 > MED-G09 > AG-430-B22. The sequence continues at coordinate 683,102 of QCOV01000001.1, read as the reverse complement.
CCAACAAGCAAAGCCAGATCTTTGGTCATAAATCCTTTTTCTACAGTTTTAATGCAAACTTTTTCAAGAAGATTAGAAAATGATTGCAATTCTTCGTTATCATCTAATTTCGCTCTATGAGCTAAACCCCTTGTCCAAGCAAAAATTGATGCAATTGAATTTGTAGAGGTTTCTTCACCTTTCTGATGTAAGCGATAATGACGAGTAACTGTTCCATGAGCAGCTTCGGCTTCTACAGTTTTACCATCTGGCGTCATAAGAGCGCTTGACATAAGACCTAGTGAACCAAAACCTTGCGCAACTGTATCAGACTGAACATCACCATCATAATTTTTACAAGCCCAAATAAATGCTCCAGACCATTTTAAAGCACATGCAACCATGTCATCAATAAGCCTATGTTCATATTCAATATTTAATGCGTCCATTTGTTCTTTATATTCTTTTTCATATACTTCCTGAAAGAGATCTTTAAATCTACCATCATATTTCTTTAAAATTGTATTCTTTGTAGATAGATAAACTGGCCATTTTCGATTTATACCGTAATTAAAACAAGCTCTTGCAAAATCCTTAATAGATTTATCATGATTATACATTCCCATAGCAATTCCGCTATCTTCAAAGTCATATATATCCTCTTCAATTTCTTGCGAACCATCTTCTGAGACCCATTTCATTGATAGTTTTCCTTTTGCAGGAACTACAAAATCTGTAGCTCTATATTGATCACCAAAAGCATGTCTTCCAATTACAATTGGTTGCGTCCAACCTGGAACAAGTCTTGGAATATTAGAGCATATAATTGGCTCTCTAAAAACTGTACCACCAAGAATATTTCTTATAGTTCCGTTAGGAGATTTCCACATTTCTTTAAGATTGAATTCTTCAACTCTGTCTTCATCAGGAGTTATAGTAGCGCACTTTACTCCTACACCATGTTTTTGTATAGCTTCTGCAGCATCAATAGTAACTTGATCATTTGTTTGATCTCTGTATTCAACACCTAAGTCATAATAATGGAGATCAATATCTAAATACGGAAGAATAAGTTTCTTTTTAATAAGATCCCAAATAATTCTTGTCATCTCATCGCCGTCTAATTCAACAACCGGATTTTTTACTTTGATTTTAGTCATTAAGATACCAATTTTATTCCCTCATGTATTGAATATCATATAGCGCATATATTTCAACAATATGTTAGGTATATATAAGGATAAATGAATAAATGCAAAAAATTGATAAAAATAATATAAAAATTATTTTAGTAGAACCTCAACTTTCAGAAAATATAGGAACAGCAGCCCGCGCAATGCTTAATTTTGGATTAGAATCTTTATACCTTGTTTCACCCAAACAAAATCACTTATCATTAAAAGCAATTAGAGCATGCGCTGGAGCAAACAGTGTCCTAGAAAATGCAAAAATATATAATAGCGTTGAAGATGCTATCTCAAATACCTCTTATGTGTTCGCTTGCACTGTTAGAAAAAGAGATATGGTTAAGCCATATTGTGGTCCCTTAGAATTAAACAATATATTCAATAGTTTAAAAAGAAAAACTAATATTGGTATTATGTTTGGAAGAGAAAAATCAGGCTTAACAAATGAACAGGTCTCTTATGCCGATATGATTTTACAAATACCAACTAATCCAAAATTTTCATCGTTAAATTTAGCCCAAGCAGTAGCAATTATAGCTTCAGAAATAAATAGAATTGATAATAAATATGATGAAAGCAATTATTTTAAAAGTAATTCAGTTTTAGCCAAAAAAGCAGAAATTATAGGATTTTTCAATCATCTAGAGCGCGCGCTTGATGTATCGGGCTTCTTAAGGCCTGAAGAAAAAAAGGAAACCATGATGATAAATATAAGAAATATTTTTACAAGATCTAAGCTTAATAAACAGGATGTTCAAACATTAAGAGGAATTATAACATCTCTTTTAAGATGGCCAACAGGTCATAAAGATAGAAATATTATGAAAGAAACCAACAAAATTGCTGACGGGAACAATAAAAACAAACAACAAAGAAATTGACTTATTTGATTAAGAAATGTACTAAGCTCTGAAGCTTGTAAACAAGGTAAAAATTAATGACAAAAAGATTAAGGGCAAAATATAAAATTGATCGCAGAATGGGCGAAAATATTTGGGGAAGACCAAAAAGTCCCGTCAATATTCGCTCTTATGGCCCTGGTCAACATGGTCAATTAAGAAAAGCTAAATTATCTGATTTTGGATTACAAATTCGAGCTAAACAAAAATTAAAAGGATATTATGCCAATATGAATGAGAGGCAATTTAAGAATATCTTTAAAGAAGCTGTTAGAATAAAAGGAGATACATCTGAAAATATTATTGGCCTTTTGGAAAGCAGGCTAGATGCATTCATCTATAGGGCTAAGTTTGTTCCTACTGTTTTTTCCGCAAGACAGTTTATTAATCATGGTCACATTAAGGTTAATGGTAAAAGAGTAAATATTCCATCTTACAGATTAAAAACTGGTGATTTGGTTGAAATAAAAGATAAATCAAAAAGTCTTGATTTAGTTTTAAATGGTCAAGAATCTGCAGAAAGAGATGTGCCAGACTACATTGATTGTGATCAAAAAAAGCTAACGGCAAAATTGACAAGAGTTCCTAAACTTGAAGAAGTACCATACCCTGTACAAATGGAACCAAACTTAGTTGTTGAGTTTTATTCAAGAAACTAATTATTAATTATATCTTTAAGTTCTTCTTGGAGCTCACCAGTTTCGAACATTTCTTTGATAATATCGCAGCCCCCAATAAGCTCACCTTTATAATATAATTGAGGTATAGTAGGCCAATCGGAAAATTCCTTTATACCTTCTCTAATATCTTCATCCTCTAGAACATTGGTAGAAGAAAAGGGCGCTTCAAGATATGTCAGGATTTGAACAACAGTACTTGAGAATCCACATTGAGGAAATAGAGGAGTGCCCTTCATAAATAGATGAAGATCATCATTGTTAATCTTATCTTCTATAGTTTCTTTTACTTTATTATCCATATCTATTCTTCACTCATTGTTTTAATTGATAGAGCATGGAGTTCACCACCCATTTTTCCATCTAAAGCATCATATACCATTTTATGCTGTTTAATCCTAGATAAACCGTTAAATTTGCTTGATTTAATCTCTAATGAGAAATGATCGTCATCTCCCGCTAAGTCAACAATATTAATTGAAGCTTCAGGAAAAGATTTTTTTATAATTTCTTCTAATTTTTCTTTTTTAATTGCCATTATGACGCTTTTGATAAGTAATTATTAAACCAATTTTCATATATTTTCTTTAATTCAAGAATATTAATCTTTTTATTATTTATGATAATTTCATTATTACAAGTTCGACCAATTTCTTCAAAAAAAACATTTTTTTCATTTAAAAGTAATCTAACATCTTCAATTTTATGTTTTTCAACAGCAACTGCATATCTTGCTTGATCTTCGCCAAATAAGTAAGAATTAAGGTTATCTTTTTCAACATTAATATTAAAGCCTATGAGATTCTTCATACTCATTTCAGTGAGCGCAATTAATAATCCACCATCAGAAATATCATGAGATGTATCAATAAATTTTTTATTTATTAATTCTCTTAAGGCTAAACCATTTTTTAGCTCTTCATCAAGATTAACCTTTGGCGGCAAACCTTTTTTATCATTGAGTAGTTCATTTGCGTATATTGATTGAGTTAAATGTCCGGTTGTTTTTCCTATAATTAAAATAAAATCATCTTTTCTTTTAAGGTTTTGATCCGAGAAAACATCTAGATTTTCAACAACTCCAACCCCACCAATCACTGGAGTAGGGTTAATTCCTTTTCCATTAGTTTCATTATAAAGAGACACATTGCCCGATACTACTGGGAAATTTAAAGTGTTACAGGCTTCAATCATTCCCTTAATAACGCCTGCAAATTGACCCATAATCTCTTTTTTCTCAGGATTACCAAAATTCATACAATCAGTTATTGCAATTGGAAGTGATCCTACGGAAATTAAATTCCTCCATGCTTCAGCTACAGCTTGTTTACCGCCCTCATATGGATCCGACGCGCAATATCTTGGAGTTGAGTCTGATGTTACAGATAAGCCTTTATTGGTTCCATGAACTCTAATGATAGCTGAATCACCTCCTGGTAAAAGTACAGTATCTGTCATAACCATATGATCATATTGTTCCCAAACCCATTTTCGACTACATAAATTTGGTGAAGAAATCATTTTTTTTAATATTGAAATGGGGTTCTCATTTATAAGTGTATCTTCTTTTATATCTTCATCATCAAAGATATTTATCTCGTATGGTCTTTTGTAGGAAGGCGCACCTTTTTCTAAAATATCCAATATGATATCAGCTTTTATTTCTTTTTGATGATTGATGATGAGTCTATTTGTATCTGTTAATTTTCCAATTACAGAAAAGTCTAACTCCCATTTTTCAAAAATTTCTTTAGCAATACTTTCTTTGTCAGGTTCTAAAATCATAAGCATTCTTTCCTGACTTTCTGATAGCATTATTTCATAAGCTGACATTTTGTCTTCTCTGCAAGGAACCTTATCTAAATCAAGCTCTATACCTAAATTACCTTTACCAGCCATCTCAACAGCAGATGATGTTAATCCCGCTGCACCCATATCTTGAATAGCAACAATTACATCCATTTTCATAAGCTCCATACATGCTTCTAAAAGAAGTTTTTCTGAAAAAGGATCGCCTACTTGAACTGTTGGTCTCTTTTCTTCAGAGTTTTCATCAAATTCTGCTGAAGCCATTGTTGCTCCATGAATTCCGTCTCTACCTGTTTTTGATCCAACATAAACAACTGAATTACCAATTCCTGATGCCTTTGAATAGAAGATTTTATTTTTTTTAGCTATTCCAACGCACATAGCGTTAACAAGTATATTGTCATTATACGATGAATTAAATTCAACTTCACCACCAACTGTTGGAATTCCCATGCAATTACCATATCCACCAATGCCCGAAACAACACCTGTTAGTAAATGTTTAGTTTTTTCATGAGAGGTTTCACCAAATCTAATTGAGTTTAAAAGCGCAACTGGTCTAGCTCCCATCGTAAACACATCTCTAAGTATTCCGCCTACACCAGTTGCTGCACCTTGGTAAGGTTCAATAAATGAAGGGTGATTATGGCTTTCCATTTTAAAAACGGCAGCATAACCATCGCCAATATCAATTACTCCAGCATTCTCACCTGGTCCCTGGATAACAAATTCGTTTTTTGTAGGTAACTGGCTTAACCAGTATTTTGATGATTTATAAGAGCAATGCTCAGACCACATCGCAGAAAAAATACCGAGTTCTGTAATTGTAGGTTCTCTTCTCAATGATTTTAAAATAAAATCATACTCTTCTGAATTAATACCGTGCTCTTCTACAATTTCTTTCGTAATTTTAATCACAATAAAAACTCCGATATAGATTTAAAAAGGTTTTCTCCATCTGAAAGTTTTGTAATTTCACATGTTGCTCTTTCAGGATGAGGCATCATACCCAAAACATTACCTTGCTCATTTGTTATACCAGCAATATTTTCGATTGAACCATTCGGATTTGTTTCATTATTTACCTCTCCATTTTGATTGCAATATTTAAAAATTATTTGATTAGAGTCTTTAATTTTTTTCAATGTATCTTCATTAGCAAAGAAATTACCTTCATTGTGGGCAATAGGTATATTGATCACTTCATTTTGCTTATATTTTTTAGAAAAATTTGTTTCATTATTCTCAACTCTTATTGAAACAGTCTTACATAAAAAGGAAAGACAATCATTTTTAATGAGTGTTCCAGGTAGCAATCCTGATTCTGTAAGAATTTGAAAACCATTACATATTCCTAAAGTGGGTAATCCGTCTGTTGCTTTTTTAATGACATCATTCATAATTGGGCTATTTGCTGCGATAGAGCCACATCTTAAATAATCTCCAAATGTAAATCCGCCTGGAATAACTATTAAATCTGAATCAGGTATGGAGGTTTCTTTATGCCAGACCATTATTGGTTCTAGATCTGTAAGTTTTTTAATAGATACAGCAATATCTCTATCGCAATTTGATCCAGGAAAGACAATTATAGATGCCTTCATTTATTTTTCTCTATCAAAAATAATTTCGTAATCTTCAATAATTAGATTAACTAATAATTTTTTACACATTTCATCAGCAATATTTATTGCTTGATCTTTATCTGCATCAATATCAATTTCGATAATTTTTCCTTGTCGAATTTCTGAGAAGTTTTTGAAACCAAGTTGACTCAATGAATTTTCTATTGCTTTACCTTGAGGATCAAGAACTCCATTTTTAGGCATTATTTTTACATTTAATTTCATAGTGTTAATTTATTATTGAATTTTTATTCCTAACCGAGTCGCTACTTCTTTGTAAGCATCAATTAATCCTCCAAGGTTTTTTCTGAATCTATCTTTATCTAGTTTTTCAGACGAGGATTTGTCCCATAATCTACAAGAGTCAGGACTGATTTCATCGGCCAAAATTACTTTTTTATCAATAGTAAGACGACCAAATTCAATCTTAAAATCAACTAATTGAATATTTATAGAAGAAAAAAGTTGCAAAAGAAGCTTATTGATTAATAGGGCTTGCTCTTTAATAGTATTGATTTCGTCTTTTTCAGCGTATTCCAGAACATCAATATGTTCCTCAGATATAATTGGGTCATCTAACTCATCACTCTTAAGTGTAAACTCAATAAGAGGTTTTTTTAACTTTAATCCCTCTTGAATGCCTAGTCTTTTAGTTAGTGTTCCTGTTGCAATATTTCGAACAATAACTTCAACAGGAATTATATCTACTTTTTTTACAAGCTGCTCTCTATCATTCAATCGCTCTATAAAATGATTTTCTACTCCATTTTCACTTAAATATTTGAAAATAAATTCACTTATAAAATTATTAAGAATTCCTTTTTCATTAATAATTTCATGTTTCTTTTTATTAAATGCAGTGGCGTCATCCTTAAAGTATTGAATTATTTTATTATTATCATAAAAGAATAATGTCTTAGCCTTGCCTTCATAAATGAGTTCTTTTTTTGTCATATTTTTAAAATTTATTCATTTATATTTAATAGATTCTTTAGATAATTGTACCTTCAAATCATCAATTGCCTTAATTAGTGAGCTATTATCTAGTGATGAAATTTCTATTTTTACTCCAAAATCATCTTTAGTATTATAAAATGGATAGCTACCTATATTAACATTTATATTGTTTTTGATAGTTTTTTCTAAAATTTTTGCTATTTCACCCTCTGGCGAATCAACCACTATTGTTGATTTATTAATTTTATCTTTTTTTTCTATTCCTTTAAGGGTTTCATCCAACATTGATTTCATAACTTTTGGTATTCCTGCAAATACATAAACATTTTCAATATTAAACCCAGGAGCAGCAGAAATTTGATTTTTTATCAATTTAGCGCCCTTTGGAATTCTTGCCATTCGTTGGCGTATATCGTTAAATTCTGTTCCTAAATTATTATAATAATCCTCTAAAATTTTATAAGCTTCATTATTAACTTCTAATTTAACATTAAATGCTTTTGCAATACTTGCTGCTGTTACATCATCATGAGTAGGTCCAATCCCTCCAGTGGTAAAAACATATTTGAATCTTTTTCTTAGTTCGTTTATTGCATTTATAATTTCTTCCTCACTATCTGACACAGTTCTGCTTTCAGAAATTGAGATACCATGCTCACCCAATTTTGTTGCAATATAGTTGAAATTTTTATCTATAGTCCGACCCGATAATATTTCATTCCCTATAATTAATACGGAAGCATTTTCATAAAATAAATTGTTCATAACATCTTTTAACAGTTTCGTTTAAAGCGGACAACATACAGATACTAGATGTATGTTAAATTTTAATATATAACTTTCCTATGGATTATATTGAAGAAAAATATGCTTCTGGAAGAATTACTGGACAAATAAAAATTCATCAGAAAGAAGATTTTCAGGGAATGAGAAAAGTTGGAAAACTTGCTGCAGAGTTATTAGATTTGTTTGTAAAAAAAGTAGAGCCTGGTGTAACTACTGAAAGTCTTGATAAATTTGCTTTAGAATTTATTCTTGATAATAATGCAACGCCTGCTCCTTTAAATTATAGAGGATTTAAGAAATCAATTTGTACATCCGTTAACCATGTTGTTTGCCATGGTATACCTGGAGAAAAAATTCTTAATGATGGAGATGTTGTAAACATTGATGTCACACTTATTCTTGATGGATGGCATGGCGATACATCTAGGATGTATAGTGCAGGGGAGCCATCAGTAAAATCCAAAAACCTAATCAATACTACCTATGAAAGCCTGATGTTATCTCTTGAACTGATTAAGCCAGGTTTATTACTAGGGGATCTTGGAAATTTTATACAAAATTATGCAGAGGATAGAAACTTCTCAGTTGTTAGAGAATTTTGTGGTCATGGTATCGGGAAGGTTTTTCACGATGAACCAAATATCCTTCATTATGGGGTAGAGGGCTCAGGTGTAGAAATAAGAGAAGGTATGTTTTTTACTGTTGAACCAATGGTTAATGCAGGTAAGCCAGGTACAAAGATGCTGCCCGATGGATGGACTGCTGTCACTAGAGATCGTTCCCTATCAGCACAATTTGAACATTCTATTGGCGTTACTAAAGATGGAATAGAGATTTTTACTAAATCGCTTAATAATACAGGTAATCCAATAGCGACATGAAACTTAATAGAAAGTAATAAAAAATGATACCTAGATATTCTAGAAAACAAATGACTGACATTTGGGAAGAACAAAATAGATTTGAAATATGGATAAAGATTGAAATTGCTGCTTTGGAAGCAATGGAACAAATAAATATAGTCCCTAAAGGAACATCCGCAAAAGTAGAAAAAAAAGCTAGCTTTGATATCGATAGAATAAATGAAATTGAAAAAGAAATTAAACATGATGTCTTAGCATTTTTAACAAATTTATCTGAAAATGTTGGTCCAGATTCAAGATTTATTCACCAAGGGATGACATCTTCAGATGTTATAGATACTTGTTTAAATATTCAGTTAAAACAGGCAGGAAATATTCTTTTAACTGGCTTAGATGATTTGATTGCCTCTTTAAAGAAAAAGGCCATAGAAAATAAAAATACAATTTGCATGGGTAGAAGCCATGGTATCCATGCTGAACCAACAACTTTTGGATTAAAAATGCTTCAAGCTTATGAGGAGTTTTGTCGAAATAAAATTAGGCTTGAAAATGCAATTGAAGAAATCAGTACATGTGCAATCTCAGGCTCTGTAGGAACTTTTGCTAACATTGATCCTTTTGTTGAAGAATATGTTGCGAAAAAGTTGGGTCTAAATATTGAGCCTATTTCTACTCAGGTGATTCCAAGGGATAGGCATGCTGCCTTCTTTTCTGCATTAGCAATTATAGCCAGTTCAATTGAAAGATTGGCAACTGAAATAAGGCACCTCCAGCGCTCAGAGGTAATGGAGGTGGCTGAATATTTTTCAGAAAACCAGAAAGGATCTTCTTCCATGCCACATAAAAGAAATCCTATACTCACAGAAAATTTAACTGGTTTAGCTAGAATAGTTAGGAGCTCAGTAATTCCATCTTTAGAAAATGTTTCTTTGTGGCATGAAAGAGACATATCGCATTCAAGCGTTGAAAGAATGATAGGGCCAGACGCTACTGTTACCCTTGATTTTGCGCTTAACAGGCTGATTAATGTTATAGATGAGCTTGTTATATATCCCGAGCAAATGCTTAAAAACTTAAATCAATTTGGCGGGTTGGTCTTTTCTCAGCGACTGTTATTAGTTTTAACTCAAAAAGAAGTTAGCAGGGAGGAGTCATATAAGGTTGTACAAAAAAATGCAATGTTGGCATGGGAAAGCTATGGAAGTGAGGACCCGCTAATTTTTGAAGAATTAGTAAAAAAAGATGAATTCATTACTTCCACTTTAACTAAGAAAGAGATAGAAGATATTTTTGATTTAAAATATCACATTAAAAATATTGATAATATCTTTAAAAGAGTACTGGAGAAGTAAATGCGGACATGGTGGAATTGGTAGACACATCAGACTTAAAATCTGAAGGAGATTATCTCCGTCCCGGTTCGAGTCCGGGTGTCCGCACCATTAAAAATTACTATTCTTTTAAATCATCCAAATAATCAACTGCATCAACTAGCTTATAAATAGTACCGCAATATGGACAAATGATTTGCTTATTTTTTCCCATTTCTAGAGAAACATGAGGGTGATCGTGTGGTGGAGAAGCCCCTATGCATATGAACTTGGTGAATGTAATTTGAATTTCCTTTTTCCCATCATCATTAGCAATTTTAGGTAACTCGCTCATTTTTTAACCTTTAGGTAAGTTTAGATGCATTCCTGCATCAGAGATTAAGGTTTCTCCAGTTATATGTTCTGCACCTTCAAGGCAAAAAAATACTGCGCTATCAGCAATATCATCTGGCGTACCCGCTTTATTCAATGGAGTTATGCTTTCTTGATCTTTTTTTATTCGGTCAAAAGTTTCTTTGCCAAACCTATTTTCAAACCAACCTGTTCCAATGAATCCTGGACATACAGTATTTACTCTTATTTCGGGTCCAAGAGCTTTTGCTAATGATAATGTCATTGTGTTAAGAGCTCCTTTAGAAGCAGCATAAGCAATAGAAGATCCTATGCCTGTTTTTCCAGCAATAGATGATATATTTACAACTGACCCAAAGCCATTTTCTTTCATAATAGGCTCAACAGCCCTAATCATCTGATAAGGTCCAATTACATTAACCTTATAAATATTTATAAAATCTTCATCATTGAGTTTATCTAATTTAGAGTGATCAGCAAATTTTGTTGTTCCAGCATTGTTAACAAGAATATCTACTTTTCCAAAGGTATTTATGGTTTCTTGAACGAGTTTTTTGCAATCATCATCGCTTGAAACATCTGCTTGCACAGTTATAGCTTCAACACCATTATTGACGCATTCTTCTTTAATTTTTAATGCCATGTCTTTATTGTTTGAATAATTAATTACTAAATTAATATTTCTTTGAGACAATTTGATTGCAATTGAAGCACCCAATCCTTGAGATGAACCAGTAATTATAGCTACTTTTCTATCTTCAGACATATTTTACTCTTCCATTTATCATAGCAATGTAGTTATAAGTTATAAATAAAGTAAATAAAGTTATTTTTAGAGGAATGTTATGAAAAAACTTTATAAAGAAGATCTCTGGAATAAAATTTTAGAAGAGGTTGAATTATTTTCTAATGATAAAACTATGGAATATTATTTTAAGAGTAATATTTTAAATTTTAATAAACTATCTGATGCATTATCTTTATTAGTAAGTAAAAATTTAAAATCGCAGGAAATTAATGAAGAAAATATTATTCATGATGTTGGTATAGCTTTTACTAATAAAGATATTATTGATGCAATAGAGGAGGATATAAATGAAATTTATTATAAAGACCCTGCATGTAATTATCTTTTTCAGCCATTGCTTTTTTACAAAGGTTTTCAGGCATTGCAGGCACATAGAGTGGCTAATTATTGGAGTAAAGAAAAATTGGGTTTTTCAATGTACATCCAATCAATTGTTTCAGAAAAATTTAATGTTGATATACACCCCAGTGCCGAGATAGGCAAAGGCATTATGATTGATCATGCATCTGGAGTTGTTATAGGGGAAACCGCTAGAGTTGGAGATTATTGTTCTATATTCCATGGTGTGACTTTAGGTGGAGTTGGTGCAGAAAAAGGTCAAAGACACCCTCAAGTAGGTAAGAATGTTTTGTTATCAGCAAATTCCACTATAGTTGGAAATATAAAAATAGGTGACAATACAAAAATCGGAGCAGGATCAGTTGTATTAAATGATATTCCAAAAGATTGTACAGCTGTTGGTGTACCAGCAAAGATTATAAATAACTAAAGGCTTAATTATGAATAATGATGAAATTCTAATAATTCAAAACTATTTAAGAGATATATTTGATAATGAAGATATATCGGTTAGAAAAGATCAAGATGTACCACCAACTGCATCTATTTTTATTTCCTCCGAAGCTATTGGGAGCTTACAAAAAGATGATGACCCTGATGAAGAGGATATTTCTTATTCATTAACTATTCCAATAGATCACTCAATTGCTGATAAAGAAAACTTAGAAACAAATATTCAATCTTTATCTAAAAAAAAGAAAATCATTATTTCTGATAGGGGGTCAATTGAAGATTCTAAGGAAGTATTAATACTAAATGAAAATGATGAGGAAGAATTTATAGGAGTTGTTTTTAGAGATAATGATGCTTCATGTACATTTTCGATGTCAATTTTAGATTTTGATTTATAATGCACTAATGCCGATTTTTAAACTTAACGATAAAGAACCTATATTGCCTGATGATGAGAGATATTGGGTTGCTCCTGATGCTAATATTATTGGCGATGTAAAAATGAAAGTAAATTCAAGCGTTTGGTTCTCAGCTACTCTAAGGGGTGACTGTGAAGAAATTCTTATTGGAGAAAATAGTAATGTTCAAGATGGAAGTGTTTTACATACTGACTATGGTTTTCCTCTAAAAATAGGAAAGAATGTAACAATTGGCCATCAAGTTATGCTTCATGGTTGTAGTATTGGAGATAATTCACTTATTGGTATTGGAACAGTAATTTTAAATGGAGCAAAAATTGGAAAAAATTGTCTTATTGGATCTAAAACACTTATTCCTGAAAAAAAAGAAATTCCAGATAATTCAATGGTTGTTGGGGTGCCAGGCAAAGTTATAAGGACGATTGATAAAGATATGGAAAGTTTTTTAATTGCTTCAGCAGATCATTATTGTGAGAATTGGAAAAATTATAAAGAAAATTTAAAATTATTGTGACAGGAGAAATTATGGCTTACGAATTTGCTATTATAGAAAAAAAAGAACATTTATGGATTATAACCCTTAATAGACCAGAAAGAATGAATGCTTTACATTCACCTGCTCATAAAGAATTAGATGAGATCTTTAATAATTTTCAAAAAGATAATGAGGCTTGGGTTGCAATTGTAACTGGATCAGGTGATCGGGCCTTTTCAGCAGGTAATGATTTAAAATATCAAGCTGAAGGGGGTAAAATGGAGAGTGTCCCATCTGGATTTGCTGGTCTTACATCAAGATATGATCTCAATAAGCCAATAATTGCCGCAGTTAATGGAGTGGCTATGGGAGGAGGGTTTGAAATTGCATTAGCATGTGATCTGATTATTGCCTCTGATAATGCGACATTTGCTCTTCCTGAACCAAAAGTTGGTTTGGCTGCTCTTGCAGGAGGTATGCACCGACTTCCGAGACAGATAGGTTTAAAAAGAGCAATGGGAATGATGTTAACAGGTAGAACAGTAAAAGCTTCGGAAGGCAAAGACCTTGGTTTTGTTAATGAGGTTGTGTCCCAAGAAGAATTATTAATAAGGGCTGAGGAATGGGCTGAGATGATTATGGAATGCTCACCAGTTTCTATCAGAACAACTAAAAATGTTGCTTTAGATGGCTTAAACTTTTCATCAATTGAAGAAGCAATGAATCAAAAATATGATTCAGTTATTTCATTATTTAAGAGTGAAGATTTTGTAGAAGGTCCTCTTGCTTTTTCTCAAAAAAGAAAACCTGATTGGAAAGGAAAATAACTTGAATGGTTAAATTTGAGTTTTTTTTTGATTGTTCCTCTCCATGGACTTATTTAGCTTTTTCAAGAATTCATTCAGTTTTAGAAAAATACAGTATTAGGCCAACTTGGAAACCAATATTAGTTGGAGGTGTTTTCAATGAGGTTAATAAAGATATATATATTCAGAGAGAAAACCCAAATCCAAGAAAATTTAAATACTCAAGAAAAGATATGCAGGATTGGGCTGAATTATCGGAAGTTAAGATAAAGTGGCCATCAATATTTCCTGTAAATGCTGTTAAAATGATGCGAATAGCCATTATTGCGGAAGAAGAAAATAAATTGGTAGAATTTGCAAGCCTCTGCTTTAAATCCTATTGGGAAGATGATCTTAATGTTGGAGACAACGATATCTTAGAAAGAATATTAAAAAATTGTGGTATGGATCCTTCAAAAACTTTTCACTCAATACAAAAAGAAACAGTTAAAAATAAACTTAGAAATAATACTGAAAGTCTTATTGAAAGGGGCGGTTTTGGATCGCCTACGATTTTTATTAATGATAATGATATGTATTTTGGTAATGATAGGATTGAGCTTATTGACTATAAATTGAATAAATTAACAAAGAATTCTTAATTTTTTTGTTGATATAGAAAATTTATTATGAAAGATATGTATTCATGAATGAAGATAATAAAGATATTAATGAAGAATTTGAGAATTCAGATAACTCACTGAATAATCAATCTGATGACGAAATAACTAGTCAGCCTTCTGAAGCAAAATCTGCAGATGATCAAATTGCTTTAAAAGTTTTTAAGTATTTTAAAGAATTTATATTCTGTGTTGCTTTTCTTATTTTAGCTTGGATGTCTTTTTGGGTAATTGTAGTTTTATCTATTTTATCTTTTATAGTGAGGGTAGTTGATTCTGGTCAGCTTTCTGAATTAAATGAGTTTTCTCGAAGATTATCTTTATATTTGAAGGAATGTCTTTTGTTTTCAACAGGTAATAATGATCAAAAACCATTTCCTTTTGAAAAATTTCCAGATTAACTATAACTTTGTTGGGTTTGGAAGGCCTTTATATACTTCATCAGGATCAAAAAGCTTTTCTTCATCGCTCATTATAAGTTCAATGTTTTCATTAACCTTAGACTTCAAAGGAATTGATCGGTAAAAACATGATTTATATCCAACATGACAACTAGCGCCTGTTCCTGATACATCAACTGATATCCAAATAGAATCTTGATCATCATCAATTCTCATTTCAACAATTTTTTGGGTTAAACCCGAAACAGAACCTTTATGCCAAATTTTTTTCTGTGAACGGCTAAAATAATAAGCCTCACCATTTTCTATTGTTTTAGTTAATGCCTCAGCGTTCATATAGCCAACCATCAATAATTCACCAGTATTATTATCTGTGGTTATACATGGTATTAAACCGTTTTCATCAAATTTAGGGCTTAAAGAAAGACCTTCTTCAACCTCTTCGACTGATAATCTTTGTTTGAAATTATTTTCGTAATTTTGTGACAAAATTAACCTTTTGCTTGTGTTAGGCCCATAAATCTCTGTCTTAGCTCACTATCTTCAGCAAATAATCCTGAAAACTTGGTAGTAACTGTTGATACATTAGGCTTGCTAATGCCTCTTGTCGTCATACATTGATGCTTAGCATCAATCATTATAGCTGTACCAAGAGGATCTAGTGCTTGATCAATGGTTTCAAGAATTTGCATCGTCATGGTTTCTTGAGTTTGAAGCCTCTTTGCAAAAATATCAATTACTCTTGCTAGTTTTGAGATACCAACCACTTTATCTCTAGGTAAATAGGCCACATGTGCAACACCTAGAATTGGTACCATATGGTGTTCACAATGAGTTTCTATATTAATATCTCTTAGAAAGACAATATCGTCATAACCCTGAACATCCTCAAATGTTTTACTTAGAGTTGATAGAGGATCTTGATTATAGCCTGCAAAAAATTCTTCATAAGCTTTCACAACTCTTTTAGGTGTGTCTATCAACCCTTCACGAGATGGATTATCACCAGCCCATGATATAAGGGTTTTAACTGCATCCATAGCTTCTTCCCTCGTAGGCTTCTCTTGATCTAAATCGATTTGATTTTTATCAACTTTCATATCCATGACAATCTCCTGACATAAAAGACAAAATTGTGACTTTTACTTTGATTAATTTTCTAATATAGCAATGTATATGATATTAATATAAGAAAATACAAGTATTTTATAGATTTTTGCTATGGAAATTCGATTATATAACTCAAAAAGTAAGAAAAAAGAGATATTTCATCCTGTTAATGATGAAAATGTGACTATGTATGTATGTGGCCCGACAGTTTATGGGGCACATCATATTGGTAATGCAAGACCAGCAGTAGTTTTTGATGTATTGGCAAAATTACTAAGAAATAAATATAAAAATGTTACATATGCAAGAAATATAACTGATGTTGATGATAAAATAATAAATGCTGCTTTTGAGCAAAATGTTGAAATATCTGAAATTACCAAGAAATCTACAAATCAATATCACTCAGATATGAAAATTTTGAATGTTGAAAAACCTAATAAGGAGCCTTATGCAACACAATTTATTTCTGAGATGATTTTATTTATTGAGGATTTAATAAAAAAAGATAATGCATACTTTTCTGAGGGACATGTGTTATTTAATATTGATTCTTATAAATCATATGGGGATTTATCTAGCAGAGATCCTAAAGATATGATTGCAGGCTCAAGAGTTGAAGTTCAAGATTACAAAAAAAACCCTTTAGATTTTGTTTTGTGGAAACCTTCTAATGAAAATGAGATTGGCTGGGACAGTCCTTGGGGAAGAGGGCGGCCAGGATGGCACCTAGAATGCTCGACTATGATTCTAGAGATATTTGGAGAAACTATAGATATTCATGGTGGAGGTGAAGATTTAAGGTTTCCTCATCATGAAAATGAGTGTGCGCAGTCATTTTGTAGAAATGATGGTAAGCAATTAGCAAATTTTTGGTTACATAATGGAATGGTTCAAATGGCAGATTCCAAAATGTCTAAATCTCTTGGAAATATTCTATTAATTAAAGATTTAATTAATGAAATGCCCGGCGAAGTAATAAGGCTATCTTTAATGAGCTCTCATTATAGGCAGCCTTTAAAGTGGTCAGATGATTTAGTTGATCAATCAAAAAAAACATTAAATACTTTTTATTCTTTCCTAGAACAATATGAAGGTGTTGATACTATGGATATTAATGTTAATGAAGAAATTCTTAGTTCTTTATCTGATGATATTAATACACCAAAAGCAATATCAGTTCTCCACTCAATGTTTAAAGATCTAAAAAAAGATCCTGATAATAATGAGTTAAGAAGTTCATTTATTAAATCTGCTAACTTTATGGGACTCTTATTTTCAAAGCCAAGTAATTGGTTATTAAAAGAAGATAATAATATTGATACAAAAGTAATTGATGAGCTCATTGAAGAAAGAAATCAAGCAAGGCAATCTAGAGATTTTTTAGTTGCAGATAATATAAGGGATAAACTTTTAGATATGGGTATAGTACTTGAAGATAAGAACAATATTACTACATGGAAGAAAAAAAGTGATTAAGGATTTATATAATACAAATATTTTAAGGTTATCATCAGATATTCCTAGATTAGGAAAGCTTGATAAACCAGATTCCTCTTCTACGGTAGTTAGTAAATTATGTGGTTCTAAAATTACGGTTTATTTAAATATGGAAGATAATATTGTAAATGATTTCACCCATGAAATTAAAGCTTGTTCTCTTGGTAAAGCAGCATCCTCAGTTATGGCAAGAAATATAATAGGATCAGACTCAAAAGAGCTCTTAGAAATAAAAAAAGAAATGTACAATATGCTAAAGGAAGATGGCGCCCCTCCATCAGGAAAATGGGATGATTTGAAATATTTTGAACCAGTTAAGGATTTTAAAGGAAGACATGCCTCTGTTCTATTGGTTTTCGATGCTGTTGAAAATTGTATAAATGAATTGAAATAAAAAAAGGGAACCCACATCGAGCTCCCTTTTAGTGTGACTTAATCGCCCCCGATTAAGACTGACATCTCGCTACCCTAACCCAGCGCTCCTTCCTTTTACAGACCAGCTTTCCGGCTTCTGGCTGGCTATCCTCGAGATATTGCTACCTCTACTTTCACCATGGATCGGAGACCATCCGACCCTCACAGCGGCATGTCACCCGCCCAACGGCCATTGGTCATTACGACCGTCAAGATTTATTTTACATAGATACTTATGCAGGTCAATTCAGGTTAATCATTTTCTTGTGGATAACTCCATTTTTCTGTGGATAAAAAAATGAAATAATTTATAGCATATAGATAACTTATTATTTTTATAGTTATGAGTATAGCAAGTAAAATATGTATAACATTAATTAAGGGGTATAAATATTTGATATCACCTTTTTTAGGTAAGTCATGTAGGTTTGAGCCCTCATGCTCTTCTTATGCAATGGAAGCCTTTTCAAAACATGGATTTTTTTATGGTTTTAAATTATCCTTCATTCGTATTATAAAATGTAATCCTTGGGGTGGGTATGGATATGATCCAGTTCCTGTTAAAAAAAAGATAAATAACTAGTTATGCCAAATATAAAATTACCAGATGGATCAGTAAAAAACTTTGATAAGCCAATTAATTTTGATGATCTTGCATCTTCAATTGGTTCTGGTTTAGCTAAAGCAACCGTTGCTGGTGTACTTAATGGTAAGCTTGTAGATGCTTCTGAGCTTATTGAATCAGATTCTGAAGCAGTTTTAATCACCAATAGCGATGAAGATGGAATAGAAATAATTAGACATTCATGTGCTCATTTATTTGGTCATGCTTTGAAGCAATTATATCCTGAGGCAAAAATGGCTATAGGGCCAACAATAGAAAATGGCTTCTATTACGATATTGATCTTGAAGAATCACTTAGTGAAAATGATTTGGAAAAAATTGAATTAAGAATGAAAGAGTTAGCTAAAACAAATTATGATGTTGTTAGAGAAGTTGTAACAAGAAAAAAAGCACTTGATACATTTAAAAATAGAAATGAACCCTATAAGATTGAAATAATTAATGAAATTCCTGATGATGAAATTATAGCTCTTTATCATCATAATGAGTACATCGATATGTGCAGAGGTCCTCATGTTACATCAGTTAGGCACTTAAAAGCTTTTAAATTAACGAAAATTGCTGGAGCATATTGGAGAGGCAGTTCTGATAATAAAATGCTTCAAAGAGTATATGGAACTGCATGGTCATCTGAAAAAGAGCTAAAAAAACATCTTGTTCTTCTTGAGGAAGCAGAGAAAAGAGATCATAGAAAGCTTGGAAAAGAATTGGATCTTTTTCACTTTCAAGACATTGCGCCTGGTATGGTTTTTTGGCATGCAAACGGTTGGTCGATTTATAAAGAGTTAGAAGATTATATTCGAAGAAAAATTTCAAAAGAAGGATATAAAGAAATTAAAACTCCACAAATTTTAGATAAAGATTTATGGGTTGAGTCAGGTCATTGGGATAAATATAAAGACAATATGTATAAAACAATTATTGATGATAGAGAATTGATGATTAAACCTATGAACTGCCCAGGACATGTTCAAATATATAATCAAGGTATAAAGAGCTATAAAGATCTTCCATTGAGAATGGCTGAATTTGGCTCCTGTCATCGTAATGAACCCTCTGGAGCTCTTCATGGTTTAATGAGAGTTAGGAATTTTGTTCAAGATGATGCTCATATTTTTTGTACTGAAGATCAAATAGAAAGTGAAACTATAAATTTTTGTAAATTGCTTCAAGATGTATACAGTGAATTGGGTTTTGATAAGGTTACGATAATGTATGCTGATAGACCAGATCAAAGGGTAGGCGATGATGAAATCTGGGATAAAGCTGAAAATGCACTTTTGAATGCATCTAAAGCAACTGGCATACCTTTTGATACAAATAGTGGAGATGGTGCTTTTTATGGACCGAAATTAGATTTTTATCTTCATGATGCTATTGGTAGAAAATGGCAATGCGGAACATTGCAGGTTGATTTCAATATGCCAGGAAGATTGGGAGCAAGTTATGTTGGAGAAGATAATGAAAAACATACCCCAGTTATGTTACATCGAGCTATTTTAGGAAGTTTAGAAAGATTTACAGGAATTTTAATTGAACATTATGAAGGCAAATTTCCTCTTTGGCTAGCTCCGATACAATTGGTTATTGCTACTATTACTTCTAAAGCAGATAAATATGCTCAGGAGATAGAAGAAAAATTTATTAGTAAAGGAATAAGAGTTATTTTGGATTCTCGAAATGAAAAAATCAATTATAAGGTGCGCGAACATTCGGTTAATAAAGTGCCATATATTTTTGTTGTTGGAGTTAATGAGATGGATGATAAAACCGTCGCAATTAGAAAACTTGGCTCAAATAAGCAAGAAACACTAAATATTCAAGATAGTTTAAATATGATTCTTAAAGAAACTGCTGCTCCAGATAATAAGGATTAACTTTTCCCAATAATTCCATTTTCTTCAAATTTACTAATTTCTTCTGATGAATAGCCCATCTCACTTAATATTTCTTTATTATGTTCACCAAGAAGAGGTGCAGGTCCTTTTGGACCTACATCACTATTATGGAATTTAACCGGAGAAGCTAAAGATAGGTACTTCTCTTCACATTCTGGGTCTTCAATTTCAACAAATGATCCTGCTTCAATAGCTTGTTTGTCATTTGCAACTTCGCTTAAATTTTGTACAGGCGCCCAAATTAGATCTTCTTTGTCTAATCTTTCACCCCATTCTTCAAGAGTTAATTGACTAAAAGCTTCATCCATAGCTTTTACAAATTCTGTAGAGTTAGACCTTCTTCCATGATGATTATTAAATCTCTCATCTTCCAACCATTCTTCTCTCCCGATAGCTCTTGCTACTTGAGGCAAATCCCAATCGCCTCCTGCTCTTGGACTAAGGCATATCCATCTATCATCTTTTGTTTTAAAAAAATTAGCTATTGGGTTTATTTGTTCATCTCTTTTTTTTGTTGATGGAACCCGACCAAACCTTAATTGAAGTGCCATATCTGAGCCTATGGAATAAATTCCTGTTCTTAAGAGTGAACTCTCAACAACTTTACCTTTACCTGTTTTTTGTCTTTCATAAACTGCAGCTAATATTCCACTAACTGTTGATATTGAGGTTATATGATCTCCAACAGCAACTCTAATAGGCAAGGGCTCTTCACCTTTTCTCTGGGTTAAATGTGCCATTCCGGATCTTGACCAAAATGCAGCAATATCAAAACCAGGTCGATCTCTTTCTTCCCCGTCAAGACCGTAACCTGATAAAGAGCAATATATTAGCTTAGGATTAATTTCTAGAAGCGTTTCATGATCAAGTTTTGATTTTTCTAATGATGTAGGTCTAACATTTGTCAAAAAGATATCTGCATCTTTAATTAATTGTCTAACAATATCAGCACCTTTTTCATTGCTAGTATTTATTGTCATCCCTTTTTTGCCTCTATTATCGAGACTAAAGATAGGGTTACCTACTATTTCTAATTTTGATTTTGTTCCTTCAAAAAATGATCTCATTGGACAGCCTGTTAATGGTTCAACTTTAATAACTTCTGCTCCCCAATCTCGAAGCATACCACCTGCTCCAGGAGCGGCTACATATGTTGACATCTCAATAACTCTTAATCCTTCTAACATCATCTCTCCTCATCATAATAAAAATAAATGATTAAATATTTTGAACTATGCTATAGCATTATATTATGGAAAATTCTTCTAATAAATTAATACCTGCATCTACTGTCTTAGTTATTAGAGACGGTGTTGATGATATAGAAGTCTTTATGGTTGTTAGGCATCACCAAATAGATTTTGCATCAGGTGCTTTAGTCTTTCCAGGTGGAAAAGTTGATGAAAGTGATCTTAATCCAGAATTGAGAAGACATGTAGTTACTGAAAAAGAAATTAGTGATGAAGAGCTAAGTTATAAAATTGCAGGAATAAGAGAGTGTTATGAAGAAGCAGATGTATTATTTGCATACGAGCAAAATGAGAAAGAAATTATATCAAGTGGAAAATTGAAGAAATTGGCTCAGTGGCGAGAAAAATTTAATAACAAAAAGGGATCAATGTTTGATTTTGCTGTTAAGGAAAACATTAAATTTAATTTAGACAATTTAATTCCATTTGCGCATTGGATAACCCCAAAAATGATGCCAAAGAGGTTTGATACATATTTTTATCTTGCCGAAGCCCCTAAAGATCATATAGGCAAGCATGATGGAAAAGAGTCTGTTGATTCAATTTGGATTTCTCCAAAACAGGCATTAGAGGACTGTATAGCTGAAAAACGAACTATAATTTTTCCTACAAGAATGAATTTAGAAAAATTATCCAAATTTAGAACTGTTTCAGAAGCCCTTGAGGAAGTTAAAAAAGAGACAGTTATCACCGTTGAACCTAAGATAGAAAAGAATGAGGACGGAGTATTTTTGACGATTCCTGAAAAAGCTGGATATGGTCTAATTAAAGAGCCTATAGAGAATTTAAAATAAATTAAGAGTAAGTAAATTGTTCTTCTAAAATCTTTTCTTCTAGATTTGTTTCAGGATCAAAAAGCATAAATAATTCCGTTTTTCTATCCTCTATTATTTTAACGCTTTCTATGTCTCTTATTTCAAGATTGTCTGCAACAGCACTTACCGGTCTCTTATTTTTTTCCAATATTTCAATTTCAACTATTGAATCATGAGGTAGCAGTGCGCCTTTCCATCGTCTTGGTCTAAATGCTGATATAGGAGTTAATGCTAATAAATTTGAAGTAATTGGAAGTATTGGTCCATGAGCAGATAAATTATAGGCGGTACTACCTGCAGGTGTTGCAAGTAAAATACCATCACATATTAATTCTTCTAATCGAATTTTATCATCTATCTTAATTTTTATTTTTGCTGCTTGATATGTTTGTCTCAAAAGAGAAACTTCATTAATAGCTTTTGCTGATATTTCTTCCTGCTCAGTTTTAACTGTCATTTGAAGAGGGTAAACTTTTGTTAAAGTAGCAGATTCAATTCTTTCTAACAGATCGTCATCATTATAATCGTTCATTAAGAAACCAACAGACCCTTTATTGATGCCAAAAATAGGCTTTGCCTCATCAATATTATCATGAAGCGTTTGTAACATAAGTCCATCACCTCCAAGCGCAACAATTACATCAGCTTCAGGGGCAGAATAATCCTTATATTTTTTTACTAGATTATCTTTCGCTTCTTTCGCAGCTTTATTATCACTTGAAACAAAATGTATTTTTTTATCTGACATATTTTTTTAAATATCACTTCCTCTTGATAATTCATACCTAAATTACTAAAGTTTTATCTTTGGTTTTTATCTATTTAGGTGAATAAATGAATTCAGACAACAGTAAGGTTAATTTAATGAGTCAGGATGAGATGTATGACCCATCTATATCCGCTTCAAAATTATTAAATGGAAATAGAGTCTACCATTATGATTTGTACGACCCTCCATTTTACATACTATCAAGATATGAAGATATTAGTTATGCCTTAAGAGAGCCTGATATTTTCATTGAGGGTCATGGTAATGGACCTAACTTTATAGATTCTTCTAATGGTGTGCTTTCTGACGGAGAGCATCACACATTGATTAGAAGAATTGTACAACCGAATTTTTTAATGGGATCAATTGCTAAATTAGAAGAGAGATTAGAAGAAATCGCAGAGGAACTCCTTGATGATGTTATGGGAAAAGATATTTGGGATATTCATGATAACTTATCATTTCCACTACCAGTAATAATTATTTGCGAGATATTAGGTATTCCAATTGATGACATTCATAAATTTAAGCGTTGGGCAGATGCTACGGTGGAACAAATGTGTAGTGAAGACCCCCAGAAATTTGAAAAAGAATTGAGTCAAATGAGAGATTATCTATTGGATCTCATACTAAAAAAAAGAGAAGAAGAAGAAGATAGCACTCTTTTATCAAGGATTGCTCATGCAAAACTTAAGTCAAAATATTTATCTAATGATGAAGCTGTAAACTTAACTATACAAATTTTTGTTGCAGGTAATGAGACAACTACTTCTTTGATTTCTAATTTAGTATGGAGAATGATGACTGTAGATAATTTATGGGAAGATTTTGTAAGCAATAAAATTGATATCAATAATGCTATAAATGAGAGTCTACGCTACGATCCACCTCTTTTAGGATTATTTAAAACTACTTCTAAAGAAGTAAATATTGAAGGAAATATAATTCCAAAAAACTCAAAAGTGATGATGCATTATGGTGCAGCAAATAGAGATCCTGTAATTTTTGATAATCCAAATACATTCGATTTGACTAGAGATGGTAGTAAAGTAATTTCTTTTAGTGTAGGTGTTCACATTTGCTTAGGTAGAGAGCTTGCAAGGTTAGAGACAAAGGTTACTCTTAATGCATTAAAAAAGAGATTTCCTAATTTAAAATTAATTAATGATGGCGAAAGGGTAGGCCCCTTTCTTTTTTGGGGTAGAAAAAAACTTCCTGTTTCTCATAAATAAAAATGTTTCTTATAATTGACCAAGGTACCACATCTACAAAAGTAATGCTTTTTGACTTAAACGGAAAAAAAGTTGATTCTAGTCAGAAATCTTTTGAACAAGTATTCCCTAATAATGGTTGGGTTGAGCATAATCCCGAAGAGATTATTGGAACTGTTATAAGTTGTTGTAATGAAATTATAGAAAATAATCCTAATCATAATATTTGTTCAATTGGTATTACTAATCAAAGAGAAACTGTAGTTGTATGGGATAAACAAACCGGTAAATCTTTATATAACGCAATAGTATGGCAAGACAGAAGAACAGAGAGTTTATGTAGAGATTTAAAAGAAAAAGGCTACGAAGAATTAATTATCAATAAAACAGGATTATTATTAGACCCGTATTTTTCATCAACTAAGATATCCTGGATAATAAATAATGTTGATGGCGTTAAAGAAAGCATAAATCAAGATAGAGTATGTGCAGGAACAATAGATTCATGGATTATTTGGCATCTTACAAAAGGTAAAGTTTTTGCTACTGATATTACAAATGCAGCTAGAACAAATCTTTTTAATATTGAAGAATTAAAATGGGATGATGATTTATTGAATCTTTTTCAAGTGAATAAATCAATACTTCCGGAAGTTCTGGAATCTGATGCTTTTTATGGACAATCAGAGGCTCTCATAAAGAAATTACCAATTTATGGTGTTATAGGAGATCAACAATCAGCTGCAATTGGACAAAAATGCTTTAATTTTGGAGATATTAAGTCAACTTATGGTACTGGATGCTTTGTTTTATTAAATACAGGTAAAAATATTGCATATTCTAAAAATGGCCTTTTATCGACCGTAGCATATAAAATTAATGGAGAGATAGCTTATGCTCTTGAGGGTTCTATTTTCATGGCTGGTGCTATTATAGATTGGTTAAAGAATAATCTACAAGTATTTGATAATATTAATGAATTAGAAGATATACTTAAAAATACTTCCATTAATAGTGAGATTGTAATGGTACCTGCTTTTACTGGTTTAGGTGCACCACATTGGCAACCAAATAGTCGGGCAACTATTTCAGGTTTAACGCGTGATTCCAACAAAAATGAGATAATAGCCTCATCAGTTCAGTCTATTTCTTTACAAACGTATGATCTTATGAATGCCATAAATGAGGATACTAAAAAATTATTTGAGAACCCCCTTAATAGTATCAGAGTTGATGGAGGTATGACAGAAAATGACTGGTTTATGCAGAATCTCTCTGATATTTGTGACATAAAAATAAGTAAATCAAATGAACAAGAAGCGACTGCATTGGGCGCGGCTTCATTATCAGCTCTTGGCTCTCAAGAAATTAATGATTTAAAAGAATTTAATGTTAATTTATATAAAAATAAGGAATTTCTGCCACAAATGGAAAATCAAACAAGAGAAGAAATAATAAAAAATTGGAATAAAGCAATAAATAAAATCATCAATGTCTAATTCTAATAATGCTGGTTTTATATTTATAAAGATTGTAATATTGGATTATGAATAAACAAATTAGAGAATCAGTAAGTGAAGAGGAATGGAGCGCAAGAGTAGAGCTTGCAGCTTTATATAGGTTAGTAGCTTTATATGGTTGGGATGATCTTGTTTTTACCCATATATCTGTTCGTGTTCCCTCAGAACCTGAACACTTCTTACTTAATCCATATGGTTTATTATTTGACGAAATTTGTGCATCTGATCTGGTCAAAATTGATCTTGATGGAAATAAG
Organism: OCS116 cluster bacterium AG-435-F03; assembly: GCA_003212795.1. Lineage (GTDB taxonomy): Bacteria > Pseudomonadota > Alphaproteobacteria > MED-G09 > MED-G09 > AG-430-B22. The sequence continues at coordinate 656,909 of QCOV01000001.1, read as the reverse complement.
GTTTCTGAAACAAATTATAATGTTAATGCTGCTGGTTTCACTATTCATTCAGCAGTTCATTCCTCAGGAACAAATAATCATGCTGTAATTCATACGCATTCAAATGATGGAGTGGCTGTTGCGGCACAAGAAGATGGTCTTATGCCTATAAGTCAACATGCAATGGTTATAAGAAATGATTGTGCATATCATGATTATGAAGGTATCGCTCTTAATTTAGATGAAAGAGAGAGATTGATTAATGATCTTGGGGATAAGCATTGTTTAATTTTAAAAAATCATGGTTTGTTAACAACAGGTGCTACTTGTGGAGATGCATGGCTTCGTTTATTTTTTCTTGAAAGAGCCTGCACCATGCAAATTAAAGCCTTAACTGGTGGTTTAAAACTTAATCAAGTTCCAACTGATGTTATTGAATTAGTTACTGAACAAGGTCAAATGGCATCTGATGATGGAATAGGCCAACTTGCGTGGCCTGGTCTTTTAAGGAAATTAGATAAAATTGACCCCAGTTATAAAAATTAAATAGGAGAAATAATGAAGTTTGCTGTAGGACAGCCTGTTACTAGGATTGAAGATACGCGTTTAATTACAGGAGAAGGTAATTATACGGATGATATAAAATTTGAAGATATGTGCCATGGTGTTTTTGTTAGATCACCTTATTCTCATGCAAAAATTTTAAACATTGATGTTGAGAGTGCTCGTAAAATGCCAGGTGTAATTGATATTTTTACAAATGATTCCTTCACTGAGGCAGGTATAACACATATGTCGGTAATTGATTTTCTCCAAAATAAAGATGGATCACCTATGAATGCTAGTAAAAGACCTATATTGGCGTCAGATAGGGTAAGACATGTCGGAGATCCTGTTGTTTTCATACTAGCTGAAACTGTTAATTTAGCTCTCGATGCTGCTGATAATGTAATAGTGGATTATGAAGAGTTACCATGTAACTCTGACACCGCCAAAGCTCTTGAAAATGACTCACCTAAGTTATTTGATGAATTTGAGTCTAATTGTGCAGTTGATTGGGGTTTAGGTTCGGATGAGGAATGGAAAAAAGTTGAGTCAGATGCACATCATGTTTCTCATGTTCATCTTATTAATAATAGGATTGTCGTTAATCCTATCGAACCAAGATCTGCAGTATCAATATTTAATAAAACTGATGGAAAATTTAAAATGCATGTTGAAAGCCAAGGCCCTCATGCTATGAGAGAAAGGCTTGCTAATACGCTTAATATTAAAGAAGAAGATATTCAAGTTATTACAAAAGATGTAGGCGGTGGATTTGGCTTAAAAATGATGTGTTTTCCTGAATATATAGCTGTAATGCATGCTAGTAAAATTTTATCAAGACCTGTTAAATGGACTGCAACAAGATCAGAGTCTTTTTTAAGTGATGCACAAGGTAGAGACCATGTCACCGATGCATATTTAGCTTTAGATAAAGAAGGAAAATTTCTTGGTGTAAAGGTGGAGACAACAGCTTCTGTAGGAGCTTATTTATCCCAATATGGTATTTTTATTCCTACTCTTGCAGCTGCGGGAATGCATGTTGGAGTATATAATATTCCTGTAATGGTTAATAATGTAAAAGTTGTATATACAAATACTGTTCCTATTGATGCTTATAGAGGAGCGGGTAGACCTGAAGCAAGTTATGTTATTGAGAGATTGGTTGATCAAGCAGCCCGCGATATGTCTCTTGGACAAATAGAAATTAGAAAATTGAATTATGTTCAACCTTCTGATTTAGGAAATACTGCAGACCCGGTTATTCCTTTTGATAGTTGTGATTTTAATAAAACTACTAACATGACACTGCTAAATTCATCTTTTGAAGATTTCGAAAAAAGACAAAAAAAATCTATAGATGAAAATAAACTTCGCGGTATCGGTGTATCATATTATGTTGAGAGAACTCAAGGAGAGGGCTCTGAAGACTCTAGAATAATTGTTTCAAGTGAGGGTAAGGTAAATGTTTACACCGGCACAATGGCTACAGGCCAAGGCCATGAGACTGCATGGACACAAATTGTTGTTGAAAAATTAGGTGTTAACCCTGAAGATGTATCTATTCATTTTGGTGATAGTGAAGACTTGCCAAGCGGAGGTGGAACTGGTGGATCAAAATCGTTGTATTTTGCTGCTGGTGCCATTAATGAGGCATCAGATGATGTTTTGAAAAAGGGAATTGAAATTGCTGCTGCAGAATTAGAGGCTTCTATAGACGAAATAGAGTATTCAACTGAATCTGGTCCTCTTTTTCAAGTACAAGGCACTAACAGAAATATTGACTTATTTTCAATAGCTAAAATTGCAGAAAATCAATCTAATACTCAAATGCTTGATGGTGCTAGTTCATACGAACATAAAGATCCGACATATCCAAATGGTTGCCACATTTGTGAGGTAGAGGTAGATAAAGATACAGGAAATATAGATATCATAGATTATCATGCGACAGACGATTTTGGAAAAATTATTAATCCTCTTTTAGTTGCGGGCCAAGTTCATGGAGGTATCGTTCAGGGTTTAGGTCAAGCAATGTGTGAACATGCTATATATGAAGAGGAAACTGGCCAACTTTTAAATGGTTCTTATATGGATTATCAAATGCCAAGAGCTGATGATTTTCCTGATTTTAATATTGATTTTAATGAAGAGGCAGAGTGTAAAACAAATTTATTGGGAGCTAAAGGTTGTGGTGAAGCTGGAACTGTTGCCTCAACAACTGCTTATGTAAATGCAATCATAAATGCTTTAGAGGGTTTTGATACAAAGAAACTAAATATGCCAATTACAGCACAAAAAGTATGGGGGATTATAAATAATGCTTAAAGAACTTCTTCGTCCAGATGTTTGGAGTCCAGAAATGGATCCTTATTCAATACCCATAGAAAAAATTGATATGGCAAACTCTGACATCTTTATGTATGGAGATGCAATTTTTCCATTATTTGAAAGATTAAGAAAAGAGGACCCAGTTCATTATTGTGCTGAATCATGTGTTGAGGATGTAGGGCCTTATTGGTCAATTACTAAATACAAAGATATAATGAGTGTGGATACCAATCATAAAGTTTTTTCATCAGAAGGAGCTATAACTTTATTTGATCCTCAAGAAGATTTCACTACACCTATGTTTATTGCGATGGACCCACCTAAGCATGATATACAAAGAAAAGCTGTTAATCCTGTAGTTGCTCCCAGTAATCTTGCTAATATGGAAGACCTTATTAGAGAGAGAACAGCCGAGGTTTTAGATAACCTTCCAATAAATAAAGAATTTAATTGGGTAGAGGATGTCTCCATTGAATTAACAACAAGAATGCTAGCTACTTTATTTGATTTTCCTTTTGAAGATAGAATGAAATTAACAAGATGGTCAGATGTTTCTACTGCTAGACCTGGCGATGGAATAGTTGAAACAGAAGAGCAAAGAAAAGAAGAGTTATTTGAATGTCTTCAATATTTTACTAAACTATGGAATGAAAGAGTTAACTCTGAACCTAAAACTGACTTAATTTCTATGCTGGCTCACAACCCTAGCACACGTGATATGGATCCAATGGAGTATCTAGGTAATTTAATTCTACTTATAGTTGGAGGTAATGATACAACAAGAAATTCTATGACAGGAGGCATTTTGGTCTTAAATCAAAATCCTGATCAATATGATAAATTAAGAAAAGATCATTCTTTAATTAAAACTATGGTTCCTGAAATCATTAGATGGCAAACACCACTGGCTTACATGAGAAGAACTGCTCTTGAAGATTATGAATTGGGAGGAAAACTAATTAGAAAAGGTGACAAAGTAGTAATGTGGTATGTGTCAGGAAACAGAGATGAAGATGTAATTGAAAACCCAAACAGCTTTATAATTGATAGGAAAAGACCAAGAAGCCATTTATCATATGGTTTTGGAATTCATAGATGTGTAGGAAATAGATTAGCTGATATGCAGTTAGAAATTCTGTGGGAAGAAATAATGAAAAGATTTGAAAACATAGAAGTTGTTGGTGAACCAATTAGAATCAGATCGAGCTTTGTAAAAGGTTTTTCTCACCTTCCAGTTATTATTAGATAATTTAATGCTTGATGAAGCAAATAAAGACCTCAGAAGTATTTTTAGTAAGTTTGCTACTGGGGTAACAGCAGTTACCTTTAAAGGTTCCAATGGTTTAAATCTTGGTATAACAGTAAATTCATATACCTCATTATCACTAGATCCACCTTTGATTCTATGGTGCTTAGATAAAGATTCAGATTTGTATGAAGAAATAACAAATTTAGATAATTACATAATTAATTTTCTTTCTGAAGAACAAAGAGATATAGCAAACACTCTTGCGCAAAAAAATGATCATATTTTGGACGAAGATCAGTTTATTTCCATTGATCAGGGTTTAGTTATAAAGAATTCTATAGGTTGGCTATCTTGTTCAAAAAATCAAATAATCGATTCTGGTGATCACTCAATTTTGATAGCTGATGTTAATGATTCAAAAATAATTGAAGGTTATCCTCTTGTTTTTTGGGGTAGTAACTATAGATCTCTTTTAAGGTAAATTTAATGTTATTTTTACAGTCGCATGTTAAAAGAATAGTAAAAGTACCAAAATTATATTTTTGGAAGCGATTAAGGGCTTTCGATAAAATTCAAACGCTTCTACCTAGAACGATTAAAGAAGTAAAAATTCCAGATAATTTTTCTAATTCACCAGGTGATGTAAGGTATGTTTATCTTGAAAAAGTTTACCAAGGTGAAGTTATAGAAAGGTTAGACGGATTGATTGAAGAAAAATACATGACTTATTCCGTTATTGATAAATCATGTTTACCTGTTGAAAATTATGTTTCGACGGTAAGCATTAAAAACACAAATCAAGATTTTACAGAAGTTGATTGGTATGGTCACTTTAAAGCTAAAGACAAGGATAAAGAAGAAACAGTCAGCATGTTTAAGTTTAATTATAATCTTATTTGTGACAACATGGAAAAACAATTTTCTGATGGTAATTAAGATATTTAATTAACTTAAAATTTAAATCATTAATTTGTTAATTTATTGAAAAAAAACATTTATTCAACTATCATAATATTTAAATCAATTGGGGGGGTAATTATGAGATCTATTTTTAACTTTTTTGCTATTTCATGTTTTATATTTGTATCTGCAATATATACTTCAATATCTTTCGCTCAAAGCTCTGAAGGTATAGAAGAAATTGTTGTTACTGCACGTAAAAAGGAAGAGAACATTCAAGAAACAGCTCTTTCTGTAAGCGCTTTAAGCGCAAGAGATATTGAGAATAGGTTTCCTTCTGATATAAGAGATTTGGCAGGTGAGTCTCCAAATTTAATAATTGATGATCTTCAACAGGGACCAGGAAGTCCAACAGCAATATTCATCAGAGGTGTGGGTGTTTCAGATGTGGAGAAAAATTTTGATCCAACAACAGGGGTTGTTTTAGACGGTGTATTTGTTGGAGCAAATTCTGGCGCAATGCTTAAAACTATTGATTTAGAAAGTGTTGAAATATTAAGAGGTCCACAAGGAACATTGTTTGGAAGAAATACTGTTGCTGGCGTAATAAATTTAACGAGAACAAAACCTACTGGTGAAGTTGGAGGAAAACTCAAAGTTGGTTATGGCGATTACGATACAACTATCGTAGATGGTATACTAAACTTTGGAACTCCTAATGCAGCCTTTAAGATAACTGGAACACATAGAGAGCAAGCTGAAGGCTATTTAACTAATTTGGTAGATAACAAAGATCTTGGAAGAGAAGAATACACTCAAATTACCTTTAATTCTCTATTTACAGTTAATGACAATGTAGAAATTGAATTAACTTTAACAGATGAGCAGCAAGATCAAGATGCTCACACAGCATTAAATCTTGGCGGATCAACCACATGGTGGTGTGCAGTTTATGGTCAATGTTCACCTGGATTAGGAATTCCTCAAAGTGGTGATCGTTACAAAGTATACAATAACGAACCAAAAAGACGAGATGCTTCATTTGAGAGTTTTACAGGTATTCTTGAAGTAAGATGGCAATTATCTGATAAATACAAATTAGATTATATTTTGGGAAGAAAAACTACTGATGAAGAGGTAGATCAAGATTGGGATGGAACACCCCTAACACTGTATCATACTGACCGTAATGCTGAGTATGAACAAACAAGTCATGAAATTAGACTTACTAGTGATTTAGAAGGCCCATTAAATTATGTTGTAGGACTTTATAAATGGGACTCCGAATACACAATACCAATGGAAAGTAGAATTGGATTTTTTGATTTATTTGGCGCTGTGCCAACCCAAGACCCTTTGATAGTTGTTCCTATTTATAATTATACGCATCAAGAAACCGATAGTATTGCTGTATTTTTTGAGGCTGATTATGACATAAATGAACAAATCACCCTCACTGTTGGCGGAAGATATATTGATGAAGAAAAAAGTAGTAATGCTTGTCAGGGCCCTGGACCATATCCAGATTGTAGCGCTATAAATACTTATGCTGATAAAAATTGGACTAAATTTACACCAAAAGTAGCTGTTAGCTATCAAGCTAATGATGATTTATTATACTATTTAAGTTACTCTCAAGGTTATCGAAGTGGTGGATTTAATGGTAGATGGGGAAATGAATTTAGTGCTGTTAGGCCATATAAACCAGAAACTGTAACCAATATAGAAGCTGGCCTTAAATCTACTCTTCTTGATAACAGACTAAGATTTAATTTAGCAATTTTTGACATGGAGTATGAAGATAAGCAACTGGATGTTGATATTCCTGATACACTTGCCGCTATAGGAAGAGCTACTGTGACTGATAATGTTGCTGAGGCTTCATTTAAAGGTATTGAGTTAGAGCTTTATGCAATTATAAATCAAAATTTTTCAGTTGACCTAAATGTTGGTTATTTAGATGCAAGTTATGATGAATTTTTTGCTGATTTTACAGGAAGTGGAACACCTGCTGATTTTACATATTTAGAACCTCTAAGAGCCCCAGATTTAACTTGGACACTTGGTTTAACTTATGAATGGGAAGCTGGTCCAGGTTTAGCCTATGTAAGAGCAAGCGCTCACCATATTGGTGAACATCATACTTCTCAGCTAAACTCTCCAACAACATTCAACAAAGAACAAACATTAATAGATTTATCAATGAATTATGAGTTTAATAATACAGTTTTTGCTTTCTTTGCTAAGAATATAACTGAAGAGGATGGATTTACTGTTGGTTATGATGTTTTTGCTGGTGCAGCATGGACATATGGGATGGCAAGAAAGCCTAGAACATGGGGCATAAGTATTACTCAAACATTTTGATAATAACTAGCATTAGTTTAGGAGAAACCCATGCCAAATGAAGCTAAAGTTCAGAGAATTGTTAATGTTCCTAAACAATATTTTTGGGACAGACTAAGAGCCTTTGGAGAGATAAAAACCTTACTTCCTGAAAATATTCTTGAAGTAAAATTACCAGATACTTTCTCTGATAGCATTGGAGATGTAAGAGCGGTCTATTTAGGGGACCCTTATCCTGGTGAGGTTATTGAAAGGCTTGATGGCTATGAGGAGGGGTTATCTTTGACTTACTCTATAGTGGATAAATCATGTTTACCTATGTTGAATTATGTTGCTTGCGTAAATCTTAGAGAAATCACATCAAATGAAACAGATATTACTTGGTGCAGTCATTTTGTTGCTGATGGTGCCACAGAAGCTGAAATAGTTGAGCTTCTAGAGTCTTTATATAGTTTAATTTTTGATAATATTGAGGAACAATATAAAAAATCACTTAACTCTTAATTATGCTTATCGATGAAGAAGAATTCCAAAAAATTGACGGTTTTTTGAAAAAACATCAATTCAATTTATTAAATCAATTACCTAAAAAAATAGGTAATGGTCAATCTAATCCAACTTATATTTTATTAGATGAAAATGGTGATAAATTTATTTTAAGAACTCAACCAAAGGGAGAACTTGTTAGAGGTGCTCACAGATTAGATAGAGAATTTCATGTGTTATCCGGTCTTAGTAAAAATGAATTTAGCGTTCCAAAACCTCTAATACTTTGTGAAGATAAATCAATAATAGGTAGAGATTTTTATATCATGCAATATATTGATGGTCATATTTATGAAGATCCCTTTCTTCCAAATAACAATTCTCAAGAAAGAAGAAAAATTTACAAAAGTTTAGCAAAAACTCTTGGTAGATTACATAGTTACAATATCGATAAATTAGATATACCTTTTAAGAAAAACACTGGTTTTATGATAAGAAATTTGAATATCTGGTATAGCCAAATTTTTAATGATGATAATCATGATAAAGACATTTCAAGAATTTATGATTTTATTATCAAAAATACTCCTGAAAATAACAACTTATGCTTAATTCATGGGGATTATAAATTAGATAATTTAGTTATAGGAGACGACTCAAATTGTTTAGCCGTGTTAGATTGGGAGTTATCTGCCTTTGGTGAACCAGAGGTTGATCTCAGTTTTCAAATGATTAATTGGTTAATACCTAAGGGAGTTTTATATGGAATCGGTGAGGAGTGGAGTTCATACGACCTTCCATCAGCTTCAGAATTTCTTAAATCTTATGAAGAATCGTTTGGAAAAATGGTTAATATTGAGCTTCTTAATATTTATTGTTTATTTTCGTTAACAAAACTTTACTGCATACTTAAAGGAATAGAGAATAGAGTAAAAGCAGGAAACGCCGCCTCAGAAGAGGCCAATAAAAAAATTAAAGATGCGTCAGGAATTAAAGCAGCATTAATACTGGCATATGAAAATTTTTCCAATAATTTGATAGTTAATTAATATATAATTAACTAAATGTCAGTTCTGGAAAATCATTATCAACCGACTCTCTTAATCTGTCATAATATACTCCAGCACCTCCAAAATAAATTAATACTCTGGATTTTCTATTTTCTATATTTGCTCCCATCATCCAAGAATTTACTTTGTCACCAACATTCATCAAAGTTTGTTCATGCACTTCTTTAACGTGAGCTGACCATTCTTCTTCTGCTTCTAAAAGAGGATGACAAATTTTGTGTCCTTCTTTTTCCATTTTATTTATGCAATCAGAAATCCATAAACAATTTTGCTCTATAGAGGTTGGAAGATTAGCAAAAGGTGCTTGAGGTCCTGTTATTGTAAATAAATTTGGGAAATCAGAAATACATACTCCCATAATTGATTTTGACTCAAGCTCCCATTTTTCTCTAATAGATTTTCCGCTTTGACCTATAATATCAAAAGCTTCAAGAGCCCCTGTATACGCTTGAAAGCCTGTAGCTAAAATTATGATATCAAATTCATATTCATTTTTTATTGTATTAATTCCTTTTTCAGTAAATTTTGAAATTGGCTCTCTGTCTTTGATATCTACAAGATGGACATTCTCTCTATTAAATGCCTCATAAAAACCATGATCTAATGGTGGTCTTTTGGCGAATAGAGGATAACCTTTCGGTGTTAATATTTCTGCAATTTCAGGATCATTAATTTTTTCTTTCATTTTTTTTATAATAAAATCTGCCGCCATTTGATTTGCCGCAGGGTCTACTAACAAATCATCAAAAGTTTCAAAAACCCATCTAAAACTTCCATTCCAATTGTCTTCAAATATTTTCTCTCTCTCGTCTTCAGGCGTATCAACTGCATTACGACCTACAGGGCTATCAAAAGCCATACCAAAAACATGGTTCCTGCATTTATCGATTATTTCATCATAATTATCTTTGATATCTTTTTCCCATTCAGGTGTCATTGATTTCTGCATAGCGGGTAGAACAAAATTCGGTGTTCTCTGAAAAACTGTTACATTTTCTGCTGTCTGAGCCATTATTGGTAACATTTGTACTGTGGATGCACCACACCCAACAATAGCCACTTTCTTTCCATCATAATCTAGACCTTCTTGAGGCCACCTTGAGGAATGAAAGCATGGGCCATTAAAATTTTCTATTCCATCAAAACTAGGAATAACTGGTTGAGAGATCATTCCCATAGCACTTATAAAATATTTACAAACTAGCTCTTCATCATTTTTGGTCTTTACAATCCATAAACCATCCTCTTTATTGAATTCTGCACTTATAACTTCGGTATCAAGTTGAATATGAGGCCACATATCACATTTATCAGCTACAAAATTAAGATATCTATTAGTTTCTTCCCAACCAGGATATCTCTCTGACCAGGTCCATTCTTGCAAAATTTCTTTGGAAAAGGTCAAACAATAGTAATATCCTTCACTGTCTGTAGCTGCTCCTGGATAACGATTCCATGCCCATGTTCCTCCTATTTCAGAAGCTTTATCTAATACTTTTACAGAAATACCTGTTTTTTTTAAGTGATGAATTAAAGCTAGTCCAGCAAAACCAGCGCCAACAACAATAGCATCGCAATCAATTTTATTTGTCATTTAAAAGCCTCATTAAAACCAAAAACAGAATAGCATGCATAATATTTCTTGCAATATTGAAAGTTTTATAAAAGTTTTTTTTATAATTATTATTATGCAAATTTATACTAAATAAATCTTTTAAGCTTTTGTTTAATATGCTTTGATAAATTATGGAGGAATTGGGTATGACAAAATATAGATTTTCTGATGGTGCAGCTATTGTATTCGGTGGTTCAGGTGGATTAGGTTCCGGAATTGTTGATCTTCTTAGTAAATGTGGAACTGATGTAGCTTTTACATATTTAAATAATGAGGAAGCTGCAAAAGAAAATATTTCAAAAATTGAGGAAAATGGTCAAAAAGGATTTTCGTCTAGTGTAGATCTTTTGGACGCATCAAAAGTTGAAAGCTTCGTTAAATCTAGTCAGAAAGAATTTGGTAGAATTCATTCTGTAGTTTTTGCTACAGGTCCTTTTCTTCACATAATGCCTATATTGGATGCTAATCCAGAAGATGTTTATAAAACTTTAGATACTGATATTAAGGGATTTTATCATGTTTTAAGATCTGTTGTTCCTGTCTTAAAAGAAGGAGGAGGAGGATCAATTACGGCGTTAACTACAGCCGCTATTCATAAATATATAAGCACAGATGGTTTATCTTCTGTTCCTAAGTCTGGTGTTCAACATTTATGTACAGCAATTTCAAGAGAGGAAGGTCATAACGGCATAAGGGCAAATTGCGTTGCTGTTGGATTAATTGCTGTAGGGTTATCTCAAGAAATCGATTCTCCACCTGGTGGAATATTGGATCAATGGATGCAGCAAGTCCCGCTTGGAAGAGCAGGCGCTCCAGAAGAGTTATTTGATACTGTAGTTTTTCTCGCATCAGAAAATGCTGGTTATATAAGCGGTCAATCTATCCCTGTTGATGGTGGTTACTCAGCATAATGTCTCAAGGTTTTGATAATAAAAACATCTTAGTTATAGGTGGCAGTAGTGGAATTGGAAGAGGAATTGCTGAAAGCTTTATCAAATATAATGCGAATGTTTGTATTACAGGTACAAGAGACTCAATTGAAGATTATGAAGAAAGAATTTCTCAAAATATAGAAAAGTGTAATTATCAAAAACTGGATCTTTCTAATCATGATAATCTAAATAATTTAGATTTACCGTTTAATGACTTAGATCACTTAATTTGTTCTCAAGGTATCGTAGCATATAAAAGAAAAGAATTTGAAATGGATACATTTAAGAAAGTGGTTGATTTAAATTTAAATTCTATAATGGCCTCATGTTCTTTTTTTCAAGATAAATTATCTAAAAGTAATGGGTCAATAATAATTATTGGATCTGGAGCTAGCTATCATTCTGTAAAAGGTAATCCAGCATATTCTGCATCAAAGGGTGGATTACTCACTTTGATTAAAACCCTTGCAGAGGCCTGGGCTGAAAACAATATAAGAGTTAACGGTATCGCTCCAGGATTTGTTGCAACTAAATTAACTGAGGTTACTTTTAAAAATAAGAAAAGATATGATGACTCACTTAAAAGAATACCATTAGGAAGATGGGGTACTCCTGAAGATATGGGAGAGCTCGCATGTTTTTTATGTAGTGATGGAGCTAGTTATATAACTGGACAAATGATCACATCAGATGGTGGTATGAGTTTATAAATTAAAGGGGGCTTAAATGAGTTCAGAGCAAAATAAATTAGTTATTAAACATCAGGAAGAATTGGTTAAAACTTTCTTTTCATTAGATGATGAAAGACTTGGGATGAAGCACTTTAGATATACTGTTGATGATTATTTTAATGCTGATAGTAGTATTAGGCCTACTGGCAGCGCTTCTCCAGTTAATGTTGATGGTATTTATGGTCAATGGGTTATGGCTGAGAACTCAGATCCTGATAAAAGAATTTTATATTTACATGGTGGTGGTTATGCAATTGGAACTATAAGAGGTTACCTCTCTCTTACTAGCCAAATTGCCGAAAAAACTGGATGTTCTATACTTTTAATAGATTATTCACTAGCACCAGAATTAAAATTTCCTCATGGAGTAAATGACTCTAAAAAAGCTTTTTTGTGGATGTTAAATAATGGACCAAATGGTAGTGGAAAATGTACTAAATCTTATATATCCGGAGATTCGGCTGGTGGAGGCTTATCCTTAGGGGTTACATTGGCTTTGAAGGATGATAACTCTGAGCTTCCAAATGCTGTAATACCTTTATCTCCATGGGCAGAATTAGATCCTGTTTCTGAAACTTATGATACTAATGCAGATATTGATCCATATATTTCAAAGGATGCAATAGCAGCATTTCGGGATCTTTATATCAAAGATGAATCTGATCTAATAAATCCATATGCATCACCTGTCTATGGTAATTATGAAGGCTTTCCACCCTTGCTTATCCAAGTAGGGGGAAGAGAAGTTTTATTAGATGATTCAAAAAAAGTTGCTGAAAGCGCAGAGTCATCTGGTTGTGACGTTAAGTTAGAAGTTTGGGATGATATGGTGCATGTTTTTCATGGTTATGCACCTTTTTTACCTGAAGCTAATGAAGCACTTGATGCAATAGCCGATTTTATATCTGACAAATAAATGATTCAGTCCTTTTCATATTCTCCTCTTGAGAGAGTTTACTGTGATCATAAATTGGAAGAAATAATTCCTCTAGAAATAGAGAGTATGAATATTAATAAAATTTTTATTGTCGCATCATCAACCTTATCAAAAAAGACAAAAGAAATTGAAAAAATCAAAGATATTCTTGGAAGTAAATTGGTAGGGATATTTGATCGATGTAAAGAGCATTCTCCAATTGAAAATGTTCTTGAATGCGCAAAAGAAGTAAAAAAAGCTAATCCAGATATTATATTAACGATTGGAGGTGGAACCCCTATAGATACTGTAAAAGTTGTTCAGCTATGCATTACTTTAGACATTGATAGTGCAGAAGAATTAAAAAAAATATCTGGTAATATGCAAAATATTACATCAAATATTAGACAGATTGCTGTTCCAACTACACTATCTGGAGGAGAGTACTCTGTAGTTGGAGGGGCTATGGATACTAAAAAAAAACTTAAACAAGGTTATTTTGGTTCTGATATATGTCCTAAAGTTGTAATTCTCGACCCACATATTTCTGCCCATACTCCAGAATGGTTATGGTTGTCTACGGCTATTAGATCTGTTGATCATGCCGTTGAAGGCTTTTGTTCAATTTCTAAAAATCCAATGATTTCCCATAATGCTATAGAAGCTCTAAGAATATTTTCAAATTCACTTCGAAAAACAAAAAAGGATTTAAATAATATTGAGGCACGCTCACAGTCACAAAAAGCAGTATGGATTGTTGCAAAAAATATGGGGAATGTAATGATGGGTGCAAGTCACGGAATAGGTTATCTTCTTGGTTCTCTTGGTTCTGTTCCTCATGGTCAAACCTCATGTGTAATGTTACCTGCAGTATTAAAATGGAATGAAGATCATCATCCAGAAAAAGATAAAATGATTGCATCAGCCCTAGGAAGGCCTAATTTAAAAGCACATGAAGCTGTAAAAGAATTAATCGTTGATTTAGGTTTGCCATCAAAACTTGCAGATGTTGGTATTGGTAGTGAATTATATGATAAGATAGTTGAATATGCGCTCGAGCATCAGATAGTTTTATCAAATCCTAAGCCAATAACTAAAGCTGATGATGTTTATCAAATACTTGATTTTGCTGAGAAAGGATAGATTATGGGTTTTTTTATGGCGTTTTTAGGACTAGTTGTTGCTATAGGTCTTATGTTTATAATGTTAAAATTATTAGATAAAATTGGCGATAAATGAATAAATTGACTGAACTTTCTAGATCTATTGAAAATAAGATAGCTATTATAACTGGAGCAACGAGTGGTATGGGCCTTGCTACAGCTAAACTTTTTTCAGAAGAAGGAGCTCAAGTTATTGTAACTGATCTAAGTCAAGATAAAATAAATGAAGTTGTTAAAGATATTTTAAGTCATGGAAAAAAATGTTTTGGGATTAAACTTGATGTAACTAATTCTGATGAAATCAAATCTACCGTAAATGAGGTAGTCAAAAGGTTTGGGGGTATTGATATTCTTATTAATAATGCTGGAATTTCAATTCCTACAACAATAAGTGATGATAATTATGAGGAATATTGGGATAATACATTTAATGTTTTATTAAAAGCCCAAGTCCAATTGATTAGAGAAGTTTTGCCTTATATTAAGAAATCGGAATCAGGTCGAATTGTAAATATTTCATCTACTGAAGGATTGGGCGCAACCCCAAGACAATCACCATATACTTCAGCGAAACATGGTGTTATCGGTTTAACAAAATCTTTAGCAGTTGAATTAGGTTCAAGTGGAATTACAATTAATTGTATATGCCCAGGCCCTATAAGAACAGGAATGACTGAAAAAATTCCTGAAAAAGATAAAGAGGTTTATGCAAAAAGGAGAGTTCCCTTAAAAAGATATGGAGAGCCCGAGGAAGTTGCTCATGCAACTTTAAATTTCTGTCTACCTTCATCTTCCTTTATAAATGGTGCTGTTTTACCAGTTGATGGAGGTTTAACAATAAAAAGAGCTTAAATTTTTATATTTTTTGAATTTTTAGTTTAATTTTGTTAAAAGCATATTATGAGTAAAGAAAAATTATTTGAAATGGCCCGAATTAACAAAGATCATGCTGAAAAAGGCACGATGACTCTTGTTGATGATGTAGTTAAGATTCCAGCAGAGAATTATTATGATCCAGTAAGATGGAAAAAAGAAGTTGATCTAATTTTCAAAAGATTACCTCTAGTTCTTTCCGTGACAAGTGAAATTCCAAATCCTGGAGATTATAAGGCCATGGAAGTTGTTGGTGTACCTGTAATTATTTTAAGAAATAAAAAAGGTAAAATTTCTGCATTTCTTAATGCATGTCGACATAGAGGTGCTGCTTTAGTTGAGCCGGGAACAGGAAATCAGAAACGCTTTTCTTGCCCTTATCATGGTTGGACATATAATGATGAAGGCGCTCTTATGGGCGTTGCATCTGCCCATGAATTTGGAGAAATAGATAAATCATGCAATGGATTGATTTCCTTACCATCACTTGAGAAAGAAGGAATTATTTGGGTTACATTAGATCCTAAATCAAATTTAAATATTCAAGACTACCTTTCTGGATATGATAAAATGTTATCTCTTTTTGGACTAGAAAATTGGCATGTTTTTGAAACTAGATCAGTGAATGGTCCAAATTGGAAGGTAGCATATGATGGTTATTTAGACCTTTACCATCTCCCTGTTTTACATAAAGATACTTTTGGAGATAGTTTCTCAAATCAAGCTAATTACTATGAATGGGGTCCCCATCAAAGAGCTATATCGCCCTATAGACTGCCTGAACAAAATGATTTTAATAATGACGGAAAAGATCATTATGAAAATTCTGTAGAAGAATGGCCCTTGGATGTTTTAATGGCTGGTGTTTGGACAATTTTTCCTCATGTTTCAATAGCTTCTTTTAATGGAGGTGGGCGTAGCATAATGCTTTCACAGTTATTGCCTGGAGATAGACCTGAAGAATCAGTAACAAATCAATTTTATTTAATGGAAAAAGAACCGAATGAAAAACAAGCTGAAGAAGCTCATAAACAATTTGATCTTCTAAAATATGTTGTTGAAACTGAAGACTATGGAACAGGTCTTAGATTACAAAAAAGCTTAAAAACAGGTCTAATTGACCATGTTATGTTTGGTAGGAATGAGGGTGGTGGCCAAGTTTTCCACAAATGGGTAGATAAAATTATAAATACTGAAGATAGTAAACTACCGTCATTATTCTAATATTGTGAGGACAAAATGAAAACCAGAATTACAGAACTATTTAATATTGAGCATCCAATTATTCAGGGTGGTATGCATTTTGTAGGATTTTCAGAGTTAGTTGCTGCAGTTTCTAATGCTGGGGGACTAGGAATTATTACTGCACTAACCCAACCAACTCCAAAAGATTTAGCGAATGAAATAGCAAAATGTCACGATATGACCGATAAACCATTTGGAGTAAATCTTACATTTATTCCGTCATTTAAAGACCCTCCTTATGATGAGTATATAGATGCAATTATTCAAGGTGGAATTAAAATAGTTGAAACAGCAGGACGTAATCCTGAAAAATATATGCCCCAACTAAAGGAAGCAGATATTAAAGTAATTCATAAATGTACTTCCGTAAGACATTCATTGAAAGCTGAAGCTATAGGATGTGATGCTGTTAGCGTGGATGGTTTTGAATGCGGTGGACACCCTGGTGAAGATGATGTGCCTAATGGCATCCTTCTGCCAAGAGCAGCTGAAGAATTAAAAATACCTTTTGTTGCATCTGGTGGAATGGCTAACGCAAGAAGTCTTGTTTCAGCTCTAGCTTTTGGGGCTGAAGGAATGAATATGGGCACAAGATTTATTGCCACTAAAGAGGCACCTGTTCATGATAATGTAAAACAACGTTTAGTTGAGGCATCCGAGCTAGAGACACGATTAGTTATGAGGCCTCTGAGAAATACAGAAAGAGTTCTTGTTAACAAAGCAGTTGATGAAATTATGGAAATTGAAGCTAATCATAAAGATAATAATGACCCTAATGCTTTACTTGAGGAAATTAGACCTCTGGTAGCTGGTTCGGAGAGAGTATTAAGAGATGGTGATCTTGAGGCTGCTGCTTGGAGCTGTGGAATGGTTGCTGGTTTAATTCATGATGTACCAACATGCAAAGAGCTGATTGATACAATCATGCAAGAAGCTGATGAAATAATTAATCAACGATTAAAAAGCTACGCTAACGCTTAATCTTTTTTCTTTCTAGTCAATTGAAATGCCTTTTTTAGTCTATGTGGCGATAGGAGTAGGCCAAATAAAAGTGTAATAGGCATCATTCTCCAGTAACTATCAGGAAATATTCTCTGAGATATTTCCATTAACTTTGCGTCAATTCCAACAAAAATTCTTTTCTTATTTTTTTTGATACCTTTAAGAATTATCTGTGCAGCTTTATCAGGATCCATTCCAGCATCTCGAAACCTAATTCCGGCCTCTTTTTCTGAGACTTGATTTCCTTTTATGTCTTTTACTGGTTCTCCATTAAGACCTAATATACCTTCTTTGCTTTCACCTTTTACGACCTGATCACCAAATTTTGCGTTCACTGCTATATTTGTTCCTATATGACCAGGGTAAACACAATGGATTTGTGTATTAGAGCCCTCCATTTCTTTGGCCAAGCTTTCTGTGAAACCCCTAACTGCAAATTTAGATGCATGATAAACAGTATTGTTAGGTGTGGTTATTATTCCAAAAATAGATGAGGTATTTATTAACGCTGTTTTTTCTTCTTTCATAAGGTGAGGTAAAAATGATCTAGAGAAGTTTATTATGCTATTGTAATTAATATCATTACACCAATTCCAGTCCTCTTCATTCATATTTAGGAATCCAGTAGGTATGACAACTCCTGCATTGTTAAAGACTAAATCTATTTTTCCATGATTTTCTATTATTTTTGTAGGAAGTTCTTCAACTTCTTTTTTATCTCTCACATCCAGCAATAAAGAGCTAGAGCCTACATTGTAAGCTTTAATTAATGTTTCTGTCTCCTTTAAACCAGACTCATCCACGTCACAAATAACAACATCAGCACCTTCTTTTGCTAGATTAATCGCAAGATATCTTCCCATTCCAGATGCAGCACCAGTAATTAAAGCAACTTTATTTTTAAATGTTTTCATAATTATTTTACATTAATTTTATTTTCACCAATTACTAAAATACACCAGCAATCCAATAAAGAACAAAACCTACCATCAATGCAACAGAAATTAACCTAAAAAAGAATAAATAAAAAACAATGGCTTCTAAGGTGTTTGACTTATTTTGTTTTTTATTAAGGAGTTTATAGAGATAACTAAAGATAAAATAAAAAACTAAAAAAGAAACTAATACAATTAAAATAAACATCTTATTATATGAATGGTGCCGACTGAGGGACTTGAACCCCCAACCCCCTGATTACAAATCAGGTGCTCTACCAGTTGAGCTAAGTCGGCATTCAGGTTTAAAATAAATTTTAAATACACTAATCACTTATAAAGGTAAACTTAAACATTCATTAGAAAACTATTTCTTTGAAAAGTTTAAAAGTAATTCTAATGTACCTAACATGATGCCAGGTTGGTATTCAATTTTTGTTTCTGATGTATATTCAAACTTTTCAATTCTATCCATAAGACAATTCCACGCTATATTTTGTTCTAGCCTAGAGATTCCATTTCCAGGACATGTTCTATGTCCTTGAGAAAAGGTTAGGTGTCTAGTTAGGGCTTTTCTATTAAGGTTGATTTCATGAGGGCACTCAAATGTATCAGGATCTACATTTGCTGCACCATATCGAAGATGAAGTATCGAGCCCTTAGGAACCTCAACTCCTTGAAAAACCTCATCTCGAGTTGTCATTCGCGTTGATAGACCCTGGGTAGGTGCTTTGACTCTCAAGGATTCCTCAACAAAAGCGTTTATTTTTTCCCGATTTTTATCTAAATCAACATATAGATCAGGATCATCTATCAACATAACAGCCTGATGTGCAATTGCATATTGAGTTGTTTCCAATCCTCCAATTATCATTGCATATGCAACGCCAATAATTTCCGTATCTGTAAGTTTTCTATCAAAGGGTTCATAGGTAACATCTAACAAGAAAGATAACATATCTTCTTTGGGATTCTTTTTCTTTTCTTCTAATTGATCAATTACATAATTACCAAAATCTTTTAAAAGCACTTGTTGCTCATCAGATTGATCTTTTGTTAAAAGATTTCTGTGTCCTTTTCCATAAACAAAAGGCATAACCATAGCGTCACCCCATTTTTTATGAAACGGAATGTCTTCAAGTGGGAATCCTATAATGTTTGCCATGACTATTTGAGGTAAGGGCATAGCAAACTCAGATACAAAGTCAAATTTATCCTTGTTTATCCAATTATCTATTAATTTATTTGTTGCCTCGGTTACCATTTTTTCATGTCTGTAGGCCCCAGGCCCTACCCAAGGATCAGTTAATTGTCTTTTGTGTGCTTTCCATAATTCTTCATTAGGCCTTAAACTTTGTATTGAAACTTGAAATGCATTCATGAGACTTGGATCATGTCTACTTACTACACTGCTTGCAGGTAATTTTTCTTTATCCATATCATCTTTTTCTGCATTAAAACCGCTAACGCCAGCTTTCTCAAGGTCTGTATTTTTCATTACAGGAGGAGGAAATCTTAGAATGTCTTTTACAACAAAAGCAATATCTTCGTATTTGGATAATATAAAACCATCGGTATCAGGAGATGTCCCTTCACCTGGAATTTTATGTACTGGAGATTCTTTATGAAGAATTTTATATGAGTCATACCAAAAATTTTGTGCCCCAGGTTCAAATAGATCTACTTCATCTAAAGACATAGGGCATTTAGCTGTATCTTCGTTTACTTTGTCGTGTGGCATAATTGAATTAAAAATTAATCAATCTTTGGTGTCAACATTTACTTAATTTATTTGAAAATTTTATAAAATTATTTCTTATATAAGTTGTTAAGTTGTTCTCCATACATTTCATTAACCATATGACGTCTAATTTTCATGGTTGGTGTTAACATTCCATTATCTGTAGAAAGCGGCTCATCAATTATAATATATTTTTTTATTTTCTCTATTTGCGATAGATTTTCGTTTGCCTTTTTTACAGCATTAGAAACTTCATTATTTAATTCTTCTTCACTTATGTTTTTTGAAACTTCTGGATCTACAACAATTAGAGCTACTAAATAAGGTCTTCTATCACCTGAAACCATTGCCTGTAGAATAATGTCTTGAAATGTTAGGCTGGCTTCTGGACGTACAGGCGCTATATTATCTCCCCCAGAATTAACTATTATTTCTTTTTTTCTATCTTTTATAGTTATATATCCATCTTCATCAATATCAGCCAAATCACCAGTATGAAGCCATCCATTGATAATTGTTTCGGATGTCTCTTTTTCCTGTTTCCAATATCCTTTCATCACTCCTTCACCTTTTACAAGCAATTCCCCTTCCTCAGATAATTTTACCTCAACTCCTTTTATTGGAGGGCCAACTGTTTCAATTTTAACTTTTATTGGAGGGTTTGCACTTATTAAAGGGCTGGCTTCAGTTTGACCATATCCCTGAATAATTTGAACACCTAATGACAGAAAGAAATAACCAATATCTGGATTTAGAGCAGATCCACCAGATATAAATGCAGAAAGTCGTCCTCCTAATCTTTTTGTAATTCTATTTCTTATCAATTTACAATAAGTATTATGTTCTATTTTTTCGATAAAATTTAATTCATTAAATAGATTCTTTTTTCCAAGTTTAATTGTTCTATTGAAAGCAAATTGAAGTAACTTTCCGGAGTTTTTAATTTGAATTCTTATTCTATCATATAATACCTCAAAAAGTCTCGGAACTGCTGTTGATAAAGTAGGGGCAACCTCTAACAGGTTCGCAGCAAATTTATCTGGCCCCTCAGAAAAATAAATTTGAGCACCTAAATAGATCTGAAGAAATATTGCCATATGCTCATAAGCATGAGAATAGGGGACAAGTGATAAATAAGTATGATCAATATCACCAACTTGTTTAACTAAATTATCAGCGCCTAAAATATTATGATAAATTGATCTATGAGTAAGCATTACACCTTTAGGTCTACCGCCTGTGCCTGAAGTATAAATTAAACAACAGATATCATCTTTATCTATGGTGTTAAGGTTATGAAGGGCAGTAGATAGATTTTCATCACCGATTTTGAGCAATTTTTCAAAGCTTTCAACTTTCAAGCTCTCGGGCATGAAACCGCTATATTCATCGATTGTTATTAAGAGGTTACATGATTCAACTTTGCTTATAGCTAAAGCTATTCTATTAGCAAGAATATTATTAGATACTATTACAGCTTTTGCATCAGAATGCTCAATTATATATCTATGATCATCTTCAGTATTTGTTGTGTAAGCTGGAACAGTTATCGCATTTAAAGTATTTATTGCTAAATCAGAAATTAGGCATTCAGGTCTATTTTCAGAAACAATAATAACTTTATCACCTGGTAAAATACCATTATATTTTAATCCTGCTGCTAATTGTTTTACCTTTTTTTCAGTTTCTTGCCATGATAAACTTTCCCATTCACCTTCTTTTTTTGCCCATAAAAATGGCTTGTCGGAGTTTTCTAATGCCTTCTGAAAAAATAGATTTGGTAAGGTTATATGTTCCATTATTTAATAATATCCCTCCCCATGAATTCATATAACGCTAAAGCGCTACTTACACTAACATTTAATGTATTAAAATCACTATCATTATTATTAGCAATTGAAACTAAAAAGTCACAATTCTCTTTTGTCAATCTTCTCAATCCTTTGCCTTCTGATCCCATTACTAGAACTTTTTTTTCATTATTATAATCATTAATATTATGAAGCATTACATTACTATTTTCATCTAAACCTATGATTATAAATCCTTTTTTTCTTATTTTTTTTAATGTCATTGATAAATTTGTTACTTTGATTATATTTACAGATTCTAAAGCTCCCGAAGCTGATTTTGCCAATGACCCGTTAATTTCTGAGCTATGATCCTTAGTAATTAATAGGTTTTCTCCTCCAAAAAAGCTAAAAGTTCTAATAATAGCTCCAACATTTTGTGGATCCGTTACTTGGTCTAATGCTATTATGATGTTACTGCTATCTATTACATCATCCAATTTCGGATAATTTAAAGTTTTTGTTTCAATAATAATACCTTGATGGGTGATTTTATCTTCTAAAAGTGTATTTAAATCATTATTTTTAACTATTTTTATTGAGTCAGTGAATTTAACTTTTTCTTTTATATGTTTATCAAAAACTAATTGAGTACAAAAAATATTTACAATATTCCTCTTGTTGTTTTTTAGTGCAGCAATTGAAGCGTGTAATCCCCATATATAGTAGGGTGTATAATTCTTATTTTTATTGTTTTTTTTTCTAACCATTTTTGAATATTTTTTAAGACTGATATGAAATTGTAAATATTAGAAAAATGGCAAAATATCAATATTTTATGGATTTTTTTTTAAATTACTATAAGTTTTAATTTAATTATTTGTTTTGGGGTATTGACTTTCCTTACGGAAAGCTCAATAAACCACATCTGCTTTGGATTTTAAAGCATTGGTTAGCTCTCCAATTGTAAGGAGGGGTGCCCGAGTGGTTAAAGGGGACGGGCTGTAAACCCGTTGGCTATGCCTACGTAGGTTCAAATCCTACCCCCTCCACCAGTTGCAGAGCTGCTAGGTGGATGGATAGGCGGGTGTAGCTCAATGGTAGAGCAACAGCCTTCCAAGCTGAAGATGAGGGTTCGATTCCCTTCACCCGCTCCATAAAGTCCGAAGCTTACTATAGCCGTTTACGGTTTTTAATATTTGGAGAAACATATTATGTCTAAAGAAAAATTTGAACGTACCAAACCTCACTGTAACATTGGTACAATTGGTCATGTTGATCATGGTAAAACAACACTAACTGCTGCTATCACCAAAGTACTGGCGGATGAAGGAAAGGCAGAGTTTTCAGCATTTGACCAGATCGATAATGCGCCGGAAGAAAGGGAGCGCGGTATTACAATTGCAACATCCCATGTTGAGTATGAAACAGAAAACAGACATTATGCCCATGTCGATTGTCCAGGCCATGCAGACTATGTGAAAAATATGATCACTGGCGCTGCTCAGATGGACGGCGGTATATTAGTTGTCTCTGCTGCTGATGGCCCTATGCCCCAAACTCGGGAACATATTCTACTTGCTAGACAAGTTGGTGTTCCTGCTTTGGCAGTATTTATGAATAAAGTTGATCAAGTTGATGACGCAGAATTACTTGATTTAGTTGAAATGGAAGTAAGAGAGCTTTTAAATGAATATGAATTTCCTGGCGATGACATTCCAATAGTTAAGGGTTCGGCTCTTGCAGCCCTTGAGGGAACGAATGATGAAACAGGAAAAAATGCTATTCTTGAACTAATGTCACAAATAGATAGTTATGTCCCTCAACCAGAAAGACCTAAAGACCAACCTTTCCTAATGCCGATTGAGGATGTCTTTTCAATTTCAGGTAGAGGAACAGTTGTTACTGGTAGAGTTGAAAGTGGCGTAATTAATGTTAATGAAGAGATCGAGATAGTTGGTGTTAAAGAAACTCAAAAAACGGTTTGTACTGGTGTTGAAATGTTTAGAAAACTTTTAGATCAAGGTGAAGCAGGTGATAATGTTGGTATTCTTTTAAGAGGTATTGACAGAGAGCAGGTTGAAAGAGGGCAGGTTTTATGCGCTCCTGGCTCAATAACCCCTCATACAAAATTTAAAGCTTCTGCATATATCTTAACAAAAGAAGAAGGTGGAAGACATACGCCTTTCTTTACTAATTATCGTCCTCAATTCTATTTTAGAACAACAGATGTTACTGGTGTTTGTCAGTTAGATAAAGGAACTGAAATGGTTATGCCTGGTGATAATGTTGAAATGGATGTTGAACTAATAGTTCCAATTGCTATGCAAGATAATCTTAGATTTGCTATTCGTGAAGGTGGCAGAACAGTTGGTGCTGGAGTAGTTTCAAAAATAGTTGAGTAATTTTATTTGGAGGAGTGTAGCTCAATTGGCTAGAGCACCGGTCTCCAAAACCGGGGGTTGGGGGTTCGACTCCCTCCACTCCTGCCAGTATTTTAAATTTGAGAGATCAAAAGATGAAAAGAACAGGTCCAATAGAATTTATTCAGCAGGTTAGAAATGAAGTTTCGAAAGTAACTTGGCCATCAAGAAATGAAACCATGATTACCACTTTAATTGTCATTGTATTTTCATTTTTTGCATCAATCTTCTTCTTCTTAGGCGATCAAGTTATGAGTTTTGGAATTCAACTTGTTTTAGGTTTGGGTAATTAAATATGTCTAAAAAATGGTACATAGTTCATGCCTATTCAAATTTTGAAAAAAAGGTTGCTGAATCGATTAAAGAGAGAGCTGAGATTGAGAATCTTGAAGGTGCTTTTGATGAAATAATTGTTCCTACTGAAGAAGTTGTTGAACTTAGAAGAGGAAGAAAGGTTAATAGAGAGAGAAGATTTTTTCCAGGCTATGTTTTAGTTAACATGGATTTAACTGATGAAACATTTCATTTGGTTAAAAGTACGCCTAAAGTAACAGGTTTTCTTGGCTCAGAACATGGTACGAAACCTCATCCTGTTTCAAAAGAGGAAATTGACAGAATTATTAATCGTGTTGAGGAAACAGCAGATGGACCAAGACCATCAGTTATTTTTGAAATTGGAGAGCAAGTTAGAGTTTCTGAAGGACCTTTTGCATCATTTAATGGTCTTGTTGAAGAAATCGACGAAGAAAAATCTAAACTTAAAGTTGCTGTTTCTATTTTTGGTCGTCCAACTCCGGTAGAGTTACAATATACTCAAGTTGAAAAATTATAGGTTAAAACAGGTAAAAAAATGGCTAAAAAAATCGAAGGATATTTAAAATTACAAGTTCCAGCCGGACAAGCAAGTCCATCTCCACCTATTGGCCCAGCCTTGGGTCAAAGAGGCTTAAACATTATGGATTTTTGTAAGGCATTTAATGCTAAAACACAAAATGAAGAACAGGGTACTCCTCTTCCTACAACAATAACTATTTATGTTGATAAATCTTTTGATTTCGTTATAAAGACAGCTCCGACAAGTTATTTATTAAAGAAGGCTGCAAAAATTGATAAAGGCGCAGGTAATGTTGGCTCTGAAACCTGTGGTTCAGTAACTTTAGCTCAATGTAAAGAAATTGCTGAAGTTAAGATGAAAGATTTAAATGCCAATGATATTGATGCAGCAGTAAATATTGTAAAGGGTTCCGCTAGATCCATGGGATTAGAGGTTAAATAATTATGGTCTCAAGAAGCAAAAGATACAATGAAATTTCTGAAAAAATTGACTCTGATAAAGTCTATACACTTGATGAAGGAATAGAGCTTATTAAAGACTCATCTAATCTTAAGTTTGACGAAACAGTTGATATTGCTGTTAATTTGAATATTGATCCTACTTTCTCTGATCAAAATGTTCGTGGCGTTATTAATCTTCCTAATGGAATTGGTAAAGACCTTCGTGTAGCTGTATTTGCAAAAGGAGACAAAGCTAAAGAAGCTGAAGATTCTGGAGCAGATATAGTTGGATCCGAAGATTTAGTTGAAAAAGTTTCTTCTGGTGATATTGACTTCGAAAGATGTATCGCAACACCTGATATGATGCCTCTTGTCGGAAGGCTGGGAAAAGTTCTTGGACCAAAAGGTCTAATGCCTAATCCAAAAATAGGCACTGTTACAAATGATATAGCAGATGCCGTAAAGTCTGCAAAAGCTGGTTCAGTGGAGTATAGAAATGATAAAGCAGGAATTATTCATGCTGGAGTTGGTAAAGTTAGTTTTTCTAAAGAGGACTTAAATACTAACGTCATTGAGTTTGTTAGAGCAGTTAAAAAGGATAAACCTAGCGCTGCTAAAGGAGTATTTATAAAAAAAGTATCTTTAAGCTCTACGATGGGAGCTGGATTAAGAATTGATACAGGAGTTTTTAATTAGACTTTTGTTTCAAGTGCATTATTAATGCACAAACTGTCCTAGACTATGGGTGTCTTAAACTTAATAAATTTGCCCATACGAGACAAAAAGGACAGCCTGGTTTACTTAGTAAACCTTTTGTTAATAATTTCCTGTTAAGGAATTTGGAGGTTAAAAATGGATAGAATTGCGAAAGAGAAAGTTGTATCAGATTTAACAAAAAAATTTGATGAATCTAATTTTTTCATTTTGACACATAATAATGGGTTATCTGTTCATGAAATAACTAACTTAAGGAATCAATTAAGGGAGGCTGGAAGCACTTTTAAAGTTGTTAAAAATAGCTTAGCTAAAATTGCTGTTAATGACACTAAAGTAAAAGATCTTTCAGAATATTTTAATGGACCTTTGGCGATAGTTTTTTCTGAAGAATTGACTTCACAGCCAAAAATAATTTCTGATTTTACAAAAGATAATGAAAATTTATCAGTTGTAGGAGGATTTATGGACGGTGAAATTATTGACAAAGCGACTATTAGTAAACTGGCATCACTACCGAGTCTTGATACTTTAAGGTCTAAAATAATAGGTTCTTTAACTTCTTCTGCATCAAAAATTGTTGGAATTGTTAATAAACCTGGTGAGCAAATTGCTCAAGTTTTAAGTGCTAAAAGTCAAAGTGGTGAGGCCGCTTAATTTAACTTATTAGGAGAAAAAAATGGCTGATTTAGAAAAAATTGCTGAAGAATTATCAAATTTAACTGTTCTTGAAGCTTCAGAATTATCAAAAATTCTTGAAGAAAAATGGGGAGTTTCTGCTGCTGCGCCAGTTGCTGTCGCTGCTGCTGCACCTGGTGGTGAAGCTGGAGGAGATGCTGCCGAAGAAAAAGATTCATTTACTATTGTTCTTACTGATGTAGGTGATAAGAAGATTAATGTTATTAAAGAAGTTAGAACTGCGACTGGTCTTGGCTTAAAAGAAGCAAAAGATATAGTTGAATCTGCACCAAAAGACATTAAAGAAGATGTTCCTAAAGATGAAGCTAACGAAATTAAAGAAAAATTAGAAGCTGCAGGCGCAAAAGTAGAACTAAAATAGTTTTTTTCAGAAATAAATCATAAATAAAGGTCTTATTAATATGACAGAAAATTTTAATGCTAGAAAAAGAATAAGGAAATCTTTTCAAAGAATTGAAAATATTGCAGAAATGCCTAATTTAATTGACATTCAGAGATTATCTTACGATCTATTCTTGCAAAAAAATATTTTGCATGGTGAAAGGTTAAATAAAGGTTTAGAAAATGTATTTAAAGGTGTATTCCCTATTCATGACTACTCAGAGTCATCTACAATAGAATATATATCTTATTCATTTGATGAGCCAAAATTTGACACAGGCGAATGTATCCAAAGAAGCCTTACATATGCTGCCCCACTTAAGGTAACTCTTAGACTTATAGTTTATGATGTTGATGAAGAGAATGAAACCAGATCAATAAAAGATGTAAAAGAACAAGATGTTTATATGGGCGATCTTCCACTGATGACCAGTAATGGAACATTTATTATTAATGGCACTGAGAGAGTTGTTGTATCTCAAATGCATCGTAGTCCAGGAGTATTCTTTGATCACGATAAGGGAAAAACACACTCTTCTGGTAAAATTCTATATGCAGCAAGAATAATACCATACAGAGGCTCATGGCTTGATTTTGAATTTGATGCTAAAGATATTCTTAATGCAAGAATAGATAGAAAAAAGAAGTTTCCTGCCACAACTGTTCTTTATAGTTTAGGTTTTGATTCTCAAGAAATTCTATCCTTATTTTATAAAAATGAAATTCATAAAAGACAAAAAGATGGTTGGAAAAAACCTTTTGTTTCAGAAAATTTAAAAGGTTCTAAGGCTGTATATGATCTAATTGATGCAAAAAATAATAAAGTAATTATTGAGTCAGGAAAGAAAATCACAAAAAGAACTCTTGATCAAAATGATAAAGTTAAAGATTTATATATCTCAAATGAAGAAATATTAGGAAAATTTATTTCTGAAGATATTGTTAATTTTTCTACTGGTGAAATTTTTGCTGAAGCTGGTGACGAGATCACTGAGGAATTATTGGCGTCATTTGAAGTTGAAAAAATAGATGAAATACCAGTTCTTCTAATAGATAATGTAAATTTTAGTCCTTTCGTTCGAAATACTTTAGCAGTTGATAAATCTTTTGATAAAACATCAGCCCTTTTTGAAATATATAAAATATTAAGACCAGGAGAACCTCCAACTGTTGAAAGTGCAACAAATCTATTTACCAGTCTATTTTTTGATAGTGATAGATATGATTTATCTGATGTTGGGAGAGTTAAAATAAATATGAGACTAAATCTCGATACTCCTGATGACCACGGAACTCTAACAAAAGATGATATTGCTAATGTTTTAAGAACTATTGTTGACCTAAGAGATGGTAAAGGTGATATCGATGACATTGATAATCTTGGTAACAGAAGAGTAAGATCAGTTGGAGAATTGATGGAAAATCAGTTTAGAATAGGTCTGCTTAGAATGGAAAGAGCAATTAAAGAAAGAATGAGTTCTATTGATATTGATGCAGTGATGCCTCAAGACATAATTAATGCCAAGCCTATTGCAGCATCTATAAGGGAATTCTTTGGTTCCTCTCAGTTATCTCAATTTATGGATCAAACAAATCCTCTTTCTGAAATTACACATAAAAGAAGGGTTTCCGCTCTTGGTCCAGGAGGGCTTACAAGAGAAAGGGCTGGTTTCGAAGTAAGAGATGTGCACCCAACTCATTATGGGAGAATATGCCCAATTGAAACTCCGGAAGGCCCAAATATTGGACTGATTAACTCTTTAGCTACATATGCTAGGGTTAATAAATATGGTTTTATTGAAAGTCCATATCTAAAGATTGAAAATGGAAAGAAAACTAATGAAATAGTATATTTATCTGCTGTTGAAGAAGGAAGGTACAGGATTGCTCAAGCTGATGAGCCGTCTGATGAAAAGGGATCGCTGATAAGTGATCTAATAAATTGCAGGCACGATGGTGATTTTGATTTAGTTGGACCTGATTCAGTTGATTTTATGGATGTCAGTCCTAAACAAACAGTATCAGTTGCTGCATCTTTGATACCATTTTTGGAAAACGATGATGCTAATAGGGCATTAATGGGCTCTAACATGATGAGACAAGCAGTACCTTTGTTAACTAATGAGGCTCCTCTAGTAGGAACTGGTATGGAAGGTCTTGTAGCAAGTGATTCTGGAGCAGCGCTTGTTGCTTCGAAGGATGGTATTGTTGACCAAGTAGATTCTCAAAGAATTGTTATTAGATCAGACAGCGATCTCGAGCAAGATGATTTAGGAGTTGAAATTTATAATTTGAAAAAATTTCAAAGATCAAATCAATCTACATGCGTTAATCAAAAACCTCTTGTTAGGGTTGGTGATAAGATTAAAAAAGGCGAGGTAATTGCAGATGGTCCCTCAACTGACAAAGGAGAATTGGCTCTTGGTAAAAATGTCCTAGTAGCTTTTATGCCATGGAATGGATATAATTTTGAGGATTCAATCTTGCTTTCTGAAAAACTTGTCAAGGATGA
Source organism: OCS116 cluster bacterium AG-435-F03 (assembly GCA_003212795.1). Taxonomy (GTDB): domain Bacteria; phylum Pseudomonadota; class Alphaproteobacteria; order MED-G09; family MED-G09; genus AG-430-B22. Next base: position 627,058 of record QCOV01000001.1, on the reverse strand, counting down.
TGTTTTTACATCTATACACATTGAAGAGTTTGAAATTATGGCTAGAGATACAAAGCTTGGTTCTGAAGATATCACAAGGGACATTCCAAATGTTGGTGAGGAGGCTCTAAGAAATCTAGATGAATCAGGTATTGTTTATATAGGTGCTGAAGTTAAACCTGGCGATATTTTAGTTGGAAAAGTAACGCCAAAAGGAGAAAGCCCCATTACGCCTGAAGAGAAATTATTACGAGCAATTTTTGGTGAAAAAGCCTCTGATGTAAGAGATAGCTCTTTAAGATTAGCACCCGGAACTAATGGAACAGTTGTTGATGTTAAGGTTTTCAATAGACATGGCATTGAAAAAGACGAAAGGGCACTAGCTGTTGAACAAGAAGAAATTGAGAGGTTATCAATTGATAGAGATGATGAAATACATATCTTAGATAGAAATATCTATTCTTTACTAAAAGATTTTTTACTTAATAAAGTTGCTTTATCTGGTCCAAATATAAATAAAAAAGGAATAAAAATTACTCAAGATATTTTAGATTCTTCTTCAAATAAATCACTATGGGATTTTGTTTTACAAAACAATAATAATCAAAAAGAAGTTGAAGAGATAAGACTTCAATATGATAGCGCTAGAAATCTGATAGAAGAAAAATTTCAAGATAAAGTTGATAAGGTAAGTAGAGGAGATGATTTACTTCCTGGGGTTATGAAATGCATTAAGGTTTATGTTGCAGTTAAGCGTAAACTGCAGCCAGGCGATAAAATGGCAGGTAGGCACGGTAATAAAGGCGTGATTTCAAGAATTTTACCTGTAGAAGACATGCCATATCTTGAAGATGGAACACCTGTTGATGTTGTTCTAAATCCACTTGGTGTTCCTAGTAGAATGAATGTTGGACAAATTCTAGAAACTCATCTTGGCTGGACATGCGCCGGTTTAGGAAAAAAAGTTTCGGATGCTTTAAATCAATATGAAGAAAGCATGGATTTAGAAAATGTAAAAGATGTCATTAAGGATATTTATGAAGATAAAGGAGTTAATAAACTAAAAGATGGTGAGTTTATTGAGTTTGCTCAGACACTTAAGAAGGGTGTTCCTGTTGCAACCCCTGTATTTGACGGAGCAAGGGAAGCTGATATTGTTGATTTATTAGAGAAAGCTGGTTTAAGTAATTCTGGGCAAGTTTATCTTTATGATGGAAGGTCTGGTACGAAGTTTGATAGACCTGTTACGGTTGGATATATCTATATGCTTAAGTTACATCACCTTGTTGATGATAAAATACATGGAAGATCAGTTGGGCCATATAGCCTTGTGACTCAACAACCCTTGGGCGGTAAAGCGCAATTTGGTGGTCAAAGATTTGGTGAAATGGAGGTATGGGCTCTAGAAGCATACGGTGCAGCTTATACATTACAAGAAATGCTAACTGTAAAATCAGATGATGTTGCAGGCAGAACTAAGGTTTATGAATCTATAATTCGTGGCGAAGAAAATTTTGAAGCTGGAGTTCCTGAAAGCTTTAATGTTCTTGTTAAAGAAATGCGTTCCTTGGGTCTGAATGTTGAACTACAAGAAGATGAATTAAGCTAGGTTTAGTTAAATTATTTAATTAGGTGAAATAAAATGAATAAAGAAGTTTTAGATATTTTTAATCAAAACAAGGCAACTCAACAATTCGATCATATAAGAATTGGAATAGCTAGTCCTGAGAAAATATTATCTTGGTCATATGGTGAAATAAAGAAACCTGAAACAATTAACTATAGAACTTTTAAACCAGAGAGAGATGGACTTTTCTGTGCAAGAATTTTTGGACCTGTAAAAGATTACGAATGCTTGTGTGGCAAATACAAAAGAATGAAGTTTAAAGGAATTGTATGCGAAAAATGTGGTGTAGAAGTTACCTTATCAAAGGTTAGAAGAGAAAGAATGGGACATATTGAATTAGCTTCCCCAGTTGCACATATATGGTTCTTAAAATCATTACCTAGCAGAATTGGTTTAATATTAGATATGATGCTTAAAGATCTTGAAAAAGTATTATATTTTGAGAGTTTTATTGTATTAGATCCTGGACTAACACCGCTTGATAAACTTCAGTTATTAACTGAGGATGAATTTATCGACGCTCAAAATGAATTTGGAGCTGATAACTTTAAAGCCGGTATAGGCGCTGAAGCAATTAGATTGCTTCTCGAAGAGCTTGATTTAGAAGAATTGAGTGAATCAATCAGAAAAGAAATAAAAGAAACTACCAGTGAATTAAAACCAAAAAAATTGGCAAAGAGATTAAAAGTAGTCGAAGCATTTAAAGTTTCAGGAAATAAACCTGAATGGATGATTTTGAAAGTCATTCCAGTAATTCCACCTGAGCTTAGACCGCTTGTTCCTCTAGATGGAGGAAGATTTGCCACCTCTGATTTAAACGATCTTTATAGAAGAGTTATTAATAGAAATAATAGATTAAGAAGATTAATGGATTTAAGAGCACCAGATATCATTATAAGAAACGAAAAAAGAATGCTTCAAGAATCTGTGGATGCATTATTTGATAATGGACGTAGAGGCAGAGTAATAACTGGATCTAACAAAAGGCCGCTAAAGTCACTTTCAGATATGTTAAAAGGTAAGCAGGGTAGATTTAGACAAAATTTATTAGGTAAAAGAGTAGATTATTCAGGAAGGTCTGTAATTGTAGTCGGACCGGAGCTAAAGTTACACCAATGTGGGTTACCCAAAAAATTGGCTCTAGAGCTTTTTAAACCTTTTATTTATTCAAGACTTGAATCTATGGGAATTTCATCAACAGTCAAACAAGCTAAAAGAATGGTAGAAAAACAAACCCCTGAAGTTTGGGATATTTTAGAAGAAGTCATTAGGGAGCATCCAGTTTTACTTAATCGCGCGCCAACTCTTCATAGGCTCGGAATTCAAGCTTTCGAACCAGTTCTTATCGAAGGTAAAGCAATACAGTTACACCCCCTTGTTTGTGCGGCTTTTAATGCTGATTTTGATGGAGATCAAATGGCTGTGCACGTACCTTTATCATTAGAAGCTCAGCTTGAAGCAAGAGTTTTGATGATGTCTACAAATAATATTTTACATCCTGCAAATGGAGATCCAATTATTGTTCCCAGTCAAGATATTATTTTAGGATTATACTATTTGTCTCAAATGAAACAAAATGAACCAGGAGAAGGAAGACATTTTGATGATATAAATGAAATTGAATTTGCTTTAGATAATAGAAATATAACTCTTCATACAAAGATAAGTTTTAGATTTAATACAGAAGATGGTTATAAGAAATTCGATACAACGCCTGGTAGAGTTTTAATTTCAAAAGAGTTACCTAGCAATGAAAATATTTCATTTGAAATTGTGAATAAACTTCTAACAAAAAAAGAAATTTCTAGAATGATAGATGATGTTTATAGGCATTGTGGTCAGAAAGAAACTGTTATTTTTTGTGATCATATTATGAAATTAGGTTTTAAACACGCATGTAACGCTGGAATCTCTTTTGGTAAAGATGATATGATTATTCCTGAAGATAAAGTTAGTCTAATTAATGATACTAATGAGTTAGTTAAAGAGTTTGAACAACAATATATTGATGGATTTATAACTAGAGGCGAAAAATATAATAAAGTTGTTGATGCATGGGCGAAATGTACTGATAAGGTCGAGGATAAAATGATGAATATCATTTCTTCGTCTCAAATTAATGACGATACTGAAAGAGAGGAGCCAATTAATTCAATATATATGATGGCTCATTCAGGCGCCAGAGGCTCAGCAGCGCAAATGAAACAATTATCTGGTATGCGTGGACTTATGGCGAAACCATCAGGTGAAATTATCGAAACACCCATTATTTCTAATTTTAAAGAGGGCTTGAATGTGCTTGAGTATTTTAACTCTACTCATGGTGCTAGAAAAGGCCTTGCAGATACGGCATTAAAAACTGCTAACTCAGGATACTTAACAAGAAGGCTTGTTGATGTTGCACAGGATTGCATAATAGTTGAAGAGGATTGTAAAACTTCAGAAGGCTTAATAATTAAACCAGTCATAGAATCTGGTGAAGAAATGGTTTCTTTATCAGATAGAGTTTTAGGAAGAGTTCCTTGCGATGATGTTGTTGATCCAGCAACAAATGAAACAATAGTTAAAAAGGGTGAGATTATTGAAGAAAAACATCTACCATTAATTGATAATGCTAATCTTTTAGAAATTAAAATTCGATCAGTTTTAACATGTGAAACAAAAAATGGCGTATGCGCAAAGTGTTATGGTCGTGATTTAGCTAGAGGAACACCAGTTAATATTGGTGAAGCTGTTGGAGTTATTGCTGCTCAGTCTATTGGTGAACCAGGTACTCAGCTAACAATGAGAACCTTCCATATTGGTGGTACAGCTCAGGTTATGGACCAATCTTATGTAGAAGCAACTGTTGATGGTAAGATCAAGATTGACGATTTAAACATGTTAGAAGACTCTGAAAAAAGAAAAATTATTATTGGAAGAACTACTAATATTTCAGTCATTGACGAGTTTGGAAACGAGCGATCAAAACATAAGCTTACATATGGTAGTGAATTACTTGTAGAAGAAGGACAAGACATCAAAAAAGGCGATAGATTAGCTCAATGGGATCCCTATACGATTCCAATTATAACTGAGTCTTCTGGTATTATTCAATTTGAAGATTTAACTGAGGGCATAAGCTTGAGCGAAATTTCAGATGAATCAACTGGTATTAAACAAAAAGTCGTAGTTGATTGGAAAAATTCGTCAAAATCAGCATCTTTAAAACCATCAATACTCATTAAAGATGAAAAAGGAAATATTGCCTCTAACGCCACTGGCAGGGAAGCAAGATATCTTATGTCTGTAGATGCTATTATTTCTGCTAACGATGGTAAAAAAGTAAATGCCGGAGATGTTATTGCTAGAATTCCCACTGAGGGAGCAAAAACTAGAGATATTACTGGTGGTCTACCAAGGGTGGCAGAATTGTTTGAGGCAAGGAGACCAAAAGACCATGCTGTAATTGCTGAAGTTACAGGAACAGTTGAATTTGCAAGAGATTATAAGAACAAAAGAAGAATCGTTATTCATCCAACAAATGAAGATGAAAATGAAGCAAGTTATTTGATACCTAAGGGCAAACATATATCAGTACAAGATGGAGATATTATTGAAAAAGGTGATTATTTAATTGATGGTAATCCTGCTCCACATGACATTTTATCAATTCTTGGCCTTGAGGCACTTGCAAGTTATCTTGTGGATGAGGTTCAAAATGTATATCGACTTCAAGGCGTAACAATTAATGATAAACATATTGAGGTTATTACTAGGCAAATGCTTCAAAAAGTCGAGGTTTTAGAATCTGGTGATAGTGCTTATCTTGAAGGTGAACAACTTGATAAAATTGAAGTAGAAGAAATCAATGAAAGGCTTCTGGAAGAGAAAAAAGAGCTAGTACAATATAAGCCATTACTTTTAGGTATAACTAAAGCATCATTGCATACAAGGTCATTTATCTCAGCAGCTTCCTTCCAAGAAACAACAAGAGTTTTAACAGATGCTGCCGTGAATAGAAAATCAGATCATTTGATTGGTTTAAAGGAAAATGTCATAGTCGGAAGATTAATTCCTGCTGGTACTGGTAGTTCAATTAGAAGGCTGGAAAACGAAGCTGGAGCAAGAGATCAGGAGTTAATTGATAAAAGACCTGAAGGCTCAGAGTTAATTGAAGAAGAGGCCTCTTAAAAATTAATTTTTTTGTTGACTGATTACCTGAGGAAAGCTACTAAAGCACTGCTTATGGCAGGTCGTAGGTTTCCTAAACACTGTCGCCATTCGCTTTTTATTTGTTAATTATATCCTGATATGGATATTGAGGTTTTGTTATGCCAACTATTAATCAATTAGTACGTAAAAGAAGGGCTAAAGTTGAAAAATTAAATAAAGTCCCTGCAATGGAGTCATGTCCTCAAAAAAGAGGTGTTTGTACTAGGGTTTATACAACAACTCCAAAAAAACCTAATTCTGCATTAAGAAAAGTAGCCAGGGTAAGATTATCTAATGGTTTTGAGGTTACTAGCTATATTCCGGGAGAAGGACATAATTTACAAGAACACTCAGTTGTCCTGATTCGCGGTGGAAGAGTAAAAGACCTTCCTGGTGTTCGATATCATATATTAAGGGGTGTTTTAGATACCCAAGGTGTTGCTGATCGAAAACAAAGAAGATCTAAATATGGAACAAAAAGACCTAAATAAATTATTTGGGAGAAGGAATAGATGTCTAGAAGAAGAAGAGCTGAAAAAAGAGAAATATTTCCCGATCCTAAATTCGGGGATCTTGTTATTTCTAAATTCATGAATAATTTAATGATTGATGGTAAAAAGTCAGTTGCTGAAAAAATTGTTTATGGTGCATTAGATAAAATTGAAAATAAATTAAAAACTGACCCAGTAAAAGTTTTTCATGATGCAATAGAAAATGTTATGCCTGCTATTGAAGTACGATCAAGAAGAGTAGGTGGCGCAACATATCAAGTCCCGGTTGAAGTGAGGCCAGATAGAAGAAAAGCTCTTGCAATAAGATGGATAATATCTTCAGCAAGATCAAGAGGTGAAGATACTATGGGGGATCGTTTGTCTTCGGAATTAATTGATGCAGCTAATAATAAAGGTAACTCAGTTAAAAAAAGAGAAGATACACATAAGATGGCTGAAGCTAATAGAGCTTTTGCACATTATCGTTGGTAAAAGAGGTAATTTATGAGTCGTTCAACACCATTAAATGATTATAGAAATATTGGAATTATGGCCCATATTGATGCTGGCAAGACGACAACTACGGAGCGTATCCTATATTATACTGGTAAAAGTTACAAAATTGGCGAAGTTCATGATGGAGCTGCAACTATGGACTGGATGGAGCAAGAGCAGGAAAGAGGTATTACAATTACTTCTGCTGCTACTACATGTTACTGGAGAGATAAAAGAATTAATATTATTGATACACCTGGCCATGTTGACTTTACTATAGAAGTTGAAAGATCTTTAAGGGTTCTTGATGGAGCAGTAGCTGTTTTTGATTCAGTCGCAGGTGTTGAGCCGCAATCTGAAACTGTATGGAGACAAGCAAATAAATATAGTGTTCCACGAATGTGTTTTGTAAATAAAATGGATAGAATTGGCGCTGATTTTTATAGATGCGTTGAAATGATTGAAGATAGATTAGGTTCTAATCCTCTAGTAATTCAACTCCCTATAGGAGCTGAAAGTAATTATGAGGGGTTAATTGATCTTATTACTATGAAGGAAATTATTTGGAAAGAAGAAAGCCTTGGAGCTGAATTTGAATATAAAGATATTAGAGATGAGCTTAAAGAAGAGGCTGAGAAATATAGAACTTCATTAGTTGAAATGGCAGTTGAACAAGATGATAATGTTATGGAGCAATATCTTGAGGGAAATGAACCATCAGAAGAATCCCTTAAAGAGTGCATTCGTCTTGGTGTTTTAAATCAATCTTTTGTTCCTGTTTTAAATGGTACTGCTTTTAAAAATAAAGGTGTACAACCTTTATTAGATGCTGTTGTTGATTTTATGCCTTCTCCTACTGATGTCGAGGCTATTAAAGGTATTAACCCTGATACTGAAGATGAAATAACAAGAAAATCATCAGATGAAGAACCATTATCACTATTAGCTTTTAAGGTAATGAATGACTCTTTTGTCGGCAATCTGACATTCGCTAGAATTTATTCAGGAGTTATTAAATCTGGTGAAACCCTCATTAATACTGTAAAGGGCAAAAAAGAAAGAATTGGAAGAATGCTACTTATGCATGCTAATTCTAGAGAAGAAATTAAAGAAGCATATGCTGGAGATATTGTTGCTTTAGTTGGATTAAAAGATACCACAACTGGAGATACTTTGTGCCATGCTGACGATCAGGTTATTTTAGAGCGAATGGAGTTTCCCGATCCAGTTATTGAAGTAGCTGTAGAACCAAAAACAAAAGCAGACCAAGAAAAAATGGGTATTGCACTTCAAAGATTAGCAAAAGAAGATCCATCTTTTAGAGTTGCTTCAGATGATGAATCTGGACAAACAGTCATAAGCGGTATGGGTGAGCTTCATTTAGATATTCTTGTAGACCGTATGAAAAGAGAATTTAAGGTTGAGGCAAATGTTGGAGCTCCTCAAGTTGCTTATAGAGAGACATTATCTAAAGAAGCTGAAATTGATTATACTCATAAGAAACAATCTGGAGGAGCCGGACAGTTTGCTAGATTAAAAATAGTTGTAAGCCCAGTTGATCCTGGTGAAGGATACTCGTTTGAAAGTGAAATTGTTGGTGGAAATATTCCTAAAGAGTATATTCCTGGAGTTTCTAAAGGGATAGAAAGCATTAAGGAGACTGGTGCGTTAGCTGGTTTCCCTATAATTGATTTTAAAGTGAGATTAATTGATGGCGCATACCATGATGTTGATTCAAGTGTAATGGCATTTGAAATAGCTGCTCGTGCAGCTTTCAGAGAAGTTTGTAAGGATGCTGGGATAAAGTTATTAGAACCAATCATGAGTGTTGAAGTTGTTACTCCAGAAGAGTATTTGGGAGATATTATTGGTGATTTAAATAGCAGAAGAGGTCAAGTGTCAGGAACTGAAACTAGAGGCCCTTCAACTGTAATTAATAGTATGGTTCCTTTAGCAAATATGTTTGGCTATGTAAATAACTTAAGATCTATGTCTCAAGGAAGAGCAGTTTTTACTATGCAATTTGATCATTATCAAGAAGTTCCAAAAGCTGTATCTGAAGAAATAATTTCAAAATTAGCTTAAATTAAGAGGGTAGAGTGAAAGAACAAAATATAAGAATAAGATTAAAGGCCTATGATCATAGGGTGCTTGATACTTCAGCTAAAGAAATATTAGAGACCGCTAAAAGAACAGGTGCTGATGTAGTGGGCCCTATTCCACTGCCAACAAGAATAGAAAAATTTACAGTTCTTAGAAGCCCTCATATTGATAAGAAAAGTCGTGAACAATTCGAAATTAGAACTCACAAGAGATTAATGGATATCATTGATCCTACACCTCAAACAGTTGATGCTCTAATGAAGCTAGATTTGGCTGCTGGTGTTGATGTTGAGATAAAGTTATAGGTTTTAGTTATGAGAACAGGTTTAATTTGTAAAAAATTAGGAATGAGTAGAATATTCGACTCGAATGGCTCTCATGTTCCAGTAACAGTTCTTCACCTAGATAACTGTCATGTTATTTCATCTATGACTGAAGAAAAGAACGGTTATTCTGCCGTACAGATTGGAGTGGGTAAAATTAAAGACAAAAAATTATCTAAATCCATGAAAGGTCATTTTAAGAAAAACAAGGTTGAACCAAAGCTAAAACTTTCTGAATTTAGAGTCACCCCTGATAATTTGATGGATAATGGAACCGAAATTGTGGCCTCTCACTTTATAAATGGCCAACTTGTTGATGCTACTGGAACTTCAATAGGCAAAGGATTTGCCGGCGCTATGAAAAGACATAACTTTGGTGGGCTTCGTGCATCGCATGGTGTTTCAATAAGTCACAGAAGTCATGGTTCAACTGGTCAATGCCAAGATCCTGGTAAAGTATTTAAAGGTAAAAAAATGGCCGGGCATATGGGAGCATCTACCGTTACAACTCAAAACCTTGAAATTGTTAAAACAGACTCAGAAAGTGGTTTTATTTTCGTAAAGGGGTCTGTTCCTGGATCAAAAGGTGGCTGGGTTATTTTAAATGATGCAAAAAAAATTCCTTTAAGAGAGGACTTGCCTTTGCCAGCTGGTATTAAGGGTCATGATGTAAACGAAGAAGCTCCAGCAGAAGAATCTCCAGCAGAAGAATCTCCAGCAGAAGAAGCTCCAGCAGAAGAATCTCCAGCAGAAGAAGCTCCAGCAGAAGAAGCTCCAGCAGAAGAAGCTCCAGCAGATGATGAGGTTAAAGATGAAAGTTAATCTTATTAATATAGAAACTGAAAAAACAACTTCAGAAAATCTACAAGATGAGTTTTTCGGACTTGATCCAAGAAAAGATATTTTACATAGAGTTGTAACTTGGCAATTATCAAGAAAGAGGTTAGGTACAAGGAAAACTAAGAGTAGAGGAGAAATTACTGGAAGCACCAAAAAGATTATGCGTCAAAAAGGTTCAGGTGGTGCAAGACATAGAACTAAAAAAGTTAATCTCTTTAGAGGCGGGGGCACAGCCTTTGGTCCAAAAGTAAGAGATCATTCCACTAAATTACCTAAGAAGATTAGAAAATTGGGATTAAGACATGCTTTATCAGCAAAGGCTAAAAATAATGAACTAATACTTGTTGATGGAAATTTTTCTGATCTATCTAAAACTAAGTCTATAAAAGACAAGATTGAAAAACTTGATTTAAATAATTCTTTGATTGTTAATAATTTTGATAGTGATAATCCTTTTGTTAAGGCTGCAAAAAATATTAAAAACATTGAATTCATAAAAGTTGATGGAATTAATGTTTACGATATTCTAAATAATCAAAAACTTATTATAACTAAGGACTCCTTAAATAATATTGTGGAGAGATGTCAATGAGTGTAAGTAATTACGATATATTATTAAGTCCTGTCGTTACTGAAAAATCAACTCTATTGTCAGAGTCAAATAAAGTTGTTTTTAAAGTAGCTATTAAATCAAATAAAAAGCAAATCAAAAAGAGCGTTGAAGAAATTTTTAAAGTTAAGGTGAAATCTATAAATACTCTGAGAAGAAAAGGTAAATCCACCAACTTTAGAAATATCAAAGGTAAACGAAAAGATTTTAAACACGCAATTATTACTTTAGAGGAAGGTCAGACCATTGATACAATGGGTTCTGTTTAATCGATTATGGCATTAAAGCAATATAAACCAACAAGTCCGGGACAAAGAGGTCTAGTTTTAGTAGATAAATCTTCTTTATCAAAAGACAGGCCAATAAAAAAACTTACTGAAGGTTTACCCTCAAAATCTGGTAGAAACAATAATGGAAGAATTACATCAAGAAGACGAGGTGGTGGACATAAAAGATTATATAGAAAAATTGATTTTAAAAGAGATAAAATTGATTCAGTCGGAGTTGTAGAGAAACTTGAATATGACCCCAATAGAACAGCTTTTATTGCACTTATTAAGTATGAAGATGAGCATAGGTACATTATAGCCCCTCAAAGATTATCAATTGGCGATAAAATTTCATCAGGACCTAATTCAGATATAAAGCCAGGAAATGCCTTACCTATGACTAAAATTCCTATAGGTACAATTATTCATAATATTGAAATGAAACCGGGTAAAGGTGGTCAATTAATAAGATCAGCAGGTACTTTTGCCCAATTAGTCGGTAGAGATCAGGGTATGGCAATTATTCGGCTGACCTCTGGTGAGCAAAGACTTATTCCTGCAGAATGTTATGCAACAATTGGAGCTGTTTCAAATCCAGATAATTCTAATCAAAAACTAGCTAAGGCCGGTAGAAATAGATGGAAAGGTAAAAGACCTTCAGTCAGAGGTGTTGTAATGAACCCAGTTGATCATCCTCACGGAGGTGGTGAGGGTAAAACTTCTGGTGGACGTCATCCTGTAACTCCATGGGGGGTTCCTACTAAGGGTAAAAAGACAAGATCAAACAAGAGTTCTGATAAATATATAGTTAGAAGTAGACATCAAAGAAGGAAGAGAAAGTAATTATGGCTAGATCAGTTTGGAAAGGACCATTTGTAGAAAGTTACGTATTAAAAAAGGCTGAGGCTGCAAGGGAGTCTGGAAGAAAAGATATTATAAAAATTTGGAGTAGACGATCAACTATCCTTCCTCAGTTTGTTGGTTTAAATTTTGGAGTTCACAACGGACAAAAGTTTATTCCAGTTCTAGTTACTGAAGATATGGTAGGGCATAAGTTTGGTGAATTTGCTCCTACTAGAACTTATTATGGACATACTGCTGACAAATCAGCGAAGAGAACTTAAATGAATAAAAAAACTAAAGAAATAAGTAAACCAACATCAAGAGCTATAGGTAAAATGATAAGAATTAGTCCATATAAACTTAACCTAGAAGCTAAATCTATAAGGGGGAAAAAGGTTGATGATGCTCTTTCTTACCTAGAGTTTTCAAAAAAGAGAATATCAAATACGGTAAAAGATACTTTAGAGAGCGCTATAGCAAATGCAGAAAATAATCACGCTCTTGATATAGATAAATTATATGTAGATGAAGCTTTTGTTGGAAAAAATATGGTCATGAAAAGATGGAGAGCTAGAGCTAGAGGTAGAGCTGCAAAAATATTAAAACCATTTAGTCAGCTTACTATCATTTTAAAAGAACAAAATATTGAGGATACAAAATAATGGGTCAAAAAGTTAATCCTATAAGTATGAGATTGGGTATCAATAGAACATGGGACTCTACTTGGTATGCAGGAAAAAATGAATATTCAATCCTCTTAAAGGAAGATTTGAATATGAGAAAAATGATCTTTAAAGATTTAAAGAATGCTGCGATATCAAGAGTTGTTATTGAGAGACCACACAAAAAATGTTTAGTAACTATTCATTCAGGTAGACCAGGTCTTATTATTGGAAAAAAAGGCTCTGAAATAGAAAGTTTAAGAAAAAAACTTCAGAAATTAACATCATCCGATGTTGTAGTTAATATTGTTGAAGTTAGAAAACCCGAAATAAATGCTACTTTAGTTGCCGAGAATATTGCCCAACAATTAGAGAGACGTGTAGGTTTTAGAAAAGCTATGAAAAGAGCTGTTCAATCAGCAATGAGATTGGGAGCGCAAGGAATTAGAATTAATTGTGGTGGAAGACTTGGCGGTGCAGAGATTGCTAGAACTGAATGGTATAGAGAAGGGAGAGTTCCTCTACATACCCTAAGATCAGATGTTGATTATGGCGTTGCTTCTGCTCATACAACATACGGTATCTGCGGAATTAAAGTTTGGATTTATCTTGGCGATATCATGGAACACAATCCATTTGCAAAAGATAAAAAATCTGAAGATAAAGCTCTTGAGCAAGGTAAGGGGTTATAAGTTAAATGCTACAACCTAAAAAGACAAAATATAGAAAAGCGCACAAAGGCAGAATTAGAGGTAAAGCAAAAGGTGGTACAACTCTTAATTTTGGCTCTTATGGATTAAAAGCATTGACAGCTGAAAGAGTAACATCTCGTCAAATTGAAGCTGCGAGAAGAGCTATAACAAGACATATGAAGAGAGCTGGTAAAGTTTGGATAAGGATTTTTCCTGATGTTCCTGTTTCAAAAAAACCTACAGAAGTAAGAATGGGTAAGGGTAAAGGAACTCCAGAATACTGGGCTGCAAGGGTTAAACCAGGAAGAGTAATGTTTGAAATTGATGGTGTGCCTTCTGATATAGCTCATACAGCATTGAATCTTGGTTCCTCAAAATTACCTCTTCAGACAAAAATTATTAAGAGACCTGGTGAAGGTAATAAATAATGGCAAAAAAGAAAAAAGAAATAAGAGATATGAGCAAAGATCAACTAATTGATCATATTGAAATTCTAAAAAAGGAATTATTTAATCTGAAAATTGAGATTATGTCTGGTCAAAACAACAATACTTCAAATATCTCTAAAATTAAAAAAGACATAGCTAGGGCAAAAACCTTTATCAATATTCAAAGTAAAGAAGTGGAGTCATCAAATGCCTAGAAGAATTCTTAAAGGAGTAGTAATTAGTGATAAGGCTGATAAAACACTTACCGTTAAAGTGGAAAGAAGATTTTCTGATCCTTTTTTCAAAAAAACTGTAAGAAGCTCAAAAAAATATAAAACACATGATGAGAATAATAAATTTAAAGTCGGTGATTCTGTTAGAATTCAAGAATGCCGTCCGATTTCTAAAACAAAATCTTGGATAGTGTTAGAGGATTAGTATTAAGGAATAAACAATGATTCAAATGCAATCAAAATTAGATGTAGCCGATAACTCTGGAGCAAAACTTGTGCAGTGCATAAAAGTGCTTGGTGGATCTAAGAGACGTACTGCTGGTGTAGGAGACATTATTGTTGTTTCAGTCAAAGAAGCTATTCCTAGAGGTAGAGTTAAAAAAGGTGAAGTTCTTAAAGCTGTTATTGTAAGAACAAAAAAAGAGATAAGAAGACAGGATGGTAGTGCTATTCGTTTTGATACCAATGCTGCTGTTCTAGTTAATGCTCAAGGAGAGCCAATTGGCACAAGAATTTTTGGTCCAGTAACAAGAGAGTTACGTTCTAAGAATCTTATGAAAATTGTTTCCCTGGCTCCGGAGGTAATATAATGGCTTCAAAACTAAAAAAAGGAGACAAGGTCTTTATTTTAGCTGGAAAAGACAAAGGTAAAGAAGGCGAAATTGTACAAATTTTAGGATCTGATAAAGCTATTGTTCAAGGAATTAATCTAGTAAAAAAACACAAAAAACCTTCACAGGAAGATGAAGGAGGTATTGTTGATCAAGAAAAACCAATACATAAATCCAATCTGATGCTCATAGATCCAAAAAGCAAAAAACCTACTAAAATTGGCTTTAAACAAAACAAAAAAGGCATAATTACTAGATTTGCAAAGAAATCAGGAGAATTAATCAATGACTGAAATTGAAATTCCAAGATTACAAAAACTTTATAATGATAAAGGTATAACGGACTTAATTGACGCTTTTTCTTATCAAAATCGATTAGAAGTACCGAAGATCAATAAAGTAGTACTGAATATGGGTATTGGTGAGAATGTTAGTGACAGTAAAAAGATTAACTCTGCTGTTGATGCTTTAGAGCTGATCTCTGGCCAAAAGCCAGTTAAAACTATTGCAAAAAAAGCTATAGCTGGATTTAAGCTAAGAGAGGGCTTGCCTGTAGGTGTTAAGGTTACTTTAAGAAAAAAAATTATGTATGAGTTTATAGATAGATTAATTAATATTGCTCTGCCAAGGGTTAGAGATTTTAGAGGATTAAATAATAAAAGCTTTGATGGAAATGGAAATTATGCTTTTGGTATTAAAGAGCACATAATCTTTCCTGAGATCAACTATGAATCCGTTACTGATATATGGGGAATGGATGTTATTATTTCTACATCTGCCAATACTGATGAAGAAGCTTTAGCATTATTAAAGGGTTTTAACTTTCCATTTGGAAACTAAAAAAAGAGGTAAATATGGCAAAAGTTAGTTTAGTTCAAAGAGATTTAAAGAGAAGAAAACTTTGGAATAAGTATAAAGAAAAAAGAGCAAGTCTTTTGGCTATAGCAAATGATAAGTCATCTTCTGCTGAGGAGAGATTTGAAGCAAGATTAAAGTTATCAAAGCTACCTAGAAATTCCTCTAAATCACGCATAAGGAATAGATGTTCTTTAACTGGAAGACCAAGAGCAGTTTATAGGAAATTTGGTTTATCAAGAATAGCTCTAAGAGAGTTAGCTTCTCATGGAAAGCTACCTGGTGTAGTGAAGTCAAGTTGGTGAGGTACTAATGAATATAAATGATCCAATAGGAGATATGATTACTAGAATTCGTAATGCACATTTACGAGGTAAGGATACTGTAGATTCTCCAAGTTCAAATCTAAGAATTAACATCTTAGAGGTTTTAAAGGATGAAGGCTTTATTAGAGGTTTTTCAACTACTGATTATGAAAATGGTAAATCTGAAGTCCAAATCGATTTAAAATATCATGAGGGTGAGCCAGTAATTAGAGAGATCACTAGAGTTTCAAAGCCTGGTAGGCGCGTATATTCTTCAGTAAGCGGAATGAACCTTGTTCGTAATGGTTTAGGTATTTCAATTTTATCAACTCCAAAAGGAGTTATGTCAGATAAATCAGCAAGAAATAATAATGTTGGTGGTGAAGTTTTGTGTACTGTTTTTTAATTTAATTGGTGTGTTGTTATGTCGAGAATAGGTCAAAAGATTATAGAAATTCCAGATAATGTCGAAGCTAATCTAGGTCAAGATGAAATAAAGCTGACTGGTCCTAAAGGTGAACTTTCTGCTCCAATATTTGAGGGGGCAAACATTGAGATCGCTGATAAAACAATAACTGTTAATAAAGGTGCAGATAATCAAGGTTTTTCAAAAAATTGGGGCCTGCAAAGAACTCTTATATCGAATAGTGTTATAGGGGTGAGTGAAGGTTATTCAAAAAAACTTGAGATTACTGGTGTTGGTTATAGGGCTCAAATGAAAGGCAATAATATTCAATTATCACTTGGTTTTAGTCATGATGTTAATTATGAAACACCTGATGGAATTAAAATCGAAACACCAACACAAACTGAAATTATAATTAGTGGTATAGATAAACAAAAAGTTGGTCAAGTAGCTGCTGAAATAAGATCTTTTAGGCCACCTGAACCTTACAAAGGTAAAGGTGTAAGATACGAGGATGAATACATCTTTAGGAAAGAAGGTAAGAAGAAATAATTAAATGGCAAAGTTAAGTAGAGATATAAGAAGACAAAACCGTGTTAGGAAAGATCTTAAAGAAAAAGCTGCGGATAAATGCAGATTAACAGTCTTTAGATCTTCAAAACATATTTATGCACAAATTATTGATGATACTTCAGGAAAGACCATTGCTTCCGCTTCATCTCTAAATAAAGACTTTAAGGAAAAGGGAAGTGATATAAACGGTGCTTCTAAAGTAGGCGCTATGATAGGTGAAAAAGCTATTAATGCAGGTATTAAAGAAATTTTCTTTGATAGAGGTAAGTATAGATATCATGGAAGAGTAAAAGCTTTAGCTGAAGGAGCTAGAGAAGCAGGACTAATTTTTTAGGAGAATATTTTGGCTTTAGAAGATAAAAATTTTCAAGATAATGATAATGAATTTATTGATAAACTAGTTTTTATTAATAGGGTTGCAACCGTTGTTAAGGGCGGAAGAAGATTCAGTTTTGCCGCATTAGTTGTAGCTGGAAATCAAAAAGGTTATGTTGGTTTTGGTCATGGCAAAGCTAGAGAAGTTCCAGAAGCTGTGAAGAAAGCTACCGATTCTGCTAAAAATACATTAATTAAAGTTCCTTTAAAAGAGGGTAGAACCCTTCATCATGATATTGAAGGACGCCATGGGGCAGGTAAGGTTATTTTAAGGACTGCACCTCCTGGAACGGGAATAATATCTGGTGGTCCAATGAGAGCTGTTTTTGAAGTTTTAGGTGTACAGGATGTGGTTGCAAAATCTATTGGTTCATCTAATCCATATAATATGGTTAGGGCTACTATTGACGCTCTTTCAAAAATAGATAGCCCAAGACAAGTTGCGGCTAGGAGAAATAAAAAAGTAAGTGAAGTTGTGTCTAAATCTGAAAATCAGGAAGAAGTTACTGACGGGGCGTAAATGAAAAAAATAAAAGTTAAACAAATTGCTAGTTCAGTTAGAAGAAAGCCTTATCAGAAAAAAAATTTAGTAGGGTTGGGTCTAAATAAACTTCATAAGACAGTAGAATTAGATGATACGCCATCAATTAGAGGTATGATAAATAAAGTTAGCCATTTGGTTGAAGTTATTTCAGAGGATTAATCATGAGATTAAATGAATTAAAAGATAACCCTGGATCAAGACGATCAAGAACTAGAGTTGGAAGAGGTATAGGTTCGGGTAAAGGAAAAACAGCAGGTAGAGGTCATAAAGGTCAAAAATCAAGATCTGGAGTTGCAATTAAAGGCTTTGAGGGTGGACAAATGCCTATTCATATGCGTTTACCAAAAAGAGGGTTTAATAATTTTACTAAAAAGAAATATACAGAAATTACTACAGGTAAGCTTCAATCATATATTGATAATGGGCTTTTAAAAATTGATAAGGAAATAACTGAAGATGATTTTATTTCATCTTGCGCTATAAAAAAAAGTCCAAATGGTTTTAAATTGTTAAATAAGGGTGATCTAAAATCTAAAATTAATATATCAATTTCTAAAGCTACAAAATCTTCAATTGAGTTAATTCAATCGTTAGGCGGTACCATTAATATTCTTGAAACACCTAAAACAAAAAGAAATAGAAAAGTTACAAAAAAAGCTAACAAAACCAAACAGGAAGAAGATATTTTAGAGGATAATAAGGTTGTTGAAAATGATTCTGATGATAATTCAGAAGATGAAACTGAATCTCAAGATGAAGATAATGTAACTGAGGATTCGGAGGGAACATAGATGGCCTCTGTCGCTGAGCAGCTAGCTTCAAATATAAGTTTTTCTGCATTTAGAAATGCAACTGAATTAAAGAAAAGAATTTGGTTTACGTTATTGGCTCTTTTGGTCTATCGCTTAGGGACATATTTGCCCTTACCTGGTATTAATATTGATACTTTAAGACAAATTTTTGAACAAAACCAATCAGGTATTATTGGAATATTTAATATGTTTGCTGGCGGCGCTGTCGGTAGAATGGCGATTTTGTCACTTGGTATTATGCCATACATAACCTCATCAATCATAATACAGCTTGTTGTGCCTGTCGTTCCAAGGCTTAATTATTTAAAAAAAGAAGGTGGAGAACAAGGAAGAAGACAAATAAATCAATATACTAGATATGGTACTGTTTTTTTAGCAACAATTCAGGCGTGGGGAATAGCTGTAGGTTTAGAAGGTGCATCAGGTGTTGTTATTGATCCAGGTCTTTTCTTTAAAATCTCAGCTGTAATAACATTAGTCGGCGGGACAATTTTTTTAATGTGGTTAGGTGAGCAAATTACATCTAGAGGATTAGGAAATGGTATTTCCCTTCTTATATTTGCTGGTATTATCGCCGAATTACCGGCTGCCTTATTTGGAACTCTTCAGTTAGGTAGACAAGGTGCACTTTCAGGCGCCTTGATTATAGGCCTGGTTTTTTTAGTAATTATTATTCTTACTTTTGTGGTTTTTATGGAAAGAGCTCAAAGAAGACTAATTGTTCAGTATCCAAAAAGACAAGTTGGAAATAAAATGTTTGGTGGTGATAATTCTCACCTACCTTTAAAGCTTAATACTGCTGGCGTTATTCCGCCTATTTTTGCATCATCTTTGCTTTTAATGCCAATAACAATTGCAAATTTTTCAACTGGAGAAGGGCAAGGCTGGCTGAATACAATTACCGCTATGCTTGGAAGAGGTCAGACCTTGTATATGCTTCTTTATGCAGGTTTAATAATTTTCTTTTGTTATTTTTATACTGCTATTGTTTTTAATCCATCAGATACTGCAGATAATTTAAAAAAGCAGGGCGGTTTTATACCGGGTATAAGACCAGGAGAAAAAACAGCAGAGTATATTGATTTTATTTTAAGTAGACTTACCGTTGTTGGCGCAACATATCTTGTTCTTGTCTGTTTGCTTCCAGAATTTTTAATCTCAAGATATTCTGTTCCTTTTTACTTTGGAGGAACTTCAATTTTAATTATTGTTAATGTTGCAATGGATACAATGACACAATTTCAAGGATATTTGTTTGCCCATCAATATGAAGGTCTTTTAAAAAAATCTAGGTTAGCCTCAAGAAGAAGATCATGATAATTATTTTATTAGGACCACCAGGCTCTGGAAAAGGCACACAAGCTAATTTTATTCAAAACAAACTTTCAATACCTCATTTATCAACTGGCGATATTTTGAGGCAATCAGTTAAGAATGAAACCGATCTAGGGAATAAAGTAAAAAATATAATGGCTAAAGGGGAATTAGTATCAGATGATTTAGTTTTAGATGTAATTAAGGAAAGAGTTTCACAAAGTGATTGTAATCTAGGTTTTATTTTAGATGGTTATCCAAGAAATATTACTCAGGCTGAATCGTTAAATATAGTTTTAAAAGATATTGATCGAAATATAGATAGAATTTTATTTTTAGATGTTGATTTTGAAGTTCTTGAGTCAAGAATCGAGTCAAGAACTAAGGAAAATAATGAAGAAAAGAGAGCTGATGATACATCTGAGGTTCTAATTAAAAGACTGGAGGAGTATAAAATTCAAACAGCTCCTTTAGGAGAGTATTACAGTAATAATAAAAAATTCAAGAAAATCAATGGGATGAAATCTATAAGTGAAGTTTCACTTGATATTGAAAATTTTTTGAATAATGGTATTTAGTTGGTTGACTGTAAGGATTTGAGGACTATAATCCGCAAATTCATCAGTTTTTATGAATATTATTTAGCGGAGGCTTAATTGGCTCGTATCTCAGGTGTAAATATACCCACAAATAAAAAGGTTTCCATAGGATTAACCTATATACACGGTATAGGTGATAAATCAGCATCAGATATATGTGAAAAAGCAGGAATTGATAAAGATAAAAGAGTTAATGAACTTCTTGAGACCGAAGTAATTCAGATAAGAGAAATTATTGATGGCTCATACAGAGTTGAGGGTGAGCTTAGAAGAGATATTTCAACAAATATTAAAAGACTTATGGATTTAGGAAATTATAGAGGTTTAAGACATAGAAGAGGTCTTCCTGTTAGAGGGCAAAGAACTCATACTAACGCCAGAACACGCAAAGGCCCTGCTAAAGCTATAGCTGGTAAAAAGAAAACGGCTTAGGGAATAAATAATGGCTGAAGAAAATAAAAGAGTAAAAAGGCGTAACAAGAAAAATATTTCTTCTGGAATAGCCCATGTTAATTCAACATTTAACAATACTATGATTACTATATCTGACGAAAATGGTAATACTATTAGTTGGTCATCTGCTGGTTTGATGGGATTTAAAGGTTCTAGAAAGTCTACTCCCTATGCAGCTCAAATGGCCGCAGAAGACGCGGGAACAAAGGCTTTAGAGCATGGAGTTAAAACCCTAAGGGTCGAAATACAAGGACCAGGGTCAGGTCGAGAAAGTGCATTAAGAGCACTTCAGTCGACTGGTTTCACTATAACTTCTATTAAGGATGTAACATCTATACCTCATAACGGGTGTAGGCCTCCTAAAAGAAGAAGAGTTTAATTATAAAATTTTATATTTTTAAAGGGGATTTGATTTGAGTATTGAAAAAAATTGGCGAGAATTACTTAAACCTAATGTAGTAAATATGGAGGCTGGCTCAGATCCTCTAAAGAAATCTACATTAGTAGTTGAGCCACTGGAAAGAGGATATGGAATAACTCTAGGCAATGCCCTAAGAAGAGTGCTTTTATCTTCTCTTCAAGGATCTGCAGTTTATGGATTTAAAATTGATGGCGTATTGCATGAGTTTTCTTCAATTTCCGGAGTTAGAGAAGATGTCATTGATATTGCATTGAATATTAAAAAAATAATATTTGGAGCTGACTTTAATGGTAGTAAAATTCTCACAATTGAAAAAACAGGTCCCGGAGTTGTAGTTGCTGGAGATATATCTACAACTGATGATATTGAAGTTATGAATTCTGATTTAGTCTTATGTACCCTTGATGAAAATATTTCTTTTAGAATGGAATTATATATTAGGAATGGAAATGGATATGTTTCTGCTGAAGAAAATAGAAACGAAGATGATCCGATAGGTATGATTCCTGTGGACAGTATTTATAGTCCAGTAACAAATGTTTCATATGAAGTTGATAATGCTAGAGAAGGAGAATTTCTTGATTATGATAGGTTATCATTATCAATTGAAACTGACGGATCAGTTAAACCTGAAGATGCGCTTGCATTTTCTGCTAGAATTTTAATTGATCAACTTAATCCTTTTATTAATTTTGATGAACCGGAAGAAGAAGTCATAGAAGAAAGCGAAGATGAATTAGAGTTTAATGCATCTCTTCTTAAGAAAGTTGATGAACTTGAGCTATCAGTTAGATCTGCTAACTGCTTAAAAAATGATAATATTGTATATATTGGTGATTTAATTCTTAAGTCTGAAAATGAAATGTTAAGAACTCCAAATTTTGGAAGAAAATCTCTCAATGAAATAAAAGAAGTGTTAAGTGAAATGAATTTATCGCTTGGAATGGATATACCAAATTGGCCACCTGAAAATATTGAAGAATTAGCAAGGAAGCATGCTGCAGATAAATTTTAATTGGAAAAAAAATGCGTCACTTAAAATCAAAAAGAAAACTGAATAAAACTTCAAGCCATAGAAAAGCAATGCTTGGTAACATGGCTGTGGCATTAATAAAGCATGAACAAATCCAAACAACTTTACCTAAAGCAAAAGAACTATCTCCCTTTGTAGATAAACTAATTACATTAGGTAAAAAGGGTGATTTAGCATCAAGAAAAAAAGCATACTCTATTCTTCCTGAAAAAAAATGGACATCAAAAATTTTCGATGAACTTTCTGAGAGATATAAAGAAAGAGATGGTGGCTATACACGTGTTTTAAAAGCTGGATTTCGTTATGGCGACTCAGCACCTATGGCAGTTATTGAATTAGTTGACAGAAACCCTGATGCTTTAGGACAAGACTCCGGTCCAGATCTTAGTGAAGAAATTGAAGAAGTAAGTTAACTTTTTTTAATTATTTTTTGGGCAACATCTATTTGTCCATTAGAAAACCCTGCCTCACAATAAGAAAAATAATAATTGAATAATCTATGAAGATTTCCATCTATGCCAATTGATAGTAATTTATCTATGGAGTTGTTAAAATTTGTTTTCCATATATTTAGTGTTTTAGCATAGGATTTTCCAAAAGAATTATTTGATATCTCAGTTAAACCATTTTTATTAAAGCTTTCTCTAATTTTTTCATGTGAGGGAAGCATTCCGCCAGGAAAAATATATTTTTGAATAAAGTCAACAGACTTACGATAGCTATCGAATTGTTTATTATCAATTAATATCATTTGAATACCAGCTAAACCACCTTTCTTAAGCACTTCATTTATTTTTGAAAAATATGTGTCCCAATATTTCTCACCTACAGCTTCAATCATTTCAATAGAGATTATTCTATCAAAAGACCCTTTTAAATCTCTATAATCGCATAAATGAACTTCTGAGTTTTTTAAGCTATTTCTTTTTATCCTATCTTCTGTAAAATCTTTTTGGCTTGGGCTAATTGTTATTCCTGTATAATTACAACCAAGTTCTTTACCAATGTATTCTGCCATACCACCCCATCCACAGCCAATTTCTAAAACGCTATGATGTGGTTTAATGTCTAATTGCTCAACTAAAGTTTGATATTTATTCCTCTGAGCTTCATACAGGTTTTCCCTATCGTTTTTAAATAGAGCGCTTGAATATGTCATGCTTTTATCAAGCCAAATCTCATAAAAAGAATTGCCGATATCATAATGATATTCAATATTTTTTTTTGCTCTTATTTTTGTATTTTCTCTCAAAAAGTGAATAAAACGATTATATGTTTTATATAAACTGCTTTTAGCTTTAAATTCATTAGGTAAATTTTGAAGCATTAATTCCAAAAGATTTTCAAGGTTTGGACTATCCCATTCATTTTTTAAATAACTTTCAGCAAATCCAAGATGACCGCCTACTAATGTTCTAAATATTGGTTTATAAGATTTTAATATTAATTCACCATGAAGCCCATCCCTTCCTTTAAATAAAAATTCTTCATTATTAGGAAATACAACTCTCAATGACCCTTGTTTTATTTTTGATCCAATTTTATTTATATATTTTTTTGTATACATTAATTTTCAATCACTAAAACTTATATCATCAACTTTATTTTTTGGATGTGGTTCAAATTTTACCTTTTTCAGGTATAAGAATAAAGCATGAAAGTGAATCCCAAATATTACTTTTAATGTCATTAGAGGGTATTTAAAAAAAACCTTTATCAAGTGTAGGTCATTTAATTCAACTGACTTTCCATTAAAAGAAGCTAACAACAATGGTTTTTTATCTGTGCTCTCTTTAATAATTATACTAGTAAAATCTTTATTTATTTCTGTAGAAAAATTGTACTCAGCATTTAAATTAATAAAAGGAGAAACATGAAATAGTTTTTTTCTACTATGATTTAATTTTTGTTCTTCGCTGTCTAACATAAAAACATAAGAATGATCTTCTCCAAATGTGTTTCTAACTTCATAAATTAAAATTTTAAGTTCATCTTTGTCGTAAATTGACCAGACTGTAATCGGATTAAATACATAACCCAATATTCTTGGATAACATAAGCAATATATTTTCAAATTATTTGCCTCGATATCAATGTCACTTTTTGAGATAACTTTTAAAATCCAGTCTTTTACCGGGGTCCCATTCTTCAATCCATGATCTTTTTCATAAAAAGAGAAAATATTAAACTTATTGAATGAAAAGAGATTAAGTTTCTTATCTAAATATTTTAAATCATCAATATCAATTAACATATTAAAAACATTATATTTAAACTGATGCTTCTTTTGATGGTATCTTTTATGCCTTACCTGGCCTTCGAATATTAATGATTTTAACACCAAGGTATAACTCCATTTAAATGTTTTGATATCATTAAACTCGATGATAAACCGGCTTCATGAAAACCATTTCCTGTCCATGCGCCACAATACCAATAATTTTTATAGCCTTGAATGTTATCTAGTTGTAATTGACCATTAATTACATTTTCATCATAGATTGGATGTTCATAATCTATAACATCAAAGATTTTATTCTCATCCGGTAAATGGAGGGGATTTAATGTGACAAAGATCGGATAATTGTTATCTATATTTTGCAATTTATTCATCCAATAAGTTAGTGAAACTTTATTTATCTCTTTATCTGAAAAGACATTCCAGGATGACCATACTTTTCTATTTTTAGGCATTAGAGATGCATCACAATGTAAGTAAGCTTTATTCTTGCTTGTTTTAAATAGACCTAAGATATTAATTATTTTGCTGTCGAAGTCATTTTTGATTTCTAGTATTTTTTCAGGATGAATAGAAAATATTATCTTATCATATTCTTTTTGAATTCCATTTATGTCAATTAAAGAAAATTTATTATCATTAGTATTTATTTTCTGAATTTTTGAGTTTAATTTTTTATTGATGTTAACTGATTTCAATATTTTATCTATATAAGATTTACTTCCATTGCTTACCGTTAACCATTGTGGTCTCAATTTTTTTTCATGTAGAAGTCTATGGTTATTAAAAAAACTAAATAAATTAGAAATAGGGTAATTTAAAACATCATTGAAATTCATTGACCAAATAGCGGCACTCATCGGCAATATATAGTTTTCTTGAAATTGTTTGCTAAAATTTTTATTATTCAACCATTCGCCCAACGGTTGTTTGTCTAATGACAATTCGTCAATATTGTTTTTAACAAATTTATTAAACTTCAAAATATCAATTAAAAATTTCAAAAAATTAATATCAAATATTCTTTTTCGATCAGCAAAAATGGTATTAATACTTTTTCCAGACCACTCAATACCATTATTTATATTTGATACAGATAAACTCATATCGCTATATTCATAAGTAACATTATGAAAATCAAATAATTTCATTAAGTTAGGATAATTAAGTTTGTTAAAAACTATAAATCCAGTATCAACATTAATTCTTTTATCCTTATATTTGATTGTTTTTGTATTGGTGTGTCCACCTAAATAATCATTCTTTTCATATAAGGTAACATTATTCTTTTGAGATAAAAATAATGATGCTGAAAGACCGGATATACCAGACCCTATTACGGCAATTTCCAAAATAACCTCACAAATTAATTTTATTATTTATAATCTAATTCTTCTTCGGTTATTTCAGAAGATTCTTCAATTATTATAGGATTAGTTTCAGCTAATGTTTCTTTTTCAGTAATTTGTTCTTTTTCTTGTTCAACTGAAATTTCTTCAACCTGATTAGTCTTTTTTGTAGCAAGTGAATCACCTGTATAAAATCCTGTAGAATTATCACTTGTTTCGCAAGCGATTAAACCAAATAAAACTAAATTAATAATAAAGAAATATGATAGAATTTTTCTCATAACAAATACCAAATTACTCTTCCATTATACCGATTCCTTATAAAAAATCTAAGAATAAGTTATTTATATCATCTCTCAATTTCGTATATAATAAATATTAAATAATTATATTTTCTAACAATTTGAGGAAAAAATTAATACTTTAATAGCAGATCTAGGTGCAACAAACGCAAGGTTAGCAATCGTAAATGATTTCAAAGATTTAGTTTATAAATCTTCATATAAAATTAGTAACTTTAAAACCCTTGGTGATCTTCTTAATCATTATTTAAATGAGTTTAATATTTCTAAAGAAAATCTCTCAGGTGTTTTAGGTGTTGCTGCCCCAATTATTGGTAATGAAATTAATTTTGTTAATATAGACTTTTCTTTTAATGTAAAAGAAATGGAAAAAAGTTTTTTTCCTAGAGGCTTAAGATTATTTAATGATGTACAATTGCAATGTTATGCTCTTAATAATTACCCTAAAAATAAATTAAAATTTATTGGAAGCAATAAAAATTTTCCACAAGGACCAAAGATATTAATTATTCCTGGAACTGGCTTAGGGTTATCAATTTTAATTAATGGGGAGTCTATAGCTACTGAAGCAGGGCACCTTAATATTCCTAACATGGGTGATGAAATACAACACTTATTAGAAGATTTTAAGAAAGAAAATAAAAGAATGGCTACTTTTGAGGATTTGTTATCAGGTAAAGGTATTTCATATATCTATGGTTTTCTCTCTCAAGACTATGATCATAAATACAGTAATGAAGATATTCTAAATAATATAACAGATGACGCTTTTTGTGATGAAACTAAAATTCTTTTGATAAAGATTTTTGCCATTTTTGCAAAATATACAGCTTTAATAACTGGTTCAAGTGGAGGTGTTTACCTAGCTGGATCTTTAAGTAAAAGTTTATTAAAGGATAATGATTTTTCAGAATTTAGGAATATTTTTGAAGAAAGTAAAAAGATGGATAAATATTTATCAAATATTCCTGTTTTCTTAATAAACGAGAAAGATTTAGGCTATATGGGAGCTTTAGAGGTTTGTAAAAATGAAATTATTTAGAAATAATTTTTTAGACATAATAAAAATTCTTTTTAAGATAGCGCTAAATATTCCAAAATTATTTTATATTAAATTGAAAATTTATTTTTCAATTTATAAAAAACCTAAAACTATAATTAAGAATAATAAAGTATATAGAGATCTCTATAAAAATGGCAAAATTGAAATTTATGAGAACATTGATTTTACCCCCGAACAAAGAGCTAGTGATTTATTAAAAAAAATGACAATTGAAGAAAAGGCTGGACAAATGTTTCATCCTCCAATTTCTATTAATGGTGGTACAATTTCTGAAATTATGAATCTAGCAAGCGGAAGAGGAGATACAACAGAATCATTAATTTTGAACAAAAATATTACACATTACAATTTATACGGCTCACCTAATCCTTCGCAATTAGCAAAAAAAATAAATCAACTTCAGAAAATTGCCGAAAGATCTAGGTTAGGTATTCCTTTAACAATAAGTTCTGATCCAATTCATGAGGTGCCACGAGGAGGAGGTGTGGCAGCTTTTTCATTAAAAGGCTTTTCAAAATGGCCATCGCAATTAGGTTTTGCTGCAACTAGACAACCTGAAATAATTAAAGAATTTGCAGAAATAGCTAGAGAAGAGTATCTATCTGTCGGCTTAAGAACAGCTTTGCATCCTATGTCTGATCTTGCCACTGAGCCAAGATGGTCAAGAAATTTTGGTACTTTTGGTTCAAATGCTGATCTTTCTTCAGACTTTACTATCGCTTATATGGATGGTTTTCAGGGCAAAAAGATTAACAGTAATAGTGTTTTAACAATGGTTAAACATTTTCCTGGAGGAGGTCCTCAGGAAGAAGGATTTGACCCACATCTATACTCAGGACAAAATCAAGTCTATCCAGGAAATAATTTTGAATATCATTTAAAGCCTTTTAAGAGAGCTATTAATAATAATTTAAAGGTCATTATGCCATATTATGGTATTCCAGTTGATCAAACTTCCGAAAATGTTGCAATGGCTTATAATAAAGATATCTTAACCCATTTATTAAGGGATAAACTTGGATATGATGGGGTTATATGCACTGATTGGGGCATAATAACTGGACGACATTGGGGCGTTGGTGACTTAACCTTAAGAGAAAGATATAAGAAATCTATTGATGCAGGTGTAGATCAATATGGAGGCGAAAGCTCGCCTGAGTTTCTTGTTGATTTAGTGAAAAAGAATGAAATATCTGAAGATAGGATTAATTATTCAGTAAAAAAAATATTAATAAACAAGTTTGAGTTAGGTTTATTTGACAATCCTTTCGTTGATGAGAATTTAGTTGCTAAAAGAGTTGGAACAGAGACCTTTATAAAAAAAGGTTTAACCGCTCAAAAAAAATCAATAGTGTTACTAAAAAATCAAATTGATAATAATAAAGAAATTTTACCACTTAAAAAAAATATTAAAATTTTTGTTGATGGTTTAGATAAGAAAGAAATAAAGAAATATTGTGAAATTACTAATGATCCTAAAGATTCTGATTATATCATTGTTCAGTTACGAACTGTTTTTAATGGAAATCAGCCATCCGGTATTGATAGGCCGATTGATAATTTTTTAAGTACTATATTTCCAAATAATGATTTGAATTACGATGAGAAAATTTTATCTAAATTAAAAAAATATTCTTCATTGAGCAAACTAATCATTGTTGTTGACCTAAACAGACCAGCAATTCTTACTGAAATTGAAAAACTAAGCCATGGATTGATAGGTGTTTTTGGTGTTTTTGATGAAGTTGTATTAGAAGTAATTTTTGGTAATTTTAATCCAACAGGAAAACTTCCTTTTGATATCCCCTCATCTATGAAAGAAGTGAATGATCAACTTTCGGATGTTCCTGATGACACAAGAAATCCAATTTTTAGATACGGTCATGGATTAAGTTATTTAGAAGAATAAAAATTATACTATAAAATTACATATATGTTGGGTCTTCAAAGTAAAGTTCTTCTTCAGATAAAACTTTAATATTGTATTCATCTCTTAAATCTTTAATTGTTCGAGAGAAATAATTTTCAGGGATAAGCCAAGGCCACTTCTTTTTCATGAGTTTGACTCTTTTCCAGGCCATTATCTTTTGTTTTCTAGCTCTAAAGACTAATGAAAAGATCCTCATTAAACCATACTCTTTATATAATTTTTTATATAGTTGAGTTAGTTCGCCGCCCGAAAAAGCATACTTAAATGTTTTTTTCCAAGGAATACCACTTGTACCCTGAATAGCATATGTATCCAAAACACTCTCTTCTTCTAGGGAAAGCGCTATCCCAAAAATAACATGCTGACAATCATGCGCAAGAAGAAATTGACGATATCCCTCATCTAGGCCGTTATTTTCATCGCCAGTAAGTTTTGCTTCTGGACCAATATGATCTAGATATTCGTCTAAACCTTGTTTAAGTGTTAACTCGCAATCTTGTTCTTGATACTTTAATCTTTTCATTTCAATAACTTATTATTGTTCTTATTTTCATTAAATACCATCTTATAAGATATTTTTCAATTTTTTTGAAGAAGTGGCTCCCCGGGCCGGACTCGAACCAGCGACCCAATGATTAACAGTCATTTGCTCTACCAACTGAGCTACCGGGGAACAGTTGGATGTTTTTTAGCAGATGATTTGTATTTTTTCCATATTATATTTATTTAAAATTATTATTTAACATTTCGTTGATTTGACCGAAGAATGCAAAAAAAGGTATAATAAGCAATGAAGTTTATTTCTTTTCTAAATAAATGTGGCCCATTATTTTTTGGATTGTTTATTTTAGCGCCAGTACTTGTTGAAATTATGAATTTATATAATTTTTCGTTTCCAATTATATCGAATATTTACTTTGCTCTGCTTCTAGGTTTTTCTTGGGGGCTTATTGCTACTATTAGAGGAAGTTGGATATGACTGAGTCTTTGTTACGTGAAGAACAGGAGATAGCTAGAAAGTATCTTTTTAACGATACATGGATTTATGTGGTATGGGGCATTAGTAATTTTCTTATTTGGATATCTTTGTGGCCAATAGCTTTTATGAATATTCTACCTTTATGGATTATATTTATTATCGCTACAATAAATTGTTGTTTGGCATATCTTCCATCGCATGAAGCGCAGCATGGTAATATCATTAAAAGGAATTCTCCTTATTTTTGGATTAATGAACTGGTAGGTTATATTTCAGTTATACCTCTTTTAACTGGATATAAGCTTCTAAAGGAAACACATATGCTTCATCATAAGCATACAAATGATCCAAATAAAGATCCTGATATAGGAACAAAATCAAAAAACTTTATACATTCATTGTGGGTTTGTGGTGTTTTACAAAGACAGCCTAATGCTGGTTATGGCCTTCAATCAGATTTCTTCAAAAAAAATATAAGCAGTAAGGCATTGCAAGAGCATTTTGTATTTTTCTGGTTTCATTGGGCTTTATTAGCATTTTTAGCATTATCTGGTTATGGATTAATAGCATTATCAATTTGGTGGTTACCAAGATTAATAGGTACTGCATATTTACAAATTACTCTATCATTTTTACCTCATAAACCAATGGAAAATAAGGGTAGATATAACGATACTCGAGGGTGGAAAGCCTATACTGGAACTATACTTACACAAGGTATGGAGTATCACATAATCCATCATTTATATCCTTCAATACCTTTACATAAAACACCAAGTGCATTTAGAGATATGAAACATATATTAGAAAAGAAAAATTGTGTCCTCGATGGCGGTATCTAATACAAAGGATTAAAATGACATTAACTAATTTACCAAAAAATAAGAAAGCTATTTTATTAAAAAGACCCGAAAATGAAATTACAGATGATTTGTTTAAAATAATTGATGAAGAATGTATCGAGCCTAATGATGATGAGCTTCTTATTAGAGTTGATACAATAGCTATTGATGCATGGATTAGAACAACATTTGATGAGGGTAGCTATCATGATACATCGCAGCTAAATCAAGGAATAGGTGCTTTAGGAATCGGTGAAGTTTTAATTAGTAAATCTGATAAATTCAAGGAAGGTGATTTTGTAAGCGGTCCTATGGGGGCTCAAACGCATATTACCATGCACTCTGCAGCCTATCAAAAGGTTGAGAGTAATAGTGCAGATCCCGAGTTAAATATTGGCTTACTTGGTTTGACAACCGGATTAACCGCTTATTTTGGATTAATTGATGTTGGAAAAGTTAAAAAGGACGAATTAGTTGTTGTCTCAGGAGCTGCAGGTGGTGTAGGTATCATTGTTTGTCAATTAGCAAAAACTAAAGGTGCAAAAGTTATAGGAATAGCTGGAGGTGAAGAAAAAAGTAACTTTCTACTTAATGAAATAAAGGTTGATTATGCCATTGATTATAAAAATCAGAATGTTAGAGAAGAATTAGAAAGTATAGCTAAAGATAAAATTGATGTATTTTTCGATAATGTAGGCGGAGAAATTTTAAATGATGTTCTTAATAATCTAAACACAGGAGCTAGAATTGCTATATGTGGAGCAATTTCACAGTATAATAATTTTGATAATATATTAGGCCCTAGCGCATACCTTAAACTTGCAGAAAGATATTCAAGAATGGAAGGTTTTACAGTTATGCATTTTTCAGAAAAATTTCCAGAAGCCATAAATGAATTAACTAAATTATATAATAATGGTGATATTATTGTTCCAACTCATTATGAAGAAGGCATTGAAACCTTTTCTAAATCTATTCAAATGCTATTTAATGGAGGTCATAAAGGAAAGCTTATGGTGAGGATGTAAATGACTGATATTAACCATGAAGAGGTAGATTTAACAGATGTTGAAATACAGCAATGCCCTTATGATGCTTATAAAAAATTAAGAGATAATGCTCCTGTTTATCAAGATCCAAAAACAGGTTTCTTTATTGTTACTCGTTATGAAGATGTTAGAAATGTTCTTAAAGATACTGAGAATTTTAAAAGCTCGTATGGAGCTGCAGGGCAAAAAGCCGAAGGCAATATTAATACGGAACATGTAAATAAAGGCACTCAATTATTCAAAGAAAAAGGCTGGGTTCCAGCACCTACTCTTGCTGGTAGGGATGATCCAAATCACAAAGAAATGAGATCAATTTTTGACCAAGCATTCAGACCGGGTAAAATTAAAGAACTAGAGCCAAATGTTGAAAGCTTATCCTATGAGCTTATTGATGCATTTTTAGATGATGGCTACTGTGATTGGGTTAAACAATTTTCTATTCCTCTTCCTTTAAAAATAATAGGCATTCAAATGGGGATAGAAAATGAAGATGATTTGTGGAAAATTAAAAAATCTACTGATGCTTTTTTTCATAGAATTGGAATGATGTTGTCGCAGGAAGAAGAGCTAGAAACTATCGAGCGAGAAATAGAAGGGCAACATTATTTTCAACCTATTTTTGAAAAATTAAGAGAATGCCCTAATGACACATTACTTAGTGAGTTGGTTAATACTGAAATTGAGGAATGGGGTAGAACTCTTAATGATAATGAATTACACGCAGAAATGATGGCGGATACCTTTGTTGGCGGAAGTGAAACCACAACAAATGCTTTGTCTGCTGGTATAAAATTGCTAATCGAGAAAAAAGATGTATGGGGTATGCTCAAAGAGAATTCAGATAAATATTTGAAAGTTTTTGTTGAAGAGGTATTAAGGCTTGAATCACCTGTTCAAAGTTTGATGAGAAATACTCATAAAGATGTAGAATTAAATGGAGTAAAAATTCCAGCTGGATCAATAATTAATGTTAGATATGCTGCTGCAAATAGAGATGAAAATTACTTTGAGAAACCAGAAGAAATTAATTTAGAAAGAAAGAAAGCTGGCTCTCATATGGCTTTTGGTTCAGGCATTCATCATTGCTTAGGAGCGCCTCTAGCAAGAAGAGAGTTATATTGGGGCTTTAAAGCAGCATTAGATTCTTTTGAAGATATGTGGTTTGCCGAAGGAAAAAATAATTTTAAGTATCATCCTCATTATCTATTGAGATCTCTTAAAGAACTTCATATAGAGTTTACTCCAAATCCAAAAAGGTAGAATAAATTGAGATTACGCCAAATTTGTTTTGTTGCAAAAGACCTTGAAGATGCGTTAAAAAACTTTTCTTTTATTATTGGTTCTGAAGTTTGCTTTAGAGATGAAGGCGTTAGTCATTTTGGATTAGAAAATGGTTTATTGGAGATTGATGGAAATTTTATTGAGGTCGTTTCTCCATTTAAACAAGATACAACCGCTGAAAGATTTATGTCTAAAATGAATGGTGACGCGGGATACATGTTGATATTTGAGTGCGAAAATGCAGATCTTTATAGGCAGAAAGCAGATAAATTTAATATTAGAAGTATTTGGAAAACTGATTTAGAAAATGGAGTTAAGGCTACTCATTATCACCCTAAAGATATTGGCGGATTAATTATTTCTGTTGATTCAATGAACAAAAAAGATTGGCAAGATAAAAATTCATATTGGCAATGGGCTGGCGATGATTGGCAATTGAAAACAAACAATCAATGTTCAATTTCGTCTATATCTATGAGTTGTAAAAACCCAAGTAAATTAGCAAATCAATGGGGATCTTTTCTTGATCTTTCTGTAAATGAATCTGGAGACATATACATTATTGAAGGAGCTGATTTCAAAATTTTCTTTATGTATGATGATATTAAGAGGATAGATTACCTGTCACAACTAACTTTAAAAATTAATAATTCCGAACTTAAAGATAAAATATTTCAAAAATATAAAGAAAATGAAATTGAAATTTGTGGCACTAAAATCGAGTTAATATAATTATGAAACTTATTTCCTATAAAACAGATGAAGAAGTACAAATAGGAGCTCTCAGGGATGGTGGAGTTGTACCTTTTTCTCAAGATAAAGAGATTCCGAAGAATATGCTTAATTTTTTAGAGGGTGGAACGAAAACATTGAATAAAGCAAAAAAGCTCTATAAGGAATCTGATATCTCTATAAAATTAAACAATATTAGAATAGTAAAGCCTATTAATCGACCGCCAAAGATTATTGCAATAGGTTTAAATTATGCAGATCATCTAGAAGAAATAAGAGCTTCTGGAAGAGATATGGCAACGCCAGAGGTTCCTATGATTTTTAATAAACAATCATTATCAGCTAATGGTCCTTATGATGACATCCAAAAACCTTTTGTTTCAGACAAATTAGATTATGAGGGGGAGCTTACTATAGTTATAGGAAAAAAATGTCGACATGTTAAAAAGGATAATGCGGAAGATGTTATTGCGGGATACACCATCGGAAATGATATTAGTGTTAGAGATTGGCAAATGCGTGTACCAACTTTTACTATAGGTAAATCATTTGATACTCATTGTCCGTTCGGACCATCAATAGTGACTAAAGAAGAGATTAAAAATCCTCACGATCTTGATTTAATAACAGAAGTAAATGGTGAAGTTCGTCAAAAATCAAATACTAAGCATTTGATATTTAATTGTTATGATATTATTGAGCATCTTTCTACTGCCTTTACACTTGAGCCAGGAGATCTTATTCTTACTGGAACACCCAGCGGCGTGGGTGTAGTTGATGATGTATTTTTGAAGAATGGAGATATTGTTAAGGTTTCAATCTCAGAAATTGGTTACATTGAAAATAAAATAATTAACGAACCATTTGAGGGTTAACATGGGTATATCAGTTTGCAATGAACCAAAAAGAAATAATGTTAAACTCGATAAAGAAAGGCAAAAACAATTAAAAAAAGATTTAGCTTACTTTAAAAAAAAATCTAAGAACAAGTAGACCTTATTCTTCAACAAAACCCTTGAAAACCTTTAAATATTCAATAAATTTCTCGCTTAATCCTTCTTTTCTTAGATGTTCTTTAGGTGAGGGCGTATCAATAGGAATAAAATTCTGATTCTCTAAAACTTTATTTGGAAAATCATGATGCAAAATAGCTGCTCTTCCTACGGTAACAAAATCAACATTAGATGAAATTATTTTATTAACATCTTCTCCAGTTCTTATATTACCAGCAACAGTCAGAAGAACTTCTTTTCTATTTAATTCAGTAAAGTGTTGTAAAAGAGTTTTGCCCTTATGTTCTTCTTCAACGGGGTCTTTAAATGAATCCCATAAAGAAATATCTAAAAAATCAATTTTTCCATCATCAATTAACTTTTGACATAGTATTTTACTTTCAGCTAGCTTAATTCCAAATCTTTCAGCAGATAGCCTTATTCCAAGAAGAAAATCTTTTCCACATTCTGACCTTATGCCGTCAATAATTTCAAAAATTATTCTTGATCTATTTTCAAGTGACCCACCATATTCATCTTTTCTTTTATTAATTGATGAACTTAAAAACTGACATAAAATATATCCATGCGCGCCATGCAATTCTATACCATCATATCCAGATTTTTTTGCTCTTATTGCTGCGTTAATAAAATCATCTCTTAAAAAATTAACTTCTTCATTAGATAACGATCTTGATTTAGTTTCTTCATCTGCTGAAGGGCAAACAGGCTTATCACCAATAATATCCTCAGGAGATCTCATGCCTGCATGATGAAGTTGAGCTACAGATAAACTTTCATATTTTCTTATTTCATCAGTAAGTCTTTTTAGTCCATCTATATGTTTATCATCAAATATTCCTAACTGACCTGGAAAACCTTTACCTATCTCTTGAACATGTGAAGCGCAAGACATAGTGATACCAAAATTACCTTTTGCTCTGAGTGTAAGCCATGTAAATTCGTCATCTGATAATTTTCCGTCTTCAAAACTTTGTGTGTTTGTTAATGGTGCTAACATAAATCTGTTTTTCATACTTAATCCGCAGGGAAAAACAATACTATTATTTAATTTATTCATATTATTGAATCCTAAAAATGGAGGCCACGATCAGATTCGAACTGATGTCCACGGCTTTGCAGGCCGCTGCGTAACCACTCCGCCACGTGGCCTCATTTGTGGTATATGTATAGTTATCATTTGAATGTTCATATTTGAAGTAAAAATAAGGCTAATTAGAAATTCTCTTTACTTTATAATGTAATTATTTATAAAGATGACGCATGCGTCATTTTTAAGGTGTTACAAATGAATAAATTTATAATAATAGGTTTAATAGTTATTTTAGGTGTGAGCAATACTAAAGCAGAAACATTATCATCAGCCCTATCAAACGCTTATATTAATAATCCTATAATTAACTCTAAAAGAGCAGAATTAAGATCATTAGATGAGAATGTTAGTGCTGCTTCTTCACAATTTTTTCCAAGCATTGAGGTTGTTGGAAGTTATAGTGAAAATACACTTGAATATGGTGAATTAAATAAAATTAAAACTAACCCTTTAGCAGGATCACTTCTTATTAATCAAAAAATATTTTCAGGCGGTAAGTTAATTAATGATAGATTAAGCGCAATAAATCTTGTTGCTGCAGGAAGACAAAGCCTTAGAGACTCAGAGCAAAGTATTTTATTTGAAGCTGCTCAAGCTTATTTTAATTATTTGAAAACTGAACAGATTGTGAAATTACAGCAGAATAACTTTGAAGTGCTGAGTGAACGATTAGAAGCTACAAAAATACAATTTGAAGTTGGCGAATTAACATTAACTGATGTTGCGCAAGCAGAAGCAAGGTTATCTCAGGCACAATCAAATTTAGCTGATGCTAGAAGTCTATTAAAGGCTAGGGAAGCGGATTACAGATCAATAATTGGATTAAATCCTAATAACCTTGAAGAATGGAATAAAGAATTTGATTTGCCACAAAATGAAAATGAAGCAATTTCGATCGCTTTAAAAAATAACCCTCAATTAAAATATTATGAAAGCATTGAAAAATCATCTGGCTACAATGTTTCATCTAAAAAAAGCATGCTTTCACCTCAATTATCATTAAGAGGAGAATATATTTATGCGGAAGACCAATCTTTTCTTATGTCCGATGATATTGACCAGTATCAAATTACAGGGCAAGTAAAAATACCTATTTTTTATGGTGGATTGAATTGGTCAAATATAAGGAAGGCTCAAGAAATTAATTCAAGGGATAAATATTTAATTATTGATGGAAAAAGAAAGATCAGAGGTTTTGTAAAAAAATCTTTTGCTGAATATAATGCTTCAAAACTTAGAATTTCAGCTACCGAGAAACAAACACAAGCAACTGATATTGCGCTTGAAGGTGTTAAGCAGGAATTTCAATTAGGAACAAGAACGACTTTAGATATACTCGACGCTGAGCAAGAATATTTAGATGCTAGAGTTTCATTAGTGACTGCAAAAAATGATTCAAATATATCTCTTTTTCGTCTGTCTTATTATTTAGGAACATTAACTCCAGAAAATCTTAATATGGATATAATAAAATATGATCCAAATAAAAATTACAAAAGAGTTAAGACAATTAAAATTGGCCCTAATAGAATTAAAGTAATAGGAAATGTTGATTGATATCATTAATCTATCCTATAAGATGTGTTTATGAGTCAAGATAACGAAAAAGACGAACCATCAGTAGATGAAATATTATCATCCATTAAAGATGTTATTGCTAGCGATAAAGATGTATCGAATAATGAAGAAGATAATGATGTCGTTGATGATAATGTTTTTGAACTTACAGATATTATTGATGATACAGAAGTTGAAGAAGATACAGACATTCAAGATAATAACGATAATATTGCCGATATATTTGAAGGTGGAGACATATCTATAGATAATGTTATTAGGGAAGCTGTAAAAGATTCTATCGAGGATTGGTTTTCAAGAAATCTAAGACCAATTGTAGAAGAATCTGTTAAACAGGAAATATCAAAACTATTTAAAAAACGTAATTAAAATGCTTAACAAGAGTTATGATCCTAAAGAAGCGGAAGCTAGGCTATATAATTATTGGGAAACTGAGGGTTATTTTAAATGTGGCTTAACAAATAACCAGCCTTTTTCAATAGTAATTCCACCACCCAATGTCACTGGTAGTCTACATATGGGGCATGCATTAAATAATACACTTCAAGATATAATTGTTAGATACAAAAGAATGCTAGGTGAGGATGTTTTATGGCAAACTGGAACTGATCATGCAGGAATTGCTACTCAAATGGTTGTTGAAAGAAAGCTTGATTCCGAAAATAAACCTTCAAGGATTGAACTTGGGAGGAAAAAATTTATTGATGAAATCTGGAAATGGAAAGAAGAATCTGGAAGCATAATTACTAATCAACTACGAAGGCTAGGCGCATCATGTGATTGGAGTAGAGAGCGCTTTACTATGGATGAAGGTCTTAGTCTTGCAGTCAATAAAGTATTTGTAGATTTATATAATGAAGGCTTAATCTATAAAGATAAAAGGCTTGTTAACTGGGATCCACAGTTAAGAACAGCTATATCTGACTTAGAAGTTGTTCAAAAAGAAGTTGATGGTTGTCTATGGTACATAAATTACCCAATCAAAGGCTCTAAGGAATCAATTACAATTGCAACAACAAGACCAGAAACAATGTTTGGTGATACAGCAATAGCTGTTCATCCAAGTGATAATAGATATACAGATCTGATTGGAAAAGATGTTATTATTCCTATTATCGGTAGATCTATAAAAATCATAACTGATGAATATGCTGATCCCGAGCAAGGTAGTGGGGCTGTAAAAATTACACCTGCACATGATTTTAATGATTTCGAAGTTGGAAAAAGAAATAATTTAGAAATGCTGTCTATCTTGGATATAGATGGTAAATTAAATCAAAATGTAGATAAAGAATGGCAAGGTCTTGATAGATTTGAAGCGCGATCAAAATTATTGAAAATGCTCTCTAAAGAAGGCTATTTAGAAAAAGAAGAGAAATATAATAATTCTGTTCCCCATGGTGATAGATCTGATGTTGTTATCGAACCTTATTTGACAGAGCAATGGTATGTAGATGCAAAAACATTAGCTAAACCAGCTCTAGATTCTGTGAAATCAGGTGATATGAAATTTATTCCATCTAATTGGTCAAAAACTTATTATGAATGGCTAGAAAATATTCAACCTTGGTGTATTTCTCGTCAGTTATGGTGGGGACACAGAATACCTGCATGGTACACAAAAGATGGAAAAATAATTGTTGCTCATAATGAGAAAGAGGCTTTTTCGATTGCAAAAAAAGAATTTGGTAAAGATATAGAAATTTATCAAGATGAGGATGTTCTTGATACTTGGTTTTCTTCTGCGCTTTGGCCTTTTTCAACTTTAGGTTGGCCAGAAGAAACTGTGGAAATTGAAAAATATTATCCTACAAATCTGCTTGTAACAGGGTTTGATATAATATTTTTTTGGGTTGCCCGCATGATGATGATGGGGATTCATTTTATGGGAAAAAGACCTTTTTCTGAAGTGTATATCCATGCTTTAGTAAGAGATGAAAAGGGTCAAAAAATGTCGAAATCAAAAGGCAATATTGTTGATCCCTTAGAT
Source organism: OCS116 cluster bacterium AG-435-F03 (assembly GCA_003212795.1). GTDB lineage: Bacteria > Pseudomonadota > Alphaproteobacteria > MED-G09 > MED-G09 > AG-430-B22. The sequence goes on along the minus strand of QCOV01000001.1, from coordinate 587,528 downwards.
CTTATAGATAAGTATGGAGCTGACTCACTTCGCTTTACTCTTACTGCAATGGCAGCACAAGGAAGAGATGTAAGGTTATCTGAATCTAGAGTTCAGGGTTACAGAAATTTTGGTACTAAAATTTGGAATGCATCAAGATTTTGTGAAATGAATGATATTAATAATTTCAACAGTTTTGACAAAAATTCTCTTGAATATCCACTAAATATCTGGATTTTAAATGAATTTGTTGAAATGCAATCTCAATTAGAAATAAATATAACAGAATACCGATTTAATGATGCTGCAAATATTATATACCAATTTATTTGGGGAACATTTTGTGATTGGTATATAGAGTTAATTAAGCCCCATCTTTCAGAAGAAGATGACAAATACGCCAATGAAATTAAAGAAACATGTTCATTTATATTGGACTCAATACTAATCTCATTGCATCCATTTATGCCATTCATTACTGAAGAAATATGGCAAAATATTAAGAAGAGAGATAATCCATTGATTATTCAAAAATGGAGAGAGATATCCTTAGTTGATGGTCATAATAATTTAGGTGATGAAATAAATGACTTAATAGAAATAATTTCAAATATCAGATCAATAAGAGTTGAATTGAATATAAAACCAAAAGAAAAACTCGCAATAGAAGTTATAAATAACTCAGAAGCATTAAAAATAAAGAATTTGGAGTTTTATTTAGCAAAAATTGCCAATATTTCATATATAACTGAAGTTTCAGATTTTTCTGATAAATCAGCTAAATTTAATGTAAATAATTCTCGATTCTCTTTACTTATTCCTACTAGTATTGATCTTACAGCTGAGCTTAGCAGGGTAATCAAAGAAGAGGAGAAGCTTGAAAAAGAAATAAACTCAATATCTAACCGCCTTAAAAATAAGGATTTTATTGTTAAAGCACCGAAAAAAGTTGTTGAAGAAAATAAAATTAAAATAGAAGATATGATGCAGAATAAAGAAAGACTATTATCGTCAAAGGAGCTTATTAAGAAGCTTATTAAATAATAATGAGTAATGATATAAAAATAAAAAAAAGGAAAAATTGTCCTTTATGTAATGCCGAAAATAGTGAAATTAGTATTTTAATGCATGATAACTGGGAATTAGTAGAATGCTCAGAATGTTCTTTTGTTTATATGCCTGAAGTTCCAGTATATGAAATGATGAAAGAAGAATTCGCCTGGGAGAAAAACTTTAGTCCTTCAAAAGATATAAAATTATCAAAAAAAATAAGAAGATCTATTAAAGGTTTAATAAAAAGAAATAAATTATTGTTTTTATTAGATAAATATATAAAAGAAGGCCAAGTTCTTGATATTGGATGCGGTTCAGGTGTTAAATTTGATGATATTCCTCAAAAATTTATCCCATTTGGAATAGATATATCAGAAAAATCAGCCTTTGAAGCAAAAACCAACTTTGAAAAAAGAGGGGGAACAGCTATATGCGCCCCTGCCACAGATGTTTTGAAAGAATATGGTAAGAATAAATTTAAGGGCGCAATCTTAAGGTCATATCTAGAGCATGAGCATCACCCATTTGAAGTTTTAGATGAACTTAAGGAAACATTAACTAGTGATGGAAGTATAATAATAAAGGTTCCAAATTATGCTTCAGTCAATAGAAGTGTAAGAGGAAAAAATTGGTGCGGCTATAGATTTCCTGATCATGTAAATCAATTTACACCATTTACTCTGACGAAGATGGTAAAAAAAGCAGGATACAAAATTATAAAGTTTAATTATTTAGATAAACAGATTACAAGTGATAACATGTGGATGGTAGCACAACCAATTTAAGATTATTAAAATGAAAAAAAGAAATTTTGACCATAGTAAATTACCCAGTAGGCATGTCAGAGTAGGCTCTGAAAAAGCCCCTCATAGATCCTATTATTATGCAATGGGTTTGGATGAGGATGATATAGATAAACCTTTTATAGGTGTTGCGACATGTTGGAATGAATCAGCTCCTTGTAATATTTCCCTAATGAGGCAATCTAAGAGTGTTAAAGAAGGTGTTTCAAAAGAGGGTGGAACCCCAAGAGAATTTACAACTATTACTGTAACTGATGGAATTGCTATGGGACACCAAGGAATGAAGTCTTCTCTAGTAAGTAGAGAGATAATCTCTGACTCAATAGAGGTATCTATGAGAGGTCATTGTTATGATGCTTTAGTTGGAGTAGCAGGTTGTGATAAATCCTTACCTGGTATGATGATGGCAATGTTAAGATTAAATGTTCCATCAGTATTTATATATGGAGGCTCTATCCTTCCAGGAAGCTATAAAGGAAAAGATGTAACAGTTGTTGATGTATTTGAAGCAGTAGGCGAATTTTCTGCAGGTAAAATAAGTGAGGAAGACTTATATGAATTAGAATGTGTGGCATGTCCAAGCGCAGGATCATGTGGAGGACAATTTACCGCAAATACTATGGCATGTGTTTCTGAAGCAATAGGACTAGCATTACCTTACTCAGCTGGACCTCCTGCGCCAGATGAAAGTAGAGATAAATATGCCTTTGATTCTGGAAAAGCTGTTATGGATTTACTCGAAAATAATATTAGGCCTCGAGATATTGTTACAAGAGAGTCATTTATAAATGCGGCAGTAGTTGTTGCGGCCACAGGAGGATCAACAAATGGAGCACTACACTTACCAGCAATGGCTAATGAAATCGGTATAGATTTTGATTTATTTGATGTAGCTGATATTTTTAAGTCTACTCCATATATTGCAGATTTAAAGCCCGGTGGTAATTATGTTGCAAAAGATATGCATGAAGCTGGAGGAGTACCTATGTTATTAAAAACTCTCTTAGATGAAGGTTTTATAAATGGCGATTGCCTTACGGTAACCGGTAAATCAATTGCAGAAAATATATCAGAGGTAACATTTGATGCTACTCAAAAAGTAATTTATCCAGCAAATAAACCTATTACAAAGACAGGTGGTGTAGTTGGATTGAAAGGTAATTTTGCTCCTGACGGCGCAATCGTTAAAGTTGCTGGAATGGATAATTTAAAATTTACAGGTCCTGCAAGATGTTTTGATTGTGAAGAAGATGCTTTTATTGCTGTAGAAAACAAAAATTATAACGATGGTGATGTAATTGTTATACGTTATGAAGGTCCAAAAGGAGGCCCAGGAATGCGAGAAATGTTATCAACTACTGCAGCTCTTTATGGACAGGGAAAAGGAGATAAGGTTGCATTAGTTACTGATGGAAGATTTTCAGGCGGAACTAGAGGGTTTTGTATAGGTCATGTTGGCCCCGAAGCTGCTGATGGTGGACCGATTGCTCTCATAAAAGATGGAGATATAATATCAATAGATGCGGACTCAGGAACTATAGAAGTTGATTTAACTAAAGAAGAATTATCAAATAGAAAAAAACAATGGGTTAAACCGAAAACAGACTATAATTCTGGTACATTATGGAAATACTCTCGTCAAGTAGGTCCAGCTAGATATGGTGCGGTAACGCATCCAGGCGCTAAAGAAGAAACTCATTGCTACGCTGATATATAAACTTAAAGATCGATTTCAGCAATTATTGGAACATGATCTGAGGGCTTATTCTTATCTCTTTCTTCTTTATCAATAACTATATTGCTAATTTGATCAGCCGCAATAGGTGATGCCAAAATATGATCTATTCTAATTCCCTCGTTTTTTTGCCATGCTCCTCTTTGATAATCCCAAAATGTAAAGTCTTTTGCTAAAGGATTATATGCTCGATACATATCATTTAAACCTAACGAAACAATTTCTCTAAATTCTTTTCTCGTTTCAATAGTAAATAGAGCATCATTTAGCCATTTATCAGCATCATAAGCATCAATACTTTCAGGAATAACATTAAAGTCACCAAGTAAAACAAATGACTCATCTCTAATATTTAGTGAAATTAAGTGTTCTTTTAAAGCTTTCATCCAATTTAATTTGTAATCAAATTTATCACCAGGGTAGGGATTTCCATTGGGTAAATAAATATTTGATATACGAATTACTTTTGAATTTACGGAATGAACTGTTTCTATATACCTTGCTTGATCATCATCAAAATTTGGTATTTTTGTTATATTTTCCTCTATTAAAAATTTTGATAATGTAGCTACTCCATTATAACTTTTTTGACCATTGATTATTAAGTTATAGCCTAAATCTTCAAAAGGCTCTCTTGGAAAGCTTTCTGTAATAACTTTAATTTCTTGAAGACATAAAATATCTGGATTTTCTTTCTTAATCCATTCGAGAATATTATCAATCCTTGTTCTAACCGAATTTACATTCCATGAAGCAACCTTCATTAGACTGAAAAAGAAGTTCCGCAGCCACAAGATGATGTGGCATTTGGATTATTAATTTTAAAAGATTTTCCAATAAGTTCATCAGCAAATTCTATTGTTGAGCCATCTAGATAAGGAATAAAAGCTCTGTTTATTAGAACTTTAACACTATCTTTTGATAAAACTATATCATCATCATTGATGTTGTTATCTAAATCGATTTTATATGAAAAGCCCGCACAACCACCTCCAAGAATTTCAATTCTTAGATAAGTATCTGATTTTTCATTCTTAATGATTTCCTTAATTTGCTGAGCAGCGCTATCAAGAATCTCAAAATTAATTTCTTTTACCATTAATTTCCAGGCAAATTACCTGCTCCTAATCTTCCTAAGTTACCAAACAATTGTTGAAGAATAGTAAGCTCTCTTCCTCTTGTTGGTGTAGAATTTGAATTAAAGGCAATTATATTTCCGTCTTGTAATCCATATTCTTCTAAATATGTAACCCTACTATCATCATTAAAACCAACAGTTATTATTCTTCTCTGAGAAACACTTGGCTGATAAAATGCGGTAGTTTCGGCCTTACTATAAATATAGTACCAAGTCTTAGCATCAATAGTAGATGTTGTTGATGGTGTTCCTAATATATTTAAAACTTGTCCAGCATTTGTTTTACCCACCTCTATTTGCGAGATAAGCTTATTATCAAAGACATATCCTCTATTTTCTACAATTGGTGAACAATTGATTATTGTAGAACATAGGGCAACAAATATAAATTTTTCAAAAATTAATTTCATATCTATATATTTACATTAAAATAAACATTATTAGAAATGGTCTTTTATTACAACTATGTCAATATTTCAAAATTAAATGTTTAAAAAATTTAAAAATCTATTTTCTTATAAAAAAGTAAATTTTAAAGAATATAACTTACCTCATGAAGCGCTTTACAAGAAAATACTTGTTCAGTCATACAATGATTGGTTTTTCAATGACTTAGAAGTTAAAAACGATATTAATGGAAGGTTTGAAATTATCATTCTACATATTTTCATTATTTTTAATTCTTTAGACCAAAATAATAATGAAAATAAGTTATTTAAACAGAATCTATTAGAAACATTTATAGATGAATTGGAGTCAACTTATAGAGAATTGGGAATCAGTGACAATACTTTTTCTAAGAAAATGAAAATTGCAGCTAAATCAATGTATGGAAGATTAAGTATTTATTCAAATACAATTAATGATAGGAAATCTTTTGACGAGGCCCTTTTAAGAAATATCTGGCCTCTAGATAAAGAGTTAACTAATAAAGTTCATAAATTAAGCGAATATGTTTATAAAAAAATACATAAGTACAACAATAAATCTTATAAAGATATAATTGAAGAATCAAAAAGGGAGTTTTAATTCTTTAAAATTAATAAAGCTTGTCAGATATAACAAAAATATCAATTGATATGATGGGAGGTGATTTTGGGCCAGAGGTAACCGTTAAAGGCTTAAATCATGCTTTAGATCAGTTAGACAATGTTCATGCAAACTTATTTGGTAATGAAAATGAAATTCATAAAGTTCTAAAAAAATATCCATCTTTAGAAAAAAAATTAACCATCTTTCATACTGAAAACTATGTTCCAATGGATGCGAAACCTGCTGATGCAATTAGAAGAATTGGAAAAGACTCATCTATGTGGATGAGTATTGCTTCATGCGCTAATAATGAGTCAGATGTTGTTCTCTCGGCAGGGAATACAGGTGCGTTAATGGCCTTATCAAAATTAATATTAAAAACAGTTGATGGAATTGAAAGACCTGCAATTACAGCTTTATGGCCTAACCCAAAAGGAAATTCAGTTGTTTTGGATTTAGGGGCAAATATTGATGTTTCACCAAATCAATTAATTCAATTTGGTATTATGGGGTATGCATATGCTATTTGTGTTTTAAAAAAAGAAAACCCAAAAATAGCAATCTTAAATATAGGTCATGAAGAGATTAAGGGATCTAATAATCTTCAAGAGGCCAATGATAAATTAAACAATATCTTTAATGATAATTTTATTGGTTTTGTTGAGGGTGATGATTTATCAAAAGGTACTGCAGATGTAATTATTACAGATGGTTTTACTGGTAATGTTGCTTTAAAAACAGCTGAAGGAATTGCCAAACTTATTGCTTTTTATTTAACTGATAGCTTAAAATCTAGTCTTACAGGAAAATTGGGAATGTTTATTGCTCAAAATTCCCTTAAATCTCTAAAAGATAAAATTGATCCTCGCGGAAATAATGGTGGTTTCTTTTTAGGCCTTAATGGATTAGTAGTTAAAAGTCATGGTGGAACTGACTTTTTAGGGTTTTCAAACGCTATTCAATTTAGTGTAAATCTTGCTCGTTCAGATGTTTCAAAGAAGATAAGTGATCTCATTGAGGAAAATATTTAATGTCAGGCGAAAAATTTTATCGATCAAAAGTTATAGGGGTAGGCGGCTATTTACCAGATAAGGTTGTAACTAATGATGAGCTTTCTAAGACTGTAGAAACAAGTGATGAATGGATTAAGGAAAGAACTGGAATACAAGAGAGAAGAATTGCTGATGAATCTGAAACTACTTCATCGTTAGGAATTCAAGCTGCAAAAAATGCTATAAAAAATGCAGGAATTTCTTCGCAAGACATAGATTTGATAATTTTAGCTACGGCTACTCCCGATAACACCTTTCCAGCAACAGCAACATCAATTCAATCTGGATTGGGAATAAAAAAAGGATATGCTTATGATGTGCAAGCAGTATGTTCAGGATTTGTATATGCCCTTGAACTTGCAGACAATGCAATAAGGCTTGGAAAGTCTAATTACGCATTAGTCATTGGTTCAGAGACATTCAGCAGAATTCTTGATTGGAATGATAGATCAACATGCGTTCTATTTGGAGATGGTTCAGGGGCTGTAGTTTTAAAATCTACTGATTATAGCTCTTCTAGCCAAATTTTAAGTAATCACCTTTATTCTGACGGTGATTACAAAGATATGCTTTATGTTGATGGAGGTCCATCCACTTCAAATAATGTTGGTTTTCTTAGAATGGATGGAGGTGGTGTCTTTAAGCATGCTGTAAAGAATATTTCTTCATCAATAATTGAAGCTCTTGATACCAATGATATGACAATTGAAGATATTGATTGGTTTGTACCTCATCAAGCCAACTCAAGAATTTTAGATGCTGTTGCTAAAAAAATAGGTATAGAAAAAGATAAGATTATTGTAACTGTAGACAAGCACGCAAATACATCTGCAGCATCTATACCGCTGGCTTTAAATGAAGCTGTTTATAATAATAATATTAGCAAAGGTGATATTGTTTTATTAGCAGCAATGGGCGGAGGTTTTACATGGGGCTCAAGCTTAATTAGATGGTAGTTAAAGCTTGATTTTAATGAATTATCATAGTTTTATGTGATATTAAATCGAGAGGGGATATGTCTGAAACACTTACTCGCGCAGAACTGGCGGAATTAATTTACAGTGAAGTTGGAATTTCAAAAACAGAAGCTTCTGAAATAGTTGATCAATTTTTTGAAGAAATAATTTTAGATTTAATTGATGGGAATTCAGTGAAATTAACATCATTTGGAACTTTTTCTGTTAAACATAAAAAAGAAAGAATTGGACGAAATCCTAAAACAAAAGAAGAAGCGATCATTGATGCAAGAAGAGTTATTTCGTTTAGAGCAAGTAAAGAATTAAAAAGAAGAGTAAACAGCTAAGATTATTATGAATAAAGGACCCGATGCCTATAGAACTATTGGTGAAGCTTCAAATGAAGTTGGAGTTGAACCATATGTATTACGTTTTTGGGAAACCAAATTTTCTCAACTCAGACCAGTTAAGAGATCGGGGGGAAGGCGATTTTATAGACCTTCTGATATTGATAAATTAAAAGTTATTAAATCTCTTTTGTATGATAACGGCTTAACCATTAAAGGTGCTGTTGAGCAGCTTAAAAAGATTAATACTAATGAAGGTCTAACGAATAAAGAAATAATAATTCAAACAAATGATGGCAAAGACTCATTAGATATCAAACAGCTCATTATCAATGAACTTATAGAAATTCGATCTTCCCTTTAAAAGCTTCGGAGCGTAGCGCAGCCCGGTAGCGCACTTGTCTGGGGGACAAGGGGTCGTGGGTTCAAATCCCGCCGCTCCGACCAAATAAATATTAGTATTTAAGTGGGCTATCTTTTGGATCTAGTAACGATAGTTTTTCTAATAAATTTCCTGGCTCAGACAACCCAACAATATAAATCATTTGTTCTTCTACCTTTCCTTCTGCATGAATCGCACCTGCAGGTATATGAAGTTTATCTCCGGGATTAAGAGGAATTCGCTCTCCTTTCTCGTCTATAACATAACTACTTCCTTGCATTACATACCCGCAATTATCTAAGTCATGCCAATGAGGCGGAAGTTCATCCATTCTATCAGAAACATATACACTTGGCCAAAGATCTAATTTTTTAATATCATCAAGAACTTCATCTTTTGTTTTAAAAAAATTATGAATTACTTTCATTGGGCCTGGTTTTAGTGCCATTTAAAATCCTTAAAATCTTAAGTAAGCTAAATAAATTTAATTATATTCTATTTTTATAGATTTATAAGATTTAATTCTTTTTTGATTTTGATGAAATATAATCCATCAAAGCTAATAAAACACCTGAACCTACAAAAACAACATGAATAATAATCATCCAAAAGATTTCATTTTCACTTTTTTTTCCTATGTCCATAAAAGTTTCAAGAAGATTAATCCCTGATATAGCAACTATTGAAGCTACCAACTTTAATTTTAATTCACTAAAATCGACAGTTCCCATCCAATCTGGTTTATCTTCACTTCCATCAGCGATACTTATTCTTGAAACAAAATTTTCATAACCTGAAAAGATAATCATAAGTGTTAGATTAGCAACTAAAGCTAAATCAATAATATGCAATATAAAGAGCATCATATCTTTAAGATCTGATGAGCCTAGCACTGGAATAAAACTTATAAACTCTTCAAGAACTTTTATAGTTATGAAAAAAAGTGAGATGGAGAGAATTACATAAATTGGAGCAAGTAGCCAACGACTTGCAAAGATAAATTTTTCAAGTGTATTTTCTAATATTTTATGCACATCTATTATTTAATGCGATTCATAATTTTATTAAAAAATTATTTATTAATTTCTTAATACTTAAAGAACCTCAAAGAAATATTATTTAGCCTAAAATGATACCATACTACAAATGCAATATTAAAAGGCAGAAGATAGCTAAATAAAGCATATTGGCCATTAATAATGGAAGCCAATGATATATAAAGAGTTAGAACACCAAGAATACATATAGCAAGTTTAGTTATCTCTATAAAAATTTTTTTCGTAAACATGATAATTTATTTATATGAAAAGTGGTTGAACAGCTATTATCACTGCTGAAAATAAAACTATCATCATTATGTTATTTAGAATTGACATTAATTACTCCTATAATTCTATTTCTAATAATCAAAAAACATGCCAAATTTTTAAAAATAAAAAAAAACACAAAAAAAGTGTTAATCTGAATTAATGGAATCACTTAGTTAAATTAATTAAATTTTAGGGAGTAAGTAGATGATGCTAATAAATTCTTTTTTAAATAGATTGTTTTCTCCACTTTATAATTATGCTCATTTTCTTTTAAGGATAACTCTAGGTATATCTTTTTTTTTACATGGTTATGGAAAATTTAAAATTATTGATGGATTTACAAGTTTTCTTGGTTCTCAAGGAGTTCTATACCCAAAACTTATGACATATTTAGTTGCTTGGGGAGAGATGCTTGCCGGTATAACCATAATTATTGGAGGATTATTAATTAAATCACTACCTGTTTTATCTAATTTGTTAACAAGATTATCTGGCGCAGGTGTAATAGTAATTATGATAAGTGCTTTAATTATTGCTCATTCTGATTGGAGTATATTTATTGGAGAGAGAGGAAAAATATTATTTGCTAGTGAGCAATTATTTCTTCTTACTATAGGTTTATATTTCTTCATTAAAGGTAATGATTGATGATAGAAAGAATTATTCACAAAGATGAGGTTATTTCTTTTTTAGATTCCTGGAAGAGTGGGGTGGTTAGCATTGGCCAAACATATACTGAGAATAATGATTTTGTTTCAGTAGCTAAAGATTTTATATTAAAGCATTATAACTTTACTGAGGGTGAAGTTTTATTTAAACCGACATTCACAAAAGAGGTAATTTTTAGGAATAATCAAGAGGATGCTCTATCTTACTTCGTTAAGGGTAATATATCAGAAGATAATGGCTTTGCTATTAAGCCTTGGGAAAAAATAGATCTATTAGATATAAATATAATTATTGAAAATGGTTACTGTTTTTGTATGGGTGTTTTGGAATTATTTCCATTATCTAAGGATGAAAACACTAAAGTTGCCTTCACTTTTATGCTTGTAAAAGATACAAATGATAACCTCAAGATAAAGGTGCATCATTCATCGCCAATAATATAAAAAAAACCCGGCCTAAAATAAGCCGGGTTTTAAAATATTATAAATTTATAAATTTATGCGCTTGATCTTGAGCTTGAGTCAGAAACTGCTGCAGCCCAAATAGCTATACCAAATGCAATTTTATTTAAAAAGTCAGCAAGGTTGTAAACAATGTTTAGTGTATTTGAATCTACGCCACCACCCATATAGCCTAAGAAATATCCAATCGGATAAATTGCCCAACCAAATGTTACAATAAGTCTAATAGTAGAGAATGCCGCCTGACTTGCTGCATTGCCACTTCCAGCGTTAGCTTTCGAAGCTTCGCCTAGGAAAATTTCATAAATAATGTATGCCCATGCAAAAACACCTATTACGAAACCAGTTGTAGCATTAATTAAACCTAATTCTCCAAGATATCCAAAAACTAACATAACTAAAGATGCTATTAAAAGCTTCCAAAATAATGCTGCTCTTACAACTGCAACTGCAGCTACAATTAAGTAAAATTCAACAATTTGAAGAGGTACTGTTATTACCCAATCAATATATCTATAAACTGTTGGTGATTCACCAGTTGAGATCCATACGCCTCGCATATATAGATAATGCCAAAATGCAACACCAGTAACCAAACCAGCGACGCTGAGAGATGTTTTCCATTTGTCAGAAACTCTATCTCTTTCGACAAAGAAAAAAACAGTTGCTGCAAGCATACCTGCCGCAACTATCCAAAATGTAATTCCAACGTAGTCGTTGGCTGCTAATATATCATTCATATTAAGCCCTCCTTATGTAAGCATATTTAAAAAATTTTATTTTAATTAAAAATTAATTATATAAATATTTTATAATAAAATTATTATTGAAATAAATAATTAATTATTCAAAATTTTATAAATAAAATAAAGGGGCACAATGATAAATAATGCTACTAATGCAGTATAGGTAATTATATCGGATAACTTGTTCATTCTTATTTTTCTTATTATTAAGAAAATATTATCTCATAAAAAAATATTGTCCATTATTAGATTAGTCTAATTCGAAAACATAAATCGTGTTGCCGCCTTCTGGCTGATAAATATCAGGACTTATATTTGATGTTAAGGCTCTAAAAACCCCCATGCCAGTTGTTACTGCAATGTATTGTTTATTATTAACTCCATAACTAATTGGATAACCATGAACTGCTGAGTTTAGAGTTGTTTCCCATAACAAATTACCATTTCTAGTATCAAATGCTTTAAACTTTCTATCTAAATCACCAATAAATGTTATCCCAGATTTTGTTGTTAAGGCCGATGTTAAGAACATAGCTTCTTGCTCATGAGACCATAATTCTTCCAAATTTTGGGAATTGATAGCTATAATTTTACCAGGTTTTTTGTTTGGCATTTTATATGTTTTTGAATCTCCTCCATAACCTCCACCACCTTCGGACATGTCCACTTTTCTACCTATCATATCTGAGCAAAGCTGATGTAAAGGGATTATGAGTATTTTAGAGATATTATCATATGAAGCTGATTGCCAGTTATGGCCTCCATATATACCTGGGCAAGCTGAAAATGCCTTACCAATTTCAGAATTTATAATATCTTCGCGGTATTTTACTCTTCCATATTTTTTATCAACACTACTATATATATCCTGGTTCATAGTATCTTTTAGTTTAACAAATGTTCCGCTTTCTCTATTCAATTTCCAAACAATCCCATCTTTACCTATTGTGATAAGATATTTTTTTCCATCTTCATCAATAAGTATTCTTTCAAACCCAACCTCCATATCAATAGTTTCACCAGGTATATGTTGAAAATACCAAACAATTTCTCCAGTTCTTGGCTTTATCGCTAATGTTGAATTTGTATATAAAGCTGCCTCATTAGGAGTCATTCCTCTACTCGCAGCAACCCATGGTTTTGCTTGTGAGGTTCCAATATAGAATAAGTTTAAAACTGGATCATAGCTACCAGCTATCCACATATCTGATCCTGATCTATAAAGTTGAGGTGTATCACCCCAGCTTTCACTATTGGGGTCATCGGGTAAGGCAATAGTTGACGTTCTCCATATTTCCTCCCCTGTTTCTGGATCATGTCCAGTTATAAAGCAACCGTCTTTTATATATCTTTCGCAACCATTAATTCCTGATATAACTATTCCATCAGCAATAATTGGACCGCTGGTATGTGTATAACCATCTTCATAATTAGCTTTTTTAGTTTTCCATATTAATTTTCCAGTCACAGCATCTAATGCAATTAAGTGAGCATCATAAGTAGCTAAAAAGATTTTATTTTGAAAAATAGCTATATTTCTAGTAGGCCCACCTAATGTTTTAGAGCCTTTTTTGTAATTATATTTATATTCCCAAATCAACTCTCCGTTTTTAGCATTGATAGCCTGTATTATATTATCTGGATGCGTTAAAAACATAACGCCATCATAAACCAAAGGTGTTCCCTGATTGCTTCCTTCAGACATTGTTAATGACCATGACAACTTTAAATTGCTAATATTTTTTTTATTTATTTGAGTAAGTGGAGTAAATCCATGAGATAATGGACTTCTTCGCCATGACGTCCAGTCATTAGGGTTAGGATAATTTACGGCATCAATTGATAAATTATTATAATTTTTTAATTTTTTATTTTCGAATAATGATTTTCTATCTTCAGGCCTATCAATTGTACTTGGATCACTGAAAGAAACCCATTCTTCTTCATCAGAAATATCAACAATATTTGTTAGGTTAATATTTTTTATATTATTTTTATCTAATATATATGAAAGAATTTCCAAGTAATCACTATTACTAATTTTATGATTATTACCGGGCGGCATTGTGTTAGCTATAACTGAAAAAAGTAATTCAAAATTATTTTGCCATTTTTCTATAAAAATTCTTCCTATTAATTCATTACCATGTGAAGACCCCCTTAAGGATAATGAATGGCATTCTGCACAATTTTCTGCATATAAAATTTCTCCATTTTTTTTATTCTTTGTTTCAGCTAACACTAACAAAGGTATAAAAATAAAAGACAAACATGTTAAAATAATAAAAAAGAATTTCTTTTTAGATCTATTCATAACAACCAATATAATTTATAAAATCAAAAATCACTATTTTTATATAGGTTACAAATGATAGCAATTATAGCAATATCAATTTTTATTCTGATTATTTTTCTTTTAAATAAGATAACTTTTGGAAGATTTGATTAATTTTCTCTTTGCATCCAAGAAATTATTGGCAATACAGGAACTACCCAAATCAAACCAGCTATAAGATAAAATAAGAAAACCATAAAACCATTTAAATTAGGTAATAGTATTTCAGCTAAAACGGCTACAATACCAATAAAGAAAATCAACCATATAGGTATAATAATTGTTCCAATTAATTTTTTTATTCTATTGTTAATCTTCATAACTATACCTATATACATATGTGAACAATTTAGATGATTTACTTTGATAGCTTTTACAATAAATAAAGAAAACAAACCATTAATTATTTGGGTATCTTCATTAATATTAATGTTATTTACTCTTGTGTTGGTTGGAGGGGCAACAAGAGTTACTGACTCTGGTTTATCAATAACAGAGTGGGAGCCAATAATAGGGGTATTTCCGCCTCTATCACTTGAATCCTGGACTTTAGAATTCGAGAAATATAAAAAAATCCCTGAATATACTCTCGTTAACTATCAAATGAGTTTGTCTGAGTTTAAGGTTATTTATTTATGGGAATGGGGCCATCGTTTCCTTGCTAGAGTTGTTGGATTAATTGCTTTATTACCTTTTGTTTATTTTTTAATTTCAAAAAAACTATCAAAATCACAAATAAAAAAATCATTATTAATCATTATATTAATAGGTATCCAAGGATATATTGGCTGGTATATGGTTCAAAGCGGTCTAACTGAAAGAGTTGACGTCAGCCAATACAGATTAGCAACACATTTAACCATGGCTTTTATTATAATTTATGTGAGTTTTATGTTGCTGTTCGATATGTTGAATTTAAAAGGAAACTTTTCTTCACCTTTTTCTAAATTGTGGTCTACTTTTTTTGTAAGTCTTATTTTTTTACAAATATTTCTTGGAGGAATAGTCTCTGGACTTGATGGAGGGTTGATTTACCCAACATGGCCATTAATGGGTAACACATTTTTACCATTGGACTACTGGAGTATAGATTTAGGTTTTTTGAATATTTTTGAAAATAGATCTAACATTCAATTCAATCACAGAACTTTGGCTTATTTAATATTATTTTTATCTTTAATTAATATTTATATATTTAAGAAAAATAGAGGTCTTTTTAAGATTTCGAATCTTTTGTTAATAATTGTTCTTATACAGATCTTTTTTGGCGTAGTTTCAATTTTATTTTATATGCCTTGGGAAACTGCATTATTGCATCAATTTTTTGCTCTAATTTTATTTTCTGTTTCAATATTTTATCGATCAATTATCTATCGAAGTAAATAATTACCTCAAAATAAACTATTGTTTTTATTAAATTAAATTATAAGTATTGACATAAATTAACTATTCTTTAAAAGAACTTTAAATTTGGATTTATAACTATGAGAACAATTTCTACAAAACAAAGTGAAGTTGAGAAAAAGTGGATACTTATTGATGCAACTGATGTGGTTGTAGGTAGGGTGGCTTCTTTTATCGCTAATAGGCTTAGAGGTAAACATTTAGCCTCTTTTACACCTCATGTTGATGATGGTGATCATGTAGTAGTTATAAATGCTGAAAAGATACATTTTACTGGTAACAAATTAACAGATAAAAAATATTATAAGCACACAGGCTACCCAGGAGGAATTAAAATGCAAACTCCTGAAAATATCCTAGCTAGCAAATTTCCTGACAGAATATTAAAGAAAGCTGTTGAAAGAATGATGCCTTCAGGACCTTTAGCAAACAAACAAATAAAAAATTTGAAGATTTATTGTGGTACTGAGCATCCTCATGAATCTCAAAAACCTGAATTAATAGATTTTAAATCTATGAATGTAAAAAATGGAAAAAGATAAATAAATGGAAGAACAAGAAAATACAGAAGAAATAAAAAGTTTTGAAGATTTATCAAAAACTGAGAAAAATGAAAATGACATGATACTTCCTGAAAAAGAAGTTGATGATTTTGGTAGATCTTATGCAACAGGAAAAAGAAAAGATGCTGTAGCGAGGGTTTGGCTTAAACAAGGGCCAGGTAATATAACAATTAATGGAAAATCATCTGATGATTATTTTGCACGACCTGTTTTAAGAATGTTAATTAACCAACCACTTATTGCCTCAGAAAGAAAAGAACAATTTGATGTTGTTTGTTCTGTAACAGGAGGAGGGCTCTCAGGACAAGCCGGCGCTGTTAGGCATGGTATTTCTAAAGCTTTAGTACTATTTGAGCCAGAATTGAAGAAAGTTTTGAAATCTGGTGGTTTCTTAACACGTGATTCAAGGGTTGTAGAAAGAAAGAAATACGGAAGACGTAAGGCGAGACGTAGTTTCCAATTCTCAAAGCGTTAATAATTTTATTTATAAAAAAATATGAGCGCTTTTTTAAGCGCTCTTTTTTTATGTGACAAAAAGTTATAAGGTATAAAAATGAATCAAAATAAGATAAATATAGCTGTTCTCGGTGCATCAGGTTATACAGGTGGCGATTTAATTAAAATATTATTAAATCATGATTATGTTAATATTTCTGCTCTAAGCGCTAACTCTAAATTAGGTATGAATCCTTCTAATGTTCATGCTTCATTATTTAATGCTCAGTTACCAGATTTTATAAGTCTTGATGAAATAGATTTTACTCAAATTGATTTGGTTATATCAGGTTTACCTCATAATAATTTACATAATATTATCAATAATATACCAAACAAATGTAAAGTAATAGACATGTCTGCTGATTTTAGGTTTTCTGATGTTAATATATACAACCAGTATTATGAAACTTCACATAATTCATCTGAATTGCTTAGCGAAACCGCATATGGCTTATCAGAAATTTTTAGGGACTCTATAAAAGAATCTAGAATTGTTGCTTGCCCAGGTTGTTATCCTACTGCAGTTCTATTATCAATTTTACCACTTATTAAAGAGAATATTATTTCTCTAGAAGATATTATTGTTGATGCTAAGTCTGGTGTTTCGGGTGCAGGTAGGGGAAATAAAGAAGAGCTAATGTTCTCAGAGATCTCAGAAAGTATGAAACCTTACAATATTGCAAAACATAGACATACGCCTGAAATTGAACAAATTATTGGTGATATAAGCGGTAAAGAAATAAAAATAAATTTTACACCACATTTAATTCCAATAAATAGAGGAGAATTAGTAACCATATATTTAAAGACAATTAACGGATCTAAAGCAAAAGAAGCAATTTCTTGTTTAAATTCTTATTACAAAGAAGATTCTTATGTTCATATTTCAAATCAAGGTATCCCATCTGAAACCTCTAAGGTGAGGGGTTCAAACAATTGTTTGATTTCTATTTTTGACGATAGAATCGATGGAAGAATTATAATTTCGACTTCAATAGATAATTTAATAAAAGGTTCAGCAGGTCAAGCAATTCAAAATATGAATATTATGTTCGATTTTGATGAAAGTGAAGGCTTAACTAGTTTTGGTATGTACCCATAAGTAAGAAAATGAAATCTCTTTTTTTAATATTTTTTTGTATTTTTTTGATTTCTTGTGGAACAAGAGAGACAATAAAAAATAAGTATCTATATAGTGAAACAGTTATGCAGCTATTAAGTGATCAAGAATATTATGACCTTGATAAAAATGCAAAATGGCCAAGTAATAATAATAATTTCTGCTATATAAGTAGTGATAAAAAATTTGTGAATTAATTATTATGAAAAAGCTTGAAAAATTAGATAGGCTTCCTCCTTATGTTTTTGCAGAAGTCAACCGCATTAAAGATGACGCTCGCTCTAAGGGGAAGGATATTATTGATTTTGGCATGGGTAATCCTGACTCACCAACACCTAAACATATAGTTGATAAATTAATAGAAGCTGTACAAGATCCAAAATCTCATCGTTATTCTTCATCTAAGGGGATATCTGGGCTAAGAAAAGCACAAGCAGAATATTACGAAAGGAGGTTTAATGTTAAATTAAATTATGAAACAGAAGTTGTTGCCACTCTTGGTTCTAAAGAGGGCTTAGCAAATATGGCTCAAGTATTAAGTATCCCGAGTGAC
Source organism: OCS116 cluster bacterium AG-435-F03 (assembly GCA_003212795.1). Lineage (GTDB taxonomy): Bacteria > Pseudomonadota > Alphaproteobacteria > MED-G09 > MED-G09 > AG-430-B22. The sequence continues at coordinate 569,392 of QCOV01000001.1, read as the reverse complement.
ACATTTTTAGTTCCTAACCCAGCATATCCAATTCATGCTTTTGGTTTTATTATATCAGGTGCAAATTTAATTCATTATCGTATTAATGAAGAAATTGATTTGATGACTGAAATAGCTGAAAAGGTTGAATCATCAAAAACTCCTGTAAAAGCTATTGTTATAAACTTTCCATCAAATCCTACCGCTCGTATCTGCAGTAGAGATTTTTATAAAGAAATTGTTTTATATGCCATAAAAAAAGATATTATAATTCTATCTGACCTAGCTTATTCAGAAATTTATTTTAATGAAGATGATAAACCAACATCCATTTTAGAGATAGATGGAGCAAAAGATGTAGCTGTTGAATTTACTTCAATGTCTAAAACTTTTTCTATGCCAGGTTGGAGAATGGGCTTTGCTGTTGGAAATGAATATTTAATTTCAGCTCTTACAAGAATAAAATCTTATCTTGACTATGGAGCTTTTACACCTATTCAGGTTGCTTCTGTTACAGCTTTGAATAGCGATGAAAAATTTATTGATGATATAAGAATGGTATACAAAGAAAGAAGAGACATATTAATTGAATCATTTTCTAATGCTGGATGGGATATACCTGCTCCAAAAGCAACTATGTTTGCTTGGTCGCCAATTCCAGAAAAATATAAGGAAATGACTTCTTTGGAGTTTTCAAAATTGCTTTTAGAAAAAGCTGATATTGCTGTTTCACCGGGTTTAGGTTTTGGCGAATATGGAGAAGGTTTTGTCAGATTATCAATGGTAGAGAATGAACAAAGAGTACGCCAAGCCGCAAGAAACCTTAGAAAATTAATGAAATGACGAAAGAATTGAATATTGGAATTGTTGGTCTAGGAACGGTAGGTTCGGGTGTAATAAAAAGCATTGAAAAGAACAGAGACTATTTTAAAAATAATTATGATGTTGTGTTTAACATCTTAGGTATATCCGCAAATTCCAAGAGTAAGGAAAGATCTTTTAATGTTTCAAATTATAAATGGTTTGATAACCCTCTAGACATTATTAATGAGAAAAATATTGATACAGTGATTGAGTTAATCGGTGGTGAAGATGGTCTGGCTTATGATTTAGCGATTAATTCTCTAAAAAATAATAAGAATTTTATAACTGCAAATAAGGCATTAATCTCCAAGCATGGAGAGGAGTTATCAATTCTTACTGAAAAACATAAAAATTTTTTTGGTTTTGAAGCTTCTGTGGCAGGAGGAATTCCAATAATTAAAACTCTTAAAGAAAGTCTTATTTTAAATGAAATTAGAGAAATCTATGCAATTTTAAATGGTACATCTAATTATATTTTATCTAACATGAGTAAATTAAAAATAAGTTTTGATGATGCCCTTAAAAATGCACAAGATAAGGGTTATGCTGAATCCGATCCTACTCTTGATATTAATGGAGAGGATTCTGCCCATAAATTATCAATTTTAAATTCTATAATTTTTTCTGAAATACCATCTTTTAAAAGCATTCATATTAGAGGAATAGAGAATATAGAACTTATAGATCACAATCATTCATCTGAATTTGGATATAATATAAGATTAATTGCTTTATCGGTTATTACAGATAATGGCGTTTATAAGGAAGTGACACCTATGTTGGTAGATAAGGATAGTTCTTTAGGAAGAGTAGATGAAGCAAACAATATAATAAAGATAATTGGCCAGGAAAGCGGGGATGTTGTTTTGGAAGGGCAAGGCGCAGGTGAAGGCCCAACCGCATCATCAGTTATTTCTGATTTAATTGATTGTGCAATAGGCTTGAAGCTACATTTATTTAGTAAATCACATTCTGAATTGTCTAATAATATTGATAAAATTTCATCTGGTGAAAGACCATATTATTTAAGAGTTTTTCTAAAGGATCAAAAAGGCTCTATGTCTAGTTTAACTAAATTTCTAAGTGATAGTAACATTTCTTTAGATAAGATAATTCAAAAAGATGAAAATACTAATAATGAAAAAAAATTTAAACCAGTTATCATGATTACATATCCTGTAAAAAAAGATGAAATTGATTCATTAATTGATATATTAAGTAACTCAGATATTGTATCTTCTGAACCACTACATATGCCAATTTTAATTAAGGGTTAAAAAAATGTCAGATGAAATATTAGATAGAGTGCTCACTCTTGAGCTTGTTAGAGTTACAGAACGGGCCGCTGTAGCTGCATCATATCTTGTTGGAAGAGGCAATGAAAAGGATGCTGATCAAGCAGCTGTTGATGCAATGCGTAAAGAATTAAACCAACTTGATATTGATGGTGAGGTTGTAATAGGTGAGGGCGAGAGAGATGAGGCACCTATGCTTTTTATAGGTGAAAAAGTAGGGAGTGGGAAAGGTCCTAAAGTTGATATAGCACTTGATCCCTTGGAAGGTACGACCCTTACAGCAAAAGGCCAAGCTGATGCGTTAACAACAATAGCAATGGCTGAAAAAGGTTCATTACTTAATGCCCCCGATGTTTATATGCAAAAAATTGCCATTGGGCCTGGATGTCCAGATAATCTTATATCGCTTGAAGAGGATCCTGAAAAAAATGTTACAGAGCTTAGTAAGGCACTTAATAAACCTGTTGAGCAAATAACTGTTTGCGTTCTTGATAGACCAAGACATGATAATTTGATTGAATCTTTAAGATCAGTAGGCGCAAAAGTAAGATTAATACAAGATGGAGATATTGCTGGAGTAATCCATACAACCGAAAAATCTACTGGCATTGATATGTATATGGGGATAGGAGGAGCTCCTGAAGGAGTTTTAGCTGCTGCTGCTCTTCGTTGTATTGGCGGACAAATGCAAACTAAATTAGTATTAGAAGATCAAGAAAAAAAAGATAGAGCAGCAAGATTAGGAATAACAGATTTAGATAAAATTTATGATCTTGATGATATGGTAACAGGAGATGCATTATTTGCAGCAACTGGTGTTACTAATGGCTCAATATTATCAGGAATTGAAATTAATAGTGGGATATGGACTCATACAATTGTAATGCGTTCATCTTCTAAAACTATTCGCTGGATTACTGCTCATCATCAAAATATAGATAAATTTAATTCACAAGACTAATAATGAATGAAAATCTTCTGACTATTGAAAAAAGATCATCGATTAATGGTACTTTTTGGAAGAAACGTTTAATTAATGACAGTCTAGATACCGATAAAATAACTGACTCAAAACTTAACAGTATTTTGGAAACTATTTTATATGGAAGAAATATCAAAAAAGAAGATTTTGATGATTTTTTAGATCCTAAAGTAAATAAACTAATAATAGATCCTAACGAATTAGTTGATATGGATAATGCTATAAAAGAAATTACATCAGCAATGATCGATAATAAAAAAATTGGAATTATTGGTGATTATGATGTTGATGGAACAACATCTTCTTCTTTGTTAAAAAATTTCTTTGATCATTATAATATTAATTCTGAGGTCTATATTCCAGATAGACTTAAAGACGGCTATGGCCCAAATATTTTTGCATTTGATCAATTTATCGAAAAAGGAATTGATACTGTAATTACAGTTGATTGTGGGTCTGCATCAATTAAACCTTTAGAATATGCCAATAAAAACAACATTAAAGTCATTATTATTGATCATCATAAAGTTGATAACATTTTACCTGAATGTTTTGCTCATATTAATCCAACAAGAAAAGATGATAATTCTAATTTAAACCATTTGGCAGCTGTAGGTTTAACATTTTTATTTATAGTTGCTCTTAGAAGAGCACTAAGAGATATAAAAGAATTTAATAACATCAGTGAACCAAATTTAAAAAAATATCTTGATATAGTAGCTTTAGGAACTATTTGTGATGTCGTTCAACTAAAATCATTAAACCGTGCTTTTGTTAAAGAGGGTTTAAAAATTATTAATAATACAGATAAAATAGGAATCAAAAGTTTATGTTCTGTTGCAGGAGTTAAAAATATTGATGTTTATGAACTTGGTTATATTTTAGGGCCAAGAATTAATGCCGCTGGTAGAACAGGATCACCTGAGTTAGGTTTCAGACTTTTAACTTCAGATAATAACGATGAAACGAATGCTATAGCTGATAAATTAAATGAACTTAATAAGGAAAGACAAAATATTGAAAGGAAGGTGTTAGACCAATCTTTAGAAAAAGTAGAAAATTATATGAGAGAAAATGGTCTAAATGATTACCCAACCTCAATATTTGTTTCCAATGATAATTGGCATTTAGGAGTTTTGGGAATAGTTGCAAGTCGGTTAAAAGATAAATTTCATCGACCATCTTTTGTCATATCTTCAAATAATGATTTATGTACTGCTTCTGCTAGATCCTTGCCAGGAATTGATATTGGAAAAATAATATTAGAAGGAGTAAATCAAGGAATTCTTTTGTCTGGTGGAGGACATGCAATGGCAGGTGGCTTCAGTATAGATAAAAATAAGATAGAAGAATTTAATAAATTTTGTGATCATAAAATTTTAGAATTAGATAATGATATCCTAACAAAAAAGACTCAAAAATATGATGACATACTTGATGGCGTTGAAATTGATAGAAATTTTTATGAATTTATAAATAAAGCGTCACCATACGGACAAGGCAACCCAGAGCCTAAATTTATTGTACCTAATGCTGAAATTGAATTTTGTAAAGTTGTAGGGAAAGGGCACTTAAAACTTAAAATTTCTGGCAATAACTATAAAAATCTAGATGGCATTGCGTTTAATGCTATAGGAACTCCTTTAGGTGACTTGATAACAAATCATTCTGGTAGTTTAATTCATTTTATTGGCGTAATTAGAAAAAATGATTGGCAAGACTTTAAAGGTATACAATTGCAAATATTTGATGCATTTATAGCCTAGATTCGTTAATAATTTTTCGATATAAAGATATAACGCGGTCCCTTCGTCTATCGGTTAGGACGCCAGGTTTTCAACCTGGAAAGAGGGGTTCGATTCCCCTAGGGACTGCCATTTTTTTGTAATATAATTATTCCAAGTTTCCAAAATTTATGAATTATTATTTTAAAGTCATTTTGATTAAGGTTATAATTAAGATGATTATCTTTAAGAAGCCCTTTTGTGCCTTCAAAAGCTTCACTAAGGATTATTCCTCTAGATTCTTCATCGCTTTCTGACATTATTGCATGCCAAGTTAATCTTTCAATTATATTGAAATTATTACGGTATTTACTTTCACTGCTATATACTGAGCCACCAACATTATTTTTCTTACTGATTGGATCATTTGTTAAATTAACTGATATTCTCTTTCTGATGAATGTTTCATCATTAATATCATCAATGTTGTGCCAAATATTTTCGAATTTTTTTTGTTTTCTTATAATAAAATCTAATTTTCCAGCATTAATGATTGTATTTTGTGTTAAGTCACCAACCTCAAATTGACTTAAATGATCAATATTTTTGTACAATGGGGAGTTTAATCTTTTTTCATCAAGAAAAGTATATGGATAAAAATACACGTTATTAATCCAGTTTTGAAAAAATCCTCCGCTATTAGATAATAATTCCTCTAAATCACGAACACTATAAGCATTATCAACTTTATTAAGATATGTATCAACAATGCCTGAGTCATAATAAAGATCACTTTCCCTTTTTAATTGAGCAGAGCCATCAATATATCTATAAGCGTAATGTGTTTTTGGAATCACATTATCAATATAATCTTTAACAAATTCAACTCCCTCTTCATTTTGTTCTATATTTAAATATTTAAAAATGTTTTGGAGATAATATATTCCTTGTCTTAAGTAAGTCGCATAAACCATTATATATAAAGCACCATCTTTTTTTACCGAATGAATTAATTTTTCTAGTGTTTTTTTAGGGTTTTGGGTGTGGTGAATAACACCTGTAGATATAACTAAATCAAATTTAGCGTTGTAATTTATTTTAAGTATATCCTTTTTTTCAATAAATAAATTTTTAAGATTATATTTTTTAATTTGTTTTTTAACAAAATCTATTGATGTATCACTTAAATCAATAGCTTGAATATTCCATTCAGGATTAGATAAAGATATTTCTATAGCCTGATTAGTTCCGCAACCCGCGATAAGTACATCCAATTTTTTATTGAATCTTTTTTCAGGAAAAAATAAGCCCCAATAAAATTGCATGTTTGATAATATTGTTCCTCCTGTTTTTGTAATAAATTCTTCCATATCTTCTATAGGTTTTGGATAAACCCATTTTTCATATTGCTTTTCAATTTCCTTCATTTTTTTCTTACAAAAATTAGTAACCCTAAATTAATTTGATAATTCTTTTTTATTTTTATAATACCCTCTTAATCCAATGTAAGTATGTATTATATTCACAATTACAAAAGCATAGAGATCAAGAATGATAAACATCATTGCGCCAGTAAATCTTCCAAGCGCAGTAACAATATAACCGCTTAGGCGTGATTTTGGTTTAGTTGAGCTTACAAGATATACGCCCAAAAGACTTATAACGACAATTATCCATTGACCATACTTAACTATTTGTTCTGCATTTAATAAATCCATAATTATTTCTCCAAAATCTATAAATAATCTTCACGAATACAATTTTTAAAAATATAACTAGCTCTCTCATAAGGGTCAGGAAATTTATCTCTTAAATCTTTTGATCTTATCTCAAGGCTAACATCTAAATTAGATTTACACATTTTTATTATCTCCTCTTTTTTGGCCTCACCATGACTTAAACAACATCGATCATCAATTGCAGCTGTTATATAGTTATCACCTGTTAAATTCTTTGATGATTGGTAGAAATCACAACCTTGTATGTATGAAAAAATAGGATTATTTAAATCAGGAATATCTTCCATAGATCTATTTATATGCATTAAATCAATTAATATTCCAGCTACTGGGTGGTTGATTGTATTAACAAAATCGATAGCTTTGTTTAAAGACTTAACAGTGGTAAATTCTCCAAATTCTAAGCAAATTCTTATGTTGTTATTTGCATACTCACACATTTTGTAAAATTGATTGAGTGCTTTATCGTAATCATTATGCCTATTAACAACTAAAATATTTTTTGCAGATAATTCAAGACCAACATCAATAATTAATTTATGATTATCATTTAAGTTGCCATCATTTTCAAGCCATGTGACTTCAACATCTATCAGTTGAATTTCAGTTTTTTTAAGAGAATCCCTAGTTTTATTAAGAGCATTTTTATCCCATGTAGTGTTTGGGTCTACCCACATACCTGATGATTGAAAACCAGCTTGATGAGCTATTAATGGAATATCCCATGGTAATGCATCTGGAATACATCCTGCTGCCATCGCCCAAAGAGGATTATTTATATTATTTATCAATTTTTAAAAAATAGGTTGTTTTACATGATTACTAATTGATCAGTAATTACAAACATTTCCACACTGTTTTCTTCAATACCATCATTTGACATTGCTTTAGAAGTTTCTTCAGAGGTAAATATTTCATTAAATTTATCTAAATCATCAGTTTCAAAAATAGCTAATACAGAATTATTATCAGTCGCTCCCATATAAGCAATTGAGACACCTTGGCTTTTAAATAATTCTCCATGTGTTTTAAATTCTTCTTTCCACTTATCTGAACTTTCCACTTTTGCTCTCACTCCAACTAAAGGCATATTTTTACTCCATATTAAATTTGATTATGACTCTATCATTTATATAAGTTATAACAATAAAATGTTTTTTCTAAGATTATTTGGCTGGACTATTGCTTGGTTAATTTTAAGTTATTTAATTTATCTCCTTATTATTTAATCAAATTTATTAATGCTTAAGTTAAAATTTCATCTTTTACTTGTATCAATCATTCCATTTATAGCTATTCACCTATCATTCATTTTATCAGTTCAAAATGAATATTTAGCTTTATGTAACCCTTATATTGATGGTTGTTATTCTATAAGTAGAGTTGCAAGACAACCATCTTCAATAATTATTTTCAAAATACTTATGTTGATTTCTGCCTTTTCCCTATTTTTTTTGTGGCCTAGATTATTTAAACCAAATTATAATAAAATGTTAATTCTAATTGGCAGAGTGGGATCATTATTTCTTATCGCGTATATAGTAGCTTTGGGAGAGGAGGGTTTTTTATATGAATTAATGAGAAGGTTTGGTGTTTTTATTTTTTATATTTTTACCCTTATTTCTCAATGGGTTTTTACTCTAAATACTCAGATAATAGAAAGAAAATTTTTTCTTAAAAATTTTTTAATAAATATTATTGTTTTTTTACAATTCTTAGCTTTTTTATTGGCCATACCATTTTTTTTATTCGTTAAGAATTATGGATATATAGAAAATATTATCGAATGGTGGATAACTTTACTGATCACTCTTTGGTTTTTTATCAACTTCATTTATTATAAAAAAAATGATTAGTAAGGATGATATTAAGGATTTTAAAGATTACATTGATAAAAGTTCTAATATTGTAATCTTTACTGGAGCTGGGATTTCTACAGAATCTGGCATTCCTGATTTTAGAAGTCCTGGGGGTATTTGGACTAAATTTAAACCTATAGATTTTTCAGAATTTATGGCATCCGAAGAGGCTAGGGTTGAGTCTTGGAGAAGAAAATTTAATATTGATAGCGAAATAAGTAATGCCAAACCTAATGCAGGCCATATAGCTATCTCTGAACTAGTTTCAAAAGGTAAGATAAAAAAAGTTATTACTCAAAATATTGATAATCTTCATCAAGAATCGGGTGTTCCACCTGATCAAGTAATTGAATTACATGGTAATACCACCTATGCTAAATGCTTATCTTGTGAACAGCGATATGAAATTGAGGATATAAAAAAACAATTCATCGAAACAAATCAAGCTCCAATATGTAATATTTGTGGTGGTATAGTTAAAACGGCGACCATTTCTTTTGGTCAATCCATGCCTGAGAAAGAGATGATAGAATCTCAAAATGCAACTCTAAGTTGTGATTTATTTATTGCTATAGGTTCTTCTTTACAAGTTTATCCAGCTGCAGGATTTCCCATTCTTGCAAAGCGTAATGGGTCTAAACTCATTATATTAAATAGGGAACCAACTGATCTTGATGGATATGCTGATTTGATTTTAAATTACGAAATAGGTATTTTTATGAATGAGGTATTCGTATTAAATAATTGATTATTAATAGTAATCTTCTAGTTTATCAAAATCTTTAAGAACCCCTTTTGAGGCTTTGACAGTAATAGGGTTGTATTTTTTTATTATTGATTTAAGTCCGGTATCTCTATCTTCAGTATCAATATCTCTTAATATCATCTTAAGAATTTTTACAGGAAAAATAATTGGATTACCTATCTTTTTATAGCTTTCTGGTGCGCATATTTTTTTACAATCAGCACTTATAAATTTATCTATTAAAAGGTTTAAGTCACTGGTCTTTACCAATGGCATATCACCTAAACCAATAATTACACCAGTTGTTCGTTCTTGAATGTTGTAAATGGCAACTTTTATTGAGGAAAGTATTCCTTTAGAAAAATCCTTATTATAAAATGTAACTAAATTAAATTTTAAAGCTATCTGATTAATTTTATCGCTTTCAAAACCAGTTATAATATTGTTACAATCAATATTGGAATCTAAGTAATTTTCGATAGTATGCTCAATTAAAGGTTTATTTTTATATTTTTTTGTAAGTTTATTTATTTTGCCAGTTCTTTTTGAAGCCCCTGCAGCAAGAATAAATGACTCAATGTGCATTATCTCGACTTCCAATCATCTCTCATATCTAAATCAAGATAATTATGATGCCTTAGAGATGCTATTATTTCAGACATAATTGATATTGCTATTTCATTTGGTTTAGCAGCATTTATTGGTAGGCCAATAGGTCCATTTACTCTTTTTATTATGTCTTCACTAAAGCCAGAATCCTTCAATCTTTCTATCCTATTATTATGAGTTTTTTTACTTCCCAATGCACCAATATAAAAACATGAAGAATTAAGAGCATAAGTTATGGCTGGATCATCAAGGCTAGGTTCATGAGTTAATGTAACTATTGCTGTTCGATTATCAATATTAAGATTCTCAAAACAATCCTCAGGCCAAGAATTAATTACTTTATCATCAGGAAATCTTTCTTTAGAAGCAAAAGCCTCTCTTGGATCAATTATAGTAACATCAAAGTCTAATAATTTTGCAATCTTACTTAAATATTGTGAAATATGAACTGCCCCAATAATTATTATGTTAAGGGGAGGGTTGAATGGATTGATAATTAATTCTTCATTTTTATAATTAGTAATTATGAGTTGATCTTTAAGAAGCGCATCTTGGGCTAATTTTTGAATATCTGTTAATTCTTTTTTGTCTAAGATAATAATTTCAACATTATCGTCATTAATTTTTGAAACTGTACAAAATGGCTTTTTATCTTTGTTAAGACGTATAATCTCTTCTAAAATCTTATTATCCATTAGATCTAAGAATTTCTAATCTAATTCTAATATCACCACCACAAGCAAGACCAACCTCCCAAGCGGTATCATTTGTAATACCATAATCAATTATTTTAACTTTTGGATTATCAAATAGATCCAATGCATTGGCAACAACATCACCTTCGACACATCCGCCAGAAACAGAACCTATCATATGACCATCATCTCTTATTGCTAATTGTGATCCAGCTCTTCTTGGCGCAGAGCCCCAAGTTTTTAATACTGTAGCTAATGCAACTTTATGACCTGCATTAATCCAATCATTTGCTTTTGAAAGAACTTCTATATTGCTCATATTAAATTTTCTACTGCCCTTAAAGCCATTATATCAACTAAATTTGCTCTATATGCAGAATCGGCATGTATATCAGACATTACACCGTCAGAACTAAGCTTAATATTTTTGGCGTTTTCTAATGATAAATTACTTGATAGGGCTTCTTCCATTTCAGTCCACTTAAATACACCATTCTCACTTGCTCCAGTAACAGCAACATTAACAGCATCATCGAAAACTGATACATAAACTCCTGCCATTGCATATCTCGAGGCAGGATTAGGAAATTTCATATAAGATGACTTTTTTGGAATATTAAATTCAATAGACACAACTATTTCATTTTCTTCTAAGGCAGTTTCAAATAAACCAATAAAAAAATCTTCAGCATTTATTTCTCTATTATTAGTTTTAATTTTTGCATTTAAACTTAAACATGCTGTTGGGTAATCAGCAGTTGGATCATTATTTGCTATTGATCCACCAATTGTACCCATATTTCTAACATGAGGATCACCTATTCCTTCAGCTAGTGAGGCTAATGATGGAATTTTATTCATGACAATATCTGAAGATGAAACCTCATGGTGTGTTACTGTAGAGCCAATAGTTACTGAATTTCCATTATCGTTAATAAAATTCAACTCATCAATTCCGGATATATCAATTAATGTTGATGGTGACGCCAATCTTTGCTTCATTGTAGGAATTAATGTTTGCCCTCCAGCAAGAATTTTTGTTTCTTCATTTTCACTTAAAAGTTTTTCAACTTCTTTAATAGTATTAACTTTTTCATATATAAAATTGTACATTTTTATCCTACTTATTTGCTGCGGCTAAAATTGATTTCACTATATTTTGATAGCCAGTACATCTACACAAATTACCTTCAAGTTCTTCTCGAACTATTTTTTCATCTAAATTAGGCTTTCTGTTAATAATATCTATAGCAGCCATTATCATTCCAGGAGTGCAAAAACCACACTGAAGACCATGGTGATCTCTAAAGGCTTCCTGAACAGGATGAAGATTATCCCCATCAGCAATTCCTTCAATAGTAGTAATATTTTTTCCGTTTGCTTGAACAGCTAACATAGTACAGCTTTTCACAGCTTTACCTTCAAGATGAACAACACATGCTCCGCACTGACTAGTATCGCAACCTACATGTGTTCCTGTTAGATCCATATCATCTCTTAAAAAGTGGACCAATAATTGTCTTTCTTCTACTTCGGCCGATAAATCTTGACCATTAACATTAATATTGACTGTGGGCATTTTTTCCTCAAATAATTTTTATGATAAACTATACCAAAATAATAGTGATAAAGAAGTTAAAATAATTAATACTATAATCCATGAATTTTGACTCAATCCTTTTGATTGTTTTTCAGTTGTTTCAACTTCATCAACATTATTAGTCTGTGGGTCAAGGATTTCATTAAATTTACCAAAAAAATCATCTGCTAACTTGTTAGCTGTTGTCTCAATCAACCTTTGTCCAATTTGAGCTAGTTTTCCGCCAACATTTGCATCTACATTATATTTAAGTAGTGTTCCTTCAGAGACCTCAATTAATTCAACATTAGCTGTACCTTTAGCAAAACCAGCTGCACCACCAGCTCCTTCTCCAGTTAAAGTATAGCTAGTTGGTGGATTAATATTTGATAAAATAATATTTCCTGTAAATTTAGCGCTAATTGGACCGATTTTTGTTTTCACAGTTGCAGTCAAATTATTTTCATCTTTTTTTTCAACATTTTCAGCACCTGGGATTGCTAATTTAAGTTTTTCAGGGTTATTTAAGGCATCCCAAACTTCCTGTTTAGATGCATTAATAATTTTTTCGCCGTCCATTTTCATTTTATTATCCTGTTTATATATATCCTCATATTATCTATTGAATAATATTTCAATGCTATAGTTATTTTTTCCTATTTATCTTGGCAATAAATTGCAAATAAGCTAAGTAATTTCATATTAATTTTATGAGGGAATAATGGAAATTCAATTAACCGAAGGAATGATGATATCAGGCATCATATTGGCAGTAACATTTATCGGAATATTCACTGAAACTTTACATGGATTTCATAGATCAAAAGTAGCAATGCTTGGGGCTGGAGTAATGCTTGTTACTGGTATGTCTTACGGATTTTATGATCCTGCTGGCGCATTTATGGCAGTTGATTGGAATGTAGTTTTCTTACTTGGTTGCATGATGGCAATTGTCTCTATTATGATTCAAACAGGTGGTTTTGAAGTTATGGCTACAAATATTGGACGAATATCCAAAGGTAGAAAGTTTATGTTAATGGCTTTACTTGGAACTGCCGTAACAGGTCTTTCATTATTATTGGATAATGTTACTACCGTCGTAATATTTGGTCCCTTGATAATTTTAATTTGTCAGTCACTTAAAATAACACCTATTCCTTATTTATTAGCAGCTGCATTATTATCAGACACGGGAGGTGTTGCAACATTAGTTGGAGATCCTCCAAATTTAATGATTGGTTCAGCTTTTGGTATAGATTTCAATACTTTTGTAATTCATATGGGTGGAATTGTTCTATTAGCTTGGCTAGGAACTCTTACTACGCTTAGAGTTATATTTAGAAAAGAGCTTAGCACACCTGCAGAAGGAACCTTTGAAGATAGAATTGAATACAAAGATAAACCACTTTGGAATAAATCGATTTTTGTTTTACTTTTAATGGTAGTTCTATTCGTTATTCATGGAACAATTCATTGGCAACCATGGATGGTTTCAGGACTTGGTTTAATCATTCTTGTTTTCTTAGGAAAATCTCTTGATCTAGATGAAGTTATGGAAAAAGTTGAAATGCAACTACTCATATTCTTCATTTCTTTGTTTATGTTAGTTGGCGGAGTAGAAGGAAGTCAATTCCTTGAATATCTTGGTCAGTTCATCATACCATTTGTTGAAAGCGATTTATTTATGGCAACACTAATATTAATGTGGGTTGCCGCAGTTATGTCAGCTGCTATAGATAACATACCATTTACAGCAGCAATGATACCAATTATTGCTTCAATAGGTGATCCAGCATTGCAAACTCCTTTATTATGGGCTCTAGCCCTTGGAGTAGGTATGGGTGGAAATGGAACACATATTGGTTCTACAGCAAATGTATTTATAGTTACTATTTCTGAGAGATTAGCTAAGGATACAGGTGACCCTTCTCTTGCAATCACTCCTCTTAAGTGGTTCAGATATGGTTTACCAGTAATGATTGTAACCTTAATAATTTGCTCAATTGTATTAACATTATTCTGGGATTTCTATGCTAATCCTTTAGATTCAATTGTTTACAATCCAAACGCATCTGGCCATTAATTAATGGAAAGAGTTGTACCTGAGGGCTTTATTCTAAATGAAGGAAGAGGCCCTTACACAACTCATAATGGACCATTCTACATTAATACATCAAACGATCCCTGGTTACACGGAACTTTTATATTAGATCGTCATTGTAATGGAGCGCAAATAGCACATGGTGGAATGCTTATGTCATTTGCTGATGGAATATGTGGACACGCAGTATATAAAGAAACTAGAACTGCAGGAGTTACTATTAAGTTAAATTCTGAATTCTTATCGGCTGTCAGAACTGGAGAATGGCTAGAAGGATATGCAAAAGTTAACTCAACAAAAGATGATTTTGTTTTTTGTGAATCGAAACTTTATGTTGGAAATAGAGATGTACTTTTAGTAAATTCAATTTTTAAATTAAGGACTAATAAAGAACAAAAAAAGATAATAAAGAAAAGACGTTAAAATTTCTTTATGATAATAACACATCAACGGGGCGTAGCGCAGGCTGGTAGCGCACCTGGTTTGGGACCAGGGGGTCGGGAGTTCGAATCTCTCCGCCCCGACCATCGAGATTAATTATGCAAAAAAATGTATTTGATGAAATAATTGATGAATGTTGCTCAGATCCAATTACTGGTTTCTATAGAGATGGTTTCTGTAATACCGATGATAGAGATATTGGAATACACACAGTATGTGCCTATATGACTGAAGACTTCTTAGAGTTTTCAAGTCAGAAGGGTAATGATCTTTCTACCCCTAGGCCAGAATTTTCATTTCCTGGATTGAAAGAGGGTGATTCTTGGTGTTTATGCGCGGAAAGATGGAAAGAGGCATATGAATTTGGAAAAGCACCGAGAATATATTTAAGGAAAACGCATAAAAAGACACTCGAAATAATTAATATTGAAATTTTAAAAGAATTTGCATTGGATTTAGATTAAAAAGATTAATGTCTTCTAACAAAAAAATAATTTTAGAATTTTATACAGCACTCGAAAATAGTGATTTTGAAACATTAAATACATTATGGCATGATGATGTAACACTTACATTAATAGGATCAACACCTGTTTCAGGTAGCTTTAAAGGTAAAAATTCAGCAATAAAGCTTATAGAAAATGGTGTATTATCAAACTTAAAGTTCGAGACAGTTAGTTTTGCAAATAACTGGAATATAGTTGCTGTAGAAAATAACACTGTTGTTGGAACAATGAATTTAAAAGGTAAAAGTATTCATGATAAAGACTATAACCAAATTTATTGTCAAATTTTTACACTCAAGGATGATAAAGTTTATAAACTTTATGAATTTTTTGATACCTCATTAGTTGAAACATCACTGTTTAATAAGGAATATAAAGTCACATAGTTTAGTTATGAAAAATTTGTTTAAATCACTTTTATTATTAATTTTTGTTTTACTAATTGTTGGGCCTATCTTGTTGGTTTTTATTTAGTAATAGGTTTATTAAGCTTTTCGATGTAGGATATAAAAAAATAGGTGAAATTATGAAAAATATTATATTTGTATTTGTTTTAACTTTCTTTTTAACAATGTCTGGTAATGTTTTAGCTCACTGTGGAAATGCTGAAGCCCATGCTAAAGCTTCTGATCATCAGTCTCACGATGATACAAAAGACAAAAAAGATAAAGATAAAGATAAAGGTTAAATTACTATAAATTTGAAGAAAGCCATTGCTGTTTGTAATGGCTTTTTTTTTGGAGAATTTTATGAAGTACAAAAATATGGACGAGTTAAGAAAAGAGTTAGATCTTCTTGATAATGATTTAATTAAATTAGTCTCTAAAAGATTTAAATTTATAGAAGAGGCGGCAATAATTAAAGACGATGTATCAAAAATTAGAGATAATGATAGAATTGAAAATATTATAAAAAGATTAAGAGCATTAGCTAAAGATAATGATATCAGTCCAGATATTGTTGAAAAACTATGGAGATTTATAATAGAGTTATCAATAGAACTAGAAACAGAAATTTTTAATAAGAAATAAAATATGTCAAAATTTGATATCATAATAAAAAATGGAACTATTTATGATGGCTCAGGTATGAATAGTTATGTTTCAGATATTTTTATAAATGACAGCAAGATTGTTAAGATTGATAAATCCTCTAATAATGATACTGCAAAAGAGATTATCAATGCAGAAAACAAAATAGTTACTCCAGGTTTTGTTGATATCCACACTCATTATGATGGTCAAGCTACATGGGATAATTATATTTCTCCTTCCTCATGGTATGGTGTAACTACTGCTATAATGGGTAATTGTGGAGTGGGTTTTGCACCCGTAAAAAATGAAGATCACCATAATTTAATAAAATTGATGGAAGGTGTAGAAGATATTCCTCAGGTTGTTCTTACCGAGGGAATTGAATGGCAATGGGAGACCTATAATGATTATATGGATTTTCTTGGCAAACGTAAGTTTGATATTGATTTAGGTTCTCAAATTCCACATGGGGCTCTTAGATTGTATGTAATGGGTCAAAGAGGAGCAGATCGTGAAGCAGCCACTGATGAAGATATTTTAAAAATGAGCAAATTAGCTTCCGAGGCAGTTGAAAATGGGGCATTTGGTTTTACAACCTCTAGAACAATTAATCATAGAACTTCTGATGGTGATTATGTTCCCCAGCTTGAGGCAAGAGAAAACGAATTAGTCGGTATTGCTAAATCTATTGGAAAAACAAATAAAGGGGTTCTTCAGGTTGTCTCCGATTTCCTTGGAGGTAAAGAAGAATATCTTATGCTTGAAAAAATGGTTATTGAATCAAAAAGACCTCTATCTATAACCGTTGCTCAAACGGATGCTGTCGCATATGAGTGGAATGAATTACTATCATGGATAGAAAATTCTGGCAAAAATGGATTGCCGATAAGGGCGCAAGTTAGTGGTAGACCAATTGGTTTAGTATTAGGTTTAAGCGTAACTTTAAATCCTTTTTCAGGTCATCCTAGTTTTAAAGAAATAGAAAATTTATCACTTTCCGAAAAAATTAGGATTATGAAAAATGATGATTTTAAAAATAGAATATTTTCTGAAAGACCTAATACAGATGATGGATTAATGTTATCAATTCTTCGTAATTACGATAATATTTATATTCTTGATAATCCACCTAATTATGAACCTAATGTTGAAGAAAGTCTTGGTTTCCAGGCAAAGAAAAAAGGGCTTAATGTTGTTGAGGTTCTATATGATACACTTTTAAAAAATGAAGGAAGACAACTAATCTATTACCCAATTGGTAATTATATGGATGGATCATTAGATGCCAGTAAAAGAATGATTGAGAGTGATTATTCATTATTGGCTCTTGGTGATGGTGGCGCTCATTGCTCGACTATCTGTGATGCTAGTTTTCCTACTCATATGCTAACTTTTTGGGGTCGTGATCGCACCAGGGGCCCTAAAATAGAATTACCTTGGATAATTAAATCTTATACATCCGATAATGCATATGCAATGGGGTTAACTGATAGAGGTTTAATTAAGGAAGGAATGTTAGCTGATATTAATATTATAGATTTTGATAATTTACAACTTTATGCACCTGAACTTGTAAATGATCTACCTGCAGGAGGAAAAAGATTAATACAAAATGTTGATGGCTATGAAACAACTATTAAATCAGGGGTTATCACATATAATCAAGGTATTGCCACAAAGAATCTTCCTGGTAAATTACTAAGGAATTAAATTGGAGGTATGAATGTTATTAGATAAATATCCTATTTTTCAACAAGCCTATCTTGTTAATGATTTAGAAGAATCGGCAAAAAAATGGAATAAAATTTTTGGGGCAGGGCCATTTGTTTTTTCTCCACACCATAAATGCGACACATTTGAATATAGAGGAACTCCTCAAGAAGCTGATGTATCTTATGCATTTGGTTATGTTGGGGATATGATGATTCAATTTATTCAACAGCACGATGAAACTCCATCTATTTATAGGGATATGTATAAAAATGGTGAAGAGGGATATCATCATATTGGTGTTTTAGTCTCTGATTTCGATAAAGAATTAGATAAATTAATGAGTCATGGTTTTGAGCTAGCCTGTAGACTTTATGCTGATGGTGTTGATGCAGCATATGTTGATACAAGAGAATTTAATGGTGTATTTACTGAATTACATGGCGATCCAAATCATATTTTAGGAGAATTTGCTAGGTGGAAAAGGGCGCACGATATAAGTAAACCAGGTGATGATATTCACCTAAAAAGAGTAAAAATTGTTGATTAAAATTTTATTTTATAAATAAAATATACTATAATTAATTAATTCAATAATTTGCATGAGAAAACTAATGTAATTATTTAATTATCTAATTTATTTTTTAAATAATGTAGCCTATCTTGCCCCCAAAACCTCTCTTTTTTATAAATGAATGTTGGAACGCCAAAAACCTTTAATTCCCTCATTATTTTAGTAAGTGACTTTAGATCTTTATCTATATCTTCATTATCCATTGCAGATAAAACAAATTTAGAGCTTATATTGATCTCATTACAAATGTTAGTGATAATATTTTTATCACCAACATTTAATCCTTTTTTAAATCGAGCCTCAAAAATTTTTAACATAAATTCAAGGCCTTTATCTTCTTTATTAACCTCTGACCAAGCTGCATGAACAGATGGCCAATTACAGTCTGCAGGTATTTCGCTAACTAAATCTATATTTAAGTCGTTAAATAATCTTTTACAATCTTCCATCAGATAATCTCTTTTATATGGATTATTTAATGTAACTGCTTCCAATATCTCTTTTGGAACATAACAAAAGGGTACAAATTTAGGTTTTATATTTAATTCAAGAGCTTTTTTTATTCCTACATATGCATATGGGCTTCTAAAGTTGAAAAAACATAAAACCTCATTACCATTTATATCTATATCCATTTAAATTCCTTTTAAATTTATTAAAATTTTTTTATTACTTTCATTAAATTTTATTAGAACATCTTTCCATTTAGGGGGACCAAAATTACCCCTTTTGTTATTTGAAAAACCAAATGGTTCTTTTGGCATCCCCAAAAAATTCCCAGTTAATACACCATTATTATCAAGATCATGAATACCTGCTATAACATAATTTCCATATGGTAAATCAAAGGTAACTTTTCCTTTATAATTAGAAATTAATCCTTTTGCGCCCAATAAAATATGTTTTGGATTAGCTTTTTGATTTGCTTTAGTTTTTCCAAAATATTCTTGTTTATCATACACAGCAAGCAAAACTGGTCCATCTTTATGTTCCGATGTAACCTCAACAGTCAATATTTCTGCTTTAATTGAATTAACTGCTAAAAGAAGGAAAAGTAAAAAAAATACTTGTAACTTAATCATATATTACCTCCAGTCCTTTCTCTATTGCCTTAAATGCACATTTTTCATCGTTTGATCCACTGCTTCCTGAAACGCCAACTCCACCTAAATGATAGCCATTCCTTAGAATTATGGGAGCTCCTCCTGGTAATAATGCAATATCTGGAATTGTTGCTATTCCTTCATTTTTATTTTCATTATCAAATGCCATTTGAGCAAGTTCTTTAGTAGAAAAGGGAAGGCCGGCTGAAGTTTTGCCTTTTAAGCGGGATATTTCTTCTGAAGCAGGATATGTTCCATCCATAGATGCATAGTATTTTAAGGCACCTGGAGACTCAAAAATAGCTATATTAATCTTCCACCCATTTTCTTTTGCAAGATTTAAACATTCATTTGCCATTATTTTTGCTGTTTCAAGAGTTAATAATGGTTTAGTTGGTACTTCTGCAAAAACAATCCCAATATAAATAATTGAGACAAAGAAACCGATTAGAGTTTTTTTCATAACATTTCCCATAATAATTATTATTTGATATAAATGTTTGAAATTATAAAGAGGTTAAATTGAGTTTACAATCTATTGCTGCAAAAATTATGTTTAAATTGCCTGACCCTATATTAGGTAAGATTATGAAATTTATTTCACCAAAAAAAGAAACCCCAAAAGAACTTGACCCAAAAAAATATTGGCATTTACAAGGTAATTGGGCTCCCGTCCAAAAAGAAAAGAACATTGATGAGCTTGAGGTAATAGGTGAATTACCAAAAGAATTAGATGGTCAATATATTAGAAACGGCATGAATCCAAAATCAGGATATAGTGATCATTGGTTTTTTGGTAATGGAATGGTTCATGGAATTAATATCCAAAATGGAAAAGCAAGTTACAAAAATAGATATGTTAAAACACCTTATTATGAAGATGATATGGATATGATGTCATCATCTTTTGATCTAAAGGCCTCACCTGCTAATACCCATGTTGTTCGACATGCAGGTAAAATACTAGCTTTAGAAGAAGCTCATTTTCCGTGGGTAATTGATAATGACCTCGAAACAATTGGTCATCACGATTTTGATGGAAAGCTAGATGGGCCAATGACGGCACATCCAAGAGTATGCCCAGAAACAAATGAATTATTATTTTTTGGATACAAAATGATGGGCAAACCCTACCTAATGTACCATAGGGTTTCTTCTGAGGGTAAATTAGTTCAATCAGAGGCTATAGATATTCCTCGGCCTGTAATGATGCATGACTGGAATATTACTCGTAATTTTGTAATATTCATGGACCTGCCACTAGTGTTTGATATGGATAAAGCCGTTGAAGGAGGAGATCCATTTGGCTTTAGACCAGAATGCGGTGCAAGGCTTGGAGTAATGCCAAGAAATGGCAATAACAAAGATATCAAATGGATTGATGTAAATCCTTGTTTTGTATTCCATCCGATGAATGCATATGAAGAAGGTAATAAAATTATTATACATGTATGTAGACAAGATAAAGCAATGGTTGGTGGTATGGATCAAATTTACGGTGGAGACGAAACAACAGGTAAATTATGGAAATGGACCATAGATCTAAGCACACAAACATGTAAGGAAGAACAGATAGATGATAAACCATGTGATTTTGCTAGAGTTGATGACAGAAAAATAGGCCTTAAAGCAGATATTGGTTATGCAATGGAACTAAATAATAAAGCTGAAACGCTAACATTTGGAAATCATTTATTTAAATATAATCTTGATAAGGGCACAAGAGAAGATCATTTTCTTGGTGATCATACTGTAGGTGGTGAGCCATTATTTGCTCCAAACCCGAATTCTAATGATGAAAAAGATGGATATGTTATGTCAATTGTCCATGATAATGAAAGAAATAAATCAAAACTTATTGTTATTGATGCAGATGACTTCTCAAATAAGCCTGTCGCTGAGATTCTTCTGCCACAAAGAGTGCCATTTGGTGCACATGGAAGCTGGTTAGAAAATTAATGAAGGCTAAAATTTATCAACCAGCAAAGTCAGCAACTCAATCTGCTAAAAATGAATTTTGGCTTCTTGAATTTAATTCGCAAGATAAACCAATAATTGATGAAAAAATGTTGTGGACTTCTTCCTCAAATACACAAGATAAAGTAAAAATTAAATTTTCAGATAAAGATAAAGCTATCAAATTCGCAAATAATAATAATATAGATTTTGTAATAATTGAGCCGAAAAAAAGAAAAATCAAACCTAAATCATATTCTGATAATTTTTCTCCAGACAGAAAAACCCCATGGACACATTAATTTCCTATGAATGCAATAGAAACAATACTCTCAAGAAAATCTATTCCATTAATGGAAGATCCTAAACCTAGTAAAAACCAATTAAAAAAAATTTATAAGGCAGGATTAAGAGCACCTGATCATGGAGGATTAAATCCATGGAAATTTATTGAGGTATCAGGAAAGGATAGATTAAAGCTTGGAAAAAAATTTGTTAATGTTACTAAAAAAGTTAAAAAAAATCCTAGCAAAGAACTTTTAAGCAAAGTGAAAAATGCTCCATTAAGAGCGCCATTAATTATAATTACAATTGCAAATATCAAAAAAGATAAACCAATACCAGAAATTGAACAGATTCTATCTGCTGGGGCAGCAGCTCAAAATATGATGTTAGCATGTTCTGCTATGGGTTTTTATAGTATTTGGAGAACAGGACACTTGGCTTTTAATGAGTATATTAACAAATCATTGAAATTAAAAAAAAGTGATGTTGTTATTGGTTATCTTTATATTGGATCATCCAGTAAAAAAATCCCATCACCAAAAAAATTGAAAATTGAAAAATTCGTAAAAAAATTAGGATAAAAAATGACATATAAAAAATTATTTAAATATTTTGTTCTTTGTTTAGTAGTAGTTTTAAGTCACACATTTTTCTTAAAAGCAGAAAATATTTCTACTAATAATAAAGATAACTCATTAATAAAAAAATTGTATGAAACTTGGCATGAGGCAGTTGAGTCTAGCAATATTGATGGATATATAAATTCACTTGATAAAAATATAACTTTAATTCCACCTGGAGGACCCGTTATTTCGGGTGCAGAAAATTATAGAGAATTTCTCGGCCCTGTATTTGAATCTGCCACTTATAAAATTCAAGATGGTGAATATGATATTGAAATAATTGGTGACATAGCGATAGTAAGAAGCCGTCAAACTGTATATTTAACTTTTAAAGATAACGCTAATAAAATCCAGTCTGATGGAGCGTTACAAGATAATGTTACAACAAGCGATTATTTAGATGTCTTAAAACGTCAAGAAGATGGTTCTTGGAAATGTTTGGTACATACTTGGCAGTTAGTACCTATTAAATAAATTTTTATCTTATTTACTGATTTTTTAAATTTGGCATGAAAATTGTGTCTTTATACATATGTATAATGAAATGCTTAATATGCGCAGTCAAAAAGTAAGAAATTTATATAAAAATCTTGATAATTGGCTTTCTAATCAAAATATTAATGCGCTAATGCGTCAGTCTATTAAAGCTGAGGAATTATTCAGAAAAGTAGGTATAACATTTAATGTTTATGGAGAAGATGAGGCAGAAGAAAGACTAATACCTTTTGATTTAATGCCTAGAATTATTGACAGTAAAGAATGGAACCTTATTGAAAAAGGCATTACACAAAGACTTATTGCTTTAAATATGTTTCTAGAAGACGTTTACTCTAAACAAAACATTGTTAAAGAAAATATAATTCCATCAAAACTAATTAATAATAATGCAGCTTTTTTACCTGAAATGTGCAATTTTAAACCACCAGGCGGTATTTATACCCATATTTCAGGTATAGATTTAGTCAGAACATCTGAAAAAAACTTTTTTGTTTTGGAGGATAATTTAAGAGTGCCATCTGGTGCTTCATATATGATTGAAAATAGATCTACTATGATGCATATGTTTCCTGAATTATTTACTATTTACAATGTTAAGCCAGTTTTTAATTATCCAGATTTATTATTAAAATCATTAGTCAAAACATCAAAATCATCAACTAGAAAACCAAATGTAGCTGTTTTAACGCCAGGTGTCTTCAATTCGGCATATTATGAACATACTTTTTTAGCGGATGAAATGGGCGTTAATTTACTAGAATGGCGTGATTTATTAATTGAAGATAATAAGGTTGTAATAAGAACTACCCAGGGAATAGAACAAGTTGATATAATCTATAGGCGCATAGATGATACTTATTTAGATCCATTATCATTTAACCCTGATAGTAGAATTGGATCACCTGGTTTATTTGATGTTTATAGAGCTGGAAATGTAATGATCGCTAATGCTCCTGGAACGGGCATTGCAGATGATAAAGCTGTTTATTCATATATTCCTGAAATAATAAAATTTTACTTGGATGAAGAGCCTATATTAAAAAATGTTAAGACATGGAGGTGTTCGGAAAAGAAATCACTTAAATATGTAATTGATAATCTAGATAAGTTAGTCGTTAAGGAAGTACATGGATCAGGTGGTTATGGTATGCTCATTGGTCCAACAAGCAGTAAGAAAGAAATAGAGAACTTTAAACAAAAGTTAATATCAAAACCCTCTAATTATATAGCTCAACCAACACTATCGCTATCTAGTGTTCCTATATTGACTAAAAAAGGGTTAGCGCCTCGACATGTTGACTTAAGGCCTTTTGCATTAATGTCGCCTAATGATATTAAGATAACAAATGGAGGCTTATCAAGAGTAGCTTTAAAAGAAAATTCATTGTTAGTTAATTCTAGTCAGGGTGGCGGAACAAAAGATACCTGGATCGTTGATAAATAATGCTAGGTCGCTACGCAGATAATCTTTATTGGATGGCCAGATATTTAGAAAGGGCAGAAAATACTGCACGAAAAATACAGGCAGGACTACATTATTCAATTACTACAAAAGAAAATAATAGAAATGACTTACTAGAATTCCTTATTGAAGATTACCAGATTAAAGTTTTTAAGAAGAAGTATAAAATTGCATCAACTCAAAATGTAGTTAATTTTTTATTAAGAGACGAAGACAATATTGATAATATAAGAAATTTACTAAAAAAAGCTCGATTAAATGGAAAAATTGTTAGAACAGCACTTACACGAGAAGTCTCCAATTCTTTGAATCAAAGTTGGTTGGCTTCTGAGAAACTTCTTAAACGCCAAATTCAAATTAATAATCTTCCCGATATTCTAGAAAACATACTTAATACAGGAACAGTTTTCAGGGGCTCTGTTTATGGAACTATGCTTAGGAATGATACATTTAATTTTATTAGAATTGGAACATTTATTGAGAGAAGTAATAATACAGTTTCTATTTTAAATACCAAATATTATAGGCTTTTGTTAAGGAATACCGTTGTTGTTAATAAAATCGATTTTAATCGTTGGGAAATACTACTTAGATCTTTATCAGCTTGGAGATCATTTAATTGGTTAAGTGGAGAATATTTAGATCCAGCCGCAATCACTAATTTTTTAGTATTTGATGAGAGGATGCCAAGATCATTATCTTTTTGTAATAAAGAAATTTTATCTAATTTAGACTATCTGCAGTTAACTTATAAAAAAAAATATAAGTCATATAATTTAGCAAAAAAAAATCAAAATAAACTTACTAGCGGAATTATTAGAACAATTCATAACAAGAAACTTTATGAGTTTATTAAAGAATTCGCTAAAAAAAATAATGAAATGCATACATTAATATCAAGGGATTTTAATCTAGTATAAGTTAATGATTTTTAGAATTAAACATAAGACAGTATTTAAATATAACAATCCTCCATTATCAGCCATACAAAAACTTAGGCTTACTCCAAGAAATGAAAAAAATCAGAAAATTTTAAATTGGGATATTGATGTAAAAGGGTGCTCAATAGAATTAGAAACATTAGATTATCAAGGTAATAAAATACATCTTTGCAAAACGAAAGATGAAACTAGAGAAATAACAATTACTTGTTCAGGGCGATTAAATATTAATGATTCAAAAGGTATTGTTGGTTTACATGATGATAAAATCCCTTTGGATTTATTTAAATATTCATCATCAAATTATACAAAACCAGGCAGTGGCATAAAAAAAATACTTTCAAATATAAAAAAGGAAACAAATAAAATTAAATCAGATATTGAAAGATTAAACTATTTATCAAATTATATATTAAAATTAGTAAAATATTCTAAAGGCAAAACATCTATAAAAACATCTTGTGAAGATGCAATTAAAATTGGATTTGGAGTATGCCAAGATCACGTTCACATATTTTTATCGTGTGTAAGAGAACTAGGTTTTCCTGGAAGATATGTAAGTGGTTATTTAATGCTTGATGATACGAACATACAAGAAGCTAGTCATGCTTGGGCTGAGGTTTATATAGAGCACTTAGGGTGGGTAGGTTTTGATATATCAAATTCTATTTCACCAGATAATAGATATGTAAAACTTGCTGTAGGATTTGATTATTCAGATGTTATACCAATATCCGGTATTAGAGTTGGTGATTCTGATGAAAAAATTAATACTAAGATAATTATTGAGTCTAAGCAGTAGTAACACAATTATAAAAAAATAAATTTTGATACAAAAATTATAGTTAAAAACCAGGATCCTGAAGATATTGATTTTATGTTCCCAGAGGCAATTTTCATAACTATAAATGCTATGAACCCTAACGAAATCCCATCAGCAATAGAAAATGTTAAAGGTATCATTACTATGATAATTAAGGATGGTATTAATTCACTTATATCTGTCCAATCCAACTTTTGAAGACCGGATAAAATCAGAAATGATACATATATAAGAGCTCCAGATGTGGCATATGAAGGGACAATACTAGCCAAAGGTGATAAAAAAATTGAAAATAAAAATAAAAAACCAATAGTTATTGCAGTAAGCCCAGTTCGTCCCCCAGCTTCTATGCCTGATGAACTTTCAACATAGCTTGTAACTGGCGCACAACCAAAGAAAGTTCCAATAATACTTGTGCTACTATCACATTTGAGTGCTTTATCTAGATTAGAAATATTCCCTTTTTCATCAATAAAATTAGCTCTAGTTGCTACTCCAAATAATGTACCTGTAGTATCAAAGAGATTAACAAACAAAAATGATGCAATTACGGAAACCATAGCAACATCAATTGCTCCAATAATATCTAAATGTAAAAATACAGGATTCAAGCTTGGTGGATAAGAAATTACTCCATTAAATTCTACAAGACCCAAAGTTAATGATAGAAGTGTAATTATTAATATACTAATAATAATTGATCCCTTGATATTTCTAATTGTTAAAATTGCTATTAGTAAAAAACCTAATGCAGATAGAAGTGTTTTGATATCAGAAAAATCTCCAAGACTTAAGAAAGTTGTATCATTAGAAACAATAATTCCTCCGTTTTTTAAACCTATAAAACCAATAAAAAAACCAACTCCTGAAGCCATTGCTATTCTCAAGTTTTCTGGGATACTATCAATAATCCATTTTCTTATTGGTGTTACACTCATAATAAAAAACAAGATGCCCGATAAGAAAACGGCACCAAGAGCTGTTTCCCATGAATATCCCATTTCACCTACCACTGAATATGTAAAAAAAGCATTAAGACCCATACCTGGGGCTAATCCAACAGGCCAATTAGCAATAAAACCCATAATAAAACATGCAATTGATGCAGCTAAACAAGTTCCAACAAAAACTGCTCCAAAATCCATTCCTGTAGAAGACATAATTTGTGGATTTACAAAAATTATATAAGACATTGTTATAAAAGTTGTGAAACCGGCTAAGATTTCTTTTTTAATATTTGTGTCATTTACATTAAGTTTGAAGAGATTATCTAACATATCAATCATAGATAAATACTATTTAGAAAATTAACTAAATAAAACATATTTTTTATGAAAAAATAAAAGACAATTATTTTAAAAAATAGAATCAATATAATTTAAAAAATCTTAAATTTATGGCATAGTTTTTGCTTAATCTCTTATGAACTTATTTTTTTATTCGGGGACAAATGACATTCAAAATTCTTAAAAATTCTACTCTTATTCTTTTATTATCAATATTTATTTCAAACACAGTCAAGGCAGATGAATCTGTTGAGACAAATAGTCAATCAATAGTCAATAATTCTTTTTCAATTGAAGAAATTATTGTTACAGCTGAGAAAAGAAGCGAAAGCTTGCAAGATGTTTCTAAGTCAGTAACTGCATTAAGTTCTGATGAGTTAGAAACTAAAAATATCATAGATTTTGTTGGATTAAGCGCAATAACACCTGGTTTAACTGTGGCAAAAAATGAAGGTTATAAAACAGTAATTTCAATAAGAGGTGTAGGCGATGAAACAAATCAAAATGCAATTGCTGCACCATCTGTAGCTCTTCATATGGATGGTATTTTTGTTGCTTCAAAATTTTCTCTTAGAACAGATTTTATAGATATTGAAAGGGTAGAAGTATTAAGAGGGCCACAAGGTACTTTGTTTGGACAAAATTCAACTGGAGGTACAATAAATGTTATTAGCAAACTTCCTTCCTCTGATGGATTTGAAGGTAAAGCAGATTTAACTGTCGGAAATTATGGTTTAGTAAAATCAAGAGGATCTTTCAATTTTCCTATTTCAGATACTGTTTCAACAAGAAATTCTTTCGTCATTACAGAGAGAGATGGCTTTAGTGATAATGTTATAAATGGACAAGATCTTGATGATGCTAGCCACATAAGTTTGAGATCAGATTGGTTAATTGAAACAGGAGATAATTCCAGTTTACGTTTATTTTTCCAATATTTTGATGCAGATAATAATGGTGCTGCTATGAAAGGTTTGGACGACAAAACACCTAATCCTAGAAAATTAGCTCAAGACTCAGCTTCTGATTATAAACTTTCATCCGAAATTTTTGGCGCTATCTTCGAAGTAGATCTTGGTGCAGCGAATTTGAAAATCTTAGCAAGTACTCAAGAAGACGATATTTATGTTGTTAGAGATAATGATAGACATAATTTTGGTGATGTTCATGCAAGTGGGCCTCTAGAGGGCCTACCTTATATTGCCGCTGAATTTCGTCCAGAAACTTCTATTGTTGAAACAAAAACTTTTGAAATAAATATTGTTTCAAATGAACCTTTATTTGGTTCGATTGATTGGATTGTTGGCGCTCTTTATTTTGATCATGAGATTGAAAATCATATATATGAAGTTAAAGATGTTAATAATGTTAAGCTAATATCATTAATGGATGGTCAATTTACACCTTATGTACATGCGCCAATTTGCGCTACAAATCCTTTTGAAGGAATTTGTTTTGCTGCATATGGAGCAGAATTAGGCTTTGTTTCAGATGCGTATCCTACAAGAGAATCTAAATCCTTGTATGGGCAAGCAACATTTAATGCTCTTGATAATTTAAGAATTATTACAGGTTTTAGATACACAGAAGATACTTTTTCAAGCGATGTAACTAATTTCTTTGGATTACAATCCTATTTAATTGAAGATGATCTTGAAAAAACAACAGGTAGAATTGCTGTTGAGTATGATTTAAATTCTGACACTATGACATATGCCTCTTTTACGAAAGGCTTTAAACCTGGTGGAAGTAATTTAACATTCGGCTTTCCTGTTGATGATGAACAAAATTTTGGCGCTCAACCTGCTCCTCAACTTGTCTTCCCATTTTTTGATAGTGAAACAATTGATGCTTATGAGATTGGAATAAAAACAGACCTTCTTAATAAGAGATTAAGAGCAAATATATCTGCTTTTTATTATGAATATCAAAATCTTCAATTTCAATCTACTGATCCAGATGTCTATCGAGGTGGAGTTGCTAATATTCCTGAATCCGAAATGAGTGGTTTAGAGCTAGAGTTAATAGGATTAATTTCTGAAAGCCTATCTTTTGATTTACGATTGTCATTCTTAGAAACTGAAATAACTTCAGATTATCAAGCCTTAGATAATGTTAGAGC
The DNA here is from genome assembly GCA_003212795.1 of OCS116 cluster bacterium AG-435-F03. Taxonomy (GTDB): domain Bacteria; phylum Pseudomonadota; class Alphaproteobacteria; order MED-G09; family MED-G09; genus AG-430-B22. Next base: position 539,857 of record QCOV01000001.1, on the reverse strand, counting down.
AGAATTGTATTTCTTTGGTGAGGAACCAATGAGATATAGTTTAAGAGAAAATTTAAAAGGTAATAAACTTGCTAAAAGCCCAGAATTTAATGCTAATTTTGGTCTTATGTATGAAACTACACTTAGCAATGGTAAATTATTAACTGCTACTGGTGAAGTTGTTCATAGAGGTGATTTTCAACAAAGAGTTTTTAATAATCCGTTTGTTGATGTAGTTGATGAATATACTATTTATAATTTAAGCCTTAGTTATGAATTTTCTGAAAATATAGATCTAAATCTTATAGCTTTAAATATAACAGATAAAGATGGAATGAATTCTAGTATGACTGATGTCTTTGGTGTAGCTGGTACCGGCATTGAATTGATTCCTCCTAGACAAATTATGGCAAGAATTGGCTATACTTTTTAATAAATAACACTTAATAACTTTTTTTAATTTTAATTTGGTATGGTTATATTAAAATACTATTACCAACTCTTTAAAGGATATTCATGGAGAAGTTATTTATAGAATCTAATCAACTGCTTAGAGATTCATTTAAAATTGCATTAAATGTATATGAGAGTGGTTTTAGACCAAACTATATTGTGGGTGTTTGGAGGGGAGGTGCGCCAATTGGTATTGCTGTTCAAGAGCTGTTAGATGTTATGGGTGTAAAATCAGACCATATTGCAATAAGGACGTCATCATATGAATCAATTGGAAAACAAAGTAAAGAAGTTCAGGTGCATGGTCTTAATTATGTAATTAAGAAAGTTGAGTCAGAGGATTCTTTACTAATTGTTGATGATGTTCATGATACTGGACTATCTATTGATAAAATTATAAATGATCTCAACACTGCATGTAAAAAAAATTCACCCACTATTAAAGTTGCAACACCATATTTTAAACCTAATAAAAATAAAACTAATAGAGAGCCAGATTATTATCTTCATAAAACGGATAAATGGCTTGTTTTTCCTCATGAACTAGAAGGATTAACAAGACAAGAAATGATTGATTATAAACCTGAGCTTTCAGATATTGTCCAAAAAATTAAATTTTAAATATAATTATTATAAAAGGCTTTTATCGACTTGTTTCTCAAGTATATTTAGATTATTAATTAACGGTGTTTATATGGTCCGGTAGCTCAGCTGGATAGAGCAACAGCCTTCTAAGCTGTGGGTCGCAGGTTCGAATCCTGCCCGGATCACCATTTTTTATTAAGATTTTTTCATTATGTAGAGGTGATTATGGGTACGATTAAAGATAAAGTCATTATGATAACAGGTGCAAGTTCTGGCTTCGGTAAAATAACTGCTGAAAAATGTGTGTCCTTAGGGGCTAAGGTTATTCTTGGGGCTAGACGAAAAGATAGATTAGAAGAATTATGCAAACAATTTGGATCTGAAAATTCAGTTTATGAGGTCACAGATGTTTCAAAAAAAGAAACAGTAGATAATTTAGCTAAAAGAGGAATTAAAGAGTTTGGTAAAATTGATGCATTAATTAATAATGCAGGAATAATGCCATTATCTTTATTAGAAAAAGGAAGAACTGACGAATGGGATCAAATGATTGATATTAATATTAAGGGAGTTCTTTATGGAATTAATGCTGTTTATTCCCATATGTTAGAAAGAGGCGAGGGTCAAATAATAAATATTGCATCTACTGCGGGAAAAAGATTAATGCATGGTAGCGCAGTTTATTCTGCTACTAAATTTGCTGTCGGAGCAATATCAGAGGGCTTAAGAATGGAAAGCGCTGGAAAGCTTCAAGTAACATGTATCTACCCAGGGGCTTTTCAAACTGAATTAGGTACGACAATAAAAGATGAATCTATGTTAGAAATGCTAATGAAGGGTAATTTAGCTTCTATAGCTGAAAATCCTGAAAGAATTGCGGATGCCATTATCTATGCTTTAGAACAAGATAGAGGTGTTTCTGCCAATGAAATAGTAATTAGACCAATTGCACAGGAAATGTAATTGCTAAATAAAGATTTAATAAATCATAAATTTCCTGGTGGCTCATTTACTATTGATAAAGAAATTAATAATTTAATAAAATCATCTACAGGTCTAGAAATAAGCAAAACTACATCAAATGAATATTTAGTTCATCCTATATTTTCTATGGTAGCCCTTAATAGTATTGGATACACTCTTGAGGAATTATTTAATTTATTGAACTATGATGTTCGAAAAGGACCAATGTTAGGTGAATGTGAATTCAATTTATTAGATACTTTTAATTTAGATAGAAATTATAATGTTAATGGTTTTATAGAGTCATTTGAAAGCAAGGTATCAAAAAAAATTGGTAATTTTGATATTATGAGCTTTAAATTAGAAATTACTTTTGAAAATAGAATTGTTTCAAAAATTAATTATAAATGGATTTTACCTGTTTAATTAAATGAATTTAAAAATTGGTCATAAAATAAATCAATGGTCTCATCATGTAAGACAAGAGGATTTAAACTCTTGGTCTAAGATTTTAAATGATCCAAATCCAATACATTTTGACGCCAATGCAGTTAAAAAAATTGGACAGGGTGATAAATGTATCAATCAAGGTCCAGCAAATATTGCCTATTTAATTAATACAATTTTTTATAATTTTCCTAAATGTAAAATTTTAAATATTAAAAATAGATTAAATGGAAATGTATTTGTTGATGATATAGTTACTGTATCAGGGGAAATTACAAATATATCAAATAAAAATGAATCAAAAATAATAAGTCTTTTATTAAATTTAAGTACTCAAGAAAATAATTATTTAGTTGTATCGGAAGTTGAGTTAATTCAGTAAAATTTGATTCTTATGCCATTAATATTGTATCTTAATATTAAATAACATCTCTGGGGGAGATAGATGAATGACAAGAGAATTATTAATTCCTATAGCACGTGATGTAGTTGAACATGCAAAAGCAGGCACTATAAAGCAGGCTAAGGAAATTATGCGATTGCCTGCAACTCATTATACAGATTCAAGTCGATTTAATACTGAAGTTGAAAGACTTATAAAAAGAGTTCCTATTGTATTGGGTCCTTCTTGTGAAATTCCAAACCCTGGCGATTTTAAAACCTTATCTATTGCCGGTATGTCATTGATAGTTAGTAGAGCAGATGATGGCAAAGCGCATGCTGTTATTAATGCATGCTCCCATCGAGGTGCATGCCTTACCAAAGAAGAAAGTGGAAATAAAAAGAAATTTACTTGCCCTTATCACGGTTGGAGTTTTTCAAATGTTGGTGATTTATTGGCAGTTAGCGCTGAAAAAGATTTTGGATCTATTAATAAAAAGGACTATGGATTGATTTCGCTTCCAGTTTATGAATCAGCAGGGCTTATATGGGCAATATTAAACCCAAAATCTGAAGTTGATATTCCTAACTTTTTATCAGGTTATGATAAAATGCTTGATACTTTTTCTTTTTCTGATTGGGTTTATGTTTCTAAACGTGAATTTTCTGGTCCAAACTGGAAAATAGCATATGACGGTTATCTTGAATATTATCATGTTCCTGTTTTACATCGAGATACATTTGGAGTTGATGCCACTAATCAAGGTCTTTATTATGCTTGGGGACCTCATCAGCATATTAAATCACCTGCTACAGAAAAGGGACACCTTGCTACAGAAACCTTGGGTTATATGGCTAATTTAATTGATAAACCAGAAGATGAATGGGATACAGAGACACTTACATATGGAGTTTGGACAGTATTTCCTACAACATCTATTGCATCTTTTGATGCTGGAGGGCGCGGTGTATTAATATCGCAAATTCTTCCAGGTAAATCAGTTGAAGAAAGTATAACCACACAATATTACATTATGGAAAAACCTCCTATTGATCCTGAAGGAGCTGAAGAACAATTTGATTTTTTTCAAAAAGTTGTGATGCAAGAAGATTATGCTATGGGAAGCTCTGCTGAACCAGCATTAAAAGAGGGTGGACTTGATCATATTTTATTCGGACGAAATGAACAGGGTAATCAACATTTTCATCGATGGATTGATAAAGTTCTTAATTCAGATAACGATAAAGAACTTAATTCATTATTCTCTAATTCAAGAAACAATAAATAAAAATAATGAGCTAGTTTATTAATTGAGAATTTTCTTCAGAATCTTTTTTAACTGCCTCTATTTTATCTATAAAACAAGTTTTATTTCTGAGCTTCAAAACATCATTTGAACAAATTTTATTACCCATCTTTTGAGGCTCTATGATTACAGGGTTTTCAAAATTTAAATAGCCAGAACCCTTGCAAGTAATATTATACTTTTCTCTTTTTTGCATTTCGAAAATCATATAATCTTTTTTGAAATCAACTGAGCGAATTTTATCGGATTTTAAACATACAATTTCATTTTCATCTGCTAATGTATTAACTGAAAAAGCAATCATAAGTACAAAAAATAAGAAAAATGTATATTCCAAATATAACTTCATATTTATTAATTAATAAGAAATTATAAAAAAATCAAATGAAAGAAAAAAATAACACATCAAATTATGTATTTTTAGGATTCCTAATAATACTAAATATTATGAATTTTGTTGATAGGCAACTTCTTGCTAGCTTTGCAAATTTTATTATACCTGATCTGGGATTAACAAATACTCAATTCGGTTTACTAACTGGATTTGGTTTTTTATTCTTTTACTCGATAATGGGTCTTTTTATGGGCTTCCTTGCTGATCGTTTTAATAGACCTAAGCTTATAGCTTTTGGAGTTGCATTATGGAGCGTATTAACTTCTGTATCAGGACTTGCTAAAAACTTTATTGGATTACTTATTCCTCGCATGTTTATAGGTGTAGGTGAGTCAATTCTTACCCCGACATCACTATCTATCCTTGGTGATCGTTTTCCAAAAGAGCGAATGGGTTTTATATCAGGAGCATATTACTTAGGTATACCAATAGGTGCTGGTTTAAGTTTAATTATTGCAGGATATTTAGGTCCTTTAATTGGATGGAGAATGTGTTTTTACATATTAGGAGGTATTGGACTTATTTTTGCATTAATAATGTTCTTTATTAAAGATACTCCAAGAAAAAGTATTATTGAAACAAATCAAAAACTTAAATTAAAATTTGTAGCTAAAGAACTTATTAAAGCTCTTAAAGATTCACCAGCATTAACTTTATGTATTTATGGAGGCGTTGTATTCCATTTTGTATTAGGTGCAGCGGTATATGATCAAGTTTGGTATGTAAAGGAAAGAGGATTTGATAGAGCTGAAATTGCTCAATACACTGGATATATAATAGTTGTTTTTGGAATAATAGGTAATCTTATTGGAGGCATTGGATCTGACTGGTTTACAAAAAAATATAAGCTTGGGAGACCAATGTTTTTATTCTGGTTTATGATTTTTCTTTTACCAATTAATATTGCTGGAAGATTAGTTATGCCAGATAATATTATTTTCTGGATATCAATGGCTATTGGCTCTATGCAGTTGGGTGCTATGTATGGTCCAACATTTTCAACAGTACAGGAACTTGCTCCACCACATTTAAAAGCAACTGTAATTGCTTTTTTTATATTGAATTTAAATATGATTGGTATGTTTTTAGGAACAACTGGGGCAGGGGTTATAATAGATATTTTGATTAATAATGGTGTAGAGTTTCCTTATACAAAAACATTATTATCTTTTACCATTTTATCTGGTTTCTCAATACCGTTATTTTGGTTTGCAGGAGTAAAATATAAAGAAGAAATGAATAAATCTACTATTGTGGAGGAGGGGTAATATCAGACCAGTTCAAATCAACTGGCCCACCATTAGATATAAGTATAAATTTTACTCCATCTTTACCTGGCTTTTCAGGTCCATAAGAATAACCAGCTTTTACAACCCTAATATCACCTTTCTTATATACTGGTTCATTTTCACCAAATTGCATTTCTCCATCCATAATAAAATATAAAGTGTTATGTGCGTGCCAATGGTCTGTTGCAATATAATCTGGTTCAAATGTTGTCTCAATAACCCAGGGTGATTCATCACATATAATTTTAACAGGTTGGGTTGGTCTCCCATTGGGGTCATGAAATAATTCAGATTCAAGTTTATTTATATTTGCCGAACCTACTGGATTACCTCTTTTCGATAATTCATCTTTTAAATCATCTGGTAGCTCATATATATCATCCCACATAAGAGGTATATCTCCACCTAAGGCAATAAGATAAAACCTACATCCATCTTTACCAGCGCCTTCAATTGTAGAAGCACCAGCTTTAACCCATCGAACATCTCCAGGATAAAAAGATCCTTCTCCTTCTGCAGTAAATTCTCCCTCAAGAAAGATTTGAACAATATCGTATGGGTGCCAGTGAGACTCTGCGACATAATTAGGTCTTAATGATGCTTCCCAAATATATTCATCACCAGTAATTAATGTCCTAACCATGGATGTTTCTCTACCATTAACATCCTTAAAATAATCCCAATCATATTCACTTGGTCTGATATGTTTCCACTTCTCAGTCATTATTACCCCCTAATTTCAGTAAATTATGGCTCTAAAACTACTCTACCTGTAATATTTCCATCTCTTAAGTCATCAAGAGTTTTTGTTGCCTCTTTAAGATCTCTTGTTTCTACAGGAATAGGATCAACTTTTCCTGATTTAACAAGCTCAAGCATTTCTTTTGTTTCTTCAAGATTTCCTACAAAACTTCCACAAATACTTTTAGCAGTTAAGGGAAACATTGGTATTGGTTTTTGAAATGATCCACCAAATAACCCAACAACAACAATTTGCCCACCTTTTTTTGCTCCATTAAAAGCATATTCAATGGTATTTTCAGCACCAACAAAATCTACTGCAGCTCTGACACCACCTTTAGTATCCTCAATTAATTTCTTTAAAGAGAGCTCATCATTAGTGTTATAAACTTCATCAGCACCACCACCTTGAGCGGCTTGTAACTTATTTGGATCAATATCTGCAGCTAATATTTTGCAATCAAATAAAGCTCTAGCAAATTGTAATCCCATCATACCTACGCCACCTAAACCAAGAATTAAAATGTGGTCATCTTTATTTACATTATTTATTTTTTTTAATGCGCCAAAAGCTGTAAGTCCCGAACACATATAAGTAGCGGCCAAACCTGGTTTTATACCGGTATAATCTAAAAGGTATTTCTCATCAGGAATAAGGCAATAATCAGAAAAACCACCAGCAAGTTGAATACCCAATTGTCTTGGAGCATTACATAAATGTTCATCTCCTACTTCACAAGTAGGGCATTTACCACAACCTATCCATGGAAATGCTACAACATTTTCTCCTATCTTAATATTCTTAACTTCATCTCCAATACTTACTACTTCACCCTCAATTTCATGACCTAAGGTATGAGGTAAACTCATAGTTCCCCCTAAAGGTAGTTGATTTCCACCTCCAAGATCAAAATAACCATCATGAATATGAACATCTGAATGACATACTCCACCAAAAGTTACTTTTATTAAAACTTCTTTTCCTTGAGGGGTAGGTGTATCAGTTTTAATTCTCTTTAATGGTTTGCCAAATTCAACTAGTGCTTCACTTTCCATGATTTCTCCATTTAATTAATGAATTATACCTATAATTTTGTTCGTTCCAACTGATTTTCTGAATTGGCAACTATAGTAGAAACTGTACTATCTCCAGTAACATTCACAACTGTTCTTAACATATCCAGTAATCTATCTACTCCAATAATTAAAGCAATACCCTCAACCGGTAACCCAACTTGATTCAAAACCATAGCTAACATTATTAATCCTACGCCGGGAACTCCGGCAGTTCCTATAGATGCAAGTGTAGCCGTGAGTATTACCATTAAATAATCTACAAACAATAGGTCTATTGAATATGCATTTGCTATAAATACTGTTGCAACCCCCTGCATTATTGCTGTTCCATCCATATTAATGGTTGCTCCTAATGGGACAGTAAATGATGCAATTTTTCTATTTACACCAATATTATCAATAACAGTCCTTAATGTTACCGGTATTGTTGCATTTGATGATGATGTTGAAAATGCAAATAACATTAGAGATTTGATTTTATTAAAAAACTTTAAAGGATTAACTTTTACAAATAAAATTAAAAGTAACGAATAAGTTAAAAAACCATGTAATAATAAAGCTGATACAACAATAAAGAAATAAAAAGATAAATCTCCTAATACCGTTAACCCTTTTTCAGCAAATAAAACTGACATTAAACAAAATACGCCGTAAGGAGCTATGTTAATAATAAACATAACTAACTTTAATACAATTTCAGTAATGCTATTCACAGCATCTTTAATTATTTTAACAGAATCTCCTAACGATCTAATCGCAATACCAAAAAGAATTGAAAAAACTATTATTTGCAGCATATTTCCATCTGCCATTGCTTTAATTGGATTTGAAGGAATAATTCCCAATAAAATATCCTTTATATTGGGACTCTCTGGAATAGATAAAGAAATTGAAGTTTCTAAATCTAAGTTATTACCGGGGTTAAAAAGTACGGCAATAGTTAAGCCAATTGTTATAGCTATTGCGGTAGTGGTTAAGTATAAACCTAATGTTTTACCAGCTATTCTACCTAAACTTAAATTTTGATCTAAAGAAGAAACTCCACTAGTTAAAGAAAAGAAAACTAATGGTACAACCATAAGCTTTAATAAAGAAATAAAAACCTGACCGCCAATATATAAAAAACCATCTATTAAATAGATTTTAATAAATTGATTAGCCTCAAGACCAAAAAAACTTATGAAAGATCCCAATAAAAGACCTGAAAACATTCCAATTAGAATTTTTGAAGTAAGACTCATAAATCTATTATAAACATAAAAACTAATACTTATAAAAAAAACCTGAATTATTGTGATTATTAACGAATCATAAAATTATACCTTTCTTTATAGGAGAATTATTATGGATATCGAAAGAACTATGTTATGGGCAGGTTTACTTGCTTTATTATTTATTTATCTGGCTTTTCAAACTGCAATGGCAAGAGATGAAAATTCATCTGTAGGTGAGGGTAGTGGAGAACTTTTAAAAAAATCTCGTGTACTTGGTAATTTAGCTGAGCATGCTCCTTTAATGTTAATAATGATGATGATGCTAGAAAATGATGGATCAGAGGGTTTTGTAACATTATTAGGTTTATTATTTTTTCTTTGTAGATTAGCCCATGTTTATGGAATTTTGTATCAAGATGGTTTTGGACCAAAAGAAAACCCGGCAAGAGCAGGTGGAGCTATAGGTTCTTGGGCATTAATGGCGCTAGCTGCATTAGCTTGTATTTTTTAATTTAATTTATTTTATACATCTACCGAATCAATAGAAGATAAGTAATCTTTTTAGAGGTTTTTTATGATTAAGAATATTTCTATAGTTTTTATAGTATTTTCTCTAACTGCCTGCGCCCAGTTTGATGGTTCATTTTTAAATTCTAGTGAGCCAAGAACTGAACAATTAAGTGATGATGTTACGCCAGAAGTCACACAAGAAGATATTTTTAATCAAATTAATGATATTGCATTTCCTCCAAATACTGTAATCGATATCCCTAGCTCTTTAATAATGGGTAGTGATGAAAATTGGTTTGGACAATTGTTCTTCATTTCAGAACTAGATGCTAATGAGGTATTTGCTTATTTTAAGGAACATATGCCAGACACAGGTTGGTTTTTAATAATGGAACAGCAAACTAAACAAAGCTTTCTTGTGTATGAAAAAGATAACAGAGTGGCAATTTTAAATATTTCAAGAAATAAAAGAGGATCAAAAGCAACAATGGCTGTAGGACCTCGAGCAGGTTTAAATTAATATTTATTCAATTATAGCCACAACCTGACCTTCATCAACCTCATCACCTTCACTTACTTCTATTGATTTAATTTTTCCATTAAATTCTGATGATATTGGAATTTCCATTTTCATGGACTCAAGTATAACGATTTCATCATCTATTTTAACCGTATCTCCTGTTTCTTTCAAAACTTTCCATACAATTGCTTTTATTTGGGATTTTACTTCCATAATACTCATCCTATATTATTAATTCTTGGAACTGAAGATATTAATTTTTTTGTGTATTCATCTTTAGGGTTATTAAAAACCTGTTCTGCTGAACTCTTCTCAACTATTTCACCTTGCTTTAAGACCATTACTTCATCGCTAATACTTTTAACAACAGCCAAATCATGGCTAACAAATACCATCGTAATATTTAATTTATTTTTTAGTGATTTCAAAAGATCTAATATTTGAGATTGAACAGATAGATCAAGTGATGAAACTGGTTCATCGCATATTAAAACATCTGGTTCATTGATGATTGATCGTGCTATACCGACTCTTTGACATTGACCGCCAGATAATTCATGAGGAAATCTATTAAATAATAGATCAGATAATCCAACTTTTTCCATAACATCTAAAACTTTTAAAGTTTTTGATTTTTTGTCATTTTCTTTTTTATAAATTTCTAAAGGCTCAGATATAATATTACCTATAGTCATTCTAGGATTTAAACTTCCGTATGGATCTTGGAAAATTATTTGAACTTTTTGTCTAAAATTTTTAAATTCTTTGTTACTGAATTGATCAATATCTTTACTAAACCATTTTATATTTCCAGTTTCCTTATTATTAAGAGATAAAATTGTCCTACAAAGAGTAGATTTCCCACAACCAGATTCACCTACAATACCTAATGTTGACCCTTTTTTGAGATTAAAATTAATATTCTTTAAAACATGAAGGTATTTATTTTTGCTAAATAAATTTCGTTCAATTTCAAATCTGCAATTTAAATCTTTTACTTCTAATAAATAATGGCTCATTTATTTCATCCATTCAGGAACACATGAAAGAAGATGTTTGGTATACTCATGCTTTGGTGAGGTTAAAACTTCCTTACAATTACCTTTTTCAATTATTCTCCCCTCATTCATAATTAAAATTGTATCCGATACTTCAGAAATAACGCCAATATCATGAGATATAAGAGCAATTGTTATATCTTTATATTTTTTTAAATCATTGAATATTTTCAAAATTTCTTTTTGAGTGGTTACATCAAGAGCTGTGGTTGGTTCATCAGCAATAATAAAAAGAGGATCGCACATTAATGATATACCAATCATAACCCTTTGCCGCATTCCCCCAGAAAGCTCATGAGGATATTTCTTAAGTAAATTCTCTATTCTAGGTAACTTTACTATATCTAGAACCTCTTTAGCTTTCTTTAATGCATCGTTTTTAGTATTTTTTTTATGAATCATTGATACTTCGATCAATTGATTTCCAATATTCATATGAGGTGTAAGAGAAGTCATTGGATCTTGAAATATAAATCCTATTTTTTTACCTCTAATTTTGGAGAGTTCTTTTTCAGTAAGTTTTAATAAATCGACATCGTTAAAATCTGCTATTCCTGTTGCAGTTCCATTATCAGATAAAATACCTGTTATAGAAAAAAAAGTTTGTGTTTTACCAGATCCTGACTCCCCAGCAATACCAAGACATTCCCCTTTCTTTATAGAAAAAGATATATTATCAACAGCCTTAATCAAACCCTGTGATGTATCAAAATTAACACTCAAATCATTAACATTTAATATTGTTTGCATTTAATATTCCTTAGGATCAAGAGCATCTCTTAGACCATCACCAATAAAATTAAGGGAGGCTAGGGTAAGAACCATAAATAAGCCCGGAAATATTAACAACCACCAGGCGGTTTCCATTTCCCTTGAACCTTCAGAAATTAGTACACCCCATGATGTTAAAGGTTCCTGAACACCTAAGCCAAGAAAAGATAAAAAGCTCTCTAAAATTATTACTGATGGAACCATTAATGTTATGTAAACAATTATTGTACCGGCTAAATTAGGTATAATGTGTTTGATTATTATTAAAAAAGATGATTGTCCAAGTGACTTACTTGCCTCAATAAATTCCTTTTCTTTGATTGATATTGTTTGACCTCTTACAATTCTAGCCATGGTTAACCACTCAACCGCACCAATCGCTAGAAATAATAGGTATATATTTCTTCCAAACACTACCATTAAAATAATTACAAATATAAGATATGGCATTGCATATAATATTTCTACAATTCTCATCATTACAGTGTCTAGCTTTCCACCAAAATAACCGGCAATAGTTCCATAGGTTACACCTATAATTACACTAACAAGAGTTGCAATAATACCAATCGAAAGACTTAATCTTCCTCCATATAAAATTCTTACAAATAGATCTCTTCCATTTCCATCTGTTCCAAAATAATGACCGCTTTCTATGCTTGGAGGAAGATAAATAGAATTCCAATCAGTTTCATAAAAGTCATATTGAAGAAAATAGGGCCCAAAAACGGAGAGGAGGGTGATAAGTGATAAAATAATTAAACTTGTTAATGATGCTTTGTTTTTAAGTAATCTTTTAAAGGCATCAGAATACAATGAATTACCTTTTACGGATAGAATGTTATCCAAATCATCTTTACTATAATGCTTTATATTCATTTGATTTTAACTCTTGGATCAAGAATAGCTCTTAATATATCTGACAAAAGAATAAGAAACATAAGTAAAGATGCATATAAAATCATAACACCACTTACAAGGGTGTAATCTCTTTGAAGTGCCCCAACAACAAAATATCTTCCAATTCCAGGAAGTCCGAATATTTGTTCAATTATAATTGACCCAGTCATCAATCCTGCTGTTGCAGGAGCTAAGTAATCTATTATGGGTAATATTGATGATCTTATAACATGTTTGGTAATAATTCGTCTTTTAGGAATCCCTTTGGCTCTAGCAGTACGAATAAAATTTGAATTTAAGGTTTCAATTGTACTAGACCTCATCATCCTTGAAATAATAGCAATCTGAGGTAGAGATAATGAAACAACAGGTAAAATAAGGTTATAAATATTACCTCCATTCCATCCAGATATAGGTAGAAAACCTAAATAAAGTCCAAAAAACAATGATAAAATAGGTGCTAAAACAAAACTAGGGACACAAATACCAATAAGAGAGATGCCCATTACAGCGTAATCAAATATAGTATTTCTTTTTATAGCAGCGATAATACCTAATAAACTTCCTAAAAGTAGAGATATAATTATGGCAGATATTCCTAAAGTTAAGCTAATAGGAAAACCACTTAAAATTAGCTCATTAACAGTAAAATCCTTATATTTATAGGATGGCCCTAAATCTCCTTTTGCTATTTTAGATAAATAAATACCAAATTGTTGAATTAATGGTTTATCTAGGTCATAGGCTTCATTAATTTTCTGTTCAATCTCTGGAGGCAAAGCTCTTTCATTGGTAAAAGGGCCACCTGGAGCAACCCTCATTAAGCCAAAAACGAAAGCTATTATTATTATTAGGGTAGGTATAGCTATTGCTAATCTTTTTATTATAAGTTGTATCATTTGCGCATAATATATATTATGTATAATCTTTTTTAAATATCAATACTAAAGCTATATCCATCATAGGAAGGCTTTATATTATTTGGTAATTCATTACATAGCTGTTCATAATCTAAATCAATATGCATATTTGTTAATAATGCATTTTTACAATTAAAATCTTTTATCCATTGCAAAGTTTTATCTAAGTGAGCATGTGTTGGATGCGGAGTAACTCTAAGAGCATCGACAATCCAATAATCTAAATTTGATATATAATTTAATGATTTATTAGGAAAATCTACAACATCACTTGAATATGCTATGTTATTATATTTGAATCCTAATGAAAAAATAGATCCATGGTGTTGTAAAAAAGGAATAAATGATATTTCACCACCAGGACCACTAATTATTAATTCTTTATATGGATCAATTATATTTTCAGACAATATTGATGGATATCCGTGTTTTTCTCCACTTTTAAAGCAGTAATTAAATCTTGGTATTAATCTTGATGCTGTATCTTTGTCTAAATAAACATTTACTCTTTCTCTTTTTCTTAGAGCAAATACTCGTAAATCATCTATTCCACCAGATTGATCAGCATGATCATGTGTATACAAAACCGCGTCTATATTTGTAACACCAGCTTTTAATAATTGTTGTCTCATATCTGGTGATGTATCTATCAAAACAACTGTTTTCTTATCATTTGTAATTTTTTCTACAAGTATTGAACACCTAGATCTAATATTTTTAACATTATTTGGGTCGCAAACACCCCAATCACCATCAATTCTGGGAACTCCCCCTGATGATCCACAACCAAGAATTGTTGTTTTTATAACACTATTCATTGATAATTTTAGCTTTATTAAATAATTTAAGAAAATTATCTGTAGTTTTTTCATAAAAAGAGTGTTGATCAATATCATAAAATTCAGCTAAATAATTTGCAGTATGAACAACATTGGCGGGTTCATTTCTACCTCCCCTAACTGGTTCTGGCGCTAAGTATGGTGAATCAGTCTCAACTAATATTCTTTCTAAAGGAATATTTTTTATAGTTTCTCTTAATTCTCCTGCATTCTTAAAAGTGACTATTCCAGATAAAGAAATATAAAAACCTAATTCTAGAGCTTCTTTTGCTAATTCTGGACCTGCAGTAAAGCAATGAATAACGCCAGGAAAGTGCCCTTTTTTGCTTTCTTTCTTAAGTATATCAATTGTTGCATCATCTGCATCTCTTGTATGGATAATAATCGGAAGCTGTGTTTCTCTTGAGGCATTAATATGTCTTTGAAATAATTGAATTTGAATATCCTTTTCAGAATTCTCGTAGTAAAAATCGAGACCAGTCTCCCCTATTCCTATAACTCTGTCGTTATCAGCATATTTAATGATTGTTTCTTCACTTATATTGCCATGTAAATGCGCAGAATGCGGGTGAATACCAATAGAACAAAAAATATTACTATATTTTTGAGTTAGGTTAAGTAAAGGATTAAACTCTTCTTCCTGTGTAGAAATAACTAACATTCCTTTTACGCCAGAATTAAAAGCGTTGTTTATTACAGAATCTAGATCTTCTCTAAAATCCTTAAATATTAAATGACAATGTGTATCTACTAAATATGACATTTTTCTATCCTAGACAGTTATGCCTTTCGATTCTAAAATTTACAAGTTAATATATAAATTAAGATATTATGATAAATATAAAAGTTATTTCAGATACTATATGCCCATGGTGTTACATAGGTAAAAAAGAATTAGAAAAAGCTATTAACAAATTAAATAATATTGAATTTAGTATTTCATATAAACCTTTTCAACTTGACCCTACAATGCCTGTAAATGGCGTTGATAGAAAAAGCTATATTAATAGAAAATTTGGAGAAGATACCGCTAAAGATGTTGGAAATAAAATTAAAGAGGCAGGAAAGCTAGTTGGTATAGACTTTAATTATGAAAAAATAATTAGAACACCAAATACTTTAAATAGTCATAGAATCCTAAAATGGGCAGAAAGAGACAATAAACAAAATGAAGCACTGGAATTATTGTTTTATTCATACTTTACTGAAGGTAAAGATATTGGAGATAATGAAGAATTAATAAAAATTTCTAAAAAACTTAACTTAAATTCAGAAAAAATCAAAAAAGATTTAGAAACTGATATTGATATTAAGAAAATTGAGTTGGAAGAATGGTCTTATAGAGATCTTGGCATTGCAGGAGTTCCAACATATATATTAGAAGATAATATGATTATAACAGGATCACAATCATCTGACACATTTATAAATGTATTTAATAAAATTAACTCGAGGAAAACAAAATGACTGAGGTAATTACAAGCGAAATAATTGATCAAGAAATATGTTTAATTAAATTAAATAGACCAGACACATTAAATAGTCTTAATAAGACATTAGTTGATGGCCTTTATAGCTCTATAGATGAATGTGAAAAGAATGATTCTATTAGATCTATTATTATAACAGGAAATGGTAGGGGTTTCTGTGCCGGAGCTGATCTTGCTAATGGAGGTTGGCCAACTGAAGATGGTTGGTCAGCTGGTAAAGCAACAGCAAATGCTATGGAGATTGGTTTTAATCCCCTCGTAAGAAAAATTGTTAATTCAAAAAAACCTATAATAAACGCAATAAATGGTATAGCTGCTGGTGGCGGCGTTGGGCTTGCTCTATGCGGAGACATAGTAATTGCCTCTGAAAAAGCTAAATTTAAATTAGTTTTTGGACCTCAACTAGGCATCATTCCTGATGTTGGTGCATCTTGGTTAGTCCCTAATTTAATTGGAAGAGCAAAAGCAAATGGTTTAGCTTTGCTTGGAGATGATTTAGATGCAAAACAAGCATATGAATGGGGTTTAATTTGGCAAGTTGTAAAAAATGAAGATTTATTATCTGAAGCCACTAAAATAGCGAAACGTATTGCTGATAGCGCAATAACAGGTCTTAAAGCTGTAGTTAAAGCTCATGATAAAGCTCTAGTATCTACTTTAGATGAACAATTGAATTATGAAAGAGATACACAAGAAATTTTTTGTAACAAAGAAGAGTTTAAGGAAGGTGTGAGAGCATTTCTTGAAAAAAGAAAACCTAATTTTAAAGATATAAAAAACTAATTTAATTTATGTAGTAATTCAAGATCATCTAATTTTTTATCGATATAATTTAAAATTTCATCATTGTCTAAACCTTCGTAAGATAACTTTTCATCTGGTTTAAGCTTAATTTCATGAGATTGAGAAATATAATTAAGTAAAGCTTCAGGGTTTTTAAATATATTATTTTTAAATTGGATTACAAAACCATTTTTATTTTTCTTAATTGATTCAATATTAAGAATCTTACATCTTATTTTTATAGAAATAACTCTTAACAGAATACTAACTTCACTAGGATAAGCTCCAAATCTATCGACTAGTTCAACTTCAAATAATTCTAAATCAGAAATATTATTTAAATTTGATAATTTTCTATATATTTCCATTCTAATGTTTACATCTTCCAAGTATTCTGAAGGAATTAATACAGGTAAATCCAAGGTAATTTTTGGAGACCATTTTTCATTTATAAATTTAGTATTATCATTTTTAAGTAAGGAAATCGTCTCTTCAAGCATATCTTGATATAGTTCAACCCCGACTTCCTTTATGTGTCCTGATTGTTGCTCTCCAAGAATATTCCCTGAGCCCCTTATATCGAGATCGTAACTAGCTAAATTAAAACCTGCCCCAAGAGAATTCAGTGATTGAATTGCTTCTAATCTTTTAAGAGCATTGCTTCCAAGTTGAAAATCATTTTCATATGTAATATATGCATAAGCTCTAATATTTGATCGTCCAACTCTTCCTCTTATTTGATATAATTGTGATAGACCGAATAAATTAGCTTTATGAATAATTATTGTATTTGCGTTCGGTAGGTCTAATCCAGATTCAATAATGCTTGTTGAAATTAAAACATCATAATTTCCTTCATAAAAATCATGCATTCTATTTTCTAAATTTGTTGATGACATCTGTCCGTGAGCAACAACATAATTAATTTCAGGAATTTTTTCTTTTATAAACTCTTCTATTGTTGAAATATCTTTAATCCTTGGAACAATATAAAAACTTTGCCCTCCTCTTTTCTTTTCATTTAATAGAGCTTCTTTAATAACGATTGAGTCTCTTTTAAAAATAAATGTTTCAATCGATCTTCTATCTATTGGAGGGGATGCTATTATTGATAGATCTTTTACACCAGTCATTGCTAATTGCATTGTTCTTGGGATTGGTGTTGCAGTTAAAGTAAGAACATGAATATCTGATTTTAGTTTTTTTAACTTCTCCTTATGCTTAACTCCAAAGTGCTGTTCTTCATCGACTATTAATAATCCCAAGTTTTTAAACTCTATTTTGTCAGATAATAAAGCATGTGTGCCTATAACAATATCAGCAAAACCATCATTTATTTTTTCAATAACTTCTTTCTTATTCTTTGTTAATCTTGATAATTCAACAATATTAATTGGTAAACCAGAAAATCTTTTTTTAAATGTTTCAAAATGTTGTCTAGCCAATAATGTTGTTGGAGATAGAATTCCAACTTGTTTACCCTCTAACGCTACAACAAATGATGCTCTAATAGCAACTTCTGTCTTGCCAAACCCAACATCCCCACAAACTAGCCTATCCATAGGGATGCCTTTAGATAAATCCTCAAGAACATTATCAATTGAGGTTAATTGATCATCTGTTTCTTCGTAAGCAAATCGTGAGCAAAAATCATCATAAAACTCGTTTTTGATATCATATTTACTTGCGTTTGCTAATTTTCTTTTAGCTGCAACATCAATTAAATCTTTTGCTAAATGCATAATGTCTTTTTTTATTTTCTCCGTTTTAATTTTCCAAACATTGCTTCCAAGTTTATCTAAAATTATATTTTCATTATCAGAATTATATTTTGATAACATTTCAAGGTTTTCAACAGGTAAATATAAACGATCATTATTTCTATATTCGAGCATTAAGCATTCATGATAAGAATTTTCAATTTTAAGGTTTGTTAAATTTATAAATTTACCTAATCCATGATCAACATGAATAATAAAGTCACCTGGATTAATTGATGATAGATCCTTAAGAAAATTCTTATTTTCAACTTTTCTAGATCTATAAAATTTCTCACCAAAAATATCCTGTTCTGAAATGAACATTGTTTTTTCAAGAAAAAAACCATTGGAAAGATTAAGAACACAAATCCCTATTCCCTTTTTATTTATATTTTGTAAATCAGAAAATTTATCAAAAAGATATGAATCTATATTTTGATTTTTAAAAATTTTAGAAAGTCTTAATCTTGATCCCTCGCTTGAACAAGCAAGAAATACACTATTGTTATCATTAATATTTTTATTGATAGTATTTTTTAGGCTTTGATAATCAATTTTATTTAGTTTATCTGATGAGTAAAATCCCTGAATATTATTTGCATTTAAGTTAACCCCTTTAGGGTTTTTTAATGAAGAAAATTGTAATTGTTTATGATTACTTACTATATTTCTATACTCTTCTTTACCTAAAAATAATTGATCTGGACTTAGTGAATAATATTTTTCTGTATTTTCTTTCTCAGAGTCAAATTCTATTCTTGTTTTATATTGTGCAATTAAGGTTTCTTCAAAATCATTTATGATTTCAAATATACTATTATCTAAAATAATTACTGGATCATTGCAGTAATCAATAATAGTAGATTTACTATTATAAAAAAATGGTAACCAACTCTCTATTCCAGGATAAGTTATTTTACTTGATACACTTTCGTATAGTTTAGAGTTTTTACTTTCAGAGCCAAATTCTAGATTGAAATTACTCCTAAAATTATTAACTAATTCATTATTTAAAATAATTTCATCGCAAGGATAAATATTAATATCATCTAAATTTTGATCGTGAGAAAGCTGTGTATTAGCATCAAAGGTTTTTATCAAATCTAATTTATTACCAAAAAAATCTAATCTTACTGGAGATGAATAATTAAAAGGATAAAAATCAATAATACCTCCTCTTATGGCAAACTCCCCTACTTCGCGAACATAAGATGTATTAGTGTAACCATGTTCAACAAGAAAAGATTTAATTTCAACTAAATCGTATTCACCTCCTGTTTCTAAGTTAAGATTTTTGTAATAACTCGATTGTTTTTCTGCAATAAATTGTGATGATGCTTTTGCTGTTGTTAATATAATTTTATTTCCTTTAGAAAACTTTAATTCAATTAAGGTTTTTACTCTTTCTGATGTAATGTTCTTATTTGGAGATATTCTATCGTAAGTATTAGTGTCATATTCAGGAAAAAAATATACATTTTTAATTTCAAGAAAATTTAATACATCCTTAATTTGATTATATTTTTTTTTATTCTCACAAATGAATAAAATATCTTTTTTAATATATTCAGAAATTTTTGAAATAATTAACGCTTCAGAACCATGGGGAATATTTCCTAAGTCACTAACTTTTTTCTTTTTTTCTTTATCTTTAGAAAATTCTTTTATGAAATCATCTAACATCATAAATGTTTTATTTAGATATTTCTTTTACGAGATTAAGAAATTTTTCAGGAATACTAATATCATCAGAAGTAAACCATTTATAAAGATCGGGATCTGGAACCTCAAGAAGCTCTTCAAATAACTTTAAATTATCGCTATTCATAGAATCTAAATTTTTCTTAGCAAAATTACCAAGAATTATATCCATCTCTTTTGTGCCTCTATGAGATGCTTTAAATAATAATTTTTTCAAATAAATTTCCATTTTTCATTTATACTAGTAATTTAAATTATGAATTCAGAGTCTCTATATCAGTTATTTCGCCCATTAGATACCCTTAAAGGAATAGGACCAAAACTTAAATCACGTTTAAAATATTTGGTTGGAAATTATGTTATTGATCTAATTTGGCATCTTCCAAATGGATTTATAGATAGATCATATAGACCAAATATAAATGACGCTGAAGTTGGTAGAGTAGCTTCAATTCAATGCAAAGTAATAAAACACACTCCATCATTCAGAAGAAATATTCCATATAGAGTAATGTGCGAAGATAATACTGGTAAAATAAATTTGGTTTGGTTTAATTCTCGAAAGGATTATTTAGAAAAACTACTTCCCTTAAACAAAGAAATTATAATTAGTGGAAAAATTGATTTTTATAAAGATACTAAGCAAATTACACATCCTGAGTATATAGTTAGCGCAGAAGCAACGGATACAATACCAAATATTGAGGCCACATATTCTCTTACACAAGGATTAACTAATAAAGTTGTTAGAGGAAATATAGAAAGAATTTTAAAAAATATGCCTAATATCAATGAATGGCATAATAGTACATTTCTTGAAGATATGAATTGGCCATCCTTTAATCAGGCAATTTTTGATGCTCATAATCCAAATAATGAAAAAGATCTTACATCGCAAAACTTATCAAAACAAAGAATAATTTATGATGAGCTTTTAGCACATCAAATTTCAATGCAACTAATCTCTAAAGAATTAAATTATCAAAAAGGAGTACCAATAAAAAGAAATGAAGTACAAATTAAAAGCTTTATTGGATCATTGCCATATAACCTTACAAATTCACAAAAAGAATGTATTGAAGAAATTGCTATGGATATGGAGAAGCCCTATAGAATGTTAAGACTTCTTCAAGGTGATGTAGGTTCTGGAAAAACATTAGTTGCACTTGTAAGTATTTTGATAGCTGTAAACGATAATAAGCAAGCAGCATTAATGGTACCAACAGAGATATTAGCAAATCAGCATTATGAGTCCTTTAAAAGATTATTATCAGAAAATTATAAAATTGATGTGTTAACAGGCAAAACATCACAAAAAGAAAAAGAAAAAATATATAGAGATATAGAAGCTGGTAATATCGATATCATAATTGGAACTCATTCTTTGTTTCAAGAAAAGGTAAAATTTCTTAATCTTGGATTTGTTGCAATTGATGAGCAACATAAATTTGGAGTTCATCAAAGACTTTTATTAACCTCAAAAAATAATAAATTACCTCCCCATGTATTGTTAATGACTGCAACTCCAATTCCAAGAACTCTTGAGTTAACAACATATGGATCAATGTCAGTTTCAAAAATTACAGAAAAACCTATTGGAAGACAAAATATTAAAACTGCAGCTAAACCATTAACCAAATTAAATGAAACAATAATATCTCTAGAAAAAACAATTAATGAAAATAAAAAGATATATTGGGTATGCCCTCTTATAGAAGAATCCGAAAAAATAGATTTAGCTGCTGCAGAAGATAGATATAAATCTTTAAAAAAACATTATTCAGATAATGTGCTTCTTATACATGGAAAAATGAAGGCTGATGAAAGAGAACAAATAATGGATGAATTTAAGTATGGAGATACAAAAATTCTTGTTTCTACAACAGTTATTGAAGTTGGAATTGATATACCTGAAGCAACAGTAATGATAATTGAACATGCCGAAAGATTTGGCTTATCACAGCTTCATCAATTAAGAGGAAGAGTTGGTCGTGGATCAGATCAATCTAGTTGTTTATTATTATACCAAACCCCTATGGGAGATAATGCAAAAAAAAGAATTGAAACATTACGTAAAACAAATGACGGATTTATTATAGCGGAACAAGATTTATTGCTCAGAGGGTCTGGAGAAATATTAGGCACTAGGCAATCAGGTTTTCATATTTTTAAAATGGCTAATCTAAATGAAGATACTGATTTACTTGATATGGCAAATAAAAATGCTAAAGAAATTGTAGAAAATAATGGATTAAACGAGAACATAAGATTATTGCTTCAATTATTTAGCAAAGACGAAGCTTTAAAATATCTTGATGCAGGTTAATCCTGATCTGGAACAACAATACCAGCAGATATAATCAATTTAGCAGCCTCCTCAACTGACATATCCATTTGAATAGTATCTTCACGTGGCACAAATAGTAAATAACCAGATGTTGGATTAGGTGTAGTTGGAGCAAAAATACACAGTAGATCGTCACCTTTTTTATCTGCTATTTCACCTTTAGCGTCAGTAGTAACAAAACCAAGTGCCCATATATCTTTTCTAGGATATTCAAATAAGACCACACCCTTAAAATTCTTATTCGATTGTGTAGCAACAGTTTCAAATATTTGTTTAAGAGCTCCATATATATTTCTTATGACTGGAACCCTGTCTAGAAGACTTTCTCCAAATTGAAGAATTGTTTTTCCAAAAATGTTAGCTGTTAAAGCGCCAAGACCAGTTAAAATAACTAATGAAGCAATAACTCCAAGTCCCGGTAAACTATAAGGAGAATCTTGTAATGCGTTTGGTATAAATGGTGAAAACCAAGAATCAACACTTTCAATAAACCAGATAGCTACCCATATAGTTATAGCAATTGGAGCAGCGACAACCAGACCAGTTAAGAAATAAGTTCGCAATCTCCTTATTAAGGGTATTTTTTGTTGTGTATCATTAGACATATTTACCTTGTAGCATAAAAATAATTATTGATAATAGTATTTTAAAATTTTTTCATAATGGAAAACTTACAAAAAATATTAAGTGAAATTATAGCTGACTTTATTCCTGATTTTATATCTATTGAAGATATCTCAAGGCTTTCAGGAGGCTCAAGCAATGAGTCTTGGAAGATAACTCTAAATACAAGAGAAAATAAAAAGAAAATAGTTTTTAGAAGAACGCCTGGAGGAAATCTTAAAGATGAAGAAAGCAATAATTTTGTTGATATAACAGATGAAGCAAAAGTAATGAATATTGCTAATGATTATAATGTTCCTGTTCCTAAAATTATCAAAGTTATAAATAATAACAATATTGGAAAAGGTTTCTTTATGGATTTCATTGAGGGAGAAACATTAGGTAATAGAATAGTTAATAGTGATAAATTTAAAATGATTAGACCAAAACTTGCAAAAAAGTGCGGTGAAATCATTGCAAATATCCATAAAATTCCAATATCAAAATTTGATAATATTAAAACATCAGAAGCAGAAGATGAATTATTAAAATATGAAGAAGTTTATAGAACCCATAATCAAGATATACCTGTATTTGAATATACAATTAGTTGGCTTAAGGACAATATTCCAAAAAAAATTACTAAAAAATTAATACATGGAGATTTCAGAAATGGAAATTTAATAATATCTAATGATAATTTAATTCCTGGAGTTTTGGATTGGGAATTATTTCATCTTGGTGATCCTTATGAAGATTTATCCTGGATTTGTGTTAATAGTTGGAGATTTAATAAGATAGAACTTCCTGTTGGAGGTTTTGGCGAGAGAGAAGACATGTATATATCTTATGAAAAAGTTTTAGGTAAAAAACTTGATAGAGAAAGATTAAAATTTTGGGAAGTACTAGGAACACTTAAATGGGGAATTATGTGTTTAAATATGATTGAAATCTATAGATCTGGATATGATAAATCTATTGATAGAGCATCTATAGGAAGACGGTCTTCAGAAACAGAAATAGATTTAATTAGGAAGTTAATAATGTCATGAGAAGCGAACCAACTAGAAAAGAGTTATTAATTTCAATTAGAAGTTTTTTAGAGGATCTAAACTTAGAAGTTTTTCCAAATGCAAAGAAACATATTGATACTCTAAAAAATATAAATGAAACTGATGATTCAAAAATTAACGAAATAGTTCAATTTATTAACGATGATTTAATTTCAAACCTTACAGGTCATAATAGGTTTTATGCTTTTGTAGCTAGGAATTCTCTTCAAATTATCCAAAGAGAAATAAATCTAATAAATGGTTATGAAGAGAAGGAAATTATCAGACTAGAAAAATTATTAAATGAAAAAGGCGATATTAAAGATCTTAATAAAATCTTATGTAAAAGAATAACTGATAAAGAACTAGATAGAGATGATAATGAATTAAAGGATCATTTGATTAGAACAACAATGGCAAAACTATCTATTGATCAACCTAATTATTCAGGTTACCTCAAAGCAATTAATGATGGGTATTCCCAGGATTAGTTATAAAGATCCTATAATTGCTACTGAACAAACATTGTTAGCTGGTTGTCCGCCTAGATTATGAGTCAATCCTATTGAAGGATTCTTTAACTGTCTCTTATCTGCTCTACCTTGAAGCTGAAGATACATTTCATAGAGCATTCTTAAACCTGAAGCGCCTATAGGATGTCCAAAACATTTTAATCCACCATCTATTTGACAAGGAACAGGGCCATCAGCGTCATAAAAGCCATCCATAACATCTTTTACGGCCTGTCCTTCTTCAGATATGAAAAGGTCTTCCATTGTTACCAATTCAGTAACAGAGAAACAATCATGTACTTCCATCATTGATACTTCTTCTCTTGGTTTTGTGATACCAGCCTCAGCATAGGCCTTTTTTGCAGCTATTCTAACTGTATGAAAATAAGATCCATCCCAAGTATTGTGATGAGATTCTAGACCATTAGAAACTGATAATTGAAGAGCCTTAACACTAATAAGGTTATCTTTACCAAGACTTTTAGCTATTTCTGGAGTTGTTACAATCGCTGCAGCAGCTCCATCTGAAACACCACAACAATCAAAAAGTCCAAGAGGTTCTGCAATCATTGGTGCGTTTAATACTTGTTCTTCAGTAACTTCCTTTTGAAGATGGGCTTTTGGGTTTTTTGCTCCATTAGCATGACTTTTTACAGATACATGAGCTATAGCTCTTTTCATATCTTCAGCTGAAACACCATGTTTAGCTCTATAAGCTGAAGCCAGTTGAGCAAAATTACCAGGTGCAGACCCTGATGGTCCAATTTGTGGACCAAAAGTACCATAATTAGTTGCTGGTAAGCCTCCGTAACCTGTATCTTTTAATTTTTCCATACCAAGCGCAATTGCTATATCAGCAGCACCAGCTGCAACAGCATAAACAGCGCCTCTAAAAGCCTCAGACCCAGATGCACAATAGTTTTCAACTCTAGTTACAGAAATATTTGGAAGCCTTAAAGCTATTGACATAGGTGTACCACCCTTACCGGCACCAATATCATCTATATGATGAGAAAACCATGCAGCATCAAGTTGATTTGGTTCTATTCCAGCATCATCAAGAGCTTCAATGTAAGCCTCGACCATAAGATCATCTGGGCTAGTATCCCATCTTTCACCAAATTTTGAACAACCCATTCCTAAGATTGCAACCTTATCCTTAATTCCTGAAGCCATAAAATTCTCCGTTTCGTTTAATTTTTATTATCATAATTCACTTTAAATAGGTACAGCTTTCCAAAAATATCTTGTAAAGCCTCTTGCTTCGTCAATAGCCTTAATTCGGAAAACCATTTTAACATCTTTGCCTGATTCTATTTCACCTTCTCCAACATCTGTGAAATCCATCATAATCCTTCCACCCTCCTCAAAAGATACTATTCCATAATAATTAGGTGGATTTACTGAAAATGAAAGATAATCTGCAGACCAAGAAAGTATATTTGCTCTCTTTTCAGCAAGTTTATAAGGTTCTTGTGTATCGATATCAGGGCTATTAGGGCTTACAGACACTCTTGATGCAGGAAATTGTATTGTTCCTGTTTTAGAGCATTTACCTCCAACAAGACCTATAATAGCATCATTATGCCTATAAAGAGTTGTTAGAGCTGTTTTTCTATCAATTTCTCCACGCATACCTTTTTCCCATTTAACTAGATCATTAAAAGTTAAATATTTCATATAGTTAGTCTCTTCAACGCCGTTATCTAATAACGCTGAAATAGACTCTTCATTTTTAAATTTGCCGATTAATTTAGTGGTTTCAAGAAGAATTGCATCCCCACCTCCTCCAAATGAACAAACTAGTATTTTTTCATTTGGTTCAGCATTCTCTAAAACATGAGTTAACATTAATAAAGGATGAGCTGATCCGGAATCGCCAACATTTAAAGCTAAATTATCAACAACATTTTCAGGGTCTATGCCGCAAATTTTAGAAATTGTTTGTGGTACTCTAGGAAAAATACATGGGAGGATAAATTTCTTTATTTCTGAAGGGTTTATATCATTTTCTTTAAGTAAATTATTAACTAGCTTAGGAATAATTTTTAAATAACCCTCATCTCTGATCCACCTTTCTTCCCAATTATAATCAAATTCTTCATTTGGAGCTCGAAAATGATCAACAAAATCAACTGAAACTGATGATGTGGCCAACACTTTTGCAATAATATCTTTATTACTTATTCCAATAGCAGCTGAGGCATCACCAAAATCAAGTTCCTGTGAGCTTCCAACTCTAGACTTTCTTTTATCGGAAGATAAAACAAGAGAATAATCGCTTTTACCCGATTGCACTGATGAAATAGCATTTATTAAGGCTGTTGTACCGCATTTTAAAGTTGATGATATATCAGTGCATTGTGTTGATTCTTCAAGTGTTAGTGCGGCTCTGACTATCCCTGAATTTAATCTATCTGCAAATGGCATTGTAGTAGAAGCTAAAAATACATTATCAACATGTGATCTATCGTCTTCTGGACCAAGCAATCTTCTAGCAGCCTCAACAGACATAGTTACGCTGTCTTCATCCCAATTAGCCATCGATCTCGTTCCTTTGCCCTTCCCCATAAGGTTTGGAGCAAGCCAAGCATTAGATTCTGCAACACTTTTTCTTAATAATCTTAATTTTGGTATATAACCAACTATAGATGAAATACCTACTTCACTCATAATAAGAACCTATTTTTAACGCTTATATGTTTGTTCACAAACCTGAATTTGCTCTGAAACAAATCCCTCGGACAATGCCATTGCCTCGTTAAAGGTATTGTAATTTCCATCAAAATATTCATCAGCTATTTTTCCTTGATCTGAAGCAGAACTTGTTATGCTTCTAAGCATTAGAGTTTGACTTTCAAATCCACCAGCAATAGAAACAAAAACTCCGTTGAAAAAATCAGGATGTCCGTTGCTTTGAATTTCTTTTTCTAGTTCTGCCATCTTATTAACAAAAGCATTTATATTTTCTTGTTTAACTTTTACTCTTGCAACAACTTCGTGACCTGGCTCCAATCTAAAACTTTTTAGAGACTTCCATATGGCAGAGTGTTTTAATTCACGTAGTTTTGTTATTTGACCACCTGCTTTATAAGGGTCATATTTTAAAGATCCTACCATTGCTGCTTCTACACTTGGAAAAGCGTTCCATACCATTAATTCTCCAGGGTAATCATTACCTGATCTAGTAACACAAACACCAGCATCACTTGATCCTATTGCCTTAAATGCATCTGAATTACTTTTAAGAAAACCAACATATTTATCAATATCTTTTGCTGCAACATTTAATGTTGTAAAAGCTCCGTCTGCAGGCTTTACATGTCCGTCAGCAAATGAATTAACTGAAATCAATAACGCTATAATAAATAATAAATTTTTCATAATTTCTCCCTGAATTAAATATATGAAGTTTATTTACAGCAAATTAATCTTAATATTGGAAGAGTTTTTTTATATTAGTTTTCTTTCAGTTCTAAAAAACTTAAAAAAGCACCAGGTAGAAAAAGCTGTCATTAAATGCCAAATTGCATGTGGTTGAATAATAGAGTCCGGATAACAGAATGGTGTATTTGGATAACCTTGAAGCCATATAACAAAAGCAAGCACATAAGACCCCATACCTAAGTAAAACCAGGGCGAGTAATCTCTTTTTACGCGAGGCGGATGATGAGAAAATATTGCTGGAATCCAAAAAAGTAGGACCCACCAAAATTCATCAAAGTTTAAGAATATTTCTGTTGGAAAGATTCCAAAAATTGCCGCTACAAAAAAACCAATAAAACCTGAAATCCATCTAAATAATGGAGACCAAAATCGAAAAAGCGTCTCAGAAATTACCCATAAACCGATAGATAAACCAAATAAATCAAGATTAATACCTAGATCTGATCCAAATAACCATCTTGTTACTGCGTAGACAAAAACAATTAAGAAATATGATGAAAAGAATGTCTTAAGTGACCATCGGCCCATTTCTTTAATGTTTAAAAGCCAGGGAATAATAATATACATTATCATACTTAAATTATCAGCCCACTCACCCCATTCTGTATGAGTTCCATGCATCAATAATGAACCTGGGCCAAGAAATATTGCTGCACCAGCATATAATATTGAAATAGAGTTTAATCCAGTAAATTGATTTGAAGTATCAGATTTTATATCTTTTCCTAAAACCCAGAACATATAAAGCCCGAGTATCATGAAACCTATATTGCTTAATGCATTAGATGGCTCTCTAAAAATACTTCCACTAACTCTTTCACACCATCTTGAAATATCACCAATACTCTCATTTGGTTCAAGCGACAAAATAATACCTTGATTGCCAAGGATTATATAAATAATGAAAAAAAGAGCAGATAAAAGTAAAGCAACAAAAAAGGGATAAAATTTTGGATTAATCATCAAATATTACCACAAAGCGACAGGGTTTATAATCATTTGAACGGTACCTTTAATTTTTGGTTGACCTAATACAAACATAAATTCATCTACATTCTCACGAACGAGTTCACCTGTATTCATTGTTTCTAATATAAGAATACCATTTTCTTTTAGAAGCGTAATATGGCCATAAAATAACTTGTCACCTTCTATAGCTGGAACAACTTCAACTCCCCATGTATCTGCACCTACAGCCATAGGATTTAGTGAACTTAAATATATTGCTGCATCATTAGTAATGCCAGGTTCTCCAGAATTCCATAAGTCAGGATCACTTTTTAACATTTTATCAGTCCATCCAGTATAGAATAATATAACATCCCCTTTTTGAAATTTAATATTCTGAGATTTTGCAGCTAATTTAATGTCATCAGTAGTTATTGGTTGGCCTAGTTGCATATATTCGACATTGAAATGTTTAGTCATATCCAATAGGACTCCTCGACCAACTAAAGGTGGTATCTTTTCAGTTCCAAGCTTCTTCATCCCAGTTATGTCTGTTACTTCAGACGCATCATTACAATTATAAAATACACCCTTCTCACCCATATGACCAAACCCGTCAAGCTGAGGTCCGACACCGAGCCACATTTGAACAAGATCGTCATTTACTGTTGCAGGCCAATTAAAGGTTTTTACTGTATCATAACCATGTTGTTGACCTGGTTGAACAACTTGTAATTCAACATATCTTGGTGGATAGGCGGGCATTCCAGGCTCTATAACTATACCCAAACTTTGAGTTTTACCTTTTTTAATAAGCTTAGAAGCCATTAAGACTTGATCAGGATTTACATAATTTGCAGACCCAATTTCATCATCTTTTCCCCATTTAGAGTATTGGCAATCATCAGCATAAGCAGAAATAAAGCTAAGTGAAAATATTACTAAGAGAAAATACCTTGTAAACATTACATTCTCTTAATTGCGCAAAGTTTATTACCTGAAGGATCTCTCAAATATGCAAGATATATTTTCATCTCACCATAATCTCTAATGCCAGGCGGGTCTTCAATAGTTGTTCCACCATTTTCAATTCCTGTTTGATGCCATAGATCGCCTTCTTCTTCACTATTAACATTAAAGGCTATTGTTAAACCATTTCCAGTGGTTGCTTCCTTTCCATCAATAGGTTCAGTTATAACAAACATAGAATCATCATGAGCATAAAAATATCTCTTCTGACCAGTAAGATTAGGTGAAAGCACTCCTGGTGAAGCTCCTAAAACTCCTAATAATTTGTCATAAAAAATTTTAGTTTCTTCTATATCGTTGGTTCCAACCATTACATGACTAAACATAATTTTCTCCTTTAAAAAAAAATGTAAATAATAATTATTAGATATTCAAAAGTATTGAATTATATAGGTTAAACTGAACTATCGTGACATTCACAATCTAATTCCTTACAAACTTTTAGATTTCTGAAATGAGCTAAAACAACTGCGATTGAACCTAATAATGTCAGTCCTTTTTCTCCAGTTTCTCCAAATAGAATGTTACCATAAAAAAGGGCAAACAAAAGAATTGATAGACCCAAAAAACCGATAACAACCATAGATAAGTTTTTATGGGCTTTATATCCAATAGATAAAGCAAATAGGCTAATAGGAACTGCCAATAATAAAATTAAGTAATGTATAAATTCATTATTAAATGAAATAGATAAAAAACTTGGTGCCAGAATAATAAAAGATGGAACAAATAGACAATGCAACGCACATAGAAAAGATAAAGATATCGCTATACCATCAACTCTAAATTTACTAGTAATCATCATTTTTTTATACTTAGTATAAAAAAGATCAATAAGCAAAAATTTAATTCAAATGATTTTATTTTAACCAATCGAGCATATCATCAACATATATTCTAGCTTTTGGTACAAATTCTTCCGGCTTATCGAGACTGGCAATAGTAATATTAATATTTTTTGGATCTTCCTCAAGAATACAGGCTATAGGAGTGCCACACTCTTCACAAAAAAAACGATTTCCATGAGAAGAAGATCTTATTTTTTTAGGTTTATTGTTAAGGTATTTAAAGAGCTCTAAAGGAATAGCCAGCCAAGAAACAAATGGAGCCCCTGAAATTCTTCTACATATTGAACAATAGCAATTTGCTGATGGATATTTATCAAACTTAAAACTATAACGAACAGAACCGCAAAAACATCCCCCCTCAACAATATTATTCACTATTTTTTCTACTCCACAGTTACTGATTTAGCTAAATTCCTTGGTTGATCAACATCAGTTCCTTTAAGAAGAGCTGTATGATATGCAAAAAGTTGGTAAGGAATAGTATAAATGAATGGTGCAGTAATAATATTAGCTTCATCAACAATAAATGATTTTATTTTTTTTGTGGTATCTCCAAGATGATTTAAACCTTCTTGATCAGTGATAAGTAAAACATTTCCATCTCTTGCGATAACTTCATAAAGATTAGATGCTGTTTTATCAAATAAGTTAAATGATGGCGCACCAATTATTACAGGAAGACCCTTTTCCAAAAGAGCTATTGGACCATGCTTCATTTCACCAGCAGGATAACCTTCCGCATGAATATAAGAAATTTCCTTTAGTTTTAATGCCCCCTCAAGAGCAACAGGATACATCTGCCCTCTTCCAAGATATAAAGCATTTTTAATTGGATTTAATTCTTTTACAATTTTAATAAGGTCTTCTTCCTGATCCAAAACATTAGAAATTAATCTTGGAACATCAAGTAATGATTTTACATAATTATTTTCATCATCATCTGATAGATTGCCGTTAATCCTTCCAATATGAATAGCTAAAGATGCTAAAACAACAAGCTGGCAGGTAAATGCCTTGGTCGATGCAACACCTATCTCAGGTCCAGCAAAAATTTTAAGAGATGAATCTGAATTTCTACACATAGAAGAATTTGGAACATTCACTATTGAAATAGTTTTTTGATTAAGTTTTTTACAATGCTTCAAGGCTGCTAAAGTATCAGCTGTTTCACCTGATTGAGAAATAAATACAGTTAGTCCGCTTGAATCCATCGGAGCTTCTCGATACCTAAACTCAGAAGCAATTTCAACATCAACCTTCACGCGAGCAAGTTTCTCAAACCATTCACGGGCAACTAATCCAGAATAATATGAGCTTCCGCATGCAACTAAAGTGATATTTTTTAAATTAGTAATATTAAATGGGAATTTTGGTAAATTCACTGTTAAATCTTCGTTATTAATATAATGACTAATAGAATCCTGAATAACACTCGGCTGTTCATGAATTTCTTTTGACATAAAGTGTTTAAATGCACCTTTTTCTGCTAAGGTAACGGTCTTATCTATTATTTGAGATTTTCTATTTATAAATTCATTTTGATGATCAAATATCTCAAAAGCGTCATTTTTTATGATTGCGATGTCTCCATCTTTTAAATAGGTAACTTCATTACAATAATTACCTAAAGAATAACCATCTGATCCAATATAATTTTTACTATCTGATGATCCAATAGCAAGAGGGCTTCCTTTTCTGACAGCATATAATTTATTTGGTTCTGATCTTACTATAATTGCTAATGCATAAGACCCTTTAATATCTTCGGTTGTAGCTCTTATAGCCTCATAACTTCCCATCCCTGATTTTAAATAAAGAGTAATAAGGTGTGCAATTGCTTCTGTATCAGTTTCACTTTTAAAGTTTATACCTGTTTCAGAAATTTGATTTTTAAGTAAAGAAAAATTCTCAATAATACCATTATGAACAACTGCAACTTCATCAGTTATATGAGGATGAGCATTAGCTTCATTAGGAACTCCATGAGTAGCCCATCTGGTATGACCTATCCCAACATTACCTAATAAATCTTCATTGATTAATTTTTTCTGAAGCTGATCTAAATTACCTTGTGACTTTATGCAATTTATCTGATCATTGTTAATGGTTGCAATACCTGACGAGTCATATCCTCTATATTCAAGCCTTCTCAGTCCATCGAAAATTTGATCTTTTACATTATCGTTATTTGCTATAACACCAAAAATACCACACATAACAATCTCCTAGTTATTGCCCAAAAATTTCTTTGCCCAATTTGAAACAGTCTTCAAAGGTGCTCTTGTTAAAACTAAACTTTCTTTTTCAACATTTTTTGTAATCACTGAACCTGCACCAATATGAGCATTATCTCCAATATCAACAGGCGCAACAAGCGATGTGTTTGATCCAATAAAAGTATTTTTCCCAATATGGGTTTTATTTTTATTTACACCATCATAATTACAAGTAATTGTTCCTGCCCCAATATTAGAATTTTCTTCGATTTCGCTATCACCCAGATAAGAGAGATGACTAGCCTTAACATCCTTATCTAAAGTGGAGTTTTTTACCTCAACGAAATTTCCTATTTTACAATCCATACCAATACTTACATTTCCTCTAAGACGAGAAAATGGTCCAATTGTGGCATTTTCATGAATGATTGCCTCTTCAACATATGAAAATGATCTTATGGTAACCCCACTTTTTAAATGAACATTTTTTCCAAAAAAAACATTATTTTGAATTACAACATTTTCCTCAATAACAGTATCAGATTGAAAAAAAACAGACTCAGGATCGAGTAAAGTCACGCCTTCGGACATAAATTTCATCCTTAATCTATTTTGAAATTCTTTTTCAGCTTTCGCTAAACCAATTTTTGTATCAATACCAAAAATTTCAAGTTCTTCACATTGTATAAATTCAGATGTACCGCCTTGATTATTAATAACTTCAACCATATCAGATAAAATAAATTCTTTTTTAGGATTATCGTTTTTGAGTAATCCCAAAAGTTTTCCTAGATCATTATTTTTAAAGGCCATAACCCCACCATTACAGAGTTTAATATTCTTATTTTTTTCAGTGGTGTTAATTTCTTCAACGATTGAATGAAGCTTGTTGTCCTTTAAGATAATTCTTCCATAACCTTTAGGGTTAGCAGCTTCAAAAGCCATAATAGTTAAATCACTTTTTAAAGATGATTCTGATAACTTCTGAATTGTTTCTAGTTTCAATAAAGGAGTATCACCAAAAATAACCACTATCCCATCACTTTCGGATAAATCATAATTATCGAATACAGATTTAACTGCATCACCAGTTCCATTTTGGTTTTCTTGAACGCAAGTTCTTACATTAGGATGATTTTTATTAAGATAATTTTTTAAATCATCACTTTCGTTGTTAATAACAACTATAATATCATTAATACTAGCTGCATTTATGTTTTCTATTATGTGAGACAAAATTGGCTTTCCTGCTACAGAATGTAATGGTTTAGGTAAGCTTGAATTCATTCTTGTGCCTTTTCCGGCCGCAAGAACTATTGATGTTATTTTTTTTGTCATAGTTAAAGTTATTAATGATTGGATAAAATGACTGATTTTGCTGTATATTTGAAATCAACTCTTGTATCTCTATGTAACTAAAAATAAGGATAGATAGGTATTTATTAAATGTTCTTTTTTCCATTCAGAGATGATAACCCAACCTCAATGAGGCCTTATATATCCTGGTTTCTAATAACCCTATGTTCTTTAATATTTTTCTATCAAATGGGTCTGAATCAAATAGATTTTAATAATTTTGTAAGATCATTCGGAATAACACCAGTCAAATTAATAAATAACATTAATAATCAATGGTTTACAATAATAAGTTCAATGTTTGTACATGGTAATTTATCACATCTCATAGGTAACATGGTCTATTTATGGATATTTGGAGATAATATTGAAGATAGTTTTGGAAAAATTAGATTCATAATATTTTACTTGTTATGTGGTTTTGCAGCTGTTTTTGCTCAAATTCTCTATGATCCAAATAGTCCCGTTCCAATGATTGGTGCTAGTGGAGCAATTGCAGGCGTATTAGGAGCATATTTAATCATGTACCCAAGAGCAAAAATTTGGGTATTTATGTGGATAGTTTTTATTGTTAGACTAATTACCGTGCCTGCTTTTATTGTTCTTGGGATTTGGATGGGGCTTCAATTAATTAATGTTATAGACCAAGGTCAATCAGGGGTGGCCTATTCCGCTCATATTGGGGGATTTATAGCTGGAATGATACTTGCCCCAATATTAAAGAAAAGAGATAAACCTCTATTTGCTCCAGCTTCAAATACTAAATATACTTTAATAAAAATTGGTGAAAGAGATTATTTGAGACATATGCCCACTATTGGTAAAGTAAAAGAAAAAGATTAATAAATGGAATATTTAGACACAAAATATTTTAGTTATGCGAATCCAGAAGATTCTTTTCCAAGAAAAGCCTTCATACGATCTATTGAGTTTTTTTCTGGTCAACCTAAACTGTATAACCTCTATAGAAATTATCAAAATCAACCGGAAAATTGGGAAGACTTCTGGGATGGATGTATTGATATACTAGAATTAAATGTGAAGTATGATGAAGAAAAAATTTCCAAAATACCAAAAGATGGCCCTTTAGTTATTGTAGCTAATCACCCTTTTGGTGTACTTGATGGCCTAGTTATTTGTTGGTTATCTAAGAAAATAAGAAAAGAATTTAAGGTTTTAACCCATGCCCTATTATTAAGAGCACCTGAAACAAAGGGTTATCTCTTGCCGATTGATTTTTCTGGAACTAAAGAAGCGCTAAACACAAATATAGAAACAAGAAAAACTGCTAGAAACTTTCTTAATGATGGTGGTGCTGTAGTAATTTTTCCAGGTGGGACTGTTTCTACAACTAATACTGTATTTACTAAAGAAGCATATGACCCAAAATGGAGAAACTTTACAGCTAGATTAATTAAGAGAAGTAAAGCTACTATTCTACCAATATATTTTTATGGTCAAAACAGTCGTTTATTTCATGTTGCAAGCCATATTAGTCAAACATTAAGATCTGCATTACTCTTTCACGAAGTAAGAAGACGAATAAACTCATCAGTTCCATTAAAAATTGGCGATCCAATAAAATTTGATTCCTTAGATGAATCTATGACAAATGATGAGTTATCAAATTATCTTAGAAACATAACATATAATTTGAATCCTTCATTAGATAACTTTGATATTCCTTTTGGAAAGGATTTTCCTGAGTTTTAGTTTTCTTTTGGCCATTGAACAATCTCAATAACATTATTATCAAAATCTCGAGCCATTCCCACTAAGCCTCCTTCTATTGTGTAATGAGGTAAAGCTTCGCGATCAACAATTCCGCCATTATTTCGAATTTGATCCATTGTTAAATTAGCATCATCAACAGCAAAAACTACTTTGACATTATGACCATCATATAATCTTTCTTCATTAGGCCAATTCATTAAAATAAGAAGGTTTTCTTCAGAACCCCTCTCACCCAGGACAATTTCATCTATACAAAAGCTAGTGCCATCTTGAAGATCAACTTCAACATTTTCATATGTACCTTTTTCTTCTAGATCCAAAATCTTCTGGTAAAAATCTGATGATTTTTTTAAATTAGAAACACCAATACCTGTAAAACCTAGTTTTGCCACAATATTATGTTATTAACTCAGGATAAGGATTAGCCGTTCCAGTCATATTTCCTGTGCCATTATCATTATAAAGAACAGCATATTTTCTTAATTGAAAAAGCCATTTACCATTTTCTTTAATATATTTATCTTGATAAACACCTATATTAAAAAAACCTACAGGATTTCCATCAGAGTCTTTTTCTGTAGTTTGTATGTGTTCAACAATATACCACCTACCAGTAGCAGTATCACCATTAATTTCAGTTGTCCCATTTTGAATTAACTGTGCAACAAAAGGAAAGCCTGCCATAGCATTAACCCATAGCTCAACAATTGCATCCTTCCCTGTTACAGCAGGCATACTACTCAAATCCCATTCTGAATCTTCACACCAAGTAGAAGCCCAATCTTCTTTATCTACTCTATTTACAGCATCAGCGTATTTTTCGACTAATTGTCTAATTGCATATTCATCACTCATATCGTGTTTCCTTTAATTTATTTTTCGTTATGTTGCTTATTCTATTCACTAAAAAAATCAGCTCTTGGAGTTCCTGAATCATCATAAACAGGCTCCTGTTTTACAATCTTATATTTTGCTGAGAAAGCATTTAAAAGACCTACTTCATTTAAAGTTGCACCCATATTTTTATACCACTCATCTTCAAAGTGTTTTTTTAACGATTCTTCACTTTCCCATCTTTCCATTACCCAGATACGTCCAGGCACATATGGATCTAAAGTCCAACTGTAATCCTGACAGCCATCTTCTTCGAGAGCGCCATCTATAAGTGGTTTACATTTTGCCATTAAATCGTCCAGTTCCTTAGGATCAACATCAAATGTAGCTGTAATGATAATATCAGTATTTTCCATAATAATTACTCCAGTTGTTAATATTCATTCAATCTACCTAATAATAGGAGATCATTATTTAACACTAATACAATAATAATAATAAATAAATACCGCGAATCTGATAATTAAATTTAAATGAAAACTTTTTTTAAAAAATTAGCTCTAGCTATTTTTATACCGAGATTATTTTTAGCTATATCTATTTTGGTGTTTTCATTATTAATTTTATTTTCATTAGATAACCTCTCATTTCTTCAACCAGTCAAAAACATCTTAGACTCTGAAACACTATCAATTTCTATAAATGAAGATAATTATTCTGTTTATGATGGTATAAGATTTATTCTGCTCTCGACTGCGTTCTTTTCAATAACTGGTTTTGTTATTGATTTGGCTGATAAGGGAATAAACAAATTATCAAAATTAAATTCTTCAATATTCAATTCAAATACAATTAATAGGATATCCCTAATATCTAAAATAGTTTTGTTTATTTTATTTATTATAATTGGATTAAATATACTTGGTGTAGATTTATCAAGTTTGGCATTTCTAACTTCTGCTTTAGTAGTAGGTATTGGATTTGGATTACAAAAAATTATATCTAATTATGTCAGTGGCATCATTCTTCTTTTTGATAGCACAATAGAAAATGAAGATATCATCCAATTAAATGATGGGACTTTAGGTACTCTTAAAAATACTGGACAAAGAAATTCAAGAATAAGAACTTTTGATGGTAAGGAAGTTATGGTCCCAAATGAAGATCTTATTACAAGTAAAGTTATAAACTATACGCATTCAGACACTGATTCAAGAATAGAAATAACCATTGGTGTTGCATACTCTTCTGATCTCGATTTAGTAAAAAAACTAATATTAGAAGCTGCCTTAGAGCACCCAAGAACACTTAAAGATCCTCAACCAAATTGTTTTTTGAGAGAATTTGCTGATAGCTCTGTTAACTTCTTACTTCATTTTTGGATTGGTGATGTTGATGAAGGAAGATTTGGACCACAAAGTGAGGTTATGTTTGATATATGGAATAAATTTAAAGAAAATAATATTGAAATTCCTTTTCCTCAAAGAGATATTCATATCAAAGAAAATGCAAAATGAGTTTTTATAATACAAAAATTTTAACCTTTATCTCTTTTATTATTTTTAACACTACCCTTGTGAGTCAAATTGTTGATATAGAGACTTCTCGTAAAGAAGATTTAGTCGGAACTAAAATATCACTTAATCTTGGTTTTAACGGTTCAAGCGGAACAGTTGATAGAACTAATTATTCAATAGGAACAAGGTTTGATTTTAATAATGAGGTTTGGAATAGGTTTTTAATATTTAATTATTCTAGAAGAGAGAAAGATGACAGAATAAATGAAGATAATACATTTTTGCACCTTAGATTTGCGAGAAAAATATCATCACTCATAGCAGCAGAATTTTTTATTCAATCGAATGAAAAGCCTTTAGAAAAAATTGAAGAAAGAAATCTTATTGGAATAGGGTTAAGATTTAGTCCATTAAAAAATTTAAGACTAGGAATTGGTGTATTTGATGAAAATGAAAAAAGGATTAATCTTGATGAGAGAGATACAGTAAGAATAAATACATACTTAAACTATTTATTTAATATCTCAGATAATACATCATTTAATACTTTGATATATTTTCAACCAGATGTAGAGGATTTCTCTGAAATAAGATCACTACTAAGATTAGGTCTAAGAGTAAAAGCTACAGATAATTTTTTTATTAATATTAATTATGAATACATACATGACTCATCTCCCCCAATTGGAACGGATAAAAAGAATTCAAAATATGGATTTAAAATTGGTTATGAGTTTTAGTTAGTTAACTAATGAGATAATTAAGAATTTTGTCTAAATTATTTATTAGATTCGTTATGTCTTCTTGAAAATAAATAGACATAATTACTCCAAACAAAACGCCTGATAAAAACTTTATCATTTATTTAATTTGTCCACTCGCCAGATCTTTGAAGTCGTGCTCTTTTTTCAAAATAATCATAATATTGGGGCTTTAGTTCAACAGCTTTTTTATAGAATTCAACTGCTAAATCAACATTACTCATTCTTTCATACA
Source organism: OCS116 cluster bacterium AG-435-F03 (assembly GCA_003212795.1). GTDB lineage: Bacteria > Pseudomonadota > Alphaproteobacteria > MED-G09 > MED-G09 > AG-430-B22. Next base: position 500,336 of record QCOV01000001.1, on the reverse strand, counting down.
CGAGACCTTTGTTGAAATACACTGCTGATATATCATTTAAACCTTTGTCTAATGACTGGTCATACAATTCAATGGCTTTTTCATAATTTTTTTTCAAATAAAAGCTATTACCTAGACTTAAGAGTGACTCTGGTAATGTTTCGTCAAATTCAAGACCTTTGTTTAAGAACTCAATAGCATTATCAGGTTTTTTAGAGTTATTATAAATTATCCCTAAATTAACATATGTGGCATATAAATCTTTCTGAGTTAAAGCAATATCATTTATAGCTGAAAGACATGTGTTAATAGCACTTATGCCACCTGTACCTGTTTTTGCTGATTGATAGCATAATGATGCATCGCCTTTTCCCAATACTGTCACAAAAGAATAAGCATTTGGTTGAAATGAAAAAATGACCAAAAATAAAAACGCTGTCTTATTAAGTACTTTACTCATCTTTTTATAATACAAACTTAGTCGAAAAGTCATCGGCAATATGTCTTTCAGGCCAGAAAAAGTGTAAATCCATTCTCTTGACCTTCCATTCGCCATCAATCTTAATATATTCCTCATCATATAAAGCAAACCATAAAAAATTACTCTTACCCTCTTCAATATCTGATCCATCCATATTTTTAGTTATAACATCCAAAAGATATACCCTACCTTTTGCTGTATCTGGACCAGTGATTTCAACTAAATGATTTGTGTTTACATGCATACTCACAAAAGGTGTATTAATTGTATCTTTAAAGGTTTCCTTATAGTTATTGTATATGGTTTCTTTACCTTCCCAATCACCATATGGTCCATACCCACATACTGCTCCATCTGCAAAAACATCCATTAAATCATCTAGTTCTCTTGCATCCATATGATATGAGTATTTGAGCCTTAGTTTTTTAATTTCTTCTGTATCAATAAGGTTTCTCAGTTTTTTAATTTCTTCTGAAGATAGTTGATTTTCATCTGTCATAATTTCATTTTTCTCCATATATTTAATCTTATGATAAATAAAAAATGATTATATGTAAATTTACTTATAGGTAACAAAATGAATAAACCAGAAGATTTAAAAGATTTTCAAACATGGCATGTGGAAGAGCCTTATGAAAATTTTGTTGGTCCGTTCTATTTTAAGATCGATGATGATAAACCAATTGCCGCTTTTGACTTTAAAGACCATCACACAAATTCTATTAACTCATTGCATGGAGGGATGATAATGAGTTTTGCAGACTATGCTTTATTTATAATTGGACATAAGTACACTTCAAAAAGCAATTATGTAACTATTAGCTGCTCTACTGAATTTCTAATGGCCTCATATGAAAAAGGTATTATATTCTCAAATGGGGAAATCACAAAAGCAACAAAATCATTATTGTTCTTAAAAGGAAAAATTTTCAATAATAAGGGTATAATAGCTTCTTTTAGTGGCATCCTAAAAAAAATATAATCAAATTTTATTAAGTCTATCTTCTAATTCTTTTATTCTATTCTCTAATTTTGTTAATTCTTCTTTTTTTACAAAACCAGAATCTTTCATAAATTTTTCAAGTGCTGGTTTCATCATTTTTTCCATACCCTTAAGGTCTTTAGCCATATTAAATAGATTCATTTTAGCTCCTATCAAAAATAGAATTTATAGATTAATTTTATTTTTTTTTCGATTATATTTTTTTTTACTTTCTACAACTCTTTCATAAGTCCCTTGTTTTTGTCTAATTGGTCGTTTTTTCTTCTTGTCCTTTTTAGACATATAAATTTATTCTGAACCTATGCTTGTTAAAGTGTGTTTAATTATTTTCCAATTTTCATCTTTAACCATATGTGTTTCATAAAACCCCCATAAGGTAGTCTTAGCTTCAGGATCTTTAATATAATAATGTGATGCCTGTAGATCGGTTCTTACAATAGCTATTTCACCATCAAAACTAATCATTGGGTTACCAAGCATATGTTGAGTAGCTCTATATTGACTTATAGTTTCTTTAACATACTTAACCCAACTCTCTTTTCCATTAAATTTTACTTCTTCTCCACCTCTCCAATTAGGGTCATAAATAACTGTGACCTCTACATCATCTAAAAAAATTGATCTAAATAACTCATAATCTTTTGTGTCTATGCCTATTGCATATTTATTCATATTTTCTACAATTGTTATTCTATCAGATGTATCTAGGTCTTGAGTTTGTGCATTAAAATTTACTGTCATTATAAATCCAAAAAAAAATGTTAAAAAAAGTTTTCTCATTAAAATATCCTCTTAAAAATAATTGAGAGCATCAATAATAAGAGTAATAAAAATATTATCAATCTCTTCATTAACTTTATTTAAAAACTTAAGGCTTTTGAAACAATAAAGTCATCCTATCACTTTCGCCTATTTCAAGATATTTACTTTTATCTTCATCTTTAAGCCTCAAGGATGGCGGTAAGGTCCATACTCCCTTAGGATAATTTTTTAAATCTTTACTATTTGAATTTATTTCTGATTTATCGATAAGTAAAAAACCTGCTTTTCTAGCAAGATCAATAACAAATTTTTCTGTCATGTAGCCAGATTTATACATATCCTCTAGAGAAGTTTCTTTCTTTGCTCTATGTTCAACAATTCCAAAATAACCACCAGATCGCAGGGCTGAAAAGGATTGTTTAAATATTTTTTTCGCATTTTCGTCATTATTATTAATCCAATTATGCACATTTCTAAAAGTTAAAACTACATCAACACTGTTATCTTCAGCTAATTTATCAAATAAAAATGTTGTTTCTACTTTGTTATAAACTTCATTACTTTTGAGTAACTCATTATAGCTATTCCATAATCGCTCGGCATACCCGCCTAAATTTGGATTATATGGAGCTACAATATATCTTCCCTTGTCATACATAAACATAGCTAAAATCTCTGTATACCAACCTCTACCAGGAGAAAGTTCAACTACAGTCATTTCAGGTTCAATTCTAAAAAATGAAAGTGTTTCATAGGGGTTTCTATATTTGTCTCTCAGAGTGTTTTTTTCAATTCTATGATCACTGTTAACGGATTCTAATAAGCTATGTGAACTCGCATGACCATTCACTAGAAATGATAAAAACAAAAATAAAAATAATTTCTTCATAATTTCTCCAACTTTTTAACTATTCTTTTACTAAACCATTTATATATAAAATTAACAATAAGAAGAGAATCAAAACAAAAACAGGAAAAATTGCTCTTAAAATATTTTTAATCATTTAACTTAAGTATCATTTTCCCAAAGTTTTTTCCTGAAAACAAATCTTCAAAAGCATCAGGAAAAGCGTCAATAGAGCTCTCGATAATATAGTTTGGCATTTTAATTTTATCCTCTTTTAGCCATTTTCCTAGATTAACTCTTGCTTCATTATAGCGATTTTCATAATCAAAAATTACAAATCCCTGTAACCTTGCTCTCATAGTACCTAGCCAAATATAATTACTCGGCCCCTTCATTTCATCTTCATAATATTGTGAAGTAGAGCCACACAATAATACAATACCATTCAGACCAATTATTTTTAAAGATTGATTCATTACTTCACCACCAGAATTATCAAAAATAATATCTAGTTTTCCCTCGGAAGCATCTTTAAGCTTTGAAAACCAATCCTTATCATTATAGTTAAATGCGTAATCATAGCCCAGTTCATTGACTAACCAATCACATTTTTCTTGACTACCGGTTGTTCCAAATACTTTAGAGCCACATATTTTTGCGATTTGACCTGCGATAGAACCAACCGCTCCTGCTGCTCCAGTAATAAGGACATTCTTATCAACAGTGGGTTTACATACATCTAAAAGCGCATAATATGCAGTTAACCCAGGAATACCCATACCGCCTAACCAATATTCAGGAGGAGCAAAATTGGTATCAACTTTCTCAATACCAACTCCATCTGAGATAGCATATGTTTGAATCCCAAGAGACCCAACAACATAGTCTCCAATTTGAAAGTCAGAATTATTACTTTCAATAACTTCACCAACAATATTTCCGTGTAAAATATCATTCTCTTTGACTCTAAATAGAAATTCATCGCTATCGCGAATTAATAACCTTAAAGCTGCATCAAGACCTAAAAATTTTGTCTTAATAAGAAAATCATTTTCACTAATATTATTAATATCTTCTTTTATTACGCTAAAGTTTTCTTTTTTTGCAATTCCAGATGGATATTTGGAAAGCACTACTTTTTCATTTGTATAGGAATTTTTCATGTTAGTTTTCCTTTTTTTCTTTAAATAATAAAAATAAAACTATTAATATTAATCCAGTCCAAAAATTTGAACTGCCGGATGTCATGTTGAGTAAATCATGAGGTACCAACATATTGATGATATAAGCAATAATTAATGAAATTTGGGTATAATTTAAATTTAATATATATTCTTTTATTTTCTTCATAGATATTTAATCACATAATGACGACCAATTAACTGAGAAATAATGCGCATCCTTTATTAACTTCATTTCTTCATCTGAAACAATTTTATTATTACTAATGTTTAATGAATATGCTTCTTTAACAAGATTAATTGCGCTCAATTTTAAATATTTACATTCATCTTTAATCGTTAAAGCGATTTTTTTACTCTCTCGCTCTTTTTTGTAAATATTAAGATTATTTCTCAATTTTGGTTCTTTATACTGAGCATAACTTGATGCACTTAACAGTAAAATTAAAAAAACACTAATAATTATATTTCTCATCAAAACACCTATTTAAAATTTAAAGAATAGTTCTTATAATGTATTTATTTATATTCATTTAAATAAAGAATTGAAATGGAAAACTTACTTGAAAGCATAATTCATATTTTAAAACTTGGCGCTGTTCCAATAGCAATTATAATACTAATGATAATTTTAAAAGTACTTGGAAAAAATTCTGGTAATTAGTAATGAAATATAATGAGTGATAAAACTAAAAGAGCCTTAGAGTATTTTAAGAAAACACTAGGTGAGGATAGTGAAGAATATAAATTATTGAAAAAGGTTTTGTTGCAAGAAGAAAATGATGAAAATAAATAAATCCAAAGAAAAAAAATCAATTGATGTTTATTATAATGATACCTGTCCTATATGCAAAAGAGAGATAGAAGTCTACAAATTAAGATCTGAGGGAATTGAATACAAAGACTCCTCATCATTAGAAGATAAATATAATAGAAGAATGTACGCATATCAAAATGGAATTGAATATGTAGGAGCAGCAGCTTTTATTTTAATATGGAAAAATACTCAAGGTTTTAAATGGCTAACTTTTTTCTTAGACAATAGATTTTGTATATTTTTAATGAATATTATTTATGAGCCAATTGCCTTTTATTTATTTAAAATGCATTTAAGAAGGAAGAATAATTAAAGCACCCTTCTGTATTCAATTTATAATTAAGGATATCTTCAGTTAAATCTGAAAATTTACACTAAATTTTCTATAAACATATTATTGAATAACCCTTATTTAAGGGCAGTAAGTTTAATAGTGATTGAATTATAATATATTCTTAAAGATAGCTATATTATGTAGCTTTATTAGTCGCTTGATTCTACTTTTGTTAGATTAGCAGCAGCATTTTTTCCTCTATTTTCAACAATCTCAAAATTTATATGATCGTTATCATTTAGAGTTCCCAATCCTGATTCTTGAACGGCAGAAATATGTACGAATACATCATCGCCGCCTTCATCATTTTCAATAAATCCAAAACCTTTATTGGCATTGAACCATTTAACTTTACCTGATGGCATATTTAGTCTCCTTAAATTTAAAAAGCTTATAGAATAAAAATCTAATTAAAGATAGTATTTGTTTAATTAAATTTAATTAGTGTTATATTTTGTTTTCTTTAGGCGCATTCATATAATCTTTATAATAAGTCATCATTCCATTCTTTACTCTATATAAACCACATCCTTCTACATCACCATTTGGAGTTTTAGCAGTCCACTGGGCCCAAGCAACCTCCCCGCCTCCATCTATTTCTTTTGCAATAAAACTTGTCTCTCTTGAGGTCATTTCTTTGTTCATTTTATTCATAAATTCACCAATTGCTTTTTTACCCTCAAATGTTCCAAAAAAGGGATCAACTAAAACAGCATCTTCAGCAAATAACTCTACTACTTTTGTATAATCACCTTCATCTTGGATTTTCCAGAATGTTTCAATAATTTCCTTAGCACCCTTCATATTGTTCTCCTTTAAAATAATTAAATAATAAATATAAAATTAGTGAACATGATTCACATCAATTAGATGTTTTAGCTCGTCCAACCAATTACCAAAAAATAAGAATAATATTGCCATAACTATTGTAATGACCAAACCTAATAAAAGTCTCTTCATAAGTTTTCCTTTATGGCCAAAGATTAAACTTTTTTACACATAGCACAAATTTTTTTACAGATACTTATAAATTCAAGAAATATAATTTGAGTGGAAAATCTCTTAAAACTAAGGCTAACCTTGGTTTAAGGATGGTGAGCCCGACAGGGATCGAACCTGTGACAATCTCCTTAAAAGGGAGGTGCTCTACCTACTGAGCTACGGGCCCACACAAGATACCTTTTAAATGTTTGCTTAATTCAAATCAAATAAAATCGATCAAAATTAAGATATTTTGAATTTCATTTAAATATGCTAATTTCTTACAAGAGGGGTATTTATGAAAGGCTATTTTTTTTCTTTATTTGTTTTTTTACTGTTAACTTCTTGTTCGTCAGTAAAAGAGGAAATTCCTGTTGCAGGTGAATTAATTTGTACAGCTGCGGGAGTCGAAAGAGAAGAATGCATAAAAGCCGCTAAAATTGATAAAGAAGACGGCAAAGAGTCCTCTCAAGATTAATTATCCTTATAAAAATCTTCTCGAAAACTATCTAATCTACCTTCTTCAATGGATACTCCTAGATCAGTCATCAAATTGAAATAATAATTAAGATTATGGAGAGAAATTAACATTGGTCCTAAAGGGTCTTTAATTTTTAACAAATGATTTAAATAGCTTTTTGAATATTTTTTTGAAACAAAGTAATCACTACTTTCATCTAACGGAGTTAAATCACTCTCAAATTTAGAATTCTTTATGTTAATAGAGCTAGAGCCAACATAAGCGATACCATGTCTTCCTTCTCTAGTTGGGATAACGCAATCAAAAATATCAACACCTCTATAAACTGCCTCAATAATGTCATTAGGTTTTCCGACCCCCATAAGATATCTCACTTTATCTTCAGGTAATTGGGGCGCAGTATAATCAACAACCTCAATCATTTTTTCATGACCTTCACCAACAGCTAGTCCGCCGATAGCATATCCCTCAAAATCAAAATTAACTGTTTCAGAAATTGATGTCTCTCTTAAATCTTCAAATACACCTCCTTGAATTATTCCAAATTGGGCTCCATAAATTTTACTTTTATTTTTATTATAATGTTTTCTGGATCTCTCAGCCCATCTAAGTGATAATTCCATTGACTTTTTAACATTCTCGTAAGATTCGGGGTACTGAATACATTCATCTAGAACCATTTGAATATCAGACTTAATTGTATTCTGATAATCAATTACATTTTCAGGAGTTAAAAAGTGTGATGCACCATCAATATGAGATTGGAATTTTACTCCCTCTTCAGATATTTTTCTTAATTTTGATAGAGACATCACCTGAAAGCCTCCAGAGTCTGTTAATACTGGCTTATTCCATCCCATAAACTCTGAAATACCATCAACACTAGAAAGTCTTTCTAATCCAGGTCTTAATAGTAAGTGATAGGTATTTGAGAGCGTTAATTCATATCCAATCTGTTCTATAAACTCTATGGGAGTAAACTTAACTGCTCCTTGAGTAGCTATAGGCATAAATGCAGGTGTTTTAATATTGCCTCTTTTGGTTTCAATAAGACCTTTGCGGGCATAGCCATCTTTTTTTAAAACTTTAAACTTAAATTTATCCATAATTTTTATTTAATAAAAAACATGCATCTCCATAAGAGTAGAATCTATATTTGTTTTCTATAGCATAATTATACATATCTAATGCTGTTTTCGTCCCTATTAAGGTGCATATTAACAAAAAAAGTGATGATTGAGGTAAATGAAAGTTTGTTATCAGGCCATCAATTGATTTAATTATTTTACCCGGATAAATAAATATATTAGTAGATGTATCTAAAGGTTTAAAAAAATTTTTACTATCAAAGGAAGACTCTAGAGCTCTTAGAGAAGTTGTTCCAACAGATATAATCCTCCTGTCTTTATTATGATATGCATCATTAAGAATATCTGATGATTGTTCAGAAATATAAAATTTTTCTGAATGTAAGTTGTTATCCTCAACCTTATCATTCCTTAAAGGCAAAAATGTGCCTGGACCAATATTCAAAGTAATGCTCTCGATATCAATTTTTTTTCTTTTAATTTTTTTTAGAAGATTATCTGTAAAATGAAGTCCTGCTGTTGGAGCAGCTATTGAACCTCTTTTTTGTGCATATATAGTTTGATAATCTTCATTATCTTGATCTTCAAACTTTCTTAACTTTGATATATACGGAGGAAGTGCAATTTCACCAAAAGATGTAAGAATGGCTGAAAATTCATTATTTTTGGTTCCAAAATCTATATATATCTTTTCTTTGTCTTTATTAATGACTTTTCCCTCAACATCTCTAAAAATAAATAAATTACCTATAGAAACTTTTTTTCCTGGTAAGGCAAAGCATAACCAAATACCATTTTTTTCGTTCGAAATGAAAGTAAATTCTATTTTTGATTTTGTGCCTTTTTTTATACCTATAATTTTAGAAGCATTAACTTTAGTATTATTAACCACCAATAAATCTCCGGGTAATAAATAATCACAGATATCAGAAAATAGACAATTTTGATAAGAGTTAAGAGATTCTAAAACAAGTAGTTTTGATGAGTCTCTTGGAAAGACTGGCTTAACTGCTATTAAATCCTCAGGTAGTTCAAAGGAGAAATCTTTAAGAAACATAAACCCTAATCAGACAACTTCATTGATACTATTTTATCAGGGTAGTCAGGCGGTTCACCGCGCATAACTTTGTCTATATACTCCATTCCTTCAACTACTTTTCCAAAAACAGTGTATTGACCATTTAAGAATGAAGCCTCTTCAAAACAAATAAAAAATTGCGAGTTTGCGCTATCTGGATGTTGTGATCGAGCCATACCTAAAGTTCCTCTTACAAATGGTTCGTCACTAAACTCTGCTCTTATGTCTGGTAGATCTGAACCACCCATACCTGTTCCAGTAGGATCCCCAGTTTGCGCCATAAAACCTTCAATAACTCTATGAAAAATTATTCCGTCATAAAAACCTTCTTTAGCCAACATTGTAATTTGTGCAACATGTTTAGGGGCTACATCTGGGTAGAGCTTTATAACAACCTTACCAATTGGAGGATTCTCAGAAGGATCTGTTATTTCTGAATTCTGTGTTACTTCCATCACTAGATTTTGAGATTTAATATTCTCTGCATTTATATCTGACATTGGCATCCCCATAAAAAATAAAAAGAAACTAAGTATTGAAAAACTATTAATTATAGGCATTTTATATTTTACTTTTAATAGATTTTTCAATGATTGGACTAACAAAACTTGAATAATCACCTTTCATTAAGGCAATTTGCTTAACTAAAGATGAAGAAATGTAGCTAAATTCAGGTCTTGATATAAGAAAAATAGTCTCGATATCAGGATTCATTGTTGAATTCATTCCTGCCATCTGCAATTCATAGTCATAATCTACCGGACCCCTTACACCCTTAATTAAAATATTAGCATTTTTAGATCTTGCAAAATCAACTATTAAACCACTAAAAGATTCAACTAATACATTATCTTTAATTCCTATATCATTGATTTCATTTGATATATCTTTAATTCTTTCTTCAATAGTAAAAAGATTTTGTTTACCGTGGTTCTCGCCAATGGCAACTATAACTTTATCAAAAATTCTTGAACTTCTTAATAATATATCTTTATGACCTAAGGTAAATGGATCGAAGGAACCTGGATAAACAGCTATCTTCATTCTTCCTCTCCCTCGCTTTCGAAAATTCTTTCTACACTAACAACATGTGCATTTTTGTCTATATTAAATATTTTCACACCTTGAGTTGTTCTTCCCATTATTCTTATATCTGTAATAGGACATCTAATTAATTTTCCACTATTATCTATAAGCATAATTTGATCATTTTCATCAACTACAAAGGAGGCAACCAAATCACCATGTGATTTAGTCATTTTAATTCCTATAACACCCTTCCCACCTCTATTTGTAGTTCTATACTCATATGCAGAAGATCTTTTTCCTTGCCCATTAGACGCAACGGTTAGAATTATTTCTTCACTTGCAGCTAATTCTGAATACCTTTCTGTTGAAAGCTCTATATCATTTCCTTCAAAGTCCAGATCATCATCATCATTGCTATCATCTGTTGTCGCTTTACGCATCATAGATGACATCTTTAGATAAGCCCTTAGCTCATCATTTGATGCTTTTACTCTGTTTAATACCGCCATACCAACAACGCTGTCATTTTTTGATAATCTAATACCTCTTACACCTGTAGAAGATCTAGATGCAAATACTCTAACTTTATCTACATTGAACCTAATACTTTGGCCTTTCTTGCTTGCTAAAAGTATGTCGTTATCTTCTGTGCATGTTTGAACAGAAATAATTCTTTCTTTAGAATCTAACTTCATGGCAATTTTACCATTTTTATTAATACGCCAAAAATCTGCTAATGAATTTCTTCTTATGCCACCAGAGGAAGTTGCAAATATTACATATAAATTTTCCCATTCATCTTGATTTTCAGGTAAAGACATTACTGTTGTTATTCTTTCGTCTTCATCCAACGGAAGAAGATTAACCATGGCCTTTCCTTTTGCTTGAGGGCTAGAAAGTGGTAATTTCCATGTCTTTAATCTGTAAACCATTCCTTTCGATGAAAAAAATAAAATTGGTTGATGAGTATTAGAAATAAAAATATGTCTCACAAAATCATCATCTTTTGTTTGCATGCCTGCTCTACCTTTACCGCCTCTATTTTGAGCTCTATAAGTTGATAAAGGTACACGCTTGATATAGCCTGATCTGGTAACAGTAACAGCCATATCTTCTTTCTTTATTAAATCTTCATCTTCAACATCATCCAATTCCCCAAGGATTTCTGTTCTTCTTTCAACGGCAAAGTTATCTTTAACATAAGTTAGCTCATCTTTAATGATGTCATAAATTTTACCTTTATCACCCAGAGTAGATAGCAAATCTTCTATTGTTCCTTTTAAGTCATCTAATTCTGATTTGATTTCGTCGATACCCATAGCAGTTAATCTTTGAAGTCTTAATTCTAAAATTGCTCTGGCCTGTTCTTCAGTAAATGAACAATTACCCTTAGCAGTAATACCATGTCTAGGATCATCAATTAGTTTTATTAGTGATTTAACATCTTTGGCGGGCCATTCACGATCCATTAAATCCTCTCTTGCCTCAGCAGGTGATTTAGAAGATCTGATAAGTTTTATAATTTCATCTATATTTGAAACTGCAATAGCTAGGCCAACCAATAGATGGGCTCTATCTCTAGCCTTGTTTAATTTAAATTTTAATCTTCGCGTTACAACTTCTTCTCTAAAATCAATAAAGCAAGTAAGCATTTCTCTTAACTTCATTGGCTTAGGAGTTCCTTTATCTAAAGCAACCATATTTGCGCCAAAAGAAGTTTGAAGTTGAGTAAATTTATAAAGTTGATTTAAAATTACTTCTGCAACTGAGTCACGTTTTAGTTCTATAACTATTCTCATTCCATGACGATCACTTTCATCCCTTAAATCAGATATACCTTCAATTGTTTTATTTCTTACTAAATCAGCAATTTTTTGTATTAGTAGCACCTTATTTAACTGATATGGTATTTCTGTAACAATTAGCGCCTCTCTATCCTTGCGTATTTCCTCAATTTCTACTTTAGCTCTAATTACCACCGAACCCCTGCCAGTTGTATAAGCGCTTCTAGCGCCACTTTTTCCTAAAATTATTCCTCCAGTTGGAAAATCAGGACCTGGGACAATTTCACATAATCTTTGATCCATTTCTTGATCATCAGTCTTAGGATTATCAATTATAAACATACATGCTTCTGTAATTTCGTTTAAATTATGAGGAGGAATATTTGTAGCCATACCTACAGCAATTCCACCAGCACCATTTACAAGTAGATTTGGAAATTCAGCAGGCAGAACAATAGGTTCACTTTCAGAGTTATCATAGTTTTCTTGAAAATCTACTGTATCTAAATTGATGTCATTAAGAAGGTGATGAGCAATTTTTTCCATCCTTACTTCTGTATATCTCATTGCAGCTGGTGGATCGCCATCGACAGAGCCAAAATTCCCTTGTCCATCAACCAATGGTAGATGAAGCGAAAAAGGTTGGGCCATTCTTACAAGGGCATCATAGATACTTTGATCACCGTGGGGATGGTATTTACCAATAACTGAACCAACAACTCTTGCAGATTTTCTATATTGCTTATTGTAATCATACCCATCTTCATGCATTGCATAAAGAATTCTTCTGTGAACTGGTTTTAAACCATCACGGGCATCTGGTAAGGCTCTAGATACTATAACGCTCATTGCGTAATCTAGATATGACTGACGCATTTCCTGATCTAAATTAGTATTAGAGATATCCTTGCTATCAATTGGATCTTCGTCAGTTGTATCTGACATTTACCTCGCCTTTAAACACGAATCAAATATTGATTCTTAAAGGAATATTTTACCATTTTATGGCTATATCTACAAAATATTAATATGTTATTTTATAACTATTAGTTATTAATAATCAATAAGTTAGAAGGGAATATCATCGTCGATTTCAGAGTCAAAATTACTAGAGTCTGAAATTGCATTATCCTGTGAAAAATTATTATCAACTGAACCAGAATTTCTATTATCAAGCATTTTAAAAGTTGAATTAAAACCCTGAAGCACTACTTCAGTAGTATATTTTTCGATACCATCTTTATCTTCCCATTTACGAGTTTGAAGTTGACCTTCAATAAAGACATTTGAACCTTTTTTTACATATTGTTGAATAATATTAACCAAACCTTCATTAAATACTACTACACGATGCCATTCAGTTTTTTCTCTTTTTTCACCAGTATTTTTATCGTTCCAAGATTCACTTGTAGCAATAGAAAAGGTACATAATGATCTCCCATCTTGGGTATTTCTGACTTCTGGGTCCTGTCCCAACCTACCAATTAACATCACTTTATTTAAACTTCCTGACATAATAACTCCAATTTAATGACTTTTTTTAAAAAGATATAGATAGCATAAAATCTTATGATATAAGTTATTTTGATTTAAATACAGGAAAAACTGTGAAAGAAGTATCTAAAAAAAACTCCAAGAAATTTATTAAAGTTTATGGATCTAGAGAGCATAATCTAAAAGACCTTAGCGTTAATATACCTAAAGAGGAAATTACAGTAATTACTGGTTTATCAGGGTCTGGCAAATCATCCTTAGCTTTCGATACAATATATGCTGAAGGTCAAAGAAGATATGTTGAAAGCTTATCTGCGTATGCAAGACAATTTTTGGAAATGATGCAAAAACCTGATGTTGATCAAATTGAAGGACTATCGCCAGCGATATCTATTGAACAAAAGACAACTTCACGTAATCCTAGATCTACTGTTGGGACGGTAACAGAAATTCATGATTACTTAAGATTAATGTTTGCAAGAATAGGTATTCCTCATTCACCTGAGACTGGCCTCCCAATTAAAAGTCAAACTATAACTGAAATGGTTGATCAGGCCTTAAAGTTAAAAAAAAATAGTAAGGTATATTTACTAGCCCCAATCATAAGAGAAAGAAAAGGTGAATACAGAAAGGAATTTTCTGAGCTACTAAAAAAAGGCTTTCAAAGAGTTAAGGTTGATGGTGAATTTTATGAAATTTCAGATGTCCCAAACCTAAAAAAGAATTTTAAACATAATATTGATGTTGTGGTGGACAGACTCGTTATTAATGATGATATTAAATCAAGATTAGCTGATAGTTTTGAATTAGCTACATCGTTATCAGATGGCTTGGCTGTAATAGAAATTCAAAGCGATAAAAAAGAAGAAGCTGAAAGAATATTATTTTCTGCTAATTATGCATGTCCAGTATCTGGTTTTACTATTGAAGAGATAGAGCCAAGACTTTTTTCTTTTAATAACCCTAAAGGGGCATGCAATAAGTGTGATGGACTCGGAACACAATATTTCATTGATGAAGAATTAGTTATTCCAGATAAAAATTTAAGTATAAATGATGGCGCTATTGCTCCTTGGTCAAAAAAATCTACGCCCTCACCCTATTATTTTCAAACATTATTTGCCTTATCAAATCATTACAATGTCTCCTTAGATATTAAATGGAAAGATCTGCCAAAAGATTTTAAAAATATAATTCTCAATGGATCTGAAAATGATGAAATAGAGTTTCTATATGATGATGGCTCAAGAACTTTTAAAACTAAAAAACCTTTTGAGGGAATAATTAATAATTTAAAAAGAAGATATATTGAAACTGATAGTAGTTGGATGAGGAATGAAATAGAAAAATTCCAATCTATTTCAGATTGTGAAAGTTGTTCTGGTTATAGATTAAATGATGAAGCTTTAAGTGTAAAAATTAACAATATGCATATAGGTCAATTAACCTCATTAAGCATAAAAGATGCTAAAAATTGGTTTGTTAAGCTAGAAAAAAAATTAAATAAAAAAGAAAAAGAAATTGCCAAAAATATCATCAAAGAGATTATGGAAAGATTATCTTTTTTGGAGAATGTTGGTTTAGGGTATTTGACTCTTTCAAGAACTTCAGGAACTCTATCTGGAGGTGAATCACAAAGAATAAGATTGGCTTCTCAAATCGGGTCAGGATTAACAGGTGTTTTGTATGTTTTGGATGAGCCATCAATAGGATTACATCAAAGAGATAATAAAAAATTATTATCAACACTAAAAAGACTAAAAGATCTTGGAAACACAGTCATTATTGTTGAGCATGATGAAGAAACTATGAACTTTGCAGATTATATTATTGATGTTGGACCAAAGGCAGGTATTCATGGAGGTCATTTAGTTGCAGAAGGAAATATTGAGCAAATCAAAAAAAATAAGAACAGCATCACTGGTCAATACCTTTCAGGAAAAAAATCTATTGAATTAAGAAAAAAGAGAAAAATTGATAATGATAAAAAAATTACAATTAAAGGTGCATCAGGTAATAATTTAAAAAAAATAAATGCAGAATTTCCTCTTGGAAGATTTATTTGTGTTACTGGTGTTTCAGGTTCTGGAAAATCAACATTACTATTTCAAACCCTATATAGAGCCATGAACAGAACCTTAAATAACTCTCAAAACTCACCTATGAAATATGATTCAATAGATGGAATGCATTTAATTGATAAAATAATAAACATCAATCAATCACCAATTGGTAGGACCCCAAGATCAAATCCTGCTACCTATACTGGTGCGTTCTCACCCATAAGAGATTGGTTTTGTGGTTTACCTGAATCAAAGGCAAGAGGATATAAACCTGGGCGCTTTTCATTCAATGTTAAGGGTGGAAGATGTGAAGCTTGTCAGGGTGATGGTTTAATAAAAATAGAAATGCATTTTCTTCCAGATGTATATGTTCAGTGTGATCAATGTAAAGGGAAAAGATATAATAGAGAGACTCTAGAAATTAAATATAGAGAAAACTCTATCTCTGATGTTTTAGAGATGACTGTAGATGAAGCACATGAACTCTTTAAAGCTGTTCCAAGCATAAGAGAAAAAATGGAAACATTAAAAAGAGTTGGTCTTGGTTACATAAAAGTTGGTCAACAAGCAACTACACTATCAGGGGGTGAAGCTCAAAGAATAAAATTAGCTAAAGAACTTGCAAAAAAAGCTACAGGAAGAACTTTTTATGTTCTTGATGAGCCAACAACTGGATTGCATTTTCATGATGTGAAAAAATTACTAAGTGTCTTACATGAGCTTGTAGATCAAGGAAATACAGTAGCTATAATAGAACATAATCTTGATGTAATTAAGACATCTGATTGGATTATTGATGTCGGACCCGAAGGTGGTGATAACGGAGGTTTAATTGTTGCTCAAGGCACACCTGAGGAAATTATCAAAACTAAAAAAAGCTATACAGGTAAATTCCTTAAAGAAATATACAAGTAAAAATTAATAAATATTTTGTGCAATTACCATGCTAAATAGCATAGGTATGCTTAACATAGTATTTGTTCTTGAAAATAACATAGCTGTTCTTGCTGAAGCAGCTTTAACTTCTGCATCAGCTTCAACAATTCCAAGTGCTTTCTTTTGATTTGGCCAAATAACGAACCAGACATTAAACCACATTATTATGCCTAACCACATTCCAATACCAATAAATAATTCATTTGGTGATCCACCGCCCATAAGCGTTAAAGTCATCGCAGTATGAAGATAACCATTTATATAACCTAAAATTAAACCAGTAATGATAGTTGCCATAGCTCCCCAACGGAACCACCATAAGGCGGCAGGAGCAATTACTTTTGAAACTGCAGGTTTTTGATCATCAGGAATATTTGGCATATTAGGTATCTGAACAAAATTAAAATACCATAGTAAACCAATCCACATTACTCCTGATAAAACATGAAGCCACCTAAAAACAAACATCCAAAAAGGATTGTATTTAAAGCCTTCGCCTATATCAATAGATCCTGTTGTAATGACAAAAGAAACGATCATAAGTAACAAAGCCAATGCAAATCCAACTGTTACAGTGTTTCTTAATGAAGTTAATATCGTACTCATAAATATCTCTCCCAATGAATATTATGAATCAATAATAATATTATTCACCATATATTAAAAGATTAATAAATTAATTTTTTGACCAATCCCTTTTTACATTCAAGTATAAGATAATCTGTGAGGCAATAAAAACAGAGGAATATGTTCCAATAAATACACCTATTATCATAGCTAATGTAAAACCTTTAAGAACCTCTCCACCCAAAAAATATAATGAGAAAAGGGCTAACAATGTAGTTACAGATGTAAGAAGGGTTCTTGACATAGTTTCATTTAAAGATTGATTGATTAAATCAAAAATATTCATTTGTTTATATTTTCTGAGATTTTCTCTTATTCTATCATAAACAACCACCGTATCATTCATTGAATAACCAATAATGGTCAATAACGCAGCAATTATAGATAAATTAAACTCAATTTGAAGAAATGAAAATATTCCCATTGTTATCATGACATCATGTATTAGAGCAGTTACAGCTCCTATTGAAAATTGCCATTCAAATCTTATCCATATGTAAAAAAGCATCAGAAAAACAGCTATAATAATCGCAATTATCCCTTTTTGTATCAACTCAGAACTAACTTTTGGACCAACGATTTCTGTTCTTTGAATAATTACATCATTACCTAAGCTTGAACGTATAAGTTCTATCGAGTTCATATCGGCGTTGGTATCTAAATTTGTAGAATTTTCAATTCTAATTAATATTATATCATCGGAACCAAATGTTTGTATCTGAATATCCCCGATATTTAATTCCGATAATTGATTCCTTATTTCAGCAATTGATAAGTTCTCATCTTTTTTTATTTCAATTAAAGTTCCACCTTTAAAATCGATGCCAAAATTAAGATTTTTATAAACTAAGAAAAACAAGGAGGAAATTATTGCTAATATAGATAAAATAGTAGCAATATTTTTAACTCTTAAAAAATTAATTTTTAGGTCTTTTTTTATCCACCTTATTGAACTCATATTGGAAGCTCCTCAGGTTTTCTTTTAAGAAGCCAATTTGCAACAATTAACCTTGTGATCACGAAAGCTGTAAAAAATGATGTAATAACCCCTATTGATAAAGTTACCGCAAATCCCTTAACTGGTCCTGTTCCAAGAAAAATTAAGATTAATGATGCAATTAGTGTGGTAATATTAGCATCTAAGATTGTTCTTAATGCCCTACTATAACCTGCCTCAACAGCGGAAAAAGGTGTTTTACCACTATCATACTCTTCTCTAATTCTTTCGAAAATTATAACATTAGCATCAACCGCCATACCTATAGTTAGAACTATTCCTGCAATACCGGGAAGAGTTAAAGTTGCTTGAATTAAAGATAAAACTCCAACAATGAAAACAAGATTCAGAGTTAGAGCAATATTTGCATATAAACCAAATCTTCCATAGCTAAGAAATATAAATGCTAAAACCAAAAGCATTCCAATAATAGTTGCTATTGTCCCGGAGTTAATTGAGTCTGCTCCAAGACCAGGTCCAATTGTTCTTTCTTCTAAAATATTTAAAGGAGCTGGTAAAGCCCCTGCTCTTAAAAGTACTGCCAAATCATTTGCGCTTTCTACAGTAAAACCTCCTTCAATTTGGCCTGAACCTCCCAAAATAGGCTGCCTTATAGTAGGAGCAGAAATTACTTGATCATCTAAAACAATAGCAAAAGGTCTTCCTACATTTTCTGATGTTGCTCTTGCAAAAGATTTTCCACCAGCAACATCAAAACGAAAATTCACGACAGGAGTATTTGTCATTTGGTCAAAACTAGCCTGAGCATCAGCTAATCTCTCTCCTGAAACTAATATTTTTTTGTTAACAAGCCATGGAATTGAATCTTTATCATAAATTACTTCTGATCTTGGGGGGATTTTCCCTCTTAAAGCATCTGAAACAGAAGTTGATGTATCAACCATTCTAAAATTGAGTTTTGCAGTTTGACCAAGTAAATCTTTTAATCTCTTGGGATCATCAAGCCCCGGAACCTCAAGAAGAATTCTATTGTTGCCTTGTCTTTGAATGGATGGCTCTGTTACTCCTAACCCATCAATTCTTCTTCGAACAATCTCAATAGATTGATTAACTGCAGAACGATACTTACTTCTTAAGGCGTCTTCAGTAAATGTTACATTAAAAATATTCTCTGAATTAGTGATATTAAGTTCAGATACACTTTGATTTAAAAAAAGATTTGATCCGCCTTGATCAACTGAATTAATAATATTTTTTGCTTCACTAATCTGCTCTTCATTAATGATAATCAAACTTACACCATCATTAATTAATTTTAAATTTGAATATTTGATCCTGTTTTTTCTTAAAGCAGAACGAATATCATCTAATAAAAATTCTCCTTTTTCTTTTTTAATAGTTTCAGTATCAACCTCTAATAAAAGATAAGATCCCCCTCTTAGGTCCAATCCTAAATTAAGCGTATTTTTAGGTAATAGAGGAACTTCTTTATCTAATTCAACAAAATTTGGAAGAGCTAATAAGCCTAAAAGTGCACAAAAAACTGTAATTAATATTTTTTTTGTTAGAGAAAAATAAAGCATTTAGGTTTATTAATCTTTTGACTTCACATCTGCTAAAGTAGATTTAAGAGATTTTATTTTTATATTATTGCCAAAATCAACATCTACTTCATTTTCTGAAACATCAGTAACTGTTCCGATTAATCCTCCACCAGTAACTACACGATCACCCTTTTTCACATTGCTAACCATAGCATTGTGGTCTTTAATCTTTTTTTGCTGAGGCCTTATTATTAGAAACCAAAAAATAGCAAAAATAAGTATTAATGGTATGATTTGAACAAAAAAACCACCTGATGATTGCGCAAATAAAAAACTGTTTTCCATTTTATCCTCTTTTCTAAGATATTTGATCAATAATCTTGTTATATAAAAAGATCAAATATAAAAAATTTATATTTTTAATACCTTTTCACCATTCATATATGGTTGTAAAACTTTAGGAATATTTATATGCCCAGTTTCATCATAATTATTCTCTAAAATTGCAGCCAACGCCCTTCCAACAGCAACACCAGATCCATTCAAAGTATGTAAAAAGATATTTTTTTTATCATTTTTGCTTTTATATTTTGCATTCATTCTTCTTGACTGAAAGTCCAAACAATTTGAGCAAGATGAAATTTCTCTGTATTTTTTTTCGGAAGGAAACCAAACCTCTAAATCATATGTTTTATGAGCTGAAAAACCAATATCACCAGTTGCTAACAAAACAACTCTATAAGGTAATTCAAGTAATTGTAGTATCTTCTCAGCACAAGATAACATTCTTTCTAACTCATCATTAGAATCCTCTGGTTTTGTTATGCTAACTAGCTCAACCTTAGGAAATTGATGAAGCCTAATCATTCCTCGAGTATCTCTTCCAGCTGCACCAGCTTCTTTTCTGAAACACTGAGAAAATGCCGTATACCTCAAAGGTAGCTCCTCTTCACTTATAATTTTTTTTCTAACAAGATTTGTAAGAGGAACTTCTGCAGTAGGTATTAACCATAAATCATTATCTGTTTTATACTGATCTTCACTAAATTTTGGTAATTGACCTGTTCCAAACATTGAATCCTCCTTAACCAAATAAGGAATGTTTATTTCTTTATAGCCATGCTCAGAAGTATGGATATCTATCATAAAATTTGATAACGCCCTTTCTAGTTTAGCAATTTTTCCAGATGATATAACAAATCTTGATCCAGATAACTCAGCTGCTGTTTCAAAATCAAGTTCGTTCAATTCTCCGCCTATTTCAGAATGATGAGGAGATTTTTTGTTTATTAACTCTCCTTCTTTTTTTATTTCAACATTAAAACTTTCATCATCTCCAACAGGCAAATCATTTGAAGGAATATTTGGCAGTGAAGACAAAATATCTTTAAGTTCTTTTTCGGTTTCTAATTTACTCTCTTCAATTTTGCTAATTGAATCTTTTATTTCTTGGGACTCTTTATTAAGTTTAAGAAATTCAGACTCATTACCTTCTGACTTCGCTTTTCCAGCATCTTTGGAAATCTGATTTCTTCGTTCTTGAAAACTTTGAATTTCAGAAATACTTTCTCTTAAATTACTATCAATCTTTAATATCTTTTCGATATCAACTTCCAAGCCTCTTTTTTTTAAACCATCGCAAAACAGATCGGGTTCTTGTCTTATTTTATTAATATCGTGCATAAATTGAAATGTTTCCTTTTTTATTAATCATTATTATTTTTTTTTTCAATCATTGAAACAATTAAAATTGATATCTCATATAAAATTAATGTTGGTATAGCAAGACCAATTTGACTAACAAGATCAGGAGGAGTAAGAAAAGCTGCAACTAAAAAAACTAGAACAATTGCATATTTTCTTCCTTTTTTTAAATAGGCTGAAGTAATAAAACCAACTCTAGCAAGTAATGATAGTAAAACTGGTAATTGAAAACACAAACCAAAAGCAATTATAAGTGATGTAATTAGATTTAGATATTCACTTACCTTTGGCATCATTAATACTGATATGCTATCTGAGTCTTTTATTTGCATATCAGAAAAAAAATTGAGAGCTAATGGCATAATAAAAAATTGAACAGTGACAGCGCCAATTAAAAATAATATTGGTGAAAAAATAAAATATGGCGCCATCGCAATCTTTTCTTTTTTATAAAGCCCTGGAGATATGAAAGAATATATTTCTAGACAAAAATAAGGAAAGGTAATCAATAAACCTCCAAACAAAGCAATTTTTAGTTTTACCATTAAAAATTCT
The DNA here is from genome assembly GCA_003212795.1 of OCS116 cluster bacterium AG-435-F03. Lineage (GTDB taxonomy): Bacteria > Pseudomonadota > Alphaproteobacteria > MED-G09 > MED-G09 > AG-430-B22. The sequence goes on along the minus strand of QCOV01000001.1, from coordinate 478,610 downwards.
TGAGGTGCTGTGTATATCATTTGACTATTTGATCCCATTATTTCTTCATATGGATTAACCAAAAATAGATAAATATTTTCTGAAAAAATAAACGCAAATGTAAATGTTACTGATAAAACAAAAATTGATCTTAATATTCTAGTTCTTAGCTCGATAAAATGATCGATTAAGGGTGCTTTAGAAGCTTCTATACTTTCTTCATTCATAAACTATTACTCTTTATTTTTATTCTCAATATCCTCGGTAATACTATTGATTTCTTTTTCGACATCTATAAGTTCTTTTTTATTTGAGATATCTACATCATCAACAAGAGATTCGATGGAGGTTCTTATCTCCTTTGAATAGACCCATAATTTTGAAAAAAAATTGTGTATAGCCCTTAAAACAACTGGCAATTCTTTAGGTCCAAAAAAAACAATTATCAAAATGCTTAAAAGTAATAACTCGTTAAATCCAAAATCAAACATAATGGAAATTATTCTTTATCTTCATTATCCTCGATAGCAGTATTATTATCATCATCAGACATGCCTTTTCTAAAACTTTTAATACCACTAGCCAAATCTGTCATAAAATCTGAAATCTTACCTCTACCAAAAAATATAAGCGCCAACATTACAACAAGTAAAATCTGTAACCAACTTGGAAACATTAAATTTCTCCATCAACTTCAATTGAATTTATAGCATCAATTTCTTCTATGTTGTTATCATTTATTATATTTTCAGGATATAAATCTGGGGGAAGATTATTGTCTAAAAGACCCATTGATTTTAATTCTTTCATATCTGGAAGGTCTTTAATGTTCTCAAGATCAAAATGAACCAAAAATTCATCTGTTGTTCCATATACAATTGGATTGCCTAGAACTTTTCTTCGACCTTTAATTTTAATCCAATTCATTTGTAAAAGTGTATCAATTGTTCCAGGTGAAACATTAACACCTCTTATATCCTCTATTTCTGCTCTAGTTACTGGTTGATGATATGCAATTATAGATAATGTTTCTATAGCAGCTTTAGATAGTTTCTTTTGGGCCTTAGCTTCTCTTTGCATTATAAAAGATAAATCTTCAGCTGTTTTAAACATAAACTTATTACCAACTTTTTTTAATTCTAGCCCTCTATTCTGATAAATACCTTCAAGTCTATTAATTATTTCATCTATATTTGAATTTTTAGGTAATTTTTCAGATAAAGTTTTCTTATCTAAAGGATCAGATGAGGCAAATAATAACGCCTCAACTATTCTTAATTGATCATTCTGGCTAATTGACGCTTTATTATCAAAATTATTTTCTTTCATCAGGCTCTTATCTCCTCTTTATTTTTAATTTCTTCCTTGTCTAGGCTCTTAAACCTTATAGTGCCAAAGTTCTTATTTTGGCTTATTTCTATTAATCCTTTTTTTGACATTTCTAAACTAACATTAAAAATTGATGCAGCTGAACTTCTTCTAAAAGCGGTTGCTCTTTCACTGGTGTCTTTGGAAGATGGTATAAAATCTAAAAAATTTATCCATTCAATTGATACACCCAACATTGCTTCTAATCTTTTTCGAGCATCCTCTATTGAAAGAATTGGTAATGGTTTTGGTGACCAATTTACTACATAATTTCTATTTCTGACTTCACTATATGATTTCAAAATATCAAACATGGTATCTTTTTGTGAATATGTTTTTACAGTCTTAATTATTTCAGGCATTCCCCTTCTAAACAATCTTTCACCAATACGATTTCTATTCATAAGGCTATTACCAGCATTTCGCATTGCTTCTAATCGTCTTAATCTGAAAGCTAAAATTGCAGCCATTTCTTCTGCGCCAGGTTCTATTTCCTCAATAGGAAGCAATAGCTTGGATTTAAGATAAGCAAGCCATGAGGCCATGACTAAATAATCAGCAGCAAGTTCAATATCGCGGGAATCCATTTCAGTAACAAAATCTAAATATTGACTTGCTAATTCCAAAATTGAAATTTCTAGTAAATCAACTTTTTGTTCTTTGGCTAGAGATAAAAGAAGATCTAATGGTCCTTCGAAACCATCTAAATCAACAAAGAAATTTAATTGACCATCACTATCCATATACTATATATAGCGCCTATAATTACTAAAAACACTAATTAAATGCTATTTTAGAAAAGAGTATCTAAAAAAATCTTATTTTAAATATAATTAATATAATATTAACAATGGTTTATAAAAAAATAGTAATGCTTTAAGTTATATTTTACTTATTGTGATTTGATTAAACAGGTAAATTGATTATCAATAAGGATATCACAAATCTTCTTTGCTTCTTTATAACCATCAATATTAATTGATATGATTCGGTGTTTTTCTTTCATAGGTATTAATAGCTTTTGATTCAAAGTTATTCTACTTGGATCTTTTATTGAATTAAAAAACGCTAAATCATCGATAGAAACTCCATATAATGCAGCAATTCTTGATAATGTATCACCTTTCTTAATTCTTATACTCTTTTCCTGCTGAATTGTTTCAATTTCCAACCTAAGTTTATTGATCTCATTTAAAGTTTTTAACTTTTTTATATGTAATTGAGCATCTTTATAATTTTCAAAAGTTGCATACCTAATTGTAAAAAAACCCTTTTTTTCTTTTCTTGCGTTTAATAAATCTTCAGTACTTTGACATGGGGTATTTTCATTCCAAAGAGAGTATACACAAGGAGTTATTTCTGGATCTTTCATTTCAGGAGGATTAATAGGCTGCTCTTTTATTGGGTTATTATTTGTTAAAATTAAAACCTCATTCTCATCAAACAGTATCTTATAAATTAAAAAAAATACAAAAATTATTAATATTAAAAGAACATATTTAATATATTTTATTAGATTCATTTATAGCTCCTCGATTGCTTCAATTCCAAGTAACCCTAAACCAGTTTGGATTGTGATTGAAACGGCAAAAAGAAGAGCTACCCTAGCTAATGATAGGTCTATTTCACTTTTATCTAATATATGAATGCGTTTATTATCTATTTTTAAATTCCAATATTGATGAAAAGAAGAAGCAAGATCTCTTAAATAGTATGATAATCTATGAGGCTCCATAAATGTAACTGACTGCTCAATTACTTTTGGAAAATTAGCTATTTGAAATATTATTTTTTTTTCGTTTTCATTTTGCAAAAAAGTTAAATCGGCATTTATTAAATCTTTATCTTTAATATCTCTTCCAAGTTTTTCTTTCGAATTTCTAATTAGCGAAGATATTCTTGCATTTGCATATTGGATATAAAAGATAGGATTATCATTGTTTTCATTTTTAAAAACTTCGAAATCAAAATCTAATTGTGCATCATTTTTTCTTGAAACCATCATAAATCTGACCGCATCCTTACCAACCTCATTAACGATTTCTTTTAATGTAATAAAGCTTCCTGCCCTTTTTGACATCTTAACAGGTTTTCCGCCTCTTGATAAACGAACTAATTGACAAGTTTTGATTTCGAGATTTGCCTTTTCATTTGTTACAGCTTTAACAGCCGCCTTCATTCTAGCTATATATCCTGAATGATCTGCTCCAAAGATATTTATCATTCGAATAAATCCTCTTTCATATTTATTTAAATGATAGGCAATATCGGGCATAAAATAAGTCCATTGACCATCATGTTTTTTTACAACCCTATCTTCATCATCTCCAAAACTTTTTGATTTAAAAAGAATATGTTTCTTTTCGCTCCATTCGTCATTTTTGCTGCCTTTAGGCGGGTTTGTATTGCCCTTATAAAGAAGTTTTTTATCCTCTAGGTATTTATATGCTTTATTTACGTGACCTTCTTCCAATAAAGCTTTTTCTGAGATAAATACATCATGACTTATTTCAAGAGACTTAAGGTCGCTTTTAATAATATCCATTATACTAGATATCGATTCTTTCTTAAAAAAATCTAACCAATCACTCTCATCTTTATCTAGGAATTTTTCTCCATGCTCGTCACTGATTTTTTTTGCTATAGGAATTAAATACTCTCCAGGATAAAGGTTATCCGGTATCACAATTTCATTATCTGAAAAATTTTGTAAATATCTTAAATAAACAGATTTTGCTAAATTTTTTATTTGCTCACCTGAGTCATTAATATAATACTCTCTACAAACATCAAAACCCACAAAATCAAATATATTAGCTAGCGTATCACCAAAAACTGCTCCCCTTGTATGCCCAACATGTAAAGGTCCTGTAGGGTTAGCTGAAACATACTCAATATTAATCTTCTCTCCATTTCCAAGTTCTTTTTTTCCAAAATTTTCTCTATTTTTTAAAACCTCTCGAATAAAATCATGTAAAATATTATCTTTAACGAAAAAATTAATAAAACCTGATTTTGCTAATACGATATCTTTAAAATCGCCACTATCTTCAAAAAACTTTTTAACTTCTATAAATATCTGATCTAAGTCCATTTTTAATTTTTTTGATAAAATAAGTGCAGCATTCGTAGAAAAATCACCGTGAGAAGTATCTCTTGGAAATTCAAAAGATATATTCGATAAATCTTCCTTTGAATAAGATTTATTAAGCTCAGTAATTAATATATTCTTATATTTTTCTAGTATATCCATCTATAGGTTCTTTTGTTCAATAACCTTTGCATGATTCGCAGTTGCAGATCGATCAGTCATAGACGCAATAAAATCACATATAATAATTGCTTTTTTAGATAGATTTTGATCATCACAATCTCGTTTAATTTTTAAAGGAAGAAGGTCATTGTTAATTAATAATTTATCAAAAAGCTCTTTTATTATTTTGCGTCCATTATTCCTATCGCTATCCATTGAAGAGTGCGAATAAACTCTTTCATGTAAAAATTTTCTTAGCTCCTTGTCTTGCTTTTTCATTTTATTAGAAAATGCTGCAATGGGATAATCATGACATCTAATGTCTTCGACGCTTTGCGGTTTTAATATTCTTAAATTCTTGTTTGTTTGCACTAATAAGTCATTAACCATAAAACCGATAAGCCTGCGAACTAATTCTTGAATTATCATAAAATCATCGAGACTAGTATATTCCTCTATTATATCTTGATAAATCGTATCAATTAATTCAATTTCACATATATCTTTTATTTTGAATTTCTTTGCTCTAAAACCGTCATCAATATCATGATTATTATATGCTATATCATCTGACAAAGAAGAAATCTGTGCCTCTAAACTTGCAAAAGTAGAAATCTCTAGATCATAATTTGAAATAAAATCTTTTATAAAAAATCCTATTGGAGATTTATTTTTATAATTTTTAATTGGGCCATTATGCTTTAATATTCCTTCTAATGTTTCCCAGGAAAGGTTTAATCCACCAAAATCGGGATATCTTTTTTCCAATCTAGTAACAATTTTAAGTGTTTGAACATTATGATCAAATCCTCCGAAATCTCTCATACATTCATCCAAGGCTTCCTCACCAGAATGTGAAAAAGGCGGATGTCCTAAATCATGGGACAAAGCCAATACCTCTGATAAATCTTCGTCTAGTCTCAAAATACGAGAAATAGTTCGAGCTATTTGGCTAACCTCAATTGAATGAGTAAGTCTAGTTCTATAGTAGTCTTCAGTATGAGCGATAAAAACCTGAGTTTTATGTTTTAATAAACGAAAATGTTCTGAGTGGATAACTCTATCCTTATCCCTGTGAAAGGGATTTCGATGTTCGCTTTCTGATTCAGAGTAAAATCTTCCCCTGCTATTATTAAAATCAGTTGCATATTTAGCTTTTTTATACATGAGTATATCCATTAATAAAAAGAATCATTAATAGATATACTTAGTATAATTATAAAATTTTTTTAAGCACTTAATGCGCTAAAACTGCCAATAGTAATAAAGCTACAATATTAGTTATCTTAATCATAGGGTTAACAGCTGGTCCTGCAGTGTCCTTATAAGGATCACCAACAGTATCACCCGTTACTGCAGCTTTATGAGCCTCAGAGCCTTTTCCACCATAATTACCATCTTCAATATATTTTTTTGCATTATCCCATGCACCACCTCCAGCAGTCATAGAAAGAGCAACAAATAATCCTGTAACAATAACGCCTAGAAGCATTGCTCCAAGAGCTGAAAATGCATCACTTTTTGTAGCAATAAAATTAACAGTATAAAAAAGGACTATCGGTGATAATAGAGGTAGTAAAGATGGCACAATCATCTCTTTAATTGCAGATTTTGTTAGTAGATCAACAGCTGAACTATAATCAGGTTTATCTTCACCAGTCATAATTCCTGGTTTTTCCTTAAACTGCTTTCTTACTTCCTCAACAATAGCTGAGCCTGCACGCCCAACTGCTGTCATTCCTAGTGCCGCAAATAAGTAAGGAAGCATACCACCAACTAATAAGCCAACAACTACATAAGGGTTTGAAAGAGAAAAGTCAGGATTCACTCCAAAGAAATAACTTCCCTCAGCAGCATTAGATGAGAAATATTCTAAGTCTGCAGTGTAAGCGCCAAAAAGAACTAATGCACCTAAGCCAGCTGATCCAATTGCATAACCTTTTGTAACTGCTTTTGTGGTATTACCAACAGCATCTAAAGAATCAGTTGTGTTTCTAACTTCTTCAGGAAGATCGGACATTTCGGCTATTCCGCCTGCATTATCTGTAACAGGACCAAAAGCATCTAAAGCAACAACCATACCTGCAAGCGCCAACATTGTAGTTACCGCAACAGCAATACCGAAAAGACCAGCTAATGAATAAGTAATAATAATCCCAAAAACAATCACTAAAGCTGGAAGAGCTGTTGATTCCATTGAAATTGCTAAGCCCTGAATGACATTTGTTCCATGTCCTGTTTCAGAAGATTTTGCAATTGATTTAACCGGTCTATAGTCTACGCCTGTATAATATTCTGTAATCCAAATGATTAAACCTGTTATTGCTAATCCTGTTACACCACACATGTACAAATCTAAACCATTAAAACTCTTTCCTGATATAGTGAGAGAGGTCCCAAAACCAACAACTAAATCAGTAACAAAATAAAGAACAACTAATGAAAGAATTGCAGTTGCAATAAATCCTTTATAAAGAGCACCCATAATAGAGTTGCTTTTTCCTAATTTAACAAAATATGTTCCAAGAATAGATGTAATTACACAAGCACCACATATTGATAGAGGATAAATCATCATGGTTTCATTTCCTGCAAAAAATATTGAGGCCAAAACCATTGTGGCAACAACTGTCACAGCATAAGTTTCAAATAAATCCGCTGCCATACCAGCACAATCGCCAACATTATCACCAACATTATCTGCAATTGTTGCAGGATTTCTAGGGTCATCTTCAGGTATTCCGGCTTCAACCTTCCCAACTAAATCACCTCCAACATCGGCACCTTTCGTAAAAATACCGCCTCCAAGTCTAGCAAAAATAGAAATTAAAGAAGAACCGAAGCCTAAAGCCACTAGAGCGTCTATAACTATTCTGTTATTTTGAGGAATCCATAGATTTGTTAAAACATAGTAATAAACGGCAACGGCAAGTAATGCTAGACCCGCAACAAGCATACCCGTTACGGCCCCTGATTTGAATGCAATACTTAAGCCTTCAGCTAAACTGTTTGAGGCCGCTTGAGTTGTTCTTACATTTGCTCTAACTGATACAAGCATTCCAATGTATCCAGCAATTCCGGATAACACTGCTCCAATAAGAAAACCTATAGAAACCTCTAATCCAAGTAAAAAATATGAAATTACTAATATCACTAAACCAACTATAGCAATAGTAGAGTATTGCCTAGATAAATATGCGCTTGCACCCTCTTGGATAGCGCCAGCAATTTCCTGCATTTTTTCATTTCCAGTATCCGCTGAAAGCACTGAAATCGATGTAACAATACCATAGACTACAGCTAAAACACCTGCTCCTATTATTAAGTGAATGATTTCCATTTAATCCTCCGAATCCTTATATAAATACTGAGCGAACATGCCAAAAGTTAATATAAATATCAAGCTAAAGCTTAATATAATGAATGAGTAAAGCCACCTAATAAAGTATTGAAATTTTTATCAATAATTTTTATCCCTTTTTTTCTTGTCATTCGACCTATCTTTGTAACATTTTTGTGCTTATCTAATCCTTTTGGCCCTGTAAATAAAATTTGATAATCATCGCCACCTATTAGAATTGATTTTTCATATCTTTTGTAAGAATTTAAAAATTTAATAACTTCGTTTGATTTTGGAATTGATGAAAATTGAATTTCAGCTCCTAGTTTACTCATTGTACAAATATTATTTAAATCATTCAATAATCCATCGGAAATATCAGTGGAGGCATTTGCTTTATTTCTAATTAAATTAATTAAGTTTGTTTGCGGTTGAGGCACAAGATATTTTAATATCAGTTTTTCTTTTGCCCTTTTATCAAATTTAATTTGTTTCTTTTTAATACTCATCCCAATAAAGGCATCACCAATAGTTCCGCTTACATAAATCAAATCTGACAACTTTGCTGATGATCTTTTAATAATTCTTTTTGATTTAACTGGACCAAATATTGTAAGACTTAAAACAGTCTTATTTTTTGTTGAAATAGTATCACCGCCAATAAGATTAAGGTTATAGTTCTTCAGATCTTGATGAAAAGATCTAAAAAAAGAATCCAACCATCTTTGATTAATTGATTTTCCAGAGGAAAAATTTAATAAACAAAACTTTGGTTTAACCCCTTTAGAGATTAAATCGCTGATGTTAACTCGTATTAGTTTCTTAGCTATTGTTTTGGGGTCATCATCGCTAAAGAAATGTATATCTTCTGAAATAGTATCTGTTGAATATGCAAAGTTATTAACGACAGCTACATCATCTTCAAAATTTAATGAATGTTTAGTTTGCTTCGTACCCTTTTTTATATAATTTTTTATAAACTCTGTTTCTTTAAGCATGATAAAATCTACTATTTAATTGCATTTTTTGAAACTGCATCTAATACAGCATTAATTAAAGAAGGCTCATCCCCATCAAAAAAGAATTTAGCTATCTCAATGTACTCATTAAAAATTACTTTTTTTGGAATATTTTCCTCATAAATTAATTCATATACAGATATTCTTAAAATAGCTCTAACAAGAGATTCTATTCTAGATAATTTCCAATTTTTTAAATTTTTATTAATAAGTTCATCAATCTTTTTTTGATTTTTTGAAGCACCTTTTACAAGTTTTTCGATATAACTCTTATTTGGCTTACCTTGATTATTTATTTTTTCTAATTCTACAAAAGAGTCATCAGAAAAACGCTTCTGAATAACTTCAAATGATTTTCCGTTTAATTCCATTTCATAGAGAATTTGGACGGCAAATAATCTTGATGAGCTTTTGCTAGAATTTCCCATTCTTAATATCTATTAATAAGTTACACGCATACGCGGCATGATATCCTTTATTGGTTGCATCATTTAGACTTCTGTCTAGAGCTTGCTTTTTATTCTCAACAGTTAATATTGAATTTGTTATTATGATGTTTTTTGAAAGTGATAATTGAGTTATTCCAGAGGCAGATTCATTAACTACTATGTCATAATGGGATGTTTCACCTCTAATTACGCAACCAATAGCAATAAAACCAATATCAACATTGTCATTATTAATTTTATCATGGATTAAATTAACAACTGTTGGGATCTCTAATGCGCCTGGAACATTAACTATTTCGTTATCAATATTATTTTCATTTAAAAAAATTTTGGCTCCGCCAACTAGTCTATCACTTATCTCATCATAATAATTTGCATTAATTATATATATTTTTTTTTTCATTATCTAATCAACCAAAGGTACTCTTTCATTAATTTCTAGATTATATCCTTCAATATTTAATAAAGTACTTTTTGAGTCTGAAATTAATTTAATATTTCTTACCCCTATATCTAATAAAATTTGAGCACCTACCCCATATTCCCTTAATTCAATCTCTTTTGAAGGATCATTATTGTTAATTTTTTTTAAATTATTAGATATAACATTTTGGTTTGTATCCCTTATAAAAATGAAAACACCAAAACCTATATCATTAATTTTCTTAAAACCTTTATTAATAAGATTTTCTCTTGAAGATTCTATGCCTACTAAATCTTGAAAAACATTTACGACATGGACTCTTACAGGTGTAATTTTACTTTGAGCAATATCGCCTTTTACAAAAGCAATATGCTCTGATTTATCAATATTATTTTTATAAACTGAACAATTCCATGCTCCAAATTTAGGAATATCTATCTCTTTTGTTAAAACTTTTGAAATTATATGGTCGTTTCTAATTCTGTAATTTATCAAGTCGGCAATGGTGCCAATTTTTAAGTCGTGAATTTTTGCAAACTCGATTAATTCAGGTAATCTAGCCATTGTTCCATCATCATTCATTATTTCACATATAACTGCCGATGGATCTTTTCCAGCTAACCTACTAATATCTACTGCAGCTTCTGTATGTCCGGCTCTAACAAGAACACCCCCATCTTTAGCCTTTAAAGGAAAAATATGACCAGGAGTTACAATGTCTTCTTCTCGAGCTTGGGGGTTAATTGCTGTTTGTATAGTTGTTGATCTATCTTTAGCTGAAATACCAGTTGATATGCCTTCTTTAGCCTCAATAGAAACTGTAAAAGGTGTTTTATGTCTTGATTTATTATCATCTGACATTAATTTAAGATTTAAGTGATCCGCTTTTTCTTCTGAAAGAGGAAGGCAGACAAGACCTCGGCCATATTTTGCCATAAAATTAACCATATCAGGAGTAGCATCAACTGCGGGAATTACTAAATCACCCTCATTCTCTCTATCTTCAGCATCAACAAGAATAAACATTTTTCCTGTTTTTGCTTCCTTAATAATCTCTTCAATAGGTGATAGATAATTTTTCATATTACTTACTTTTCAAAACATACCTTGCAATGGAGTCTACTTCTAAATTAATTTTCGAGTTTATAGCAATATCAGACCATGTGGTAAACTCCTTAGTATGTGGGATAATATTTACTGAAAAATTTGGTTCTTCATTATCATTTACTTGATTAACTGTTAATGAAATTCCATCTAGAGAAACAGAACCTTTTTCAACAATAAATTTACTGAATTTTTTTGGATACTTTACTATATATATGTTGCTGTTTTTATCTTCATGAATTTCAGATAATTCACCTAAACAATCAACATGGCCATATACGAAATGACCCCCTATCTCATCACCTACCTTTAAGCTTTTCTCTAAATTTATTTTAGTTCCCTCTCTCCAAAATTTTGTAGTTGTTTTATCATCAGTTTCTTTTGATACTTCAACTTCGAAAAAATTTTGACTTTGTTCAAATCCCTTATTAATAACGGTTAAACATACTCCTGAACAAGCTATCGAAGCACCAATATCAATTTCTTTACTATTATATGAACAAGCGACTTTAATTAATCGATGATCATTATCTTTAATATCAATAATTTCCCCTATATCAGTAATTATTCCAGTAAACATTATTTTCTTACCCTATAAACCTTAAGATAATTATTATCCAAATTAATCATATTTTGAAGAAACAAATTTGGGCTATTGTCTAGATTATTAATGTTAAGCTTGCCAATGCTTGGTTTTCCCTCTTCACCTATAATTTTTTCCGATGAAAACCAGAAAACTTTATTCAAATGTGAAGAGGTAATTGCAGAAGCTATAAGTTTATTTCCTCCTTCAATTAAGAGACTATTGTATTCTTTTTTACCAAGAAATTTTAATGCACTATTTAGTGATAATCCTTGTTTTGTTTTTGGTATTTTTATTACTTTAACGCCTTTATTTTTTAAAATTTTAATTTTTCTTTCAGATGAAAACTTTGAAGTAAAAATAATAGTTTCATTTTTTTCTGCTGTATTAATAATTTTAGAATTAATTGGAACTTTAAGATTTGTATCCATAACTATTCTTGAAGGTGAAAAATTTGTAAGTCCTGGTAACCTGCAAGTCAATGATGGATTATCTTTTAAGATTGTATTTATTCCAACCATTATGCCATCATTAAATAATCTTAATTTATGACCATAATTTCTTGATAACTTATTGGTTATCCATTTTGATTTACCATTTTTTAATGCTGTTTTTCCATCAGCTGAACTTGCTATCTTAATATTTATTCCTGGAACACCATAACTAACTCTATTAAAAAACTCATTATAAAGATCTTCAGTCTCCTCTGTTAAAACACCTTTCAAAACAGTTATTCCTGAATTTTTTAATTTCTTGATGCCTTTTCCATTAACTAATGGATTTTTATCTAATGAAGCAACAACAACTCTTTTGACTCCGCTTTTAATTATTTCATTAACACAGGGAGGATTTTTACCTGAATGAAAGCATGGTTCTAGCGTTGTATATAATGTTGAGCCAGCTTCAATATTAATACCATCTAATGCTACTTTTTCAGCATGGGGTGATCCATTTGTCCCGGTACTTCCAGTAGAAATGATGGTTTTACTCTTTGAAACAACAACACATCCTACTGAAGGATTAACTCCTGTCATTCCCCTATTCCTCTTAGCTATATTAATAGCTAAATTCATAAAGAAATTATCATCCCTTATTATTTTCATAGTATTTATTTCTTAAAATAGATTACAGAGCAATTCAATCATCAATTTTACTTGGAGGATTATCAAGTTCGCCAACAAAATCCTCAAAATCACCAACCGCTCTAAAATTCTTATAAACTGAAGCAAATCTTACATATGCAACCATATCTAATTCTCTTAGTGCTGCCATAATTAGACTTCCAATTAAGTTAGAGGGAATATCTGACTCACCTGTGCTTTCTAATTGACGAATAATACCCGTTACCATTCTTTCAATTTTTTCAGGATCTATATCCCTTTTTCTAATGGCAATTTGAACAGACCTCATTAATTTATCTCTATCAAAAGGGGTTCTTCTTCCTGATCTTTTAACAACAGTTAAATCTCTCATCTGTATTCTTTCAAAAGTTGTAAATCTTCCACCACATGCAAGGCATTGTCTTCTTCGTCTAATTGAAGAAGCCTCCTCTGTTGGACGAGAATCCCTTACTTGAGTATCTTCATTTCCGCAGAAAGGGCACCTCATAAATTTCCTCCATAAATAGGGAATTTTCTGCAAAGATTTATCACTTTTTTCTGAACTTCTAAAATAGCTTTTGTATCAACACCATCTGATTGAAATCCATTTAGGACTTCACAGATATAAGTTCCAATTTTATGAAACTCCGCCTGTCCAAACCCTCTAGTTGTACCTGCAGGAGTTCCTAACCTAATACCTGATGTTATAGTTGGTTTTTCAGGATCAAATGGAACACCGTTCTTATTGCAAGTTATATTTGCTTTTCCTAATACATCCTCAGCTTCATTACCTTTTATTCCTTTTGGTCTAAGATCTAGAAGAACAAGGTGACTGTCTGTACCTCCAGAAACTATATCAAAACCATCTTCAAGAAGTGTTTGAGATAATATTTTTGCATTATCTATTACATTTTGTGAATAATTAACAAATTCTGGTCTTAATGCTTCACCAAAAGCTACAGCCTTCGCTAAAATTGTATGCATGAGTGGTCCGCCTTGTATTCCTGGAAAAATTGCTGAGTTTATTTTTTTTGAAATATCCTCATTATTAGTGAGAATTAATCCACCCCTTGGACCTCTTAAGGTTTTATGTGTAGTTGTGGTAACAATATCTGCAATTGCTATTGGTGATGGGTAGGTTTTGGAAGCTACAAGACCTGCAAAATGAGCCATATCAACTAACAAATAAGCATTTACATTATTTGCTATTTCTCTAAATTTTGCAAAATCTATTACTCTTGGATAAGCAGATCCTCCAGCAATAATTAGTTTTGGTTTATGCTGATTTGCAAGAGACTCTACTTCATTAAAATCTATTAAGCTGTCATCTTTTTTTACACCATATTGAATCGCATTAAATAACTTGCCTGATTGATTGGGTTTTGCGCCATGAGTTAAGTGACCTCCAGCATCTAAGCTCATACCTAAAATTGTATCACCAGGCTTTAGAAGAGCTTGAAAAACAGCTTGATTAGCTTGCGATCCTGAGTGAGGTTGGACATTGGCGTATTTTGAATCAAATAATTCACATGCTCTTGAAATAGCAAGATCCTCTGCTAGATCAACATATTCACATCCTCCATAATATCTTCTGCCTGAATATCCTTCAGCATATTTATTTGTCATAATGGAGCCTTGGGCATCTAAAACAGATCTAGAAACAATATTTTCTGATGCTATTAATTCAATATGCTCTTGTTGCCTATCAAATTCCTGAGATAAAGATTCGTATAATTTTGGATCAGCTTCTTTTAAGCTTTTTGAAAAGAAATCTTCAAAATCTTCATATTGTGCTGTTTTTGTTGTTTCTGACATAATTTTGAATAATCTTTCTAAATAAATACAATATTTTGTATATCGGTTTATGTAATAACACAAATATTTTTAATGTTGCCAAAGATTTTTTTTAATCAAAATTTCTTTTAAAGCTGAAATTTTGTCTGTCATTATGCCGTCTACCCCAAGGTCTATGAGTCTAGTAATTTCGTTTGCATCATTTATTGTCCATGCAATTACTTTAATATTTAATGATTTTAAAAAATCTACATGCTTTTTATTTAACAATTCAATTTTATATCTTTTAATTGGAAGCGAGGATATCAAAGGTAAAACATTATGCTTTATATTAAATATTGAACATAATTTTGTTTTTACTATTTCTTTTGGCCCCATTGATGAAATGCACTTATTACTAAATTCTTCACGGACATAATCTAATCTCTGTTGATTAAATGATGCAAAACATACCCTATCAATAGCATTCATTTTTCTAACTAATTTTATTAAAGGTATTACACTTTCATCTGATTTCATGTCTATTGAAAAATAATTTTGAGAAAAAGAATCTAATAGATCTTCCAAAAAAGGTATCTGGAATTTATCACTGACTCTAATTTTTTTTAATTCTTGCGAAGTAAAATCTCGAATTTTTCCTTTATAATTTGTTACTCTATCTAAGGTGGGATCATGAAATGCCATTAACTTTTCATCGGCATTAGGATGAACATCTGTTTCAAGATATTTGTAACCAGTTTCTACAGCAGCGGAAAAAGCTTCGTAAGTATTTTCTGGTGCAAATTCGGTACCGCCTCGATGAGCAAAAGCCATAAATTTACTGTTATTAAAAGATATATGCATTTTTAATACCTTATAAGAAATCAATTAAAAACTTATACTATTAATTATATTTTAATTTAATTAAAATTATACCTATGGAAATTACAGGATATGATAGGCAACTAATTAGAAGGTTTATAGCATCAATAATAGATATAGTTATTGTCCTAAATCTATCTTTGTTGGTTTTTTTGTCTATTAAAATAATTAATTTCTTTATCCTTAATTTATTTTACACATCATATTATTTTATCATTCCTGTGGTTATTTCATCATATTTTATTTTAACTTTAGGTGGAAAAAAACAAGCAACATATGGGATGATGATAATGAATTTCAATTTATGTCTTAAAAAAGGAGATAATTTCACAAAAAAACATGCTTTTATTCACTCTTTCCTTTTCTTTGCAATTCTTCCTCTTGGAGTAATTACTTTAACTTACTTTATTTACCCTTTATTAAATGACAAAAGAGCCTGTATTCATGATTTACTCTATAAGGTTCGTTTTAAAGATTTAGGAGAAATTTCTTAATGACACAAGAATTTTATATGTGGATAGTTTTTGGATTAACATTTCTAACTATGATATTGTATTCATTGGATAAAATAAGAATGGAGATAATTTCTCTATTTTCAATAGTTGTTCTTTTATTAGTCTTTCAAAACAGTCCTATTTTAGGGCTTTCTTCAGGAGGACCAATAAATATTAATTTATTGTTACAGGGTTTTGCTAATCCAGCACTAATAGCTTTAATGAGTTTATTGGTTATTGGACATGGTTTACTAGTTACGGGCGCTCTTGAAGATATAGCGGTTTGGCTATCGGGGGATAGAGACAAGAATACAATTTATAAATTTTATGGAATTATGGTCTTGGTCTTTATTTTAAGCGCAACATTAAATAATACGCCTATTATTATAATGTTTATTCCAATAATAATAGCAATTAGTAAGCAAATGGATGTGTCTTCACGATCAATTTTAATTCCGCTTTCCTATGTCTCAATATTGGGTGGCATGACAACATTAATAGGGTCATCAACAAATTTACTTGTTTCAGGAACTACCTCTAATCTGATTGGACGTGAACTAGGTTTTTTTGAGTTCACAAATCAAGGAATAATCTTAGCTTCGGTAGGTTTTATATATGCAATTTTTATTTTACCTAGAATACTTGAAAGAAAGAATAAAGGTGTTGTTGAAGATAACAAAGAAAATTTTGAAAGTGGCAGAATTTACTTGGTAGAAATTGCAGTTAACGAAGAAAACCCCTTAATTGGCAAAAAATTTACCTCTGGTATCCTATCTGACATTAAAGATACAGCAGTGAATGTGATATTAAGAGATGGTGAAAAAATCCTACCCCCATTTGAGGATATTGATATAAAAATTGGTGATAAGTTAGTTCTTGAGATTACAAAAAATCAACTAACTGAAAAAATAAGATCTAACGACAATATTTTTAACTCTATAGACGATAATAATTTTTCATCGGAAAGAGCGGTTTTAATTGAAGCTTCAGTTACACCTAGATCATTTTTTATTGGAAGAAATCTAACACAAACCAACTTTGAAGCAGAAACGAATTGTAAAATCATTGGAATTAAGAATGATAAAAAATTCTTAAGAAATTTACCTCGATATCAAAAAATGGAAGCAGGACATATATTATTAATAAAAGGTGAGGAAGAGGATATTAAAAATTTAAGAGGGAAAAAAGAAATTTTTCCAATTGAATGGTCAGCTATATATCTACCAGCTAAACAATTTATTCTTCGATCCAGAATCATTTTTGCTGTTACAATTTTATCTGCTGCAACTGGTCTGTTAAACATTACAGTAGCAGCATTACTTGGTGTAATTTTAATGTTATTAACAAATGTACTTACTATAAGGGATGCTGTATCTGCCCTCGATACAAAAATATTTTTATTAGTTGCTTCATCAATAATGCTATCTACTGCACTTCAGGAAACAGGCGGAGCCCTCTATATTGCCGAGTTTTTAAAAAATCTTTTAATAAACTTTGATATGATAACAGTATTATCATTGTTTTTTATTTTTATTGCGGTAATTACAAATTTCTTAAGCAATAACGCAACTGCAGTATTATTTGCTCCAATAGCAATTAATCTTGCTAGTGATTTTAATATTCAACCTGAACCATTTATTTATTGTTTAATTTTTGCGGCTAATTGCTCTTTTGCTACACCAATTGGATACAAAACAAATCTCTTGGTTATGGGTCCAGGAAATTATCAATTTAAAGATTATCTTACTTCAGGAATCCCACTAGTTTTATTAATGTGGTTAAGCTATACAGTTATGATTAGTTTTTTTGGTTACTAAATTGAATAAATTAGAAAATACTCATAAAGAAGATTTTTATATCTCAGACTCAACTGAATGTGTTTATCAGCCTGATCAAAAGGAAAGAAAATTATTTACATTTATTAAGGGATCTAAGGATAAAGATTTTTATAATCTTTTGATATCAAGAGGTTTTAGAAGAAGTCAAAATATCCTTTATAATCAAGTATGCGAAGGCTGTAATAAATGTATACCAATTAGAATAAAAACTAATAATTTCAAGGCAAAGAAAAACCAAAAAAGAGTTTTAAGTAAAGGAAAAATTTTTCAAAGAAATATTACGGAAAAAGCTACTTATGAACAATTCTACTTATTTAAAGAATATTTAAATTATAAGCATCCTGATAGCGAAATGAATGATATGATTTTTGCTGATTATTATTCAATGATCAAAAACTCTGGTATAGATACAAAAATTATTGAATATAGATTAGATAATATTCTAATTTCTTCCTGTATAACTGATTTTTTAGATGATGCATTATCAATGGTATATTCTTTTTATAGTCCTTATTTAAAAAAATATTCTTTAGGTAAATTCATGATTCTTGATCATATTGCATTTAGTGAGAAATATAACAAAGAATTAATATACTTGGGTTATTGGATAAGCGGCTGTAAGGAAATGGAATATAAAAAAGATTTTATATCTTCTGAAATTCTTATTAATGGTGAGTGGATTAGCTATGAAAAAGAAAATAAAAAATAAAAGAAATATTAAAATTAGTAGAAGAAATGCTTTAATTGGTGGGGCTTCATCAATATTGTTATCCAGTGCTATAGCAAAACCTGCAATTTCAAAAGGTATTAGAAGATTAACTATGACTCACACTTGGCCTAAAAATTTTCCTGGCCTAGGCACATCACCTGAAAGAATAGCTAAACACATAAATCAAGCAACTGATGGTGAGATTGAGATAAAGGTTTTCGCTGCAGGAGAGTTAGTCCCAGCTTTTGAAGCCCTAGATGCTGCCTCAATAGGGGTTGCTGACATGTACAATGGTGCCGAATATTACTTTCAAGGTAAAAATATAGGTTTTAATTTTTTTACATCAGTTCCATTTGGTATGACAGCAAATGAATTAAATGCATGGATTGATCATGGAGGCGGAAAAGAACTTTGGAACAAGTTAAGCGCTCAGTTTAATGTGATTTCATTTCAATCCGCTAATACCGGAGTACAAATGGGGGGATGGTTTAATAAAGAAATAACTAATATAGATGATTTAAAAGGTCTCAAAATTAGGATGCCCGGCCTTGGTGGTGAAGTTCTAAGAAGAGTAGGATCAGCTGCAGTTGCCATTCCTGGAGGTGAAATTTATCCAGCTCTTCAATCAGGTGCTATTGATGCGACTGAATGGGTGGGACCATGGAATGACCTAGCATTTGCCTTTTATCAAGTTGCTAAATTCTATTACTGGCCAGGTTTTCATGAACCAGGAGCTGGTTTAGCTACAGGTGTAAATCTTGATACCTGGAATTCATTAACAAACACACAAAGAGAAATATTTAAGAATGTATTCTCTCATGAAAATACATATACATTAGCAGAATTTAATCATCATAACTCAATTGCTTTAAAAACTTTAATTAATAAACATGGTGTTCAAATGAGGAGTTTTTCAAAAGAAATCATGAATGAGTTAAAATTAAAGTCTAGTGAAGTACTTGAAGATGTAGCAACAAAAGATCCAATTTCAAATGAAATCTATTTATCATTTATGGATAATCTAAAAAGATTAAGAAACTGGTCCAAACATTCTGAATTGGCTTATATGGCCTCAAGAGAAGACTGATGCATATCCTAAAATCAATTAACGAATATATTGGTCGTTATATTTCTTGGCTAATAATTATAATGGTTATTGTACAAATAGTAACCGTACTTTCAAGATATGTATTTGGATTAGGGTTTATCAAACTTCAAGAATTAATGATCTATATGCATGGAACATTATTTACTGTAGCTGCAGGTTATACATTATTATATGATGAACATGTAAGAGTTGATTCATTTTATAGAGAGTCATCTAAAAAATTTAAAAATGTTGTCAATTTAATCGGAACATTAACTCTTCTTATGCCATTCATAATAGTTACGTTTTTAATGAGCTACCCATATGTTATTAGATCTTGGAAAATTTTGGAAGGATCGCCTGAAACAAGCGGTTTAAATGCTACATATATATATAAAACTACTTTGATAATTTTTCCAATTCTACTATTTATTCAAGCCCTAGTTATTTTATTCAGCTCAATTAATAATTTAAAAACAAAAAAATGATAGAATATTTAGATTTATTGATGTTTGCTGTAGCAATTTTGGTCCTTCTTTTAGGTTTTCCAGTAGCATTCTCTCTAGCAGGTATTGCAATTATTTTTGCTTTAGTTGGGGACTATTTTGGTGTTTTTCCAATACAATTCTTAAAGGCTATTCCACAAAGAATTTTTGGAACAATGACAAATGAAGTCTTAATGGCAGTTCCTTTATTTATTTTCATGGGAACAATTTTAGAAAAATCCAAGGTGGCTGAAGATTTACTTGAAAATATGAGTAAATTATTAAGACATGTAAGGGGTGGGCTTGGTATCTCAGTTACCCTTGTAGGAGCATTATTAGCTGCTTCAACTGGAATTGTGGGTGCAACAGTAGTAACAATGGGGCTTTTATCATTACCTACAATGTTAAAAAATGGCTATAACCCAAAATTAGCTTCTGGAGTAATAACTGCAGCAGGAACATTAGGACAAATAATTCCACCCTCAATTGTATTAATTCTTCTTGGTGATGTTATTTCAAATGCTTATCAGCAATCACAATTACAAATGGGAATTTTTTCACCAGATACAGTTTCTGTAGGTGATTTATTTGCAGGCTCACTTTTTCCAGGATTGTTACTCGTTTCTCTCTATATTTTTTATCAATTTTTGAAAGCACTATTTGATCCTAATTCTACCCCTGAAATTCTCATTGAAGAAAATGAAATAAGTTATAAAGAGCTATTCAAAACCTTATTTCCTCCTCTGGCATTAATCATTGCTGTTCTAGGATCAATATTAACAGGTTTTGCAACGCCTACTGAGGCAGCTTCAGTTGGAGCAATTGGTTCAATTTTATTGGCCGCAAATAGGATAGCTAAAGAAAATTTTTGGACATTAGTATCAACATTTTCATTTATCACTCTTTTGGTTCTTAATTTTTTATTTGATTTAAGGCTTAATAGAGTCGATTTAAATCTTTATGAAACTTTTAATATACTTTTAGCAGTAACAATTTTTGTTATCTTCTTAATCTCTACACTTTTAAGTATATATAAGTTGTATTTAAGTGGTGTTTTAATTGATGCAGCAAGATCATCTACCAAAATTACTTCTATGGTCTTTATTATATTAATTGGAGCAACATTCTTTAGTCTTGTTTTTAGGGGTTTGGGTGGAGATGAAACTATAGAGCATTTTCTTACGAGTCTTCCTGGAGGAACTTTTAGTGCAATACTTATAGTTATGATATCAATGTTCTTACTTGGTTTCTTCTTAGATTTTATTGAGATAACTTTTGTTGTGGTACCTATAGTAGCTCCAATCATTCTTCAAATGGGCATAGACCCCGTTTGGCTGGGTGTTATGATGGCTATTAATCTTCAGACAAGCTTCTTAACGCCTCCATTTGGATTTGCTCTCTTTTATTTAAGAGGAGTTGCACCAGACTCAGTAAAAACTTCAGATATATATAAAGGAGTAATCCCGTTTATTCTTATACAAATGATGATGCTAATTTTGTTATCAGTATTCCCAGGGGTAGCAACATGGTTACCAAGTTATATATTTAATTAGAAGTTTCTAGGAAAACCCTTAGGAACTTTTCTGCCTGCTTGGCCTCTTTTTCCTAGCCAATTTTCAATATCATCAAAATTTCTATTTCTTCCATTATTATCAACAATGTTTAATCCTTCGCTATAATTAAAACTTATAATCGATTTAAGATTTCCTTCTTTATATTTCTGAAGTCTAACTCCTTTGCCTTTTGACATCCTAGGGAGTTCTTCTTGATTAAATAATAGCATTTTTTTATTTTCGCCAATAACCGCAATATTGGTTCCTTTTAAATAATCTGAACTAATAGCCTCATCATCGCTTGATAAGTTTAATATTTGTTTTCCAGCTTTTCTATTTGAAATCAAATCCTCAAAAGATACTATAAAACCATATCCAAATTTTGAAGCTATAACTAGCTCTCCAGCTTGAGAAAATGAATATAAGGAAATAATTTTATCATCATCTTGTAGATCAATTAAGAGCTTTAACGGATCTCCATACCCTCTTCCAGAAGGAAGTTGACTTGCATCAATTGTATAAAATTTTCCATTTGAAGAAAAAATTAAAAGCTTTTCATCACTCATTGTTTCATGAATAAAAAGTAAATCATCTCCATCTTTAAATTTAATTTCTGCAACATCATGATCAAGGCCTTTTAGTGTCTTGATCCAACCCTCTTTTGATAAGACAACAGTAATAGGTTCTGCAGGTTCAGAAAAATTAAGATCAATATCTAAAATTTCTGCATTATAGTTAATTTTTGTTCTTCTTTTTCCTAAGTCTGTTTTTTTAGAAAAATCTTTTTTTATTTCTTTAATTTCTTTTGATACCTCCTTCCATTGAATATCTTCTGATTTAATTAGTTTACCTAAAATTGATTTCTCTATTTTTAAAGAGTCATATTCTTCTTTAATTTTTAGTTCTTCTAACTTCCTTAATGACCTAAGACGCATATTTAAAATTGAATTGGCTTGATTTTCATTTAAATCAAATTTCTTTTTTAATTTAATTTTTGGTTCATCTTCTTCTCTAATAATTTTGATAACCTCATCAAGATTTACATAAACAATTAAATAGCCACTTAATATTTCCATTCGGGTTTTAATTTGATTTAACTTAAATTTACTTCTTCTTACAAGTACATCCCTTCTGTGATCAATCCAAGCAAGAAGTAAATCACGAAGATTGTGTACCTTAGGTATATTATTGTTTATTGCATTTAAATTAACTGAAAACCTAGTTTCTAAATCTGATAGGCTAAATAAAGCTTCCATTAATTGCTCGGGATCCACATCTCTATTTCTGGGAACCAAAATTAATCTAATACTTTCATCAGATTCATCACGAATATCGTCAAGTATGGGTATTTTTTTATCTATAATAAGTTGAGCTATTTTTTCAATTAATTTACCCTTATTAACTTGGTATGGTATTTCATTAACAACAATCTTCCATACCCCTCTTTTTTCTTTTTCAATTTCCCACTTAGCTCTTATCCTTATATTTCCTTTCCCTGTTTTATAAATATTAAGGATTGAATCTTTAGATTCAAAAATTTCTCCTCCAGTAGGAAAATCAGGCCCAGGAATAAAATCAATTAGTTTATCAAAATGCATATTTCTATGTTTTATAAGATGAAGTGATGCATTGCATATCTCTTCAACATTATGCGGGGGTATCGATGTCGCCATACCAACAGCAATTCCTGATGATCCATTTGCAAGAAGATTAGGAAAATTTGCAGGTAAAACAATAGGCTCTTTATCAACTTCATCGTATGTTAATCTAAAATCAACACATTCTTCATCAATTCCAGATAATAATAACTCAGAAATTGTAGTTAATTTGGATTCTGTATAACGCATTGCAGCAGCATTATCACCATCAATATTCCCAAAATTCCCCTGCCCATTAATTAATGGCCATCTTACAGAAAAATCTTGAGCTAATCTTACCAATGTATCATAAATTGCTTGATCACCGTGGGGATGGAATCTTCCCATTACCTCCCCTACTATTCTTGCGGATTTTTTAAATGAAGAATTAGGAGATAAATTTAGTTGTCTCATTGCAAAAAGAAGTCTTCTGTGTACTGGTTTTAGGCCATCTTTTACGTCGGGAAGAGCTCTATCCATTATCGTTGTTAATGCATATGCTAAGTACCTTTCTTCAAGGGCATCAACTATTTCTATATCTTTATATTGATCTATTAAATTCATTTGTAATAAAAATTTTATACATAGATTCCTAATTTTTTAGTGAATCAATTATTTTTTTTCTTGAAGAGGGTAAGTCTTTATTTAAATCAGAATAAATTTGTTTTTTCAAAAAATGACCGGTTAAATTTAATCCATCAATAAGATCATTTTTATCTGCATCTATTTTTTTATCTAAGAGGAAGGGAGGTAGTTTAAGAAGCTTTTTTGACCATTTTTTACCAGCTTTAGAATTTACAGCTCGACCAGATTTTGGTGAAACCCATTCTAATGAATCTGTTGTTCCCGTTAGAGCACATTCTGATAAATCAATTCCAAAACCCATAAATTCTAGGTAATTAAATTCAAATTCAATAAGTTTCTTTATCCAAATCTTCTCTTTTTTATTAAAATTATCAATTAAATTATCAAATTCAATATAAATATTTTGGCAAGGTTCTCTTTCAGGGTAAAGATCGAGATGAGAACAAATTAAATTAATGCCAGATAAGAAAATTTGATCTTTCATGATTTCATGAGCTCTGGATTTATTTAATTCAGTTGTAAAAAAACCTAAATGCTCAGATAACCTAGCTCTCCACATTAAATTTAGTTTATTTCCGGTTATATTTACTCCGAAACCACCTTGATTTTTTTTTATTCTAACTAAACCAGAATAAATACCGTTATTTTCAGTAATAACTTTCATTATTATCGAGCTATCATTGTATTTTCTGGTATTTAAGACTATTGCAGTATCATTTAATTGCATCTTATCTTTTCTTCACCTCAAGGCCTAACCTATTAAAATATTTTGGATCTTTATCCCAATTTTTATCTACTTTTACATCTAAACTTAAAAATATCTTTTTATTGAATATTTTTTCTAAATCAATTCTTGAGGCAGTACCTATTTCTTTTATTTTTGAACCTTCTTTTCCAAGAATAATTCCTTTGTGATTATTTTTTTTTACATAGATAGTTTGACCTATTTTTAAAACTTTCTTCTTATCTGACCAGCTATCAGTTTTTACTATTGAGCCATAAGGAACCTCCTCATGCACATGATTAAATATTTTCTCTCTAGTTATTTCTTCACATAGAATGGCGCTTTGGAGATTTGTATATTGATCCTCTGGATACAACCATCCTTCAGAATTAGCTTCATTATTTGTTTCTAACAGTAGGTCATTTATACCTTCTTTGTTTTTTGCAGAAATATAGAATGTTTTTTTAAATGGAAAATATGAATTAATAATATTTGTGATTTCAAGTAATTGTTTTTTTTCAATAAGATCAATTTTATTGATTATTAAAAAAGCTTCCTTTTTAAAGTTTTTAAAATATTTTAAAACCTTTTTATCAAAATTACTTAACTTTCTTGATCCATCTATTAAAAAATAAATAAGATCGGCATCATTCAAATTAGCAAATGCATTTTCGACCATCGCTTTTTCAAAAATAGTTTTAGCTTCAAACAAACCAGGGGTATCAATGAAAATAATTTGAGTTTCATTATTGTTGAGTATTCCTCTTAATCCCATTCTAGTAGTTTGAACTTTTCGACTTACAATAGAAACTTTTTCACCTAAAACTTTGTTCAAAAATGTTGATTTTCCTGAATTACTGGGACCAATAATACTAACAACAATATTTGATTTACTTATTTTATCCAATTTCAAACTCATCAATAAATTTTTTGGCAGCATTAATTTCTGCCTCTTTTATAGATTTTCCAAAAGCATCTGCTTTTCCAATCTTATCTACAGAGACCTCAACTAGAAAGTTAGGATTATGATCTTCTCCATCTTTAGAAATAACTAAATAAGTGGCTTCTGTTAAACTATTAGCATGCAAATACTCTTGTAAGATATTTTTTGAACTCACAGTTGCATTAAGCATTTCATCATTATTCAAATATTCATCCCATAAAGATAAGATTACTTTTTTAGACTCATCATATCCCCCATCCAAATAAATAGCTCCTAAAAGAGCCTCTATGGAGTCTGCTAAAATTGAATTAGTTATTTTGTTTTTTTCAGAATTACCGACCTGAAGATAATTAGCAATATCTAATTTTTCTGCAATCTTTGTGCATTGTTTATTTTGGATTAAGTAACGAAACTTATTAGTCAAAACACCTTCTCTTTCACTTAAAAAACTTTGAAACAGGAATTCCGCAATAACAAGACCTAAAACTCTGTCACCTAAGAATTCAAGTCTTTCTTGATTTGAATTAGATTTATTTTTGAAGCTTGAATGGGTTAATGCTTCTTCTAACAAATCTTTATTATTAAAATTATAATTAATTTTTTGTTCTAAGGTATTTATATATTTTAATTTACTTTTCATTTAATGAATTGGTCTAAATATTCTTTTCCATCTTACGCTTGCATCACAATTTTTTTTTCCAAGCTTTCTCCAATGCCATGAAAAAAACTTTACCTCTGCTTTACCAACAAGATTATCGTGAGGTATAAAACCAACTTTATTAAGAAATCTACTATCTTGAGAGTTATCTCTGTTATCACCCATCACAAAATAATGATTAGGTGGAACTCTGTATATTTGAGAATTATCTTGAGGCAAATTTTGATAAGTATCAAGAATTTCATAAGATTTTCCATTTGGAAGAGTTTCTTTTAGTAAAATCGATTCTTGATTATAACAACCTAAAGATCGATTGTTGGGATTTATGAAGCGATTATTGATATTTTTTCCAATAACATCATAAGATAATAATTTACCATTTAGAGATACTTTGCCATTTACAATTTGAATATTATCACCAGGAACACCTATAACACGCTTAACATAATCTGTAGAATTATCTGAAGGTAGTTTAAAAATAATTACATCACCTCTTTCGGGTGAAGAGGAAAAAAATCTATGAGGAATTAATGGTAGACTGAATGGTAATGAATGTTTTGAATAGCCATAAGTCCATTTTGATGCAAAAATATAATCTCCTATTTTAAGGGTATTAATCATCGAACCAGTTGGAATATTGTAACTAGTAAAAAGAAATGATCGAAAAAGTAAGGCAAGTAAAAGTATCCATAAAAATGATGAAATAAAATTTTCTTTTTTCTTTGCTTTAGCCATTAAAATATAATCTATGGTTATTCGGTTATTGCTTCAATGATTACTATTGCTTGAGCCCAAGGAAAATCATCTGTGATTGTTAAATTTATCTTAGCCTTATGATTTTTCGGAATAATATTCTCAAGTCTTAATTTAGCTCCGCCAGTTAGTACAATTGAAGGCTTACCGTATTTATCATTTTCTACGCCTATATCTTTAAAAAATACGCCACTACTTAACCCTGTACCAAGAGCTTTTGTAACAGCTTCTTTAGCTGCAAATCTTTTTGCATATGAAGATGATTTTTTTAATCTACCTTCTGATTTTTTGATTTCAATATCAGTAAATACTCTTTTAATAAATCTATCGCCAAATTTTGAAAGAGTGTTCTCAATTCTATTAATATTGATAAGATCATTGCCTATACCGATAATCAATTAAACCTCCAATTAAAAATCACGATTACAAATGTCTTTCATTTTTTTAATAGAATTTTCTAATCCTGAAAAAATTGAGTCAGTGATAAGAAAAAAGCCAATATTTACTTCTTGAAGACAAGGTATATCTGTAACTTTTTTTGTGGTATCAAAATCTAAACCATGACCAAGATGGACCTCAAGACCTGATTCATAAGCAAAAATAGATAAATCATGTATTTTTTTAAACTCTATTTCAGCTTGAGCTTTATCTTCATAAAATAATTTACAGTATTTTCCCATATGAAACTCTACACATTCAACGCCACAATCAATAGAAGATTTTACTTGGTCAACAACAGGATCAATAAAAAAAGATGTTCTTATGCCCTGCTCTCTAAGAATATTATTTAAATTTTTATAATAATTTGAATTACTCAAGACATCTAAGCCGCCCTCGGTTGTTACCTCTTCTCTTCTTTCTGGGACAATACAACAAGAAAAAGGGTTAACTTCCAAAGCAATATTTTTCATCTCTTCATTTGCAGCAATCTCAAGATTTAATTTACCAGGAAATTTTTTTATAATATTGCTAATATCTTCATCTTTAATATGCCTTCTGTCTTCACGTAAATGAGCTGTTATTGAGTCAGCGCCTGAATTTAGAGCTATCTCAGCAGCTTTTATGGGATCAGGGAACTTCTCTCCTCTGGCATTTCTAAGTGTTGCTATATGATCAATATTAACACCTAACTTTATATCTAGAGTTTCAGTCATTAGAAATTCCTTTTCTTAATCTTTTCTTGTTTCGATAAAAAATAATCGATTTCTTAACAAAAAAATATGATAAAAATGCAGACGCTAGACCTACCATTAAAGCGCCAATTAAAAAAGAGGGTATTAGAGGTTTTATATTTGATAAAATCTCTAATGAATAAAAAGAAGAATTCCCTAACTCTATTAAATTAAAATCTTCGATAGGAATAAAGATATTACCGACATAAAGAGAGGAGAACCAAATAAAAGGGTAAGTTAGCGGTGTTCCAATAAATGTTCCTAAAACAGAAGAAAAATAATTAGCTTTTAGAATCCATGATAAAAGGATTGCAAGAATAATATGTACTCCAATTAAAGGAGTAAAAGAAGCAAATACACCAATAGAAAAACCCAATGAAATAGAATGCGGTGTATCAGAAATTTTAATTAATTTTGAAAAATTAATTTTTCTTAATTTTTTTTTATTTTCCATTGATTATAAACTTCTACTACCTGGTTTCTCAGCTTCGATTGATTTCAAATCATCTGGAATATTATTTTTGTCAAATGTAGGAATATTGAGAGATAGTAAGGTTACTAAATCTATACCAATATCAACCTCGCCTCCTGAACGATCTATTATTGCAGCTTCACCTATTACATTTCCACCCATATCATTAACAACCTTAATTGCTTCCATAGAGGATAGACCTGTAGTAACAACATCTTCAATCATTAGAAAATTTGAATTTTTTTCAAAAGAAAAGCCCCTTCTTAGTTCAAATTCACCATTAACCCTCTCTAGAAACATAAAAGGTAAATTTAAAAACATAGCAATTTCATGACCAATAATCAGACCACCCATTGCCGGGGCAATTACATAATCAATTTTTTTATTAAACTCTTTAATTATCTTTTCACCAAGAGCTTTTGTAATTTTCTTTGCTAATATTGGGTTTGATAGGGCTAAAGCACACTGAAGATATTTAGTTGAATGTAATCCTGAAGATAATATGAAATGACCTTCTAATAAGGCACCACAGTTTTTAAAATCTTCAATTAATTCTTTTTCATTCATCAATGTATTAACCTCTCAACTGAATTAACCTCTGGAAGACCCTTCAAAGATTTAACTATATTATCAATATGACCTTTATCATCAACATCAATATCAATTCTTAAGTTGTAAAAGTCAGTATCTTTTTCTGTTAAATTTAAATTTGTTATATTTCCACCATAATCCGCAATTGCAGCACTGATAATACCCAAGGAACCAACCTCATTAATAATGCTTAACATAATTCTAGCAGTAAATGTTACATCAATTTCTTTTTTCCATTGAAGTCTTAACCATCTTTCAGGACTGTTTTCATGTTTATGAAGCTCTTCATCTTTAGCATGATAAATTGTAATTCCCTTACCTGGGATAGTTATTCCGATTATATTATCTCCAGGAACAAGCAAGGAATTTTTTTGAAAGCTCACATCCATATCAGGAAGTAATCCGGAAATCTGTAAAGAAATATTTTTACTGTAATATCTTTTTCTCTTTGTCTTTCGTTTGGTTTTTGGATAAACATGATCATAAACTTCAGAACCAGATGATTTTCCTGAACCCACTAATTGATAGAGATCCATTAGGGATTTAACATTCAATGGTCCAAATGATCTTTCCAAAATATCTCTTGTCGGTTTTTTTCTATGAGAAGAAAAAACACTTTTTATAATTTCTTTTCCTAAAAGTCTTTGGTTCTTTATCGTGTTTTCTTTAATAGCTCGCCTTATTGAAGATTTTGATCTACCTGTAGTTACAAGATCTTCATAAGAGTCCAAAGGCACTTCAGATTTAGATTTAATTATTTCAACCTCATCACCATTCTTTAATTTTGTTCTTCTCGGTTTTTTTTCTCCATTAATCTTAACTCCTGAACAAAATAAACCTAAATCTGTATGTAAGGCAAAAGCGAAGTCTAATGCAGTTGAATCTTGGGGTAAGGCAATTAAACGACCCTTAGGTGTAAAACAATAAACTTGATCATGGGACAGTTCTAATCTTGTGTTTTCAAGAAACTCATCTGTAGCACCATCCTTTTGAAGGATGTCAATTAAGTCAGCCATCCAAGCAATAGAGCTTAAGTATTCACCATTTGATGAATCTTTTTCTTTGTAAGCCCAATGAGCTGCTACTCCTCTCTCATTAATCTCATGCATTTTATTCGTTCTTATTTGAATTTCAACACGATGATTATTTGGACCTACTAGTGTTGTATGAATTGACTGATATCCATTCTTTTTTGGGGTTGAAATATAATCCTTAAAAAGACCTGGAACTGCTTGCCAATTTTGATGAAGCACGCCTAAAACAGAGTAACATTCTTCAATTTTATCTACATGTATTCGAAAACCAAATAGATCAGATAATTGCTCTAAGGATTTATTTTGATTTTCAATTTTCAACCAAACAGAATAAATTGATTTTTCTCTTCCAGATACAAATGCCTTTAGTTTATTTGATTTTAAAACCTTTGATAATTCATCAGAAATATCTTTTACTATTTTATTATTTTTCTTTTTTGAATCTTTTATTCTTTCTATAAGAATTGCTCTAATTTCTGGTTCTGTTTCTGAAAAAGCAAGATCTTCTAGCTCCTCTCTAATTTCATGCATTCCTATTCTTGAGGCAAGAGGAGCATATATATCAAGAGTTTCTTTAGCAATTCTTTGCCTTCTGTCTTTATTTTTTAGATGTTTCAAAGTTCTCATATTGTGCAGCCTGTCAGCCAACTTAATAAGGAGAACTCTTATATCTGATGAACTAGCTAAAATTAATTTCCGAAAATCTTCAGCAGCTTTTGATTGATCGGGTCTGCTTTCTAATTTATTTAATTTTGTAACGCCATCAACAAGTTTGGCTATTTCTTTACCAAAATTTTCTTTTACATCTTTTATGGTTGCTTTTGTATCTTCAATCGTATCATGAAGAAGAGCACATACCAGAGATGATGTATCAAGATTTAGTTCAGCTAATATATTTGCTACTTCTATTGGATGAGAAAAATACGGATCACCGCTTTCTCTAAGTTGAGATCCATGCATTAACATTCCGAAATGAAATGCTTTTTTTATTATCCTAGTATCAACTTTGGGATTGTATGACAGAATACGATCAACTAAATCAGTTTCACGCATTTATCCAGCCTAAATTAAAATGAGCGCCTTGTATTTTTTTTATCATTAAGATTATCTTCAATAGCCTTTAACAATTCTTCTTCAGTCATTTGTTTTTGTTCAGGTTCTTCAGATTCTTGACTTACTTCTTCATCACTTAATGAGTTTTGATCAGATGTATTTGATTCTTGTTGTATTAAAGGAATGTAATCTTCATCCGCCTCATCAACATCAATTTGGGTTTGAAGGCTTTCAATAAGTTCTTCTTCGAGAGTTTCAGAATTTAATTTATTTTCAGCTATCTCTCTTAAAGCAACAACTGGATTCTTATCATTTTCTCTGTCAACTTGGAGTTCAGCTCCCTCAGCAATTTCTCTTGATCTAAAAGCTGAATAAAGAACAAGATCAAATCTACTTTCAACCTTATCTACACAATCTTCTACGGTAACTCTTGCCATTATTTTTCCTTAAAAAAGTCTTTTAATCATTAAAGAACACAAAATTCAAGTTTTAAGTTTTATTATTTTATACAACTTAACCTGAATTAATAATATAAAACAATCATGAATAAATTAATAGAACCTAATAAAAATTGTTCTAAGTGCAAAAGATTATATAATTTTAGAAAAAAAAATCAGTCTAATAACCCGGATTGGTTCAATGCCCCAGTTCCTACATTTGGTGAATTATCTTCAAGTTTATTAATTGTTGGTCTTGCGCCAGGACTACAGGGCGCAAATAAAACTGGGAGACCTTTTACTGGCGATTATGCTGGAGATTTACTTTATAAAACTATAAATAAATTTAATTTTTCTAAGGGTAAATATGCGGGGACAATTGATGATAGTCTTAAATTAAAAGATTGTACGATCACGAACGCAGTAAGATGTGTCCCACCCCAAAACAAACCAATTTCAGAAGAAATTAATAATTGTAATAATTTTTTAAAAAAGACTATCGAAATCCATAAAAATCTTAAAGTTATTATTGCTCTTGGTTTAATAGCACATAAAAGCATAATTTCTGCATTAAACTTAAAGCAGAAACTATATAAATTTAAGCATGGTAATAAACATAAAATCGATAATCTTATATTAATAGATAGCTATCATTGCTCAAGATATAACACCAATACTGGAAGATTAAACCAGGAGATGTTTGAGAAAATTTTTTTTGAGGCCAAAAAAGAATTAAAAATTTAATTATTTTTTAAAAGTCTTGCTTTTTGTCTTTCCCAATCTCTGGTTTTTTTAACCTCTCGTTTGTCATGAATTTTCCTACCTTTTCCTATGCCTATTCCAATCTTAGCTAAACCTTTTTTATTGAAATACATTTTTGTAGGAATAAGGGTCATACCTTTTTTCTGAGTAGCCGCAAAAAGCTTATTAATTTCTTTTTTATTTAATAATAACTTTCTTACGCGCTTAGGATTGTAATTAGTTGTAATTGAATTTTGATAGCGTGGAATATTACAATTTATTAAGAAAATTTCTCCATTCTCTGCACTTGCATAGGATTCCCTTATATTTACTTTATTTTGTCTAATGCTTTTAATTTCAGAACCCGTTAAAACTATTCCGGCTTCAAATGTATCCTCAATCTCATACTGAAATGTTGCTTTCCTATTATCAGCTATGACAGAATATTCATTTTGAGATTTCTTCCTACCTCCTGACTTAGATGACATTATTTTATCTCTAAATTAGATATAATTTCATCAAGTATCGATTTTGTTTCTTGTCTAATTTTAACAAGAGGCAATCTAATCTCATAATCAATAAGATCCATTTTAGATAAAATATACTTAACTGGAGATGGGCTTGTCTCGATAAAGAGGGACTTATGAAGAGGCATAAGTATATTGTTAAGTCTTTTTGCTTCTTCTAAATCATTATTGGAAAAAGCTTTATGCATATCTGAACAAACCTTTGGAAGAATATTCGCTGTTACTGAAATACACCCCTGTCCTCCATTAATCATGTACTCATAAATAGTTTCATCTTCACCTGAAAGTTGAATAAAGCCATCCTCACATAATTCATTGTGTTCTTTAATTCGAGAAATATCACTTGTAGCATCTTTGACACCCACGATTGATTGAAGATGAGACAATCTTCCCATTAAATCAACATTAATATCAATGACTGAACGTGATGGAATATTGTAAATAATTATTGGAATACCAGAAGAAGCTGAGTCTAGCGCCTCATAATGAGAATATAATCCCTCAGGAGTAGGTTTATTGTAATAAGGAGTAACTACAAGTGCCGCATCAGCACCTGCACTCTCTGCGTGTTTCAATAAGTTAATGGCTTCCGCAGTAGAATTCGATCCTGTCCCAGCAATAATTGGTACTCTCTTATTGCTCTGATCAATAACAATTTCCACTACACGCTCATGTTCATCATGATTCAGAGTTGGGCTTTCACCTGTAGTTCCCACAGGAACTATTCCATCTGTACCTTCAGATATATGCCAATCGACAAGCTTTCTTAGAGCAAATTCATCAATTTCATTTCCTTTAAAGGGAGTTACTAACGCTACAATTGATCCTTTAAACATCCTTAACACTTATCCCATTACTTAAAATTCACTTATATTCACCAATGATAACATCATATTTATCTATAATGGAATAAATATAATTATTCATAACTTTACTCTTTATTTCATCATTATAATTTACAACTACTGATTGTTTTGCATCTTCAAAGGATATTATTTCCTCAGGAAATACATCAAATAAATAAATTAAATGATCACCATATATTGATTTAAAAGGCCCCTGCCAAGTATTCTTTTCTAAATTTATAATATTTTCTGAAAAGCCTGAGCCAAAATCTGAGTCAATTGCTGCTTTATCTTTCTCTATAAAGCTATCACCATGAATAAAAGGTTCACCAATTTCATTATTTGAGTTGTTTTCTGTATCTAGTAAAACTAATTTTATATTTTCGTAATTATTTTTCGGATCAGAAAAGAAAATGTGTTTAAATGAATATCTTTTATTTAATATATAAGAATTTATATTTTCATTATAATATTCGAGTATATTTTCTTCTTTAACTTTATTAAGATTTTCGCTTTCTTTATAGAATTCTAATTTTTGAATTAATCTTCTTTTTATAATTTTATCATTTTTATTAAGACCAAGCTTTAAAGCTTCCTGATATAATATTTCTTCATTAACAAGATTCTTAATTATCATATCTGTTTCCTTGTTTGTTGGAGGTCTTCCAGTTTGGTCTTCCCAGATATTAATTAAATTTTTTATTTCAGACCCCGAAATATATATGCTTGTTTTTTGAGAAATATTAATTCCATAGAAAAGAGCTAAAAATCCAATAAAAACACCTAAAAGTATAAAGATTTTTTTTTTCAATTTATTCTATGGGATATACCAAATAGGAGATGACCAAGCTCTTTCTTGAATAGTTGGCTTCAAGTCTTTCCTTGGATTTATTCCAGCTCTAAGCGCATCCCATGTAGACCAGCGGCATGTTGGATTCTCTAAAACTCTAACATAATAAAAAGCTTTTAAATCAGGATCAAAATCAGGGTCAGACCAAAAAGTTTTTAATTCCTTATCACCAACATCAGCTGAAATAGAGCAATCAGAAATATTCACTCTTGCGCCATTATCAGGACATCTTTGAGTTACTTGATCAATCTCTTGACCATCAGAACAAGCAACATCATATACTTTTTCAAATGGCTCGGCACTTCGATCATCTATCCATCCTTTTACTATTTGTACTCTCTGTAGGTGAGCACCATTTATTCCTTTTTTCGTCCAAATAATAAAATTAGGAATACTATTGTTTGAATTAATAATATTACCCCCCATTGGCACACTTCTTTCATAAAGTTCACTTATTAAATTAGATGAATTTATATCAATATCGCCAAGATCAAACCCGCCAAAGAATCTTAAAAGTATTCTATTTCCTGATGTGGCATATGTCTCTTTTCTTTTTAAAGCTGAAAAGATAGCCTCTCGTGTATTTTCCTCTGCCCAAACAGCAGCAATACCAGATGCCCCCCATTCATCAAAACCTGCTCGCATATATTTTTGACCATCATAATCTACATAATTATATACATCACTCTGTTCATCTGGAAGATTATTTATAAAATCCAATTGTTCCTGAGGTATTGGTATTGAGCCCCTTCCCACAGGTGTACCATCTAAAATACCAACTTTCGAGAAGTAGTTGCTCTCATCAAATGATGATGCGCCAGTATGTGTATCACTAGATCCAATAAAACCAAAGTTATATGGATTGCCTCCGAAAAATTGTTCTAACATTAAACCTTTTTTTAATGCATCCCTAACATAGCTTCCATCTGGTCTACTATATGTTGGAGGAACGCTTCCTACTCTGGTACTCATTATTTCAAAATCAGCCCACTCATCATTAGGAGATAACAACGGATGTGTTTCAGATGTACCTTTTACCTGAGTTATTTCTACAATTGGTTCATTTCGTATTCTTTGATTTAAATATTGTGTATCCATTGGCGCACCATTAGCTTGATGTATTTCAAACATTCTTCCGTTAGATCCATTGCTATTGTGAGGTATTGCAATTGAATCAATACCATTTTCACGCCATTTATCCATTGTATTCCATAAATCCTCTGGATTAAGAGAGTCAATTCTTGAATATGGTCTTATAGGTGCTTTTGATGAACCAAAAATAACATTTCTATGAAGATTACCCATTCCTTCTGTTGAAGCAGTGAATTCATAAGCTATAAAAGTTGTAAATTTTCCAGGTTCGTAATGTCTTTCAGCAGCATTTGCAACATCAGACCATGCAGATTTATGAGTATCATAATCAAAAACATCCACAGCGAATGAATTATTGTTTGTAAGATATGCTTTGATTATAGAAAAAATACTTCCTAATTCAGCGAATGCCCCACTCCTAATTAATTCTCTAAAATAATAAAGCCTCTCTGGTGAGCTTTCGATAGTTAAATTCTCTTTTCTGTTAACATTATGAAGAGTTTTAACATAAGGATGTTGGCCTGGCTTAGAAGCAGGATCTGCCCAAGCAGGCATCATTCCCATAAAGAACCCATGATCAGTCACCGCATAGAAATCAAGAGGCTGTCTTAATTTCATATCAAAACCAAGGGGATGTTGAATTGTTCCTCCCTTTGCATATTTATAAGCGTCATCTGGAGTATTTGTGGTGCCAAAGATAAATGCATCAAATGAATGCTTCGTATGGACATGGAGATCTCCAAAATAAACATTTTTATTTTCATTATA
The DNA here is from genome assembly GCA_003212795.1 of OCS116 cluster bacterium AG-435-F03. GTDB lineage: Bacteria > Pseudomonadota > Alphaproteobacteria > MED-G09 > MED-G09 > AG-430-B22. The sequence goes on along the minus strand of QCOV01000001.1, from coordinate 442,288 downwards.
ATCTTTTGATTTAATGTATTCCTTCTTTTCGTTTACGCTGAAATCTTTTGTTTCCTGAGATGAGTCTGAACAACTGATTATAAATACTGTAATTAAAACTAGTAAATATCTCATAACCCCACCCTAAAGATCCTAAATATTATAATGTATATTTTGACATAATTTTGTCAATATATGGCGGAGAGAGAGGGATTCGAACCCTCGATACGGTTGCCCGCATACTCCCTTAGCAGGGGAGCGCCTTCGACCACTCGGCCACCTCTCCATATAATTAGATAAAATGCCTATTTTACATATCAATGTAAAGATATTAAAATATATATTTGGAGAGTGAATTATGGAAAAAAAATTATCTGAAGAACAAAAGGAAATTTTATATTCTTGTGGAACAGAAGTGCCTGGAACAAGTGAGCTACTTCATGAAAAAAGAGAAGGTGTTTATGTAACAGCAGATAAAGAATTGCCAGTTTTTAAATCAGAGCATAAATTTGAGTCCGGAACTGGTTGGCCAAGTTTTTATGAAGCCAATCATGAAAACATTATTCTTAAAGAAGACAGATCACATGGGATGATTAGAACTGAAGTTATTTCTAAAGAAGGCGAACATTTAGGTCATGTATTTAATGATGGTCCACAACCCACTGGATTGAGATATTGCATTAATGGACTTGCTTTAAAATTTATTCCTGAAAACGAATAAATATTAATCATAATTTGCTTTTATTATATATGCAGATGCTATTGGACAAAAAGCCATAGATAAACCACTTATTCCTGCTAACAACGCAAGCTGTCTAAAAAATAACTCTTCAAATCCGTTAAATATTAATACATCTAAAGCTCCGATGCCAAAAACAAGAATAGGTAAAAATAAAGGCAAAATAATAATTGGCATTATTAAACCATGAATCTTAAGAGACAAAATTAGACTTGAACCCATGCACCCTATAAAACTTAATGCGGGAGTTCCAATGATTAGAGTTATCATCATTGGTAAAATAACTTCAGAGTCAAGATTAACGAAAATTCCGATTATAGGAGTGATGATTATCATGGGCAGGCAATTTGCTAGCCAGTGTGAAATACATTTAATTAATACAAATCCATAAAATGTAATATTTTCTATAAGATATATATCTAGCGTACCGTCGTAATAATCATCCTGAAAAATATCTTCAAATGATAAAAACAAAACTAATATTATAGACACCCAAATCAAACTTGGCGCAACATTAGGTAAGATACTATTTTGTGCTTGCAATCCTATTGAAACAAGAAAAATAATTGATGAATAAAACATTAAACTAAAAATATAGTTTGCTTTATATGAAAAAACTTTTCTTAATTCCCTTAAAAATATTAGCCTATAAATTCTCATTATTGATCTCCCAAGTTAATCGATATATCTGGGTTTTTAATTAAATTTTGATGAGAAACTATAATTATAATTCCATTATTTTGACGATGATTTTCAATTTTATTTAATAAGAAAAGAGATGACTCTTCGTCAAGAAATGAAAATGGTTCATCTAAAAGCCAAATTTTTTTGTTTGAACAAAATAATCTTGTAAGTGCTAATTTTTGTTTTTGACCTTGCGATAAATATCGGCATTGTGAATATATTTTGGAATTAAGACTTAGTTTTTTTAAAATTTTATCATCATGTTCATTCTGATAAAAATTAGACCAAAACTCTAAATCCTCCTCAACTGTCAAATTTTGTTTAATACCGGTACTATGCCCAAGAAGAAATATTTCTTTTTTATTAATTAATATTTCACCTGACTCAAATGAACTTAGTCCCGATATCACTCTTAAAAGTGTTGTTTTTCCTGAACCATTTTCTCCAGAAATTTTTAAAATTTCTCCAGTTTTTAGAGAAAAACTTATATCTGAAAAAATTTTTCTTCCTGATAGATAACAAGATAGATTTTTAACAAGTAATGTCATTCAACCAGACCTAAAACTTATTTTAAATACTTTAAAAATTGTAAATATTCCAATAATCAAAATAAAGAATGGTCCAACCCAAAGTAAAAAGTTGCCCAAATTAAACCTCGGTTTCATTAAAATATAATCACCATATTTACTTCTCAAAAAATCAAAAATCTCATCATCACTCTTTCCTTCATAAACCATCTTTCTGATAAGTTGTTTAAGATCTTTAGCTAAGGGCGCATCAGAATCGTCAATAGTTTGCGACTGGCAAACCATACATCTTATTTGCAGACTAATATCTGTTACCCTATCTTCACTTATTAGTATTTTATTATCGGCAAAAAGATTTCCTGATAAAATCGTAAGTATGATAAAAAAAGATATTTGCTTTGCAGGTTTAATCTTAATTCTTTTAAATAACGATAACAAACCACCTATTCCCATAAATAAACCGCCAATCCAAATTAGCATTATCATAGGTTTATACCATATTCTAACAACCCATGATTTATCATTTATCTGCTCACCCATAACAAGATAAAATTGGGATAATTTACTGCTAATAATTGCAGCCTCAGTAGTTTGAGACTGCTCTATTGGATAAAATCTTTTTTCTGGATAAAGATAAAATTTTCTATCATTTTTAGATAATTCGAATTTTCCTTTTGTAGTAATATAATTCTCAATAATCTCTTCATTAAAATTTTCAAATTTTAAAGTATAACCTGAGAAATTTATTTGGTCTTTTATGTTAAGTTTACCTTCATATTCATTTTGGTAGGAGCTAGAAATACTGACTCCTAAAATTAAAATTGCAAATCCAGAATGTGCAAAAAATGAGGCCCAGTTACTTAAGCCCTGAAACCTAACATGTACAAGATTGTTCAAACTACTTAGAAAAAGCCATATCCCTGAAAAAAGACCTACAAGAAAAATTAAGGATAAATTTTCATATAGAAAAAAAGTTATGCTGATTATCATTAAAGTTAGAACTAAAGGAATAGATATATTTCTTACTAATTGCTTAATACTATTTTGATGCCAGGCGAGAATTGGTCCTAAAGCAGAAAATAATGCAAGAAGTATTGCAAAAGGAATTACAGTAATGTTGTAAAAAGGTGGGCCAACAGAAATTCTATTATTATTAATTGTTTCAACAATTAGAGGATAAATTGTTCCAAGAAAAACTGTACAAGCAATAACTGATAAGAATAAATTGTTTATTATTAAAAATGTCTCTTTACTTAAAAAATTTAACTCAACATTTGGTTGTTTTTTCATGTATTTTTTTGCAAAGATCGATAAACTTAAGAGCGTTACAAGAAATAATAGCAAAATGATAAATATTCCTCTTGTTGGATCTGAAGCAAAAGCATGTACAGAGGTAATTAACCCCGACCTAACAATAAATGTTCCAATTATTGATAAAATAAAACCTAACAAAGAGAGTAAAACACTCCAATTAATTAGGATTTCTTTCTTTTCTAACGCTAATAAATTATGAATTAAAGCAGTGGCAATGATCCATGGAATTAATGATACATTTTCAACGGGATCCCAAAACCAATATCCGCCCCACCCTAATTCATAATAAGCCCACCAAGAACCTAGAGAAATACCTAAAGTTAAGAAAATCCAAGAAGTTAAAGCCCAAACCCTTATATTTCTTGCCCATTCTTTATTAATAGAATTTCTTATTAATCCTGCTAAAGCAAATGACCAAACAATTGATAAGCCAACATAACCTAAATATAAAAAAGGAGGATGAAATGCTAGTCCAGGATCTTGAAGGAGAGGATTTAAACCGTATCCTTCTTCAACTATTATTTTACTGCTCTCTAGAGGATTTGATAAAAAAAACAAATAAAAAACAAAACCAAAAGACAAAAAACCTTGAAATAGTAATACTAAACTTTTAGTTTCCTTTATAAGTGATTGTTTATTAATAGATATTAGAAAACCATATAAAGCCATTACCCAACACCAAAGTAGCATTGATCCTTCATGACTGCCCCAAGAAGCTGAAATTTTATAAATCATAGGCTTTAATGAATGACTATTTTCAAGAACATTTTGGATTGTAAAATCGGATATAATAAAGCCATATATTAATAACAAAAATGCTAATGAAATTGATAAAAAATGAATAATAGTCATATAGGAAATGACTAAAGCGTACCTAATATAACCTTTATTAAAAATAACAGTAAATAATTGAATAAATGATGCTGACAAGGCTAAAGCTATAAAAAAATTACCTAATTGAGTAAGCACTATTTATCTCCATAGTCTTTTTTTAAGGTATCTTGAACTTCAGGAGGCATATAATTCTCATCATGCTTAGCTAAAATTGAATTAGCAATAAACATGCCTTCATTATTTATTGATCCCTCTGCAATAACACCTTGTTGCTCTTTAAATAGATCAGGAATAATACCTTTATAAAAAACAACCATTTCTCTATCAAAATCGGTAATTATAAAATTTATAGATCCATCATTAAATTGTTCTATTGATGATTCTTTAACCATACCCCCTAATCTAAGTTTAGACATTTCATCAATTTCTTTAAGTCTTATTTTTTGTTGTATTTCTGAAGGAGAATAGAAAAAAACAATATTATCTCTTAAAGCCCACAAAATTAAATAAATAGATGTAGCTATTGTTATAAAAAATAAAGATATTAGATAAATTCTTTTTTTTCTTTTAATCATTTTTTTCTTTAATTTTTTCAATAAGTTTTGAATTTCTCTGTGACAATAGGTTTGATGAAAAAAATAAAATTAGAATAGCTAGAAATGCAAAAAAATATGCGAGAAAAACATATACTGTATAACTTGTAAACATCGCCTTATCTTAACTATTTAGAACTTAATGTATATGCAACATAACGTCTTAGGTTTAACTCACTAAAAAACCTTATAGAAAAAATATATAAAAACAAAAATATAAATGAAGCAAACATTACTAAAAGAGGTATCAACATATCTATGTGTATTGAAGGTGTATCAAGTTTTGAAATAGTTGCTGGTTGATGAAGTGTAGTCCAAATATCTACTGAAAATTTAATGATAGGAATGTTAATAAAGCCAATAATAGCAAAAATAGAAGAAATTTTATCTCCTTTTACAGGATCGTTAAAAGATTTTGATACAATGATAAACCCTAAATAAATAAATAGTAAAATAAACATTGATGTTAATCTTGCATCCCAAACCCACCATGTGCCCCACATTGGTTTTCCCCAAAGTGAACCAGTAACTAAGCAAATGAGGGTGAATACTGCTCCTATAGGAGCAACAGATTTAGCATATATGAAAGCTACAAGATGACCATAAATTAGACCAATTATACTAGCTACAGCCATTGATGAATAAATGAATAAAGCCATCCATGCAGAAGGAACATGGACATACATAATTCTGACAGTCTCACCTTGAAGATAATCGGGTGGCGAATTGAAGATAGCAAACCATAACCCAATAATTAATGAACTTATAAAAGCCCCACAAAACCATGGTGACAGAGCTTTAATATATCTCTCTAAAATACCTGGATTGACTAATTGTAATTTCAATTCATTTCCTTTGTTGATCATTAAAGTAGTATTTTATATAAACAATTTCTATAAATTGTAATTATTTTCTTTTGGATAAAAAAATATAGTAATATCGAAAAAAAATGAAAAATGACTATCAAAAATATTTAGAAACTCAAAGCAAAAATTTTGATGATTGGGAAAATATTGCAAATCAATCATTAAAAGAAAAAACAATTGATAATCTTAAAAAAAAATTTGATGGAAATTTAGAAAAAAAGATTCTTTATACAGAAAATGATATCACTCTTGAAAACAACCACGCATATGCAAGAGGCTTAAAAGAAGACATAAATGAATATCTTCCCTGGCATATTTGTTCAATGGTTGATTCATCAAATGATATTAAATTATATAACTCAAGAATTCTAAATGAATTAGAACGCGGAGCGTCATCTATTGAAATTAATTATATTCATGACCAAGAAAGTGAAGAAATTCTAAAAAGTATTGATCTTTCTATAGCGCCTATTTTCTACAGAGATATATCAAATCCATTAGAGGGATCCTCAAAGTTTTTAAATTTAATAAATAATTGGGAACATAAGAATAAAAAAACTCCATTAGGAGGATTAGAAATTGATGCCATAGCTATAAGCTTTTCTAAATTTGAAAAGGATAATGAATTTAACCATACTGAGTTAATTAATAATTTATGTAAAATTATCAAAGACAATAAAAATAAGAATATTAATTTAATAAATTTTGATGGAGCAATCTGGAATAGCATAGGTGCGTCATTAAATGAAGAAATAGCATTAATGTGTCTGAGTTTTATTGAGATGTTAAGAAATAATATTATTGATGATGAATCGCAAATTAACTTCACAATTTCTTTAGACACTGATTTTTTCTTAAATATAGCTAAGATTAGATCCCTAAGAATTATTGTAAATAATCTCTATGACCATTTTGGTATTAATCCAATTTTCAAAATTAATGGTCGGACATCTGATGAAATTATTTTTAAAGAAAGCCCCTGGGTTAATCAATTAAGAATTACAAATGCTGCCCTTTCTGCAGCAATAGCAAATATAGATAGGCTAACATGTCATCATATAACAAATCCTTTAGGACAAGCGCCCGAATTTGTTAGAAGATTAACCAGAAATACACATATAATTCTTCAAGAAGAATCAAATATTGGAAAAATTCAAGATGCCGCTGGTGGGTCTTACTATATTGAAAGCATTACAAAATCAATTGCGGATAAGTCATTTGATTTTGTTAAATATGTTGAAAAAAATGGCGGTATACTTAGTTTGCTTAAAAATAGAGAATTTGTTAACAAACTCTCAGAAAACAAAACTAATAAAGATAAAATGCTTGAAGAAAAAAATATAAAAAGAATTGGTGTGAATTTATACCCCGATAAAGAGATAAGAGAAATTAATATAAAACCTTACGAAAAAATTAATAGTTATGACAAATAAATTTAAAGAAATAGAAAATATTGATCTTGATTACGAAGATGAAAGTAGTCCGAATAATTTTGAAGCAAAAGAAAATATATTTACTACTCCTGAAGGCATTAATTTGAAATCTTTCTATACCAAAGATGATATAAAAGCCTTTGATCATCAAAATACCTACCCAGGAATAGATCCATTTGTTCGTGGTCCATACCCAACCATGTACGCAAATAAACCTTGGACTATTAGACAATATGCTGGTTTTTCAACAGCGGAGGAATCTAATGCTTTTTACAGGAGAAATCTTGAAGCAGGTCAAATGGGTTTATCTATTGCTTTTGATTTAGCTACTCATAGAGGATATGACTCTGATAACCCTATTGTATCAGATGATGTTGGAATGGCAGGTGTTGCAATAGACTCAATATTAGATATGAGAATTTTATTTAAAGATATTCCTTTAGATAAGATGTCCGTATCAATGACCATGAATGGTGCGGTAATTCCTATAATGGCTTTATACATAGTTGCTGCCGAGGAGCAAGGGGTTGAACCAGATCAACTCAAAGGCACCATACAAAATGATGTTTTGAAAGAATTTATGGTTAGAAATACATATATATATCCGCCAAAACCATCAATGAGAATAATTTCAGATATTTTTGAATATACTTCAAAAAATATGCCAAAATTTAATTCAATTTCAATTTCTGGTTATCATATGCAAGAAGCCGGGGCTTCTGCAGATCTTGAGTTGGCCTATACTCTAGCAGATGGTTTAGAATATATAAAAGCAGGTATTAATGCTGGATTAGATATTGATGCATTTGCGCCAAGATTATCATTCTTTTGGGCGATAGGAATGGATTATTTTATGGAAATAGCAAAACTTAGAGCTGCAAGATTGTTATGGGCAAACATTGTAAGAGATTTTAATCCATCCGACTCACGATCACTTGCACTAAGAACACATTGTCAGACCTCAGGTTATTCTTTAACATCTCAAGACCCTTTCAATAATATTACTAGAACTTGCATAGAAGCATTATCAGCTGTTCATGGGCATACTCAATCACTTCACACAAATAGCTTTGATGAAGCAATTGCACTACCAACAGATTTTTCAGCACAAATAGCTAGAAATACACAACTATTTATCCAACACGAAACAGGAACATCAGATGTTATTGATCCATGGGGAGGATCATTTTTTGTAGAAAAACTTACTCATGAACTTGCTAAAAAAGCTTTGAAACATATGGAAGAAATTGAAAGTTACGGTGGTATGACAGAAGCACTTGAAAAAGGAATACCAAAAATGCGTATTGAGGAATCTGCTACTAAAGTACAATCAAAAATCGACTCAGGCGAAAATACAGTTGTAGGAGTTAACAAATTTACTTTATCTGCTAATGAAGAAGAAAAAATTGAATATTTAAAAGTGGATAATTCAATGGTTAAGAAAAATCAACTCGATAGGTTAGCTGAGATCAAAAAATCAAGAAATAATTCTAAAGTCAAAAAAATGCTTAATGAATTAACTGATGGCGCATCTAAAAACGGAAATGTACTAGAACTTGCAATAAATGCAGCAAGAGAAGGTGCAACTGTTGGAGAAATCTCGTCAGCAATGGAAAAAGTATGGAAAAGACATAAGGCTAAGATCAACTTGGTTAAAGATATTTATGGTGAAAATTTTGAATCAGAAACAATAAATGTAGTTAGAAAAAAAGTTAAAGATTTTGAGATTCGTGAAAACAGAAAACCATCAGTCTATATTGTTAAACTTGGTCAAGATGGTCATGACAGAGGTCAAAAAGTTGTAGGAAGCGCTCTCACTGATATGGGTTTTGATGTAAATGTGGGGCCTTTATTTCAAACACCATCTGAGGCTGCTGAAGAAGCAATTAAATTAAATGTTGATATTATTGCTGCTTCATCTTTAGCTGCTGGTCATCTTACATTAGTTCCAAAATTAAGAGATGAGCTTGATAACAGAGGGCATGATGAAATTCATGTAATTGTTGGTGGGGTTATTCCAAAAGAGGATTTTTCTACCTTAATAGACATAGGGGCCTCTGCTATTTTTGCTACAGGAACAAATATTATTAATTCAGCAATGGAAATGTTACAAATTATTGAATCTTCTAACTCTTAGTAAACCTAATAAGCCCTTCTTGCGCAACTGAAGCTATTAAATTACCATTTAAGTCAAATATTGATCCTCTATTAAAGCCTCTTGCTCCTGATGCTGAAGGGCTATCTTGATGGTATAATAACCACTCATCTGCTTTGAAAGGTCTATGGAACCACATAGCATGATCAAGACTGGCTGAATGAAGGTTAGGATTCATAAAATTAACACCATGAGGATTTGTGCATGTATCTAGAAGTGTCATATCTGACATGTAAGCAAGAACACATTGATGAAGGGAAACATTATCAGGTAATGATGATCTAGCCTTAAACCATATGTAGTTTTGTGGCTCTTTAGGCTCAGGGTTCATTAATTCAACAGGATCAATAGGTCTAACCTCTACAGGCCATTCCTTATTAAAACTATCCTTATATTCATCAGGAAGTTTATCAATAATTTTTTTTCTTAATTGATGTTCTGATGGTAAATCTTCAAAACTTTTAACCTTAGGCATTGGGTCTTGGTGATTTAATCCTTCCTCTTCAATTTGAAATGAAGCAGACATATTAAATATTTTTTTACCATGTTGGACTGCTACTACCCTTCTAGAAGTAAAAGATCTTCCATCTCTTGCTCTATCTACTTCATATAAGATGGGTACTTTGGGATCTCCAGCCCTTAAAAAATATGCATGCAAAGAGTGGCATATTCTATTTTCTACAGTTCTACTTGCAGCGACTAAAGCCTGACCAATAACTTGACCACCGAAAACTCTTTGCCATCTATCACTTGGGCTTTCACCTCTAAAAAGATTTTTTTCAATTCTTTCTATATCTAAAAGATTAATTAAATCTTCGAGTTTATCATTCATATTTTATCTAGCCTTTTGATTAAAAAGTAATGACCTAGCCTTTTTTGCTTCTTTTGTTTTTTCAGAAAGACCTGATCTAGAGGCTTTTGCTAACATTCGCATTACCTTACCAACATCCAAACCTTTTTGAACAGCTGGTCTTTTCCCAACCTTTTCAAACCATTTAAATAAATGAGGAAAATCTTTTAACTTTTGTCCTTGCATTTTAGTTGAAATTTTTGACGGCAAAATCCAACCCCAACAAGCCATATCAGCTATCGAGTACCTACCTGCTAAGTAATCATTTTTTCTTAATTGTTTATTCATCACGCCATATAATCTATTTACTTCATTAGTGTATCTTTTTTTTGAATAAGTTAGTTTTTCTTTTGTAAATTGTGGAGCATACATTCTAAAATGATGAGCTTGTCCAGCCATTGGTCCTAAACCGCCCATTTGCCAAAAAAGCCATTGATCAACATTTGATCTTTCTCTTTCATTTTTTGGGTAAAATTTTCCTGATTTTCTACCTAAGTATTGAAGGATAGCTCCTGATTCAAAAATAGATATTGGTTTACCCCCTGGGCCATTAGGATCTATTATCGCAGGAATCCTATTATTTGGAGATATCTTTAAAAACGAAGGTTTAAACTGATCTCCTTTTCCTATATTTACCGGTATTATTTTGTAAGGTATCTTGCATTCCTCAAGCATAATAGAAACCTTCCATCCATTTGGAGTATCAGCAAAATATAGCTCAATTGGTTTTTTTGTCATAACATTACCCTCTCTTACTAATTAAGTTTATCATTTAGCAAATCATTGACAAGTTTTGGATTAGCTTTTCCATTAGTTTCTTTCATAACTTGACCAACAAACCAACCTATTAATTTTGGCTTTAACTTAACCGCCTCAACTTGATCAGGATTATTAGCGATTATATTATCAATTATCTTTTCTAGTTCTCCTGAATTAGAGACTTGCTTCAATCCTTCTCTTTCAACAATCTCTTCAGGGTCTTCATTATTTTCAAGCATTATCTCAAAAACATCTTTAGCAATTCGTTTTGAAATAATATTTTCTTCTATTAATTTAATTAATTTTGAAAGATTATCTATAGTAATTGGGCTATCAACAATATTGAAACCTAGTTTATTCATGGCAGCAAAAAATTCTCCTGTGATCCAGTTAGCTGCAATTTTTGGATCTCTTCCTTTTGTAACTGCCTCAAAAAAGTCTGCAATTTCGATTTCAGAAACTAGAATATTTGAATCATAAGGAGATAAAGAATATTCTTTTTGAAATCTTTCTTTTTTATCATCTGGTAACTCAGGAAGCTCTGATTTAATTTCTTCTATAATATTTTCTGAAAAAGATAATGGTAGAAGATCCGGATCAGGAAAATATCTGTAGTCATGCGCTTCTTCTTTACTTCTCATTGATCTTGTTTCACCTTTTTTAGGGTCAAATAATCTTGTCTCTTGATCAATTATTTTAGAATCTTCTATAAGTTCAATCTGTCTTCTTGCTTCATAATCAATAGCTTGTCCTATAAATTTTATAGAATTCACATTTTTAATCTCACATCTAGTTCCTAATTCATCGCCTGGCTTTCTAACAGAAACATTAATATCAGCCCTTAAAGATCCTTCTTCCATATTCCCATCGCAAGTTCCTAAATATCTCATAATGCTTCTTAACTTTTTTATATATGACTGAGCCTCATCTGCTGAACTTATATCAGGCATTGATACAATTTCCATAAGAGCAACTCCAGACCTATTTAGATCAACAAATGAAAACTCTGGATGTTGATCGTGAAGTGATTTTCCAGCATCTTGCTCGAGATGCAATCTTTCAATTCTTATTGTCTTACTTTTCTTATCATCTATATCTATTGTAACAGAACCCTCACCAACTATAGGTTGTTTAAATTGTGAAATTTGATAACCCTGCGGTAAATCAGGATAAAAATAATTTTTTCTATCAAAGATTGAATAGTTATTTATTTTGGCATTTAAACCTAAGCCGGTTCTAATTGCTTGTTCGACGCACACCCAATTAATAACTGGAAGCATCCCGGGCATACCCGCATCAACAAAACTAACTTGCGTATTATGTTCTCCACCAAATTTAGTAGATGCTGATGAAAAAAGTTTTGAGTTAGAAACTATTTGAGCATGAACTTCAATTCCAATAACAACTTCCCAATCACCAGTTTCTCCTTTAATTAGATTATTCATTTATCCACCATTTATTTGGATTTAAATCAAATTTTGCAGATTTTTCAATACATGAAGCAATAGATAGTATTGATTCCTCATCAAAAGAATTTCCTATCAACTGCATTCCGACAGGAAGTTTCTCCTTATCTAAACCTACAGGTACAGACATGGCTGGAAGACCTGCTAGATTTACAGGTACAGTAAAAACATCATTCAGATACATTTCAAGAGGATCTTTTTTCTTATCGCCTAGTTCAAAAGCTGTTGAGGGCGTAGAAGGTCCATAAATTACATCTACTTTTTTGAAAGCTTCCTTAAAGTCTTTAGATATCATTGCCCTTACCTTTTGAGCCTTTAAATAATAAGCATCATAATAACCTGAAGAAAGCACATATGTTCCTATCATAATTCTTCTTTTTACTTCATCACCAAAACCTTGTGATCGAGTTTCTTCATACATATCAATAATATTGTCTGCATCGACTCTATGAGTAAATTTTACACCATCATATCTTGCAAGATTTGAAGAAGCCTCAGCTGGAGCGATGATATAATAACATGGAAGAGCATACTTAATGTGAGGAAGTGAGATCTCAACAATTTCAGCCCCTGATTCTGTAAGCCACTCTTTTCCCTTTTCTAAATATTCAGTAATATCTTCTGAAATTCCATCTGCTTCATATTCCTTCGGAATACCAATTTTCATACCCTTTACACTTTCATCAGTTGATTTCTCAAAGTCTGGTATTTTCTTTTGTGAGCTTGTTGAGTCTTTAGGGTCATAACTACAAATTGAATTTAATAATAATGCACAATCTTTTACTGTCTTGGTAATTGGTCCTGCTTGGTCTAATGACGATGCAAATGCTATAATACCCCATCTTGAACATCTTCCATAAGTTGGCTTTAATCCGACAGTACCAGTAAACGATGCGGGCTGCCTTATTGAGCCTCCTGTATCTGTTCCTAATGATGCTAAACCCATACCAGCAGCAACAGAAGCAGCTGAACCTCCAGATGATCCACCTGGGACAGTAAAGTTATCTTTGTTGTTTTTCCAAGGATTTTTAACTTCTCCAAAAAAACTAGTTTCGTTTGATGAGCCCATAGCAAATTCATCATTATTTAATTTTCCTAAAAGTATTGCTCCATCATTCCATAGATTTTGTGTAACAGTTGATTCATATGGAGGAACAAAATTTTCAAGCATTTTACTTGAGGCTGTTGTTTTAACACCTTTTGTACAAAACATATCTTTTATACCTAAAGGAATGCCTTCAAGAGGTTTCTCTTCTCCTTTTGAATAATTCTGGTCACAATCAGACGCTTTTTCCCTAGCAATATCTGCTGTTTCTGTAATAAATGCATTTAATTCTCTTCCATTCTCCATTGATGAAATATGAAAATCAACTAATTCAGATACACTAAAATCTTTGTTCTTTAGTGATGTAATGGTCTCTTTAATAGATAAAGTTGAAAATTCTGTCATCAATCAACTACCTTTGGAACAAGAAAGAATCCATCTTCAGATAATGGTGCATTAGAAATTATATCTTCACGATATCCACCATCATTTACTTTATCATTTCTGTATTTGGTTTCTTCCTCATCAAAAGAAGAGAAAACAGGATTAATTCCTTCAGTATCAAGCTCTGATAGCTGCTCAATCCAATTTAAAATATTATCTAATTCAGATGAGAGGTTTTTTATTTCTGTCTCTGTTAGTGAAATTCTTGATAACTTAGCAATTCTTTCAACTAATTTACTATCAATAGTCATTATCCTTAACTCCTTATAATCACTAAATACCAAAGTCCTTGATGCATAGCAAATAACAATTTAATTTGGTTATATGTATACTGATGACCCACAAGAATTCTACAATAATTTAAATAAAGAATTACCGCTACTTGGTATTGACCCTGGTACAAAAAATATAGGCCTGGCTATTTCAGATATTAATAAGACAATTGCAACGCCTTTGGATGTATTAAAAAACAAAAAATATAAAGATTTAGTTAATTATATTAAAGAAACTCAAAATAATCATGGACTTAGCGGTATAGTTATTGGATATCCAATAAATATGGATGGAACAATTGGTCCAAAAGCTCAGTCAAGTAACTCTTTAGCTGATAATCTAAATAAAGATACTGATTTACCTATTCTTTTATGGGATGAAAGACTTTCAACTGCTGTAGTTGAAAGAATGTTAATATCTGCAGATATTTCTAGAAATAAACGAAAGAAAAATATCGATAAACTTGCCGCAAGCTATATTTTGCAGGGTTTTCTTGATCTTGCATCAAAATTTAAAGATTCGTAAAAGAGTCATAATAAATTCACTAAATATTCATTTTTAACCATATGAATCAGTATATTAGTCTAATTTCTTAATACTTAAAAGAGATGAAGAAATGTTTAAAATGAATAAATTATTTAAAAAAAATAATTACGAAAAGAAACATCAGATAAATAAAAATTTAAATAGAAAAAAAACAATACCTTGGTCTATATACTTATTTAAAAATTAATTCAGGATTATTTTTTCTAATAGAGCCATTCTGCACCATAAGCCATTTCGCATTTGTTCAAAATATTTTGCTCTTTTATCTTTATCAAATTCTTTTGGTATTTCATTAACCCTTGGAAGTGGATGCATGACTATAGCTTTATCATTTAATTTACTTAAAGTTATTTCAGTTAAAGCATAATTATGGTCACTGCCTCTTTCTTTTTGAACTCTTGTTACATACAGAACATCAGTCTTACTTATTACATCTTCAATTTTATCACTTTCAAAACTATTAATTGGCAAAATATCAGATGGGTATCTTAAATTATCAGGACTTATAAAATTAAAATTATTATTTTTATACCTACTCAAAAGCTTAACAAGACTCTTAACAGTTCTTCCGTTTTTTAAGTCACCGATAAAAGTAACATTAAGATTATCAAGACTATTATTGTTATTTGAATATATTGTCAGGCCATCAAGAAGAGTTTGGGTTGGATGTTCCCCATCACCATCGCCTCCATTAATTATTGGTACTGGACTTACCTTTGCAGCCCTTTCTGCAGAACCAACTTCAGGGTGCCGTAAAACAATACAATCACTCATTGTGCTCATGGTTATAATGGTATCTTCTAGAGTTTCACCTTTTGTAACACTAGAAAACTTTACATTGTTAATAGGAATAACAGACCCGCCTTTTTTGGTCATAGCGCTGTAAAATGAAGATGAGGTCCTTGTAGAAGGTTCATAAAATAAATTTGTCAAAATCTTACCGGTTAAAGAAGTAGAATTTTTATCTTTATTTTTCAATGCATTTGTCCAAATCTCAAGAATGAAATCTTCGGACATATCGTCTACTGATAGAAGATGTTGCACATATTTTCCTTTCAGATTATTTATATACATCAAAATGGAATTTTTTAACTCAATAATTTTTTATTTTTTATTTATTTTATTATCCTACTTAATGGGATCTGTACCCTTTGGGTATTTGTTTTCAAAGTATGTTTCTAAAATTGATATAAGAGAAATAGGTTCAGGAAATATAGGAACAACTAATGTTCTTCGAACAGGAAATAAGCTAACAGCTATATTAACTCTTTTCTTTGACGCTCTTAAAGGGTTTATTCCAGCATGGATATCATTACAATTTTCTTCTGAATTATTCACCTATGTCGCAATTTTTACTCTTTTGGGCCATATGTACCCTATTTGGCTAAAATTTAAAGGTGGTAAAGGTGTAGCAACATTTTTAGGCCTCATATTTGCTATTTCAATTTATTCTGGTTTTTTATTTATTTTAAGCTGGATAATAATTGCACTAATTTTTAAAAAATCGTCAGTAAGTTCATTATCAGCAACTTTGCTTTCTTCGCTTTACATTGTTTTTTATAATTCAAATTTATTACTCCTATTAATAATAATGTTAGGGCTCATAACAATAAAACATAAAGAAAATATAATAAGAATATACAAAAATACTGAACCAAATATTAAAATTTAAACTTCCTATATTTTAAAAAAAAAAATTACTTATTTGACTTATTAATCAAAAAATGAAAATTCTTACTTTTTTAAGTGGAGGATTTTGTGCATTTAGTAGTTGTTGAATCACCTGCAAAGGCAAAAACGATTGAAGGCTATTTGGGTTCTGATTATAAAGTAATAGCCTCATTAGGTCATATTAGAGACCTTCCATCAAGTGAAGGATCAGTAAAGCCCGATGAAGATTTCAAGATGATTTGGGAATTAGGTGATAAAGGAAAAAAACAAGCAAAAACACTGAATGAAGCTGTTAAAAATTCTGAAAGTCTTATTTTGGCTACAGATCCTGACAGAGAAGGAGAGGCCATCGCCTGGCATGTTTTAGAGGTTCTTCAAGAAAAAGGTAGTTTGGCTGATAAAAAGATTTCAAGAGTTACCTTTAACGCAATTACAAAAAAAGAAATTAATGAGGCAATAAATAATCCAAGAGAAATCGATACAGAAATGGTACAGGCTTACTTAGCAAGAAGGGCTTTGGACTATCTTGTTGGATTTACATTATCTCCTGTTTTATGGAGGAAGCTTCCTGGTGCTCGTTCAGCGGGACGTGTTCAATCTGTAGCATTAAGATTAATATGTGAAAGGGAAATAGAGATTGAGTCTTTTATTCCTCAAGAATATTGGTCTGTTAATAGTCATTTCTCATACGAAGATAACGATCCTTTTGAAGCAAAACTAACTCACTTTGATAGTAAAAAATTAGAGCAATTTGATATTAATAATGAGGATAGGTCTGAAGAAATTAAATTAGCTATTCAAGAATCAAGTTTTAAAATAACCGATATACAAGAAAAAAATGTATCGAGAAAACCATCACCACCCTTTATTACATCCACATTACAAATGGAAGCCTCAAGAAAACTTAATATGACAGCAAAAGTAACAATGATGACAGCACAAAAACTTTATGAAGCTGGCTTAATAACATATATGCGAACTGACGGTGTTCAAATTGGTAAAGAAAGCATAGAAGAAATCAGATCTAGCATAGGCGCAATTTATGGGGAAGATTTTCTTCCAGACGAATTAAGAGATTACCAAGGAAATATTGCAAATGCACAAGAAGCTCACGAAGCTATAAGACCGACCGACCCGAAAAAAACACCAGATATTGTAAAAAATGAACTTAATGACGATCAATATGGATTGTATTCACTTATATGGAAAAGAACATTAGCAAGCCAAATGGAAAATTGGCGCGGAATGAGAACAACTGTTTTAATAAACAATGAAGATGGCGATATTAGTTTTAGGGCCTCAGGAACTGTAACTGTATTTGAAGGCTTTAGAGCCTTATATGAGGAAGGAAGAGCTGAAGATAAAGAGGAATTACAAAATTTACCTAAATTAGTTAAAGATAGCTCTCTTGCAAATATTAAAACTAATACTAATCAGCACTTTACAAAACCGCCACCAAGATTTTCAGAGCCATCTCTTGTTAAATCTCTTGAAGAAAAAGGCATTGGAAGACCGTCAACATATGCATCAATTATATCTGTTTTGCAGGATAGAAACTATGTAAGACTAGATAAAAGGTATTTCTATCCAGAAGATAAAGGTAGATTAGTCACATCTTTTTTAGAAAGTTTCTTTAGACAATATGTTGGTTATGACTTCACAGCCCAATTAGAAGAAAATCTTGATAAAGTTTCGAATGGTGAAATGAATTGGAAAGATTTTTTAAATAATTTCTGGGGAGAATTTAACTCATGTTCAGAGAAAGCTCTAGAATTAAGAACAAGAGATATTTTGGATCAACTCAATGAAAGTCTAGGAAATCATATCTTTAAAGATGAGAAAGGAGAAATTGATAGAAAGTGTCCAAAATGTGAAGAAGGTATACTAAGCCTTAAAACAAGTAGAAATGGCGCATTTATAGGTTGTTCTGCGTATCCTGATTGTAAATATACAAGAACATTTGGATCAAATAGCAATGTTGAACCAAGAATTATAGGTGTTCACCCTGAAACAAATAAAGAGATTAATCTATTAATAGGCAGATATGGTCCTTATCTAGAAATACAAGCGGATGATCCAGATACAAAACCTAAAAGATCAACAATCCCTAAAACTATAGATCCAGATGAGGTAAATTTAGAATTAGCATTAAATCTTTTATCACTTCCTAAAATTATAGGAATTCACCCGGAAGATGGTAACGAAATAAAGGCTGGGCTAGGTAGATTTGGTCCTTATGTCGTTCATGAAGGTATATTTGCGAGTTTAACAAATGTTGAGGAATTATTTTCAATTGGATTAAATAGAGCTATTGATTTAATTGAAGAGAAAAAAGCAAACCCTGGAAGAGGTAGAGCAAGTAAAACAATTAAAGAGCTTGGAAAACACCCTAAAGACGAAAAAGATATAGTCTTAATGGAGGGACGATACGGTCCTTTTGTAAAACATGGAAAAGTAAATGCGTCTATACCAAAAGATATGAATTTAGATGATGTAAATCTAGAGTTAGCTGTAGAATTAATAAAAAATCGAAAAAAGAAAAAAAAGAAATAATGGTCAGACCTGTTAGACCAAAACCAGCTGCTAGCCTTGTTATAACAAAACAAAAGAAAAATGATTTATATGTTTTAATGGGCCAAAGGCCAAAAAATTCTAGATTTGCTCCTAATGTTTGGGTTTTTCCTGGTGGCAGAGTTGAAAAGTCAGATATGCTTAATAAAAACATAAAGCTAAGTAAAAAAAATTTGGATGATCTTTCAAAATTAAAATCAACAAAAACCTTATCTATTGGTCTTATATCTGCAGCAATAAGAGAAACTGAAGAGGAAACAAGTCTAAAATTAATTGATAAAAACTTAAAAAATTTATGGGTTTTGGCAAGGGCAATAACTCCTGCAAATCAGAAAATTAGATTCGATACTAAATTTTTTGTTCTAGATGAAAAAAATTTTTCAAATAAAATTAAAGGTAATGGTGAATTAAACAACCTAGGCTTTATAAATATAAAAGATGCTATTAAATTACCATTATTTGATATTACTGAATTTTTATTAGAAGACTTAACAAGATTTTATAAAAATCAAATTAATCCAAAGTTTTTTCCTTTTTTCTGGAGATATAAGAAATCTACTCGAATAATATCTAGACCTAATAATACTTGACTAAAACCAAATTATACCTATTTTTGCTGAAAAGGTAGAATTATGGCTAAACAAACTTCAGTTAAAATTAAATTAGAAAGTACTGCTGGTACTGGCTACTATTATGTGACCAAGAAAAATTCAAGAACAATGACAGATAAAATGGTTGTAAAAAAATATGATCCTGTTGCTAGAAAGCATGTTGAATTTAAAGAAGGAAAAATAAAATAAGCCTCGAAGTCGAAACCTTAGATCAAATTAACTCATTAAAATTAGAAAAAGATATACCTATTTTAATTGCAGATGCAGATGAGGTTATATTTCTTTTTTTAATAGGTTTAGAAAAATATTTAGAGAAAAAAGGTTTATTCCTTGATCTTAATGAGCCTAAAATAACTGGTAATATAAAATACATCGATACAATGAAGCCTGTTGAAAATATGGATATGAGTAAAATTATGCCAGACTTCTTCTCCAGTGAAACAGCGAATCTTGAACTAGTAAAACACACAAAAAAAGTATTGCAGAGATTATCCAAATTTCTACAAATAATTGTTTTAACAAATCTTCCTCACAAGGATAAAGGTAAAAGAGAAAATGCAATGATTAAAAACAATTTAAATTTTCCTGTTATCACAAATAGTGGGCCCAAAGGAGAAGCTGTAAAAAAAATACTCAAAAAAATTAATGCAGTTTCATTTTTTATTGATGATATGCCTTTAAATATTGATTCTGTATCAAAAGAATGCCCTGAAACACATTGCATTCATTTCCTTCAAGATGAAAGAATTAATAAATTGATGCCGTCACCTAAAAGTGCGACTATTAAATTAAATAATTGGCTAGATGTTGAAAATTATATTATGAAAAATCTTGAAAAAGATATTGATAAAAAAAACTAAAAATACCGATATTCAATTCTGTAGAGATTGCCTACATCAAACAAAAAAATTAAGTGATTTATGCGGTAAATGTTTATCTCCAAGAGTTATTAATCATAAAGAATTAAAAAATTTATCGATAGCTCATATAGATTGTGATGCTTTTTATGCTTCTGTAGAAAAAAGAGATAACGCTAATTTAAAAAACAAACCTCTGATCATAGGTGGGGGGGATAGAGGTGTAGTTTCAACAGCTTGTTATATTGCGAGAACAAAAGGTATTCACTCTGCAATGCCTATTTTTAAAGCAAGAAAATTATGCCCAGAAGCAATAATTTTAAGACCAAATATGAGTAAATATAAGAAAGTAAGCTATGAAATAAGGGATTTAATGAAAGAGCTTACCCCTCTTGTTGAACCAATATCACTAGATGAAGCATTTCTAGATTTATCAGGAACATTTAAGTTACATCAGAAAATACCAGCTGTATTGTTAGCTGAATTAGTTAATAAGATAAAAAAGCATGTAGGAATTAACGTTTCAGTTGGATTATCATACAATAAATACTTAGCAAAAGTATGTTCGGATTTAGATAAACCAAAAGGGTTTTCAGTGATTGGGCAAGAAGAGTCAAAAGATTTTTTATCCAATAAACCTGTAAGTTTATTATGGGGTGTAGGTAAAAAATTCACAAATAAATTAAACTCTGATGGGATAATAAATATTGGCCAGATCCAAAAAATAAAAATAAAGGAATTAGTCAAAAGATATGGGATTATAGGTCTTCATATTTATCAATTATCAAACGGAAAAGATTCAAGATCAATAAGATCAAATCGACCTATTAAAAGCATAAGTCATGAGATAACATTCACAAAAAATATTAAAAATAGAAAAAAATTAGAAAACATTCTTAGTGATTTATCAAGAAAAGTTGCCTTTAGGGCAAAAAAGAATGGATTAGGTGGAAAAACAATAAATTTAAAATTAAAAACAAAAAACTTTAAATCAATTTCAAGATCTAAAACTATTAATAACCCTACTCAATTAGAGAGAAAAATATATAAAATTGCTAAAGATTTATTAACTAGTATTAAAGATAATGAAGAATATAGGTTAATAGGTGTAGGAATTTCAGAGCTTGTAGATGAAAACTTCTGTGATTTAGATAATTTAATTGATACAAATGAGAATAACGAAAAGAAACTAGATCAAGCTATAAATTCTTTAAGAGATAAATTTGGAAGCAATATAATAAATCACGGAAAAAACTATGAATAAAATTGATCAAAATTTATTAAAGAATAATATTATTTTACCAGAACCTGCATCACCAGTTGCAACATATGTTCCTTATAATATTTCTGGAAATTTGTTGTATATTTCAGGGCAAGGACCTTTTGATGGTAACAAATTGATAACAGGTAAAGTTGGTTCTGAATTGACTTTAGAAGAAGGTCAAGAAGCCGCTAGATTATGTGCAATAATGATTCTTTCTCAAGCAAAAAAAGCTTGTGGAAATCTCGAAATGATAAATAAATGTATAAAGCTAGGCGGCTTTGTGAATACTGATGGTCAATTTTCGGATCACGCATTAGTTATGGATGGCGCATCTAAGTTAATGATATCAATTCTTGAGGATAAAGGATGGCATGCCAGATTTGCTGTAGGGGCATCTTCTTTACCGTTAAACATGGCTGTTGAAGTTGATGCTATATTTGAATTACAAAATTAATGAGTGATCAAAGTCAAATTAGTATAAGTATTGAAAAATCAATAAAAAGTATTGGTAAAAAGAATTGGAATAAATGTGCTAATCATGATCCTTTAAATTACAATCCATTTGTAAGTTTTGAATTCTTAAATGCGTTAGAAGAAAGTAAATCTGTAAATGGTAATAGCGGATGGTATACATCTTATTTTGTCGCAAAAGATAAAGATAAAAATACTATTGGTTGCATTCCTTCTTATCTTAAAAATAATTCTTCAGGAGAGTATGTTTTTGATTATTCATGGGCGGAGGCATATCAAAGGATAGGAAGGTCATATTATCCTAAAATTCAAATATCAATCCCGTTTACTCCAGTTTCTGCACCAAAATTACTAACTGCAAATAAAAATGATGTGAACACTAAAATCGCCATGCTCCAAGGTATAGAAGATTTTTGTTCAGAAAATTCAATTTCTTCCGCCCATTTAACTTTTTTAAATAAAAACGAATTAAATATTACAAAAAAAATAAACTGGTTAATTAGAAATGATCAACAGTTTCATTGGTATAACAATAATTATAATAATTTTGATGATTTTTTAAACGCACTGTCATCTAGAAAAAGAAAAAATATAAAAAAAGAACGCGAGGAAGCAAATAAAAAAGGATTAGAGATAGAAATACTTAATGATAAAGAAATTTTAGAACATCATTGGGATGAATTTTACAAATTTTATATTGATACAAGTATGAGAAAATGGGGACAACCTTATCTTAATAGGGATTTTTTTAGTGTTATAGGTCAAACACTATCATCAAAGATTCTTTTAATAATGGTTAAAAATAAAAAAAGATATATTGCTGGAGCTTTAAATTTTTTAGGCGGTGATACAATTTATGGAAGAAACTGGGGATGTATAGAAGATCATAAAAACCTACATTTTGAAGTATGCTATTATAGAGCAATAGAGTATGCGATAAGCAAAAAATATAGAAAAGTTGAGGCTGGAGCTCAAGGCGCTCATAAAATATCTCGAGGATACCAGCCAGAAAAAACTTTTTCTGCGCATTGGATTAAAGATATTGATTTTTCTGAAGCAATATCAAATTATTTAAAAGACGAAAGATTGTATATTCAAGATAATATTGAAAAATTAAATGAATATATTCCTTTTAAAAAAAATAAGGAGAACCAATGAATTATGATAAAAACAATATTTTTGCAAAAATACTAAGAAATGAAGCAGACTGCGTTAAAGTGTATGAAGACTCAAAAGTATTAGCTTTTATGGATGTTATGCCTCAAGCACCCGGACATACATTAGTAATACCAAAATTTGAGACAACAAATTTACTTAATCTCCCAGATGAATTTTTGGAACCGATTTTAAAAACCACTAAAAATATTGCGAATGCAATCAAAAAAGTTTACTCGCCAACAGGTGTAATGATAATGCAGCTTAATGGAAAAGAAGCTGGCCAAACGGTTTTTCATCTTCATTTCCATATAATCCAAAGAAGCAGTGGATTAGAATATAAATTCCATTCTAGAGATGTAGAAGATTTTGATAAACTTGAAAACGAAGCTAGAAAAATACGTAAAGCTATTGCTATTTAACCTTTTGTTTGTTTTTTTTAGGTGATTTTTTTAATGGAAGATATTCAAAAGTTAATTCGTCCTCTTTAAGATCTACTTTAATATTTCCACCTTTTGATAATTTTCCATAGAGTATTTGTTCTGCAATAGGTTTTTTAATTTTTTCTTGAATTAACCTACTGAGAGGCCTAGCTCCCATATTTTCATCGTAACCCTCTTTTCCAATCCACATGGCAGCTTTTTCAGAAATCTGAATAAATACATTTTTATTATCTAGTTGAGTTTCCAATTCCAGTATAAATTTTTCTACTACTCTTGCTATTACTTTATCAGGAAGAGAATTGAATGAAATAATTGAATCTAACCTATTTCTAAATTCAGGGTTAAATAATTTATCTATTGCTTCAACATCGTCGCCTTCTCTTTTGTCTCTATTAAAGCCTAGTGCAGGTTTAGCTAAATCAGAAGCACCTGCATTTGTAGTAAGTATTATGATAGTATTTCTAAAATCTACTTTTCTGCCATTTTGATCAGTTAATGTCCCATAGTCCATAATTTGAAGAAGAATATTAAAAATATCTGGATGAGCTTTTTCTATTTCATCTAATAAAACTACAGAATAAGGATTTTTATCGACACCATCAGTCAGTAAACCCCCCTGATCGAATCCAACATACCCTGGTGGCGCACCTATTAATCTTGAAACAGTATGTCTTTCCATAAATTCAGTCATATCAAATCTTAATAATTCTACTCCAAGAATGGATGACAACTGTCTTGCAAGTTCGGTTTTGCCAACTCCAGTCGGGCCAGTAAATAAATATGAGCCGATAGGCTTTTGATTGTCTCGAAGACCAGCTCTAGAAAGCCTAATAGATGTTGCTATTTCTTCTATAGCTTTATCTTGACCAAAAACCATTCTTTTAAGAGATTTATCTAGATCTTTTAACTTTTTCGTATCATCACGAGTGATATTTCGTGAAGGAATTTTAGCCATTACTGCTATTGTTTCTTCGATCTCTTTTTCACCAATGATTTTCTTTTTAGACACTTTTAATTTCATCGCTGCACCAGTTTCATCAATTACATCTATAGCTTTATCAGGTAATTTCTTATCACTCATATATCTTGAAGATAACTCAACAGCACAGTCTATTGCTTCATCGGAATATTTAAGGCCATGGAAATCTTCAAAACGTGATTTAAGGCCTTTTAGAATCTTAATAGTGTCTTCATTATTTGGTTCATCAACATCAATTTTTTGAAATCTTCTTGAAAGAGCTCTATCCTTATCAAAAAATTGCCTAAATTCTTTATATGTTGTTGATCCAACACATCTCATTCTTTCATTTTGTAAATATGGTTTTAATAGATTTGACGCATCCATTGCACCGCCTGATGTGGCTCCAGCCCCTATAACAGTATGAATCTCATCAATAAATAAAATAGAGTTGTCGATTTTTTCAATCTCTTTAAGAACAGCCTTAATTCTTTCTTCAAAATCTCCTCTGTATCTAGTACCAGCAAGTAATGCACCCATATCTAGAGAATAAATTTGAGATGACTTTATAACTGATGGCACTTCCTCAAAAACTATTCTGTAGGCTAAACCCTCAACTATTGCTGTTTTTCCAACTCCAGGGTCGCCAACTAATAATGGATTATTTTTTCTTCTTCTACACAATATCTGAATAAGTCTTAATACTTCTTCATCTCTACCAATCAGAGGATCAATCATATTCTTTTTAGCTTTTTCATTTAAGTTTTCACAAAATGCCTCAAGAGCACTTTTTTTGTTTGACTGTAAATCTTCTTGCTCATCGTTAACTTCTTCTGAAACACTCATTGTTGTATAATCATCATCTTTTCTTATGCCATGGGAAATAAATTGAACAGCATCGTATCTTGTCATCTCTTGTTTTTCTAAAAGATATACTGAGTAACTCTCTTGTTGGGAAAAAATAGCCACAATTACATTTGCACCATTGACTTCACTTTTTCCAGATTGCTGCACATGAATAGCTGCTCTTGTAATTACAGTTCTATATCCTGCAGTTGGTTCTGGTAATTGTTCGTTATTGGATAAAACAAGATATTTTTGTTCATCTATAAATTTAACTAAATCACTTTTTAGGAGTGATAAATTAATATTGCAAGCCTTAAGAAGATTCGCAGCATCAGTATCTTCAATTAAAGCTAAAAGAAGGTGCTCAACAGTAACATGTTCATGATTTTTTTTAGCAGCATAATCTATTGATCTCTGCAAAGACTCTTCTAAACTTTGAGCAAAACCTGCCATACCTTTAATCCTTTTCCATTGTGCATTGTAGAGGATGATCATTCTTTTTTGCGGTTTCAAGAACTTGAATTACTTTTGTTTCAGCGATTTCATATGGAAAAACCCCACAAACACCTACTCCATTTTGATGAACATGAAGCATAATCTTAGTAGCCTCATCGTTATTCTTGTGAAAAAACTTTTTAAGAAGAAATACAACGAATTCCATTGGAGTATAATCATCATTTAAAAGTAAAACCTTGTACAAGGAAGGTTTCTGAAGTTTTTTCTTAGTTTCAACCTTAGTAGCCTCATCAAAATCTATATATTTATCGTCTTCGGCCATATAATAATCTAACTCCTATTTATTCTTCAACAAAACATCCCTAGCTTTGTTTATTTTTGCGCTTAAATAATCAGAACCACCTTTATCTGGATGGTTTTTTTCAATTAATTTTTTATGCGCAGTTATAATATCATCTCTTGAAGCGTTGAAATCAAGACCTAAAATCTCAAATGCTTCATTTTTATCCATTAAAATCTTATAATTATTTTTCTTAAAAAAAGAATTATAAAAATCATAAAATGTTTTCAATCTTGTTAACCACAAAGAAAGCACCAAAAGAGGTCCAGAAAAATAATACAAACCTCTGAAGAGAAGAACCAAAGACACAATGAGCAAAATTCCTCCAAGAATTATCTTTATTAGACTTTGTAATTTAGTAGAATTAATATTTGCTAAATATTTTACGATTAAAAAAATTATTATAAGACTTATAATTCCATAAAATAAAAAAATCATTAAACTAAACCTAACTTACTTAATTCAGATATTAATTCTTCGTTGGATTTATCATAACTTAATGGATCATATAGAACATCATCTTTAGGAATATCATTATTTTTTAAATATCTCCAGCCTTGGAAAGGTCTCGATTTTTTTGGGACGGTTAAAACAATATCTTCTGACAAAAAAATCTTACATCTATTAATTTTATCTTCTCCAATATATCTGTTCATATCCAAGATATTTTGACGAGCTCTTATGTAGCCTTTGAAAATCCAATAAATTGATCCACCATTAATTAATTCCTCATATCTCTTGGGATACATTCTGGTGATATGAATTGTTTCATTATATTTTTCTCTTATGAAAGTTTGCCTTCTAAATAAATCATCAACATCCTGTGCTCCAACACATAATTTTTTTAAATGTACAGTCATTTATCTATGTATATCTCTACAACATCAGTAGGAGAAAAAAGAGAGAAAAAACCTGGACTTATTGACCCACCAATTAAGTACCAATTTTCATCAATAAAAACTGAAGACATACTATGTCTAGGAGTTGGCATTGCTTCCTTTTTAACCCAATTATCTTTTTCGAAAGAATAATGTTCTTTGTAAGTTCTATTAGGATTAAGTGTTTTACCTCCTGAAACATGCAAATTATTTTTAATTTGCTGAACTGACGAAGAGGCAATACTTAGAGGATAATTAATATTTTTTTTCCATTTATTTAATTTAGGATCAAAAATTTCAAACCTATTTGATATTTCAGAATTTGAAACCTCTATTCCTCCAATTATGGCTATATTTTCATTATAAACTCCAAATCCTGATGCATATAAAGGATCATCGAAAATGGCATAGTTAGTGCTCCACTTACCATAATTTAAATTGTAAGACATAACTTTCTCAGGACTTTCTCCAACCCCACCAATAAAAAATACTTTGTTATTTATTTTTACCATGGCATGATCAGCTCTTGCGTAAGGCATATCGCTTATTTGAGCCCAGTTAGATAAACTATGGTCATAAATCCAACAATTTCTTGTTGGTTTATCTTTATTATACCCTCCACATAGTAATATTTTATTTTGAAAACTAATAATTCTAAATCCATGAAAATCTTTTGGAAATAAACTAATAGGTCTCCATATTTTTCCATCAATATCAAAAATTTCTGATAAAGGATTATTTCCAATAATTCCCTTTCCTCCAACAACTACAATTTCATTATTAAGTATTGCTGCAGAAGTACCACTCTTTGCTACTGGAAGAGGTGTAGATTCAACCCATATTGAGAAAGCTTTAGACGGCAAAAAAATTATATTGCAACAAATCAATAAGAGTAAATAAATTTTAATGTTAATATTCAATTTTATACCTAAACAAGAAACAAAGCAGCAAGACCAAGAAAACTAAAAAACCCTACAACATCTGTAATTGTAGTTAAAAAAACAGAAGATGCCACTGCTGGATCAATCCCCACTCTATTTAAACCTAAAGGAATTAGAATTCCTGCTAATCCAGCAATAACCATATTTAAAATCATTGCAGTAGCTAGAACAATACCTAAAGAATAATTATCAAACCATAACCAGCCAAAAAAGCCTGTAATTATGGCAAAAAGCGCTCCATTGTAAAAGCTTACAAGTATTTCTTTATTAATAATTCTTTTATAATTTAATGGAACTAAATCTCTTGTTGATAATGAACGAACCGCGATGGTTAATGTTTGTGTGCCAGCGTTACCTCCCATTGAAGCAACTATAGGCATTAAGATTGCTAGGGCCACCATTTCCTCAATCGTCGCATCAAAAAATCCTATAACTACAGATGCTAGAACAGCGGTTAATAGATTAATAAATAACCAAGAAAAACGTCCCCTTGAAACTCTAATAGCGCTATCAGTTATATTTTCGTCACCTACACCACCAAGTAATTTTATATCTTCTCCAGCTTCATCTTGTATAACATCTACAATATCATCAGCTGTAATTACTCCAATTAACCTTCCATTATCATCAACTACGGGGGCCGAAACTAGATCAAATCTTTCAAATTCTAAAGCGACTATTTCTTTATCTAAATCCGCATTAATTGTAACAAAATGATTTGATTTAATATCCTTTAGATCACTTTCACGTTTTGATCTTATTATATTTGATAAAGACAGTGTTCCTATAGGTTTAAAGGAGGGATCAACAAGATAAATTTCATAGAATTCATTTGGTAATTCATAATTTTCTCTAAGAAAATCAATAGCTTGCCCTACATTCCAAAAAGGTGGCATAGACACAAAATCTAGGCTCATCAATCTTCCTGCACTGTCATCGGGATAATTTAGTGAGTTTTTTATTTCCTCTCTTTCACTTGAAGGAATTTTTTGAAGAATTAGGTTCTTTTCGTTATCTTCTAGGTCTTCAATTACATGAACTGCATCATCGGTTTCTAGCTTTGGTATTAGGTCTGCTACATAGTTATATCCTAAATAATGAATTATTTCTTCTCTAACTAAGTCTTCAAGATCAGAGAGAATTTCAGGTTTAAATTCATCTTTAATTAAATCTATAAATGCTTCTCTTTCTGAGGGTTTAAGTAAATTAATAATATCTGCAATATCAGATGATGGTAATTTATTAATAATATGTAAAACAGATTTTTTGTCACCAGAATCAATTGATATTATGATTTCAGAAACTAGTGTCGGGTCAAATTGCTCTCTGAAAGATACAATACTATCTTCTGTTTTATTGCTCATCATTAAATTCCTTATGGTGCGGCCGAGAAGACTCGAACTTCCACGGGTTTTACCCCACAGCGACCTCAACGCTGCGCGTCTACCAGTTCCGCCACGGCCGCAAATTACTTATTAATATATCAATACTTAATAATGATTTGTAAATTAATAAACAAATTTATAAATTAATAAAGTTATGAATGATAATGAAATTGAATATTTTCAAGAAGAAGGGGTTATTGATTATCCTTACTCTATAAAATTTATGGAGAAAAAGGTTGAAGAAATTTATAAAAATAATTGCAAAGAATTTTTATGGTTTTTAGAGCACGATAATATATATACAGCTGGAACTAGTGCAAAACCTGAGGACTTGATCGAAAAAAATAAATTCAAAGTATATGAATCAAGCAGAGGTGGACAATATACGTATCATGGACCTGGGCAAAAAATAATTTACTTAATGCTAAACCTTAGGAAGAAAGGATATGATATAAGGAAATTTATCACCTTAATTGAGGAATGGATAATTATTTCATTACAGGACATAGGCGTAAAAGGGATAAATGATAAAGATCATGTTGGTATTTGGGTGGAAGATAAGAATACTTTGAAAAAAATATCATCTATTGGTTTAAGAGTAAGAAAAGGCATTACATTTCATGGTGTTAGTATAAATATGAATCCAAATTTAGAAAATTTCAAAGGAATAAACCCCTGTGGCAATAACCCAAATGATGTAACAAGCCTTGAAGAAATGGGATTAAAAAAAGAAATAAAATATTTTGATGACATTCTCATAAGAAATTTCAATAAACTATTTAAAGCAAAATTAAAACTTAGGAAAATTCAAGAATAATTTCATCAGAAGCTAAACTATCACCACCTTTACAATGAATTTTTTTAATAATGCCTGATACTTCAGATCTAATCACATTTTCCATTTTCATTGCTTCGATCGTACAAAGTTTATCACCAATATCTATTTCTTGTCCTTCATTAACATCAATTGAGACTACTAATCCCGGCATAGGACATTTAATAATTTTTTCATTTGATCTAACATCCTTTGCTATCATATGTTTTGATAACTCATAAGCTCTTTTAGACAAAATTTTGACATCTGAAGAAAAACCGTAACTACTGATATTGTAACCATTAATAATTTTTTCAATTTTAAAATGATATTCTTCGCCATTGATTGAAATGGATGCTAGAGGTTTTCCTGGCTCATAAGAAGAATCAATTGTAATTACTTCATCATTATATTCTATTATAAGGTTATCTTGTCTATCATATGTCTTAAACTCAAAAACAGAATCCTCAATAACAGCAACTAAAGACTTTTCAAAAAACGAGTTATTTCTATTTTGATTTCTCAATCTGAATTCGTCTATGGTATATAAATAAGTTCCGGCAATGGCAAATAATAGAGCAAATTTATCATCATTTACAAAAGGTCTATAACCTTCAGGGTACTCAACATCAATAAATCCAGTGTTGATATCACCGCTAATAAAATTCTCATTCCTGATGATTGCTGTTAAGAAATTTATATTATTTCTTATTCCATTAATATAATGATGATTTAATGCGATCTCCATCTTTAAAAGGGCCTCATTTCTATCTTTTCCATATGAGCAAAGCTTGGAAATCATTGGATCATAATAGATTGATATTTCGCCTCCTTCATAAACCCCAGTATCGTTTCTTATGTTATCTATATTAATAGGTGTAATGTATGAATTTAACCTACCTGTTGAAGGCATAAAGTTTCTTTCTGGATCTTCTGCGTAAATTCTGGATTCTATTGCCCATCCATTAAACTTAATATCATCTTGTCTTAATTTTAATTCTTCTCCAGAAGCTATTTTTATCATTTCTTCTACTAAATCAATTCCGGTAACCAATTCTGTAACTGGATGCTCAACCTGTAACCTTGTATTCATTTCTAAAAAGTAAAAATTTTTATCTTGGTCTACTATAAACTCTACTGTTCCAGCGCTTGCATAATTAATTGTTGACGCTAATCTCTTCGCTTGTTCTCCCATCTCATTTCTAAGCTTTTCATCGACAAATGGACTCGGTGACTCCTCTATAATTTTTTGATTTCTCCTTTGAATTGAACACTCTCTTTCACCTAAATGTATAACATTTCCATGATTATCAGCTAATATTTGAATCTCTATATGCCTAGGTTTTTCAATAAATTTTTCTATAAATATTCTATCATCACCAAAACTTGATTTTGCTTCATTAACCGATGAATTAAATGCATCCTCAACATCTTCTTCAGCTCTAGCAATTCTCATACCTTTTCCACCTCCACCTGCCGAAGCTTTTATCATAACCGGGAAACCAATTTTTTTTGAAATTTCAAGAGCTTCTTCAGAATCTTTAATAATTTCTTGATGACCTGGAATTATATTTACATTTGATTTTTCAGCAAAAATCTTTGACTCAATTTTATCACCCATTACTCTTATTGGTTCTGACGGAGGCCCTATAAACGTAATTCCTTCCCTTTCAAGTTGATTAACGAAAGAAGCGTTTTCCGAAAGAAATCCATATCCAGGATGAACTGCATCTGCGCCAGTGTTTTTACAGGCATTTATTATTTTTTCAATAACTAGGTAAGACTCAGATGATGGAGCTAAGCCAATATTAACAGACTCTTTTGCTTTCATTACATGCAAAGCTCTACTATCAGCTTCACTATAAACAGCTACAGTATCTATACCTAATTTATTGCATGTATCTATTACTCTACATGCAATTTCACCTCTATTAGCAATCAATATCTTTCTAAACATAATCTTCTCATAAAGGTAAGTTATCGTGTTTTTTCCAAGGATTTGATAATTTTTTATTTCTTAAAAGTTTTAACGCTTTTGCAATTCTTGGCCTAACATTTCTAGGCATAATTACATCATCAATGTAACCTCTTTCAGCAGCAACAAAAGGATTAAGAAACCTCTCCTCATACTCACTTGTATGTTTGTCAATTTTATCTTCATCACCAATATCTTTTCTATATAGTATTTCAACAGCTCCTTTTGCTCCCATAACAGCAATTTCAGCGCTAGGAAGAGCATAGTTAATATCACCCCTCAAATGTTTTGGAGCCATAACACAATAAGCCCCACCATATGCTTTTCTCGTTATAATTGTTACCTTTGGAACCGTTGCTTCAGCATAAGCATATAAAAGTTTGGCTCCATTTTTAATTAATCCGCCATATTCTTGATCGGTTCCGGGGAGAAACCCTGGAACATCTACAAATGTTACAATCGGAATAGAAAAAGAGTCGCAAAATCTTACAAATCTTGCAGCTTTTCTGCTTGCATCAGAATCTAATACACCCGCTAAATTAAGAGGTTGATTACCTACAAAACCAACTGTGTAACCTTCAATTCTTCCAAATCCAACAACAATATTTTTAGCGAAATTAGGTTGTATCTCAAAAAAATCACCTTCATCAATTGCTTTAATTATGAACTCTTTTATGTCGTAAGGAGTATTTGAATTTTCAGGTATAAGGTAGTCTAAACTTGTTTCTGATCTTGAAGCTTTATCAGAAGTTTCTTTTATTGGTGCAGATTGAATATTGCTTGAGGGAAGAAAATCAATAAATCTTCTAATATCTGAAAGCATATCAATATCGTTATTATAAGCACCATCAGCAACTGAAGATTTTGTTGTATGAACATCTGCCCCACCTAATTCATCAGCTGTAACCTCCTCATTGGTTACTGTTTTAACTACATCTGGGCCAGTTACAAACATATAAGATGTATCTCTCACCATAAAAATAAAGTCAGTTAAAGCTGGAGAATAAACATCACCCCCAGCACAAGGTCCCATAATTAATGAAATTTGGGGAATTACACCTGAAGCAAGAACATTTCTTTGAAAAACTTCAGAATACCCCCCTAAAGAATCTATACCTTCTTGAATTCTTGCTCCCCCTGCATCAAGAACGCCAATTAATGGAGCATTGTTTTTCAAAGCCATATCTTGTATTTTGTTAATCTTTTTTGAGTGGGCTAATGATAAAGAACCGCCAAAAACTGTAAAATCTTTAACATACAAAAATACTAGTCGTCCGTTAATTTGCCCTGACCCTATAACTACACCATCGCCAGGTATTTTATTTTTTTCCATACCAAAATCTGTACTGCTATGCTCAACAAACATATCATATTCTTCGAATGATCCCTCATCTAACAGAAGATCAATTCTCTCTCTTGCAGTAAGCTTTCCTTTTGAATGTTGTGCATTAATTCGGTCTTGTCCACCGCCAAGTTTTGCTTGCTCTCTTCTTTTTTCAAGCTCTTTTATGATATCTTCCATATGGTTCCCTCAAAAATTTAAATATTCACTTCATAAGGAAGATCATATTTTTCCCACTTTTCTTTCATATGTTTTGGAAGCTCAGCCTCAAAAAACATCTTGCTTCCGTTTGGATGATAGAACTCAACACTTCGACTATGAAGGTGTAATTTTTCATCATCTTCCACATTACCGTACCTTTTATCACCTAAAATTGGAATGCCCAATTCTTTCGAATGTATGCGAATTTGGTGATTTCTACCAGTGATAGGTTGAAAAACTACAAAATTTAAATTATCTTTTATTATCATATAGTTATAATACTCAGTTAAAGCTTTGTCATAAGTTTTAGAATTTTTCTTTTTAATTTTTTTATTGATGACTCCTTTCCCTTTTTTTAATTTGCCAACATTTAATGCCCAATAATTTTTGATTATTTTTTTTTCACGAAATAAATAAGACATATGATCAGCAATTTGTCTGTTTAGAGCAATTATTAATATTCCTGAAGTATCTTTATCAAGTCTATGAACCAATCTAGTTTTCACCGATTTAAATGACGATCGCAATAGAGTATCGATACTTTTCTTAATTTTCGTACCTCCTTGAACAGCAATACCAGATGGTTTATTTAATATTAAAATTTCATCATCTTGATAAATGATCATTTCATCAATTTCTCTTTTTGAGTTAATGTCAAAATGATATTCTTTTTCTTTTTTTAGGTTTCTATATTCACTGCTAATAGAAATTTGGTCATTAATTTGAATTCGATGGTTTGATTTTATTTTTTTTTCATTGACTTTGATCTTTTTTTTTCTCAATGCAATTTCAATTTCATTCTGACGAAAAGATGAATAAATTATTTTAATCCACTTATCTAAACGAACATTAGAATATTCATCTGAAACACTATAGACATCAAAATTCATGATAAACTAGCTATTTTAGTAAAATAAAACCCTAAATAAACTGATAATAAAGAAGTTGCAACAGAGCCAAATATATAAATTAAAGAAATAAGATGTTGATCATTTTGAAATAAATCTAAAGCCTCAATTGAAAAAGTAGAAAAAGTTGTAAAACCTCCTAAAAAACCAATCATTAAGAAAGATTTTAAAAATTCATTATTTGAATCTTTTAATAAAAAAAAGAATATACCAATTAAAAAAGATCCAGTTACATTTACTATAAGCGTAGATAATGGAAAACTTGAGTTAGAAATAAAATTTACTGTCCCTATATAGTATCTTAGCAATGAACCAATTGCTCCACCGATTGCAATACTTAATACAATCAAATTATTCTCCTTTAATTTTTTTAGTATAAATAATAAGTATATTATTATTATATAAAATTAAAATTTAATATGACTAATCATTTAATAAATACAACTGTAACCTGGCTTAAATATAATGGAAAAATTATTGGCAGTGATTTATTGGAAGATAATAAATTACAAATAATTAGAAAAACAAAAATACCAGTCAAGGAGTATAAAAAAATATATAAAGAAGTTGGTTACAAATACAACTGGATTGGAAGGCTAAAAATAAAAGAAACTGAATTAAAGGAAATAATTCATAGCAGTCTTGTAGATATTTATTTAATGAAAAAAAATAATAAAATAATTGGATTCCTTGAAATGGATTATAGGTCATCAAAAGAAATTAAAATCGTACACCTGGGTTTAATAGAGAACTATATTGGAAAAGGTTATGGAAAAAAACTATTAAAATTTGCAATAAAAAGAGCTAATGAATTAAGAATTCAACCTTTAATCTTGCAAACTAATTCTTTAGATCATCCAAATGCATTGCTTTTTTATCAAAAAAATGGTTTTCAAGTATATTCAAGAAGAAATGCAAAAGTGATTATGGATAATGTTTATGAAAAATAAGATTAATATATTTATTGTTTTATCATTCTTCTTTTTGTTACCTCTAAACATTTTTGCTTCAGAAAAAACCCTACACAGAGGAAATGGAGCGGAACCAGATACACTTGACCCTCATCTAGCAACTGGTCATTGGGAGGGAAGTATTATAAATGATATTTTTATTGGTTTATTTACAAAAGGTATAGATGGATCATCAATTAAAGGGTCAGTTAAAGACTACACAAAAAGTGAAGATGGTCTTACTTATACTTTTACTTTAAGACAAGATCATTATTGGTCCGATGGTGTAAATGTAACTGCAGAAGATTATGTGAATGGTTTTAGAAGAGTTTTAGATCCTTTAACAGCTTCCCAATATGGATCCTTGCTATATTTAATTAAAAATGGTTTTGAGGTAAACTCAGGATCGCTATCTCCAGAAAACTTAGGTGTAAAAAAAATTGATAATTATACGCTTAAAATAACACTTAACTATCCTGCGCCTTATTTTGAAGAACTGCTAACACATTATACCACCTACCCTATTCCTAGCCATATCATTAAAAAATATGGAAAAGAGTGGGTTAAGCCGAAAAATATAGTAACAAATGGACCATATAAACTTTCTACTTGGAG
The DNA here is from genome assembly GCA_003212795.1 of OCS116 cluster bacterium AG-435-F03. Classification (GTDB taxonomy): domain Bacteria; phylum Pseudomonadota; class Alphaproteobacteria; order MED-G09; family MED-G09; genus AG-430-B22. The sequence continues at coordinate 406,129 of QCOV01000001.1, read as the reverse complement.
AGCTCACGATCATATTTTGTTAAAAAGGAATAACTTTTTTTATGATAATAATAATGTTTGGTATGATGAAGTAAAATACTACCCTACTGAAGATAATGAAGCCGCTTTAAGACGATTTAGAGCAGGAGAATTAGATATAAATAGTGGTTTTCCTGAAAATAAAACAACTTGGCTTAAAAAAAATATGCCTGAGAATATTAGGCTAGACAATATCTTGGTTGTTACATATTTGATTTTTAATACTCAAAAAAAACCATTTGATAATCCAAAGGTTAGAAGAGCTGTTTCTTTATCTATAGATAGAGATGTAATAGTAAACAAAATAAGAGGTTTTAACGAGACTATAGCTTGGTCCTTAGTGCCAAAAGGAATTAAAAATTATGATTATGAAGAACTAGTAGAAGAAAGAAAATTAACTCAGCAAGAGAGGTATTTAGTTGCTAGAAATCTACTTAAAGAGAGTGGTTACACCAAAGACACACCTCTTACATTCACTCTTAAATATAGGCAAGGAGGAGATCAAAAAAAACATATGGTTGCCATTCAGTCCATGCTTAGGAATTCTGGTATAAAAGTTGAGCTCGAAGGATCTGAACCAAAAGTATTATATAATTATCTAAGGACAGGTGATTTTCAAGTAGGAGATGCAGGGTGGATAGCAGATTTTAATGATGCATCAAATTTTCTATTTTTATTCCAACAATCATCTGGTCCTTTAAATTATGGAAATTACAATAATCCAGTTTTTGATAATATGGTTAATAAAGCTTTATCTGAATTAGATATCACAAAGAGAGCAAAAATATTAAAAGATGCTGAAGTTATTCTTTTGAATGATATGCCTTTTGCACCAATTCTATTTGGAATAAGTAGATGGCTAGTAAAAGAAAATATTGTTGGATGGGAGACAAATTATGCTGCCTACCATCCAACAAGATTCTTAAAGCCTAGAAAATAAATTTAAGGCCTAACCAATAAAATGATTAGGCCTTTTTTTAATTAAAACTGAGAAGCAATCCTTACATACCAGAATTGTGATCCCCAAGTCCTATAAGAAGGATCAAAGTCATTAGCAAATGATTCTGGGAAATAAGGTGGATCTTCATCTAATATGTTATCTACCCCAACGGTTAGTGTAGAATTGATACTTTCAAATATATATGAAGCTTGCGCATCCCAATACCAAGTATCGCCCAAATTTCTAATTTCATCACCAGCTAAATATGAGCCATCTGCAGTTGTTCTCGGTACTTGCCCTGCTACACCATCAACTTCGCCATGATATTGACCTGATAAAGAAACAGTTAAAGCGTCTCTATTCCACACAAGACCTAGATTTGCCTTGATTTCTTTAAATTGACTTCTTCCATTACCAGTTACATAACCAGCATAATGCTCCACAGATCCATCAGCCTTAGTAACATCATATGAATCAAGAACAGCTATTTCACTTGAAACTCTCCAATTACCTAGGTTATCTGACCAATCATAAGTAGCTGCTACTTCAAAGCCAGAAGTTTCAACCATACCGATATTATTAGTCGTATTTCTAAGATCTTTAACAAAGCCAGTAGAAAGTCTTTCAATTAGCGCACAATATGCTTGATTGTTTTCACTATAACAACCATTCATGATAAGTTGGGAACCAATTGCTGAAATAGTATTTGTAATTTCTATTTCATAATAATCAGCATACAACTTAAGGCCTTCAACAGGAGCTAATATTACACCTAAATTAATGCCTTCAGACTCCTCTGGTTGAACATCTGGATTACCGCCAACAGTAACTCTTATTTGAGTATTAGGCTGAGTAAACCCTGTAGGTACTCCATCTGTTAAACATTGCCCTGATTGTGTGCCATCAGCATTTCCAGTAAAGTTTGGAGCATTTACATCACATGGATCTTGAATATCAGGATAACTATCATTATTCCCGCTATATAAATTTCCTATTGAAGGAGCTCTAAATCCTTCAGCAAAGGTTGCTCTGAAAGTAACAATATCATTTGGTGAATAAGTTAGACCATATTTAGCGTTAGTTGTTTCACCAAAAGATGAGTAATCAGAATATCTTACTGAAGCACTTAAATCTAAGCCATCTGCAACAGGAATTGCTAATTCTAAGAAAGTTTCATCTACCTCAAACTCTCCGCTTACTGGACTTGCAGCATTACCGGATGATAACCCTGCAGCAATAAACGCGTCAGGCTCATAACCGCCCTCTTCTTTTCTATGCTCATAACCAAAAGCTATACCAACTGGACCAGCAGGAAGTTGAGCAAGTTCACCTGATACATCGAAACCAAAATTTTTCATTTCGTTTTCACCTGTATCATGAGCTAGGAATGTAATGTATTCAACCATTTCTGGTGTAATAGAGCCTGTTCCTGTCCATAAACCATCTCCAATGTATTTGCTGTCTGAACCTTGACCTCCAAAGATATTTAATGGAACACAACTTCCAGTACATGCATCACCGCTTAGAGCTTTTTTAATATTCCCTGTATTTAAAAGACCTTTAGTAGTTGTAACATTTTTATTTTGGGCCCAAATAAAATACGCGGATACATCCCAGTCAGCAATTTTTGTTTCAAGACCCATAGAAAGTCTGTATGTTTCAGTATCTTGAATAAAGTCCCTATTTCCAGCTTCAAGTAATCTTCTACCTAACCAACCTACTGCATATCCACCTGGGTAGTTTGCATCGTTACAAGCTTTACCTTCAACTGAAAGGCCAGTTAAATCACAAAATTCTAATCCAAAAGGGTTGTAAGGGTTATTTCTTGAAATACCTTCACTTCCACCAAAATCACCAAATCCATAAAATAATGGCATTGGTGCTAATAACTGATCTGAAACTCTATTTTGATAAACACCAAATAAAGTTACTGAGGTATCTTCTGCTATTTCAAATGTTCCTTTAGCGAAAAAGTTTTTTCTTTCACTTGGGGTTTCTACATAATTATATGGATTATAATTAAAACGATCATCAGGACTTGTCCAACATCTAAAGTCGCTAGGGGAAGATCCTGATGTGCCCTCATTTGGTTGAAAATTACTACAACCTGGTACAACACCTCCATATGCTAATCTACCTTGCGGGGTTCCAGAGGATCCACCAAAACTTGGTCTTGCAGCTGTTTCTTGTCTTTCCCAATTACCTAATTCATGAACATCAACATATGAAGCACCCATAATGAATGATCCTCCATCAAAAGTTGATCCCATACTAATTGAAAAATTATCAGCTACTCCGCCGCCATCAAAGTATTCTCCTCTTTGAAAAGAGACATCTAATCCATCATAGGAGTCTTTGGTAACTATGTTTATAACTGCACCAATTGCATCTGAACCATAAATCGATGATGCACCATCTTTAAGAACCTCAACTCTTTCTACTGCAGCCGTAGGTATTGTATTAATGTCAACTGAACCATTTGCTCCCTCACCACTATTAACCCATCTTCTTCCATCAACAAGAACAAGGGTTCTTTGTGAGCCAAGATTTCTAAAATCTATTCTAACTGAACCATCTCCACCATTATTGTAATTTCTATTTAAACCTGATCCTTGTCCAGGTAGTTCTAATAAAACTTCGCCGATAGAAATTTTACCTGAAAGAAGAATATCTTCTTGATCCACAATAGAAACAGGCGAAAAACTATCTGTTGCCGTTGTCTTAATTCTAGAACCTGTAACAATAATTTCTTCTACTGCATCAACTTCATTTTGAGCATATAATTCAAAGGAAAGTGAAAACATAAAAGCAAAAACAAAAGTGTAAATTACTTTATTAAGTTTTTTAAAATATATCATATGACCCCCATCATTTTTTTATTTTAAATCAAAGAGATAATAGCATTTATATATATTTTATGTCAATTTTATGAAAATAAAATAAACAATAAGTAATATTAAATTAAGGTATAAATGATAAATATTAGAACAAATAAGGTAAATAATGATTAAAATAGATAAAAATACAGGTAAATCTTTTGTTAAAATTCTTGAAATTATGTCTGCTTTAAGAGATCCAAAAACTGGATGCGAATGGGATAAAGATCAAGATTCTAATAGTATAAAAAGTTACTGTATTGAAGAAGCTTACGAGGTTGTTGAGGCAATAGAGAATAATGATAATGAAGCTTTATGTGAAGAATTAGGAGATTTATTATTCCAGGTTATTTTTCATAGCGAAATTAATAATGAAAAAGGTAATTTTAGTATAATAGATGTAATAGATAATTTATATGAAAAATTAATAAGAAGGCATCCTCATGTATTTGAAAAAGATTCTAATACAAACTCAAAAAAACAAATTGAAAAAAATTGGGTCAATATCAAGCAACAGGAAAGAATAGCTAAAGGTAATATCGGCATGCTTGATGATATCCCAAAAAATTTTCCCGCAATGACTAGATCGCTGAAGTTACAAAAAAGAGCCTCCGAAAATGGCTTTGATTGGAAAAAACCCAAAGATACCTTAAAAAAAATAGAGGAGGAAAAAAATGAACTTGAAATTGCATTAATTCAACAAAAAAAGGAGGCAATAGAAGAAGAAATTGGTGATTTAATTTTCTCAGTTATAAATTTATCACGTAAATTAAAAATTGACCCTGAAAATGCATTAAGAAAAACAAACAATAAATTCTCAGAAAGAATAAATTATATTGAAAAAAAACTTCAGAAAGAAAATAAAAAATTTAATCAAAGCAATTTAATTGAATTAGAAAAATTATGGAATCAAGCAAAAATAGATATTAAACAGGTAAAATAGTAGAAATTGCGTGCTTATATACTAATTGGATATTATTCGTACCTTTTAATGTTAAAGTATTGGAGTCGGAGGAGGTGATAGTGCCTTCAAGTTTAATACCGCTAATTAGGAAAATTGTAACCAACTTATGATGATCTATTAAATCTTTGATAAAGCTTACTTCATCTAATTGCGTTATATCATCATTAGTAGTATCTAACATAATGCATATATACCTTGGGCTAATACTTTTATAAAATTAATATTATAAATTAGAATTATTTATATTTTAAATATTAATAATAACTAGCGCTTACTCTAAACAACTGTTCAACTTCATGAATTTTCTCAGGAGTAGAAAAAATTGTTACATAATCACCTTCTTTTATTTTTGTATCACCTCTTGGCATAATTATATTTTTATCTCTCAAAATACCACCAATTCTTAAACCATTTGATAAATGAAGCTCCTCTATTGTAGGACCAACTAATTCAGATGATGATGAAACCTCACCTTCAATTACCTCTGCTGACCCATCTGATAAAGTATATATATTTCTAATATGGCCCCTTCTAACATGCCTTAAAATAGATGATACAGTTATAGCTTTAGGATCTAAAAAATCGCCTATATCTACTGATCTTATAAGACCTTGAAAATCCTTATTATTTAACAAGGCTATAACCCTGTCACAACCATCACTTTTTGCAAATGCAGCAGAAATAAAATTGGTTTCATCGCTGTTTGTTAAACTTATTAGAATATCTGCATTTGATATTTCAGCTTCATTTAAAATATCTTTATCCATTCCAGATCCAAGTATAACAAAGCTTTTATCAAATTTATCAGATAGGTTATCAGCAGTGTTTTGATCTTTTTCAATTATACGAAGAGATATATTGTCTATTTTGCTTTCTATTAAGTTTCCAACTTCTTTACCAATTGAGCCGCCGCCAACTAAAACTATCCTTCTTGCTTGTTCATTTTGATGGCCAAAAATTGATAGAGTCCTAGCAGCAAAATCGCTTGGACAAATTAGATACGCTAGATCATTTTCCAATAATTTATCATTAAATTTTGGAGTAATTATATCATCACCTCTTCTTAAACCAACGATGACTGTATTTAAATCAGGAAATAATTCAGTTAATGAACCTATCTCAGTATTCTTTATTGGACAATCGTCATTTATCTTTACACCCAAAAATCTCAAATTATTATCTCCAAAAGGAACATTTTCAAAAGCACCTGGTAACTCAAATCTTCTAAATACTGATTTAGCAACTTCTTTTTCCGGAGATATTATTATATTCACTGGTAAATTAGAGCTTGTAAATAAATCTTGATAAGAAGGATTCAAGTAAGATTTATCCCTTACTCTTGCAATTCTTTTAGGAACCTCAAATAGAGAATGCGCAACCTGGCAAGCCATCATATTTATTTCATCAGACGGAGTTACTGAAATCAACATTTCAGCGTCTTCAGCTCCAGCTTCGCCAAGAATATCAGGATGGGCCCCATGACCAACAATTCCTCTAATATCAAGTTTATTACCAAGTTTTTCAATTAATTTTTTTGAAGAGTCAATAATAGTTACTTCATTACCAATCTGAGATAATTTTTCAGCAATAGCCCTTCCGCTTAACCCAGCACCACAAATAATGATCTTCATTTATTTTCCAATTATGTGTTTGTTATTTACTTATTAAACTTTGCAATTTTTTCTTAGGCCCAATATTTAGATCATTTAACTTTCTATGCAATGCTGATCTGTCCATCCCTATAAATTTAGCCGTTTTACTTATATTTCCATTAAAATTATTAATTTGAGCAGTAATATACTTTTTTTCAAAATCAGCTCTTGCAGATCGTAAATCCATTTCTAAATCTATAACAAGGAATTTATCCAAAATACATCTCCCAATAATATGTTGCTTCAATACAACAAAAATTTATAGTTGTCACTATTTTCGTTTACAAATTAATTTTGGGAAAAATAACTTCTGGCTCCTTAATCTCCAATCCTGATTTAACTGCAAAACTAGAATTTAAATTGATAAAAGATCTTTCTTTTGAATCAATATTCAGGAAATCTAAGAGCTTATTGGAACTATCAACAATAACAGGTTGCAATAAAATTGAAGTAATACGAAGGATCTCACAAGTAACCCATAGAACAGTATGCATTCTATCGGGATTATCTTTATCAAGTTCCCAGGGTTTTTGGTCACTAAAATACTTATTTGCCAACGAAATAACATCAAAAATAGAATTTAAATAAGCATGGATCTGATAATCAGCCATACATTCAAGAGACTTTTGATATAGATCATAAGCATTACTTAATAGAGATAAATCATTGTTATCTAGATCACCTTTATTAGGTATTCTTCCATTACATTTTGAAAATACCATTTTAAGGCATCTTTGAGATAGGTTTCCTAAATCATTTGATAATAATGCATTTGAATGATTGACAATAAGTTCATGGCTATAATTACCGTCATTTCCAAATGGAGTTGCTGAAAGTAAGTAAAACCTTAATTGATCAACACCGTATAACTCTAATAACTTAATAGGATCTACAGTATTTCCAACACTTTTTGATATTTTTTCACCCTTATTAAGAAGAAAGCCATGAGAAAAAATCATTTTAGGAACTTCAAGTCCAGCTGAAAAAAGAAATGCAGGCCAATAAACTGCATGGAATCTAGTGATGTCTTTTCCAATAAGGTGAATATCGGCAGGCCAATATTTATCAAAAGATTTACTTCCTTCACACCAATCAAGTGCAGAAATATAATTAGTCAACGCATCAAGCCATACATAAATGGAGTGCTCATTATTCTCTTCAACTGGAATTCCCCAAGAAATATTTTTTCTTGAAATAGAAATGTCCTTAAGACCGGATTGGACAAAATTTTTTATTTCATTCATTCTCGAATTTGGAAGTATAAAACTTTTATTTTTTTCATAGAGATCTAATAATTGTTTTTCATATTTGGATAATTTAAAGAAATAACTCTCTTCATCAATCCATTCAACGGGATTGCCATTAGGTGACAAATATGAATCATTATCAGACTTTACCAATTCTTCTTCGTTATAAAATGCCTCATCCCTTATTGAATACCATCCAGAATATTGATCGAGATAAATATCCCCTTTATCAGAAAGATTCTTCCAAATTGAATGGACATTTTTTTTATGTCTGTCATCAGTTGTTCTTATAAAATAATTATATGAACAATTTAAAGATTTAGCTAATTCAATAAATTCTTTTGATACTTTATCAACAAAATCTTTAGGGTTAATACCTAATTCTTTTGCTTTTTGTTGAACCTTTAAACCATGCTCATCGGTTCCAGTTAAAAAGAAGACATCATAACCATCCAATTTTTTAAACCTTGCAATTACATCAGCGGCTATTACCTCATAAGCATGGCCTATATGAGGAGAGCCATTGGTATAAGATATTGCAGTGCTAATATAGAATGAATCAGTCATCAGTCTTTCTCAAATATATAGTGATTTCTTAATTAATAAAATTAAGTCTAAAATAATATGATTATTTAAATTATTATATTTTTTACCTTCATAATAAATTTTTTGAATCTTTTCTCTAATATGAAAAAATTTATCTATTTTTTTATTTTCGTATTTATGTTCTTTGAGAGCAAATTCTTTAATTAATTTATCGATCTTTATAATTGATAACTCAAAAAACAAATCTAATTTATTTGATCTTCTAAGGAAACTCTCCAATTCATATAAATCTTCATCAGAGTATTCAGTAAATAGTTTTCTTATCTTTAAATTTATTTCTTGTGAATCTTCCTTTATTAACTCTAAAGCCCTTCCAAAACTGCCATTAGATAAATCTATTATTTCTTTTAGATCGTATACATCATCAATTGAAATTTTTGTTTTAAGAAAACTTTCAATTGCATCATTGGAAAATTTTCTAAATTGAAGATTTAGGCACCTTGATTTTATTGTTGGAATTATTGAATCTTTATTATGAGAAATAATAAAAAAAAGACTATTTTGTGGTGGTTCCTCAAGTATTTTTAAAAGTGCGTTTGTTGAATTTATGTTCATTTCATCAAGAGAGTCTATAATGCAAATCTTATAGCCCCCAAAGATTGGAGTGTGATTAAAAAAATTGATACAATCTCTTACTTGATCAATCTCTATTAATGATTTTTCATTTTCGATATCTTTTTTAAGAACTATAAAATCCGGATGGCTGTCACTTTCAATTAACTTAGAAACTTTTTCAGAATTATCTACATTCATATTTTTCTTAAAAGTATCTGAAAGAATATATTTTGCGCACCTATAAGCAAAAGTTGCTTTACCTAGACCTTTTATTCCGCTTAGAAGATAAGCATGATGCAATTTATTGGTATTTATTGAATTAAGCATAAATTCTTCAATATTATTATTTCCAATAAAATTAGATGTTTCTTTTATAGGGTTATCCAATTTAGTTATTCCTCTTATTTATCAGTTATAAGATTATCAATTACAGTTATAATTAAATTATTAATTTCCTGTTCATTAAGTGAAGCATCAACAACAATACAACGATTTTTATTTTTTTTGGCTATTTCTAAAAATGCACTCCTAATTTTATTATGAAAATCAATATTATAACTTTCAAATCTATTTTCTTGATTAGGTCTATCAAGAGATCTTTTAAGTCCTACTTTAGGATCAATATCCAGGACAAAAGTTACATCAGGCTCAATGTCTCCAATTATTATTTTTTTTAATTTCTCCATCTTATCAATACCTAAATTATGAGCTACTCCTTGATAAGCGTAAGTTGAGTCATAAAATCTATCACAAATTACATTCTTTCCCGAATTGAGAGCGGGTTCAATGACTTGAATTAAATGCTCATATCTTGAAGCCCACATTAATAGAGCTTCAGACATAGGAGTCCATTTTTCTACCTCTCCGGTAGTAAGTAAATCTCTTAGAATTTCAGCAGAAGGGGTTCCTCCAGGTTCTCTCGTTTTAATTGTTTCAAAATTTAAATTGTCTAAATAGTCTTTTAATAAATTAACTTGAGTTGATTTACCTGAGCCATCCCCTCCCTCAAAAGTTATAAATAAATTATTCATCTTTATATAAAAAATAATCAAAAGATTTTATAAAACCAGTAAAAAAATTAACTTTATTAATATTTTCTCCAGCAAGTAAATTTATTTCAATATTCTTTCTTCCCGGGATAATAATCTCCATAGAGCCGATAATATCACCTTTGGTTATAGGGGCATACAAAGGTTCAGAATATTTATATTCAACTCTAATGCCCCTTCTTCCAGGTATATCAAGTAATAAATCTAAGTTATTAGCTACAATTAATGGTAGATTATCTTTTTTTCCCTTCCAAACTGCTGCATAGTCAATTATTTGGTTATCTTTAAAGATAGAATAGCCTTTAAATCCTCGATATCCGTAATTAATTAATCTAGTTATTTCAGTAGTTCTTTCATCAATATTATCTAAACCTGTAACTAAGCCAATTAACCTTCTATCATTTTTTTTTGAAGATATAATAATGCCAAAACCTGACTCACTTGTATAACCAGTTTTTAGTCCATCGACTCCAAGATCAGATTTTAATATATTATTCCTGTTATATTGAGTGATATTATTCCATGTAAAAGATCTATCAGCGAAAAAACTATAATATTCCGGAAAATCAGTAATAATAAATTTAGCAAGCCTTACTAGATCTTCTGCTGTAGTGTAATGATCAACATCATGAAGACCGGATGAATTTTTAAAATTAGAATCATTCAAACCCATTTCCAAGGCATAATAATTCATTTGCTGAGCAAAGCTTTCTTCCGAACCAGAAAGTGCCTCTGCAACTATAACGCAAGCATCATTACCTGATGATACAACAATTCCTTTTATTAAATTCTCAACAGATATTTCTGTTTCTAGCTCTGCATAAATTGTAGAGCCTTCTTTTTGATATGCATTTCTGGATACAGAGAATGTATCTTCCAATGAGACTATTCCTTTATCTAATGAGTCAAATAAAATGTATAATGTCATTAATTTTGACATTGATGCAGGGTAAATCTTTTTATCTGCATGTTTTGAAAATAGAACTTGATTTGTATCAAAATCCATTAAAAGTACATTTTTTGCGGAAGTATCAAACGAGAGTAAGGTCTGACAATTAAAAGCAAACAATAAAAATATTAAAGATAGATTTAGTTTAGTTTTCATTTTTCACTATTTTAGTATCCTGAATGCCAATAAAATTAATGGTCTCTTGAAGCTTAATAACATATTCTTTTCGATAATAAGGTCCAATAGACAATTTATAAAAGCGATTATTATTTATTTCTTTTTTTTTAATATTTAGTTTAGTAAAACTTTTTAAACTTTGTTTAAGTTTATTCACATTTTCAATATCGGTGAAGCTTCCAATAACTAATGAATATGTTTCTTTGTTATTTGAATGTTTGATTGCATTAGATTGATTAATATATTTCTTTTTCGAAATTACATTTCCATATTTATCATAAATATTAGCCATAGCAAAATATTGCACTCTTACTCTTTGTGTGCCTTTTTCTTTAAATCCTAATAAATCGGCAGCCTTCATCGATAAATCAATAATCCTTTCTTTAGCAAATGGACCACGATCATTAACTCTCATTATCAATGATTTATTATTTTCTAGGTTTGTAACTTTAACTTGAGATGGTAAAGGCAAGGTTTTATGAGCAGCACTAACTTTATACATATTAAATGTCTCTCCATTAGCTGTGGGTTTTCCATGGAATTTTTTTCCATACCAAGATGCTATCCCTATTTCATCGTATGCCTTTTCTTCTTTCGGATAATAGACCTTATTATCAATCAAGTAAGGATCGCCAATTTTGTAAATCCCCCCATAAAATGGATTATTGTTGCTTTTATATTTTTGATTAGAATTATTTGATGTACAACTAACTAATATAAAAATTAGAGCAAATATTATGAATCTGAAAAAAAACATATATTTAGAATTATTATCAGGATTCGTTATTTAAAATATTGAGATATTTGAAAGTTATGAAATTTAAACAAATAAAAATTCCTACAAACAATATAAATATTAATACTGTGATCGAAGGTTCTGGTGTGCCTTTATTTTTTATTCATGGCTGGCCTGAAAGTTTTTATAGTTGGAGACATCAAATAAATTTTTTTTCTAAGCTTGGATATAAAGTTATTGTTCCTGATGTACGTGGGTATGGTAGCTCTGATAAGCCAGAAAATATATCTGATTATTCTATGAAGAAAATAACAACTGATTTAATTGGAATACTTGACTATCTTGGTGAAAATAAAGCACATATAGTTGGACATGATTGGGGGGCGCCAATCTCATGGTATACAAGCTTATTATATCCTGAAAGAATTTTATCAGTTTCTGGGCTTTCAGTTCCTCATTCATTCCTTGGTAGTGATATTAAACCAACAGAAATGCTTAAAGAGCTTTATAAAAAGAATTTCTTTTACATATTGTATTTTCAAAAAGAAGGTGTTGCTGAAAAGGAGTTTGAAAAGAATATGAAAAACACTCTAAGGTTAGTTTTTTCAAACTCAGATTATGAGGGAATGCTAAAAAATATTGAATCAATGATTAATCAAAAAAAGTTCAAAGGAGAAGGCTTTCTAGATGGAATGAAAAATTTTGAAACTTTACCTAAGTGGTTGAAGGAAAATGATTTAATATTTTATACCGATCAATTTTTAAATAGCGGTATGAGAGGCCCATTAAATAGATATAGATGTATAGATTTAGATTGGGAGGAATTAAATCACCTTTCAAATGAAAAAATTTCTAAACCCTCTTGTTTTATTACTGGCGATCTAGATCCGGTAAACTTTATGGTATTAAACGGCTTAAAATCGTCAGGACAGGATAAATCCGATGACGAGTTATTTAAAGATCACATAAATAAAAATTATTCTGATTTAAGAGAATTGCAAATAATTAAAGAATGTGGTCACTGGACACAACAAGAAAAACCTGATGAGGTAAACAAGATTTTGATGGACTTTTTAGCTAAAATATAATCATTAATTAAATACCTGCGGAGGGGTGGCCGAGTGGTTGAAGGCACTGGTCTTGAAAACCAGCAGGCGGGCAACCGTCTCGGGGGTTCGAATCCCTCCCCCTCCGCCAAAAAAAAATGAAAAAAGAAATAGAAGAAATAGTAGAAGAACTTTGTTCACCTAATGGTGAATTTCCGACAAAAATTGTTGAATTAAATGGATATGAGTATTTAGCATTTGATTGGGGCCCAAAAACTCTTTTTGAATATTTTAATCTTTATAAAGATCATAAAAACAAAGAAATGATTGTCTATGAAGATGAAAGATGGACATATAGGGAGGCTTATGAATTTTCATCAGCTTTCGCTAATTCTTTAATTAATGATTTCGGGGTAAAAAAAGGAGATAGAATTGCCATAGCATCAAGAAATTACCCAGAATGGATTTTTAGCTTCATAGCAATAACTAGCATTGGAGCTATTGCTGTTCCAATGAATAGTTGGTGGACATCTAAAGAACTTGAATATGGCATTAAAGATAGCGAATCTAAAATACTGATAGTTGATGAAGAAAGATTAAATAGAATTAGCAGTCTCTATAAAAAAAATAATCTTAATATTATTGTTATTAGACCTGATGATAAAAATCATAAAAATAATTGGATATCATATTCGAGAAAATATCTTTCTGAAAAAATGCCAATATTTGATATTAATCCTGTTGATGACGCTACAATCTTATATACCTCTGGATCAACAGGACACCCAAAGGGAGTATGCTCGTCACATAAATCTATTATTTCTACTTTACTTCAATGGATGGTTGTTGCCACGGCAAGAAATATTAAGGATGACATAATAACAAATGAAGAGATGCAACCTTCATGTCTTTTAACTGTACCCTTATTTCATGTCACTGGAAGCCATGCACAGTTTATGCTTTCATTTCTATCAGGGAGGAAGATGGTCATAATGTATAAATGGGACTCAGAAAAAGCATTATCTCTAATAGAAAAAGAAAAAATAACGACACTTAATGGTGTTCCAACTATGACATTAGAAGTTATGCGTGATGAAAGTAGAAAAAAATATGACTTATCATCATTAAAGGAACTTTCTGGGGGAGGAGCAGCAAGGCCCTCTTCTCATGTAAAAGAATTAAAGAATGAATTTCCAAATGCCTCTCCTGGTTTAGGCTATGGATTGACAGAAACTAATGCGGCCGGCGCTGTAATATCTGGCGATGATTATCTTAATAGACCAGGTTCTACTGGAAAACCTACACCTCCATTAACTAAAATTAAAATTGTTGATAGTAATCACAAAGAATGTAATGAAAATGAAGTCGGCGAAGTATGGATAAAATCAATTACTAATTTTAGTAAATATTGGAATAATGAAGAAGCAACAAATGAAGCATTTTTTAATGATTGGTTTAGATCAGGCGACTTAGGTTATCTAGATGAGGACAATTTTTTATATATTGTTGATAGGGCTAAAGATATAGTTATTAGGGGTGGAGAAAATATTTCGTGCCTTGAAGTAGAAGATGCAATTAATAAACACCCTAATATAATTGAAGCAAGTGTCTATGGCGTTCCTGATGAAAGATTAGGAGAGAAACTCTGCTGTTCAATTTCTTTAAAAGAATTAAATGATTTTGATGAAAGTGAGTTCAATATATATCTTAAAGATTACATCGCTAATTTTAAAATACCTGAATATTATGATTTACATGAAAACAAACTTCCAAGAACAGCTTCGGGTAAAATTTATAAATTAAGATTGAGAGATGAGACCAAAGCAAAATTAAATATTACTGACTAAATATACGAAAAGTTGCAGATGCTGCAGCTACTTCTTCTTCATTTTCATTACGTAAAATTGACTCTGCGAATCCAATCGATTTGCCAATTTTTACAACATTACCCTCTCCATAAAAAACCCCAGGATATGCAGAAGCTAAAAAAATTGTTTTAAGTTCAATTGTTGCATGTTTATTATCATGCATTGTATGAAGCGCATGACCACATAGCATATCTAATGCAGTGGATAAAATACCGCCAGTTATAACATTATTTCTATTGGCAAAACGATTATCTAATTTATATTTGTGAACTACACGGCCTTTTTCTATTTTTACATGCTCTCTATCCAATAATTCACCAATGGGTGGTATTATAGTTAAGTCTTTCATATGAAAATCCTTTTTTTTGATATTAATAAGACAATTTGTTTTTTTAAAAAAGAAGATATTTGCTCCTTTTAGTAAGTTGATGTATGTCTAAGAAATTAAACTGAGAAAAAAAATGACTTTTGGAAGAAAATTTTATGAGCCTTTGGCTGATGGTGCCCCGAAACCTAAATCAGAAATAAATAATGATTTAGAGAGAGTAATTCATTTCTTTCCTCCGCATTTAAAAAAAGTTACAGACAAGTTAGATGAAATTTCAAAAAAATCAGATGTAATACTTGGTAATCTAGAAGATGGAATTTCGCCTAAAGATAAAATTAAAGCAAGAAAAGAGTTTGTTAAAAAATCAAAAAAAATAAATCTCAGAAATACAGGCTTATGGACTAGAGTGAATGCTATATCAAGCGAGTGGTTTTTAGACGATATATCTTTTCTTATAAAAGAATTGGGCAATACTCTAGATGTCATTATGCTACCAATGATAAATACACCTGAAGAAATTCTATTTGCTGATAGAATTATTGCTCTTAATGAGGCTCAAAATAAGTTAAAAAAACAAGTTAAAATCCATATAATTCTTGAGACAGCGGAAGGTGTTATGAATGTAGAATCTTTAGCTGCTTGCAGTCCTAGACTTCATGGATTTAGTTTAGGTCCGGCGGATCTTGCTGCATCAAGAGGCATGAAAACAGTTAGAGTTGGAGGAAGCCATCCTGATTACGGAATTTTATCTGACCCAAAAGATAAAACAACTAAAAGAAAATTTATTCAACAAGATCTTTGGCACTATTCCCTTTCTAAAATGATAGATGCTTGTGCTTCAAATAATATAAAGGCTTTTTTTGGTCCTTATGGAGATTTTGACGATGCTGAAGGATGTGAAATACAATTTAGAAATGCTTTTATTCTTGGATGTCATGGAGCATGGTCTCTTCATCCATCACAAATCGATATCGCAAAAAAAGTTTTTTGTCCTAGTGAAGATGAGGTTGAAAAAGCAGCAAAAATTATTAAAGCGATGGGTGACGGAACTGGGGCAGTAAAAGTTGATGGTAAAATGCAAGATGAAGCGACTGTTAAACAAGCTAATGTAATTATTGAATTAGCCAAAAAAATTAGAAAAAAGGACCCTAAGCTATCGAAGAGTTTTTCTAAGTATTTAACTTGATTGGTTAGTTAATTTAGAAATAATAATACTTACAAATTATGAGAAAAAGATTAAGGTAGATCATATCTAATTCGATGTTCTGGAGAATATTATGGAAAGAGATGCTAAGTTCAAAATAGGTGAAATCGTTAAACATAGATTTTTATCATTTAGAGGTGTAATTTTCGATGTTGATCCAACATTTAATAATACAGAAGAATGGTGGTTATCTATTCCTGAGGATATCAGACCAAAAAAAGATCAACCTTTTTATCATCTATTAGCAGAGAATGAAGTAACAGAATATGTCGCATATGTATCTGAACAAAATTTACTTTTTGATGAAACTGGTGAACCAGTAAGACACCCTCAAGTCAACGAAATTTTTGGTACTTTTAAAAATGGTTGTTACGAAATTCAATCAAGCAAAATGCATTAAAGGGTTTTTTAATTTTGATAAAAGATAGAAGACCTTATTACATAAGAAATTTAATAGAAAGTTATTATAAATTTTGGACTTATTATTTTATTAAACCGCAATTTAGATCTGTAGGTAAAAATCTCGATATCAACAAACCTTGGAATTTAGATATATATGGAGATGATATTTTTGTAGGAGATAATGTTCACTTTAGAACTTCAAAAAATATCATAACACAAATTTGTTCATGGAATAGAAATGATACTAATGCAAGAATACTAATTGGTGATAATGTTTTAATATCTCCTGGAGTAAGAATATTGGCAGCAGAAGAAATCACAATCGGTAACAATGTTATGCTAGCAAGTAATGTTTATATAAGCGACTCAGATTGGCATAATGTTTATGATAGAATTAAAACTCCAGGTAAAAGTAAAAAAATAATAATAAAAGAAAACGCTTGGATAGGTGAAGGATCCAAAATTTCTAAAGGAGTAATAATTGGAGAAAATTCAATTATTGGTTTAGGATCAATAGTGACAACAGATGTTCCAGATAATAAAATATACGCTGGCAATCCTGCAAAAGAAATTAAATCAATTGATATTGATAAAGAGATAAAAAAAAGAGAGGATCTCTTTATTTCTGATGACTATGATAAATTAATGAAATACTTACTAAAAGAAGATCTAAAAAATAATTCCTTTTTAGGTTGGATTAGAACTCTAGTATTTCCAAAAAGAGGTGATTAAAAAATAGATTTAACCTTTTCCTCACTTATTCCCCATTCCATTAAAGCAGTTTCATTGTGCTCACCGTTTATAGCTGAAGGACCATTGATTTTTGACTCTGTTCTTGAAAATCTTGGCGCAACATTTGGTTGAACAACTCCATCAATTTCTACAAATGTTTCCCTATCAATATTATGTTGGTGTTTTGGTGCCTCATTAATTGAAAGGACAGGACTAAAGCATACATCTGTTCCTTCCATTAAATTACACCATTCATCTCTTGTTTTTGTTTGAAAAATATCTTCAATTTTATCTTTTAAAAGAGGCCATTTTTCACGGTTCATTTGATCATCAAAGTCAGGGTCTTGAATATTGGCTTTTTCTAATAATAATGCATAAAATTGTGGCTCAATTGATCCAATGGAAACATATTTTTTATCCTTAGTTTCGTATACATCATAAAAATGAGCGCCTGTATCTAATAAATTAGAACCACGTGCGTTTTGCCAAATTTTTGAGCTTGTAAAACCATAAAACATAGACATTAATGAAGCCGCACCATCAGTCATAGCGCAATCGACAACTTGACCTTCACCAGAACTATTAGCCTCATGTAGGGCTGCTAACATTCCCATAGCAAGATAAAGCGCTCCTCCGCCAAAATCACCGATAAGATTTAAAGGTGGTACGGGTTTTTCTCCTTTTCTTCCAATAGCATCTAATGCCCCAGTAAGGGAAATATAATTAATATCATGACCTGCAGCTTGAGATAAGCTTCCATGCTGACCCCATCCTGTCATCCTCCCGTAGACTAATTTCTTGTTTACTTTAAAGCAATCCTCAGGCCCAAGACCCAGACTTTCCATTTTTCCTGGTCGCATTCCCTCTTGAAGTATGTCTGCCTTGGAGACAAGATCAAGACAAATATCTAGATGAAGAGGGTCTTTCAAATTAAGTACAACGGATTTTTTTCCACGTCCTTCTATTATGTGTTTTGATCCTCCTTTTGGAGATCTATCTATTCTTAACACTTCAGCACCCATATCAGCCAAAAGCATGCCGCAAAAAGGGCCTGGCCCTATTCCGGCAAATTCAATTACTTTTACATTATTTAATGGTCCACTCATATTTTCTCCCTTAGTTGCTTTCCTGATCTATGCTAATATTAAGTTCAGTAATTTTTTTTCTCAATGTATTTCTATTTAAACCTAATAACTCAGCAGCTTTCAATTGATTGCCATTCTTATTTTTTAAGACCTCCAAAAGTAAAACCTTTTCAAGTTCAGTTACAAAATAGTTATATACATCTCCTTGATACTCTTTATTAATTTTATTTATATTTCTTGAAAGATAATTTTCCAAAATTTTTGAAAATTGATTGTCAGTATCTAACATTTGCTGATCAAGCTTTTGGAGATTCAATATTTCTTCGGCGAGATCATCATTCATTATATTTTCATCTGTATAAAGAGCACATAATTTCAGAATAAAATTTTCAAGCTCTCTTACATTACCCGGCCATTGGTATTTCTCTAAAATTTGAAAAGACTCAGTAGTAAATTTTTTTGGCTCAAGTTGCAGATCTTTTGCTTTGTCTAAAAAATGATTAACTAATTCTGGAATATCTTCTTTTCTTTCTCTAAGCGGGGGTATGCTAATTGGGACTACATTGAGTCTATAAAACAAATCTTCTCTAAATTCACCTTTCTCAATGAGGTTAGAGAGATTCTTATGTGTTGCAGCTATAATTCTTGTATCTGCTTGAATTTTTTCTTTCCCTCCAATTGGTGTAAACTCACCCTCCTGTAAAACTCTTAACAACCTCGTTTGAGCATCTATAGGCATATCACCAATTTCATCTAAAAATAGCGTTCCCTTTTCGGCTAATTTAAATTTACCATCACTCTTTTGATGAGCGCCTGTAAAAGATCCTTTTTCATGTCCGAAAAGTTCACTTTCAATCAAATCATTAGGAATGGCAGCCATATTGAGAGCTATGAAAGGCTTTTCTGACCTTGTACTATATTTATGTAAGGCTTTAGCTACCAATTCCTTTCCTGTACCACTCTCGCCATAAATCATAACAGTAAGATCATTTTGCGATAACCTTGCTATAGATTTGTATAAATCTTGCATAGCAGGTGATCTACCAACAATAAGCTGTTTTTCAGATTCATTTCTTATTTTTGTTTTGTTTTTAAGGTTTTGTTTACTTTCTAATGCTTTCTTGATCAGCTTTTGAAGCTCATCTAAATCAAATGGCTTAGGCAAGTACTCATAAGCTCCTTGTTTTGTTGCAGAAATTGCTGTTTGTAAATTATTTTTCGCACTAACTACAATTACAGGCAGGTTCTCTCTGTATTCAACTATTTGGGGTAAAATATCAAAAAGCTCTCCATCAGGAAGCATTACATCAGTAATCAATACATCCCCCTTATTGCTTTCGATTAATTTCCATAGCTCTTTAAGGTTAGTTGCCATAAAAATTTCATAACCCAAGTCTTGAAGATATCTAGAAGTGACTAATCTAATAGACTCGTCATCCTCAGCTATTATTAAAGTTTTGTTACTCATATTATGACTCCGCCATTAATCTAATAATAAATTTTGTTCCTTGATCAGTTAAATCAAGCTCAATAGTTCCATTATGATCACTAACTATTTTGGAAACTATTGATAACCCAAGCCCGCCTTGGCCAATTTTCTTAGTACTTACAAATGGTTGAAAGATTTCTTGTGATATTGAAGCTGGAATACCTGGACCATTATCCATCACAGAAATTTTAATTGGTAATTTTACTCTTTCTTCACTTAATTTTTCTTTAATAATGAATCCATGCTCATAATTAGTTGATAAGATAATTTCATTATCAGAGTCTGATTCATCACTGAATGCCTCTATTGAGTTTTTAATAAGATTAATAAATACTTGAATCAATTGATCTTCATTACCAATAACATCTGGAATCGAAGGATCAAATACTTCTGTTATTTTGATTTTCTTTTCACTTGAATTAATCATAACATCTCTAACATGTCGTAAAATTGAATGAATATTAATTGGCTTTAAATCAATAGGAGTTGATGCATCAAAAACTTGAAGGTTATCTACCAGTCTTTTAATTCTATCTACTTCATTTATTATAAGATCTGTCATAACAGTTTCATTACTTTCAATATTCTTCTCTAAAATCTGTGCAGCTCCTCTAATACCAGCCAAAGGATTTTTAACTTCATGCGCAAGAATTTGAGACATATTTGACATTGCTATTTTATTTTTCTGATTTTCATTCTGGAGTATTAATTTTTTTTCATTAAAGCCCTCTATCAAAATAATTTGGTAGTAATTGTCTGACCCTATCACTGGAGTTACCTCGACATCTATATCTTTATGTGAACCAGAAATTGGAGTTGATAGATCAACTCTATATTCTTTAAAAGTTGTTTCTGTATTAAGAGAATTATCTATTAAAGATAAAATTGGAGATGAAAAAGGAAGAATGCTTTCGATTGATTTTTCTAACAACACTTTAGAGCTTAATTTAAAAAAATCTTCAGCAGCTGAATTCACCATGTTTATAAGCTTATGCTCATCAATTATTATAATTGGAAAGGTAATTGAATTTATGACTTGCTTATGTATATTAGTATCACTAATCATTTTAATTGCCTAATTTTTAAGCATTTATATATTATGCCTAATAATTAGGCAAATTATGTTTATAAAAAAAATACATGATACATTTTATTATATTAGCTGCAGGAAAAAGCGAACGTTTCAAAAAGAAAAAGAATAAATTATCTAAACAATTTTTCAAAGTTAATGGAGTTTCACCTCTAGAACATTTAATGAAATCAGTCTCAAATAACCAATTAATAAACTCAATCACTTTGGTTATAAATAAGGGTGATAGATCGGAAATAGTAGGTCTTAAAAAAAAATACCATAAGTTAAATACTATTATTAACGGCGGTATCACCCGTCAACAATCAGCCTTCATAGCTCTTAAAAGTATTCGTAAAAAAAGAGTAAAAACCAAAAATGATATAGTCTTAATTCACGATGCTGCTAGGCCATTTTTAGAAGATCAAATTATTAAAAATTGTATTTCTCAGTTAAAAAAATATGATGGAATTTTTCCTGCTTTGAATATGGATGATACCCTTAGAAACAAAAAAAACTTAAATCCTTATGATAGAAACATCATTATTGGCTCACAAACACCTCAAGCATTCAAATTTGATAAAATTTATATGGCTTATCAGCGAGTTAAAGAAAGTTATTCTGATGACATTGCTATTGCGAATGAGTGTGGATTAAGAATAAAAAAAATCGAGGGATCAAAGTTAAATTTTAAAATAACAAATCCTTCTGACATTGAAATATATGAAAAGCTAATAGAGCAATATTATAGAAATAAAATTGGAAATGGATTTGATTTTCATAAATTTAAAAAAGGAAAATCAATCAAGATTGGTGGTTTAAAAATTAAAAGTAAGTTTTCTTTGGAAGCAAATTCTGACGGTGACCCCATTTTACACTCTATTACTGATGCTATCTTAGGGGCATTGAATGAAAAAGATATTGGTTTTCATTTTGAACCAGATAATAAGAAATATAAAAATGCAAATTCAATTATTTTTATCAATAAAGCTCTTCAACTACTTATGGACAAAAAAGGTGAAATTATTAATTTGGACTTAAATATCATATGTGATTATCCAAAAATTAACCCCATTAGAAATAAGATTAGAAAAAATCTTTCAAAAATTCTGAAAATTAATGAAGATATTATTAATATCAAGGCCACATCAACTGAGGATGAGGGGTTTATTAATACAAAAAAAGGTATAGCTTGCCAAACAGTGATTTCTCTTAGGGTTTTTAATTATGATTAATAAATTAATAGTTAATTTTTGTACTCTCTTCAATTTGGGTTTTGTAAAATTTATGCCTGGAACTATTGGTTCATTAGTTTCACTCCCCTTAGGTTATATAACTTTAAAATTTTTTGGTTTTTGGACATTTATTCTCATAATCATCCTTCTAATTTTAGTTAGTTTTTTTGCTATATCAAAATACTTAATATCAAATGAATCAAAAGATCCAAAAGAAGTTATTATTGATGAGTTTATTGGCCAGTTTATTGCTTTAATTTTTATTCCAAATAGTTTTTTAGGGTTACTATTAAGTTTTTTATTGTTTAGGTTTTTTGATATTACCAAACTTTATCCGGTTAATAAGGCAGAAAAAATACCAGGAGCGATAGGAGTTTTAGCGGATGATATTGTGGCAGGATTAATGACTGCTGGTATAATAATATTTTTAAATATCTTTGGTATTGATTTATGAATAAAGTCAAAATTGATAAACTGACTCAAAAAGTTGTCAAAGAATGTGAAAAGCAAAAAAGAATATTGGCTGTAGCTGAAAGCTGTACAGGCGGAATGTTAAGCAGTCATATAACATCAATTTCAGGCTCATCAAAGATTTTTGATAGAGGATTTATTACTTACTCCAATGATGCAAAAATTGATTTAATAAATGTAAAAAAGAAAACACTAGAAAAATTTGGTGCAGTTTCTAAAGAAACAGCAATAGAAATGGTCGAAGGAACTATAAAAAATTCTCTCGCCTCATTGGCAATCTCAATAACTGGAGTAGCTGGACCAGCCGGAGGAACATCAGTTAATCCAGTTGGAACTGTGTATATTGCTGTAATGGTCGATGATAAAAGCGATATAAAAAAATTTAATTTTCCTGATAAAGGTAGAGAATTTATAAGGAAGGAATCTGTTTATGCAGCATTATTATTGTTGTTTAACAAACTTAAGAAGTAGATAGCAATCTTTTCTCGAAAGATGAAATTGTTTCTTTTATTAGAATCCCTGATGCACTATCTATAGCTTTTTCTAATATAATATTATTCAAATCTAATTCTAAATTAACTGAAACTAGAGTTCCGTCATCATATTCATCAAAAACCCAATTTGCTTCTAAATAACGAAAAGAACCCTTTACTCCTAATGCATTAATTCTTCTCTCATAATCATAAAGCGTAACTTTACTTACAAATGAACCTGAAAAAAGAAGATACTTCATATTTAGCTTAGCAAAAAAATAATCATGGACTCTTCTTTCAATTATTGATTTTTCGCACCAAGGTATAAATTCAGAGTAGGATTCAACATCCGAAACTAAACCATAGAGATTTTCAGCTGATGAATTTGAATGAACCTTTTTTTCAATTTTTAACAATTAACTTATTTTTTTAATTCTATTTTGTTTGAGGATTTTAAAATCTTCTTCGGCATGATGAGAGGAGCGTGTTAAGGGACTAGATGAAACCATAAGGAATCCCTTTGATTCAGCTATTATTTTATAACTATTAAATTCATCTGGAGTGATATATTTAGCGACTGGAGCATGCTTTTTTGTTGGTTGCAAATATTGACCCAAAGTTAAAAAATCGACCTTTGCAGCTCTTAAATCGTCCATAACCTGCATAATTTCATTTTTTTCCTCCCCAAGCCCTAACATTAAACCTGATTTAGTAAATATATTAGAATTTTTGTCCTTAACATCATTTAATAATTTAAGAGAGTTAAAATATCTTGCCCCAGGCCTAATGGATAAATACAAACGCGGAACAGTTTCAAGATTATGATTAAATACATCAGGATAATCTTTCAATATTTTCTCTAGCGCATTTTCTTTTTTCAAAAAATCGGGAGTTAATATCTCTATAGTAGTTTCAGGAGATGTTTTTCTGATAGCGTTTATAGTTTTCGCAAAATGCTCTGCTCCACCATCATCGAGATCATCCCTATCAACAGAGGTAATTACTACATGACTTAAGTTCATTTTTTTCACAACTTGTGAAATTTTATATGGTTCAAATACATCTAATTTATCAGGTAGCCCTGTTTTAACATTACAAAATGCACAAGCTCTAGTACATGTATCTCCCATAATCATAAAAGTAGCATGATTTTTTTGCCAACATTCTGAAATATTTGGACAATTAGCTTCTTCACAAACAGTTACAATCTTAGACTCAGATAGTATTTTTTTTGTTTCAAGAAATTTCTTTGATCCAGAAACTCTCACTCTTAACCAATCTGGTTTTTTAATTTGAGATGTTTCTTTATTATTTCTTTTTTCAGGGTGACGAATTGAAGACACTTTTATAAATCCTTATAATTAATAGTAATTTATCAAAAAAATTAAATATAAGCAATTTAGTGTTAAGTTAGTTTAATTTAATAATATAATCATCTTCCTGAGCATAACCTAAATATTCCCTTATAGTCTGATCCACAAGATCAGAATCATTAAATTCCACTATATTTTTTATTTTAACTTCCATTGTGGCATTGTTAGTTTTAATTTTTTGTAATTCTTTAATATTTAAGGTTATTTCATGATTAAGATTATTTAAGGAAAGCACTCCTCTAGAGGAATAAACTAAATTAGTTAATGCAAAAAAATTTATAAATAAAAAGAAAATTATTAGAGAAGAGCTAATTAAAAGTTCTTTATAATTTGCCTTAAATAGCAAGCTTCGAAAATATTCAAAAAAACGAATCATTAACCAAAGAATCATAAAAGACTATAATTGGTCAATAGTTAAAATTAATTCTTCTTTAAAATTGATTTACCTGCATATCTGGAATTATTCTTAAGATCGCTCTCAATTCTAATTAATTGATTATATTTTGCAACTCTATCGGACCTAGTCATTGAGCCTGTTTTGATTTGACCAGAATTTGTTGAAACAGATAAATCCGCTATAAATGTGTCTTCTGTTTCCCCAGAACGATGAGAAATGACACATGAATATTTATTATTTTTAGCAATATTAATTGTTTCTAATGTTTCAGTGATAGTGCCTATTTGGTTAACTTTAATAAGTATTGAATTAGCTGCATTCTTTTCTATACCTATTTTTAACCTTTCTGAATTAGTTACAAAAAGGTCGTCACCTACTATCTGTGTTTTTTTTCCAATTCGTTCATTTAGATTTACCCACCCATCCCAATCATCTTCGTGCAAAGGGTCTTCAATTGAGAAAATTGGGTATTTTTTTGTTAGCTCTTCCCACATATCAATTAAATCATCACTGCTAGATGCATTATCATTAGATAAAAAATATTGGCCATCATTGTATAACTCTGATGCAGCAATATCTAAAGCAAAGACTATATCCTCTCCAAGTCTATAACCCGCTTTTTCAATGGCTTTACACAAATAGGATAATGCATCTTCACTTGTTTTTAAATCTGGCGCTACACCACCTTCATCTCCAACATTAGTGCTAAATCCATCATTTTCTAATAAACTTTTAAGTGAATGAAAAATTTCAGAACCAGTTATAATTGCATGATTAAATGTTTCTGCAGATACTGGCATAATCATAAATTCTTGAATAAATAATGAATTATTAGAATGCGCCCCACCATTAATCAAATTCATCATAGGAACAGGTAAAATATATGAATCTGATGAGTTTAAATATTCGAATAAATGCTTACCCTCTGAATTAGCTTGAGCTCTTGATGATGCCAGTGAAACACCCAATATCGCATTTGCTCCTAATCGAGATTTATTATTTGTTGAGTCTAGCTCAATCATTTTATTATCGATTTCTTCTTGCGCAGATGCTTCCATTCCACAAAGCACATTACTTATCTCAGTATTGATACCCTCAACGGCTTTTAATACAGTTTTTCCAGATAAAGTTTTTTCTCCATCTCTAAGCTCATAAGCTTCATATGCTCCTGTAGAAGCTCCTGAAGGAACTGATGCCCTACCGAAACTACCATCTTCAAGTGTAATATCAACTTCAATAGTGGGATTACCTCTACTATCGAAAATCTGCCTTCCTTTAATTTTTTTAATTTTTGACATTGAAAAATTTATTACTACATCTTATTCATTATTACTATTAAATAACAATTTACTGCCACATAGGCTACTATATAAATATTTAGATTTAGATAATAATTATGAAACACCTAGGAAAAGAAAATAAAAAATTTACAGAACCATCAGTTAAAATACTAGATAAAATAGAAAATAAACAAAAAGAAAATTTTCTTGTGAGGTTTTCTCAACCAGAATTTACAAGTATTTGCCCTGTTACTTCACAACCAGATTTTGCTCATATAGTTATTGATTATGTCCCAAGTAAATGGATTGTTGAGTCAAAATCTTTGAAATTGTATTTTCAAAGTTTCAGGAACCATCAATCTTTCCATGAAGATGTAACAATGCATATTGCAAAAGATATAACTAAATTATTAAAACCTAAATGGTTTCGGATAGGATCTTATTGGTACCCAAGGGGTGGTATGCCTATTGATGTATTTTGGCAATCATCGGAGCCTCCAAAAAATTTGTGGATACCTGATCAAGGTGTAGAAAATTATAGAGGAAGAGGATAAATATTAAAATTTTTCTGATTTAACAAGATCGTCTATTTTTTTTATTTTTGTTATCATATCTTCAAAATCCTCAAGTTTTGTGGCTGAAGGTCCATCACATAGCGCTTTATCTGGGTTTGGGTGAACCTCAATAAATAGTCCTGAAATTTTTAAGGCTATTGCTGCTCTAGCTAGATCTTCCGCTTGATGTGATCTTCCTCCAGCAGAATTACCTTGTCCTCCTGGAAGCTGAAGTGAATGAGTAACATCAAGAATTATTGGATAATTAAAGGCTTTTTGTTCTGATATCCCAAGAAAATCCACAATAAGATTGTCATAACCAAAAGATGATCCTCTCTCACAGAGAATAATATTATTATTTCCAAATGAATTACATTTTTCAATTATATTTTTCATTTGATAGGGAGATAAAAATTGTCCTTTTTTGATATTGAGAGGAAGTTGAGTTTTGCATGCCGCACTAATTAGATCAGTTTGTCTACAGAGGAAAGCTGGTATTTGTAATATATCAACCACTTGAGAGATTTCTTCAATTTGACCCTTTTCATGAATATCGGTTATTATTGGTACACTAATATTTTTTTTAATAGATTCAAAAATTTTTTTACCAACTTCAAGTCCAGGACCTCTGTAAGAATCGATAGATGATCTATTGGCTTTATCAAAAGAAGCTTTAAAAACAAAAGGAATATTATGCTTAGTTGTAATTTCTTTGAGTTTTTCAGCGACATCAAGAGCCATATCCTCATCCTCTAATACATTTAATCCTGCAATAATTGTCATGGGTGAGTTATTGGATAAATTTATTTCTTTTATTTTAATTTCTTTCATTTTTTGACTTTACCAGAAATTTTAGACTTTTTAACAGAAGCTTTTATAAAAGATGAAAATAAGGGATGAGGATTAAATGGTCTTGATTTTAATTCAGGATGGAATTGAACGCCTATAAACCAAGGATGATTTTTTAACTCAACTATTTCAGGCAATAATCCGTCTGGGGACATACCAACAAATCTTAGCCCTACTCTCTCAAGGTCGTCAATAAACGACATGTTAACCTCATATCTATGCCTATGTCTTTCATTAACTTTTTTAGAACCATAAATATTCCTTACTTTAGAGCCTTTTTTTAATATTGCAGGATATGAACCCAATCTCATTGTCCCACCATATTCGCTTTGAAGGTCTCTTTTTTGAATTTCTTCATCTTTTATCCATTCAGTAAGCAATCCGATTACTGGTGTATCTGTTTTACCAAATTCACTTGAGCTAGCAGATTTATATTCTAATAAATTTCTTGCAACATCAACAACTGCCATTTGCATACCGAAGCAAATCCCAAAAAAAGGTATCTTATTTTCTCTTGCATATTTTGATGCAAAAATTTTTCCCTCTGACCCCCTTTTACCAAATCCACCGGGAACCAGTATGCCGCTTATGCCATTAAAAACAGTTTTATTTTTATCCTTTTCTAATTTATCTGTATCAATATTTTTAATTTTTACTTTAACATTATTTGATATACCTCCATGTGTAAGAGCCTCAAATAAGGATTTATATGCATCATTCAAATCTAAATATTTTCCAACAACACCAATTGTTACTTCTCCAATTGGTTTACGAATTCTTTCAACTACTTTATTCCATTTTCTCAAGTTTGATTTTGGAAAAGAATTTTTTCCTAACGCATTTAAAACAGCAACATCCAAACCATTAGTCTTTAAATCCTTAGGAACTGCATAAATAGTATCTACATCAATTGCTTGAATTACTGAATCTTCATTCACATTACAGAAAACTGAAATTTTTCTTATATCAGATTTTGAAATTTCTCTATCACACCTACAAACGAGTATATCAGGTTGAATACCAATTGATCTTAATTCTTTAACAGAATGTTGAGTAGGTTTCGTTTTAACTTCGCCAGCGGCACTAATATAAGGGACAAGAGTTAAATGAAGGAAACAGGTCATATTTTTTTTTAACTCATTACTTAACTGTCTTATCGCTTCAAAAAAAGGTAGCCCCTCAATATCACCAACTGTTCCACCAATTTCACATAAACAGAAGTCTATATTATCATTATTAGAAAGTATAAATTCTTTTATTTCATCAGTAACATGAGGAATAATTTGAACTGTTCTTCCTAGATAATCCCCTTTTCTTTCCTTGCTAATAATTCTCTTGTAAATTTGGCCCGTTGTAATGTTATCGTTAATTGATGAGGGAACATTAGTAAATCTCTCATAATGTCCTAAATCAAGATCAGTTTCTGCACCATCATCAGTAACAAAAACTTCACCGTGCTGGAATGGATTCATTGTACCTGGATCAACATTAAGATATGGATCAAGTTTTTTAATTTTTACATTAAAACCTCTTGATTGCAAAAGAGCGCCTAACGCAGCTGATGTGAGTCCTTTTCCTAAAGAAGATGCCACGCCACCAGTTATAAAAATATACTGTGTCATGGAAGTTAATTATAACAAATAGAAAAGAAATTACAAAGATAAAGATAGATTAATTTAGATCAGGTAATTCATTGGTATCTTCATCTAAATCTAGATCAATTTGAGGAAGATTATCGGAGGCGATATTATCAACAATTGATGAGTTTTGATTTGAACTTGATAATAAGGCAAGGGAGAGACTAGTGATAAAGAAAATAGTAGCAAATATGGCAGTTAATCTTGACAAGACATTTCCAGCAGCTCTACCAGACATAAAGTCTCCTGAACCACCTATTCCAAGACCACCGCCCTCAGATCTCTGCAAAAGCACTAGAACTATCAAAACAATAGCGATAATAAGATGAATAACTAAAATAAAACTCAACATAATATGTATGCTTTTAAACGATGATTAAAAATATTTCAAATCATTAAATGAATTGCTTAAGAATTGATTTCATATCTTTTATTTTCAAGCTAGCTCCACCGATCAATGCTCCGTTAACATTATTTAAAGATAATATTGAAAAAACATTTTTTGCGTTAACTGAACCTCCATATAGAATTCTAATTTTTTTTGATCTTTTTCCATAGAAGTCTTCAAGTTTCTTAGAAATATAATCATGTACTTCTTCAATATCAGAGTATTCTGGTACCAAACCAGTTCCAATAGCCCAAATTGGTTCATAAGCAATTTCTAATAGATTTGGATTAATGTTATTTTTTAAAGCCCCTTTTAATTGATTTCCTAAAACTCTTAATGTTTTTGATTGTTTTCTGTCTGATAAGCTTTCGCCAATACATAAAATTGCCTTAATGTTATTTTTTTGAATATTTAATATTTTTTTGTTTAAAAGATTATTGTTCTCATTATGGTACAATCTTCTTTCTGAATGACCAACAATGCAATAAGTGGCATTTAAATCATTTAACATATTTGCAGAAACTTCTCCGGTATAAGCACCGGTTTCATTTTCACTACAATCTTGCCCACCAATTTCAATATTAGATCTTTGAGTAAGTTGGCAAAATTTATCAATCAATGTAAATGGTGGACAAATAAGGATATCAACTTTCTTAGTTAATTTTTTTGAATGAAATTTCAATAAATTTTTAATGAAAGAAATATCTTTTTTTTCACCATTTAGTTTCCAATTTCCTGCTATTAGTAATTTTTTTGACATTATTATTTATCCTACATTATTTAATTATAATATAAGCTATTTCTTGCGTTTTTGTTAACAGAAGATACATTAAGCAAAAATTAGTTTTACAAATAACTGAAGGTAAAGATTTATGTTAGATTTATTAAGAAGAAATGCTTCTGGGCCATTTGGACTTACACTAATAATTTTGCTTGTTCTTGCATTTTCAGTCTGGGGTATAGGAGATATTTTTAGAAATTATGATGTAGGAACTCTAGCCCGGATAGGAGATAGAGAGGTAGACTCACAAGAATTTTTATTTCGTTACAATAGAGAAATCAATAGAATATCGAATGAATTAGAAAGATTTGTCTCTAATGAAGAGGCAAGGGATTCTGGAATAGATATTCAAATTTTAACAAATCTTTTAGTTGAAAAAACTCTTAATTCTTCTGCAGATGAAATGAAATTAAGGCCTTCAGATAATTCTCTTACAGAGAGATTAAAGAATACCAGTTCTTTTAGAAATGCATTTAATCAGTTTGATAAAAATGTATTTAATCAAGTTTTAAGGCAAAATGGAATTACTGAGGATCTTTTTTTCAGCATGGAGAGAGATTCCATTGCTCAAGCTCAAATATATAGAGCATTATTTGAAAATTTAAATATATCTAAAGAATTTAGTAACTTAATTCATAGATTTCAAAATGAAGATAGAAGTGTTGATTATTTAGTACTCAATACAAATACCAAAAATGTAGACCCATACGAAATTAATAATCAAGAATTACTTAGTTATTACAATAATAATAAAGATAATTACAAATCAGAGTCTAAAAGAGATTTTACATTATTAACACTTTTAAAATCAGAGATAAGTTCACTTATTGAAGTTGAGGAAGAAATTATAAAAGAAATATATGAAAATAATTTAAGCGATTATGAAACCCCAGAAAAAAGAACATATTATGTTATCCCCTTTAATTCGTCTGAAGAAGTTAATTCAGCTTTAAATAATTTCAAAGAAAACACTGATATAAATAATATTATAGTTTCAAGAGGACTTTCAGTAGAAGATGTACTTCAATCGTCAATTTCATTAGAAGAAGGTCTAAACGAGGCTATTTCTAATAAAGCTTTTGAGGTAGATAAAAATATATTAGCCGGTCCAGTCCAAGGTCCTTTTGGTCCAACTTTAATTTATGTTACAAAGATAGAGTCATCCCTCAAAAAAACTTTTTTAGAGGTAAAAGAAAAAATAGAACAAGACTATAAATCTGAAGAAACTCAAGATAAGATCTATGAAATTTATAATGTCATCGAGGATCAAAGAGCTGCAGGTTTAACATTTGAGGAAATAGCTTTAGAAAATAATTTAAAACTCTCTCAATATTCATCTGTTAATGATAATGGAAGTAATTTTAGCAATTCAGGTATAGACTTAGCTTTAAGGAATTTAATTATTGAAACCATATTTGATTCAGATATAGGGCTTGAGATGGACCCTCTTGAAGACCAAAATGGTAATGTTGTTTTCATAAGAGTAGATAATATTGATGAAGAAACAATTCTTAATTTTGATAACGTTCAAAATGAAGTTAGATTGGATATTATAAATCAACGTCAAAAGAAGGATTTAGAAGATATATCATTTCAATATTTAAATGACATAAATAACAACATTAATAATTTAGAACAGATTGCAGATAATCTTAATGTTGCAATACTAAAAAGAGATAATCTAAGTAGATATTCTTTTGATGAAGTTTTTTCTAGATCTGCAATAGAAGAGATATTTAAAACCAATGTAAATAAGGCATTTAAAGCAAATGTTGGTATTGGAGATAGTATAATTATTGGTATGGTTACAAAAATTTCAATAGAGGAGCAAAAAGAAGCTGATATTGAAGCTCTAAATCAAAGAAATGAAGATAATCTAAAAAACGAACTTTTAATTATTCTATCTGAGGAATTACAAAAAGAGTTATCAAGTGAAATTTATCCTGAAAGATTAGATTTTTTATTTGAAACCATAAATACTCAAGGATCATTTTAAAAAATGGAAAAAAAAATTTCCATTGATTATAAGAATTTTAAGAAAAATTATAATTCAAAAGAACCTCAATTAATTATTCTAAAATTTAGTTCAGATTTTGTGGACCCAGTTAACAGCTTCATGAAGATATCTGATGATATGGAAAATAGCTTTCTTTTTGAATCATTAAAAGATGGTGATTTAAGCGGAAGATACTCTGTTATTGGAATAAAACCAGACAAAATTTTAAAAATCACAAATAAAACATCCAAAATATATATAGATAATAATATTGAAGAAGTTATTAATGATAACCCAATCGAAGCAATTAGGTATTTCATTAATAGTAGTTTAATAAAAAAAAATGATGATATTCCTTCGATAGCATCAGGTATATTTGGTTATATTGGTTATGATTTTGTAGCAAATATTGAAGATCTTCCTAAAGAAAAAATTGATGAGTTTGATGTTCCTGATAGCATTTTATTGCGCCCTTCAATAACAGTTGTCTTTGATAAAGAGTTAAAAGAAATCCTTATATGTAAGGCAGTTTGGTATGTTGATGGTGTTGATGCAGATAATGCATATAATTTTGCTCTTGATGAAATAAATAAAATTAAAGATAAAATTCAATCTGATAAAATTATCGAATTAAAAAAAGAACAAAAAAATTTAGGCGAGTCCAGATCTAATTTTACTAAAGAACAATATTTTGAAAATGTTAGAAAAGCTCGCGAATATATCAAAGCTGGCGATATATTTCAGGTTGTACCTAGTCAAAGGCTGTCTGTTGAATTTAAAGCACATCCATTTTTACTATATGAGTCATTAAGAAGAATTAATCCATCTCCTTACATGTATTATATAAAGTTTAGAGACTTTTATATTGTTGGATCTAGCCCTGAAACCTTAGTCAAAGTTGAAAAAAATAAAGTTATAATTAAACCAATTGCAGGAACAAGACTTAAAGAAAAAGGAAAAGAAAATGAAATAAAGGAATCTTTATTGTCTGATCCTAAAGAATTAGCAGAACATCTAATGCTCCTTGATCTAGGAAGGAATGATGTCGGAAGAGTTTCAAAAATTGGCTCAATAAATGTTAGAGAGTCATTTCAAATCCAGGAAACATCACATTTATATCATATATACTCTACTGTTGAAGGCGAATTAAACCCTAAAGAAGACAGAGTAACAGCTTTATGTGCAGGTTTTCCGGCTGGAACAGTTACAGGAGCTCCTAAAATTAGGGCCATGGAAATAATTAATGAAATTGAAGATAGAAAAAGAGGTATATATTCTGGAGCAGTAGGTTATTTTTCATCCTTTGGTGATATGGACACAGCTATCGCGCTAAGAACAGCAATTATAAAAGACAATAAAATGTATGTTCAAGCCGGAGGAGGAGTTGTTTATGACTCCGATGAAGAGTATGAATTCAATGAAACATTGAATAAAGCTCAAGCATTATTCACAGCTGCAAGGGATGTTTTTAATGAAAAGAGTAAGAAATGATTATTCTAATTGATAATTATGATAGCTTTACATGGAATTTATATCATTTCCTTGGTGATTTAGGACAGGATGTTAAAGTTATTAGAAATGATAAAGCGGATATCAATGAACTAATAGATCTAGATCCAAAAGGATTTGTAATCTCTCCAGGGCCTGGAGAGCCGAGCAGAGCTGGAATAAGTGTTGAATTAGTTAATGAGTGTATTAAATCTAGTATTCCTTTACTCGGAGTTTGCCTTGGTCATCAAGCAATTGCATACGCACTTAAGGGCAGTATTATTAGAGCAAAAAATATATTTCATGGTAAAATTTGTGAAATCATTACAGATGAAAAAGGTATATTTACTAATTTACCTAAAAACTTTAACGCAACAAGGTATCATTCTTTGGTTGTTGAAGAAGACACCCTTCCTAAAGACCTTACTGTATCAGCTAGAACTCAACAAGGAACAATAATGGGTATCCGCCACAAAAATAATATTATTGAAGGAATTCAATTTCATCCAGAGAGTATTGCTACAGAATTTGGTCATAAGATACTTGATAATTTCTTAGGTCTAATC
The DNA here is from genome assembly GCA_003212795.1 of OCS116 cluster bacterium AG-435-F03. Lineage (GTDB taxonomy): Bacteria > Pseudomonadota > Alphaproteobacteria > MED-G09 > MED-G09 > AG-430-B22. The sequence goes on along the minus strand of QCOV01000001.1, from coordinate 371,649 downwards.
AAATGAACGAATTCTCAGATATTTTAATTAAAATTCAAAAATCTGAATATTTAAGCAGGGAAGATTTAAAGTTTGCTTATAATTTTATTTTAGATGGAAAAGCTAATGATATTGAAATAGAAGATTTTTTAATTGGATTGAATAATAAAGGTATAACCATAGATGATATTATTTGTGGTGTTGAAGTTCTAAGAGAAAAATCTTTTAAAGTAGAAGTGCCAGTCGATGCAATAGATACATGCGGAACAGGTGGAGATAACTCTGGAACATTTAATATTTCTACAGCCGTAACATTTGTTGCTGCTGGGGCAGGTGCTATTGTTGCAAAACATGGGAATAGAGCCCTATCATCAAAATCAGGGTCTTCTCAAGTTTTAGAAGAATTAGGCATCAATATAAATATTAAACCAAATAAAATATCGGATTGTATAAATAAATCTAATGTTGGATTTATGTTTGCTCCAAACCATCATTCTGCAATGAAATATGTTGGCCCTATAAGACAAAAATTGAAGGTTAGGACAATATTTAATCTCTTAGGACCGCTAATTAATCCAGGAAGTGTAAAAAAACAATTATTAGGAGTATATAATAAAAAATGGTTAAACCCTTTAATAGAAACATTACAAGAATTAGGTTCAACTGATGTTATGTTAGTTTGTGGCTCAGATGGACTAGATGAAATTACTACTACTTCAGAAACTTACATTGCTGAATTAAAGAATAACAAAATTACAAACTATACAATCAAACCTGAAGATTTTGGTATTAATAGAGCTAATCCTGATGAATTAATTGGCGATACACCCAAAGTAAATGCACAAAAAATTTTAAAACTTTTAGATGGGGAAAAAGGTGCCTTTAGAGATATCGTTATTATAAACTCGGCAGCAGCAATTTATATTGCTGGTATTGCAGAAAGCATTGAACATGGATTAAAGTTTGCAAATACTTCAATTGATAATGGTAATGCTAAAACATCACTTGAAAGACTTGTTAAGGCCTCAAATGAAAAATAATATTCTTGATAAGATCCGAGATTACAAAATTAATGAAGTTAAAGAGAGAAAAATAAATTTTCCTCAAAATGATATAATTGATTTAATTAAAGATGATAAAAAAACACTGGGGTTTCAAGATAAGCTTATTGAGAAAAACGATAAAGGTTTCCCAGGAATTATCGCGGAAGTAAAAAAGGCAAGCCCTTCAAAAGGGATTATTAAACAAAATTTCAATCATATTGATATTGCTAAAGATTATGAAATTGGAAATGCAGCATGTATATCTGTATTGACAGACTTTCCATCTTTTCAAGGAAAACTAGAGTTTTTAAAAGATATAAGAGATAATGTTAATCTACCATTACTTAGAAAAGATTTTATGATTGATCCCTATCAAGTTTATGAAGCAAAACTTTACGGCGCTGATTGCATATTAATAATTATGAAAATGGTTGAGCAGGATAAAGCCAATGAAATATATAAAACAGCAAAAAAAATCAATATGGATGTGATTTTTGAGATAAATAATGAAAGTGAATTAAATAACACTCTTGATTTAGAACCAAAAATTATAGGAATTAATAATAGAGATCTAAGAACTTTTAAAACAGATATTAATAATAGTGTTATTCTCTCCAAAAAAATCGATAAAGAAATTACATTAATAAGCGAGTCCGGAATATCTAAAAGAGAAGACATTGAATTACTTTTTGAAAATAATATAAAAAATTTTCTTATTGGAGAAAGTATTATGAAATCATCTAATATAATTAATGAATTAGAATTATTAACTGGAAAATTTTCATGAAAAAGTTAAGCCATATAAATGATAAGGGCGAAGCAAATATGGTTGCTATCAATAACAAAAAAGAATCTAAAAGAGAGGCAGCCGCAACAGGAACCGTAATACTGAGTAAAAAAGCTATAAATGAAATTAAAAAAGAAAAAATCTCTAAAGGAAATGTTTTAAATACCGCAAGAATAGCTGGTATTATGGCTGCTAAAAAAACTTCAGATTTAATTCCTCTTTGCCACCCTATTCCTGTTGAAGCTATAAAAATTGATTTTGATATTGAAGATAATAATATCAATGTATTAGCAATAGTTTCTACATCAAGTAAAACTGGAGTAGAAATGGAAGCTTTAATAGCGGTAAATATAGCTTGTTTAACCATATATGACATGATTAAAAGCATAGATAAACACGCGAAAATTAATTCTGTTAAGCTTATAAGTAAAAGCGGAGGTAAATCAGGAGATTGGAAAAGAAAGTAAAACTTTTAGATGTTGAAAAAGCTGAAAAAATAATTCTTAGAAAAGTTAAACCATTAAAAGGTAAAGAAAAAATTGATATTAAAGACTCTTTTGGAAGAGTTTTAATATCTAGTTTAAACTCAAAAAGAAATCAGCCTGAGTTAGATTTATCGGCTATGGATGGATATGCAGTCAGAAAGAGGGACTTATCAAGTTTACCAAAAAAATTTGAATTAGTTGGAGAAATAAAAGCTGGTGATACGATTAGCAAAGCCGTTAAAAAAAACCAAACCTTCAGAATATTTACCGGAGCCCCAATACCTAATGGCGCTAATAAAGTTATAATGCAAGAAAATTGTCTAAAAGATGGAAAAGAGGTCTTAATAAAAAAAGAAAATAAAGAAACTTATATTAGGAAGAAATCTCATGATATTAGTAAAAAATTCACTCTAAAAGCACCTAGGCTCATCAGCACAAGAGATATTGCATTATTAGGCGCTATGAATCATAAAAAAATAAATGTTTATAGAAAACCTAAAGTAGGAATATTAGCAACTGGTGATGAAATTATAGAAGTAGGCGATAAGACCAATAATTTTAATCAGCCTGCATCATCTAAACCTTCTATTATCTCTCTTATAAAAAACTGGGGCGGAGAACCAATTGATATGGGAATAGCTAGAGATAATTCTGAAGACTTAATTAGAAATATAAAAAAAGGAAGAAAATTTGATCTTTTTGTTACGATTGGAGGCGCTTCCGTTGGAAAGTATGACTTAATTCAGAAGAGCTTATCAAATCAAGGCTTCACATTGGATTTTTGGAAATTAGCTATGCAACCTGGTAAACCTCTAATGTTTGGGATAAATAAGAATACATCAATAATCGGACTACCGGGAAACCCTGTTTCAGCATTAGTTTGCAGTGAAATATTTTTGAAGAAAGCAGTTTATGCTCTCCAAGGTATAAAGTATAAAGACACAATTTTGATAGCAACTCTTGATAATGACTTAAATAAGAATGGCTCAAGAAGACATTACTTAAGAGGAAAATTATATTTCGATCATAAGAAAAATAAAATGATAGTAAAATCTTTAAATAATCAAGATAGCGCATCACTTCTTCCTTATTCAGAAGCAAATTCTTTAATAATATTAGAGCCAAATGAAAAAAAACTGAGAAAAGGCTCTAAAGTTAAGGTTTTTTTACTAAATAATTAAATTATTGACCTTTAAAAAGAACAAAAGTAAAACAATGTTCTACTTAAGTTCTATTTTTACTTTGGAGGTTATGTAATGCTAACAAAAAAACAAAATGAATTATTGATATATATACATCAAAATTTAAGAGAAACTGGTGTTGCTCCTTCTTATGAAGAAATGAAGGATGCTCTAGATTTAAGATCTAAATCTGGAATACACAGATTAATAAATGCTCTTGAAGAAAGAGGATTTATAAGAAGATTAGCTCATAGAGCTAGAGCGATTGAAATTATCAAATTACCTACTTCAAGCACTATAAACCCAAAAGGTAATTTTCAGCCTGAAGTAATTGAAGGCAATAAAGAAAAAGATCTTTTTAGCCTAAATGAAGAGTCCATAGAGGTTAGAATGATGGGTAAAATAGCAGCAGGAACTCCAATTGCAGCAATTGAGTATGAAAAAAATAAAATATCTGTTCCGGGTAGTATGGTTGGTACTGGAGATCATTATGCACTAGAAATTGAAGGTGACTCAATGATTGGAGCAGGAATTCTTGATAAGGATAAAGCCATTATAAAAAAGGTTGATGATGCCTTATCAGGTCAAATAGTTGTGGCACTAGTTGATGGAGAGGAAGCTACATTAAAAAGACTTAGAAAAAAAGGAAATACTATTGCTCTTGAGCCTGCTAATTCTGCATACGAAACAAAAATTTATGGTCCTGAAAGAATTCAAATTCAAGGTATTCTGGTTGGTATACTAAGATCTTATTAGTTGAATCGAATTGTAGTGATTTTCTTTGAAAATTGATATATCAATTCACAAATGAATAAATTTGATCTTAAAAAATGATTATCACAAGATTTGCACCATCCCCAACTGGTTTTTTGCATATTGGCGGAGTAAGAACTGCGTTATTTAATTGGCTTTATGCAAGAAATAACTCAGGAAAGTTTTTATTAAGAATAGAGGATACCGATAGAGAAAGATCTAGTAATGAGGCAATTGAAAAAATTATCGATGGTTTAAAATGGCTAGGCTTAGAAAATGACGGAGAAATAGTTTACCAACATAAAAATGAGAAAAGACATATTGAAGTAGCGCATATGTTGTTAGAATCTGGTTTTGCCTATAGAGATTGGGAACTTGAGGATGATTTTGGTAATCTAGAAAAAGCTCATGCCATTAGATTCAAAATACCTGATGATGAAGAAACTATAGTTAATGACAAAGTTCAAGGAGATGTTGTAATTCAAAATAAAGAAATTGAAGATTTTGTTTTATTAAGATCAAATGGAACGCCGACATACATGCTGTCAGTAGTAGTTGATGATTATGATATGAATATAAGTGACATCATACGGGGTGATGATCATCTCACCAATGCAGCAAAACAAAAATTGATATATGATTCTCTTAAATGGGATTGCCCAACTTTTAGTCATATTCCTTTAATTCATGGGCAAGATGGATCAAAGCTATCTAAAAGACATGGTTCTCTCGGTATTGAATATTATAAAGAAGAGGGCTATCTGCCTGAAGCAATAATTAATTATCTTCTTAGGTTAGGCTGGAGTCATGGAGATCAAGAAATTTTCAGTTTAGAGGAAATGATAAATTATTTTTCAATTGAAAAAATAAGAAAATCACCATCTAAATTCGATATTGAAAAGCTAAATGATATTAATTCAATTTATTTAAAAAACTCCTCCTTTGAATCTCTGATAGCTAGAATTGACACTTCATACAGCAATCTTACTAAGGATAAAATTAAATCCATTAGTATTGTTATGCCTGAAGTTTTAAAGCGTTATAAAAATATAAAAGATATTAAGAAGAATATTAGTTTTATAACAAATAAAAGACCTATCAAAATTGATAAAGATGTAACAAATTTAATAAATGGTGAGTCAATAAGCTGTTTAGAAAAACTATCAAAAATATTGAAAAAACTTGATAAATGGGATGCTAATGAGATAGAACAGACTATTAAAAAATTTTTGAAAGATGAAGAACTTAACTTTAAGGATATTGGGTTACCTTTGAGAGTAGTTTTGGTAGGTTTTTTGTCTCCAATCGGAATAAACACAATTATCGAATCTCTTGGGAAGGATGAAGTGTTGGGTAGAATAGAGGATATAATTAAATAATATAAATGACTGATAAAATTAAAGAAAAAGCTAATCTAAAATTAAATGGTGACCTTTATGACTTTGATGTTCATGAGGGTACAATTGGTCCTGATGTTCTAGATATATCAAAATTATACGCTCAATCAGGAAAATTTACATATGATCCAGGTTTTACATCTACAGCCAACTGTAAGTCGACAATAACTTACATTGATGGTGAAGAAGGAACACTTCTATACAGAGGTTATCCTATTGATCAACTTGCAGAACAAGGTAATTATCTTGAGACATGTTATCTTCTGTTAAATGGTGAACTACCAAATCAAGATGAATATAATAAATTTGAAGAAACAATTAATGAATACACATTAGTTAATGAACAATTAAATAGATTTTTTACTGGATTTAGACCAGATGCACATCCAATGGCAATAATGTGTGGAGTTGTTGGCGCCCTCTCGGCTTTTTACCATGACTCTATTGATATAAATGATCCAGAACAAAGAAGAATAGCTTGTCATAGATTGATCGCTAAAATGCCAACGCTAGCTGCAATGGCATATAAACATTCTTTGGGGCAACCTTTTATGTACCCAAAAAATGATCTTGATTATGCCGCAAATTTTTTGAATATGTGTTTTGGGTTACCTACTGAAGATAAAGAAGTAGATACTACATTAGCAAAAGCAATGGATAAAATTTTAATTTTACATGCTGATCATGAACAAAATGCTTCTACCTCAACCGTAAGACTAGCTGGATCTTCCGGAGCAAACCCTTTTGCTTGTATTGCCTCAGGAATTGCTTGTTTATGGGGGCCTGCACATGGAGGTGCAAATGAAGCATGCATAAGAATGTTAGAAGAAATTAATAACGTAGACAATATTCCTGAATATGTAAAAAAAGCTAAAGATAAAAATGACCCTTTCAGATTAATGGGTTTTGGTCATAGAGTTTATAAAAATTTTGACCCAAGAGCTAAAGTAATGCAAAAAATATGTCATGAAGTTTTAGATCATTTAGGAATAAAAGATGATCCATTGCTAGCTATAGCAGTTGAACTCGAAAAAATTGCACTAGAAGATGATTATTTTGTAGAAAAGAAACTTTATCCAAATATAGATTTTTACTCAGGCATTGTTATGAAGTCATTAGGTTTTCCAATGGATATGTTTACAGTTTTGTTTGCAGTTGGAAGAACGGTTGGATGGGTTTCTCAATGGAATGAAATGATAGAGGATACAAGTCAAAGAATTGGAAGACCTCGTCAATTATATATTGGAAATGAACATAGACAATATATTGGTATGCATAAAAGATAATTAATTTTCTAATATTTTACTTATAATTCTAGTTGCATTTTCACTTGGGTCATTAATACCTTTATTCATAATCATGTTAAATTCTTTTAAATCTTTAATCTGTTTTTTTTGAATTTTTTCATTTAATAACAATTTATTCAATTCATTAATCAAATTTTCTTTTGTATATCTATCTTGCAATAGCTCTTTTGAAGACTCTCTTCCTAAAATAAGATTCACTAGCGAAACAAATTGTACCTTGACCATTTTTGATACGAAAAACCATGTAAATTTATCCATCTTGTAAATAACAATAGTAGGGGTATCGGTTAAACCTAATTCTAAAACAACTGTTCCAGAAGCAGCGCATGCAAAATCTGCATTTTTAAAAAGGGAATATTTTTCATTATCATTTGTAATTATTTTAACATCAGGAAAATAAACTCTCATTTGATTTAATTGTTTTTGCCCTGCTGCTATTAGAATATTAAATTTAAAATTTTGTTCTTTTAAATATTTTATTGCTTCAGACATTATTGGGGAATGCCTATCAATCTCACCACTACGGCTTCCTGGTAAAAAAATAATAGTTTTACCATCATATAAATCATATTTTTTCTTAAAATTTGTGTCGTCTATTTTTTTAATAGTTTCAATGAATGGATGCCCGATATAAGTAGTTTTTAGCCCATATTTTTTAAAAAAATTAACCTCGAAAGGAATAATTGATAATAGATGATCAAAATATTTTGACATCTTCTTTGCTCTACCCTGCCGCCAAGCCCAAACAGTTGGGGCCACATAACAAACTATAGGAACATCAGGTAAATGTCTTTTTACCTTTTTCGCGACTCTATGATTAAAGTCTGGGCTATCAATAAGAATTATAATATTAGGTTTTTTTTGAATGATATCGTTTACAACATCATTGATTCTATTAATTAAGAAAAATAATTTTCTTAAAACTGGAAAAATACCAAAAATAGAAATATCACTCATTTCAAACAATGAAATAAAGTTATTTGATTGCATTCTTTCTCCTCCAACACCATTAAATATCGGAGAATTAAATTTTGCTTGTAATGTTTTAATTAACTTGTCACCCAATATATCCCCGGATGGTTCACCAGCTACTATATAAATTTTTGGGCTATTAAGTTTTTCCATTGCTTATTCCAAAAATAAAAATATTATTCTTATTAGCAAATTCAATAACTTTTTCTTTTTCTGATATAAAGGAAGACTTTTCTTCTAGTGCTATTCCGGAAAGTCCTATTTCTTTAATAAGTTGAATAGTTCTAATTCCTATTGCTGGTAAATCAACTCTTCTATCTTGAATAGGTTTAGCTAATTTTACAAGAACACCCTCATTTTTAAATCTTATTTTTCTTAAAATAATATCTTTTAACATCTTATCAGTACCTAAAATACCTTCAGAAGCTATGATTTTACCATTTGCCACAACGCAAGCTTGGCCAATATCCTTAGAGCCGATATTTTTACATCTCTTAATTGCTATATTGATATCGTTTCTTGTTTTATCCTCTATTTTGTGACCAGTAATTAAACCTTTATCCATAAGTAAATGCGGTATATATTTTTCAGCTCCAATAATTTTAAAATTATTATCCCTTTCAAGAAAATTTAGAAGAGTTTTTAAAATAGAAGCATCGCCTTTAACGGGAAGCATAATAAGCTTAATGAAAAGTTTTAAAGCACCAAAATCAGGATTCAAAAACCAGACATTAGGTTTTTTAACGCCTCCAATTATTATTAATTCTTCACAATGATTTTCTTTTAAGGCTTTAATTGCTTTACCTATTTGGCCTAGTCTTATCCATAAATGAGGATATTGTTCAATATTTTTAGAAGCAGAACCTTTCAAAGCAATAATGAATACTTTTTTTTCTTGTTGATAAATAGATTTTGCTACTTCAAGAGGAAAATTTCCATCTCCTGCTATTAATCCAACTTTCATTGACATTTTTTATATCTCAGTTGGCGAAACATAAGCTCTGTTCGTTTCAACATTAACAAAATCAGTAATTATTTTGGCTGGATCAGATGAAAATTTTTCTTCCTTTAGTTTATTTATCTTATTTTTAAACTCAAGATCGTTAGCATTAAATAAAATTGAGTATACTTTTTTAACTTCATCTATTTCACTTTTTGAAAAATTTCTTCTACGCATTCCAATAAGATTTATGCCTTCAAGATTTGCTCTATTGCCTACAGCCATACCAAATGGTAATAGATCTCGGGTTACTGCGGCTAATCCTCCAATAAATGAATGACAGCCTATGCGACTCCATTGATGGACTGCAGCTAAACCACCCAAAATTGCCCAATCACCAACCTCAACATGTCCAGCTAATGTAGCATTATTAGCGAAAACACAATTATTTCCAACTTTACAATCGTGAGCAATATGGGCACCTACCATAAATAAATTATTTTCACCAATCTCGGTAAGCATTCCCCCTTCTTTTGTTCCAGAATGCATAGTTACATGTTCACGAATTTTATTATTAGCGCCTATTACAAGCTTTCCATCTTCACTGTCATATTTTAAATCTTGAGGTTCAGAGCCTATAACAGAAAAAGGCCATATTTTTGTGTTTTCACCAATAGTGGTCGATCCTGAAATACTTATGTGAGATATAAGAGTAACATTATCTTTAATGCTTACATCTCCATTTATATTGCAATAGGGTCCTATTGAGACATTATCTCCAATTTTTACATCAGGACTGATAATTGATGTTTCGTGAATATTTGTCATTTTTTATCATCATCCAATCTTACAACCATAGCAGCAAAACTTGATTCACATGCTAGTTGATCTTCAACAAAAGATTTACCGTAAAATTGCCAAATATCTCCTCTGCTTTTTTCTTTTTGCACTTCAATTCTAATTTGATCACCTGGAGTTATAGGTTTTCTAAATCTTGCTTTATCAATTTTCATAAGAAAAACTGATAAATTTTCTGAATCTTTATTCTCATTTTCCAAAACAACAAGACAACTGGCAGCTTGTGCCATAGCTTCAACAATTAAAACCCCGGGCATTATAGGTCTATCGGGAAAATGACCTTGAAAAAAAGGTTCATTAATTGAAACGCTCTTTATTGCAACCAAACTATCTGAATCGTAACTCAGAATTCTATCTAAAAGTAAAAATGGGTATCTATGAGGAATTAACTTCATTACCTCTTGCGCTTTTTTTATTGGATCATCAGTTTTCATTTTATTAACCTATTTTTTAATAATTTTTTTTAAAGCAATTAACTCTTTTTTCCACACATCCATTCTTTTAACTGGCCATCCAGCCCATTTCTGTCCAGGAGGTAAATCTTTAGTGACGCCCGTTTTAGCTGCAATTTGTGAACCCTTTCCAATAGTTAAATGACCGACAGCGCCTGATTTAGCCCCCATAACTACAAAATCCTCTAAAACCGTTGAACCAGCTAGACCAACCATCCCCGTAAGTATACAGTTTTTTCCAATTCTACAATTATGTGCTATGTGAACTAAATTATCTAATTTTGTACCTTCTCCAATAATGGTGTTCTCTGAAGCACCTCTATCAATAGTGCAATTAGCACCTATCTCAACATCATCATGAATTTCAACTAAACCCAATTGTGGAATTTTTTGGTGACCCGATGATGACATAGCAAAACCAAAACCATCTTGTCCAATACTTGTACCACTATGAATCTTAACATTATTGCCAACATATGAATGAGTGATTGAAACATTAGGACCAACATAGCAGTCTTTTCCTATTTTAACATTGGCTCCAATGACCGAATTTGAAGCAATAAAAGTGTTATCACCAATTATTACATTTTCGCCAACTACAGCTCCAAACTCAATTATAACATCTTTACCTAAAGTAATATTATCGGGAATATTATTAGTAATATTATTTTTTTGTCCTGTAAGATAATCAGCTTTTAGTTCTTTTGGGTAAAATTTTTGCGCTATTAAAGCAAAACCCATATATGGATCATCACAGAAGATTAAAGGCATGCCTTTTGGAGCAAAATCAATATTTAATTCGTTTATTACACAAGCTCCAGCTGAAGAATGTTTTAAATCTTCTTTTAATGCAAGGTTTGAAAAAAAAGTTACTTCGCTGCCCTTGGCATTCTTTAATGATGAAATATCGTCTATTAGAATATCAGAATTCTCAATAGAACTTAATTTACCATTAATATGATCTGATAAAATTTTTAGCTTATAAGGGCCAGTTTTTTCAAAAAAACTCTTTTCACTCATAAATAATAGTTTTAATCCTGATCAACAATAACATCTATCTTTGGAAGTCTTTTATTTAATTTTTTAATAACTTCTGCAGATACATCTAATTTAGGGTCAGCGAATAATAAGGATTGCCTTTCAAGAAGCATTTTAGCGCCTTTTTCATTAACAATTTCAGTTAAAATTGGACTGATTACTGAATCAATAGAATTTGAAGCCCTTTGAATAGCTTGTTGAATTTTTTGAAGCCTAACATTTAATTCGTTTTGTTTTTCTTCTGCTTCTTTTCTTAATTCATCAGCTCTTTCCTGAAAAACATCTGGAGACAGAAGAGTTCTTTCATCTTCAAGCTTTTTTCCTTTATCTTGAAGAGATTTGGTTATTTCATCTCTAAGTTTAATAATTTCACTATTTAGCTCTTCACTTTGTTCTCTAAGAGAGGAACCTGCTTTAGATTGCCCAACAATATATTGCAAATTAATAAAAAGTATATCTTCTGAAGCTGATAGTTTTTCACTAAAACTCAATAAGAATACTGCTGATAAAGCTATAATAAAATATTTTTTCATAATGTCTCCTCCAGATAATTACGAATTGCAAGATAACTATAGAATTTCCTTAAATCAATCAATAAAAATATTCCAATGAATATATGTTACAACAAGTTACTATTCTAAATATTATTAGAATCTTGTTCCACCACTAAATCTAAAGAATTTAGCATCATCATAGTCTTCACTGACTACAGCTCTTCCGATATCAAAACGAATAGGTCCAAAAGGTGAATTCCAGTTAAGTGTTACACCGACAGTAGCTCTAAAAGTTGCATCATCAACAAATCTAGTACATAAAGTACCATAAATTTCATTTAAACCTGCGCTATCATTTTTACATGCTGCATCAATAGCGGAATAATTTTGGTTAAGTAATTCTGATAGATTATAAAATGGACTAGTAATATCTCCCATCAGTTCTTGAGCCCTATATGTATTTAAAACTCTATCCTCATCATCATTTTTTCCTATGATACCAAAATCAGTAAATAATGCAGTTCTAAGACCAAACTCATCAGGTAGACCCAATGGAACTGTCACCTCAAGTGTACCAATAGCAAAAAATTCTGCTCCTCTAGGACGGTCAGTAATTTTTTCTTTTGGACCCACTCCAGCTCTATCAAATCCTCTAAAAGTGTTTCCACCTTTAAAAAATCTATCGTTAATTCTTAAATCCTTACTACCATAATTATATATGTAACCTGCATTTGCTCCTGCACTTAAAACCCAATCACGAGCTATTTCATAATAATATCTTCCGCCAAGGCTTGATCTAATATATTCAGAATCACCGCCTAGGCCTGCAATATCTTGGCCAAAAGAAAATGTCCATCCACGAGTTGTATCAATTGGATCGTCTCTTGTATCAATAACATAACTATATCCAATTTCAGATTTGTTAGCATTATAGTCATCAGCTAAATTATAACCACTTTGGAAAAAATAACTTGAAATCTCCTCTTTTAAGTACCTATAAAATACTGAAAGACTCGCATATTCCGCCATAGGCCAAACAGCCCTTATTGATGCGCCTGATTGAGTTGACCGATAAGATGAATATCTTCTGTAATCATTATCAATATGAAAAATGTCAAAACCAGCAGTTAATCTTCTGCCTAAAAAATAAGGTTGAGTAAAACCTATTTCAAATTGTTTTCTTCTTTCGGATGTAGATATGTTCAAACGAACTGACTGACCTCTGCCCAATAAATTTCTCTCTGAAATTCCTATTTCTAATAATAAGCTTTCGGCTGAGGAAAAGCCTGCACCTAGACTTAACTCACCTGTAGGTTGTTCTTCGACTTCAAAATCAACAATCATCCTATCTTCTTCAGTCCCAGGTCTGATGGATGTTTCAACCTCTCTAAAATAACCTAGGGATTTTATCTTAGTTTCTGATCTATCAATTAAAACTTTATTATATGCATCTCCCTCGGAAACCCTTAACTCACGTCTTATCACTTCATCTCTAGTTCGTGTATTTTCATTAATATTAATCTTTTCAATATAAACTCTTGGTCCTTCATCAATAGAGTAGACGATATCAACAATACCCTCTTCTCTCTTTCTTCTAACTCTAGGCCTTACCTCAGCAGAAGCGTAGCCCTCTTCTCCAACAGCCAAAGTTAATGCATCTACTGTAATATCAATGTCTGTAGCTTTGTACTGATTGCCTCTTCTATGTTCAATAAGATACAACAGTTCATCTGTATTCATATTTTCAAGAGAACTCTCAATAGAAGATTCTCCAAACTCATAAATCTGACCTTCATCTAAAACGAATGTTATTACAAAGTTGTTTCCATCTTTAGTTAATTCAGCAACAGCAGATACAACTTGAAAGTCAGCATAACCCTCATCTAGATAAAATTTTCTAATTTGTTCTCTATCATAAGCTAATTTATCTGGATCATATGAATCATCTGAAGAGAAAAAACGCCACCATTTTGACTCTTTTGTCACTAATTGACTTTTCAATTTTCTATCACGAAAACTTCTATTACCTAGAAAGTTAATTGAAGAAACGCCTGTAGTTGGGCCTTCAGTTATCTCAAAAATAAGATCAATCCTATTTTGAGGTTGCCTAATAACTTTAGGCTCTATAAAGGCAGAAAATCTTCCTGATCTTCTATATAACTCTATTAATCTTTGAACATCAGCTTGTACCTTTGATCTGGTATAAACAGATCTAGGGCCTAATTCAATCTCCTCTTCAAATTTATCATCTTTTAGGGCGCTATTCCCCTCAAAATCAATACGATTAATTATTGGATTCTCAATAACAAAGACTATTAAACCAGAATTTTCATATCTGATAGCAACATCAGCAAATAATCCTGTGTTAAAAAGAATCTTTAAAGATCTATCAACCTCGGCATCATCATAAAGATCGCCAGGTTTAACTGTCATGTAGGACTTTATTGTATCTGATTCAATTCTTTGAGATCCTCTGACCTCAATAAACATAATCCTTTCATATATTTGTGATGATTGAATAGATTGATTATCAATCGTTTCCTGAGCGTATATTATTGATGAAAATACAGAAAATAAAAGTAAAGATTTTATAAATACTGCCAGATTGTATTTAAACATATCGATCCTTCTTTTCTTATACAAAAATTTTATAATCGACTTATATCAAGAAAGGTAACAAATATCATCAAAGCAATTAAAAGGCTCATTCCGATTTGCATTCCTATTTCTTGTGTTTTTTGACTAAGAGGCTTTCCTCTAACAACTTCTAAGGAATAATAGAGTAAATGCCCTCCATCTAATACAGGTATAGGTAAAAGATTAATTATTCCTAAATTTACTGAAATAGCCGCAATTAAAGCTAATAATGGTATAATACCATAATTAGATATTTCTCCAGAAATTTGTATAATTTTTATTGGACCACCCATTTGATCAATGGATTCTCTACCTGCAATTAACTTTCCTAGATAACTTAAAATTTTTGCAGAAAGATTATATGTCTCATATGTTCCACGATAAATAGAGGTAATAAGTCCATATTTTTTTAACTCAATGTGCTCAGGGTTTTGGCTACCAATTACTCCAATTCTTGCGCTTGAATAGTCATTTCCAAATCTATCCTTAGAAGAAACAACCTCGGGCGTTAAAAATATTTTTTTCTCTACTCCATCTCTTATAACTGTTAATTCGATTTCATTTTCAGGATTCTCAAGCACATAATCCCTTAAGTCATTAAAATATAAAATTTCTTTAGTATCTGCATAAATAATTTCATCACCAGCCTCCAAGCCTGAATTATAAGCTGGAGATTCATCAACAATTTGACCTACATAAGGCTGAACAAGGCTTTCTCCTCGAAAAAAGAAAATAATTGAAAAAATAAAAATTGCTAAAATAAAGTTAAATAATGGCCCTGCAGCAGTAGTTGCAATTTTTTTCCAAACTGATTTGTTGTGAAAATTCATATGATCTTTGATATTTTCAGATACTTCTGATTTTTTTCCGGAGGGGTCTTCGTCACCATAAAATTTTACATAACCACCGATTGGAAGAATAGCTACTCTCCATAGTGTTCCATATTTATCTGTTTTCCCCCAAATCTGCTTTCCCATTCCTATTGAAAATGTTTCAACGCCTATACCACACCATCTTCCAACAGAATAATGGCCTAATTCATGTATAAAAACGACAACAGTTATTAATAAAGCAAACGCCAAAAAATACTGTATGGCGGTTGGTAAATACTGAATTATTAATTGAATTATATCCATTTAAATTCTTAATTTAATAAGTTCCTCTGTTTTTTGTCTTGTTAGGCTATCTAAATATAAAATATTATCAAGATTATCGCTATAATTTATAGTTTCATTTCCTAATAGTTTCGAAACATATTCTATAGATTCTTCAACTACAACCAAAATATCTATGAATCTAATCTTTTTATCAAGAAAAGCTTTTACAGCAACTTCATTAGAAGAATTGAGAATTATAGATTTCTCTTCATCATTACCTTTTAAAACTGATCTAACAAGCTTTAAAGCTTGATATTCTTCCTCATTAACTAATTCAAATGATAAGTTATTTAGTAATTCAATATTCATTTTTTGACTTTTATTATTATAGTTTTTTGGATGAAAAATAGCGTATTTTACAGGATGAGTCATATCTGGATATCCAAAAACAGTCAAAAAGGTGTTATCTTCAAATGAAACTATTCCATGAGCTATTGACTGTCTGTGAATAACGACTTTTATTTTACTTTCATCTAAATTAAATAAATGTTTTGCTTCAATTATTTCTAAGCCTTTATTCATTAAAGTGGCTGAATCTACAGATATTTTCTTTCCCATAACCCAATTTGGGTTTTTAATAGCATCATCAACTTTAACTTTCAAAAGTTCATCACTAGAATACTTATAAAAAGGTCCTCCCGAAGCAGTAAGAAATATATCCTTTACAACATTATTTGTATTTTCGAGAATTTGAAAAATAGCACTATGTTCGCTATCTAGAGGTAAAATCTGAGTTTTATATTTATTTGCTTCATTCATTATTAAAGAACCAGCTGAAACAAAGCACTCTTTATTTGCAATACAAACTTTTTTTGAACTTTTAATGGACTCAAGTAATGGGGGAAGACCTGCTAAACCGACTATTCCTGCTATCACAATATCTACACTAACTTTTGCACACTCTAACAGACCATCATCGCCAAAATAGTATTCGACTTCATCGTAATTAATTTTGTTTTTTATTAGCTCCAAATCAGATTCATTAGCAAAACATATAGCTTCAGGATTGAATTCATTTGCCAATGAAGCAAGGTCACTAATATTTTTATATCCTGTCAAAATTTTCACATCAAATATTTCTTTATTTTCTCTCAAAATGTTAAGAGTTGTATTGCCAACTGATCCTGTAGAGCCAAATATTGATATAGTTTTTTTGGTCATAATATTATCCTAAAATAATTTTGATAGGATTATCTAATTGACCCATTAAGATTGCTAAAGGTAACAAAATAAAGAAAACACTTATAATGCTATCAGCTCTATCAAATAGCCCTCCATGACCAGGTAAAATAATTCCTGAATCTTTAAGATTTGTTTTTCTTTTAAGATAAGAAATTAATAGATCACCGATAACTGAAAAAACTACTATAAGCAGACCAGTTAAAATAAAGGTAATTGGCTGATGAAGTGAATAAATCAATGATAGAATTGAAAACCATAGAGTTCCTAATGTTATTGACGCAATAAAACCAGAATAAGTTTTTTTAGGGGATATCTTTTTAAAAATTTTTGGTCCAGAAAAATATTTCCCAAATATATACCCAGAAGTATCAGAAATCATAACAGTTGAAATAATTAATAATATCGCAAGTAATCCATTTTCAAAATTTCTTATATATTCTAAAAAACACAAGCTAATTAAGACATATATGAAACCGAAACAAGACCAAAAAGCAGAAATACTAAAGTAAGCAGAAAAGGATGAAATTAATATTGATCCAGAGATTATAAATAATAAATCTAAAGCTGTATAATCATCAGTAAAATAAACAAAAGATGAAAAAACTAGGGCAATGAGGCCTCTAATAATCCACTGAATTTGAGAAATGATACGCATCCATTCAAAAAAAAGAATTGCCGAGAGAAAATAAATAAATAATTTTAAATAAAAATGACCAAGAAAAAGCGCTAGAAAGCAAAGAAAAGCTAATCCAGCTGCTGTCAAAGATCTTATTTTAAAATCTGAAAACATTCATCTATACTCATTAAGGATATCTCCAAACCTTCTTGATCTACTTTTATAATCACTAATTGCAATATCTAACTTATTTTTATCAAAATCTGGCCATAAACATTCTTCAAAATAAACTTCTGAATAAGATAATTGCCACAATAGGAAATTTGATATTCTTTTCTCTGAACCAGTTCTAATAATTAAATCTGGGTCAGGTACACCAGCGGAATATAAATTGTTCTCAAAAATTGTATTATTAATCTTATTAGGGTCGATCTCACCTTTAGAAGAAGCAATAGCAATTTTTTTTGTAGCATTTATAATTTCTTGTCTCCCACTATAATTAAAGGCTATCTGAAGATATAAACCAGTATTATTAGTGGTAAGTGTTTCTGCTCCCTTAATAAGATCAACTATATCTCTAGGAATCTCAGCTCTACTGCCTATTACTCTTATTCTAACATTATTATTATGTAACTCAGAAAGATCATTTGAAATAAACTTTCTTAATAACTGCATTAATTTTGATGTTTCTTCTTTTGGTCTTTTCCAATTATCAATTGAAAAGGTAAATAAAGTTAAATAATCTAATTTTGAATCTTTTAGATCACGAAGTAATTTTCTTAATGTTCTTAAACCTTTAACATGACCTTCATATCTAGGTAATCCTCTTGAGCTAGCCCACCTTCCATTACCATCCATGATTAAAGCAATATGCGAGATTTCTTTTTTTACTTCATTTTTAGAGGAATGATTTATCATGAAGCTTAAACTTGTCGAATTTCATTTTCTTTTTGAGACAACATTTCATCTATTTTTTTTATATAATCATCTGTAAGTTCTTGGACTTCATTAGATAAATCTACAGCCCTATCTTTTCCTACAGTTCCATCTTTTTCAATTTTTTTTATCTCATCCATTCCATCTCTTCTAACATTCCTTATTGCTACACGAGATTGCTCGGCATATTTACCTGCGATCTTAGAAAGCTCTTCTCTTCTTTCCTCGTTAAGTTCGGGTATTGGAATTCTTATTAATTCTCCATCAGTCTGAGGATTTAAGCCCAGACCAGACTCATGAATAGCTTTTTCAACTGCTATCACTAATCCCTTATCCCAAACTTGAATAGATATCATTCTTGCTTCTGGAACAGAAATACTACCTACTTGATCAATAGGCATTTTCTGTCCATATGCATCAACCAAAATACCATCAACCATATTAGTTGATGCTCTTCCAGTTCTTAAACCAACTAAGTCGCCGCTAAATGAATTAATAGCTCCATCCATTCTTTTAACTAGATCATCTTTATTAATTTCGTTCATTGCTACCCCTCAACTACTGAATAACTACCTTTACCGTTTAAGATATTCAAAAAACCATTATTTTCTTTAATGGAAAAAACTATTATCGGTATATTATTGTCCCTTGCAAGAGAAACAGCTGAAGAGTCCAATACTCTTAAATTTTTTGATAAAACCTCACTGTAAGTAATTTTTTCAAACTTGTTTGCTTCTTTGTACTCAATAGGGTCCTTATCATATATGCCATCAACCTTTGTTCCTTTGAAAATTGCATCACAATCCATTTCACTAGCCCTAAGTGCAGCAGCAGTATCTGTTGTAAAATATGGATTCCCTGTGCCTGCAGCAAATATAACAATTCTATTTTTTTCCATATGCCTAATAGCTCTTCTTCTTGTATAGGTTTCACAAACCTCAGTCATTGAAATCGCTGATTGAATTCTTGTTTGAAAACCTAACCTTTCAAGAGAGTTCTGCATTGCTAGAGAATTCATCACAGTCGCTAACATACCCATATAGTCAGCGCTAGCTCTATCCATTCCAGCTGCAGCTCCGGATAATCCTCTAAATATGTTACCGGCTCCAATGACTAGGCAGATTTCAATTCCTAATTTACATACTTGTGAAATTTCTTTGGCAACTCTATCTACAGTAGAAACATCTATTCCATATGAATCAACACCCATTAGAGATTCTCCAGATATCTTTAGAAGAACTCTTTTTAATTTAGCTGCATTCATCAAGACTCCATTATATTAGTCAAACTACGATATCAGTGAGTCGACTTCATTTGCAAAATCTTCATTCTTTTTTTCAATTCCTTCACCGAGACCCATTCTAACAAACTCAATAATTTTAACTGGTTTGTCCAGCGAATTAAGAATATCTGAAATTTTGCTTTCCCCATCAACAACAAAAATTTGCTCAAGAAGAACGCTTTCCTGATAATATTTTTTTAATCTTCCTTCAGTCATTTTTTCAATTATTTCTTCAGGTTTACCAGATGATCTGGCCTCTTCTGCTAAAATGCTTTTCTCTCTCTCGAGTACATCTGCTGGTATATCTTCAATGCTAACTGAAATTGGATTTGTTGCTGCAATATGCATAGCTATTTTTTTTCCTAAATCTTCTAATTGATCATTATCTGCATCAGACTCTAAACCAACTAAAACACCAATTTTCCCCATACCTTCTATAACCTGATTATGAATGTAAGATGAGATCACTCCATTAGAAATAGAAATTTTATCAATTCTTCTCAAATTAATATTTTCTCCAATAGATGCAATCATCTCTGTTATATAATCTTTTACCTTAATATTTTCATTATCTAATTCTTTATCTAAAAGCTCTTCAAGATTATTACTTTTTATCGACAGAATAGATAATTTCTTCACTACATTTTGGAAATCTTCGTTCCTAGCTACAAAATCCGTTTCGGAATTAACTTCAATTATTGAAGCAGTATTATCTATTTTTTCAACTGCAATTAAACCTTCTGAAGCTATACGACCTTCTTTTTTTGCAGCTTTAGCAATTCCTTTCGTTCTCAACCAATCAATTGATGATTCAATATCGCCGTTATTCTCTTTTAAGGCTGTTTTACAGTCCATCATTCCAACGCCTGTTTTTTCTCTTAATTCTTTTACTAAACTAGCTGTTACCTGTGACATATAAACCTCCTTAGATATTAAGTTTTACTAATCCTTTTCTTCACTCTTCGACTTATCATTATTTTCTTCTAGATTTTCAATCTCTTTACCATCATCAGTTTTAGGAGTATCTGATAATTCTTTGGATTTATTATCTTCTTTAGAAACAGTTTCCTTTTGAGGCTTCTCTTTTTTATCTTGTGTTTCTTCTTGAACTTTTTGAGATTGAATAGAAATTCCATCAAGTGCAGCTTGTGATACAAGATCACAATATAATTTAATTGATTTTGTAGAGTCATCATTTCCAGGAATAGGATAGGTAATTCCCTCAGGATCGCAATTTGTATCTATTATTGCTGCAATAGGAATATTTAATTTATTGGCCTCTTTAATTGCTATTTGTTCCCTAACAGTATCAATGACAAAAATTAAATCCGGAAGACTACCCATATTTTTTATTCCGCCAATAGACAATTCTAGTTTATCCCTCTCTCTTGTAAGTTTTAGTAATTCTTTTTTTGTTAAACCAGCTGATTCCTCTTCATCTAAAGTTCCTTGAATTGATTTTAATCTTGCTATTGTATTTGATATCGTTTTCCAATTTGTAAGGGTTCCTCCAAGCCATCTATGATTAACATAATATTGAGCGCATTGAGATGCACTTTCAGATATTGTTTCCGAAGCTTGTCTTTTAGTGCCTACAAATAAAATTCTACCTCCAGATTGTGTAACTTCTTTAACAGCGCCTAGAGCATTTTTTAACATACCCATTGTTTGGGAAAGATCTATTATATGTATATTATTGTGCTCCCCATAAATAAAATCCTTCATTTTAGGGTTCCACCTATGAGTTTGATGCCCAAAATGAACACCAGCCTCAAGCAATTCTTTCATTGAAAATTCAGGTAATGACAATTTATCCTCCTTTACCGGTTAAACCTCCATGAATACATACCTAATGGCACCGGATTGCCTGGAAAAGCTATATTCATGTGCGTAATGAAAGGGATATAATATTATTTATTAGGAAACTGCAACAAAAAATTAAAATTCTTCTATTTTTAATACACCCTCAATTTCTTTAATTGATGCTTTAATGGATGGGTTAACAACAAAATTATTACCTAACTTTAATTCTGTTCTATATTTATCATGTCCATTCATTAATATTTGAACAAATATTTTTGAATTTCCTTTTTCTTCTACCCTATCTCTTATTTTTAAAATAGTTTCTGGATTATTTACATAAACTTTTAAAGTATTAATATTTTTTTTCATAAGTTCCTCAAGAGGAAATATATCGATTGCAAGTAATCTTAAATTATTCTCATTTCTTTGGGTTTCTACCTCAGCAACTATTGAAAGCCCTGGAATCAAAAAGTCTCTAACTTTAAAAAGAATGTCTGAAAAAAGCGTTATCTCAAATTGATTATTTTCGTCAGTTAATCCTACAAAAGCAAAATTCCTTCCTCTTTGAGACTTTCTTTCTTTAACATAGGATATTGTTCCTGCTATTTTATATTTAGTCTCGGTGTTATTTAAATCATTAAAGTGTTTTATTTTTCTATCTTTTATTATTTGTGAATACTCATTTAATGGATGTCCAGTAAGGTAAAAACCTATAGCAGAAAATTCTTTTTCCAAGAGTTCAGAAGTTGTCCAGTTATCAACTTCTGGGAGAGGAATATGACTGAAATTATCAAACTCATCATCAAATAAATAATCCTGATTATTAGAGTTTTTTTCCATTGCAGCATTAGAAATACTAGAAAGTATATTTATAGATTGATAAACTTTATTTCTATTTTTTTCAATGGAATCAAACGCTCCAGAATAGGTTAAAAATTCAAGATTTTTTTTGGATAATATAGATGCATCAAGTCTTTGAGAAAAGTCATATAAATCTAAGAAATTACCATTTTTAGAAACTTCCTTGTTTATTTCATCCATATCTTTTTGACTTGTATTTTTAATAGCTCCTAAGCCATATCTAATATCGCTTCCTTCAACATCAAAATCCATTTTTGATTTATTTATATCTGGGGGTAGTATTTTTATATTCATTTTTTTTGCATCATTAAAAAATACACTCAATTTATCTGTATTATCCTTTTCGAGGGACATAGATGCGGTCATAAAATATTCAGAATAATGAGTTTTAAGATAGGCAGTTTGATATGCAATTAAGGCATAAGCAGCTGCATGAGATTTATTAAATCCATATCCAGCAAATTCTGCTACTTGTTCAAAAATATAATCTGCTTTTTTTTCTTCTATATCATTATTAATAGCTCCAGAAATAAATCTTTCTTTTTGAGCATCCATTTCACTTTTAATCTTTTTACCCATTGCTCTTCTTAAAATATCAGCTTCCCCGAGTGTGTAATTAGATAAAATTTGGGCTGTCTGCATAACTTGTTCCTGATAAATGATCACTCCATATGTTTCTTTTAATATTTTTTCAAGTCTAGAATCCATATAATCAGGTTTTTCATCTCCTTTTTTACAAGCTATATATTTTGGAATATTATCCATAGGTCCTGGCCTGTATAACGCAACCAAGGCAATAATATCCTCGAAACAATCTGGCTTCATGTTTCTCAAAACATCTTGCATTCCACTACTTTCAAGTTGAAATATTCCAATTGTATTTCCAGTACCAAGCAAATCAAATGTTTGTTTATCATCTAAAGGTATTTGTGAAATATCTAGATTAATTCCTTTTTTCTGATTTATTAGATTTATTGCTTTATCAATTACGGTGAGTGTTTTTAATCCTAAAAAATCAAATTTAACTAAGCCAGAGGCCTCTACCCATTTCATATTGAATTGCGTGACAGGCATTTCTGATCTTGGATCACGATAAAGTGGAACAGTATTTTGCAGAGGCACATCACCTATAACCAAGCCAGCAGCGTGAGTTGATGCGTTTCTATATAAACCTTCTAATTCCAGACCAATTTTAAGCATTGAAGCGATATCATCATCATTATCTCTCTCTTCTCTAATTCTTATATCACCTTCAATTGCTTCATTAAGAGTTGTTGGATTAGCGGGATTATTTGGTACGAGCTTGCATATTCTATCTACTTGACCATAAGGTAGTCCGAGAACTCTTCCGACATCTCTAAGTACTGCTCTAGATTGTAAACTTCCAAATGTAATAATTTGAGCTACACTATCCTTACCATACTTTTCTTGAACATACTCAATAACCTCTTCTCTTCTATCTTGACAAAAATCTATATCAAAATCAGGTAAAGAAATTCTTTCAGGATTCAAAAATCTTTCAAAAATTAAATTAAATTTAATTGGGTCAAGATCAGTGATTGTTAGCGCCCATGCTACAAGAGATCCTGCACCAGAACCTCTTCCAGGTCCAACAGGTATATTTTTACTTTTAGACCATTTTATAAAATCAGCTACTATCAAAAAGTATCCTGGAAAATTCATTGATATAATTATATCTAACTCGCTATTAAGGCGATCCCAATACATTTCTTCGTTAATAATTTTATTTTCTAAGATTTTCTTTTTTAAGCCTTCTTTGGCCTGATTAACCAATTCATTTGTTTCGCCTTCGGAGTCAAGACCGCTAAACCTTGGTAATCGCGGCTCAGACCTACTTACCTTAAAAGATGTCCTGTAGGCTATTTCTAATGTATTATTAATTGCTTCTGGCATATCGCTAAATAATTCAATCATTTCTTCTGGTGATTTAAAGTAAAATTCATTAGTTAATATTTCTCGATTAGAGCTATTAACTGTTGTCGAATCTTTAATTGCTATTAGCGCATCATGAGAGGTAAACCTATCTTTGGATTCAAAAAATATAGTATTTGATGCAACAACTGGTACTTTTATATCGTTAGCTATATCAAGTAAGTCATTTTCAAAGTCATCTTTTCCCATTCTTTGAATTTCAATATAAATCCTATCTTGAAATATTGAGCTTAATTTTTTTGTTAATTCTAAGGCATTTTTTTTAAGACCATACTTAAGATAATTATTGATTAAGCCCCCATATCCACCTGTTAGCAGTATTAAACCTTCATTTAATTCTGATAATCTATTTAAACTTAATTTTTCATCATCATTTGTTAAAAAAAGCTCAGATGATAGCTTTATTAAGTTTTTATAGCCCTGCTCATTTTTAGCTAAACAAACCATCGATCCATAATTTTTTTGATCATAAAATGATAAATTACATCCAACAATTGGTTGAATTCCTTTATCAATAAGCTTTTCAGAAAACTCAAGTGCTCCAAATAAATTATTTCTATCAGTAAGACCAACAGCTGGAATATTATGGTTTATAGCTTTTTCAACTATACTTTCTATTTGCATGGCTCCTTCTAGCAAGGAATATTGTGAAGTCGCTCTTAACGGAATATAACTTAAATTATTCATTTGGTTATTTTATCAGATCCTCAATATTAATTAACCTATCTTGTAGATTTGCTATACCAAGATTATGTGTGGCTAAAATCAAACTGCAATCATACTCATCAACTAACTCATTAAATAAACTAACAACACTAATCGCAGTTTTGCTATCTAAATTTCCTGTTGGCTCATCAGCAATAATAAGGGATGGCTTATTTATTAATGCTCTTGCAATAGCTGCTCTTTGCTGCTCACCGCCGGAAACTTGGTTAGGATAATTATTTCCTCTATCTGAAAGATTAACATTTTTTATAAAATCACTAGCTATCTCCATAGCTTGACTTTTCTGCATACCATTAATAATTAGAGGAAAGGCAATGTTTTCAAGTATTGTAAAATCGGATAAGAGATTATTAAATTGAAAAACATAGCCTATGTTTTTCTTGCGCAAATTAGAAATTTTTTTATCAGATTCCCAATCAACTTCAGAGTTATTTACATAGACAGATCCTGAATTAGGTCTCTCAATAAGGCCTGCAATATTTAAAATAGATGTTTTACCTGATCCAGATGGACCAATTATTGCAACTTTTTCTCCCTTCTTAATATCAATATCTATATCTGAAAAAACATTTATAAGTGTTTCTCTTACGAAATAACTTCTTGATACTTTATTTAGAGATAAAATATTATTCATTTCTCAAAGCCTCTGCAGGATCTTTAGAAACAGACCTTATAGCAGGATAGATTGTTGCAACTATTGATAAAGATAATGATAAAATAGTAATTGTTATCACTTCAGGAACATGAATTTCGGAAGGCATAGAAATTAGAAAATAAATTTCTGGATTAAATAGTGTAATATCGAAAATAGACATTAAAAATAATCTTATATTTTCAACATAGACACTAACAAGAATGCCAACAACTAAACCAATAATTGTAGCAAAAAAACCTATTTTAGCTCCTGATATTATGAATAACCTAGCAATACTTACTTTTTTCATTCCCATTGCTCTTAAGATAGATATTTCTCTAGATCGATCTTTTACTAATATTATTAATCCAGAAACAATATTGATTCCTGTAATTATTAATAATAGTGAAAATATCAGAAACATTACATTTCTCTCTACTATTAACATTTCCTGTAGATTGGCATTCGTTTGTGTCCAATCTCTTGAAAAAACATTAAATCCTTCTAATGCATTATCTATATCTTGTTTATAAATTATCGACCTCTCAGGTTTATCAACAAAAATTTGAATTACACCGACAACATTTCCCAAATTAAGAAATTCTTGGGCAACAGGTAAATCAATAAAAATAACAGTTGAATCATAATCAGTCATACCAATATCAAATACCGCATCAACATCGTAGGAGTATGATCTTGGAATTGTGCCAAAGGGAGATGAAATTCCCCTTGGAGACATAATAGATAAATTATCACCATAGCCAAGGGATAATGAGGACGCTAATCTAGATCCAATTACGACACCATTATTACTTTCAATAAGATTACCCTGAATTATATTTGAAGATACAATATCAATCGTAGATAATTTTTCTAAAGGAATTCCTCTTAATAAACCTCCAGAAGATTGACTTTCCCCTAAAGCTAGAATTTGAGCCTCTATCATAGGGATTGATTTCTCAACAAATTCGAAATCATTGATTTTGCTCTCAATGGATTCAAAATCCTTAATTCCCTCTTGTTGAGTAGAATAAACTAATATGTGTCCATTAATATTTACAATTTTATTTATTAGCTCTGTTCTGAAACCGTTCATAACAGACATTACCACCACTAAAACTGCTACACTTGAGGCAATACCAAGAAAAGAAATAAGAGTTATAACTGAAAAAAAACCCTCTTTACCTTTCGGGCGAAGGTATCTTTTTGAAATCCATAATTCTAACAATAAATTTTTAATGATTTACTCCGTTAGATTAATTTTAATAATTCTTTAATGATATTATCTAAATCGATACTCACTCTTTGGTCGTTCAATCTATTTTTTAATTCACATTTATTACTTTCTAAGTCCCTTGGGCCTAAAATAATTTGATATGGAATTCCAATTAAATCCATATCAGCGTACTTTCTCCCTGCACTTTCATCCCTGTCGTCATAAATAACATCTATATTATTGCTTCTTAATTGTTGATAAATATCCTCTGAGACTTTTTTACACTTCTCATCATTCTTACCTAAATTAATTATACCAACTTGAAAAGGTGCTACAGATATTGGCCATAATATTCCTCTATCGTCATGGTAGGCTTCAATAATAGCTGATACTAATCTGGATACACCAATTCCGTAAGAACCCATATAGACAGGAATATTTTCACCTTTGTCATTATTAACAAATGCATTCATAGGTTCTGAATATTTGTAGCCAAAAGAAAAAATATGACCAATTTCAATTGCCTTACCCTTATTTTGAAATTCCTCCGGTATTTTTTGGAACAAATCTTCAGAATGCTTATCATCTGTTGAAGAATAAAAGTTTGTGAATTTATTATAAGAGTTTTCTAAGGAATCTTTTTTTGAATAATCAAAATCATAGTCTTCTATTTCAAGTATCCTGCTATCATAATAAATCTCTGTTTCACCGGTATTCGTAATAATGGAAAACTCGTGACTTAATTCACCGCCTATAGGACCACTGTCAGCAATTACCGGTATTGCATTTAAACCTAATCTTTTGAAAGTCCTCATATATGAAGTAAACATTTTAAAATATGAGATTTTTGCAGACTCTTTATCCAAATCAAATGAATAAGCATCCTTCATTAAGAATTCTCTACCTCTTAACAAACCAAAACGTGGTCTGATTTCATCTCTAAACTTCCATTGAATATGAAAAAGATTTAAAGGAAGATTTTTATATGATTTAATATATGACCTAAAAATTTCAGTTATTTGTTCTTCATTTGTTGGTCCATATATTAAATCTGCATCATGTCTATCAGATATCCTTAACATCTCTTCGCCATAACCCTCATATCTTCCAGACTCTATCCACAAATCTGATGATTGAAGTGTTGGCATTAAAATTTCTACTGCTCCGGCAGCCTCTTGTTCTTCCCTTACTATTGACTCAATATTTTTAAGAACTTTAAAACCTAATGGTAGCCAGGAATAAATACCTGCACTTTCTTGTTTTATCATACCTGCTCTAATTAATAATTGATGAGAGGGTATCTTCGCGCCTGATGGATTTTCCTTGCTAGTCGGAATAAAAGATTTTGACCAGTACATTGTTACCTCTTGCTATTAACACTTCATTGTTTAAGTCCATTATTTAATTGTAATGGATAATTACTTCTACGAAAGGTTTTTTTCCCCATATATAATTTATTTCTTTTGTAACGGCATTTTTAATTCTATTTTCTAATTTTTCATCTACTTTACTTGATTTCAGAATTTGAGATAGTCTTTCCTGAACCAAATCTACTAATCGTATACCTTTTTCATCAAACTCTGGTATCCCTATAGTGTTTACAATAGATTTTTTTTGAATTTTATTATTATTTACTTGAATACTTACTGTTAAAACTCCAGAAAATGACAATTTACTTCTCTCAGAAGAATTTGACTCAAAATCATGCTCTAAAATATTACCATCTTTATATAATCTTCCATTTTCAACAGTCTTTACATCACTAAAACCATCTTTGCTGATAGTTATAAGTTCTCCATTTTCAATAACTTTCGCTTGAATCCCGCATTGACTAGCAATATTCGCATTTTCTCTTAAATGTCTATGCTCGCCATGTACAGGTATCATATATTTAGGCTTCAAAAGATTGAACATTTCTATTAATTCATCCTCACATGGATGCCCTGATACATGAACAAAACTATCTTTTTCTGTAATTACATTTATACCTCTTTTTGCAAATGTATTTTGTAAACGCAGAATGCCATATTCATTACCTGGAATCATTTTTGATGAAAAAATTACCGTATCACCTTCATCAGCATATAAATTTCTGTGCTCATCTCTAGCTATTTTTGATAGTGCTGCCCTATATTCACCCTGACTTCCTGTGCATAATATTAATGTCTTATCAGCAGGAAGGTAGCCCGCGTCTTCCTCATCAACAAAATCTGGTATACCTTTAAAGTAACCAGACTTCTTAGCAGCTCTAGCAATTTTGTGCATTCCCATCCCTGATAAAACAACTTGCCTATCGTTAATAGCTGCTGCTTCAGCTACCGATGTCAATCTTGCTACATTAGATGCAAATGTGCTTATAAATATTCTTCCTTCAATATCTGAAATAATGTCTATTAATGAGTCTCTAACCTCTGACTCTGATCCGGATCTACCTGGGACAATTGAATTAGTTGAATCACAAACAAGCAAATCAATATTTAGTTTACTTAATTCACTAGACTTATTTTTATCAAATTTTCCACCAACTATTGGATCATCATCAATTTTCCAATCACCTGAGTGAAAGATTTTTAAATTTGGGGTTTCTATTACAATTGCATTCATTTCTGGAATAGAATGTGAAAGCCCAATCGTCTTAATATTAAATGAACCAATCTGTAATTCTTCCTGGTCATCAATAATTATTAATTTTTCATCAAAACTAATTTTATATTCATTAAACTTTTCTTCTAATAGAGAAGCAGTAAATTTAGTTGTATAAATTGGGCACTGAAGATGTGGCCATATAAACGGCATTGCACCGATATGGTCTTCATGTGCATGTGTTAATATAATACCAAGAAGGTTTTTCCTTTTTTTCGCAATGAAGTTTGGGTCAGCCATTTGGAGGTCAATTCCTGGTGTTCCTGATTGAGAAAAAGTAACTCCACAATCTATCATGATCCACTCTTCATTGTTTTCATGAGAGTATCCATAAAGATTAAGATTCATTCCAATCTCACCTGTCCCACCTAATGGTAAAAAATAATTTTTAGACAATTTTCAATTCCTCAATAATTTCTGCGGCATAAAAAACACTTGTTTCTTTATTATGAGATAAAATCAACCCTCCTTGATCATTTAGGTCAGAAAATATCCCCTCAATTTTTTTTCCTGTGGGCAACAACATTGAAATACTCTCATTAATTTTATAGGCAAATTTTTTCCAATCTTTTAAAATTTGAGAGAAATTTTTTCCTTTTTCCCACCTTTTAATATTTTCTAAGAGATTAATATTCAATTTATTTAGGAATTCATCTCTATCAACATCAAAATTAAATTCTTCTTTTAAACTAGTTGCCTTAAATGAGCTATTTAATGGATACTTTATAAGATTTACACCTATTCCAATTGCTAAATATTCTTTATTGTTATTTGACCTTAAACTCTCAATTAAAATACCTGCACATTTAGAGTCATTTATTATAATATCATTTGGCCATTTTAAAAAAATATCTCTCACACCTGAATTGAAATCTTCAATGGTCTTTTTGAGAGCTAAAGATGTAACAAAAGATAAATGAGGTATATATTGCTTTTCAATTTCATGTTCTAGAATAAAAGTTCCCATAAAATTACCTTTTTGAGAAACCCAATATCTATTCTTTCTTCCTCGACCCGAAGTTTGTTCATTCGCTATAATCCAAAGTGGAAAATTACTTTTATGATCTAAAATTCTTTGAGCTTCATTATTAGTGCTATCAATCTCATCTAAAATTATAATATCTATTTCTTTTGTGCTCATTTATAATTTAATTTAAAGCTAAAGTTGCATTACTTATCATATTTGCTAGAGGTGTAACTGATTGAACAAAAATAAATCCAAGTATAAAAATAAAACATATTGAATTGATTAATCCTAAAGATCTTGAAAATGTAATTTTTTTAGTATTAGCAACTTCATCAAAAAACATTACTTTAACAAAACGAATATAATAAAATGCTCCAATAACACTAGCAATAAGAGCAAAGGTTGCTAAAAAGATTAATCCCTCATTTATTAAAGAAATAAAAACATAATATTTTGCAAAAAAACCTGCCAAAGGTGGAATTCCAGCAAAAGAAAACATGTAAAGAGCTATAGAAATAGCTAAGCTAGGATTATTTACTGACAAGCCAGCTAAATCAGAGATGTTATTAATATTTTTTTCAGTCTTATTTTGAATATTTATTAAGCATGAAAAGAATCCAATATTGGCAACTATATATATAATCATATAAACCAATATACTTTCTATATCGCTCTTGTTTCCGGTAGATAAAGCTAGTGTTGCAAACCCCATATGTGCAATTGAGCTATAGGCAATTAATCTTTTTATATTTTTTTGCCATATAGCAACCACAGACCCGAGCAAAATAGAAGAAAAAGATACAAATATAATTATTTGTGACCAGCTGGATATAAAGTTATCAAAAGGAACATATAATATTCTTATTAAAATTATTATTGCTGCCATTTTTGGGACTGATGCAAAAAATGATGTAACAGGAGTTGCTGCACCTTGGTAAACATCAGGAGCCCACATATGAAAAGGGACAGCAGAAATTTTAAAAACTATACCCGCAAGTAAAAACGCTAAACCAAATGTAATTCCCAATTGGTTTGATGATAAAGTTAATTGAGAAATTTCATTTAAGAAAATTGTACCAGTAAAACCATAAATTAGAGAAGATCCATACAAAAGAAGACCTGACGACAAAGCTCCTAATATAAAATACTTAACACCACTTTCAGATGAAAAAGAGTCATTCCTGTTAAATGTTGCAAGAACATATAATGGAAGACTTTGTAATTCAATCGCAAGATAAAGAGACACCAAGTCATTTGCTGACACCATTAACGCCATCCCAAGTGTCGAAAATAAAATTAAAATAGGGAATTCAAAAGCAGTTTTGTCATAATTTCTTAACCAATTAGCAGACATAATAATTGATAGTGCAGAAGTAAGAAAAATAATGAATTTAGCAAAACTCGATAGTTTATCTTCGATAAAGAAACCATTAAAAGCAAAAATCTGAATATTATTAAATATCAATTCATTAAAAGATAAAATTAACAATGTTAAGAATGATAGAGTGTTTATTAAATTTATTGATTTTTTTTGATAAAATGAACCTATCATTAATAAGCTCATAGCTGTTATAGCTAAAATTAATTCTGGAGCAATTATTATTAAACTTTCAAATAAATCGACCATTATTAATTACCTCCAGATAAATTAATAGATTCTACTAATCCAATCGATGAAACAGAAATAAGATCAAGAATAGGTGCGGGATAAATTCCAAAAAGAATAATTAATATTAATAATGGAATTAGAGTTACTTTCTCACCTAATGTAAGATCCTTTAAAGATTTTACAGCATCATTTGTTATTTTTTCAAAAATTACTTTTCTGTATAACCATAATCCATATACCGCAGAAAGAATTACTCCACTGGCTGCAAAGAAAGCGAAAATCTTATTAAATGAGAAAATCGCCATAATGGTTAAAAACTCTCCAACAAAGCCACTTGTCCCTGGTAAACCAATATTAGCAAGAGTAAAAACCATTAAAAATAAAGCAAATTTTGGCATTACTGAGACAACACCCCCATAATCTGCGATTTTTCTTGTATGCATTCTATTATAAATCACACCTACGGATAAGAACAGTGCCCCTGATATAAGGCCATGTGAAAACATCTGAAATATACCTCCTTGGATTCCATTAATGTTAAATGTAAAGATTCCCATGGTAACAAAACCCATATGAGCAACAGAAGAATAAGCTATAAGTTTTTTTATGTCTTCCTGAACATACGCGACTATAGATGTATAAATAATAGCAATAACACTTAGGATAAAAATAAAATCAGAAAAATAAAAACTGGAATCGGGTAACAATGGTAAAGAAAACCTTAAAAAGCCATAACCACCCATTTTTAATAAAATTGCCGCAAGTATAACTGATCCAGCTGTTGGAGCCTCAACATGGGCATCTGGTAACCATGTATGGAATGGCCACATAGGCATCTTAACTGCAAAAGAGGCAAAGAAGGCAAGCCATAATAGATTCTGTATAATGCCATGATTAATATTAAAAACATCATAAATTATGGGTAGTTCAGTGGTTCCTGATGCTAAAACAATATATATAATTGCAACTAACATCAAAACAGATCCTAAAAGAGTATATAAGAAAAACTTAAACGCCGAATAAACTCTTCTTTCGCCACCCCAAACACCAATAATTACAAACATTGGAATAAGAACACTTTCAAAAAACAAATAGAAAAGCACTATATCTAATGCACAAAAAGTACCAATCATTAGCGTTTCAAGCACTAAAAATGAACACATATAGTAATCAACACGATCACTTATAATATTCCAACTAGCGATTATACAAATAGGCGTTAGAAAAGTAGAAAGAAGAATAAATAATATTGATATACCATCTATACCCATTCTATAGGTCATAAGGCCATTCATAATGGGAATACGCTCATTATATTGAAAATCAGAAGTATTAATATTGAAATTATACAAAATTAATAGTGATATTAGAAAAGTTATTAAAGATACAAATAGAGCTATATATTTAGAAATATTTTGATAATTTTCTGCATTAATAATCTTTCCAACAATTATAAATGGAAGACCAATCAAGGGCAAAAAAGTAAGTATACTTAATAATGGTAGATCAATCATAATATTAGTAAACCACAAACCTAATTAATAAAAATCCCAGACCGATAAGCATTGCAAATGCATAATGATAGACATAACCAGTTTGAATTTTACTTACATTTCTAGAAATACTAATTACAAGGGAAGAAATACCATCAGGACCAAAACCATCAATAATTTTTTTATCAAAAAATAACCATAAAAAATTACCAATTCTTTTTAAAGGATTTACGAATATAAAATTATATAATTCATCAAAATACCACTTGTTGTATAAAAAATTATAAATAAATGGCAGTTTACTTGATAAAAAAGATGGAAGACTTTTTAAAAGCAAATAAAATACTGTAGCTACAATAAAACCTATAATCATCATAACTAGCGGAATTTTTTTTACCCAAAAAGGAGAATGATGAATTTCTTCGAGAATATGATTATCGGGATGGATATAGATAGAATTACCCCAAAGTTCCTTTAATTCATAAGATAGAAAAAAGTCAGAAAATAAATACCCGGAAAACAATGCCCCAAAACTTAATAAAAGAAGCGGTATAGTCATCGATAGCGGGCTTTCATGTGCCTTTGACAAAACATCTTGTGATGCTCTCGTTTTACCGTGGAAAGTCAAAAAGATAAGCCTCCATGAATAAAAACTAGTTAAAAGGGCAGAAAAAACAAGAAGATAAAAGGCATATTCATGCCCAAAAGCATGACTTGCGAAAGCTGATTCAATTATAGCATCCTTTGAATAATAACCAGATAATAAAGGGGCTCCAGTTAGCGCTAAAGTTCCAATTAACATCATTATCCATGTAAATGGAATAATTTTGTATAAACCCCCCATTTTTTGAATATCTTGTTCATCAGACATAGCGTGGATAACTGACCCAGACCCAAGGAAAAGAAGAGCTTTGAAAAAAGCATGAGTAAAAAGATGAAAGATAGCTACTTGATATGCCCCAACACCCAAAGCAACAAACATATAGCCTAATTGGGAACAAGTTGAATAAGCAATAATTCTTTTAATGTCATTTTGTACAAGTCCAACTGTTGCTGCAAAAAACGCAGTAGATGCTCCAGTAATTATGATAAATGATAACGCAAGATCAGAATTTTCAAAAATTGGTGAGCATCTTGCCACAAGAAATATTCCAGCTGTAACCATAGTTGCCGCGTGAATTAAAGCTGAAACTGGTGTAGGACCCTCCATTGCATCGGGCAACCATGTATGTAAAAAGAGTTGAGCAGACTTTCCCATTGCTCCCATAAAAAGCAATAAACATGCTATATTTATAGTAAATTGATTAACATTATTAATTTTTTGAAAAATAACATCAAAGCTTATTGATCCAGTTGCGATATAAATTACCGCAATACCTAAAAGAAAACCAAAATCTCCAACCCTATTAACTACAAAAGCCTTCATTGCAGCAGCATTAGCAGATGGTTTTTCATACCAAAAACCAATCAATAGGTATGATGCTAAACCTACGCCCTCCCATCCAAAAAATAACTGTAATAAGTTATCTGATGTAACAAGCATAAGCATAGCAAATGTAAAAAATGATAAATATGAGAAAAACCTGTATTGATAAGGGTCATGACTCATATAACCAATAGAGTAAATATGAACTAATGCTGAAACAGAAGTAACAACAACAAGCATTACAGAGGTTAAAGTATCAAATTTTAAGGACCAAGATGCATCTATTGCCCCAGAATTAATCCAGTCGAATAAAAATTGATTGCTAGTTTGATAGCCATTTAGTGTCATATAAAATAAATATGCTGAAAAAATAGAAGAAGCTAAAATTAAAGAACAAGAAATAAAATGACTAAGTCTTAATCCAAGTATTTTACCAAAAAAACCTGTAATTATAGAACCAATCAAAGGTAAGAAAACTATTAAAAATAATTCCATTAACCCCTCATTTTATTAATTTCATTAACATTGATATTGCCGGAGTTTCTGAAATAAACAACAAGAATAGCTAAACCAATTGCTGCTTCGCCCGCAGCTACAGTAAGAATGAAAAGAGAAAAAATTTGCCCAGTAATATCGCCTAAAAATACAGAAAAAGAGATAAAGTTTATACTCACACTTAAGAGAATTAACTCTAAAGACATAAGTATTATTATTAAATTTGTTCTATTTAAGAAAATACCGAAAACACCTGTAAAAAATAAGAAAGCGCTTAATATAGTATAATGATATATGCCTATTTCAAAAATCATTCTGACTCCTCAAATGTTATATCTTTTAATTCAACATTTTTTTCTTGATCTCTGCTTACCTGAGATGAAATATCTTGCCTTCTAACATTATCTCGATGCCTTAATGTTAGAACTATAGCTCCAATCATTGCCACTAATAAAATAAGACCCGCAATTTGAAAATGATAAAAATGTTCCGTATAAATTTTCGAGCCAATGATTTCTGTATTAGTTAAGCTATTAAGTTCATTATTTTTATTAATAATAAATGATTGTTCTTCAGGATAATAAACAAATAAAACAATCATTTCAGCTATAAGAATACCAGCTGTAATAATTCCTGTTTTAACAAAATTAGTTTTTTTATTTAGTTCTTCAAAATTTAAATCCAACATCATTACAACAAATAGAAATAAAACTGCAACCGCTCCTACATAAACAATAAGCATTATTAAAGCTAAGAATTCTGCTCCTGCTATTAGAAAAATTCCTGCAGCATTAAAAAATGAAAAAATTAAAAATATTACTGAATTAACAGGATTTTTTGATGTGATCACAAGTAGAGCCGAAGCAAGGATTAAAAAAGAAAAAATGAAAAATAAAATAGAAGCAAACATTTGTATTTAATTACCTGAAAGGCGCATCCCTTTCAATGTTTCTAACTAGTGATACTTCCCATCGGTCACCATTATCCAAAAGCTTTTCTTTTGTATATAAAAGCTCCTCACGTGTCTCTGTTGCAAATTCAAAATTAGGTCCTTCAACGATTGCATCAACGGGACAAGATTCTTGGCATAAACCACAATAAATACATTTTACCATATCTATGTCGTACCTTATAGCCTTTCTAATTCCATCTTCGTTTCTTGGCGATGCATCAATAGTTATAGCTTGAGCAGGACAAACGGCTTCACATAATTTACAAGCTATACATCGCTCCTCACCATTAGGGTATCTTCTCAACGCATGCTGACCTCTAAACCTTGGAGATAGCTTACCTTTTTCAGAAGGATAATTAATGGTTACCCTTTTTCTAAAAAAGAAATACTTCATAGCTGTATATAGGGCTTTTAGAAAATCAAGCTGTATAAGGTTTTTAAAGGTATATAGTATTTTTCTCATTGTTATCCCTATGGCGCTAAGTCAAATATAAAAAGGACTGAAGCAGTTAAAACAACCCAAAAAAGTGATATCGGAAGAAAAACTTTCCAACCTAATCTCATTAATTGATCATATCTATATCTTGGTACAAGAGCTTTTACCATTCCAAACATAAAGAAAATGAAGGCCACTTTTAGCATAAACCAGACTACGCCAGGAATAACATTTAAAGGGTAAATATCAAAAGGAGGTAACCAACCTCCTAAAAACAGAATCGTAATCATTGCACACATTAAAAAAGTTGCCGCTAACTCGCCAAGAAAATATAAGAGAAAGAAAGATGAAGAATATTCTACTTGATATCCAGCTACTAATTCGGCTTCTGCCTCAGGCAGATCAAATGGAGGGCGATTTGTTTCAGCAAGAGCAGACACAAAGAATATTATGAACATAGGAAAAAGGGGAATAAAAAACCAAATCTTCTTTTGGGCAAGAACTATATCTGTGAGATTAAGTGAACCCACACAAAGAAGAACTGTAATAATTACAAATCCTATAGAGACCTCATAAGAAACCATTTGAGCTGCAGATCTCATAGCTCCCATAAAAGGATATTTAGAATTTGAAGCCCAGCCACCAAGAATGATTCCATAAACTCCAAGAGATGAAATTGCAAAAATATATAAAATTCCAACATTTATATCTGCTACCACCCAATTTTCTGCAAACGGAACAACTGCCCAAGCTGACAAAGCAACAAAGCAAGTAACAAGAGGAGCCATTATAAATATTATTTTATTAGCTTTATCGGGAATTATTGGCTCTTTTAAAAGTAATTTAAGAAAATCAGCTACAGGCTGAAGTAAGCCAAATGGTCCAACAATGTTAGGTCCTCTTCGTAATTGTACAGCCGCCCATAGCTTTCTTTCACCATAAATTCCAAGATAAGCCATCATTAAGACAGCAAAAATTACCAAAAAAGATTGAAGAAATATAAATAAAATTGAAAGTATATATTCCATATGTATTACCTATTATTTTCTTCTTTTATATAATTATTTCTTTTAGACAAATTTGAAGATGCTCTGGCAATTGAATTTGTTTGCCAATAACTGTCAATTATCCTTTTAAATTGATGTCCATTAAGCTTATTAAATTCATCTTTTTTTGGGGAAGGCAATGGTTCAAATTCTCTGTAAGGATTAATAATTGGGAATTCTTCAATTAACTGATTTCTTAATTCGTTAAGATTTGAAAAACCAATGTCAATGCTCATTTCTTTTGCTAATAGATAAATTATTTCCCAATTTTCTTTTGCTTCTCCTAAAGGAAAGGTTGAACGAATTGACTCTTGAACCCTTCCCTCTGTATTCATATATAATCCATTTTGTTCACAAAAAGCTGCTGCTGGAAAAACAAGATCAGCAATCTGAGCACCAACATCGCCATGATGACCTTGATAAATTACAAAACAATCATCATTCTTCTCTAAATTTAATTCATCTGCACCAAGAAGATAGAGAAGATCTAGTTTATTATTATTATAATTCGAAATTATTTCCTCGGTTATCATACCTTTGCCTGACGGAAAAAAACCAATACTCATTGCTCCAGCTCTCGAAGCTGCAGAATGAAGGACATTAAAACCATTCCAATCGTCATTTATAAAATTGAATTTATAGGCAAGCTCAATACAAATATTTTGGAAATTTTGTGCATCCTTACCTATTAATGCGCCCTGCCCTAAAATCATTAATGGTTTTTTCATTGATGATAAATCATTACAAAAGTTATTATTTTCAATTAAAATATCTTCTACAATTGATGGATTTTCTCCTAAAAAATTAAAATCAAAAGTTAGATCATTATTGAATCCAATTACACCAATTTTATATTCATCATCTCTCGATTTTCTAAGTAATCTTGAATTTAAAAGAGGCGCCTCTTTCCTTATATCTGAACCAATAATTAGACACCCATCAGAATCTTCAATACCGTTAAAAGTTGAATTAAAAAGCCATCTCTCTGGTGGTCCAGAAATTCTTGAACCATCTTGCCTACAATCAAAATTATCACTTCCTATGTTTTTCATTAATTTTTTGAGAGCATAAATTGATTCAATATCTACTAGATCTCCTGAGAGTGCAGAAATTTTTTCTGATTTACTATTAGAAATTTTTTCCTTAGCCAATTCTAATGCACTTTTCCAGGATGTTGGTTTTAAAATACCGTCAACTCTTTTATAAGGCTTATCAATTCTTTGATTATTTAAACCATCCCAAAAAAATCTAGTCTTATCAGTTATCCATTCTTCATTTATATCTTCATTTAGTCTTGGAAGGACTCGCATAACCCTTAAACCCTTCGAGTCAATTCTAATATTTGACCCCATAGCATCCATGATATCTATAGTTTCAGTTTTATTTAACTCCCATGGCCTAGCAGAGAACGCATAAGGCTTAGAAGTTAAAGCGCCTACAGGACACAAATCAATAACATTTCCAGAAAGTTCAGACTCTACAGCTTGATTAAGATATGTTGTAATTTCCATATCATGACCCCTGCCAATAGAGCCTATCTCATCATTACCAGATATTTCCGAAGAAAATCTAACACATCTTGTACAATGTATACATCTCGTCATTTCTGTTTTAATAAACGGGCCCATATCTTTAGATTCAACAGCTCTTTTATCACCATCAAATCTACTAGAACCGTATCCAAAAGCCATAGATTGATCTTGCAAATCACACTCGCCACCTTGATCACAAATTGGACAATCTAAAGGATGATTCATTAATAGAAATTCTAAGGCGCCCTCTTGAGCGTTTTTCACTCTCTCAGATTTAGTATAAATTTTTAAACCTTCAGATACTTGCATAGCACATGAAGCTACTGGCTTAGGACTTAACCCTCTTGAGTCTTCGACATCGACAAGACACATTCTACAATTACCAGCAATAGATAATTTTTCATGATAGCAAAACCTTGGAACCTCAACTCCAGCAATCTCACAGGCTTGAATAATGGCCAATCCATCTTCAACTTCATAATCTTTGTCATCAATTTTAATATTAACCATAATTCTGATTACTTTCTTTCTGATATTGATCAATTCTATCTTCAATATGATGCCTAAAGTGTCTTATTAGGCCCTGAATTGGCCATGCGGCAGCATCTCCTAGAGCACAAATTGTATGACCTTCTATTCTTTTTGTGAGACTTAAAAGAGTATCTATATCTTCTTTTTTTGCTTCACCTCTTGCCATTTTTTCCATCATCTCCCACAACCAACCAGTTCCCTCTCGGCATGGAGTGCATTGACCGCAACTTTCATGTTTATAGAAATAAGATATTCTTGATATTGCTTTTATTAAATCTGTTGATTTATCCATCACTATAACAGCAGCTGTTCCCAAACCAGATTTGACAGCTTGAAGAGAGTCAAAATCCATAAGAACTTCATCACAAATCTCTTTTGGTATCATTGGAACTGATGAACCACCGGGAATTACAGCTAGGAGATTATCCCATCCACCTATTACTCCTCCTGCATGTTTTTCAATCAAATCTTTTAATGGAATACCCATCTCTTCTTCAATATTGCAAGGTGTATTAACATGACCAGATATACAAAAAATTTTAGTGCCAGTATTATTTTCTCTGCCAATTCCAGAAAACCAGCTAGATCCTCTCCTAAGTATCGTTGGAACAACCGCAATACTTTCAACATTATTTACGGTAGTTGGGCATCCATATAAACCTGCTGCAGCCGGAAAAGGTGGCTTTAATCTTGGCATACCTTTTTTACCTTCTAAACTCTCCAATAAAGCTGTTTCTTCACCACAAATATATGCTCCAGCACCATGATGAATAAAAATTTCAATATCCAAACCGCTACCACATGCATTTTTACCTACTAGACCATCATCGTAAGCTTCTTTTAATGCTGACTCGAGAATATATCTTTCATTAATAAATTCACCTCTAATATATATGTAGCAAACTTGGGCTCCCATAGCTGCACAAGCGATAACACATCCCTCTAATAATTTATGAGGTTCATTTCTTAATATTTCTCGATCTTTACATGTACCTGGCTCAGACTCATCAGCGTTGACAACTAAATAATGCGTCTTTCCAGTTGGTTCTTTTGGCATAAAAGTCCATTTGACTCCTGTAGAAAATCCAGCACCACCTCTTCCTCGCAAACCAGAAGAAATGACCTCCTCAGTAATTTTTTCTCTTCCTTTTAATAAAATATCTTTTGTATTATCCCAATCACCACGAAGTTTAGCGTTGTCTAAATTCCAAGGTTCAAAACCATATAAATTGTCAAAAATTCTATCTTTACTATCTAACATTTAATCTCTTTCTAACGGTTCAGAAGATTTACGA
Organism: OCS116 cluster bacterium AG-435-F03; assembly: GCA_003212795.1. Taxonomy (GTDB): domain Bacteria; phylum Pseudomonadota; class Alphaproteobacteria; order MED-G09; family MED-G09; genus AG-430-B22. The sequence goes on along the minus strand of QCOV01000001.1, from coordinate 330,535 downwards.
CCTATTTGAGATCCTTTAATAATATTTTTTTTATTTTTTATATCCTTTAGAATCTTTACTGTGCTTTCGTAATCTAAATCTTCATAATAATCATCATTAATCTGTATCATTGGAGCATTAACACATGCACCCAAACATTCGACTTCTATCCAACAAAGACCATCTTTAGAAACTTCACGCTCTTGACCAATATAGTCTTTACACGCCTTCTTGATATTTTCAGCTCCTCTAAGCCAACAAGGAGTTGTTCCACAGACTTGAACAAAGTGGTCGCCACTTGGCTGCAAGTTAAACATTGAATAAAAAGTAGCAATTTCAAGAACCCTAATTTTTGGCATATCTAAAAAATCGGAGACAGCAAGAATTGCTTTTTCAGGAAGCCAACCCCCTGCTTTACGTTGAGCATAAAACAAACTTGGTACAACAGCAGATTGTTTTTTATCTTTTGGATAATTTTCTAATAAAGAATTTAAAAATTTTAAATCATGGTTATCAAATTTAAAATTTATATCTTGATTATCTGCCAATCTTCTAACTGTCATCTATCTACCTCGCCAAAAACAAGATCTAAAGATCCTAAAACAGCTGATAAATCTGGAAGAAGATGTCCTCTTGTTAAATAATCTAAGGCTTGAAGATGAGCAAAGCCAGGAGCTCTAATTTTACACCTATAAGGCTTATTTGTTCCATCAGCTATTAGATAAACACCAAACTCTCCTTTTGGAGCTTCAATAGAAGCATATACTTCACCAGGCCCTACATCATATCCTTCAGTATATAATTTAAAATGGTGTATTAGAGCTTCCATAGATATTTTCATTTCAGCTCTTTTTGGCGGTGCTACTTTTCTATCATCGGTGACAATCGGTCCTGGCTTAAGCTTTTCAATCGCTTGTTTCATTATTAATACTGATTGCCTGCACTCTTCTACTCTTATTAAATACCTATCGTAATTATCACCGTTTTTTCCTACGGGTATTTTAAAATCATACTCATCATAAGATTCATATGGCTGAGTCTTTCTAAGGTCCCAGTTATAACCGGATCCTCTAGCCATCACGCCAGTTAAACCCCAATCTAATACATCTTTCTTAGTGACAACTCCAATATCAACATTTCTTTGTTTAAATATCCTATTTTCTGTTAGCAAACTCTCAAGATCATCAACTACCTTTAAAAATGGATCGCAGAATTCATAAATATCATTTATCAAGCTTTCATCTATATCTTGATGGACGCCGCCGGTTCTAAAATAAGCAGCATGAAGTCGGGATCCACATGCTCTCTCATAAAAGGTCATTAATTTTTCTCTTTCTTCCCAACCCCATAATGTTGGCGTTAATGCTCCAACATCCATAGCTTGTGCAGGCACATTAATCATATGATTAAGAATTCTTCCAATTTCTGAAAATAAAACTCTAATATGTTGAGCTCTTATAGGTATATTTATGTTAAGCAACTGTTCGGTAGCAAGAGCAAAGGCATGTTCTTGATTCATCGGGGCAACATAATCCAATCTATCAAAATAAGGTAATGCTTGTAGATATGTTTTGCTCTCAATTAGTTTTTCAGTTCCTCTATGTAGTAACCCTATGTGAGGCTCAACCCTTTCAACAACTTCTCCATCTAAATCAAGAATTAGTCTTAATACACCGTGAGCAGCTGGATGTTGAGGGCCAAAATTTATTCTAAATTTTTCATTTTCTTTTTCAGTCATCAGTGCTTTCTTCTATATCGTTTTGGTTTTCAGGGTAATTAAAGCCTTTCCATGCGCTTTCGAAATCAAAATCTCTGTATTCCTGTTTTAAATCAACTTTCTCATAGATTACCCTCTCTTGGTCAGGGTCATATCTAACTTCTACATTACCAGTTAATGGAAAGTCCTTTCTTAAGGGATGACCCTCAAAACCATAATCAGTTAAAATTCTTCTAAGATCATCATGCCCACTAAAATTAATACCATATAAATCAAAAGCTTCTCTTTCATACCAATCAGCTGCTGGATATATTTTTTTAATTGAAGGAACTGAATTAGAGTTATCAGTAAAAGCTTTAACGGTAAGCCTTGAATTATTACTCATAGACAACAGATTATATACAACTTGGAATCTAATTTCTTCGTGAGGAAGATCTACTCCACATAAATCAGTCAGCTGTGTAAAAGCAAAATCTTGTTCATCTTTTAAAATTTTAAAGACATTAATTAAGTTTGATTGATCAACAAGAATAATCAAATTTTTATCAAATATCTCTCTTTTTAGAATAAAGGAGTTAAGTAACTCAAAATTATTAATTTCTTGAGATAGAGTTTCAGGCATTTTGAATTTTTTCATAAGTTTTCTCTATCTTTCTATTGTTCCTGTTCTTCTAATTTTCTTTTGAAGTTGAAGTATTCCATACATTAAGGCTTCTGCTGTAGGCGGACATCCAGGCACATAAATGTCTACGGGTAGAATTCTATCGCAACCTCTTACAACTGAGTAAGAATAGTGATAGTAACCTCCTCCATTAGCACATGATCCCATAGATATTACATATCTTGGCTCAGGCATTTGATCATATACTTTTCTAATTGCTGGAGCCATTTTATTTGTTAGTGTTCCGGCAACGATCATTACATCTGATTGACGAGGAGAACCTCTAGGAGCAGCTCCATATCTTTCAAGGTCATAACGGGGGCCATTTGTCTGAAACATCTCAATTGCACAACAAGCAAGACCAAATGTCATCCAATGAAGTGAACCGGTTCTTGCCCAATTTATAAGGGCCTCTGTAGAAGTAACAAAAAAACCTTTATTATCAATTTCTGTTGATAATTTTTTTATATCTTTGTTTTCCATTAATCCCATTCCAAAGCACCTTTTTTCCATTCATAAATGAAACCAATAGTAAGCACTCCAAGAAAAACCATCATAGATACAAAACCAAAAATACCTATATCACCAAAAACTACTGCCCAAGGAAATAAAAACGCGACCTCTAGATCAAAAATTATAAAAAGAATAGCAACTAAGTAAAATCTAATATCAAATTTAGTTCTTGCATCATCAAAAGGTTCGAAACCACACTCATACTGAGATAATTTCTCTTTATCAGGGTTTTTTGGAGCAAATAATATAGGAGGCAATGTCAAAGCCATAACAACAAAAGCAGCTAATGACATAAAAATTAATATTGGAAGGTAGTCGTTCAAAATGGAATGCATTTAACCTCTCCATATAAAGAATTATAAATTTAAGAAATTTATAACCGATTCACGCTTTGATTACATGATTATATATAGGAATAAATAACTTTTTTCCAAGGTTTTCGGCGAAAAAATTACGGCAATAAAAACCTTTTTATCTCATCATTGAAAATATCTGGTTGATCAATATTAACAGCGTGACCAGCATCCTTTATGATAATTTTTCTTGAGTTTTTAATCTTTTTCTCCATATAGTCTGCTGCAGCAAGAAATGGTTTATCATGTTCGCCTACGACAATTAATGATGGCACCTTTATATTAGGAAGTTCATTGATTATTCTATCATCTTTTTGAGTTAGCATCCCTTTTGCAGCATGAACCAATCCTTTAGCGTTTCTATGATTAAGAGGATTCATCTCCTTGCTTTTACCAATTAAACTATCTAAACCAACTTCGTCGAATTTTTTTGCTTGCTTTAAGGCATAATTATTCCAACCTTCTCTTGCTTCAGCATTTTTAAAGCCAGGCCCAGTATCAATTATTAATAAAGAATCGACCATTTCTGGATATTTATAATAGAAAGCTAGAGACATATATCCTCCTAAAGACATACCCCCAATATTAACTTTATCAATTTTTAAATCGAATAAAATTTCTCTTATATCCTCAATTGTTTCTTCCTCATTATATAATTTTTCATCATCAGGATAGTCACTTTGTCCATGCCCTCTCATATCCCAAACTATTAGAGTAAAATATTTACTTAATGTGTCAATTTGATCATCCCACATTTTAGAAGTTGCTGAAAAACCGTGTGTTAAAAAAAGCGGAGAACCGCTTCCATAAACTTCATAATTAATATTGACTCCGTTTCTGTCTATCTTAGGCATATTTTTATTTTAAGCTTTAATTTGAGATTTAAGAGCTTTTCTTGCCTTAGATCCATATGGCGGTCTAAATACAGATATAACATTATCTAATTTTGTTTGAGTAAAGATAGTTTTAGCATGAGAAAAATTCTTAAACCCCTCCTCACCATGGTATGAACCCATTCCAGATGGGCCAACTCCGCCAAAAGGAGCGTTATCTTGTGCTACATGAAAAATTACATCGTTAACCGTGACGCCGCCAGATGTTGTTTTATTTAAAACGGTTGATAATTCATTATTATTACTACCAAAATAATATAAACCAAGCGGTCTATCTTTTTTATTAACATAATCAATTGTTTCACCAAATTCTTTATATGTTTTTATTGGTAAAATTGGTCCAAATATTTCTTCCTGCATCACTTTCAAATTATCGTCTGGATTGATTAATAAAGTTGGAGGAATTTTATAATGCTCCTGTTGTTCAAAGTCTTCTTCAGCAGGATTAATTTCTATAACTTCACACCCATTATCTTTTGCCTCATCAATATAAGATTTAAGCCTAGAATAATGCCTTTCATTAATTACAGAGGTATAATCATCATTATCTTTTATTGAAGGAAACATAGTTGAAACAGTCTCTTTTGCATGCATTATAAATTTATCGAGTTTATTTTCTGGTAATAATACATAATCAGGAGCAAGGCAAATTTGACCAGCATTCATAGTTTTACCTGCAATAATCCTTTTTGAAGATTGCTCAACATTACTTGTATCCGAAATTATAACTGGTGATTTTCCTCCTAACTCGAGCGTTACAGGAACAAGATTCTCTGAAGCGGCTCTCATAACATGCTTTCCTATTGATGTTGCACCCGTAAATAGCAAATGATCAAAGGGAAGAGATGAAAAATCTGCACCTACTTCAGGACCTCCAGTTATCACAGCAACCTCTTCCTCAGAAAAATTATCTTCGAACATATTTTTCATTAATTCCGATGTTCTTGGAGTAAATTCTGATGGTTTTATCATTACACGATTACCCGCAGCAAAAATACTTCCCAAAGGGCCAAAAGTTAAAACAACAGGGAAATTCCATGGACTTATAAGTCCAATTGTTCCTAATGGTTGATATTCAACTCTCAATTTAGCTCCTAGTAAACCCAAGATTGAAGGTGACACTCTTCTTTTTGAAGGCCTCATCCATTGTTTAATATTATTTTTAGCAATTTTGAGTGATGTTATCGATGAGGCTACATCAGTTAGCAAAGAACTAGTTTCACTCCTATGGCTAAAGTCTTTTGATATTGCAACTGGAATTTTATCTTGGTACTCGATAATAGAATTAATAAGTCTATCAATCCATTCTTTTCTCTGTTCAAGGGAAAGAGGACCATCTCTTAAATGGGCTTTTTTTTGAACTTCCAGTATTCTTTCTAATTCTTTTTTATCTGACATTTTAATCCTCAATAAATTTATTATAAATTTATATAAAGATTAGAAATCAATCAACAAATAGATTTAAGATGGCGGGAGTGACGAGACTCGAACTCGCGGCCTCTGGCGTGACAGGCCAGCGCTCTAACCAACTGAGCTACACCCCCGCATTAAGATAACTTTTTAATGCTCAAGCGAATTTAAATCAAGCGTTTCTATGAAAAAGGTCTAATAAAAATTAGACCTTTTTTTATTCAATGGTGGGCGGTGAGAGGCTCGAACTCCCGACCCTCTGGATGTAAACCAGATGCTCTACCAACTGAGCTAACCGCCCAAAGACAATCTAAGTATCTATATAAAATAAATAAGATTTTGTCTTTGGTTTTTTTATCTATTAACGGCGTCTTTTAAACCTTTACCAGATTTAAATTTTGCATTTTTCGATGCTGCGATTTGGATAGCTTCACCTGTTCTTGGATTTCTTCCAGTAGTAGCAGCTCTATGGCTTACTGAAAAAGTTCCAAAGCCAGTAATTTTTACATTACCGCCACCTGATAAGGCTGAAGTAACCGCGCCAGTAAAAGCTTCTAAAGCTCTGCCAGCATCAGCTTTACTTAAACCAGATGAACTTGCCATTGCATCAATTAGATCATTTTTATTCATTTTTAAACCTCTCTAGTTTGTTGAATATCACTAAATTTAGGCTTAATCGTATATAGAGGTCAAAAAAAATTGAATATTTTTTTTAATGAGCTGTAAAATTTGGGTTATTCTCAGATATTTTTCTTTGCTCCGCAAGCCATGCATCTTCATCCCAATCAATTGCATCTGGCTTTCTTACTAAAGCTAGTTCGAGTGCCTCATCTATTGTTGAAACTAATTTAATATCAAGCTTATCTTTGATGTTATCAGGAACTTCTGATAACTCACGATCATTATCCGATGGAACTAATACAGTTTTAATTCCTGATCTTAAGGCTGCTAATAATTTTTCTTTTAAACCTCCAATAGGTAGTACACGACCTCTTAGTGACATTTCTCCAGTCATCGCAACATCGTTTTTTACAGGGATTCCTGCCATTACTGAGATAATTGCTATTATCATTGCGACACCAGCAGATGGACCATCTTTTGGGGTGGCTCCTTCTGGAACATGAACATGAATATCTTTTCTTTGAAAAATTGGTGGTTCAATACCATAGTTTACAGCTCTTGATCTTACAAATGATGATGCTGCATCTATCGACTCCTTCATAACATCGCCAAGTTTTCCAGTAGTCCTAATTTTACCTTGGCCAGGAACCATAACAGCTTCAACATTCAAGATATCACCTCCAACTTGAGTCCAAGCAAGTCCAGTAACAACACCTATTAAATCATCATTTTCTTTTTTTCCGTATCTAAACTTTTTTACACCTAAATAATCAGAAATATTGTTAGAACTTACATTTAGCGAATCACTTTTGTTTTGAGAAATTTCTTTAACTGCTTTTCTTCCAAGAGAATTTAACTCTCTTTCAAGATTTCTAACGCCTGCCTCTCTAGTATAATTTTGAATTACGGACCTTATAACATCATCAGAAATTTTAAACTCCTTATCGGTAAGGGCATTATTCTCTTTAACTTTTTCTATAAGGTGTCTTTTAGCGATTTCTAGTTTTTCTTCCTCTGTATAACCAGCTATTCTTATTATTTCCATTCTATCTAAAAGTGGACCAGGAATGTTCATTGTATTAGCTGTAGTAACGAACATGACTTGAGATAGATCATAATCAACTTCCAAATAATGGTCATTAAAAGCATTATTTTGCTCTGGATCTAAAACCTCTAAAAGAGCAGATGCTGGATCACCTCTAAAATCTTGCCCTAATTTATCAATTTCATCTAAAAGGAAAATGGGATTTGATGTTTTAACTTTTTTTAGCGCTTGAATTATTCTTCCGGGCATTGAGCCTATATAAGTTCTTCTATGACCCCTAATTTCTGCCTCATCTCTAACGCCACCAAGAGACATTCTTATAAATTCTCTACCAGTTGCGCTTGCTATTGATTTTCCAAGAGAAGTTTTGCCAACACCTGGAGGTCCTACTAGGCATAAAATTGGACCTTTGACTTTTGAAGATCTATTTTGAACTGCTAAATACTCAGTAATTCTATCCTTAACTTTTTCAAGACCATAATGATCTTTATCTAAAATCTCCTGAGATTTATTTATGTCTTTTTTAATTCTTTTCTTTTTACCCCAAGGTATATCAAGCAGCCAATCAAGATAATTTCTTACAACAGTAGCTTCAGCTGACATAGGACTCATTTGCTTGAGTTTTTTTAATTCATTTAGGGCTTTTTCTTTTGCCTCTTTAGATAGTTTAGTTTTATTAATTTTTTCATTTAACTCAGCAATATCCTCTGAGGCTCCGCCCTCACCATCCTCTAATTCTTTTTGTATGGCTTTCATTTGTTCATTCAAATAATACTCTTTTTGAGTCTTTTCCATTTGGTTTTTAACTCTTCTTCGTATCTTTTTTTCAACCTGAAGAACTGATAACTCACCTTCAATATATGATAAAATCATATTTAATCTTTTTTCAAGATCAACTTCTTCGAGTATCTTTTGTTTCTCTTGAATATTAATAGCAATCTGACTTGCGACTGTATCAGCTAACTTGTCTTCATTTTCAATATCTTTAACAGAAGTCAAAACTTCAGAAGATGTTTTATTATTAATATTAGCGTAGGTTTCATATTTAGAAACAACTGATCTTCCTAAAGCTTTAATTGTATCTGAGATTTTCTCATTTTTTGGGAGTTCTTCAATTTCAGCATTAACAAAGTCTGAAGAAAATTTAATATTTTTAACTTTGCATCTTGCTATGCCTTCCACAAGAACCTTAACAGTACCATCTGGCAGTTTTAAAAGTTGAAGAATCTTTCCTTTTGTTCCTATTTCATAAAGATCAGTTTCAGAAGGATCATCAACATCTGAATTTTTTTGTGAAAGAAATAAAAGCTCTTGATCTTTATCCATAACCTGTTCAAGAGCATTAATTGATTTATCTCGTCCGACAAAAAGAGGCACAACCATATTAGGAAACACTACAATGTTTCTTAATGGAAGAACCGGTAAATTATTTGATTTTGTATCTTTAGCCATTTTATATCCTATAGTTTATTGTCAGACGATTCTTTATAAAAAAGAATAAAAGTTTTAACTATAATATATATTGGTACTAATTCTTGTCTTATCAAGACCTTATTTCAAAAAAATTAGCTAACAGATTTCTCTTTTTCGTCTTTGTTTTCACCATAGATATACAGAGGCTTAGCCTCACCATCTACAACTTCTCCGGAAATAGCTACTTCGGTTACACCTTTTGTACTTGGTATCTCAAACATTGTATCTAATAAGATAGATTCTATTACAGATCTTAAACCACGGGCTCCAGTTGCATAAGACATAGTTTTTTTAGCAATAGAACTAAGAGCATCATCAGAAAATTTTAATTCAACATTCTCCATATCAAAAAGCTTTTTATATTGTTTTATTAAGGCATTTTTAGGTTCTGTTAGAATTCTTACTAAAGATTCTTCATCTAAATCTTCTAAAGATGCCCAAACAGGCAATCTTCCAACAAATTCTGGTATTAAACCAAATTTAAGCAAATCTTCAGGTTGAAGATCTTTAAGAATTTCTCCAGTTCTTCTAGTGTCTTTGTCTTTAACTTCAGCGCCAAAACCTAATGATCTCTCTGTTCCTCTATTTCCAATTATTTTTTCTAATCCATCAAAAGCACCACCACATATAAATAAAATATTTGTTGTATCGACTTGCAAAAATTCTTGCTGTGGATGTTTTCTTCCACCTTGAGGAGGAACTGATGCTACAGTACCTTCCATAATTTTTAGAAGAGCTTGTTGAACTCCTTCACCAGAAACATCTCTCGTTATTGAAGGGTTATCAGATTTTCTTGTAATCTTATCAACTTCATCAATGTAGACAATTCCTCTTTGAGCTCTCTCAACATTATAATCGGCAGCTTGTAAGAGTTTTAAAATAATATTCTCAACATCTTCGCCAACATATCCTGCCTCAGTTAATGTAGTTGCATCAGCCATTGTAAATGGAACATCAAGTATTCTTGCTAATGTTTGAGCCAATAAAGTTTTACCACAACCTGTTGGTCCAAGTAGTAATATGTTTGATTTCGCTAATTCTACATCATCTTTAGCATTCTTATCATCTAGTCTTTTATAGTGATTGTGGACGGCAACAGATAGAACTCTTTTAGCAGTTTGTTGGCCAATAACATAATCCTGAAGAACATCAAATATCTCTTGGGGAGCAGGTACACCTTCAGAAGATTTATTATCATTAATTTTATTTTCTTCTTTAATAATATCCATACATAACTCAACACACTCATCACATATGAAAACGGTTGGCCCAGCAATTAGTTTTTTTACTTCATGCTGACTTTTTCCGCAAAAACTGCAGTAAAGTGTATTTTTAGAATCTCCGCTGTCGCTAATTTTACTCATAATGATTTTCTAAAGAATTATTTCTCTTCAGTATCCCTTTTTTGAACAACTTTATCAATTAAGCCAAATTTTTTAGCATCATCTGAAGTCATAAAAGTATCTCTATCTAATGCTGACTCAATGGTTTTTAAATCTTTTCCAGTATGATTAACATAAATCTCATTTAATCTACTTCTAAGTGAAATTATCTCTTTTGCATGTCTCTCAATATCTGATGCTTGGCCTTGAAAACCTCCTGATGGTTGATGAACCATAATTCTTGAATTTGGTAGAGCAAATCTTTTATTTTTTTCGCCTGCAGCCAAAAGTAAACTACCCATAGAGGCTGCCTGACCAATACAAAGGGTTGAAACTTCTGGTTTAATATATTGCATAGTATCATAGATAGCCAAACCAGATGAAACAACTCCACCAGGTGAATTAATATACATTGAGATTTCTTTTTTTGGATTTTCAGCTTCTAAATACAAGAGTTGAGCGGTAATTACACTTGCCATATAATCTTCAATTGGTCCCGTAACAAAAACTATTCTCTCTTTAAGAAGTCGAGAATAAATATCATAAGCCCTTTCGCCCCTATTTGATTGTTCAACAACCATAGGTATTAGATTACTTTGTGGTGTAAATTTATTTTCCATAGAGATATATATGGGTTAATTCTTCAATTATGCCAAGAAATTATAACTATTTTATTAATTAATTGTATATTTAGTTAATAAATACAATTATTTATATCATTAATAAATTATACTTTTTTCTTAGCTGTTTTTCCTTTTTTTGTCTTAGGTTTAGTTTCTTTTGGTTTTTCTTGAGTAGCCTCAGCACCAAATAAATCTTTTCTTGAAACTTTTTTATCTTTTAAAGTTACCTTTTCTAACACAAAATCAACAACTTTATCTTCATATATGGGAGCAGTAAGATTCCTAATTGCATCAGGATTTTTCTTATAAAAATCTATGATTTGTTGTTCTTGGCCAGGGTATTTCTGTACTTCCTTTTGTAGAGCAATATTATAATCATTATCATCTAGATCAATATTATTTACCCTACCAATCTCAGCAATTAATAAGCCAATAGAAATTCTTTTTTCTGATACTTCTTTATAATTCTTTTTTAGTTCTTTCTCTTTTACTTCTAGATCGTCCAAAGTTTTCTTTTGTTGTTCCAGCTGACTTTCAAGTTGGCTCCACATTTGATTAAACTCTTGGTCGACGAGAACTTGTGGTAAATCAAATTTGTGATTTTTTTCCAATTCACTAAAAAGGCTGTCTTTTAATTTCATTTTTGCAGCTTGATCAAAATCTTTTTTTATCTGTTCTTCCAGAACACCTTTAAGATCTTTTAGTGAGTCTTGACCAAATTTTTTAGCTAATTCATCATTAATCTTAGAGTCTATTGGATTAAGAATTTCAATTATTTTTACATCAAATTCAGCATTCTTTCCTTCAAGCTCTTTATTTGGATATTCATCAGGAAACTTTACTTTAACAACTTTAGAGGTTTCAGCTTTTTCACCCACTAGCTGATCTTCAAAAGTATCAATAAAGGTTTTAGAGCCAAGTATTAATTCTGCTTTTTCTGCGGTACCGCCATCAAAGTTTACACCATCAACTGCCCCTGAATAATCTAATATTACTTTATCTCCATCTTTTGACTTTGATCCTTTTTTTGCCAATTTATAGTCTTTATTTTGTGTAGCTAAATACTCAAGAGCTTCATCAATGTCTTCTTTCTTTGGGCTGGCCACAGGTTTATCTAACTTTATCTTCTTAAAATCAACAAACTCTATCTCAGGCAATGCTTCAAAACTCATAGAGAAAGTAATATCGCTTTGATCATTAATAGATTTTTCCATTTCACTTATTAATTTTATTTCTGGATTAACGGCCGGCCTTAAGTCTTTTTCATCAAGAACCTTTCTAGAACTTTCAGAAACTTTTTCTTCAATAACCTCAACAATTGTCTCTTTACCATATAATTTTTCGACATGACTCATCGGAACTTTTCCAGGTCTAAAACCTGCAATTTTTACTTTTTCACTTATATCTTTTAATTTCTTTTGTTTTAAATCATCTAAATCTGAAAACGGTATTTCAACAAGAAATTCCTTTTTCAAGCCTTTTAGTTTTTTTTCTTCTAAAATTTTCATTACTTTCTCTTTTTAATGGTGCGGGCGGAGGGAGTCGAACCCCCACGCCGAAGCACAGGTACCTAAAACCTGCGTGTCTACCAATTCCACCACGCCCGCATTTGTACAGTGTAATAACAGCAGATAGAATTTTTATCTAGCTTAAAATAAAATAATTAGAGCTTTAATTCATAAATATGAACACTCCAGTATTTTTTAAACTTATAACCAACATTATTTAATATACCTACTTTTGTGAAATTAAGAGTTTTATGTAAATTTATTGATGTTTTGTTAGGATAAGTTATTAAAGCATATAGATTTTTAATATTTGTAGACTTTAATCTTGTTATAAGTTCAAACATTAATTTTTTTCCAAATCCTCTACCTTTAAATTTTTCACTTATGTATACGCTAGTTTCTAACGATTGATTATAAGCTTCTTTTTCTCGAAATTTTGTTGAACAAACAAACCCAACCAAATCATCATTTTCATATCCAACCAAACAGATTGATGTTTCAGAATTTTTAAACTGATTAAACCATTCTTTTTTTTCTTCTATTGTTATTTGATTTATATCAAAGGTATAAGCTGTATTAGAGATATAATAATTATAAATATCATTAATCCCATTTAGATCTTTGTTTTTTGCTAAACTAATTTCCACTTTGATATGCTTTCTTCAATTGTTTTGATATTGCTTTTGACAAAAATTTGTTCATGTCCTCAGCTATCAAACCAGGCCCTGCCTCAATGCCAATTTCATTATGAAGCCAAGAAGCAGCGCCTGCTGCAAAATGACTTTTCATTCCCTGTGCAAGAAAGCTTCCACATATACCAGCTAATACATCGCCAGAACCTGCGGTTGACAGGAATGGAGAAGATTCTTTAGCCAGAAGTGTTATATTTTTTGGTGATGAAATGATGGTATCATTACCCTTAAATAAAATTGTCGAATTAGTAATTTTTGCCGCTTTATTTGCTTTATCAATTTTATTCATATTACCAAACTTAAATAATCTATTAAATTCTCCTTCATGAGGGGTTAAAATTATATTATTTCTTTTTTTTCTTTTTTTCAGCAAGCCAAACAATTCATTTGGATTCTTTTGAAAAGATGTTAGACCATCAGCATCCAAAACAAATCCTATCTCTTCCTTAATTGCTCTTACAACTAATTCTTTGATCATTTGATTTACACCGCTTCCTGGCCCAATAATCAATGTTTTAATTTTCTTTTCTTTTACAAAATTAAAAAATTCTTCTGTGTTGTTTATTTCTTTTAACATTACTGAAGTAAGGTGAGAGGCATTAACTACTAAAGCATTAGTCTCAGAAGCAAGAGTAACTGCTCCGGCACCTGATCGTAAAGCTGAAACAGCAGCTAAACGTGATGCACCTGTAGATGTTAGTGGTCCAGATTTAACAAGAATATGGCCCCTTTTATATTTGTGATCAGACATTGATGGCCATTTAAAGTTTTTTATCCATGATTCAGGAATATTTAATTTTACTTTAGATAATTTTGTAACTTTATTAATTTCTGATTTTCTTTCACCAATTGAAACAACATGAATAATGCCTGAATTTATTTTTCCAGGTAATAAATAATGGCCAATCTTAGGCGCAACAAAAGTTATTGTATGATTAGCTTTAATGGAAATTGGCATTAAATTACCAGAGTCAGAGTTAACACCGCTGGCGATATCAATAGAAACCTTACAGGCTTTTGTTTTATTAATTTTTTCTACGATCTTTATAAAGTTATTTGAAAAATTCCTGCTAAGTCCTATACCAAAAATACTATCTATAATCATAGAGTATTTATTTAAATTTAAATCATCGAATTTTTGAGGAGAAATATCTAAATCATTTAATTTCTCATTTGAATATTTATTAATTTTACTTTTACTTGAAATAGGAAAACTAATGTCTACCTTATACCCGCTTTTAAGAAGATATTTTGCGATCACAAGACCATCTCCTCCATTATTTCCAGGACCACACAAAATTAAAATTTTTTTATTAAACTCTTTTAGACAAGGAATAATTTTTTTTTCAATTTTTAAGTAAGCTGATTTACCAGCATTTTCCATTAAATCTGAGAACTTAATACCTCTTCTGACACATAATTTATCTAACTCATAAGAAGATTGTGATGTAAATATAGTGTTAAACATTAATTAACCGTGCTTTCTAGACTCTTTCCTAATTTCACTAATTTTAATCTATCATTTATTTTTCTTATCTCAGTAATAGAGCAATTTGAGGGTTGAAAATTAACAATTTTGTCGGATTTAAGTATTTCACCTATAATTGAATTAATTACTACAAAGTGTGTAAATATAATTGTGTTTTTGTTTATAGAATAAATATTGTTCATAATATTTTTTTTCCATTGAATAAAATTTACACCAGAGTCTTTGGTTTCTTTATCTTTTAATAACTCAGACCAGGTTAAAGGTAAGACCCTTCGCAACCAATTAACTCTTTTTTCTAAGTCAAGAGTTGGAGATGGAAGCTCCCTAAAATTGTTATTAATTACTATCTCAGAATACATTTTTTCAAGAGCTAAAGAAGCAGTTTCTTTACATCTATTCAAAGGACTTGATATAAAATCAATATTATTTATTGAGTTTTCATCAATAGTAGAGCTCACAAATGTTACCAAAGATTCTGCTTGTGATTTCCCTAACTCACTTAAAGGTGGATCTTGTGAAGTCCACCCTTCAGTTGCTTCTCCATGTCTAACAAGATATATTTTTACCATTTCTATATTGAAAAAATGTTAAGACCTTCAGAATTTCTTGAAATAATGCAATCTCTATTTAAACATTCTTCTGTCATCATTATTTCAAGAGTTTTTTCATCATTTGAAATAGCGATAAATCTCTTATTATTTGCATTTACTCGCCCTATTACTATTCCCATCTGTGGACCATCTCTTCCATTTGCAACAGTATATGTTTCTATTGTTGCATTTCCGGTTGGATCTTCATCAACATCCGGTCTATCTAAATCATCAATTGTTTTTTGATAGTTTTTTGGCTCTTCTCTTTTCCAATTCCCTTCATAAGGAATATTTGAATAAAGCCCTATTCCATGTTTTGTTGCATACCATCCATTTGATGTACAAAGCCCTTTACTATTATTATTTTCTCTTAATTTCTCCATCATTGTAGCTATAGAGTGACTGACATAATTATTTCCTGCTCCACCAAAAAATGGTAATCCACCAGTAACAGTCAAAGGTTTGGATGTAGTTTCAGGAATATCTAATGCTTCTCTTCCCAATTCAACCATACTTGGAAAACAAGAATATAAATCAAAAAAATCTATTTCATCGATATTCCATTTTGCCATGGATAATGCTTTTTCTCCCATAAGCCTTATAGCCTTAGATTTATGAAGATCAGGCCTTTCAGTAACATTCCAAACTTCATTAATATCTGCACAACCATGAAGATAAATTCTTTTTGATTTTGGGACAGAATATTCATTTGCTTTTTTTTCGCTCATAATTATCAAAGAAGCGCTTTGATCGACCTCCATTATTGCATTCATATATTTTGTATAAGGAAACCCTACAAATCTATTATTCTCATTAGGCGTAGATATTTCCTTAGCACTTCTATAGGTTGGAAACCAAGAATTTGAGTTTTGGCTTGCAACTTTTGTAAAAGGCTCAAACATTTCCCCTAAATAATCTAAATGTTTTTCAATAGAATGATTTTTATTTCCTCGTATAGCATTTTCAAAAAGTGGGTAAACATTAATAGGAAAAATAATTCCGTGTTTCATCTCATTTTCTGTTCCACCAGGTTTTTCAAACCCTAGATCAATTCTTTCTCCTCCTGCATCCTCTCCCCAACCTGTTTTAATTCCTAATTTTGAAGCTTTTCTCATAGAAGAAAAACATTCAGCTCCTGACAGAAGTGCTACCTCCGTCTCACCGTTAGTAATCATTTCAGCTAAAATATTTATTAAATATTGTGGTGTATTCCCTCCAGAGGGTCCATTAAATGTTTTTGCGTCATTAATGCCTAAACTATTCGCAAGGGACTGTGGGGGATTAGAATAAATACTGAAAGGAGGCCTTCTTCCTCCACCTGAATCAAAAATAAATCTTACAGTTGTTACTGTATCAATTTTATCCTCTAAAGATTCTATAGTACTATCTTCAAATGCTTTTAAAGAAGACTCTCTCATTAATTCAATTGGATTTTTAGCGTCTTTTGGATTATCAATTTTTTGAGTTATTTGCCCACAACCAACCAATACAGGTGTATTATCTTTAATAGACATAAAGTCTCCTTTGCACTTTTATAAAATAAATCAAATCATAACAAACAAACATATTTTTCCTATTAAATTTTAATTAAATAGTTACACACTATTGACTTACACATATTACATATGACGAAATCATCCTAGGTAAGTATTAGTTTGGCATAAATTTTGCTTATGTATAGTATAATTTTTTGGAGAAAGACATGAAGAAAATAACAGCAATAATAAAACCCTTCAAGCTTGATGAAGTGAGGGATGCACTGCAGGAAATAGATATTTCTGGCGTAACTGTTACTGAAGCCAAGGGCTTTGGAAGACAAAAGGGTCACACAGAATTATATAGAGGTGCAGAATATAATGTAGATTTTTTACCAAAGATTGTTCTTGATATTGTTGTAGATGACGACAAGTGTGACAAAGCTTGTGAAGTTATAACAAAATCAGCATATACGGGCAAAATTGGTGATGGGAAAATCTTTATAAGTAATATTGACGAAGCAATAAGAATTAGGACTAGTGAAACTGGTTCTGAAGCAATTTAGTTTCAATTTTTTTTAATAACGGAGAACAGCATGAAAAAATATGAATATGTATGGTTGGATGGATACCAACCTGAGCCTTACTTAAGAAGTAAAGTAAAAGTAACTACTGATAGAACACCACCTGAATGGTCATTTGATGGCTCATCAACCCAACAAGCCGATACTGAAGGTTCAGATTGTATTCTTATACCAGTTCAAGAATATAAAAATCCATTGTTTGGAGATTCTCTAGTAATGTGTGGAGTTCAAACAAGCGCCAGAGAAGCGCATTCAACAAATATGAGACATTCCGCCTCTGAAATCGTTACTGATGAATGGTGGTTTGGTTTTGAACAGGAATATTTTCTTACAAATCCAGATGGTTCAATTTTAGGTTGGGAAGAGGGAATCCCTGAAAGAGCTCAAGGTGAATATTATTGCGGTGTTGGAGCAGCAAATGTTAAGGGCAGAGATGTATCTGAAGCTCATTTAGAAGCATGCCTAGAAGCTGGAATTGAGCTTACTGGAACGAATGCTGAAGTTGCCTTAGGTCAATGGGAATATCAATGCTTAGGCAAAGGAATTAAAGCTGGTGATGACCTATGGATGAGTAGATATCTTCTTCAGAAAGTCGGTGAAGAATTCGATGTGTGTGTAAACTTCCATCCTAAACCTCAAGCAGGAGACTGGAATGGCTCAGGTATGCATACTAATTTTTCAAATGAAGTAATGAGATCAAACGGTTCTGAAGAACTTTTTACAGGTTTTTGTGAAAAACTAGGTGAAGTTCATGATCAAGGTATAGCTTCTTACGGATCAGATAATGATAAAAGACTAACTGGGCTTCATGAAACACAGAAAATTACTGAATTTTCTTACGGTGTTAGTGATAGAGGTGCAAGTATTCGTATTCCTATTTACACTGTAGAACATAATTGGAATGGGTATCTTGAGGATAGAAGGCCTGCATCAAATGCTGATCCTTATAAAATCATTTCACATATTGTTGGCACTTTAACAAGCTAAAGTTAAAAACATATGACAAAAAAAGCCCAACTTACGAGTTGGGCTTTTTCTTTTCCTCGAATCAATCTTTATATAAATGTTTAATTCACAATGAATAAAACAAAGAAATATGATGCTTCTTCAATAGAAGTTCTTGAAGGCCTAGAACCAGTTAGGAGAAGACCTGGAATGTATATTGGAGGAACAGATAACTCTTCAATGCATCACTTATTCTCAGAAGTTATTGATAATGCTATGGATGAAGCAGTTGCAAATTTTGCATCATTTATAGAAGTAAAGGTCGAAAAAGATAATATTATAACTGTTTATGATAATGGAAGAGGTATACCTATTGATCCACACCCTAGCTTTCCAGATAAATCTGCTTTAGAGGTAATAATGACAACTCTACATGCGGGTGGTAAATTTAGTAATAAAGTTTATCAAACATCTGGTGGTCTACATGGTGTTGGTATCAGCGTAGTTAATGCGCTTTCAGAATTTGTAGATGTTGAAATTTATAGAGACAAAAAAATATATAATCAGAAATTTTCAAAGGGGCACCCTACTTCAAAACTAAAGGAGTTAAAAAAGAAAACTAATAGAAAAGGAACAAAAGTTAGTTTTAAGCCTGATCCTGAAATATTTGGACTAGATAATTATTTTAATTGCAAAAAATTATATGATTTTAGTAAATCTAAAGCTTATCTTTTTGCTGGCGTTGAGATTAGATGGTTCTGTGAAGGTGAAATCTCAAAAAAAGAAAATATTCCTGAAAATGATGTATTTAAATTTTCGAATGGCCTTATTGATTTAGTAGAAAATGAAGTTGATGAAAAGATGTCCTTACTAACTGAGATCTTTTCAGGAAATAGGGAAAGAGACAAAAATAATCTATCTTTCGAATGGGCAATTAATTGGTCTTTAGGCAATAATACATTCTTAAATTCTTACTGCAATACCGTCCCAACACCTCAGGGAGGGACTCATGAGCTTGGATTAAAAGGTGGACTCTTAAAGGCAATAAAATCACATGGAGAAAGAACAGGAGATAAAGTTGCACAAAAAATTAATTCTGATGATTTAAGTAAAAATCTTATAGGTGCGATATCAGTTTTTCTTCCCGATCCTAAATTTCAAGGACAAACAAAAGACAAACTTTCAAATAAATCAATCCAAAAGGTTATCGAAAATGCCATAAAGGATAGATTTGAAACTCTTTTGTCTAACTCACCTCAGCAAACTGAGTCATTATTACAATATTTATATTCAATAACAGAAGAAAGATTAAAGAAAAAACAAGATAAAGAAACCTCTAGGAAAAGTGCAATTAGGAAATTAAGACTTCCTGGCAAACTAGCTGATTGTTCTCAAGGAAATAGCGAAGGTACTGAATTATTTATCGTAGAAGGTGATAGTGCGGGAGGATCTGCAAAACAAGCAAGAGATAGAAGGTTTCAAGCTATTCTTCCACTTAGAGGGAAAGTTCTAAATGTAGCTAATTCAACTAAATCCAAAATAAGAGATAATCAACAAATATCTGATCTTATACAAGCACTGGGTTGTGGATCTGGAGATCTTTATAATGAAAACGGCTTAAGATATGAAAAAATAATTATAATGACCGATGCTGATGTGGATGGTGCACATATTGCATCATTATTAATCACTTTCTTTCATGAAGAAATCCCTGAAATAATCGATCAAGGAAAGTTATTCTTGGCTTTACCTCCGCTTTACAAGATTTCACAGGGTAAGAAAGTTTTTTATGCCAAAGATGATCATGATAGAGATGAAATGATTAAAAAGCATCTCGATGAAACAAAAAAAATTGAAATAAATAGATTTAAGGGTTTAGGTGAAATGATGCCTGCTCAACTAAAAGAAACGACTATGTTACCTGGTAACAGAACATTATTAAGAATAGTTAATCCCGAAGATAGAAAAAAAGTATCAAAAACAGTTGTAACTAATTTAATGGGCAATAAGCCTGAATTAAGGTTTGAATTCATTAGAGAAAAGGCTAATCTATACGATAATATTAGAAATTAATTTTCTTAAGGAGTTATTCATGGATTTTAATAAGATAAGTTTGGAAGTTTCCGACAATATTGGAATTATGCGATTTAATGATCCCACTGTTAGAAATGCAGTCTCAGCGGAAATGTTGGAAGGTATTTGGGAATGTCTTAATGAAATTGAAAAAAAAGATTCAAAAATAAAATGCCTTTTAATTACGGGTGAAGGAAAAGGTTTCTGCGCTGGTGCAAATTTATCTACTGGCTCAGAAAAATCCAACTCTGGTAGACAAGACGCTGGTCATGCTCTTGAAACAATGTATCATCCGATATTAAGAAGATTAAAAAATATGAATATTCCTATTGTAACTGCAGTTAATGGTGCAGCTGCAGGAATAGGAATGTCTTTTGCATTAATGGGTGATATTGTCTTAGCTTCAAAATCAGCTTTTTTTCTTCAAGCCTTTAGAAGAATAGGTCTTGTTCCTGATGGCGGATCAACATGGCTTCTTCCAAGATTAATAGGTAATGCAAGGGCGAAAGAACTTTCAATTCTAGGTGAGAGATTGCCAGCTGAAAAAGCCTATGATTGGGGATTGATTAACAGATTAACTGAAGATGATGAATTAATAAATAATTCTATGGAAATTTGTAAAGAATTAGCAAATGGCCCTATGTCATTAAGACTCATAAGAAAAGCCTTCTGGGAAAGCTCAGATAATACTTATGAGGAACAACTTAATTTAGAGAGAGAACTTCAATTCGAGGCTGGAAATTCGGAAGACTTTAAAGAGGGTGTTAGAGCTTTTCTTGATAAAAGAGACGCTGAATTTAAAGGTAATTAGTTTAATTTTTAATAAACTCAACTGGAATTTCAGCTTGCTCTAGAGTTACTGACTCACCACATCCACATTCATCAGTTTGGTTAGGGTTATTAAATATGAATCCTGAATTCAATTTTGTTTCTTCATAATCAAGTTCAGTCCCCAATAAAAATAGAAGAGCAGAGTTATCAACTATAACATTAATGTTGTTAAGTTTTACAATTTCTCCACCAACATCAAGATCTTCAACATAATCCATAGTATAGGCCATTCCAGCACAACCGCCATTTTCAACACCAATTTTAATAGCCTTTATATCTTTTTCAGATTCATTAATTAAATGCTCTAACCTCTTAACTGCCTCTGGGGTTGCTGACATAATTTTTGTGTTAATTTTACTCATAATTAAACCATTAAAACATATTCAATGTTAATCTAGCCTCATCTGACATTAAACTCATATCCCACGGAGGATCGAAAACCATTTCTACTATAACATCGTTTACTCCATCTACCTGTTTAATGGCATCTTCGACCCATTTAGGCATTTCTTCTGCAACCGGACACCCTGGAGCTGTTAAAGTCATTGTTACCTTTATATTGTTATTAATTTCTTCGTTAATCCCATAAATAAGCCCTAACTCATAAATATCAACAGGTATTTCTGGATCATAAACTGTTTTCAATGCCTCAATCAACTTATTATGTTCTATTTTTTCCGTCATTTTTAAAACCATACTACTTAAATAAAGCTATTGACCTCTCTAACGCTTCAATAAAATTATCAATATCTTGCTGATTTGTATACATTGCTATTGAAGCTCTAGCAGACGCATTAATTCCTAATAAATCCATTAAAGGGCCACAGCAATGTTGTCCTGCTCTTATTGCTACACCATAATTATCAATTATTGTTGAAATATCATGAGGATGTTGACCTTCTACATTAAATGTAACAATAGGACTATCAATATTTTCTTCACCATAAATAACGATACCTTTAACTGTTTTAATTTGATTATGTAAGTAATTAGATATCTTAAGCTCATGATCAAACAAGCCTTCTTTTATTTTCTTCTCAAAATAATTTATTGCCATTCCCAAACCGACTGCACCTGTAATATTGGGTGTACCAGCCTCAAATTTATTTGGAGCATCGTTATATGTAATATTTTCTTTTTCGACATATTTAATCATATCTCCTCCGCCCCTCCATGGACGCATTCTATCTAGATATTGACTTTTGGCGTAAAGAATACCAATTCCATTTGGACCATAAAGTTTATGACCGGAAAATAAATAAAAATCACAATCTAAGTCTTGAACATCAATTTTTTCATGAACAACACCTTGGCATCCGTCAATTAAAACTGGAATTCCTTGCGAGTGAGATAAATCAATTATATTTTTAATATCAGGTGAAGCACCAAGAACATTAGACATTTGAGTTACAGCTATAAGTTTAGTTTTAGAGGTTATTGCTTTTTCAAATTGATTAATATCAAACTTTCCATTTTGATCGCAATCAATCCATTTGATTTGAACTCCTTTTCTCTCTCTTAAAAAATGCCAAGGAACAATATTTGCATGGTGCTCCATTGTAGTAATAATTATTTCATCACCTTTAGATAAATGCTCATCTGCATAAGAACTAGCTACAAGGTTTACACTATCAGTCCCTCCTGAAGTAAAAATAATCTCCTCAAAAGATTTTGCATTTAAAAATTTTTGAACAATCTTTCTTGATTCTTCATATGCAGAGGTAGATAGCACAGACAATGTATGTAAACCTCTATGCACATTGGAATAATCATTACTCTCAAATTGCTTAATTCCTTCAAGGACATCTATAGGTTTTTGCGAACTAGCAGCGTTATCAAGGTAGGTTAAATTATTCCCTTGTATCTCTCTTGAAAGAATTGGAAAATCTTTTCTCGTTTTTTCTACATCAAAAGTCATTTATATTCCTCAGGTAAGAACTCCCTCAAAAAACCTTTTTCTCCTATATAAGAACTGATATGACCATCTAAAATTAAATTAATTGCATTTTTTCTTTCAAGTCCTCTTGCACAAAGATAAAAAATTTCCTCTTCATTAAGACTGCCTATGGTAGCGCCATGTTTACAAATGACATCATCATTAAAAATTTTCATTTGAGGCTTTGCATTCATAACAGCCTTATCGGACAGAAGAAATCCTTTACAATCTTGTTCAGCCTTGGATCCTAATACAGAGTTATGGATATCAATCATAGATTGAAAAGAACAAACTGAGTCTTTATCAAGTATTGCTCTTACGCCTGATACACTTTCACAATTAGATTTACTAAAAATATTATCTACAAGAATGTCATCATTTGAATTTTCTGATGGTATTGAAATCGTTTTTGATGAACAACTAGATTTTTCACCAATATGATTAGAAAATAATTGAAGTCTTGAAGATTCAATAGGCATAGATAAATTCTTCATATTAAAATTTGAATGATTTAAAAGAAAAACTAGATTTGTTTCTACCAATAGTCCTTGTGAAGAATTAATACGTGATATCTCGAGTTCTGATTTATTTCCAATATTATATTCTACTAATAAATTTAAAAATCCATTTTTAGTTGAGTTAACATAATTGATTTTTGCTTTTACATTATCTGCAATATTAATAATCAATCTAGGTAAAGAAATATTTTTCCCATTATGGTCAATTTTAATTGTAATTGGCTCATTCTGAGTATGCTTAATATCTAAAATCTTAATTTGATTTCCGCATGCAACATTTAAATCCACAACAGACTCACTTTTAAAGAAATTACATGGCTTAAAATAATCTTCGATGGATAAATTATTATCCGCATAATCATAAAAAATATTTTTTTCTTCTAAATCTTCAACAATTATTTCTGAATTTGAAATATCATTTTTAATATATTTTTTTGATTTAGAGGCTAAATCGAAATATTTCCAACTTTCATTTCTTTTATTAGGTAAACCCTGATCAATAAAATTATCAAATATTTTTTCTTTCTGATCAGTGTAATCATTAATATTTTTTATATTCTCTCTAAATTTATGAAATTCAACAGATGACATTTTTAATTAAAACTCTCAAACCCTTTGTTTTCAATCTTATCTGCTAAATCTGGTCCTCCCGACTCAACTATTCTGCCATCAACTAATATATGAACTTTTGAAGGACTTAGTTTATCAAGTAATTTTTTATAATGAGTGATAACTAAGAATGAATTTTCTTCATTTTTCATTCCTACAATTCCATCAGAAACAATATCTAATGCATCAACATCTAGACCAGAGTCAGTTTCATCTAAAATTGTTAAAACCGGATCTAATACTAAAAGCTGAAGAGTTTCATTCCTCTTTTTTTCTCCTCCAGAAAATCCTACATTTAACTGTCTCTTTAATACTTCATCATTAATTCCAAGTATCTCAGCTTTTTCTCTAACATATTTTAGGAAGTCAGATGGACCTAATACCTCTAAACCATTAGCCCTTCTATTTGCCTCATGAATTGTTTTTAAAAAGTTCATTATAGTTACACCTGGAATTTCTAACGGATACTGAAAAGCCATAAATAATCCTAGATTAGATATCTCATTTGGCTTTAATTCTGTGATGTTTTTATTTTTAAAAATAATTTGTCCTGAAGTAACTTTATAATCTTCATTTCCAGACAAAACATTTGAAAGGACAGACTTTCCTGATCCATTAGGTCCCATAATTGCATGTATTTCATTGAATGGAATAGATAAATTTAATCCTTTTAAAATCTCCTTGTCTCCTGCATTTACATGGAGATCATTTATTTCAAGTAAGTTTCCACTCATCCTACACTTCCCTCTAGACTAATCTCGAGAAGTTTTTGAGCTTCAACTGCAAATTCCATAGGTAATTTTTGTAAAACCTCTTTACAAAAACCGTTAACAATTAATGCTATAGCCTCTTCTTCATCAAGACCTCTTTGGAGACAATAAAATAGCTGATCTTCAGATATTTTGGATGATGTTGCTTCGTGTTCAATGGTTGAAGTCTTATTCTTAGACTCTAAATATGGAATTGTTGTTGCTGAACAATTACCAGTTAAAAGCAACGAGTCACATTGTGTAAAATTTCTTGAATTTTCTGATTTCGGATGGATATTAACTTGCCCTCTATATGTGTTTGAAGATGATCCAGATGAAACGCCTTTCGAAATAATTCTACTTTTCGTATTTTTCCCTAAATGAAGCATCTTAGTACCACTATCAACCTGCTGATAATTATTAGATATTGCAATTGAGTGAAATTCTCCTGAGGAATTATCACCTTTTAATATACAGCTAGGGTATTTCCATGTGATTGCTGATCCAGTTTCAACTTGTGTCCATGAAATTTTTGAATTATCGCCTCTACAATCACCTCTTTTAGTAACAAAATTATATACACCGCCCTTACCCTCTTCATCTCCAGGGTACCAATTTTGCACTGTAGAGTATTTTATCTCAGCTCCTTTTAAAGCTACCAACTCAACTACTGCAGCATGAAGTTGATGCTCATCTCTCATTGGAGCCGTACAGCCTTCAAGATAACTTACATAAGAATCTTCATCGGCAATTAAAAGTGTCCTTTCAAATTGACCTGTACCAGCAGCATTTATCCTAAAGTAAGTAGATAATTCCATCGGGCAAGTTACTCCAGGTGGAATGTAAACAAAGCTTCCATCTGAAAAAACAGCAGAATTTAATGTTGCAAAAAAATTATCTGAGTTAGGAACTACTGTTCCTAGATATTTTTTGATTATTTCAGGATGTTCTTTAACAGCTTCAGAAAAAGAACAAAATATTACACCATCCTCTTTCAGTTTTTCTTTAAAAGTTGTTCCAAGAGATACGCTATCAAAAACTGCATCGACAGCTACACCTGCTAACCATTCTTGCTCCTTTAGTGGTATACCTAATTTGTTGTAGGTTTCTATAAGCTTTGGATCAACCTCATCTAGACTTTTTGGTTTTTCAATCTCTTTGGGGGCAGAAAAATAATAAGCATCCTGATAATCAATTTTAGGATATCTAAGGCTTGACCAATCTGGCTCTTTCATTTTCAGCCACCTATTATAAGAATCTAACCTCCAATCAAGCAGCCACTTAGGTTCTTCTTTTTTATCTGAAATAAACCTTACAATATCTTCATTTAATCCTTTTGGCGCAAAAACGGTTTCAATGTCGGTTTCAAAACCGAATTCATAAGGGTTGTTGAAGTCTTTTTCACTAGGTTTATTTATTTTTTTATTCAATTTTAATCTCTTTGTGATTTTATATGGCTACT
This sequence comes from OCS116 cluster bacterium AG-435-F03, assembly GCA_003212795.1. GTDB lineage: Bacteria > Pseudomonadota > Alphaproteobacteria > MED-G09 > MED-G09 > AG-430-B22. The sequence goes on along the minus strand of QCOV01000001.1, from coordinate 304,404 downwards.
CTATCTAAATAACCAATGATCAATTTATAGTCATATTGTCGCAATCTTGAGGTAAAATTGGCGCCCTAGACCTTCCTAAAATATTGCCCTCAAGTATATCTTTTAATGAAATATGACTTAGAAAAAGATTTATTTGCTTACCTAATTCGTCCCACAAATCATGGTTTAAACATTTTCCAGAAATACCTGTGCATGATATGTGTTTCTGAGAACAACCTTTAGTTTCAATTTTTCCTTCTATTAACTCTATAACATCGCTCATAATAATATCTTCAGCTTTCAGAGCGAGTTTATAACCTCCATTAGGGCCTCTAACAGCCTTAACAAAGCCATTTCTTTTTAAATTTGATAAAATTTGCTCAAGATATGTTGAAGAAATATTCTGTGATTTTGCAATTTCAGAGATTTTAATTAAATTCTTATCCTCTGAAAGCGCTATTTCAGTTAAAGCAAGTACAGCATATCTACCCTTAGTTGTTAATTTCATTAATCTCTCTTAATTTAAATTGTTACAAATTTTCTACAGTTGTGTTAGAAACATATAGAATTTAGTGTGGATTTATAATTCTTGACTAGTTTTGTCAAGAAATACTTCATTTTATAAATTTCTTTAGCACTAATACATTCAAAATAAGGTTAAAAATATGCCAGAAATTATATACAGCGGACCTGATGGAAGATTAGAAGGTAGAATGAATGTTGTAGAAAACAAAAGGTCTCCTGTTGCTATTATATTACATCCACTTCCTCAATTTGGTGGAAACATGAATAATCCGATCATCTTTAATTTATATCATACCTTCATAAAAAAAGGTTTTTCAGTTTTGAGGTTTAATTTTAGAGGGGTTGGAAAGAGCCAAGGGGAATTCGATCAAGGTGTTGGGGAATTGTCAGATGCCGCTGCCTCACTTGACTGGATACAATCTCAAGTTTCAGATTCAAAAGGTTGTTGGGTTGCGGGTTATTCTTTTGGAGCCTGGATAGCAATGCAGTTATTAATGAGAAGACCAGAAATAGAGGGCTTTATATCTATATCTCCTCCAGCAAATATGTATGATTTTAATTTCCTTGCCCCATGTCCATCATCGGGAATTATTTTACATGGTGAAGAAGATAAAGTAGTTCCTAAAGATGATATTCTAAGGCTAGTTGAAAAACTTCAAACTCAAAGAAATATAAATATAGATTATAAGAATATTGCGGGTGCAAATCACTTTTTTGAAAATAAAACAGAAAAGCTTATAAATGAAGTAAGCAAATATCTTGACTCGCGATTGATTGGTCCCGATTTTTAAGATTGTAAAAATATAAGAAAAGTAAATGAATAATTATAAATCTGATTTTCTAAACCATATAAATGAAAGAGGTTTCATTTACCAGATAAGTGACTCAGATAAATTGGATAAACTATTCTCCGAAGAGAAAATTACAGCCTATATAGGTTTTGATTGTACTGCTCCAAATCTTCACATTGGCTCTTTAATGCAAATACTTTTGCTAAAAAAATTACAAGATTTTGGTCATACACCTATCGTACTTATTGGTGGAGCAACAAGCAAAATAGGTGATCCTTCGTTAAAAGATAAATCCCGCAAAATGTTATCTTACGAAGATATTAATAATAATGTTAAAGGCATAAAAAAGGTTTTTGAAAAGTTTTTAGATATCAATAAAATTAAAATTATTGATAATAGTAAATGGCTTGAAGAATTAAACTACATAGATTTTCTTAGAGAAATTGGAAGCCATTTTTCAGTAAATAGGATGCTTTCTTTTGACTCTGTAAAACAACGTCTTGAAAGAGAGCAAAATCTATCTTTTTTAGAGTTTAATTACATGATTCTCCAGGGTTATGATTTTTATAAACTTAATACAGACTATAATTGCATTCTCCAAATGGGTGGATCTGACCAATGGGGGAACATAATTTGTGGTATAGATCTATCTAGAAGATTAGCTGGTAAAGAACTATTTGGATTAACAACTCCATTATTAACCACCTCTTCAGGTCAAAAAATGGGCAAAACAGAGGAAGGGGCAATTTGGCTTAATTTTATCTCTGAAAAAGATAATCATTCAACGCATCCAAGAGATTTTTGGAATTATTGGAGAGATAAAACAGAAAATGATGATGTTGGAAAATTCCTTAGGTTGTTTACTGATATGCCTTTGAGTGAAACCTATGAGATAGAAAAATTAAAAAATGAAGATATCGAAAAAGGGAAAGAATTATTAGCGACTAAGATAACGGAACTTGTTCACGGGAAAGACTCTGATTGGAAAAGTAAAAAAAGAATCGTCTTTAAAAAGAAAGAATTTGAGAAGGGATATGGTTTACTAAGTCTTCTTTCTCATAATGATTTAGGGCTAACCAAATCAAATAGTGAAGCTAGAAGATTTATTCAATCAAAAGCCGTTAAATTAAATGATGAATTAATCAGTGATGAGAAATATACTTTAACACTAAACAATTTTAAAAACTCAAAAGAAATAGAAATTTCTTTTGGAAAAAAGAAAAAAATAATCATTGAAATAGATTAATCAAATATTCTTTGTAAAAATCCAGGGGTTAAAACTGATAAAGGGTTGGTTTCAATTTTAACTTCACCCTCATCTTCATTATAAATTCTAAATTTTATCCCAATTAATCCCTCTCCATCTTTGCTTCCTGAGAATAGCTCGCCTAAAAGCGGTACATTAGAGGGTAAATTATTAAGCCACGATATTGGAACAACTGTCCCATTAAAGTCAATTTTACTTTTGTCGAAGATATATCCGCCAGACAATGATAACCCTAAACTATTCCCTACTACAGGAAGATTGCTTTCAGGCTTTAAAATTCCATCAATAATACTTATGCCTCTATTTGAAAGCTGAACATTAAAATCAGAGCTAGCAAAGGTAATGTCTCTCCCACCATCACTAATATTGCTTAAACCAGGTATTGAAACATCAAGAATTTGGGCAAAAATTGGTAATTCAAGAATTTTAAGGCTTTTTGTTTCTATTGTGCCTTTAAAAAAACTAGCTTCATCAATATTGTAATCAAGAATTAGAATTGATGAATCACTTATTATGCTTGGGTTTTTTTCTTTATTATAAATAGTTATCTCTTCAACATTTAAGTTTATATTTGTTTTAGTTTCTGAAAACTTAACAGAGTTCTTTAGGGGGAAATCAAATTGAAGAATCAGATTGCTTTCCCCAGATAAATTATTTCTATCTAATTTTATTAATTTTGAAATATAATTATGTTTACTAAGCAAATCAAAAAAATCTCCTACATTTGAAGAGGCATCAATTATAATTTGCCCAGGACCATGTCTTTTTTTAATATCAAATGCATTAAATTTACCATTATTAATATAAATTCTTGATCTCTCCCCTAAATCAATACGGCCATCAAATAAATCTATAGTGAACATCTGGAAATCTAAATGACCTTTCCCAAGAGTATCAGTTATGGGCGGCATATTATTTAAGTAATGAGCTTCAATATCATTAAAATCAAAATCTAAATTTATAACTGGATCAAATAATAATTTTCCATCTTTTTTGAAAACAAATTTAGAATTAAACTCTAAATCAGATATTATTCCTTTAAATAAAGATCTATTTGTCCATGCCCTTGCGCCTTTACCAAGGTTATCAGGCCATAGAGCTTTGATAAAACTTAAAGGCAAATCTTTAGCAAAACCATTTATTTCTAATATATCAGAATTTCTTAAACTATTTAAACTGCCGTAAAAATTAAAATGACTAATTCGATTATCTTTTTTTTGTTTACTAGATGATAATTTAAAAGCCACTACATTTTTTTCAAGATTGCTTAACAATACTTTTATTCTTATTTCAGTATCTAGGAGCAAAGACCATTCAGCAACATTGGGTTTATTTTTTAATCTGCTATTAACAGCAAAAACAAAATCATTATTATTTTTATCAAATTTAAGATTAATATCATTATTAACAAAATCTATTTTTGTTAAATATTTATCAGCAAAATTTGATTTAATAATAGGATCTAAAAATTGTAAATTTAAAGTTCCAAATTGAAGAAAAAGTAGTAAAAAAATAAAACTAAAGATAGAGAAACTAAATATTTTAGAAATTATTGATAAAAGATATTTTATTACTTTATTCATTAACACTCATTTATAAGGAAAAAATATGAAAAAAAAATGTAAAATTGGAGATAAGATCCCTAAATTCAAAATACCTTTATCAGATGGGAATTTACTCGATAGTAAAGATATAAAGGATAAAAAATATATTTTATATTTTTATCCCAAAGACAATACTCCTGGATGTACAACTGAAGCAAAAGATTTTACTAATAAAATTAAAGAATTCAAAAAATTAAATACTCAGGTAATTGGGATTTCTAAAGATAGTTTAGAAACTCACAATAAATTTATTAATAAACAAGGATTAAAGATACTTCTAGCATCAGATGAAAATGGCAAAGTTCTTGAAAAATTTGGTGTTTGGGTTGAAAAAAATATGTATGGAAGAAAATACATGGGTATCCAGCGTTCAACTTTCCTAATAAATGAGGAATCTAAAATTGAATACATATGGGAAAAAGTAAAAGTAAAAGGTCATGTTGAAGATGTAATTAATAAAATTAAATCTTCCTAACTAATTTTTCTTGAAAGCGCGCTTGTTAAGAATTTATCAATTCTTCCATCTAAAACTGCCTGAGTATTTCCATCTTCAACATTTGTTCTTAAATCTTTAACCATCTGATATGGTTGCAACACATAAGATCTAATTTGATGCCCCCAACCTATTTCAGATTTAGTATCAAGAATTTCTTGAGCTTTCTCTTCCTTCTTTTGAAGCTCTAATTCATAAAGTCTTGCTCTAAGCATAGATAACGCTGTGCTTTTATTTTTATGTTGAGATCTTTGAGATTGACATTGAACTACTATATTTGTTGGAGTATGTGTTATTCTAACAGCACTATCGGTCGTATTAACATGTTGACCTCCTGCGCCAGACGATCTGTAGGTATCTATTCTACAATCCGATTCCTGTAAATCAACTTCGATATTATCATCAATTTCAGGATAAACCCATACACTTGCAAAACTTGTATGCCTTCTTTTTTGTGAATCAAATGGAGAAATACGAACTAATCTATGAATCCCTGACTCGGTTTTTAGCCATCCATAAGGGTTTTTGCCAATAACTTTAAGTGTTGCACTTTTAATACCTGCTTCATCACCTGCGCTGTATTCAATAACTTCAATTTTATATCCTCTGCTTTCTCCCCACCTTGAATACATTCGTAGTAGCATTTGCGCCCAATCCTGACTCTCTGTTCCTCCTGCGCCAGGATGAAATTCTAGATAAGCTGAATTAGAGTCAGCTTCACCAGAAAGCATTGATTCTATTAAAGCAAGCTCAGCACGCTCAGATAACTCAGTTAAGGATACTAAAATTTCTTCTTCAAGCTGTTCAGATGATTGACTCTCATTATTATATAAATCAATCAATTCTGAAATTTCAACCAGTTCATTTTTTATCTCTGAATAAATATTAAGAGAATTCTCTAAGTTTGATCTTTCTTGCATTATTGATTGGGCTTCTTTTTGGTCATCCCAAATATCACCACTTTCAATTGATTTATTAAGTTTTTCTAATCTCTTTTTAGAAGTATCCCAGTCAAAGATACCCCCTTAATAGATTTAGATTATTCTCTATACCATCAATATATTTTAAAAAATCATTTCGCATTTTTTTATCTTATTTAAAATATTCATTAATAGCATTAACAAATTGGCTTGATATAGATTGAAGCCAGTTCCCGCTTCTTAAATTTTTTCTATCATATTCATTTGTTACAAAACCTAATTCTACCAGAACACTTGGAAACTCATCAGATTTTAACACAGCAAAACCTGCTGAGCGAAGAGGATTATTTAATAGAGGTGTCTTAGATTTAACTCTACTAGTTAGAGTGCTTGCAAACTTAGTAGATTTAAAACGATTATCTATTAACTTTCTTTGATATTTAACAAAATCACTTGGGTTTCTAGCATTTCTTAAATAATTACCGCTGTAACTTGTGCCAACCATAGCATAAGAATTCTCAATAGCTGCAAGTTTTTCTGCTTCCTTGTCTAAACCTTTATCTGAGAGAGTGTATACAGATAAACCTTTTGTATTAGAGGAACTAGAAGCATCAGCATGAATTGATATAAATAAATCAGCATTCTTGCTTTTAGCAAAACTTACCCTATCACTTAATGATACAAAACTATCATCTTCTCTAGTAAGAAAAATACGATAATTATTATTTCTAGATAAATGTTTTTTTAATATCCTTGCAAAACGTAGAACAATGTCTTTTTCAGAAACTACCTTTGGGTAGGAAGTTCCCGGATCTTTACCACCATGCCCAGGATCGATGATAATTGTTTTCCTTAATTTATAATTCTTGTTAACCTTTTTATTCTTAATAGTTGAAGTTTGCTTATTAGAAATAATGTCAAAACTTAATCTTCTAATTGAACCAGCGCTAGGTTTTAAAACTTTAACATTCTTAACATTGGGAGATTCATTTAAATCAAATACTATCCTAGATGTATTAGCATTAAAATCAGCATATCTTATTCCTTTAATTACACCAGTTGCTTGTGGAAATGAAAAATCTTTACTGAACTTAACATTGTATAAATCAACAACTATTCTTGAGGGATTAGTGAATGCTGAAATTTCGTGCTTTATTAAATTATTGCTATCAATGATAACTCTTAATGCTTCATTATTTCCAGAAAATCTAATTTTTGAAATCAAAGCTCTTTCACTAGAAAATACATTTTCTGTTGCAAATAGAGCACATATTATGAAAATTATTATCTTTTTTTTACTAAAAATCATCATTTTTCAAGAATAATCTATTAGAAGCTTGTCAAACTAAGATTAACTAATATAAAGGAGTCGTATCTATGATTAAATAATTTTTTAATTTAATTATAAAAAAGGATTTATATAGAGGATTTTAAATATCCTCCATAACAATAAAAGCCATGAATATTTCAATAACATATACTGATATGAAGGAAGTAAGTTTTTCAATAAAAAAATATTTATTGGCATTCGGAGATTATCTAAATGACAAACGAAATTTTAATAGATGCAGTCCATCAAGAAGAGACGAGGATTGCAATAATAAAAGACAAGAGATTAGAAGACTATGATTATGAATTCGACGCTAAAAAACCTATTAGAGGGAATATTTACCTTGCCAAGGTAATAAGGGTCGAGCCATCGCTTCAAGCAGCATTTCTTGATTATGGAGGAAATAAAAATGCCTTCCTTCCATTTTCAGAAATAAATCCAGATTATTATCAAATTCCTCAAGCTGATAAGGAAGAAATAAAAAAATCAAATGGAGAAAATCTTGAAGATGAAAATCAAATTTCCACAAAAGTGGAGGAGTCAGATGAGCCTGATGATCTTGGGGGTGATGAACTCGAAGAAATAGAATCAGATAGAAAAAAAAGGAAGGCAGTAAAATATAAAATCCAAGAAGTTATTAAAAAAAACCAAGTTATTCTTTTGCAAATTTCTAAAGAAGAACGAGGCAATAAAGGGGCTGCTGCAACAACTTATATATCAATTCCTGGAAGATATTGCGTCTTGATGCCGAACACACTTAAGGGAGGAGGGATTAGCAGGAGAATAAATAACCCCAAAGAACGCAAAAAGTTGAAAACTATCTTAGATAAGTTAGAAGTTTCAGATGATATGGGCTTGATCATAAGAACTGCTGGAAGCAACACAACTGCGGGTGAAATTAAGAAAGATTATAATTTCTTAGTTAAAAGTTGGAACAAAATACGAGAGGATACCCTTTCAGCAAATGCACCTTCTTTAATTTACGAAAACGGAAGCGTAATACATAGAACATTAAGGGATATGTACAGTAAAGACATAGATAAAATCTATGTAGAGGGAGATGAAAAATACAAAGTTACTAAAGAATTAATGAAAATGATGCTACCTAGTCATGCTAAAAAAGTGCAAAAATGGCGAGAATCTAAGCCCATCTTTCAAAAAGATAACATTCAAGATCAACTAAGTTCAATTTATGCTGAAAATGTTCCTTTAAAATCCGGCGGTTCACTTGTTATTGATCAAACCGAAGCTTTAGTAGCTATCGATGTTAACTCTGGAACATCAAAAAAAGATTACAACATAGAAGACACAGCCCTTAGAACAAATCTAGAGGCCTCTGTAGAAATAGCTAGACAACTTAAATTAAGAGATATGGCAGGTCTTATTGTTATTGATTTTATTGATATGGAAAAGTTTGCAAATCGTAGAGCAATAGAAAAGAAATTAAAGGAATCCTTAAGATCAGACCGATCACGAATTCAGGTTGGAAGAATTAGCTCCTTTGGTTTACTAGAAATGTCTCGACAAAGAATAAGGTCAAGCATTCAAGAAAATTCTTATGAAATCTGCCCTCATTGTGATGGTAAGGGATCCTTAAGAACAACTGAATCAATTGCCTTAGAAATATTAAGGGAAATCAGTGAAGCAGCAAATGATAAAAGAGCATCTACAGTTCAAACTGAGGTTTCGATTGAAATCCTTAATTTTATTGTTAATAACAAACGAGATGAATTATCAAAACTTGAAAATGAAACAGAAATTAATTTTAAATTAATAGGAAATAATCAGTTTAGAGGAAAAGAGTGTAAGATCCTTTCCTTTGATTCAAAATCCAATATTCTAGGTAAAAGCAAAAACGAAAAAGATAGAAAACCACAGAATAAGAAACAAAAAAATTCAAACTCAAAATCTAAAAACAGTTCAAATAGCAAAACCTCTTCTAATAAAAATACAAAAAACCCTAACAAAAAAACTGAAGGCAAAAAAAATATTAACAAAAATAATAAAAAAACAAGTGATAAAAGTATTTCAAATGAAAATATCAAAGATAAAAAACAAACTAAAAAAACTAGCGATCAAAATAAAAAATCTAAACAAACTGATGAAGTTAGAAATGAAAATTATATTGGAGCACCAGTAGCAGACTCTAAAAAAACTAAAGATAAAAAAACAGGATGGTGGAATAAGTAAAAACTTAAAATGATCAAAAAAAATAAAATATTTTCATTATTAATACACCTTTATTTAATCATTTTATTAACACCCGATCTTAGTGGAAGAGGTATTGCTAGAGATGCAGAAACAGAGTTGTTTCTATCAGAAATGACAACGCCAATTGTCAATGTAGCAAATTTAAATTCCTCCTCAGTTGATTTATATTTATTTAATGACAATAGCGTAAATGCATTTGTAACATGTGGTCAGAAAATTTTTGTTAATACAGGACTTATTATGGAATTTGATGACCCTTCAATGCTTAGGGGAGTTTTAGCTCATGAAACAGGTCATATAGCAGGTGCTCATCTTGCAAGATCCGACATTGCCTTAAAAAAAGCGCAAGCACCTATGATTATAGGCTTACTCCTTGGCATTGGCGCTGCAGTTGCTGGAGGTGACAGTGATGCTGTGCAGGGTATTTTACTTGGAAGTCAGCAAATTGCACAAGGTATGGTAGCTAAATATTCTCGTGGTCAGGAAGCTGCGGCTGATCAAGCAGCATTCCAATATCTTGAAAAACTTGGCCTTTCTTCAAAAGGTATGATTGATGTTCTTTATAATTTCGCTGATCAAGAGGCATTAAGTGCAAGAAATCAAAGCTCTAGAGTCCGTAGCCACCCTATTTCTCGTCAAAGAATTATGGCTTTAGAGAATCAAGCAGTAAAATCAAAATTCTACAATCAAAGAGACTCATTAGAATTAACTTATAGATATAATATGATACGTGCAAAACTCGAGGGATTTTTAAAAAGACCTGATGATATTATAAGAAAATATGAAAAGAATGACTCTGATTATGCAATTTACGCATCTTCTGTTGCTCTATATAGAAAGGCATTAACAGACAAAGCCATAGATAAAATAAATATATTAATTGATAAGTACCCTACTAATCCTTGGTACTATGAATTAAAAGGGCAAATTCTATATGAATCTGGAAAAATAAAGCCGTCAATTGAACCTTATGAAAAAGCTGTTAAATTTTCTACTGGACATCCATTGCTCAATATTGCCCTAGCATCAGCCTACCTTGCACTAAATGATAAAGAATATGATATTAAGGCACAAAACTTGCTTAATAATGTAATTAAAAAAGATCAAAAAAATTCTTATGCTTGGTTCCAGCTAGCAATTGCTGAAGCAAGACTTGGCAATATTGGAAAAGCAGATTTATATTCTGCAGAAAGATACTTTGTACTTGGAGATGTAAACTTAGCTTCATTTCATGCAAAAAGATCTAAAAATAATTTGAAAGATAATGGCCCATTATTAATGAGGGCTGAAGATATAATTTTAGATTCTGAAAATAAACAAAAGTGGAAAAAAAGATGCCCAGTATAAAAAACCCTTCAATTAAATTTATTTTTCTCTTAGTTGTTTTTTTTATTTTTGGTTATTCATTTAATTATTTAATAAATTCAGAAACAAATGAAGAAGAAATTACTAATTACTTAGAAAATCATCCCGAAGAGATAGAAAACCTTATAGATATTGCTGAAGAAATTTTAATAGACAAAAGAAATGAAATTCAAAAAAACATAATTGATCAGAGTAAATTATTTCTTGAAAATCAAAAATTTTATATTGGAAATCCAAATGGAACTAAAATAATTTATGAATTTTTTGATTATAATTGTGGTTATTGTAAAAGAGTTTTCTCTGATTTGATAGAATTAGTCTCTGAAGATAAAAACATAAAAATTGTTTTCATTGAATTACCTGTTTTAGGGCAAAGTTCGTTATTAGCATCAAAGGCTGCATATGAAGCGTTTAATGAAGGAAAATATTTTGAAATGCATCAAAAATTAATTAATCATCGCGGAAAAATTACAATTGATAATATTAAAACATTTGCCAGTGAAATAAATATTGAACCCAATTTATTAATTGAAAAAATGAATAAGTTAGATGTTGGCTTTATTGAAGAAAATTATATATTGGCTGATAAACTTGATATAAATGGCACACCTACATTCATTATAAACAAAAATGTTATACCTGGAGCAATAGATAAAGCTTCAATATTAAGATTATTATCTTCAAACTGACATATCTGATTATCTCAAAGAGTTGACGCAATATCTAACAAAAGGTTAGATATCGTTATGATTCGTAAAAATAACAATGTCTAAAGCTAGTAAAATATATGTTTTGAATGGTCCTAACTTAAACTTACTTGGAGATAGAGAGCCAGATATTTATGGGAATGTATCATTAAAGGATATAGAGAAATCTCTAAGTAATTATGGTAAAGAAAATAATTCTGAAATTTATTTTAAACAAACAAATCACGAAGGGGAATTAATTGAATTTGTTCATGAAGCCTCAAAAAAAGCAAATGCAATTATTATTAATCCTGCGGGATACTCACATACATCTGTTGCTTTATTAGATGCCCTTCTAACAGTTAAAATTCCTATAATAGAAGTACACATATCAAATATTTTTAAAAGAGAAGATTTTAGACACAATTCATATGTTTCTAAAGCTGCAATTGGTGTTATAAGCGGTTTAGGGATTGAAGGTTATTTATATGCGCTTAAATTTCTTTTGGAAGAGCTAAAATAATGGAGATTTATTTTGACAAAAAATCAAATAATTGAGGAAGAAATTAAACAGGCTATTAAGGAATTAACTAATATGCTTGAAGAATTAAATTTATCTGAAATCCAAATTGAGAATGATAAAATTGGCAAAGTTAAAGTTGCAAGAAATAATTATAAACAACAAATTCCTAATATTTCTACTAATCAAGAAAAAACTGATAATAATACTAAGAATGAGAATCTTATTAATGAAAATACTGAAAATATTATCAAATCTCCAATGGTAGGTACTATTTATCTTCAGCCTGAACCTGATTCTGATCCTTTTATAAAAACTGGTGACAAAGTTAAAAAAGGACAAACATTATTGATTGTTGAAGCCATGAAAACAATGAATGATATTGTTGCCGATAAAAATGGAACAATAAAAGAAATACTTGTTAAAAATGAGCAGCCAGTTCAGTTTGACGACCCATTAATTATTATAGAATAAATGTTCAATAAAATTCTTATAGCTAATAGAGGTGAAATTGCTGTTAGGGTTTTAAGGGCATGTAAAGAACTTGGAATACAGACGGTAGCTGTATATTCGTCTGCAGATAAAAATGCAATGCATGTTAAATTAGCGGATGAAAGTGTTTGTATTGGGCCTGCCTCATCACTCAAATCTTATTTAAATATTCCTGCGATAATTTCTGCTTGTGAAGTTTCTGGTGCAGATGCAGTACATCCAGGGTATGGTTTTTTATCAGAAAATTTTGGCTTTGTTGAAAAACTAGAAGCACATGGTATTAAATTTATTGGCCCAAAATCTGAACATATTAAAATGATGGGTGATAAAATCTTAGCAAAAGAGTCAGCAAATAATCTTGGTCTTCCAATTATTCCTGGTTCTCCAGGAGAAATAAGCAACACAAAAGAGGGTCTTGAAGTAGCAAGTACACTTGGCTACCCAATAATTATAAAAGCTTCATCAGGTGGTGGTGGTCGAGGAATGATAAAAGTTTTTAAAGAAGAAGATTTAGATGAGTCTTTAAAAAAAGCTTCTACTGAAGCTGAAAAATCTTTTAATGATAAGAGAGTTTATATTGAGAAATATCTACAAAATCCTAAACATATAGAAATACAGGTAATCGGTGATGAGTATAATAATATAGTACATTTAGGAGAAAGAGATTGTTCAATGCAAAGAAGAAATCAAAAATTAATTGAAGAAACTCCATCAGTTATTATAGATGATAAGAAAAGAGATGAAATTTGCAGTTTAACAATTAATTCATTAAAAACAATGGGATATTGTAATGCTGGAACAGTAGAATACCTTTATGAAAATGGTAATTTTTATTTTATGGAAATGAATACCAGACTTCAAGTTGAGCATCCTGTTTCGGAAGAAATTTATAATTTTGATTTAGTGAAAGAACAAATAAAAATTGCTGCTAAATATAAGCTCTCAACTGATCAAGATACTCTCAAAAGTAACGGTCATTCGATAGAGTGTAGAATAAACGCTGAAGACCCAGATAGCTTTATACCCTCACCTGGGATAATAACAAATTATCATGCTCCAAGTGGCCCTGGTGTAAGGGTAGATTCAAATTGTTATTCAGGATTAGAGATTTCACCATATTATGATAGTCTAATAGCAAAGCTTATTGTTTATGACAAAGATAGGGTTTCCTGTATACAAAGATTAAAAAGAGCTCTGGATGAATTTGTAATAGATGGTATAAAAACGACTATTCCTTTTTTTCAACAAATAATAAACCAAAAAGATTTTGAGGATGGCAGTTATGATATTAACTGGTTAGAAAATTATAAAAAAAATAATTAATTTTCTTCTACTGAAAATAAAGCCTCACCAACCAGCCCTATTAAATCAACAGATCCTTGAGTATAAAGAAGATAATCATTTTCGCTTAAATAAATTTCACTTCCTCCAGGTTCAATTGAAATATAATTACTCCCAAGTAATCCATCCATAGTAATTTTTGCTGAGCTATCATCAGGAATTTTTATTGAGTTATCAATAATCAGAACTAACTGAGCTTCATATGATGTCTGATTTAAAGAACTTTTAGATACACTTCCTATCTTAATTCCAGAAAGTCTAACATCCGAACCAATTTGTATTCCATCTATTCTGTTGAAGGTAGCATTTATATTATAAGTTCCTTCAGTATTATTATCTGTGATTGAAAAACTGTAAAAAAGAAATGATACAGCCAATATAATGACAATTGCTCCAATAAATGTTTCAAATATATTTGACCGCATTATATTTACTCAGGACTCCAAGGTTTATAAGTTTTTTTTAACATCTCTGGCTCTTTTTTCTTTGACTCATCAGGGTTATAAGCATCATTTGTACCAGTTGCATTTTCCTTATGTATTTTATACCAATTTGGCTTTTTGTCACTTTCATTTGGTATTTCATCGGTTCGATAATGCAACCAATCATGCCAATCAGCTGCAATTCTTGAAGCATCCATCAAGCCATTATATATAACCCATCTCTGATTCTTATTTTTTTTATTAATATAGAAAATATTTCCATTTATATCTTTACCAACAAATTTTCCTCTAAATAAAGTTAATAATTTTGTACTTAAAGTTTGGTTATTCCACCAGGTAAAGGTTTCTAAAAATAATGATTTAAGACTCATTCTATTCTTTCTTCTCGATAATTTTAATACCGATTTCTTTAAGCTGATCTGAGGATATTTCGGATGGTGCATTCATCATAAGATCTTGCGCTTGTTGATTCATAGGGAAAGCAATGACTTCTCGTATATTTTCTACACCAGCAATAAGCATTACAATTCTGTCAATACCAGGAGCAATGCCACCATGAGGCGGTGCGCCATAGCCAAAAGCATCGTACATCGCTCCAAACCGTTTCTTAATTTCATCAATGTTATATCCAGCGATTTCAAAAGCCTTTAAAAGAATATCTTGTCTATGATTTCTTATTGCGCCAGATGACAATTCAACACCATTACAAACGATATCATATTGAAAAGCTTTAATTTTTAATGGATCCATATTTTCTAAGGACTCTAATCCTCCTTGTGGCATAGAAAACGGATTATGGGAGAAATCTATTTTTTTTAATTCTTCATTATACTCAAACATTGGAAAATCAACAATCCAACAAAACTCGAAAGAATCTTTCTTTATCAATTCTAGCTCATTTCCAATTTTTACCCTTGCTCTGGAAATAAAATCTAAGAAATTATTAGGAATACCACATACAAAGAAAATGGAATCACCATCATCGAGTGAGAATTTATTTTTAATTAATTCAGTCTTTTCATCTCCAATATTTTTTGCAATTGGGCCTGATCCTTTTCCATCTTTAAAAAATATATATCCTAGGCCTGGTTGGCCTTCTTCAATCGCCCATTTATTCATTTTATCACAAAAAGCTCTTGATCCTCCTGTCTTAGAAGGAATAGCCCATACTTTTATTTTCTCATTTTTAGAAATTTGGTCAGCAAAAATTTTAAAACCAGAATCAACAAATACTTCGGTAATATCATCAAGTTCAATTTCTACTCGTAGATCTGGTTTATCTGTTCCATATTTTTGAATTGATTCTGCATAAGAAATCCTCGGAAATTTTTTGTTAACAGCCATATTTTCAGAAAATTTTTCAAATACGTCTCTTAGCAAGGGTTCAACTGATTCAAAAATATCCTCTTGATTAACAAAGCTCATTTCAATATCTAATTGATAGAATTCTCCAGGAGACCTGTCAGCTCTAGCATCCTCATCTCTAAAACATGGAGCAATCTGAAAATACTTATCAAAACCTGAAGTCATAAGGAGTTGTTTAAACTGTTGTGGAGCTTGAGGAAGAGCATAAAATTTACCTTGATGTACCCTTGAAGGAACCAAATAATCTCTTGCTCCTTCAGGACTAGATGCGGTCATTATTGGTGTTTGAATCTCAAGAAAATCATTTTCAATCATCTTACTTCTAATAAAATTAATAATTTCAGATCTTAATATTATATTCTTATGAAGAGTTTCTCTTCTTAAATCTAAAAACCTATATTTTAGTCTTATTTCTTCTGGATAATCAGGCTCACCAAAAACTGGTAATGGAATATCATCTGAACTCCCAATTACTTCAAGTGTATCGACATAAACCTCAATTTTTCCAGTTGGCAATGCTTTATTAATCGTATCATCTGATCTTTGTACAACTTTTCCATTAATTGTTATTACAGACTCATTTCTTACTTTTTCTGCTTCTTGGAAAGCACTGCTATCTGGATCAAAAACCAACTGTGTTAGACCAAAATGATCTCTCAAATCAATAAACAAAAGACCGCCATGATCTCTTTTTCTGTGAACCCAGCCTGATAATCTAACTTCTTGATTAATATCTTCAGCTCGCAAGCCATTACAATTATGTGTTCTATATTGGTGCATTTATCTTTTTTATCTTTTACGAATATCTTTAATACATTTTTATGAAGGACAAGAAAAGCATTATTCTGTATAAGTCATTAATGCATTATGTTAAAGACACAAATCACTTATCTGAAGTATGTTCTAAATTAAATAAATCAAAATTTCTTGCTATCGATACTGAATTCATAAGAGAAAAAACATATTGGCCGAAATTATGCCTTATCCAAGTTTTTAATGGTGAGGATAAAATTATTATTGACCCATTGGTCAAGGGGCTAGATCTAAAACCTTTTTTTAAAATTCTTAGTAATAATGAAATAGTTAAAATTTTTCATTCTGGAAGACAGGATATTGAGATTTTTTATAATTTAACAAAAAAAATTCCTAAAAATATATATGATACTCAAATTGCTGCCATGGTTTGTGGTTTTGGAGACTCTATAGGATATGAGAATTTAGTTTCTCAGCTTTTAGGAAAAAAAATTGATAAAACATCAAGACTAACAAATTGGTCAAATCGTCCATTAAGTAAAAAACAAATTAATTATGCAATATCAGATGTGACTCATCTATTTGAGATATACCCTCTAATTAAGGATAAAATAATTAATAATAAAAGAGAGAGTTGGTTTAAAGAAGAAATTAGAATTTTAATTTCAAAGAAAACTTATGACTTAAACCCTGATGATTCATGGAAAAGATTGAAATATAGAAATTTGAATAAAAATTCAATAGGAATTCTTATTGAGTTAGCAAAATGGAGAGAAATCAAGGCACAAGAAAAAGATGTTCCAAGAGGTAATATAATAAGGGATGACGCAATATATGAGTTATGCTCAGCCCAACCAAAAAATAGAGATGATCTCAATAATTTAAGATCATTCAATAGAAAGGGTTCTTTAAGAAAAGAATTTACCGAAGAAATTATTAAAATCATCGATAAAGGTAAATCGATAAAAAAAGAAAAACTTCCAAAAATTAAACCCTTAAAAAGACTTCCAACGGGAATATCATCTAAGGTTTCTATTTTAAAGATTCTGCTTGATAATATATCCGAGGAATACGGCGTTGCACAAAAACTAATAGCAAATAAAAACGATCTTCAGGAGCTAGTGCTTGATGATCAAGCTGATATCAAGACATTAAAAGGATGGAGATATAAAATATTTGGAAAAAAAGCTGTTGATTTTAAAAATGGTAAAATATCTATAAAAATGAAAAATGACAAAGTGGTTCTAGAGGCCGAGAAATAAAGTCACCTCAATAGATCATTTATAAGAGAAATAGTTATTTTTTTACCTTTCTCTAAAGAAAACTTATCAATTTTTTCAATAAAAAAATTTATACTCTCGTATGACCTCTCTAGCCTAGATACTAAAAAATCAATAACATTTGGATTTATTTTCAGTTGTTTGTCATTAAATATTTTTACTAGTATCAATCGCATTAATTCATCATCTGGTTCTTTTATTTTGGCCTCAAGAATAGAATTTAATCTTGATTTTAAGTCTTCAAGGTTTAAATCAATTTCAGAAATTGGTTTCCTTGAAGTCATTAATAATTTCTTATCATTTTCTTTCATGATGTTAATTATATGAAAAAGATCTTGTTCAGATTTATAATGTTTAACCTTATCGATATTTTCCAATATCAAAATATCTGAAGCCTCAAGTCTGTCTAATATATTTTGGTAATCTTTATCAAAGTATAGAGTTTTATAATTTTTAGCATTTTTTATTAAAATTTTAGATAAATGTGTTTTGCCAGAATAAGGCGGGCCGCTTATTAGTCCAAAATTTATTTCTCCTTTTACCATTTTTACAATTAAATCAAATGCAAAGTTGTTTGAGTTTGTAACTATGTAATCCTCTATACCTAAAGCTTTTTTATTAGGCATTTCAAAATAGAGTTGTTTAGAATTCTTCATATGAAAACCATTAGTAATTTTTATTTACTGAATTCACATTAATCAACCAAACCTTTAGATATGACATCCAAGATAAAATTGTTGAGATTGCTATAAGATAGGTTGTAATCCCATGAATTGATGTAGTTAACTCTATTAGAAGCTGATTATTTAATATAACTAAAAATGTAATAACAATATAAAATATTTGAAGAAATGTATTTATCTTGCTTATGATTAATGGTTCAATTCTGAGATTAGTTCCAAGCATCCAGGAAATTATTACTGCACCAAAGATGGCAATATCCCTAGAAACAATAATAATAATTAACCAAATCGGAACATAACCATTATATCCAAGTAATACTATAGATGAAACAATTAGAAATTTATCAGCTATTGGATCTAAATAACTTCCTAGTAAAGTTTGTTGATTAAACCTCTTTGCTATGAAACCATCCAAAGCATCAGAAAAACCGCTTAATAAAAAAAATATGAAACCTAAAAAGTAACTTTCACTAAGAATTAACCAAACTATATAAGGTGTTAATAGGAGTCTTGAAATAGTTATAATATTTGGAAGATTCATTGTATAACTCAAAATAAATATTAATGGTGAACTGTTTAATTATATTAATCAATAATAAATTTCTTTTATAATGGGCTGGTCTTGAATAAAAAAAACTCTCCAATAACATATTCTTCTTCAGGAGTTGATATTGAAAAAGGCAATCAACTTGTGGAAGAAATTAAACCTATAATCAGAGAAACAAAAGTGCCAGGTGCCGATATTGAAATAGGAGGTTTTGGTGGTTTGTTTGATATAATGAAACTAGGATTTAATGATCCTCTACTTGTATCATCTACTGATGGTGTCGGAACTAAACTTCTTCTTGCAATAGAAAGTAATAATGTTAGTGGTGTAGGAATTGATCTAGTAGCCATGTGTGTTAACGATTTAATAGTCCAGGGAGCTCAGCCTCTTTTTTTCTTAGATTATTTTGCGACAGGAATTCTATCAAAAACAACTGCTAAAGAAGTTATAAAAAGTATTGCAGATGGATGTATTCAGTCTAAATGCGCACTAATTGGCGGAGAAACTGCAGAAATGCCAGGTTTTTACGATGAAAATCATTTTGATTTGGCTGGTTTTGCTGTAGGAGCAGTAGAAAGAAAAAACTTACTTCCAAAAGAAGTTAAAGTTAATGATGATATAATAGGATTAAAATCATCAGGCGTTCATTCGAATGGATTTTCACTAGTAAGAAAAATTCTAGATGTTTCTAAAACTCAATTAGATTCTAATACTCCATTTAATGAGTTTACTTTTAGTGAAGAGCTCTTAAAGCCAACGAGAATTTATGTAAAAACTATCATTTCTTTGCTTAATAAAACTAACGCTATTAATGCAATTGCTCATATTACCGGCGGAGGAATTACAGAAAATTTACCAAGGGTTTTTAGTTCAGGCAAAGTTCAGGCAGAAATTTATAAAGATAGCTGGGAAAAACCAGAAATTTTTCACTGGCTTCAAAATGCTGGAAATATTGAAGAATCTGAAATGCTAAAGACATTTAATTGTGGGATTGGAATGATCCTAGTTGTTAATCCGAAAGAAACTAATAATTTACTAAATAAACTTAAAAAACTAGGAGAAGAACCTTCATTAATTGGAAAAATAATTCATAATGAAAACCCAGAAACTCTTGTAGTATATAAATAAAATGAGAGTAGCAATATTAATATCTGGGCGAGGATCTAATATGGAAAGGCTCGTTGATTCTTGTAAAATAAATAATAAATCTGCAAGTATCGAATTAGTATTTTCAAATAATGATAAAGCTTCGGGTCTTTCCTTTGCAAAAAATAATAATATAAAAACCTCTGTAATTGATCATAGAATTTTTGAAAAACGAGAGGACTTTGATCATGAATTAGATAAGAAACTTAGAGAAAATAATATAGATTTTATTTGTAATGCTGGCTTCATGAGAATTTTAAGTGAAGATTTTGTGAATAATTGGTTTAATAAGCAGCTTAATATTCATCCTTCATTATTACCGGATTTTAAAGGTTTAGATGTTCATAAACGAGTAATAGAATCTAAAACAAATATATCTGGTTGTACAGTTCATCTTGTTAGAGCGGGTGTAGATGAAGGTCCAATAATTGGACAAATTTCAACAAATGTTGAAGGTAATGATAATGAAGAAATATTAGCAGGTAAAGTTCTCAAGCTTGAACATATTTTATATCCAGTTTGTTTAAAATTATTTTCTGATAACTTGATTCAGATCAATGAAGATAAAATAATTTACAGTAAGGAAGCAATAGATCAACTAGATGAAATTAATGCAAGATTAGGTAAATAAATTATTTATATGATCTCAGACTCATCAAAGAAGTATTTTATTTCTTCAATTGCTGTCTCAGAGGAATCAGAGCCGTGTACAGAATTTGCCTCTATTGATAGAGCAAACTGTTTTCTAATTGTTCCTTCTTCAGCATCATCAGGATTTGTAGCTCCCATGATTTCTCTATTTTTTAGAATTGCATTCTCGCCTTCTAAAACTTGAACAATTATTGGTGCTGAGGTCATAAAAGTAACCAAATCTTGAAAAAAAGGTTTTTCAGAGTGAACGGAATAAAAGCCTTCCGCTTGTTCTTTCGTTAATAAAATTTTCTTTTGAGCAATAATATTTAAACCAGATTCTTCAAAGCAAGATATTATCTTTCCGGTAATATTTCTTTTAGTTGCATCAGGCTTTATAATTGAAAGAGTTCTTTCTATAGACATTTTTACCTCATAAAATTTTCTTCAATCCATTTACCATCATCATCAGATTTATAAAAGACTATATCTTCGAAATCTTTATTAATATCAAGATAATATTTTTTATATTTTTCTAATAAAACTTTGTCATTAACATCAATAATTATAATTAACCTTTCAAAATTATTTATATTATCTGGTAGAAAACCATCAATAGAAAAAAGAAGCTCAGCTTTATAGGGATTTTCATTTTTTGTTGAAAGATAAATTGGAATATCTACTTCATCAGGAATTTTTTCATCTTCTGATAAATGAGGTAAGAAAGAATTCTGCTTATAACTCCATAATTTCTCATCTATTTCAGAACATTTTTCTTTATCAATAAAAAGTAATAGAGATTTATAGCCTTTCTCAAGGGATTTTTCTATTAAAGTAAAAAGTGTATTTTCAACCTGTAATGGAGCCGTGTTATAGAAAATAATTTGCGTCACTTATTTCTCATAGAACTTTTTGACAAAAGTATCTAATAAATGAACTCCAAATCCCGTCGCCCAGCTTGTATTTGTTGATGTTTTTGGCATACCCGTAGCTGTTCCAGCAATATCTAAATGTGCCCAAGGAACTTTATTAACAAATCTTTGAAGAAATTGTGCAGCTGTAATTGATCCTGCTCCACCCATCCCAATATTTTTCATATCGGCAAATTTTGAGTTTATTAACTTATCATATGATTTATTAAGTGGAAAACGCCATACTTGGTCTCCACTTTCCTCTCCGGCATCAATTAACTTTGATGATAATTTATCATCATTTGAAAATAATCCTGCAATTAAACTGCCTAAAGAAATAACCATCGCTCCTGTTAATGTAGCCAAATCAATCATAAGCTCAGGCTTAAATCTTTTTTGTGCATACCATAGCGCATCAGCAAGTACCAATCTTCCTTCAGCATCAGTATTCTGAATCTCTATGGTTTGCCCCGACATAGATTTAATTATGTCACCAGGTTTCTGAGCTTTGCCATCAGGCATATTTTCCACCAAACCAACAATACCAATAGCATTTACTTTAGCTTTTCTCTTAGCGAGTGATAACATAGCTCCAACAACTGCTGCAGATCCACCCATATCACCAATCATCTCTTCCATTTTATTGCTTGGTTTAATAGAAATACCGCCAGAATCAAAACAAACTCCCTTTCCTACAAAACAAATAGGTTTAGTTTTCTTAGCTTTATTTCCATTCCAATGCATTATCACTAATTGACTCTCTCTTTGACTACCTTGCCCAACACCTACAAGTGAGTGCATTTTAAGAGCTTTCATTTTTGATTCGCCAAGCACTTCAATCTTTAAACCATGTTGCCGCAGTTTCTGAATTCTTTGAGCATATGCTTTTGGAAATAAAACATTACTAGGTTCATTAACTAAATCTCTTGCGTAAAAAACGCCGTCAGAGATGGAGGTATATCTTTTGAAGTCTTTATTAAGTTTAGTATGATTATTCGAAACAATCTCAATTAATGAAAGCTTATGATTTGTGAAATTCTTTGTTTTATATTTATTAAAAGAATATGAACCGAGAATTGAGCCATAGCCAAGTCTCATTATATTTTCATTATTATTGATTTCTTTATCAATGATTACAGAAGTTTTGGTTTTTAGTTTTGTTAATTCAGTAATTCTACCTCCGATTTTTTCAAAATCTAACGCACTTAAATCTTTAGTTTTGTTTCCTAATCCACAAATATAAACTGTTTTTAGCTTTCTATCTTTTATACTGTTTATTTCAATGATCTCATTAAGCTTAAACCCAAAACCCTTATTTTCTATTGATTTTGTTATCTCTTTTAAGTGTTTATCATTAAAACCTATATTTTTAAGTGCACTTTTTTTAGATAAGACAAGAAACACTGTTTCTGACATTTTATTTAGTTTTGATACAAATTTAACTTTCATTTATTTCTCCAAAATAACTAAAAACCTAACTATAACTTTTCTATGATAAGTAGTGTATAATCTAAGAGCAATGGCAAGTATAGATAAATATATAATTAAAAAACTTTTTATTTCATTGGTAATAGTCTGTATCGCAATGTTGTCTCTAGCGTGGCTTACGCAAGTGCTAAGAATGCTTGATGAAGCAATCATTCGAGGAGCAAGTATTCCAGTATTTTTAAGCTTAACTATATCAGTAATGCCTAATATTCTGGCTCAAATCCTACCTTTGGCACTTTTTATTTCTACAGTATTTGTCTTAAACAATATGGGTAAAGATAATGAATCAATTATTATCTTATCATCAGGAATCAGTAATTTTAGAACCCTAAAACCATTTCTTATATTCGCTACAGTTACATCAATTTTACTCTTGATATTATCATTATATCTAGCTCCTGCTGGTATGAGATATTCAAAACTAAAAATGCATGAACTTAAGAATGATATTTCAAGTACAATTTTGAGGGATGGATTATTCTCCATGCCTGCAAAAGGTTTAACTGTTTATGCTAAAAGCAAAGAGAGAGATAACTCAATAACTGGTGTTTTAGTTCACGATAATAGGGATCCAGAAAATTCAATTACATACACAGCGAAAAAGGGGTTATTTTTTAATGAAAATAATGAGTCAAAGCTAATTCTTATTGATGGAACTATACAACATAAAAACTCTCTTAAACCTTCAGGAGGGATAACAACAGTTAAATTTGAGAGAAACGAATATTCATTTTCTGAATTTCTTCCTCAAAGTGAAATTTTTAATCTTGACTCAAGTCAGAGATACTTAGGGGAATTACTTTTTCCTAAAGAAGATGATCCATATGTAAAAAAAAGGATTAATAATTTTCTGGCAGTTGGGCATCATAAATTATCACAATTACTTCATCCAATTACCTTAATCCTTTTCGCCTTCTGCTTCTTAATAAACAAAATTCAATCTAGGACTAATTCAACTTTAATAAATATATTAGCTGTTACAGTTGGCTTTTCATTCCAAATAATCGATTTTTTCTTATTGGGATTTGCTCAATCAAGTTTAATTGGGATAATTGCTTTGTATATATTGCCTTTATTATGTCTTTTTTCTGTTTTAGTTTTTTATAGAGAAAATTTTGGATTTTTAAGTAAGGTTTAAATTATGAATCTAACTAAAACGTTAGCTAAATACTTTTATAAAAAATATATAACTACATTGTTGTATTCACTCATTATTTCAACAATATTTGTTTTTATTATTGATACTGCTGAGCTTTCAAGAAGAATATCTAAGGCAGGTGATGGGGATATCATTTTGGCTATAAAACTTGCTTTTTTTAAATTACCTGAAATGGTATTTGAAATTTTTCCATTTATAATATTGTTTGGGTCTTTAGCCACTTTTTACAATATGGCAAAAAGTTCTGAATTAGTCATTTTTCGATCAAGCGGGATTTCTATTTGGAAAATTCTTACTCCTCCTATTTTAGTTGTTTCTATAATTGGATTATTTTTAATTTTAGCTTTACAGCCTTTTATTGCCTTTACATCTGCAAAATTTAAAGAAATTGAAGCAAGAAGTATAAGAGGCCAAGTCAGCTTAATCACTCTATCTGAAAATGGTCTGTGGTTAAAAGAAGAAAACCTGGAAAACAATACATATTATATAATTCATTCTCTTGGTATGGACAAAAGATATGGAAATATTGAAAATGTAATTTTTTTTAATTACCAAGAAAATGGAAATTTATTAAGGAGAATTGATGCTGATAATGCTCAATTATCAAGAGGTAAATGGGTTTTATCTAATGCATGGATAAAAGAAACAGAAGAGACTATTTTCTATAAAGCTTATTCAATAAATACAAATCTTACTATTGACCAAATACAAGAAAATTTTTCTCCACCTGAAACTATTTCTTTCTGGGCGCTGCCTCAATTTATTAAAATTGCAGAAGAAGCTGGTTTTGCATCTCAAAGACATAAAACAAGATACTTCAACTTAATTTTATTTCCATTTTTCTTGGTAGCTATGGTTTTAGCTGCCGCGCCATTTTCAATTAATTATATTAGAACAAGTAGAACTAATATTTTGATTTTCGGAGGAATTATTACTGGTTTAACTGTTTATACTCTATCAAGTGTGTCACTCGCTTTTGGATCATCAGGAGCAATTAATCCTCTGCTATCAGCAATAATAACACCCATTATTGCAATCACTGGTTCAGTAACTATCTTGCTTTATACCGAAGAAAGCTAAAAATGAATAAATTATTTTTTTTCATATATTTTATTCTTTTTATATTAATTTCATTTACTGATCTTAAGTCTAATCAAAGCAATGAAAATATTCTTGAAGCCGATAAGATTGAATATATTAATGAAAGTGGAAAAATTCTGGCAACAGGGTCTGTTTTAATTATAAGAGAGGGATATAGGCTTGAAGCAGATAAAGTTTCATTAGATCCTTCAAAAAATATTATTGAGGCTGAAGGTAATATAAGAATCAATGAGGGAAATGGAGGCTTAATTACTGCCTCAAAAATAAAAATCTCCTCAAATCTAAATGATGGAATTATTGAACTACCAAGAATTGTTACTAAAGATGGAACGGTCTTAACTTCAGACTATGCAATTAGAAATAGTGGCAAAGCGACTATCCTTAGAAAAGGGTTATTTAGTCCGTGCAAAAAATGTGAGTCAAACAATAAAAGGGTTTCCTGGCAAGTTCGTGCAGATAGAATTATTCATGATGAAATTAATGGTAATATTATTTATGAAGGCGCAAGATTTGAGCTTTTTGGTGTACCTATATTTTATGTTCCTATTGCCGGACATCCTAGCCCAGACATAAAAAGAAGAACAGGGTTCCTAGCTCCTTCTTTAGTAAGTTCTGGAGATTTAGGAGTAGTACTTAAAACACCTTATTTTATAAATCTTAGGCAAGACTATGATTTGACGATAACCCCTTGGATTGTAACAAAAGGTGCATTTATTTTTGAAAATGAATGGAGACAAAAATTTAAAAATGGAAGTATTAATTTTTACGGAATTTTAGCCTCTTTAAGTGATAATTTTAAAGCGAGAACTGTAAATATAAATAGTGATTGGCAGTCGGTTATTAATTCTCCCTTTAACAGTAGCGCAGAACTAGAAAGCTTAGGAAAAAAATTAGTTTTCGAATATGATGATAATAACCATGCGATTTCAAATGTTGAAGTTGCGTCCTTAGACGATCCACGTCCTTCATCTATATCAAACTCAATTGGCTATGACTATAGGGGTTCTTTTTCTGCTAGAGGTAGTTTTAGTTTGAATGATTGGAATATTGATTTTGATGGAACTTTTGTCTCTGATGATACATTTTTACGAAGATTTGATCTAAATGATAAAACCGATATTATGTCCTCAATATCAATATCAAAAAATTGGGATAATTTATCTCTAAATATCGAATCTAAACATTTTACCCTTCTCTTACCGGAAAAAGAAGGCTCAGAACCAATCATACTTCCAATTATAAGTTTAAACTGGCAACCTAACTTCGAATTTTTGGGTGGAAAATTCAATTTAAATTTCAACTCAGCTAACATAATTCGTAAAACTGATGGGAACACACAAAGAATTTCCCTTAAAAGCTCCTGGAAAAGAAGCACTATCACAAAAACGGGCCATTTAATTGATATGGGTGTTTTTTTAAGAGGTGATTTATATAGGTCAACAAAAAAATATATTCCAAATAATTCATCAAGACTACTTTCTTCAAATCGTTTTGGCGATGATTTAAATATAGCTAGAATATTACCCAGTTATTTTTTGGAATGGAAATTTCCAGTTGTTTCTCCAAAAGGACATACGATAATAGAGCCAATAATTAATTTTACGATTGCCCCAAATGATAAAGAATATTTAAAAATCCCTAATGAAGACTCAATTGCATTTGAATTAAATTCAGCGAATATTTTTTTCACTGATAGAATTCAAGGATTTGATAGATGGGAATATGGGAACAGAATAAATTATGGTATCCAAATTTCACATTTCTGGGGAGATAGAGTAGTTAAGGCTCTATTAGCTCAAAGTTATAGGTTTTCTGATCTAAATTTTTCATACACAGGAAACGGTTTAAAAAAAGATTTTTCTGATTTAATTTTTGATTTATTTTATAAGCCAAACAAGAAAATTACTATTTCATATAGAGGTAGAATGAATGAAGATGATCTAAATCTCACAAGGTCGGAATTTGATATCCAAGGAAATTATAAAAGATGGGGATTTAGATTAGGACATGCACATCTTGATGATGAGAAATATCTAAATTTAAAAGAACAGAAGGAACTTAGATTTGCAAATTTTATAAACATTAATGAAAATTGGCTTCTTCAAGGAGCTATAAGATATGATGTAGAGACCAAAAAATCATTGAGAAATAGGCTTTCTGTCGTTTACATTGACGATTGTATATCTTTTGAATTAGGATTTAGAAGAAAATTTGCTGAATATCGTGATTTAAAGCCTACGAATTCATTTATGATTAAATTAAAAGTATATACTTTTGGTGGTGGAAATATTAATAGTGCAAAAAGACTTGATAGATTATGGGAAAGAGTTGAATAAAATGAATAAATTTATCTTAAATTGTTTAATATCTAAATTAATAATAATTTATTTATTGTTTCTACCCTCTGTTGTTTTTTCTCAAGACATACAAGCAATCTCAGCAATAGTTAATGATGAAGTAATATCGAGATACGATGTTCAACAGAGAGTTCAACTAATTGTCTCAACCTCAGGAATAAAGCCCACACAAGAGAATATATCAAGATTAGAGGTGCAAGCCCTACGCTCTCTAGTTAATGAAAAAATTCAACTCCAGGAAGCAGAAAAGTTAGATGTTCCTTCTTCAGAGCAAGAGGTTGGTCTAATGTTAGAAAGAATAGCTAGTGGTAATCAAATGTCTGGAGATGAAATCCTTGAATTAATTAATTCTCAAGGAGTAAGGCCAGATACCCTACTAAATCAAATAAGAGCAGAATTATTATGGAATAAAATAGTAAGAGGAAGATATGGATCTTATGTTAGCGTAAATGAAGATGAGGTATCGATTGTTTATGATAGAACAATTGAAAGCATTGGAAAAAACCAGTACGAGATATCTGAAATATTCTTAGGTTATGAAAATTCTTCTGAAGAGAGTGACGCAAATATACTTGCAAATAGGTTGGTTGAACAATTAAGATCGGGGGCTTCTTTTTCAGCAGTTGCTCAACAATTTAGCCAATCTACAACTTCTGGACAGGGAGGATATATTGGCTGGATGACTGAAGGTCAATTAGATGAAGAAATTATAAATATTGTTAGAAATTTAGATAAAGAAGAGATCTCAAATCCTATAAATTCTTCTGGTGGATATTATATTATACGTCTCAATGATATTACTAAGGCTGGGGGAAAGAACCCATTACGAAACCAATATGATTTAATTTCAGTAATTTTTAATAAGAACAATATTGAAGATGCAAATAATTTTGCAAAAGATTTTATATCTTGCAAAAGAATAGACACATTAATAGAAAAATATAATGAAAAAGAAGTTAATTACATTGGAAAGAGAGCATTAAGTGACCTTCCAAACGATTTACATAAAGAATTGTTAAATAAAGATGCTGGTCAGTCTCTTAATATAAGGGAAATTGGAGAAAATCTGAATTTAATCTTAATATGTGATAGAAAAGATGATGTTGGTCTTCAGGTTTCGAGAGAGGCGATAGAAGATAATATTTACTCTCAAAAAATTGGCATGATGTCTAGGCGGTATCTAAGAGATTTAAGAAGAGATGCAGTAATAGAGTATAGATAATGCCATTGAATAAAAAACTTCCCATAGCAATATCAATGGGTGAACCCGGTGGAATTAATATTGAAATTATTTTTAAATGTATTAAAAAAAAATTACCAGTTTTTTTTCTTATCGCAGACCCTGATTGGGTGGCTAAATCTATAAAAGCCTTAAATTCTTCTACTAAAATTAATATTATAGAAAATATAGATAATTGTTCTAAAGGATACTTAAATATCCTACCAACAAAAAATAAAGTGAAGTTTGGTTTTAAAAAATCATATAATCAAAATGTCCCCGCTATTATTGAGTCATTAAATCTATCAATTAAATTAGCAAAACAAAAAAAAGTAGCTGGTATTGTTACTCTTCCAGTTATGAAAAAAACATTAATAATTAATGGCTTTAATTATCCTGGACATACTGAATACCTTGGTAAAATCTCAAACAAAAGACCTCTAATGATAATGTTAAATAAAAAATTGAAGGTTGCAACTTTGACTACTCATATACCTATTACTCAAGTGCCAAAAAAAATCACCAAAAGTAATCTAGAAAAAACTATAAAGGTTTATATTGAATCTCTGAAATTAGATTTTGGTTTAACTGATCCAAAAGTAGCAGTAAGCTCTTTAAATCCTCATAATGGTGAAGAGGGAAAAATTGGAAATGAAGAGATTAAAGTCATTAAGCCTACAATAGATAAATTTAAAAAACAGGGAAATAAGATTAATGGACCAAAATCGGCTGATACTATGTTTCATAAAGAGGCACTTAAGAATATTGATGCAAATTTATGCATGTTTCATGATCAAGCCTTAATACCAATTAAATCTTCAGATTTTTATGGCTCAATTAATTTTACTGCCGGCCTTCCTTTTATAAGAACTTCGCCAGATCATGGAACAGCTTTTGATATTGCAGGAGAAAATAAGGCCAATTGCTCCAGTTTAACTAATGCTATTAGGTATGTAAATTTGATTTACAATCAAAGAATTAACAATGAAAAAAAATTATGAAAACTCATTAAGAGAAATCATAAAGGAATATAATTTAAAACCTAAAAAGAAATTAGGACAAAATTTTCTTCATGATAAAAATATAATTTCCTCAATTGTTAATAAGGCTAACATAGAAGATGAAGATATAATTGAAATTGGACCGGGACCAGGAATTTTAACAGAGAGCATACTAAACAATAAAGCCAGATCACTTTTAGCAATAGAAAAAGATGATTCATTTGAAGTTAATTTAAAAAAAATAAGAAGTAATTACAGGGATAATTTTGATTACTTAATTAATGATGTAATTGATTTTGATTTTAAAAAATTAGCAAAAAAAAATTATAAGTTTGTTTCAAATTTACCATATAATATTTCTGTCCCTTTTATTCTTAAAATGATTAGAATCAGGAAAATTATCCCTTGGAAAGAAATGATTTTAATGGTTCAGAAAGAAGTTGCTGAAAGGATAACAGCAAAAATAAATACAAAAAATTATGGACGCCTATCTATAATGGTAAATCTAAATAATGATGTAAAAAAATTATTAACTGTAAAACCTTCATCATTTATCCCAAGACCTAAAGTTGACTCAACAGTTATAAAGATCTCCCCTAAAAATAAAGACATAAATATCAATACTGAAATTTTTGAAAACATTGTTAAAACTTGCTTTAGCCAAAGAAGGAAAAAAGTGAAAAATAATTTAGACCAATTAAATATAAATACTATTTCATTGCTTGAATTATCAAATATTGATCCGGATATAAGAGCTGAAAATATTGATATTGAAGGGTTTATAAGAATTTCAAGAAATTATGAAGAGTTAATTAAAGAGAATTACGAAGATTTTTAACAATCTTTTGTGTTCTGATTTGTCTATGATTTTTTAATCGTTCAGCATTTAATATGCTAATAATCTCTTCAACTGTCTCATCAAAATTATCATTAACTAAAATATAATCATATTCTGCATAATGACTCATTTCATCTGATGCTCTAGACATTCTTTTTTGAATGATCTCATCTTTATCTTGTTTTCTCTCCTTTAATCTTCTTTCTAGTTCTTCTATAGATGGAGGTAATACAAAAACCTTAACAAGATCATCTTTTGAATTATTCATAAGTTGCTGCGTACCCTGCCAGTCAATATCAAAAAGTATATCTCTGCCTTTATCTAGAATATTTTTGACAGGTTTTTTCGGAGTACCATAATAATAATCAAAAACTTTCGCATACTCTAAAAATTCATTTTGTTCCTGCATATCAGCAAAATCATCATTATTTACAAAGAAATAATCTTCACCATCAATTTCACCCGGTCTTGGTGGTCTTGTTGTATAGGATATTGATAGAAATAATTCTTTATCTAATTCCAGAAGCTTTCTTGATAAAGATGTTTTACCTGCTCCTGAAGGTGAAGATAAAACAAACATTAACCCTTTTCTTTTTATTTCATTATCATTTATTACCATTAATTCTCATCATATCTTGAGAAAATAACAGATGCATTAGTTCCACCAAAACCAAAAGAATTTGATAGAACTACATCAATATTTTTTTCTTTGCTCATATGCGGCACAAGGTCAAGTTTAGTATCTATTGATAAATCATCAAGATTAATCGTTGCGGGTACAATATTATTTTCAATTGCCAATATGCTAAATATTGCTTCAACAGCGCCTGCAGCACCTAACAAATGACCAATTGAAGATTTTGTTGAAGACATAGATATACGATCAATATTAGATTCAAAGGCCCTTTCTACTGCTTTTAATTCAATTTCGTCACCCTTTGGCGTTGATGTTCCATGCGCATTAATGTAAGAAAATTCATCTACAGCATAATTTGAATCTTCTATTGCCATCACCATTGATCTATATGCCCCGTCGCCATCGTCTGCAGGAGATGTGATGTGATGAGCATCTCCAGAAACACCATAACCCTTAAATTCAGCATAAATTTTAGCATTTCTTAAAAGCGCATGTTCTAAATCTTCTAAAACTAAAAAACCTGCGCCCTCACCCATTACAAATCCATCTCGTAATCTGTCATATGGTCTAGATGCTTTAGTAGGTTCATCATTGAAATTTGAACTCAAAGCTTTACATGCTGAAAATCCAGCAATTCCAACAGGACAAATTGCTGACTCAGCACCACCGACTATCATTACATCAGCTTTGCCTCTTTTTATCATCTCTGCGCCTTCACATATAGAATGTGTACCTGATGAACATGCAGTTACAGAAGCTAAATTTGGTCCTTTAAAATTATTTCTAATCGAAATTTGACCAGCTACTAAATTTATTAAAGCACCAGGAATAAAGAACGGACTAACTCTCTTAGGTCCTTTTTCATTTAAAATTAATGATGCCTTTTCAATACTGGGTAAACCTCCGACGCCAGAACCTACACCAACACCAATTTTATTTGGATCA
Source organism: OCS116 cluster bacterium AG-435-F03 (assembly GCA_003212795.1). Classification (GTDB taxonomy): domain Bacteria; phylum Pseudomonadota; class Alphaproteobacteria; order MED-G09; family MED-G09; genus AG-430-B22. The sequence continues at coordinate 272,377 of QCOV01000001.1, read as the reverse complement.
AAGTTATGATTTTTAAGTAAAGAGTCCTCCAGTGCCATCTCTGCAGCTGCTACACCAAAAATAATAAAATCATCAACTTTCCTAAGATCTTTTGATGAAAACCATTTACTGGAATCGAAGGAACTTGCTGATGATTCTTGATCATTTTTTAGCGGTACTTCACAAGAAATTTTTGTTTGAAAATCAGAAGTATCAAATTTACTAATTAAATTTGCGCCAGATTTGTTCTTAACAAGATTCTCCCACGTAGATTTAATATCCCCGCCTAACGGAGTTACAGCGCCAATCCCTGAAACTACTACTCTTCGCAATTTACAAGATCCTTTAATTAAAAAGAATTATTATGTGTTAGAATTTATAAAATTTACTGCGTCACCGACTGTTTGAATACTCTCAGCAGCGTCATCAGGTATTTCTATACCAAACTCTTCCTCAAAAGCCATTACTAGTTCTACCGTATCAAGACTATCAGCGCCTAAATCATCAATAAAGCTTGCAGAATCGGTAACTTTATCTTTTTCTACGCCCAAATGCTCAACAACTATAGCTTGAACTTTTTCTAATGTATCACTCATTTTACCCTCTTTTTTTATAATTAATAAACACAGTTAATTTGATTGTATGGGCTTTAGCACATCACAAATAAATATTCAACTAGCACATCTAATTCATATATAAACCGCCATTTATATGCAAGGTTTGACCAGTTATGTAGCTTGATTCTTGACTAGCTAAAAAAATAATAGCAGAAGATAAATCTTTTGGCTTACCAATTCTATTCATTGGTATGGAATTAAGAATTGCATCTTTTCTTTTATCATCTAATTTTTCCGTCATAGGAGTTTCAATAAAACCGGGAGCAATACAGTTAACTGTAATATTTCTTGTTGCTATTTCTTGAGATAAAGATTTTGTTAGACCAATCAATCCAGCTTTAGATGCTGAGTAGTTAACTTGGCCTGCACCACCAGTTACTCCAACAACAGAAGAAATATTTATAATTCTTCCATATTTTCTTTTAACCATACCTTTTGTAATTAATTTAAGAATATTGAATGTTGAATTAAGATTAACATTTAATACATCTTCCCATTCGTTTTCAGACATCCTAAGAAAAATATTGTCTTTTGTTATTCCTGCATTGTTTACAAGAATATCAATATACCCCATAAACTCATCAGCTTTTTTAATAAGTTCTATAATTTCATCTTTTTTACTTAAATCACAGGTAACTACATGGCATTTCTTACCAAGAGATTTTTTAAGCGCATTTAACTCTTCATGGTTTCTTCCAGATATACAAACCTCAGCATTGTGTTCGATTAAAACTTTTGCTATCTCTTTGCCAATACCGCCACTTGCGCCAGTAATCAGTGCCTTTTTACCTTCTAAATCAAACAATATTAAAATCTCTCATAAAGTTTTCTAAACTTTCTTTACTATTCAAAGTAAATCTTTGCAAGTTAGGAGCGCTTCTTTTAGCCAAATTTGTTAAAACATTACCTGCGCCAACTTCGATTATTGAATCAACGCCTAATTCTTTAAACTTTTCCATTGTTTCACGCCATCTAACAGTAGCTGTTACTTGATTAACTAAATTATTTTTAATTATTTCAACATCTTCCGTAACATCAACACTAGTATTTTGTATAATAGGAATAATAGGTCTGTTTATAGTAATATTCATTAATTCATTTTTCATAATATCTTTTGCATCATTCATAAGTTCACAATGAAATGGAGCACTAACAGGCAATTTAATAGCTTTTTTAGCTCCCTTATCTTTCAATAAAGTAATAATATCATTAACCGCGTTTATTTCGCCAGAAATAACGATTTGACCAGGCGCATTATCATTTGCAACCTGACAAACATTTTTTATTTCGGAAGATTCTATTGTTTCTATCACTTCATCTATATCTAGACCTAATATAGCTGCCATAGCCCCTTCTCCGTTCGGAAAAGAATTTTGCATTGCTCTTCCTCTAAGTCTCAATAATTTTGCTGTATCAGTTAAAGAAAGAGAGCTTAAAGCTGTTAGAGATGTATATTCGCCTAGTGAGTGGCCTGCTGATATATTTGATATTTTATCAACTACAAATCCTCTTGATTTTAAAATTTCTATAGTTGCAATCCCAATACTCATAATTGCAGGTTGGGCATTTTCAGTTAAAATAAGTTTATCTTCGGGCCCATCAAACATTAAAGTTGATAAATTCTGATCTAAGGCATCATTCACCTCTTCAAAAGTAACTTTTATTTCTGGAAAGCTATCAAGCAAGTCTTTTCCCATACCAACATATTGACTGCCTTGACCCGGAAAAACTAAAGATTTCATAAGATTTTCTCCATAACCAATAAATCAATAACATAGTTCGTTAATACAAGCTTGCAAATTTATCTTTAATACATTAATGAATGCTTTAAATTTACTTTTTACAAGAGGTACTATGTCGTATTACGAACATGTTTTTATAGCTAGACCCGAAGTTGCCCCGCAACAGGTCGAAAATATAGTCGATGATATTAAGAAAATTGTTTCTGATGATGGCGGGGATACAATTTATACTGAATATTGGGGGTTAAAAAAGTTAGCCTATAAAATAAATAAAAGTGAAAAAGGACATTATTCTCTATTAAGAATAGATAGTAGCAGCTCAACAGTTAATGAAATAGAGAGGATACAAAAACTTAACGAGGACATCTTAAGGTTTATAACTATAAAAACTGAAGAAATATCAAAAGAACCATCTGTAATGTTAAAATCATCTGAGAAAAAGGATGTTTACTAATATAAGAGAATTAAAATGAAAAACTTTTTACCCGACATAACACAAATACCTATAAGAAGTCCTTTTTTAAAAAGGAAAAAATCATGTCCTTTATCTGGTGAAAACGCTCCTAAAATTGATTATAAAGATACAAAACTACTCAAGAAATATCTTTCTGAGAGAGGGAAAATTATTCCAAGCAGAGTGACATCAGTATCCTCAAAAAAACAAAGAGAATTGGCTCAAGCTGTTAAAAGAGCAAGATTTATGGCTCTATTACCTTATAAAATGGATTAATTATGGAAGTCATTTTATTAGAAAGAATTGAAAAACTTGGACAAATGGGTGAAGTTGTTAAAGTTAAAGATGGTTTTGCGAGAAATTTTTTATTACCACAAAAAAAAGCTCTAAGAGCTTCAGAAGACAATCTAGCTTATTTTGAAAAAGAAAGAGTTACATTGGAGGCAAATAATCTCAAGCAAAAGCAAGAAGCTGAAGTTATTTTAGAAAAATTAGATAACTTTAATCTAATCATTATTAGACAAGCTGGTGAAACGGGTCAACTATATGGATCAGTTAATACAAATGATATTAAAAATGCTTTAGATGAAAATGGTTTTATTGTTGAAAAAAACCAAATTAAGCTAGACAAGCCAATTAAAGATCTTGGTATTCATAATGTCTCTGTAAAATTACATCCTGAAGTTCAAGCAACGATTTCTGTAATTGTTTCACGAACCGATGCAGAAGCCGAAACACTTATTAAAGGTGAAGAAATTAATATAGAAAAAGATGAAAACTTAATTGAAGAAGATACAATTAATATTGAGGAAGTTTTCGAAGAAGGAGCTATTCCAGAAAACATTAGCGAAGAAACAGAAGATTCATCTGAAGAAATTGAAGATAAAGAAGACAAAAAAGATGCTGAGGAAATTAATAATGAAATTAATTCTGAAGTTGATAATTCTAAAAATAAAGAAGACGATAATTCTTAAAAAGATTACCAGGTAAATTAACTATATAATTTAATCATTTAATTCATTTAACCCCGATATTCACATTTATCCACAGTTTTTTTTCTTGGGTTATTTACTTTTACTGATAAGTTATATGAATGAACACTTCAACCCCTTATCTTGTTAATGAAGACGAGAATTCTGAAACTAATACCCTAGAATTACCCCATAATATTGAGGCTGAACAACAACTCTTAGGTGCGTTAATAAGAAATAATGACCTTATTGAAAAATGCAATAATACAAGATTAAGCGGAGAACATTTTTATAATAAACTCCATGGAGAGATTTATGAAAAAATAAACAAGTCTCTTTCAACTGGTAAAACCGCAAATATAATTTTTTTGAAAACTTTCTTTGAGAATGATGAAGAATTTGACTCTGATCAGTATTTTGAACAACTTGTAATCAATGCTGCGCCAGGCCCTGCAATCGAAGAGTACTCATCATTAATATATGATCTTGCCTTAAGAAGAGAGTTAATTAATACAGCAGAATTTCTTCAACACTCTTCATTCGACTTAGGTCAAGAAGATATAACAGCAAATGATATTATAGAAGAAACAGAAAATAAATTATTCCAAATTGAGGTTTCTGGTGATGCTGAACAGGGTTTCGAGTCTTTTGAAAAAACTTTAACTGAGTCTTTAACAACCATAGAATCCGCCTATCAATCATCAGGTGGTTTAGCTGGTTTATCTACAGGTTTTAAAGATCTAGATAAAGCTTTAGGCGGCCTTCAAAAATCAGATCTAATTATTCTTGCTGGAAGACCCGCTATGGGGAAAACCTCATTAGCTACTAATATTGGGTTTAATGTTGCAAAGAAATTTTCAGAAACTCTGCAAAATGATGAAGTAAAAACAGATAAAAATGGAAATATTATTTCTGATGGAAGTGTTGTAGCCTTTTTTTCTTTAGAAATGTCTGCTGAACAACTAACAACTAGAATTGCTGCAGAACAATCAGGTATAGAATCTAATGAATTAAGAAGAGGAAATATTAAGGAAGATCAATTTATGCATTATGCTAGAACAATAGCCGACTTAAAATCTGTTCCATTTTATATTGATCAAAGCGGTTCTATACCAATTGGAGTTTTAGCTACAAGAGCAAGAAGATTGGCAAGAACTTTAAAAACCACCAAGAATCAAGAGCTCGGATTAATTATTGTTGATTATATTCAATTAGCAACGACATCTTCTGGAAAATACCGAGATAGTAGAGTGCAAGAAGTAGCGGAAATTACCCAAGGATTAAAATCCCTAGCAAAAGATCTAGATATACCAATTATCGCTCTTTCACAGCTTTCGAGGCAAGTTGAATCAAGAGATGATAAACGACCTTTGTTATCAGATTTAAGAGAATCTGGAGCAATTGAACAAGATGCAGACATCGTAATGTTTGTATATAGAGATGAATACTACTTACAAAACAATCAACCTCCTCCTGGAACTGAACAGCATACTTCATGGCTAGCAAGAATGGATGAAGTTCATGGGAAAGCTGAAGTTCTAATAAGGAAACATAGACATGGGCCGACATCAAATGTTCAATTACAATTTGAAGAAAGACTAACAAAGTTTTCTGATCTTGCGAGAGAAAACTATTTGCCTGAAAGATTTGAATAAGTGTTTACAATAACTAGAAATATTGGAAAAGTTGTAATCTTGTTCCTTAACAATACTGGTCATTTTTTTATTTTTTTTACAAAAATATTGCGATCATTTTTTAAACCCTGGTATTTTAAAAATATTATCAATCAAATGACTTTTATAGGTTATTTTTCTTTACCTGTGGTTTCCTTAACATCTTTTTTTACAGGTGGTGCTCTTGCTTTACAGATATATTATGGAGGAAATCAATTTAATTCTGAAGCAATTGTTTCTTCAATTGTAGCATTAGGTATAACAAGAGAATTAGGGCCAGTTCTAGGCGGTATAGTGGTTGCAGGAAGAGTTTCTTCTGCCATTGCAGCTGAACTAGGGACTATGAAAGTGACAGAACAAATAGATGCATTAAAAACTCTATCAGCTGACCCAATTAGTTACCTTATTGTTCCTAGAATAATCTCTGGAATTATCATGTTACCTATCTTAATTATTTTTGCTGATATCATTGGCATTATGGGTGGATGGTTTATAGGAACACAAAGTTTAGGATTTAATGGTAGTGTTTATATTCAAAACACGGTTGATTTCCTTGAAGTCAACGATATAAGTTCTGGGTTAATCAAAGCTTCTTTTTTTGGATTTATAATTACTATAATGGGTTGCTATCAAGGCTTTAATTCGAATGGTGGTGCACAGGGTGTAGGAAAAGCAACTACAAATGCAGTGGTATCAGCTTCTGTCCTTATACTAGCTTCTAATTACATTATGACTAATCTATTTTTTGCTTCTTAAAATGATAAAAATAGAAAACTTACATAAATATTTTGAAAATAAAAAAGTTTTAAATGGGGTAAACCTTGATATAGAAGAAGGAACATCTTCTGTAATTATTGGTGGCTCTGGTACTGGCAAATCTGTTCTAATTAAATGTATTTTAGGCCTATTAACTCCTGAAAAAGGCAGAATATCAATAAAAAATAATCTCATTTTTGAAAATGGTAAATTTAAGAAAAACAGTAAAATAAAAATTGGTATGCTTTTTCAAGGCGGTGCTTTATTTGACAGCCTTCGTATATGGCAAAATGTTAGTTTCTATAATATTCAAAATGGTAAAAACAAAAAATTATGTTTCGACGATGCAATTCTTAATCTTGAAAAGGTTGGCTTAAGTAAGGATGTTGTTAACTTATATCCTTCTGAGTTATCTGGGGGAATGCAAAAAAGAGTTGCTTTAGCAAGGGCTATTTCTATCAAACCTGATATTATCTTTTTTGATGAACCAACTACTGGTTTAGATCCAATAAGTGCTGATGTTATTAACAAACTGATAATAGAAAAGGTAAGAGATATTGGCGCAACTTCTCTTACAATTACGCATGACATGTCTAGCGCTAGAACAATATCAGATAAAATTCACATGCTTCATAAAGGTGAGATTATTTGGGAAGGAAATAAAGATACAATTGAAAGCACTGATAATCCATTTGTAGTTCAGTTTATAAATGGTTTGTCTGAAGGACCAATAAATTAAAAGAACAATTATCTAGTAATTTTAGTAATAAAGATTTATTTATGTAAGTCGATATTTGGGAAAATGATGGAAACTAATGTAATCGATTTAATTCTAATCTTTTCGATTGTGATTTCAGGTTCTTTGGCTTTGTTTCAAGGTTTTTTTAAAGAACTTCTTGCCTTACTTGGTTGGGTTGTTGCATTTGTAAATATAAAAGTATTTTTCGTCCATCTTTCAAAACCTCTAGTTATATTTATAGAAAACGATGCTTTAAGAGATATAGTAGTTATATCAACTATCTTTATTCTCACTTTAATTATTTGGAGAGTGATCTCAATACCAATACTCAAAATTTTTAAATCAACATCCATAGGATATTTGGATAAATTGCTTGGGTTTTTCTTTGGAGTATTTAGAGTTTTTGTTCTTGCTTGTATAATTTATATATACACATTAATGCCTAATGAAAGGGAGGACTTTCCTGAATATACAAAAGATTCAAAAACACTTCCTTTAATTGAAAAATTATCTGTTATGCTTACGGATAATTTCGAATTTTTTAATGAAACTCAAATGCAGGATATAATTAATAGCGATAATAATAATGAAAGCATTGAAAACGAATAGAAAATCACCTTTTATTAAAGATGATAAATTACATGAAGAATGTGGAGTTTTTGGTGTATACAACCATGAAGATTCAGCTGCACTAACTGCCTTAGGGCTTCATGCTTTACAGCATCGCGGTCAAGAAGCTGCAGGAATAGTAACTTTTGATGGAACAAAGTTTATATCTGAAAGACATCCAGGGTTAGTAAGTGATAACTTTACAAAAATGTCTGTAATAAATCGATTAGTAGGTAATAGCGCTGTTGGACATAACAGATATTCAACAACAGGTGCTACAATTCAAAGAAATATTCAACCTTTTTTTGCTGATTTATGGGGTGGAGGATTTGCAATAGCTCATAATGGAAATATTACAAACGCACTATCGCTAAGAGACGAGCTCATAAGAAAAGGGTCTATCTTCCAATCAACCTCTGACACAGAAACAATTTTACAATTGGTAGCTAGATCTGATGCAGATAGAACATTAGATCGCTTAGTTGATGCGTTGATGCAAATTTCAGGAGCATGGGCATTAGTAGTTTTAACTAACAAAAAATTAATTGGCGCTAGAGACCCTTTTGGAATAAGACCCCTCGTCTTAGGGGAATTAGACGGAGCAAAAATATTAGCTTCAGAAACATGTGCGCTTGATATTATTGGTGCAAAATTTGTAAGAGAAATTGAACCTGGTGAAATCATTGTAATTACAGAAGATGGCGAGGAGAGTATTAAACCTTTTCCAAACGCAAGATTGCGTCCTTGCATATTTGAGTACATATATTTTTCTAGACCCGATTCCATGCTAGATGGAAAATCTGTTTATGAATGTAGAAAATCATTTGGAAAAAATCTAGCTAAGGAATGTCCAGCTAACGCCGATATTGTTGTTCCAGTTCCTGACTCAGGCGTTCCAGCAGCTTTAGGATACTCAGAAGAATCAAAAATACCTTTCGAATTATCAATAATAAGAAATCATTATGTAGGAAGAACATTTATTCTACCAACACAGTCAAACAGACAATCATCTGTAAAACTTAAACATAATCCTGATAGAGGCTCAATAAAAGGCAAAAGCGTAGTTTTAGTCGATGATAGTGTAGTAAGGGGAACAACTTCAGTCAAAATTGTTGAGTTAATGAGAGAGGCTGGTGCTTCAGAGATACATATGAGAATAGCCTGCCCTCCGATAAAATATCCAGATTTTTATGGAATAGATACTCCAGAGACTGAACAACTATTGGCTTCAAATAAAAGTTTAGATGAAATGTGTAAATATATTGGCGCCGACTCGTTAGGTTTCCTTTCATTAGACGGTTTATATAAATCAATGGGGTATAACAAAGGAAGAAATAATGATAGTCCAGAATATACTGATCATTGCTTTACAGGAGACTACCCTACAAATCTAAATGATTACAAGAGCGAAAAGATTCAAGAACAACTCTCTTTACTATCTGAAAATGAAAGCCAAAATTAATTAATGATTAAAGATCATAAAGATAAAATTGCTCTTGTTACTGGCTCATCAAGAGGGTTAGGAAAATATTTATCAATTGAATTAGCAAAAAAGGGTTTTGAGATAATATTAGTTGCACGAACAGTTGGTGCACTTGAAGAACAATATGATGAGATAATTAAACTTGGTTCAAAATCAACTATTGTTCCATTAGATCTTAGTGAAGATGATTCAATTGATAAATTAGGATTTGAAATAAATAAAAAATGGGGCAAATTAGATTTACTTGTTTCTAACGCAGCAATAACTAATGAGTTAACTCCATTATCTCATCTAAAACCCGATATTTGGGAAAAAGTGATAAATTTTAATTTAACATTAAATTATCGTTTAATTAGATCTTTTGAACAACTTCTTAAATCATCTAAAGATGCAAAATGTTTATTTATCCTTGATAAAGAGACAAAAGAAGATAAACCATATCATATCCCTTATTCAGTAAGCAAGGCTGGGCTTGAAAAAATGATATCTATATGGGCTAAAGAAGTATCAAAAGATAACATTGATATCCATTATTGCTTTGCGCCGAGAATGAATACTTTCTTAAGAAAGACAATTATTCCAGGTCTTAATGAGTCAGATTTCAATAATCCTGAAAAAATATCCGCAATAATTATAGAAAATTTATTAAAATCTAAAGAAAATGATAAAAATCTTATTGAAATTTTGTGCTAATTTTTTTTGTATGGATTATCGGTCTTTTTATATATTATTTTAATTGGAACACCACTTAGAGAAAACTCTTCTCGCAGATTATTGAGTATATATCTTTTATATGAGTCTAGAACTGCCTTTGGTTTATTTGTAAAAATAGCAAAATAAATGGGATTTGAATTTATTTGAGTAATATATTTAAAACGCACCTCTCTTCCGTTATCAGTTGGATGAGTATGTGTTGAGGTTACTTTGTCTAAAAAAGAATTAAGTTTATTTGTTGATATCTCAATAAAGCTTAAGTCATAAATTTGTAAAACTTCTTTCATTAATTCATCAATCCCGTGACCGTTTTTAGAAGAAATAAAAACTGTTGATGCTCCTCTAAATTGAGATAAAGACTTAGAAATCTTATCTAAAATTTCAATTTTAGAATCCTTCTTATCTTTTATTAAATCCCACTTATTAATCGCCAATATAAATGGTTTTCCTTTATCTTCCATATAATTTGATATTAATAAATCTTGTTTATCAAAGCCAATAGAAGCATCTATCATGAGTATTGAAATATCTGAAATATCAACTGACCTTAAGCTGCTTTTAGATGATTTTTTTTCTACCTCATCGCTAATTTTAGATTTTTTTCTTAAACCTGGCGTATCAATGATAATATAATTATTTTTTTTCCATTGGAATTCTTCTGATATTATATCACGAGTTAAACCAGCTGTTTCTCCTACAAGCTGTCTATCTTCTTTGAGCAAAAAATTTGCCAAAGTAGATTTTCCAGAATTTGGACGACCCAAAATAGATATTTTAATTTTATTTTCTTCTTTTGATAAATTTGATTGATCCTCTGCATCCTCGTGATTGAATGACTCATAAATTAATGATTTAAGGTATTGAATACCCCTGTTATGTTCAGCAGATACATTTACGGATTCTCCAAAACCAAAAGAATCAAACTTTAAAGCTTCCTCATCTTGTTTTACTGTTTCACATTTATTAGCTACTAATATTATATCTTTTCCACTTTTACGAACCAATTTTGCTAGAAATAGATCATCGGAAGTTATTTCAGAACGAACATCAACAAGAAAAAGTATAGCATCAGATTTTTCAATTACTTTTTTGGAAGTCTTTTTAAGAATTTTTGATAAATTCTTCTTGTTATTTTCTTCTAATCCTGCGGTATCAATTAATTCTATATTAAGATTTCTGTCAGTATATGTTTCAACTATATAATCCCTTGTAACTCCCGGATTATCTGCAACAATAGCGCTATTTTTAGCTATTAATCTATTAAAGAGTGTCGATTTACCAACATTTGGCCTTCCAATAATTGCTATAGTTTTGACCATAACACTATAACTTAAGCTTAATTATAAGCTGAAAGATCTCCATTATCGTTTAAAATATAAACAGTGTTATTTACTACTAAAGGCGGTAAATAGCTAGACCCTGTTATTTTATCAGAATTTAAAATCTCACCATCGTCAGGGGAAACCCAAATAGCTTTACCTTCAGATGAAATAGCTAGCAATTTGCTTGAAACCATAACTGGGCCACTCCACTGGATAGGGTTTTTCTTCTTCTCTTCATTCCTATATTGCTCTAACTGTGTAACCCAACGAATTTTACCTGATCTCTTAGATATACATACTAACTCTGCATTAGATGTTAAAACAAATAACCAATCACCTGCAAGCCAAGGTGTTTCTGTGCTTGACATATCAATTGTCCATACTCTCTCACCGGTTGAAATATCAATAGAAACCATTCTACCTGCATGGCTGACGCTAAATAACTGGCCATCATCAATGATTGGTCGTGCTGTTATAGAATTAATTTCGGAAAGTGAAGTAGATGAGCCTGTTCTTGATAAAGAATCACTCCAAATAACTGATCCATTTAATGGTCGTATTGCATAAATTTCTCCTGAAGAATAAGGAACAAATATTAAACCATCTCCTGCAGCAACTGAAGTTGATGATAAAATCGTAGCTGACTCTAATATGCCTCTATGTGTCCACATTACTTCGCCTGAATCCTTATCTACTGCAAAGAGTTGGTTATCATGTGTCATTACGAAAACAAGGTCTTGAAACACTATTGGTGAAGATCTACTAGGAATCCTCATATTCAATTCCCATAGCATTTCACCTGAATCTGCTAGGAATGCATACAGATATCCAAATCCAGTTGAAGCATAAACAACTCCATCAGAAAATGATAATCCGCCGCCGAATCCTTCTCTTTTATTTTCTTTTTTTATTGCAAGGTTGTTATTCCAAATTCTTTTTCTTTTATTTATATCAAAAGCTTGAATTCTTGAATCTGAGGATAAAGAAAAAACCTTATTATCAGCTATTATTGGCATGGATATCAAATAAGCCATTTTTGTTGAACCAGCTCCTATCTTCATATTCCATTTTCTATTTAAAGATGTTGGCCCGGATAAGTTTTCTAATGCATTATTAAGTGATCCGCCTGGGTATAACCAATCAGAGTTTGTTTTTTCTTGAGGTAAAGCGATATTGCTTTGAAGTGTTTGAGGATCGGAAACAAGATTTTTTCTTAGTTTAAGAATTGATATTCTATCACCCTTTATGCGGTCTTTATCAATATCTTTTCCGCCAAAAAAATTTGAGGAGCCGCATGAGCTTAGTAAAGGTAAAATTATCAAAATTGCTATTATTCTAATCATACTATTTAACATTATCATAACTTGAAATTTGTTCAGAAAATATTTTAGATCTTGAAGCTATATTCCTCGGAGAAGATGCATCATTCGCAATATCATTAAATTTTTTTGATGACTCTTGATATCTATTATCTCTGTAATAAGCTAAAGCAATAATTTCTTTTGCATAAAAAGAAAAGGGACCCTGTGAATTTAAAAGACTTGATAATTTATCTTCAATATTAGCAATCTCAGCATAATCAAGCATAATGTACCCAGATTTTAAAATAGCAAAATCGTTGATTTTTTTTGAAAGATTTTTGTCTTTAGCTGCTCTAGCCAAATATTCTAATGCTAAGACTTTGTCTCCCTCTTTAATTGCAATATTTGATAAATTAAATAAAGAAAGACCAGAATATCCATTAGATTCATTCACTAAAGAATCAAAAATATCTATTGCATCGCTATTATTTTCATCATCTAAAACTGCTAGCGCCTTTTCATATTGATCAGACGCACTTTCAGAATTTTTGTATCCTAAATATTTAGAAAACTCATAACCTCCAAAAGACATTATAATAATCAATATTACTGCAATAAGGTATAAACCAAATCTATCCCACAAAGCTTTAAGTTGTTTCTTTCTTAATTCTTCTTCAATTTCATTTTCTAATGGTTCTGACATAACCTTCTCCAAACTATAAAGGAAATTAGAGGTAAAAATATGTTATAACAAGTTTATGTTTATATTTAAATTAATAAGATATGCAATGGAAATGCAATTAATTGTTCTGTTATCTATATATTGTAAGTTATTTAATATTGATAAAACATCAAAACAAATTGGTTTATTGTCCAGAAAGCTTGGTCCAAAATTAGGTATTTCTAAAAGAGCTAATCAAAATTTATTGAAAGCAATACCAACCTTAAATAAAAGAAAAAGGTTAGAAATAATTAGAGATATGTGGGAAAATTTAGGAAGGACTTCAGCAGAATTTTTTAATATAAAAACCCTTATCAAAGAAAAAAGCAGGATAAATATTAAAGGTAGGGAGATCCTAGAAGAAAATAAAAATAATGGGGTAATTTATGTGTCTGGTCATATAGCGAATTGGGAAATTATTCCTATAGCAATAAAAGAGGTAGATCATCTAGTTGGGGCAGTTTTTCGTGAATCAAATAATTATTTTTTTAATAAATGGATGATTCAACAAAGAAAATTAATAACAAAACATCAATTCCCCAAGGGTCCTTCTGGAACCAAAGAGATATTAAATTTTTTAAAAGATAATGGAAGCGTAGCTATGTTAGTCGATCAAAAGCTATCTAATGGAGTAAAAGCCAATTTTTTTGGTTTAAATGCTATGACTGCTTCAACCCCTGCATCACTTTCATTAAAATATGGATATCCTGTGGTACCACTTAAAGTAAAAAGAAAAAATGGCGTTAATTTTGAAATTGAATTTTTTGATAAAATTGAAATTGATAAAACAGGAAATATTGATACTGATATACTTAACTTTACTAATAAAATTAATTTATTTTTAGAAAAAATAATTTCAGATAAACCTGAAGAATGGTTCTGGTTACATAATAGATGGGATAAAAGATTTAATTAGGATTGGATAACTCGCCCTCTAATGAGCTGTGCGCGTCAAAATATGGCTCCTGTTTATCAACTGACCAATATTTTAATTCATTTAATGGTATTCTTTTTTTTGTGACTGCACAAATTACAAAATCACCTCTTTCTAAAACTTGAAAATTACCATCACCGTAGATTAATTTTGCTTCTTTACTCATAATTTACTTATCTTTTTTTAAACTAACCTTTATTTTGTCGTTTTTATAAAAATTTATCATTAATTCATCTTTCACTTTCAATTTTTTAGAATTAGTAACTATCTTTGAATTCTTATCTTTTATAACAGCAAAACCTCTTTTAAGAACACTGTTGTAACTCAAAACATCTAACATTCCTGATTGAAGTTGAAGCGAATTAATCTTACTGTCAATAATATTAGAGGCAGATTTAAGTAATCTATCTGAAGTATTCAAATACATATCTTTTGATTTATCAAAATTTCTAATCAAATTGTTAATCTTTAAATGATCTACTTTTCTTAAAAAAATATCTTTATAGCTTTTTATCATAGAAATAAGAGATATATTTAGGATTGAGCTTGTTTTATTAAATCTTAAATTATAATTACTCAATAATGTATCTAATTTAGGTAAAGCCTTATCTATTAATATTAGTGATCTCTTTTCATAGTCCAACCTATTATTTATGTAATTTTTTATTCTTTCAAATAAGTCTTTGGTAGAAACTAGTAGATCTTTTCTGACTGGAACTGCCATTTCTGCAGCTGCAGTTGGTGTTGGAGCTCTTAAATCCGCAACTAAATCAATAAGAGTTATATCTGTTTCATGACCAATTGCTGAAATTATAGGAATTTTTGACTCAAAAACTTTACGAACAAGATCTTCATCATTAAAACCCCATAAATCCTCAATACTTCCTCCCCCTCTAGCAATTATTATAACATCCGGTTTTTCTAAATTACTTTGCTCTAATAAATGAAAACCTTCAATAGCATCTATAACTTCCTCAGAAGATGACTCTCCTTGAACCTTAACAGGCCATACTGTTACATTGACAGGAAATCTGTCATGAATTCTATGAAGTATATCTTTTATTACTGCTCCAGTTGGGCTAGTTATAACCCCAATTCTTTTGGGTAAAAACGGAATATCTTTTTTATAATCATCAGCAAATAAGCCTTCTTTTAATAATTTATCTTTTCTTTTTTCTAACAAAGCCATCAATGCGCCAATTCCAGCAGGCTCCATATTTTCGATTATAATTTGATATTTTGACTGACCAGAATAAGTGGTTACTTTACCCGTACAAACCACCTCAAGACCTTCCTCAGGAATAATATCTAATTTATTAACATTTCCTTTCCAAACAATCCCTGATATTACTGAGGCATCATCTTTTAGGTCCAGATAGATATGTCCTGAATTAGGTTTTGAAACTCTACCTATTTCAGCTTTTATCCTTATATAGTCAAAATTATCCTCAATTATTCTCTTAATAGAATTGGATAGTTCAGAAACAGTATATTCAAGATTATTTATTAAGTTATCATTCATTATGTAGCTTTTTTTTATACTAAATTAACTTATAATATTTCAAAATCAATATAATATAATTAACATGAATATACTTTTAATAGGTGGTGGTGGAAGAGAACACAGTATAGCTGAGGCTCTCTCAAAAAGTAGTAAAATTAATGAGCTGCACTGTATACCAGGAAATGCAGGCATAGAAAAAATAGCTAGTTGTCATAACTATGATATTTCAAATCAACAGGAAATTTTAAATTTTTGTGAAAATAATAATATTGATATTGTTTTTATAGGACCGGAAATTCCTCTTGTCGAAGGTCTAGCTGATTACCTTAATAGAAATAGTTTCTTTACTTTTGGACCAAATCAAAAAGCTGCTAAACTCGAAGGCTCAAAATCCTTTACAAAGGATATGTGTAAAAAATACAATATTCCTACAGCAACATATGAAACTTTTTCAAATGCAAAAGATGCGCTTGTTTATATCGATAATCATTCAATACCACTTGTAATTAAAGTTGATGGGCTTGCAGCAGGTAAAGGAGTAATAATTGCAGAAACAAGAGATCACGCAATTAATTCAGTTAATGAAATATTTTCTGGTAAATTTGGGAATGCTGGAGATGAAATTGTTATTGAAGAATTTTTAGATGGCGAAGAAGCAAGTTATTTTATTATTTCAGACGGAGAATCTTTTATACCCTTAACATCGGCACAAGATCATAAAAGAATTGGAGATGGAGATATAGGATTAAATACTGGCGGCATGGGAGCATACTCACCTGCACCAATTATGAATAAAGAATTAGAAGAAAAAACAATAAATAAAATTATTAAACCTACAATTAAAGCTATGAACGATTATGGATCACCTTATATTGGAATATTATATGCTGGTTTAATGATTAAGGATAATGAGCCTAAGTTAATTGAATATAATGTTAGATTTGGCGATCCTGAATGTCAGGTAATAATTCCTAGACTTGAAAATGATTTAGTTGAATTGCTAGTTAATGTTAAAGAGAAAAACCTAGATAATTATACATTAAAATGGAAAGAAAATTTTGCAATTACAGTAGTTTTAGCAGCTAAAGGTTACCCAGAAAGCTATGAAACTGGTGATGAAATTAAGGGATTAGATGCAATAGGTAATATAGATGATGTAGAAATATTCCATGCAGGTACAAAAACCAAAAATAATAAAATTGTCACTTCTGGAGGAAGAGTCTTAAATATAAATGGTTATGGAAAAAATTTAGTTGATGCAAAGGAAAAAGCTTATAGTCTTGTAAAAAAAATTAATTGGTCAGGTTGTTATTATAGGAAAGATATTGGTTGGAGAGCATTAAAGGAATAAAAATGAATATAGAAGAGGAATCATCAACAGAAAAATTTACTGGCACAATGCAGGTACAGGAAAAACTTAAAATTCCTGAAAAAGAATTAGAAACTTACTTAAATGATAATGTTGACGATTTTGAAGGACCGCTAGAAGTTAGAGAATTTAAAGGCGGACAATCTAATCCTACATATCAACTTGTAACACCCAAGAAAAAATATGTCTTAAGACGCAAACCTCCAGGAAAACTACTTCCCTCAGCTCATGCAGTTGATAGAGAATATAAAGTTATAACTGCTCTTAATTCAACTGGTTTTCCAGTGCCTAAAACCTACAAACTTTGTTTAGATGAAAGCGTTATAGGAACAATATTTTATGTCATGGAAATGGTTGAGGGTAATATCTATTGGGAACCAACTATTCCGGAGGTTGATAATGAATTAAGAGCTAAAATTTATATAGAAAAAAATAAAACATTATCAGATTTACATAACACAAATTATAAAGATATAGGTCTTGAGGATTTTGGAAAACCAGGAAATTATTTTTCTCGTCAAATATCAAGATGGACTAAGCAGTATATTGCTTCAGAAACTGAAAAAATAACCGAGATGAATAAATTAATAGATTGGTTACCGAATAACATTCCTGGAGATGATGAAACATCAATAGTTCATGGAGATTATAGGTTAGATAATATGGTTATTGATAGAAATACTTCAAAAGTTTCAGCGGTCTTAGATTGGGAGTTATCAACACTCGGTCATCCTTTGGGTGATTTTACTTATCATCTTATGCAATGGTACATGCCTGGTGATGGTACTGGAGCTGGTACACAAACATTGTCGAATACCGATTTGAAATCAATTGGAGTGCCTAGCGCTGAAGATTATATAAAAAGGTATTGTGATAATACGAATAGAAAAGAGATAGAAAATATTGACTTTTATCTTTCTTATAATTTCTTTAGATTAGCAGGAATATTGCAAGGCATTATTGGTCGTGTCAGAGATGGAACTGCGGCTAGTGAGCATGCTGAAGACAGAGCAGATAGAGTTCGGCCTCTTGCGGAGTCAGGTTGGTTTTATGCTCAAAAGGCTGGTGCAGTTTAATTATTTTTCAATAATTTTTACTCCATCCATCTCACCTAATATTACAATATTCGCCATATCAACAAATAAACCGTTTTCGACTACTCCCGGAATTGAATTTAATAAATCATTAATAATTGAAGGCTCTTTTATTAAACCGATTGACAAATCATAAATTAAATTTTTGCTATCTGTCTGAAAAGGTTTGTCATTTTTCATTCTTAAATTTGATGTTCCAGAGTAGCCTATTGCATCAAGCTTCTCTAAAACACGCTTTATCGTTGTATCATGCTCAAAAGTTATAATTTCAATAGGTAATTTGAAGTCGCCTAATTTACTTACTTTTTTTGAATCATCCGCGATAACAATCATTTTTTTGGAGTTAAAAGCTATAATTTTTTCTCTTAACAAAGCACCTCCACCGCCTTTTAAAAGTGAGAGATTATCGTCAATTTCATCTGCTCCATCAATTGTAAGATCAAGAATATTGTAATCTTCTAGAGTTCCAAGAGGTATTTCCAATGATTCAGCTAATTTTTTTGTATTTTCTGATGTAGGAACACATGTAATCTGAAAACCATCCTTTACATTATCTGATAATATCTTTGTAAATTCATCTGCAGTACTTCCTGTGCCTAAACCTAGCTTCATTCCCTCTTCAACATATTCAAAAGCTTTTTTGGCAGCTATAATTTTTTTTTCTTTAGACATTAAATTTCCTCTGAGCCTGCTTTTATTTTGTGTGCTTTCAATATTCTATCATATGCACCATTAATAATGGCTAACTTTTCATTTGCCATACCTAATAACTCTTTTGGTACCCCATTTGCAATCATTTTATCAGGATGGTTTTGTGCGGCTAACTCTTTCCATGCTTTTTGAGCAATTTCAATATTTGAACCAGCATTTATACCTAAAATTAACCATGGATCATCTATTTCTGATGCCATATGACTGGCTCTAATACGAGCAAATTCTGCTGATGAAAAACCAAAAATTCCCGCTACATTCTCTAAGAAAAGTACTTCGCTTTGATTTACTGGTCCATCAGACTTTGCAATATGGAATAATCCATCAAGAACATTTTCTAAAACTTCGAATTTACCTTCAAATAATTTAGAAATTTGTTCAGCGTATGCTTCATAGCCAGCTATATCCTGTTGAGCTAATTTATAAATTTTAATTACATTATTTAATTCATTCTTAGGAACTTCACTTAGTATTTCATTAAACGCCATTAATTCTTTTTCCGAAAAATCACCATCTGCTCTAGACATTTTTGCCGATAGAGCTATTAAAGCTATAGCGAATGCTACATCTTCATCTTCTTTATCAATAACATAATGACCTGCAACTGCACCTACAACAGCACCTATAATTCCACCAATAAAATATCCGGCAGAAGCTCCAGCAAGTTTACCCCAAGTTGACATGTTAATAATTTATCCTGAGTCGTGATAAATTTCTTTTCTTCAATATATATTTATAATCCAAGTACAGCTTTAGAAATAATGTTTCTTTGAATCTCATTTGAACCAGCATAAATAGTTGTTTTTCTTCCGTTATAATATTCGGGAGTGATCGTTGCAGCATAATCTGGCCCAATACTTGGTTCATTAACATTCGCAAAAGTATCTTCTACAAATGGATGGGACCAATAACCTATAGCCTCAACTGCCAGTTCTTGTAAATATTGACCTATCTCAGTACCTCTAGTTTTTAAAATCGAGGATTCTGGACCTACCCTTTGTCCAGCAGATAGAGCTGAAAAAATCCTAAGTTCTACAAACTCCATAGCTTGAATTTGAATTTCACATTCATTAATCTTATTTAGAAAATCATTATCATCTAATAAAGTTAAGCCATCACCAATAGATGTATCTCTAGCTATATCTTTTAAATTCTTTATGCCTCTATATAACCCTGGTGAGTATGCAGTTCCTCTTTCAAACTCAAGTAAGTACTTAGCATATGTCCAACCTTTATTTTCTTCACCAATTAAATTCTCTATTGGAACTTTTACATCTTCAAAAAAAACTTGATTAACTTCTTGATGTGGTTCTGGACTATTATCAAGTGTTATTAAAGGCCTTACTTCAATACCAGGAGACTTCATATCAATTAACAAGAAAGATATCCCTTCTTGGGGTTTTTCTGTTTTTGAGGTTCGAACTAAACAAAAAATCCAATCAGCATACTGAGCCATAGTGGTCCAAATCTTTGTTCCATTAACTAAATAATGATCACCTTGATTTTCTGCCTTACATTGTAATGAAGCTAAATCAGAGCCAGAGCCAGGTTCTGAATAACCTTGGCACCACCAGACATTGCTCTCAAGAATATCAGGAAGAAATTTATCCTTTTGTTCTTGAGAACCAAATTCCATAATAACAGGTGCAACCATCGATAATCCAAACGGTATGGTTCTCGGCGCCCCTTCACGAGCCATTTCTGATTCAAAAATATACTTTTGGGTTGAAGTAAAACCTGCACCGCCATACTGCTCTGGCCAATTTGGTGCCATCCATCCTCGTTCATATAAAGATTTTTGCCATTTTACATGAAGATCTTTTCCAGCATGACCGTTTTTTGATAGTGATAAAGTTTTTCTCATATCATCTGTAAAGGTTTCTTTAATAAAACTTCTTACTTCATCTCTAAATTTTATATCTTCTTCTTTAAAACCTAATTGCATGATTTCTCCTATTTACCTTTGAAATTTCCATCTCTTTTTTCAAAAAATGCTGACAACGCCTCTTGATGATCTTCAGTTAAATGCATCAAAGCTTGCATATTTGCTGACATCTCAAGTACGGTATCGAAGCTATTTGTAATTCCTTCTCTAAGAAGTTTTTTAGCCATCCTTAATGCATCAGGTGGTTGTTTTACAATTTCTAAAGCAAGCGCATTAGCATCTTCCATTAATGATTCATGTTTTGATATCTCGCTAATCAAACCCCATTCTTTAGCTGTTTCAGGATTAATAATTTTACCGGTATAAAGTAGTTCAGCTGCTTTCGAAAAACCTATTATTTTTGGCAACAACCAAGCTCCACCATCACCTGGGATCAATCCAATCTTTAAAAAAGTAACGCCAAATTTGGCCTTTTCTGATGCTATCCTTATATCTGCAAGACATGCTACATCATTACCTAAACCAATCGCAGGTCCATTTATTGCGGCAATTACAGGAACCTCAATACTCCATACAGCTCTTATTATTCTGTGGATACCATATCGATATCTCTCTCTTAGAGCCACAGAAGACCCAGAAAAATTACCTTTTTTTTCCTTCATATTTTTGACATTTCCACCAGCAGAAAAGGCTGATCCCTCTCCAGTAAGAATTACACATCTTATATCTCTATCATTATTGATTAAATCACGAGCTTCTTCAAAATTTTCTGCATCTTCAGGTTCGCCAAGGGGGTTTCTTATATCTGGTCTATTAAGTTTTAATGTTCCAATAGAGCCACTTTTTTCAAATTTTAACCATTCATTCATATTATTTTACCCGGCAGAAGAATATTTTTTTAAATGATGATCAATATTACCATAGGAGTTTTCGATCATAGATAATCTTTTAAAATAATGCCCAACATTTAATTCGTCTGTCATTCCCATACCACCATGCAGTTGAACAGCACTTTGGCCTATAAATTTAGCAGCTTTAGCAATTTGAACTTTAGCTCCTGATGCTGCTTTTCTTCTTTCAGCGTATTCTTCGTCCAATTTTAAATTTACCATATAAGTCATAGATACACTTTGTTCATATTGCATGAACATATCGACCATACGATGTTGAAGAACTTGAAATTTACCAATAGGTTGACCAAATTGTTTTCTAGTTTTGCAATATTCTACTGTAGCATCATTCAAAACTTTCATTGCGCCTATAGCTTCTGAGCAAATAGCAGCAATAGTTTCATCAACTATTAATTCGATTAATTCAGCTCCTTTACCTTCTTCCCCAATTAACTCATCTTTAGAAACAGATACATTTTCTAATGTTATTTCTGACGCCCTACTTCCATCAACAGTTGGATAATCTCTAATTGATAAGCCTTCTGAATTTTTATCAACAATAAGAACTGATATTCCATCAGAGTCTCTTTGATCACCTGATGTTCTAACTGAAACAATAAATTTATTTGCCCATGGGCCACCAGATACAACTGATTTGTAACCATTAATAATATAATGATCACCATCTAATGTAGCTGTAGTAGTCAGATCATTTAAATTATAACGCCCTTGTGGTTCAGCATATGCAAAAGCCCAAATATCCTCTCCTGAGATAATCCCAGGAATATATTTTTCTTTTATACTTGCACTTGCTCTTCTTAAAAATCCTCCGCATGTCACAACGGTTTGTATATATGGCTCTACAACTAAACCTTTTCCAAATTCCTCAGCAACAATCATTGTTTCAACAGATCCAAAATTTAATCCGCCATCTTCTTCCGAAAAAGGTAGGCCTAGCAGACCAAGTTCAGCAAATTGTTTCCAATTTTCTTGTTTCATTCCTTCTTCAGACTTAACTATTGCCTGCCTTTTATCAAAATCATAATTGTCTTGAATAAAAGACTGTATTGTATTCCTCAATAAAGTTTGTTCTTCACTAAAAGAAAAATCCATTGTTACCTCCTATAACCCTAACACCATCTTGGCGATAATATTTTTTTGAATTTCATTTGATCCGCCATAAATGGAAGTTTTTCTTGTATTAAAATAATTTTGTGCAACACCATGGCTATAATCAGGACCAATTGTTAAATAATTAGATCCTTGTCTCTCAAAAGCAGGAGTTAGATATGGGTTAGAGTAATGACCCACTGCTTCCATGGTTAATTCTGTAATTCTTTGCTGAATCTCGGTTCCTTTAATTTTAAGTATTGAAGATTCAGCGCCTGGTCCTTCACCTTTACTTTCTTTTGCTAAAGTCCTTAATTCTGTATATTCAAGAGCAGTTAAATCAACCTCAAGATCGGCGATTTTTGAATTAAAATCTGAATCATTAATTAAATTTTCACCATCTATATATTCAGAAGAGGCTATATCTTTGAGGCGTTCTACCGCTTTTTTAGATCTTGCTACGCCAGCAATTCCTGTACGCTCATTACCTAATAAAAATTTTGCAATTGTCCATCCCATATTTTCTTCTCCAACAAGATTTTCTGCTGGAACTTTTACATCTTCTAAAAAAACTTCATTAACTTCATGCCCACCATCTAAAGTAATAATTGGTTTAACATCAATTCCATCAGTTTTCATATCAATTAAAAGAAATGATATACCCTCTTGAGGCTTTCCATCATTCTTTGTTCTTACTAAACAGAACATCCAATCAGCAAATTGAGCTAATGTTGTCCATGTCTTGTGCCCATTAACAATATAATGATCTCCAACTTTTTCTGCTTTAGTTCTTAAGCTTGCTAGGTCAGATCCTGCTCCAGATTCTGAATAACCCTGACACCACCAATCATTTCCTGATAAAATACCTTTTAGGACCCAATCCTTTTGATCTTCATTTCCAAAGCCAATTATAACCGGACCAAGCATAGTTAAACCAAAAGGAATTAATGGAGTTGTGCCTGCATTAGCGCATTCTTGATCCCAAATATATCTCTGAGTAATATTCCAACCTGTTCCACCATATTCTTCTGGCCATTGAGGTGCAATCCAACCTTTTTTATATAAAACTTTATGCCAAGAGAGCATATCCTCTCTTGTTAAATCAGTTCTTTTATCAATATCTTTTAATTTTTGAGGAAAGTTCTTATTTATAAAATCTTTTACCTCTTGACGAAAATTCTCATCTTCTTTTGTAAATGCTAGATCCATCTTTCAAAATATTCCTAAATAATCAGTTAGTTAACAGTTTAGTCTTAATTTAAATATAATTAATTATATATTCTTAACAGAGGTTAATATTTAAATCCATTACCTTTTTGACGCATATTTTTTCAATTTATTTGATAAAATTTATATATTTAAAATTATATAATGGTTATATATTATTTATTGTTTAGGGGTTTATCAAATGGATAGAAAAGAAGAGTATAATCAAATAGCAGAAAGAGTTGTTGGTCATGTAGAGAATAATACTACTGACCAAGCTGAAAATATACTTTCAATTCCTACATCAGATTATACATGCAAAAAAAGATGGAATTCTGAAATAAATAAAATATTTAAAGAATTACCTCTAATGTTGGCATTATCAATTGAAATACCGAATAAAGGTGACTACAAAAGTATGGAAGTTGTTGGGATACCAGTTCTAATAACTAGAGACAAAGAGTCAAAGGTTCATGCTTTTAGAAATGTATGCTCACATCGTGGTGCTCCTTTAGCAGGTGAAGAAATTGGAAATAAAAATAGATTTACATGCCCATATCATGGATGGACTTATTCAAATCAAGGTGATCTGATTGGTATTCTAGAAAATGATAAATTTGGTGAACTCGATAAAAGTTGTAATGGACTGCAGGTTTTACCTTGTGAAGAATTTGGCGGAATGATTTTTGTGACCTTAACTCCTAATTTAGAATTAAATTTAGATGAATTTCTTGGGGGTATGAAATCTGAGATAGAGCATTTCAAGCTTCAAGACTGGCATTATCATGGCTTTAAAATCATTCATGGTGCAAATTGGAAAATAGCCTTCGACGGATATTTAGAAGGTTATCATTTTTCAACTGCTCATAAAGAATCAATTCTGCCTATGACACAACAAGGTATTATGGATTTTTCATCATTTGGACCTCATCTTAGAATCGCTTTTGCATCAACAAATATTGATGAAATACATGATTTACCAAAAAATGAATGGTGGAAAAAAGAAGGGGCTGGAGTAGATTTTGTAAGAACATTATTCCCTAATATTTCAATTTCCCTCGGACTTGGAATTGGTCAAATAGCTCAAATCTTACCTGGTAATACTCCTGATAAAAATACGACGATTTTACATTATGTTGCGCCTGAGACACCAAAAAATGAAGAAGATAAAGCGGAACTAGATCATTTTATGAACTTCTTAAGAGATGTAGTTAATGATGAAGATTATGCTCTAGGATTAGAAATTCAAAGAGGTTTAGATTCCAACTCAAAAGAGAATGTTATTTTTGGAAAAAACGAAAGAGGCAACCAATACTTTCATAAATATGTAGATTTTTTTATAGATGAAAACATTAAAAAACCGCCAATTCTATAGCGACAAATCTCTCAAACCTTGAAATAAATATACTCATTACTATCTAATAATTGAAGACGCCTTTTAAGGGTCTTCATTTGTTAAACTTGCTTTTTAAAGGAGTATAAAATGAGAACAACTTTTGACACTATATGGAGAGATTTATCTCCATTTACTATTGGCTTTGATCGGACCTTTGATACATTGTCGTTATTGGCTAAAAATCAAGCTCAAAATGTTAACTATCCACCTTATAATATTAGAAAATTATCGGATAACAAATACAGTATAGAGCTAGCGCTAGCCGGTTTTGAAGAAAAAGATGTTGATATCGAAGTGGTTGGTGAAAACCTTGTAATTTCAGGAAAAAGACCAGATGACTCAAATGATAATTTGGTTCACCAAGGTTTAGCTGCAAGAAATTTCAATAGAAAATTCGTACTTTCAGATGATATGGTCGTAAAAGGCGCAGCTCTTTCTAACGGAATTTTATATGTTGGACTTGAAAGAGTGATACCTGATCATAAAAAACCAAAAAAGATTACTCTTACATCAAAAGAAAATCTTTTAAAAAATTAATGTCAAAAGGGGGTGATAATACCCCCTTTTTTTAAATAAATTGCTAGATACTTTGAAAAAAATATATAATCTGTTTTTATTAATTTTTCAAAGTGAACAATGTCATCATTAACTGAAAACCCATCAAACAGCTTAAGGAATTATGTTTTAGGCATACTTGTTGTCGTTTACACATTTAATTTTATTGATCGTCAAATTTTATCGATTCTTTTAGAGTCTATCAAAAATGATTTAAATTTATCAGATACATCTCTTGGCATGTTAACGGGTTTCGCTTTTGCGTTATTTTACGCTACACTTGGTATTCCGATAGCCAAATATGCTGATTATGGAAATAGAAGGAACCTAATTTCACTTGCAATTGGTGTCTGGAGTTTTATGACAGCTCTTTCTGGACTTGCTCAAAATTTTTTCCACTTATTAATTGCTAGAATTGGAGTTGGTATAGGCGAAGCTGGTTGCAGTCCCCCTGCCCACTCTATGATATCAGACTATTTTCCTGCAAATGTCAGATCTACTGCATTAGGTATATATTCACTAGGAATTCCATTCGGAATTATGTTTGGCTTATTTGCTGGGGGATGGATAAATGAATATTTTGGCTGGCGAATAGCCTTCTTTGTTGTTGGCATTCCTGGTATTCTATTGGCAATTATATTTCGTTTTACTGTTCAAGAACCTAAGAGAGGTCAAGCTGAAGGAAGAGCGGATACTAAAGAACAACCAAGTATAATAGAGACTGCAAAATATCTCTTAAGTAAAAAATCATTTAGACATCTTGCTTTTGGCGCTTCTCTTGCTGCTTTTGTAGGTTACGGAGCAATAACATGGCTTCCTTCTTTCTTTCAAAGATCATACGGAATGCAAACAGGTGATGTTGGTTGGTATCTTGGTTTAATACTAGGCATACCTGGTGGCCTAGGTATTTTTTTAGGTGGCTATTTATCAGATTACTTAGGATCAAAAGATGTAAGATGGTGTTTATGGATAGTAGCTTTGGCTATGTTTATTACAACTCCTTTGTATTATATGGTTTACCTAAGCCCGACAGCAAATATTTCATTCTTATGGTTAATAGTGCCTATCGCCTTTGGTAATTTCTACCAAGCAACAACCTTTAGTCAAACTCAAGGGGTTGTTGAGTTAAGAATGCGATCAGTTGCTGCTGCTATTTTATTGTTTATTATCAATATCATAGGCTTGGGTTTTGGACCTCAAGCCGTTGGAATACTTAGTGATATTTTAAGAGCCGATTATGGAAAGGAGTCATTAAGATACAGTCTAATGATACTCACAACATTAAAGTTATGGTGCGCATATCACTACTATTTAGCCGGTAAATATCTTAAAAATGATCTTGTTACAGAGTAAGTTTTAATCAGGTTTCTTGAGAAATAAAATATTAGTTCTATCTTTATAAGAAATATAATCCTCATTATTCCCCCACTTTTGATCTGCGGCTTTTTCAAGCATTGGTATACCGCTAACATTTACTAAAAGATAATAAATAAATATTGGTGAAATTAACGCTAAATAATCCCAATTTTTAAAAATTGGAATAGCAATAATAGTAATACCTATCCAAAGAAGTATTTCACCAAAATAATTAGGGTGTCTTGACCAGGCCCACAAACCGTGTGAGATAAATTTATCTTTGTTATTTAAATCTTCTTTAAACTTTTTCTTTTGATGATCTGCTGCTACTTCAATTATAAAACCAGCTAACCAGACCAAAAAACCAAAAAAACAAAATATATACTCAGTAATAGTTAATTCACTTGAATGCTTACTTGTAACAGCTACCATTCCAGCTACATAACTAAGATAAACCCATAATGCAGATAAATTCCATGTTAGAAAAAACCAGAAGAAGTTCTTTTTCATTTCTGTAAAACGAGTATCCCTTCCAGTTTTTTTTACGCGATTAAATAAAAAGGAGCCAAGCCTTAAAGACCAAATAGCAACTAAAGAACAAATAAGAAAAGCGTAAAAATCTTGAACAGTAAAAATAAGAAAAAATGATAGACTAACAAATGTAAAGCTTCCTATTGCATCAAAATAATGTTCGGTTTGAAATAAATATCCATGAATAAAAAAAATCCAATGGATAATGTATGAATAAAGAAAACATACAGCAATAAGAGGAACACCATAAAAGTCTATACTATTTTGACTTACACCTAATGTTATTAAAATACCTATAATTATAGATATTATTGTCCCTGAGATTGATGTTCTTAATGGCATTTAATTATCCTTTATAAATTTTACTACTTCTTTAATTACATCTGGATAAACTTCTTTATCCCATCTGTAAAATTGATGCCCCTTACCTTTCCATTTTGAGAGAATAATGTCATTACCTTTAGATTTCATATCATCTGTAAAGTCCTCTATTATTGAAATAGGTATTGTCCGATCATTAGTGCCATGAAAGATAATTGAAGGGGGAAGATTTTCTCTTACATAACTTGAAGGTGATAATTCTATTGATCTTCCTTCAAAAAGCTTTTTTAAAAAAAACCAGAATTTCATTCTTCTTTCACTAGTATTTTTTGGTAACTCAAATCCGCTATCAAAAAAAGTTGTATTTAGTGCTGGATTAAAAAATATAAGCGCTCTTATATTTTCTATAATTTTATTATCATCATAAGGCACCATTACTAAAGATGCAGCAAGATGTCCTCCCGATGAACCACCACCAACCATTATATGGTTTTTATTGATTTTTAATTTTTCTGAGTTTTCTAGTACCCATTTATATGCATCTCTTGCATCACTCATAGAGTCTATAACATTCGAATTATGTTTTAACGCCAACCTATAATCAGCACTGATACAAGTTATTCCGTTATTTGAAATATCTCTGCAAATTTTAAATAATGAATATGAAGATCCAAAAGACCAACCGCCACCATGAAATAGTAAAACGCTAGATTCAGATTTTTTATCTACAGGGTTAAATACATATAATTTTAATTCTATTTTATCTTTTGTTGAGTATATGTGAGTTTGATCTGGTCTATTAAAATAATATAAAGATCCGTATACAGTTTTATCAAAAAAATGGCCAATAAAAGGCATTTTATTTGGTTTTGTTATAGCGAGATAACCGAAAAAAATTACTATACAAATAACTATAACTGAAAGAGTGATCATTGTTTTTTTCATAGAGAATTTCTTAATTATTCAAAATAATTATTTAATCTTTCTAAGGCTTCTGCAAAATCTTCTTTGAAATTTTGTACTACCGTTCCAGCAGATAATGAATGATTCATAAGACCAACTCCTTGTCCTACCCAGTAAGTAGCTAATTGCTTTGCTCCTTCGTGACCTCCTTGAGATAGCTTATCAATCTTTCTAAGAGCTGGTTCACTAACTAGAGATTGAAGAGGCATTGGAAGTGGTTCTGGTCCTTCATTTTCCCAAGCATCTGTCCATGGTGATCTTAATTGTCTAGAAAACTTACCTGTTCTACTTCTTGATCGGACGGTATCACGTGAAGAAGCAGCCAACATTTTTTCTTTTACCACTGGATTAGTTTCAGCTTCGGAAGTTGTTAACCATACTGAGCCACACCAAGCACCATCTGCTCCCATAGTCATTGCAGCAGCCATTTGGCTACCTGTAGTTATTCCTCCTGCAGCTAAAATTGGTACATCTTTAATTTTTTTTACAGCATTATAAACTTCGGGCACTAAAACCATTGTTGAAACATCGCCACAATGCCCACCTGCTTCTCCACCTGCAACAACCAATATATCAACTCCCGCTTCAACTTGTTTAATAGCATGTTCTTTTGCGCCAACTAATGCAGCAACAGCTATATTATGTTTTTTGCCAAGATCTAGCATTATTTTTGGAGGAACGCCTAAAGCATTGGCAATAAGTTTTATTGGATGATTCATAGCAACTTCTAATGTACTTTCAGCTCCCTCTTCGGATAAATTTCTACCAAATTGAATTGTACCTTTTCTTACTTCATCCGTTTCCTCAACTTCAATATCATGAGATTCAAGAATCGAATTTGCAAAAGTTTTGTGCTCTTGTGGAACTGCTTTAATAATATCTTCTGACTTTACTTCTTTTCCTTTACCTTCATATTTATTTGGTACAATTAAATCAATTCCGTATGGCTTTCCATCAATATGATCATCTATCCAATTTAATTCTTCCTCAAGTCTATCAGGCGGAAGGTTAACTGCTCCGAAAACACCCATGCCTCCAGCTTTTGAAACAGCTACAACCACATCACGACAATGAGAAAACGCTAATAAAGGAAACTCTATATCTAATATTTCACATATTTTTGATTGCATGATTTATTCTCCGGAAAACTAAATTAAGAATTTTTTGAAAAGAAAATTTCTCCATCATCAATACGACCGTATCTAATTTGGAAAACATCTTTTAAGAAATTTTGATTATTTCTCCACGGCGCTTTTTTTCCTTGCTGTGGAAATATATCTAATGATCTTTTAATATACCCTGAAGAGAGGTTTAGATAATCAGGATCCGTTTCAATTTCATCATTCGACTGAGGGCAAACTACATCATATTGATTTTTCTTCATATGATTAATTATTCTACAGACATATTCTGAAGTTAAATCAGCACCAAGTGTCCAGGAAGCATTAGTATATCCAAATGTACTAGCTAGATTAGGTACTCCACTATACATCATACCTTTATATGTAACCGTCTTCGATATATCTATAGTATTATTATCAACTACAAAATCAACATTACTTAACATTTCCAAATTTAAGCCTGTAGCAGTAACAATTACATCTGCCTTTAACTCTTTACCTGAGTTTAATAATATTCCGCTTTCAGTAATATTTTTAATATGATCTGTTACTACAGAAGCTTTCCCTTTTTTAATTTGTTCAAAAAGATCTCCGTCTGGCACAAGGCACATTCTTTGATCCCATGGATTATAATTTGGGGTAAAATGAGTTTTTACATCAAAATCTGAACCAAGCCTCTTTTTTGCCTCTCGAATAATAGCGTTCTTAACGCCATTTGGATATTTTTTACAAAGGCGAAAGTAATACTGTTGTCTTAAAATATTTCTCCATCTGATAAGCAAATAAGCTAACTTCAGCGGCATATATTTTCTCAAATTATTTGCTAATTTATCTTTTTCTGGTGCAGCGACAACATAGGTAGGAGATCTTTGAAGCATAGTTACATGCTCAGCTTTCTTAGCCATTTCTGGAACAATTGTTACGGCTGTAGCTCCACTTCCAATAACAACTATTTTTTTGTTAGAATAATCAAAGTTTTCATCCCATTTTTGTGGATGAATAACATCCCCATTGAAGTTCTCTATTCCATCAAATTGAGGTGTGTAACCTTCTTTGTAACTATAATAACCAGAGCACATAAATATAAAATTACAAGAAATTTGGGATAATTCTCCAGTAGATTTATCCTCCACATCAACTGTCCAGGAATTAGTCGAACTAGACCAATTTGCCTTTTTTACATATTTTCCGAATCTTATTTTATTTTTTAAATTAAATTCTTCTACAGTCTCATTTAAATATTTCAAAATTGAAGGAGCATCTGCAATAGCCTCTTGCTCTTTCCAAGGCTTAAAATTAAACCCTAAAGTATACATATCTGAATCAGATCTGATACCAGGATATTTAAATAAATCCCATGTACCACCTATTTTATCTCTTCCTTCGAGGATAACAAATTTTGCATCAGGGCATTTATTTTGCAGGTGATATCCAGCGCCAATTCCTGAAATACCTGCACCAACTACTAAAACATCTAATTTTTCAGTCATTTTAACCTAAATTGTTTAATTTCAATGTATTAACAATTATATAGCAATCACCCCACCGTCAACAGAAATTGAATCGCCCGTTGTAAATGCTGAGTCTTCAGAAGATAAAAATAATACTGCATTTACTACTTCTTCTGGTTCACCAACTCTATTCATGGGATGAGACGCAGCAAATTCGGAAAGTTGTTGCTCAGAATTTTCAGCCGCTTGAACATATCTTTGCATCATAGGAGTATTAATAGCTCCAGGTTGAACGGCATTACATCTTATTTTGTAACCCATTTCAGCACAATGAAGCGCAACAGTTCTAGTTAATACCAAAACTCCTGCTTTACTATAATTATAAGCTATCACAAATGGTTTTGGTCTTGTAGCTAGAGAAGATGCAAAATTTACTATCGTTCCTTCACCATCCTTCATTGCTTTAACAGCAAATTGACAGCCTAAAAAAACTGAAGTTCCATTTATAGCATGCACCCTATCCCAATGCTCAACTGTCTCGTCTTCTACTGTTGCCGGTTCACTAATTCCTGCAGCATTAACAACTGAAGTTATTTTGGTAAATCTTTCACCAAGATGTTTTTCGAGTCTATCCCAGTCCTCTGCTTTAGATACATCTGCCTTAAAAAACTCACAAGAATCGCCGATATCTTCAGCAACCTTAATTCCTAGTTCTTCATTTAAATCCAGCGTTACAACTGAT
This sequence comes from OCS116 cluster bacterium AG-435-F03, assembly GCA_003212795.1. Taxonomy (GTDB): domain Bacteria; phylum Pseudomonadota; class Alphaproteobacteria; order MED-G09; family MED-G09; genus AG-430-B22. The sequence continues at coordinate 240,157 of QCOV01000001.1, read as the reverse complement.
CCACCTTCCTCAACAAATCTTTTTGCTGTTGCAGCGCCCATTCCAGATGCTCCGCCAGAAATAATTGCAAATTTATCTTTAAATCTAGACATATCCTACTCCTTAATTACATTGTGTTAATTATAAAAACTTAAAAAACCACTTTAATCAAATTAAATTATGAAATGCTTTTTAAATATAATTATTATATTATCAAACAAAGAGGTAACACCATGAACGATACAAAAAAAATCTTTGATACCTATTGTGATTTTGTCACTAAAGTTACAAGCGAACCTAGTTTAGATATTAATTCCTTAAAAGAAGTAATAGACAAAATACAAAATGATTCAGATATTGACGCACCAAGAATACTTACTGCTGCACTTGGTTTAAGTAGTGAAGCTGGCGAGTTTACAGAAATTGTAAAAAAAATGTTTTTGCAAGGTAAGCCCGCAGATGAAGATAATATTTTTCATATGAAGCGAGAACTTGGCGATATCATGTGGTATTGGGTTACCGCTTGCATGGCTCTTAATTTAGATCCTACTGAAGTAATACTTGAAAACCAAAAAAAACTAGAAGCTAGGTATGGAGAGAAATTCACTATAAATCAAAGTGAAGTGAGAGCCAAAGGTGATTTATAAAAAATAGATGAATTTCAATTTAAAATCACCTTCTTCTTATCGAGAGTGGAGAGAATATTTTTTATTCCGATATAAAATTTTAAGAAAACCAATAGGCCTTCATAGAAGCACTATACGCGATAAACTAGAAAAAATAAGTTATCATGTTATGGCTACTAATAATAAAGGGAAAATTATTGGTGTTGGTAGATTGCACTTTGTAAATATAAAAGAATCTCAAATTAGATACATGGCTGTAGATAAAAACTTTCGAAAAAAAGGTGTAGGAAATGCAATTGTTCACAAGCTTGAAATACATTCCATAAATAATTATCGAAATAAAATTATTTTAAATGCGAGAGAAAATGCCGTTATATTTTATTCTAAATTAGGTTATGTAAATTTAGGAAAAATAGATGTAGGAATTGATATTAAGCATTTTCAAATGAAAAAAAATCTTAAAAATTGTCCTTCCAGGAGCGAATAACAGCTAATACACCAACGTCATCAAGATTTGCTTTTGAAGAATATAATTCTGCACTTTTTCTAACTTCTTCTATAGATGATCTTAAAAAAGGGTTAATATTCAACTCTTTTTCAATTGTAGAAGGTAGCGTATATTCGTTTCTATCCCTCTTTTCTACAACTTGATCGTAATAATTAATTAAATCTTGATTTTTTGGTTCAACCTCTAGAGCAAATTTTAAATTACTCAAAGTATATTCATGTGTGCAATAAACTTTTGTATTACCTGGAAGTGAAGAAAATTTATTTAGAGAATGAAACATTTGATCGGGTGTTCCTTCAAATAGACGTCCGCATCCCCCTGAAAATAATGTATCTCCACAAAATAATATTGGTTTATTTTCGTTTGAAAAATACGAAATGTGATCAAGTGTGTGTCCAGGTGTTTCAAATATTGAAAATTCATTATCAAAAATTCTTATACTATCACCTTCTTTTAATTCATCTGTTATTCCGTCAATATGACCACCTTTTGGACCATATACTGAAATAGATTTATCTTTTACTAACTCTATAATACCTCCAGTATGATCAGGGTGCCAATGAGTAATTAATATAGCTCTCAATTGAAGATTATTCTTTTCAGCAAATTCTTTTACTACCAATGAATCGCCGGGATCAACTACAACAAATTGGTCTTTTTCAACAACAGCCCAAATATAATTATCTGTAAAAGCAGGTATAGCAAAAATTTCCATAATATTTTCCTAGTAATACAATCCTATAAAGTTTACAAGTTTTCTGAAGGAAATCTATATGAATAATAATAATTTAATAGGTATAGCACTCTCAATTTTATGCATAATACATTGCGCTTTACCTTTTTTAGCAATAGCAACAAGCCTAAATTCATTAGAAATTTTTATTGAGAATTCAAAAATTATACATATTTTTTTATTTGCTTTGGTCTTTTTGGTTTATTTAATTGTATTTCCTAAAAATTACATAAGAGATAGAAAACTATTAAATCTAATTATATCATCCTTAGGAGTTTTATTACTTTTCTTTGCGCTTTTTTTAGAAGGATATCCTGAAACATATTCTACTTTAATTGGTGCTATACTGTTATTACTAGCTCATTATAGGAATCACATATCAACAGAGTTAACTAAGGATATAGAAGTTTAGTTGTCCATTGACCGGATTTGATTTTATATTCAACCCTATCATGAAGCCTTCCTTCTCCTTGGAGCCAAAACTCAAAACTATCTGGATAAACACAATATCCGTTCCAGTATTTTGGTCTTGGGATTTCTTTACCTTTATATTTCTTATCTATCTCATCAAATTTAGTTTTTAAATTAGATTTACTTTTTAGTTTTTGTGATTGTTTTGATGCCCAAGCACCAATTTGTGATTTTCTATTTCTTGTAAGGAAATATTTATCACTTTCCTGTGAACTAATTTTTTTTATTTTACCACTTATGAGAACCTGTCTATCAATTGATTTCCAATAAAAATTTATAGAGACATTTTTATTGTCATTTATATGATTGCCTTTTCTGCTATTGGAATTTGTATAAAAAATAATACCATTTTCTTTTATTTCTTTCATTAAAACCATTCTTGTTCTTGGTTTATTAAATGGACCAACAGTAGATAGAGCCATAGCATTAGGATTGCTTATTTCATTCTTTTTAGCTTTTTTGTACCACTTTTCTAACAGATCAAATGGATTTTTTTCAATTTTAATATTGTTTTTTATTAAGCTCATATTTATTTTTTCCTTAAAAGAAATCATAAATCAGGTTATACAAATCGAATGTTAATCTATATTTCTTTATTTTATACTTATAAAAATAATCAAATAAAAACAAACGAATATGACTAAATATGGAAAATAAAACAAATTTACTTAAAGGAAAACGCGGACTTGTTATGGGTGTTGCAAATAATCGCTCCATAGCTTGGGGAATTGCAAAAGCATGCTGTGAACATGGAGCAGAAATAGCTCTGAGTTATCAAGGTGAGGCAATTAGAAAAAGAGTTATTCCTCTATCAGAGGAATTGAATTCTGCATTAGTAATAGAGTGTGATGTTACTAATACAAAAAGTATTGATGAAATGTTTGAAAAGATAGGCGAAAAATTTGAATCAATAGATTTCCTAGTTCACGCGGTTGCTTTTTCGGATAAGGATGAACTAAAAGGAAGATATGTAGAAACAACACAAGAAAACTTTATCAATACTATGAATATTTCTTGTTACTCCTTTACATCTGTTTCTCAAAAGGCCGAAAAGCTTATGAATAATGGTGGATCAATTCTTACCTTAACATATTACGGCTCAGAAAAAGTTATGCCTCACTACAATGTTATGGGTGTTGCAAAATCAGCTCTTGAAACTAGTGTTAGGTATTTAGCTAAAGATTTAGGAAAACAAAATATAAGGGTAAATGCAATATCAGCAGGACCAATTAAAACGCTTGCTGCATCAGGAATTGGTGACTTCAGATATATTTTGAAGTGGAATGAATATAACTCCCCTCTCAAAAGAAATGTTTCTATTGATGAAGTCGGTGGATCTGCTGTTTATTTAATAAGTGATTTATCTTCAGGAGTTACTGGTGAAGTACATCATGTAGACTCAGGTTATAATATAATTGGCATGAAAGATGAAGAAGCGCCAGATATAAGTGTTGTAGAGGATTAATTATGTCTCATAATTCATTTGGTCATATTTTTAAATTTACTACATGGGGTGAGTCCCATGGTAAAGCTATAGGATGTGTAGTTGATGGCACACCTCCAATGATAGAATTAACGGAAAAAGATATTCAACTTTGGTTGGATAAAAGAAGACCTGGACAAAACCAATACACAAGCCCAAGAAACGAACCTGATACAGTTGAAATACTTTCAGGAGTATATATAGAAGAAAAAGTCCAATATACTACTGGTACTCCTATTTCAATGATAATCTATAATAAAGATCAAAAATCTGGTGATTATGATGATACAAAAGAAAAATTCAGACCAGGTCATGCAGATTATACTTATTTAAGTAAATACGGAATCAGAGACCCTAGAGGAGGCGGTCGCCAATCGGCTCGTGAAACTGCTATGAGAGTTGCTGCCGGAGCTATAGCCAGAAAGATTATACCTAAAATTGAAATTAAAGGAGCACTTGTTCAATTAGGTGACTTAAAAATTGATAGATCAAAATGGGATAATAATTTTATTGATGAAAATCCTTTTTGGTGTCCAGATAAAAGTTCAATTAAAAACTGGGAAGATAAAATTAATTCACTTGTAGCTGAAGGAGATAGCTGTGGCGCAGTTATTGAAGTTGTAGCTAAAAATGTTCCAGTTGGATTGGGTGCACCAATTTATGGGAAATTAGACTCAGACTTAGGATCAGCAATAATGAGTATAAATGCAGTTAAAGGTGTTGAAATTGGAAATGGATTTGAAGCAGTAAGCCTAAAAGGCAGTGAAAATGGTGATGAGATGAGAATGAAAAATGATAAGCCTGTTTTTCTTTCAAATAACTCTGGAGGTATTCTTGGAGGAATATCCTCAGGACAAGATATTGTTGTAAGATTTGCTGTTAAACCAACCTCATCTATAAAAAAAGAAAGAAAAACAATAGATAAATCTCAGAATGATACAGAAATAACAACCAAGGGAAGACATGATCCTTGTGTAGGTATCAGAGCTGTTCCTGTTGGAGAAGCAATGGTTGCATGTGTTTTAGCTGATCATTTCTTAAGAAATAGAGCTCAAATTGGAAGTTAAGACTTAATAATCTTGATTTCATTATTATTTATATCTAGAGCCTTCATTGCTAATTTAACAATATTTTCTGAATTTAACCCTGCCTGAGCATACATATCATTTACATCACCATGCTGAATAAATGTATCTGGAAGATATAAATTCCTAATTTTAAAACCATTATCAAGAATTCCTTCATCTGCTAAAAACATTAAGACATGGGCACCAAAACCGCCAGATGAGCCTTCTTCGATTGTAATAATTAGTTCATGGTTTTTTGACAGATCTCTAATTAAGTCTTTGTCTAAAGGTTTAGCAAATCTTGCATCAGCAATTGTGCAAGAAAGACCCATCGCTTCTAATGTATCTGATGCATTTTTTACTTCTTCAATTCTAGTTCCAAGGTTTAGTAGAGCTATTTTTTCACCTTGTTTTATAATTTTCCCTTTTCCGATTTCTAGTGATTCAATTTCTGTAGGTATATCTAACCCAAAAACATTTCCTCTTGGATATCTAAAAGATATTGGGCCTAAGCTATAGTCAGCAGCAGTTTTAACCATTCTTACTAACTCAACCTCATTAGAAGCTGCCATAACTACAAAATTTGGTAAGATTGATAGATACGCCAAATCAAAACTTCCTGCATGAGTTGGTCCATCCGCGCCAACTAACCCAGCTCTATCGATCGCAAATCTTACTGGTAGATTTTGAATTGCTATATCATGGATAATTTGATCGTAAGCTCTTTGAAGAAATGTCGAATAAATTGTAGCAAATGGTTTAAGTCCCTCAATTGCAAGTCCAGCAGAAAATGTTACTGCATGTTGTTCTGCAATACCTACATCAAAAAACCTCTGAGGATAAAGCTCTTTAAATTTGTCAAGTCCCGTTCCTGATGGCATTGCAGCTGTAACAGCAACAATATCATTATCATTTTCAGCACATTTTATTAAGGAATTAGAAAAGATTTTAGTATAAGAAACATTTGCTTTCTTTGGTTTTTCTTGTTCTCCAGTAGCAATATTAAATTTTGTAACTCCATGAAATTTTTCATCTGAGTCTTCTGCAGGTTTATAACCTTTGCCCTTCTGAGTAACAACATGAATTATTACTGGGCCATTATCGGCATTTTTTACATTTCTAATCACAGGAAGTAAATGATCCAAATTATGTCCATCTATAGGTCCAACATAATAAAAACCTAAAGCTTCAAAAAGAGTTCCATTACCTGCAATAAGTCTAGTAATTTCTTCAGCTTTTTTTGCACCTTTCTCAAGTGATTTAGGAAGCTTTTCTATAACTTGTTTGGCAAAGTTTCTTAAACCAAGATATGTCCCACCTGATATTAGTTTTGCTAAATAAGCGCTCATAGCTCCTGCAGGAGGAGCAATTGACATATCGTTATCATTTAAAATTACTATTAGTTTTGATTTTTCTGCACCGGCATTATTTAGTGCTTCATATGCCTGACCAGCACTCATTGCACCATCACCAACAATGCAAACAACATGATTATCTCTATTTTTTAAATCTCTTCCAATTGCCATTCCAAGTCCAGCAGAAGCTGCAGTAGAGCTGTGCCCAGCTCCAAAATGGTCATATTTACTTTCATCCCTTTTTGTAAAACCTGATAGGCCATCTTTTTTTCTCAAAGTCGACATTTGGTCTCTTCTGCCAGTCAGTATTTTATGTGGATAGCTCTGATGGCCAACATCCCAAATTATCTTGTCTTTAGGTGAGTCAAAGATTTTATGAAGAGCAACAGTAAGCTCTATCACTCCAAGGCTTGCACCTAAATGACCACCTGTCTTTGAAACTGTTTCAATAACATCATATCTCAACTCTGTTGCAAGTTCTTTAAGCTGTTCGTCATTTAACTCATCCAAATCTTTAGGTGATTTAATTTTGTCGAGATATTTAATTTCTATTTTATTCATTAATTAAAACTTTCTTGATTTTATAAAATCAAGTGCATTTATAAAAACTTCTGGCAATTGGTCAAATATATTTAATGAATTAATTGCTTTTTCGCTATATTTTCCTGCAATATCAAGACACTCTTGGATGCTATAATAATTTAAATATGTTTTGTTTTGATTAATTTCATCTTTACCTAGAGTTTTTCCAATATTGTCAGGATCACCTACTTTATCTAGTACATCATCAATTATTTGAAATACAATCCCAAAATTCCTTCCATAATTTTTGAAAGCATCTATTTCTTGGTTATTGGCTTTGCCTATCATTGCTCCAGATTGGCATGAAAAACTAAATAAATTTGCTGTTTTAAGATCATGCATAATATTAACTTCATCAATGGATAGTTGATTTTCTTTAGAATTAATATCAATAATCTGACCGCCAACCATACCATTAGGACCTATATTATTTGAGAGAAGATTAATAAGTTTAATTTGTTTATTTGTGTCAATTTTCTCCATTTCATCTGATAATATTTCAAAAGCCAAAGATTGGAGTGCGTCACCAGATAAAATAGCTGTAGATTCGCTAAATTGCTTATGATTAGATGGCTTGTTTCTCCTATAATCATCATTATCTAAGGCAGGTAAATCATCATGAATTAAAGAATAAGTATGAATTAATTCAATTGTTGATGCTAATTTAAGTGCATCAGATTTATCGGCATCAAAAAAATTTGCAATCTCCCATGAAAGATAGCCTCTAATTCTTTTTCCAGAGCCAATTGAAGAATAAATAATTGAATCTTTTAGTTCGTTTTCAATACTTATTTTTTTATCTAATAAATCTGTAAGATAACCATCTATTTCTATAGCAAATGGTTTTAAATGATCTAAAAATTGGTTCATTAGAGATTATTCATCTTCATATGGCTCAGAAGTAAAATCGCCATCTGGTTGAGATATTATCTTATCAACTTTTAATTTTGCAGACTTTAGCTTTTCTTCACAATGAGCTTTAAGCAAGGTGCCTCTCTCATAAATGTCAATTGAGTCCTCGAGGTCAATATCACCTTGTTCAAGTTTTTCCACTATTTCCTCTAACTCGGATAAGGCTTGTTCAAAAGTTAATTCTTTTATGTCGTTCTTTTTATTCATAAAAATCACCGTAAATTACAATTTATAATATCTAATTATTCCTTCATCATCATGTTTTGATCCTAATAGCCCTCTATGTATTAAGCAATTTAAATGAGCAATGCTTTCACCTGTAGCCATAAGCAAAACATCGCTAGTTATTTTTCTTTTAAACAGAACCGAAAAAACATCTACTGCTCTTTTTGGTTCTTCACAAAACTCTAAAAGTCTTGTTAAGTTCCTTTCATGCCCATTAATTAAGTGGTCTAGTCTCTCATGAAGACCTCTAAATGGTTCATTATGAGATGGAAGAACCAAAACATCATTATTAACCCTTGATTTAATATATTTACAGCTTTCTATCCAGTCGTTAAGGGGGTTTGAATTGGGTTCAGTAGGAAAAACACTGACATTAGACGTAATCTTAGGAAGCACCTGATCTCCAGATATAAATAATCTTAATTTTTTATTGTATAAACAAATATGTTCTGGACAATGACCGCTGCCAACTACAACCTCCCAATCATAGCCTCCAATATTAATTACATCATAATCTTTTAAACGATTATAACTATCTGGTAGTTTTGAAATAGCGCTCCCAAAGCCACCAAATCGTTCGGAATATGAATCAAGTTCATCTTCTGTAAAACCAGCGGATCTATAAAGAGACTTTCCTTCCTCTGGTGCCTCCCTTCCAGTATCACTCACCAACATCCTACACATTAAGTAATCTGATCTTGACATATATAAAGGCGCAGAAAATTTTTTATTCATCCACCCGGCTAGACCTATATGATCTGGATGAAGATGGGTAACGATAATTTTATTAACTGACTCTCCATTCATATCTCCTGAAAAACATTTACGCCAATTCGACTTTATATCTGCGCTAGCAACACCTGTATCGACTACTACCCATCCATTATCATCTTTCAATACCCACAAATTAATATGATTTAATGCAAATGGTAGACTCATCCTAACCCAATAAACACCATTATCAATCTTTAGCATTCTTCCTGGTTGTGGAAGAGTATCAAATGGGTATACTAAATTATGGGCACCCTTATTATTTTTTTCGACTAATTTATCCATATCTACTAAGTAGAATATAAATATAAAAATGACTACAATAAAAAATACCAATAAATCTAGTATAATACTTGCAACAGAAGCTCTAGAAGAAGGAAATCTGGTTTCTTTTCCAACTGAAACCGTTTATGGGCTTGGTGGAGATGCAACAAATAACTTAGCTATAGCTAAGATTTTTGAAACTAAAAATAGACCTGAATTTAATCCTTTAATCATTCATTTCGCATCCTTTGATCAAATAGAAGAGAATTGTGAAATAAATGATGATATTAAAAAATTAAACGATCTTTTTTGGCCAGGTCCTATGACTATTATTTTAAAAAAGAAAAAAGAATCTAAAATAAGTAATTTAGCTAGTGCGAATTTAGATACAATTGGTGTAAGAATTCCGAATAATATAACTGCTTTAAAATTAATTAAATCATTTGCTAAACCTATAGCTGCACCTAGCGCTAACACTTCTAACTCACTTAGCCCCACCGAAGCTAATCATGTTTATGAATATTTTAAAAATGATAAAAATTTATCAATAATACTTGATGGTGGCTCAACACAAATTGGCATAGAAAGCACAATTATAAATCTTGATAATGATAAAATAGAAATACTAAGGCATGGTGGTGTTTCAGCAGAAGAATTGAAAGAAAAATTTCCACAAAAAGTAATTAATATAGAGCAAAAAGCCAATGAAATAATTGTTGCTCCAGGAATGCTATCAAAACATTACTCTCCAGCTGTTCCCCTAAGAATCAATGCAAAAAAAGCTGAAAAAAATGAATTACTTATCGGTTTCGGTCCAAGCTATAATGCTCCAAATTTAAGCTTTGAAGGAAGCTTGGTAGAAGCTGCTTCAAATCTTTTTTCTTTTTTAGCAAAATATCAAAAGAAATACTCAAAAATAGCTATAGCTCCTATACCAAATAAAGGTATTGGAAGAGCAATAAACGATAGAATCAAAAGAGCAACTTCAAAAAATTAAGCAGTTGGTAGCTCATAATCAGCAAATTGTTCGCGTAGAGTTAGTTTTTGTATTTTTCCAGTTGCTGTATGAGGAATTTCATCGACAAAAACTACATCATCAGGCATCCACCATTTTGCTAGCTTATCTTCTAAATATTCTAAAACATTATCTTTATTTGGATCTTTACCTTCAGCAGGAACACAAATTAATAAAGGCCTTTCATCCCATTTCGGATGAAAAATTCCAATTACTGCCGCTTCAGCAATATCTGGATGTCCTACAGCAATATTCTCTAACTCAATTGAGGAAATCCATTCACCACCTGATTTAATAACATCTTTAGATCTATCAGTAATTTGCATGAAACCTAGTTCATCAATTGTAGCTACATCACCAGTATCAAAAAATCCTTGATTATCAAGTATTTGTCCACCATCACCTTTCATATATTTACTTGCTATAAAAGGCCCTCTTACTAATAGATGTCCAAAATCTTTTCCATTCCAAGGTAAATCATTTCCATCATCATCAGTAATTTTCATCTCTACCATGTATGATGCTCTACCTTGCTTTAATTTTATATCCATCTGTTCATCAAAACTTAATTCTTCCATTCCACTTTTAAAGGCGCCTATTGTTCCTAAAGGGGACATTTCTGTCATACCCCAAGCATGCATAACGGACACATCATAATTTTTTTCAAATTTTTCTAACATCACTCTTGGAACAGCAGAACCACCAATTGCAACTCTTTCAAGATAAGGAAGTTTAAGGTCATTTGCTTCAAGATATTGCAGTAGCATCAACCAAACTGTTGGTACTGCTGCAGTAAAAGTTACTTTATGGTCGTTAAGTAATTCGTAAATACTTTCCCCATCCATATTCATTCCTGGCATGACAACCTTACAGCCTGACATTGGAGCCGAAAAAGACAAACCCCAAGCATTTGCATGAAACATTGGGACAACTGGCATTACTACATCTGTAGATTTGATACCCATTGCATCAGCAGAATTAGCAACTAGTGTATGCAGTACATTTGATCTATGAGAATATAAAACTCCTTTAGGATTTCCAGTTGTTCCAGAAGTATAACATAAACCACAAGCATCATTTTCTTCCAATTTAACCCATTCAAAATTATCATCTTGAGAATTAATGAGCTCCTCATATGAGTAAACATTCTTTAACTTGGTGTCAGGTAGGTCTGATTTTTCACAAAGAAAAATAAAACCTTGAACATTTGGAATTTTATCCTGAATATTTTCTAGAATTTCTACAAAACTTATATCGGAAATTATAAATTTATTATCCGCATGATTAATAATGTAATCAAGCTGCTCAGTAAAAAGACGAGGATTTAATGTGTGATAAATTGCACCTAAACCAGTAATTCCGTACCATGATTCCAAATGTCTGTGAGTATTCCAGGCTAAAGTTCCAATTACATCACTTTTTGTTACTCCTAATTCTTTTAAGGCTTTAGCAAATTTTTTGGATCTGGAATAAATTTCAGAATAAGTTGTAGAATGAATATCACCCTCAACTTTCCTAGTAACAATTTCTCTTTCCCCATGGTGGATTTTTGCATGATCAATAAAAGTATGAACAAGCAAAGGCCATTCCTGCATTAATCCTCTCATAATAATCTCCCTAATTTTATTTGATATTATTGATTTTTTTCAATGGTTCAATAGCTTGAAGATAAATAAATTGTTAATAAACTATCGCCAATTTTTCTTTTTTCTAAAACCTCAAAGCCACTTATACTCTTAATAGGCAAACGACTAGAAGTTTCAAGAAAAATATAAACACTATCATTCATCCAACTGTTTTTAATTAAATTATTAATTGCAATTTCATTAACATCTGTTTTTGAGTAAGGTGGATCAGAAAAAATTATGTCAATTTTCTTATTCTTGTCATTTGTAAATTTTCTTATTTTATTTACATCAAACTTGTAACAATCACAGCATGAGTTTAATTCGAGGAGTGAGATATTTTCCTCTATAGCTTTAACGGCTTTTAATGATTTATCAATAAAAGTACAATTCTTAGCTCCTCTGGAAATAGCCTCTAAACCTAAAGATCCTGAACCGGCAAACAGATCTAAAACATTTTTTTGCTTAAGATTAATTTTAAGACTATTTTCAATAATATTAAATAAAGTCTCCTTAAATCTATCCGTTGTAGGTCTAGTTTCATTACCTTTAGGGGTAATTATTTTTCTTCTAGCATACTTACCTGAGATAATTCTCATTATTTCCTCTTTAATTAGAAAAAATTAGCAAAATTTCTTTTCAAAAAAATATTTGAAATTTCTTTTACTCCACATTTTGTTAAATTACCTAGGCTAAAAGGCCCATATGCATATCTTATCAATCTATTTACCTCAAGATTCATATGGTTACATATTTTTCTGATTTCTCTATTTTTTCCTTCATACAAAGAAAACTTTAACCATGAATTTGAATTTTGTCTTTTTTCAATTATCGCATCTATAGGTTTATATTTTTCTCCTTGAATAGATATTCCCTCTGATAAATTTTTTAACCTTTTTTCATCTACTTTTCCAAACACCCGAACCTTATAAGTTCTCTTAAAGTTATTCTTAGGTAGCTCAAGATATCTTGATAAGTCTCCATTGTTGGTTAGAATTAATAAACCTTCACTATTATAATCTAAACGACCAACACTTATTGTATTTTTTAATTCTTTAGGTAAAAAGCTATAGATAGTATCTCTGCCTTTCGGGTCGCTCTTTGTAACAAGACAACTTTTTGGTTTATTAAAAATCCAAACACTGGTTTTCACCCTTGTATCTACAACCTCACCATCCACAGTTACAATTGCATTCCTGTCAACATTTAGAGCTGGTGAGTCAATTACTTCTCCATACAAAGTAACTCGCTTTTCTATTATAAGTTTTTCTGCTTCTCTTCTTGAGGTTAAACCTGAATTAGAAATTAATTTTGCAATTCTAATTTTTTCATTTTTTGTTTTTTTTTCCATGTTCAAGCCTTATACATAAAAATAGGTAATAAAATTGGAAAACACTACAACAAAAACTAAATATTTTATGAAGCTAGCTTTATCTGAAGCTGAAAAAGCTAAGGACAGAGATGAAGTACCTGTTGGAGCAGTAATTGTTAATCAAAAAAATGAAATTATATCTTCAAACGGAAATCGAATGCGAGAACTGAACGATCCAACTGCTCATGCTGAAATTTTAGTAATTAGAAATGCCTGTAAAACCTTAAAAACAACTAAATTATTTGATTTTTCTTTGTTCACAACTTTAGAACCATGTGCAATGTGTGCAATGGCAATTTCATTAGTTGGAATTAAAAATTTATACTTTGCTACTGAAGATAAGAAAAAAGGATGTGTTGAAAATGGTATAAGGATTTTTTCGTCAAATTCTTGCCATCACGAACCTAATGTTTTTAATGGATTTTATAAAAAAGAGTCAGAAGTTCTTTTAAAAAAATTCTTTTCACAAAGAAGATAATTTGTATAATCAATACTTCTATTAGATAATCACTAACTTATAGAAAAATTCAGGAGATAATCATGATTTTTGAGCATAATGACAAAACAAAAGAACTAATCGCTCGTGTTGAAGCTTTTATGGATAAATATGTATACCCTAATGAAGCAACATATGACGAGCAAATGATAGCTTTTGGTGAAGACCGTTGGCAGATACCCCAAATTTTGGAAGATTTAAAAGTAAAGGCCAAAGAAGAAGGTCTTTGGAATATGTTTTTACCTGAATCAGAGCGAGGCGGAGGTTTAACAAATGTTGAGTATGCTCCAATTTGTGAAATTATGGGAAGAGTCGGTTGGGCTTCTGAAGTTTTTAACTGTTCTGCACCTGATACAGGAAATATGGAACTAATTGAGCGCTATGGAACTGAAGAGCATAAAGAAAAATGGCTTCAACCATTACTTGAAGGTGAAATGAGATCCGCTTACTTAATGACAGAACCTGATGTAGCTTCTTCTGATGCTACTAATATTTCGACAAAAATTGAAAGAGATGGTGATGAGTATGTTATTAATGGAAGAAAATGGTGGTCATCTGGAGTCATGGATCCAAGATGTAAAGTAGCTATCGTTATGGGAAAGACTAACCCTGAGGCATCTAGACATCAGCAACAAAGTCAAATTTTAGTACCGATGGAAACCCCTGGAGTAGAAATTGTGAGACATCTTCCGGTTTTTGGTTTTGATGATGCCCCTCATGGTCACAGTGAAGTAAAGTTAGATAATGTTAGGGTACCAGCTGAAAATCTTTTTTTAGGTGAAGGCAGAGGTTTTGAAATCGCTCAAGGTCGATTAGGACCAGGAAGAATTCATCATTGTATGAGAGCTATTGGGGTTGCAGAGAGAACTCTTGAAAAAATGGCCAAGAGGCTTTTAAGTAGAGAAGCATTTGGGAGACCTATAGCTGAACATTCAGTTTGGGAAGAGAGAATATCTAAAGCAAGAATAGAAATTGAATGCTCAAGGCTTTTAACAATGAAAGCTGCTTATATGATGGATACAGTTGGCAATAAGGTTGCAAGAGCTGAAATAGCAATGATCAAAGTAAAAGCTCCAAGAACATTGTTAGATATTATTGATGATGCAATTCAAGCTCATGGTGGCGGTGGTGTGACAACTGATTTCGGTTTAGGGCGAGCTTATGCAAGCGCAAGGACATTGAGAATAGTCGATGGTCCAGATGAAGTTCACAACAGAGCAGTTGCAAGACTAGAATTCAAAAAATATAGAGAAGAATTATCTCAAGCAGCTGAATAAAAAATTTTTAACAATTTTTATTAGAACTATTGTATTAAAGTCACAATTTTTTAATAATTCTTATTAAAATTTGATAATTATATAATGATTATAATAAATATATTTATATAAATTACTGTTAATACACTGATTATTCATCTATAACCGTTTTTCTATATTTGGAGATTATTATGGCTAACAACTGGTCAAAAGATAGCTGGAGAAATAAACCTGTAGTTCAAGTACCTGAGTATGACGATCAAAAGGCTCTTGAAAAGGTTGAAAAAAGATTATCTTCCTATCCACCTCTTGTTTTTGCAGGTGAAGCTAGAAGATTAAAAGAACATTTAGCTAAAGTTTGCCGTGGAGAAGCTTTTTTACTTCAGGGTGGAGATTGTGCAGAAAGTTTTGCAGAACACAATCCTGATAATATAAGAGATACTTTTAGGGTTATTCTTCAGATGGCAATTGTTTTAACCTTTGGAGCTGGGTGCCCAGTAATTAAGGTTGGAAGAATAGCCGGTCAATTTGCTAAACCAAGATCTGCACCTTTAGAAAAGCAAGGAGAAATTGAGTTACCAAGTTATAGGGGTGATATTATAAATAATATTGAATTTGTCGAAGATTTAAGAATTCCTGATCCTGAAAGGCAGATTATGGCTTATAGACAATCTGCCTCAACATTGAATCTTCTCAGAGCTTTTGCGCAAGGTGGTTACGCAAATCTTGATCATGTCCATAAGTGGAACATGGGTTTTGTAAAAGAAAGTAAACAGGGTGAACAATATGAACAAGTGGCTAATAGAATCTCTGAAGCATTAGATTTTATGGATGCTGTTGGAATAAACTCAAACACAACCCCTGAACTTAGATCTGTTGATTTTTATACAAGCCATGAATCACTGTTATTAGGTTATGAAGAATGTTTAACAAGGGTGGATTCAACTAGCGGTGATTGGTACGATACATCTGCGCATATGTTATGGATTGGCGATAGAACAAGACAACCAGATGGTGCTCATATTGAGTTTGTAAGAGGAATCAAAAACCCTATAGGAATGAAATGTGGTCCTTCTTTAGATTCTGATGAATTATTAAAATTAATTGATTTAATAAACCCTTCTAATGAGGAGGGAAGATTAACTCTTATAACAAGATATGGGGTAGATAATCTTGATGATCATTTACCAAAATTAATTAGAGCTGTTGAAAAAGAAGGAAAAAAAGTTGTTTGGTCTTGTGACCCTATGCACGGAAATACTATTAAAGCTTCAAATGGATATAAAACTAGACCTCTTGATAGTATTTTGACAGAAGTAAAACAATTCATTGATATTCATGAATCTGAAGGAACTTACGCTGGAGGTGTTCATATTGAAATGACAGGCCAAAATGTAACAGAATGTCTAGGTGGCACTCAAAAAATTTCTGAAGAAGATTTAACTGATAGATACCATACTCATTGCGATCCAAGATTAAACGCTAACCAAGCTTTAGATCTATCTTTTTTAATTTCTGAAAGATTAAAAGAGTTAAGAAGCTAAATTATTCTGAAATATTTACTATCACCCTTCCTCTAACTTTTCCTTTAAGAATATCACTCGCAAGAACCTCAACTTGCTCTAAAGAGGTATCAATAGTCATTTCTTCTAGTTTGTTAATATTAATATTCTCACTTAGACGCTTCCAAGCTCTTTCTCTTAACTGCATAGGCGCCATTACTGAGTCAATACCAAGTAAAGAGACACCTCTTAATATAAATGGCATAACTGTAGAGGGTAAATCCATTCCTTGCGCAAGTCCGCATGCAGAAACAGCTCCTCCATAGGACACCTGAGCAAGTATGTTTGCCAATGTAGTACTACCAACTGAGTCAATCGCTCCGGCCCATCTTTCTTTTCCTAAAGGTCTTGATGGCTCAGATAATTCCGATCTTTCAATGACTGTTTTCGCGCCAAGTTTATTAAGATATGAGGTTTCTTCTAATCTTCCTGTTGAAGCCTCTACATTGTAACCTAAATCTGAAAGAAGAGAAATTGCTACAGAACCAACTCCACCTGAAGCGCCAGATACCAAAATTACTCCATCATCAGGCTTTATACCATGATCCTCAATTGCCAAAACACATAACATTGCGGTATAACCTGCTGTTCCTATAGCCATTGCTTGTTTATTGGATATATTTTCAGGTAGCTTTAATAGATGTTCAGATTTAACTCTCCCTTTTTCCGAATACCCGCCAAAATGACTTTCTGACAAACCATAACCATTTAAAACTACCCTGTCTCCTTCTGAAAACTTTTTATCTTCTGATGATAAAACTATTCCACTGAAATCGATTCCAGGTATCATTGGAAATGATCGAACAACAGGTGATGCTCCTGTTATCGCTAAACCATCTTTATAATTTAATGTTGAATGAGTAATTTTTACTAGGACATTACCCTCCATTAGATCATTATCTTCGATCTCAACCATATTAACAGTTTGAGTATCATCCTCTTTCTCAATCATAAGAGCTTTAAATTTTTCAGACATTTTTCCTCCTAAATTATCTATTAAATTGCATTGGCTGACCTATTGGGTCAGATAGTTCGTCTTCTCTCATAACAATATTGCCTCTTATTATTGTCATAATTGGCCAACCTTTTACTTTCATTCCATCATAAGGAGTCCAACCGCACTTACTTACTATCCAATTATTCTCAATGACTCTTTCTTTATTTAAGTCAATTACTGTAAAATCAGCATCATTACCTACCTCTATAAAACCCTTATTTTTAATACCAAATAACCTTGCAGGGTTTGCACTAGTTAATTGAACAAATCGATTTAAGGATAATTTTTCATTATTTACATGATTTAACATGACAGGAACAAGAGTTTGAACACCCGGCATACCTGATGGAGAAATAGGATATTCCTTATCCTTTTCATCTTTAGTATGGGGAGCGTGATCTGAGCCTATTATATCTGCAACACCATTATTTATAGCAGTCCATAATTTAGTCTGATGATTTATATCTCTAATCGGCGGATTCATTTGAGCATAACTTCCAAGTTCATTGTAGCAATCAGGAGCTGCTAAAGTTAAATGTTGAGGAGTTATTTCCACAGAAGCTATGTCTTTATTATCAGCTAAAAATTCAGCCTCTTGCCCTGTTGATACATGAAGAATATGTATTTTTTTATTATATTTTCTTGCAATTTTAATTATTCTTTGGGTTGCAGTAAAACATTGCTCATCATTTCTCCATACTTCATGAGAATGTATATCTCCTGTTTTTTGATATTCTTTTCTAGCATCAAGAGAGCTTTGATCTTCAGAATGAAATGACGCCCTATAATTAATTTCAGACATAATTTTAGATAGGTCTTCATCTCCTGACACCACCAAGCCGCCAATGCTCAATCCCATAAAAACTTTTACACCGCAGCAGCCTTCCACTTTCTCTAATTTAGGCAACTCTTTACTATTGTCTTCAGTCCCACCAACATAAAAAGCATAATCACAATAGGATCTATTTTTTGCACGTTCAAATTTATCTAATAGTGCTTCAAGATTAGTTGTTGAAGGGTTTGTATTTGGCATTTCAAAAACACCAGTTATTCCCCCTAAAATAGCTGATTTTGTACCAGTATTTAGATCCTCTTTATGCGTTGGTCCTGGTTCACGAAAATGTACCTGAGTATCTATAACACCAGGAATTAAATCTAAATTTTCTATATTTAAAATTGTTTCAGCATCATCATTAAGATTTCCAATTTCGGAAATAATTCCATCCTTAACTCCTATATCAGAAATATAGTTTTTACTTTCATCAGTTATATTTGCGTTTTTAAAGATGATATCAAATGGCATTGTAACGAAATTCCTATTTCATTATACTAATATAATAATATTAAAATTAAATAAAAATATATGAATAATGAATTAACAACATTAACTAATAGATCTTTACTCCTAGTTTCAGGAAGTGATTCTGAAGACTTCCTTCAGTCTATAATAACTATCGACTTAAGTGGTAATACTGAAGAGCTGCTATCAAGTTGTTTTTTAAGTCCACAAGGAAAATTGTTAAATCAGTTTTTTGTAAAAAAAGAAGGAAATCACTTCCTGTTAGATTTACACAAAAAATCATTTCAATCATTTATGGAAAAGATGCAAATCTATAAATTGAATTCAGATGTAGATTTTGAAGAAAAAAATGATCTAGAAGTGGTAGTTTGTCTAGAAAAAGAATTTCAGGGCTCTTTTATTGACCCAAGAAATATAGATTTAGGTTGGAGAGGAATAAGAGAGAAAAGCAACGATAGGTCTAATAGTGATAATTATGAAAAAAAGAAAATTTCTCTTGGTATAGTTGAAGAAGGTGAAGATTTTTTATCTGGTGAATTTTTTCCAATAGAATTAAATCTTGATTATCTTAATTCAATTTCATTCAAAAAAGGTTGTTTTATAGGACAAGAAGTAACTTCAAGAATGTATAGAAAGGGCAAACCTAAAAAAAGAGTTTTTTCAATTACATCTAATAGAAACAACAAGCAAGGTGATGATATTTTTTTAGAAAATAAAAAAATTGGAACAATTATTAAATCATACGAGAATGAGAGCGTAGCAATTCTTAAAACTGATACATTACCTAAAATTCAAAAGGAAAACACATCTGTTAACATAAATAATGAGAAAGCTAATATAACTGTTCACATTCCTGATATTCTTAAAGATTATGCCATCTGATAGAGAAGGTTTTTGTAGTTGGTCTAATTCACATGATATTTACATGCAATATCATGATGATGAATGGGGAAAACCAGAATTTGATGGTAGAAAACTTTTTGAAATGCTTACTTTGGAAACCTTTCAATCTGGTCTTAGCTGGATAATTATTTTAAAAAAGAGGGATAATTTCAAAATAGCTTTTGATAATTTTAATCCAAAGGTTATCTCAAGATACAATAATAAAAAAATTAAGGAACTTATGGAAGATAGATCAATCGTAAGAAATAAAAAAAAGATACTTTCAACTATAAATAATGCAAAAATTTATAGCAATGAATTCAAGAGCTCTAACGAATTTTCAGATTTTTTTTGGAAATATGTTGATCATAAACCTATTATTAACTCTAGAAAGGAGTTGAGAGAGATTCCTAAAGATACTGAATTATCTAAAAAAATTTCAAAAAAAATGAAAGAATTGGGGTTTAGCTTTTGTGGGCCAGTAACAGTCTACTCATTTATGCAGGCTTCTGGAATAGTAAACGATCATTTAGTGAGTTGCCCACATTACTTAAAGTGTCAAAAAGATTAACATAATTGATTTTTCTGATATTATTTTTGGGTTATGAATGAAATTGTAATCAGCGGAACTGGTGTATTTACACCTAAAGAATCAATAACAAATAAAGAGCTTGTTGAAGCTTATAATGCTTATGCAGAGAAATTTAATACACTTAATAAGGATCTAATTGATAATGGTGAATTAGATGCTTTAGAATTGTCTAATGAAGACTTTATTTATAGTGCCTCAGGAATAAAAAATAGATATGTAATGGATAAAAAGGGAATTTTAAACCCTGATATTATGCACCCTATCTTAGACAGGAGAAATAATGACGAACCATCTATTTTAGCAGAAATGTCTATAGAGGCAGCTAAACAAGCTTTAGATGTATCTGGGAAAAAGCCTTCTGATATAGATGCAGTTATTACAGCATGCTCTAATTTAGAGAGAGCTTATCCTGCAATAGCAATCGAAGTACAACAATATTTAGGAATTCAAGGATTTGCTTTTGATATGAATGTTGCTTGCTCATCTGCAACTTTCGGGATTCAAGCTGCTGCTGATATGATTAAGGCTGGAAGCGCAGAAACAATTTTAATAGTTGATCCCGAGATTTGCTCTGGACATTTAGATTTTAAAGATCGCGATTGCCATTTTATCTTTGGTGATGTTTGCACAGCCCTTATTTTAGAAAAAAAAGCATCTGCAAACTCTACAAATTCATTTGAAATTCTATCAACTAAGTGTATTACTCAATTTTCCAATAATATTAGAAATAATTTTGGTTTCCTTAATAATGCCAAGCAATCTAAAACTCTTGATAGAGATATGCTGTTTATGCAGGAGGGAAGAAAAGTATTTAAAGAAGTTGTTCCTATGGTAAGTCAATTAATACTTGATCATTTGTCAGATGAGAATGTTGAAATTAATGATGTAAAAAGACTTTGGTTACATCAAGCAAATAAAAGTATGAATGATTTTATAGGAAAAAAAGTTTTAGGTAGAACTCCAGAAAAAAATGAACAGCCTAATATACTTCAAGATTATGCAAATACTTCATCTGCAGGCTCAATTATAGCGTTTTCTCAATATAGCGAAGATATGAATAAAGATGAAATTGGCGTTCTTTGTTCTTTTGGCGCTGGGTATTCAGCTGGAAGTGTTATTCTTAGAAAAACTTAAATCATCTCAATTTCTTTTGACTAATTAATGAATAATGTTTTTATTATCAAAATTATAAACTATGGCCAATTATTATGGATAAATCAGTAGATAACAAAATTAATCAATTGCATCCAAGTAAGATTCTTGATGAAATGGGTATATCTTGGAATGACGATATAGAAAAGAAGACATCTTCATTATATAAAAAAGTCTCAAGCGTAATACCAGATATTGAGTGGCCATTTTTTGCACCATACATAGAAGCAATTAATATTCTAAAAAAAGAAAAAAATGCCACAATTCTTGCACATAATTATCAGACTCCAGAGATTTTTCATTGTGTTAGCGATGTAAGAGGGGACTCTTTGCAGCTAGCAAAGGAAGCCACAAAAGTTGATAGCGATATAATAATACAATGTGGTGTTTATTTTATGGCTGAAACATCAAAAATTCTAAATATGGATAAAAAGATAATTATACCAAGTTTAGATGCAGGTTGCTCTTTAGCTGCTTCTATAACAGGACAAGATGTAATCGATCTAAAAAGAGAAAACCCTGGAATTCCTGTTGTTACATATGTTAATTCGTCAGCAGATGTTAAAGCCGAGACTGATATTTGCTGTACATCTTCAAACGCATTAGAAGTGGTAAACTCTCTAGATTCTGACAAAATTATTTTTATTCCAGACGAGTATTTAGCAATGAATATTGCGAAAGATACAAAAAAAGAAATCATTATGTGGAAAGGAAGGTGTGAGGTTCATGAAGAATTTACTGTTGATGAAATTAGAGAATATAGAGAAAATGAGCCTGGTGTAAAAATTATTGCGCACCCTGAATGCGCTCCAGAAGTAGTTGATGAGGCAGATTTTTCGGGATCAACTTCTGCAATGATAAATTGGGTAAAAACAAATCAACCCTATAAAGTTCTTATGGTTACTGAGTGTTCCATGAGCGATAATGTTTCTGTAGAAACGCCAAATGTTAATTTTGTAAGACCATGCAATCTTTGCCCTCATATGAAGGAGATTTCATTAGAAAAGATTCTTGCTTCCCTTTGGTATGAAACACATGAAGTTATTATTGATCATGATATTGCTAAACGAGCGCTTAATTCAGTAAACAGAATGATAAATTTATGAAGATATTATCTGATCCACAATTAAAAAAAATTGTCAGATTGGCTATTAAAGAAGATCTTGGAGAATTAGGCGATATTACAAGCAATACTGTTTTAACAAAACGAGATAGTGCTACATTTCATTTTGTCTCACGAGAAAAAGGTATTTTATGTGGTATTAATATAGCTAAAATAGTTTTTGAATTAATTGATGAAAAAATCAAATTTACTTCATTCAAAAAAGATGGTGATCCAATAAAAAAAAATGAAGTTTTAGCTAAAGTTGAGGGACCGGCAATAAGTCTTTTAACGGGAGAAAGAACTGCATTAAATTTCTTAACTCATCTTTCAGGTATAGCAACATCTACATCAATAATGGTTAAATTAATTTCGTATACGGATACAAAAATATTATGCACACGCAAAACAACACCAGGATTAAGAAATATAGAAAAATATGCTGTTAAAGTTGGTGGGGGTATTAATCATAGAATAGGACTATATGATGCTATCTTAATAAAGGATAATCATATAGCTATAGCTGGATCAATCTCTAATGCTCTAAAAAAAGTTAAAAAGCTAAAAAATAAGATAAAAATTGAAATTGAAGTAGATAATTTAAAGCAATTTAAAGAGGCCTTTAAATTTAATCCAGATGTTATTATGCTTGATAACTTCAAAATTAACGATTTAAAAAAGGCGGTCAATCTAGGTCAAAAAAAAGTAATATTAGAGGCTTCAGGTAAGATAGATTATTCAAATGTAGAAAAAATAGCTGCGACAGGGGTTAATTTTATATCTTCTGGTTGGATAACGCACTCTTCAAAATCTCTTGATATAGGTTTAGATTTAATAAAAAATTAAAGGGGGATTTATGAGTAAAAAATATATTTTCATAACTGGTGGTGCAAGTGGTATGGGAAAATCTACTGTTCAGTTATTTATTGATAAAGGTTGGTTTGTTGGTTGCTATGATATCAACAAAAACAATCTAAATGCATTAGAAGAAGAAATAAATTCAGAAAATTTAATTTGCAGAGAACTTGATGTTTCAAATAAAGATATGTTTGAAAAAGCAGTGAAAGAATTTTCTAATATATCTAATAATAAATTAGATATTTTATTTAATAACGCTGGAATTGCTGAAGGTGGCTTTTTTGAAGATCAGCCTTATGAAAACCATCTAAGAGTTGTTAATATTAATCTCTTTGGAGTAATAAATGGTATATATTCAGCAATAGATCTTTTAAAAAATACTGATAATTCATTATGTTTAAATACATCATCTTCAACTGGAATAATTGGTCTACCAATGACTTCAGTTTACTCAGCATCTAAGCATGCGGTAAAAGGATTAACAGAATCTCTTTCAGCTGAATTTAAAAGGTTTGGTGTAAAGGTCTCTGATATATTACCTGGTGTAATTGATACGCCCATAATTAGCCAAGACATTAGGTCTACACTTCCGTCTAATGGAATGTGGAGACTTATTCCAGCTGAAGATATAGCTAAAACTGTTTATCGAGCATATGAAGATGATAAAATACACTGGTATGTACCAGAAGACCTTGAGGATTTAGAAAAACTAGTTGTTGAAGATCCTATAAAAGCAAGAGATGAAGTAATTAGTACTGGACCAATGAAAATGCCGATAGAGTAAATTTACTCTAACTTTAATTTGGCTTTACTAATAATCTTTAAAGGGTCAATAATTTCCTCATCAGAAACGATCTCTTTACACCAATCTAGTATTTCTTTTAGATCTGAAGTTGGTTCTTGAAGTTTTGTTTTTGCTATACCCTCAAAAACTTCTCCTGAATGGCCATCAAGGGTAATTGTATCAAATTCAGAAATAACTTTATCATTAATAGAAATATTTTTGTCTTTGGGGTTTATTTCAATTTCTATGGCGCCTGTAATACAAGGCTTATTTAAACCTCTTGCAACAACTGCAGCATGGCTAGTAAGCCCTCCTCTAGAAGTTAATATACCATCAGATGCATGCATGGCTTTAATATCATTAGTATTTGTTTCAATAAGAATTAATATAGATTTCTCATCTCTATTTTTAATTCTATTTATTCCTTCAATATCAAAAGCAACTAAACCCGATACTACTCCTGGAGATGCTGGTAATCCTTTTGTTAAACTTTTTAACTTTTGTGAATCATCAAGAATTGGAACAAAAGCTTTTTCAATATGGGCATCTTTGATTAATTTTAAAGCTTCAGTTTGATTTATTATTTTTTCATTAACAAAATCACTTAAAACCTTAAAAGATGCTTGAGCGTTTAACTCTGCATCTCGTGATTGCAAAACCCATAATATATTTGACTCAATTGTAAATTCAATATCCTGAACAAACCCAAAATACCTTTCTAAATCTTTAGAAATTATATTTATTTGAGAATAAATATCCGGAAAAATATTTATGAAAGCTTCATCATTGGCTTTTTCCGAAATATTTTTTGGTGTAACAAACCCTGAAACAACATCTTCTCCTTGTGACTCAATTAAATACTCTCCTTTAATCTTATCTTCACCTGTATCTGGATTTCTTGAAAAAATAACACCAGAAGCACTTTTATCGTTTAAATTTCCAAAAACCATTCTTTGTATAGTTACTGCTAGACCAATATTATCAGGAATATCATTTATATTTCGGTATGAAATCGCCCTTTCATTATCCCATGAATTTAAAACAGCAATTATGGATTTATTTATTTGATCATATGGATCTTCGGGAAAATCTTTACCCACTCTTTCCCTGAATAGATCCAAATACATTTTACATATTTCTTCTAAGTCTTCAGCATCTAATTGACTAACGGCATTTAAATTTGCTCCAAGAAGATAATTTTCCAGTATTTCATCAAAATCATAAGTATCGACTCTATGAACAACATGAGAATACATTTGAATAAATCTTCTCCATGTATCATATGCAAAAAAACCATTGTTATTTTTTGCTAAAGTTTTAACTATTTCATGATTTAGGCCTACATTTAAAATTGTATCAAGCATTCCTGGCATTGATATCATTGAGCCTGATCTCACTGATAAGATTAGCGGTTTTTCTGGATTCCCAATTTGAAGATTTGTCTTATTTTGAATAAGGTCTAAATTAATTTTTAATTCATCAAAAAATTTATCACTAAAATTATTTTGAATTTTATATTCTTTAGTGGCATTTGCGTTAATTATAAATCCTTCAGGAATAGGTAAGTCCATTCCATGCATTAAACACAGATTATAGCCTTTATTACCTATCAATGATTGATCAATTTCATCAGTTATAGGATCTGAAAAAGCGTGTATATATTTTGTCATTTCAATTTATTAGAGATTTTTTACAAAAAAATTAGAAATTTCATCTAATTTAATTCTTTTTTGCTCCATAGAATCTCTATCTCTTACTGTAACAGAATTATCATCCAATGTTTCAAAGTCAATTGTTATGCACATTGGTGTTCCAACTTCATCATGTCTTCTATAGCTTTTACCAATATTGCCTGCATTATCAAGCACTACTCTTCCTAAGCCGATTGACTGCAATTGCTTTTTTAATTCTACTGCTTTGTTAACTAAATCTTGATTATTTCTTTTTAATGGAATAACCGCAGCCTTTATAGGCGATAAGTGAGATTTTAGAGATAAGACAGTTCTCTCTTTACCATTTTCTAGCTTCTCAACTTTATATGCCTCGTTTAATACAGCTAAAAATCCTCTATCAACTCCTGCCGATGGCTCAATTACATAAGGTATAGTCCATGTATTGTTAATCTTATCTTGAATTGCTAATTTTGTTACTGAGTCATCATTTTTTATAACATCAGCATTTATTTCAAAATCTTTCTGATTTTTAGTATGTGATCCTATATCAAAATCAGTTCTATTTGCGATACCTTCTAATTCCTCAAGCCCATGAGGAAATTCGTACATTATATCAACCGTTTTTTTTGAATAATGCGATAAATCTTCTTTATCGACATCAATAATTTCTAATTTACTTTTATCCACGCCTTGTCGTTCCCACCAACTGACTCTTTCATCAACCCATTTTTGATGCCATTCCTCATCACTACCAGGCTCTACAAAAAATTCTAATTCCATTTGTTCAAATTCCCTTACTCTAAAAATGAAATTTCTTGGAGTTATTTCATTTCTGAAAGCCTTTCCAATTTGAGCAATTCCAAAAGGTAATGTTCTTGATGTTGAATCAACTACATTCTTAAAATTTGTAAAAATTTGTTGAGCGGTTTCTGGTCTTAAATATGCAAAACTACTTCCATCATCAACAGGCCCAATTGTTGTTTTAAACATAAGATTAAAAGGCCTAGGGTCAGTTAAATTTTCTGAACCACATGAAGGACATTTATTATTATCGATATGATCAGCTCTAAACCTTGATTTGCAGTCCTTACAATCTACAAGTGGGTCAGTAAAAGTCTCTTCGTGACCAGAGTATCTCAAAACATTTGGATGAGTTAATATTGAAGAGTCTAAGCCCTCTATATCATCTCTTTCATAAACCATAGAGCTCCACCAAGCTTGTTTTAGATTATTTTTTAATTCAACTCCTAATGGACCATAGTCATATACACCCTGCATTCCGCCGTATAATTCATTAGTTTGATAAATGAATCCTCTTCTTTTACACAGAGAGACTAATTCTTCCATTTTTTTTGCTGTCACTGACACCTCCAATGTCTATATTTTTTATTATAGTAATTCTGTCTTAAAAAATAGTAATAAAGTCATTGATTATAATGGCTTACCATGTCTCAAAATATTCTCAATTTTTTTTGGAGTTTTGCCATTTCTAGTGTTTAAAATTAATCCTCTTTTCAATTTAAGTGGTTTTTTTGAATCTCTAACGCCACTTATTAAAAAGCGAGTTGCAGGTTTTTCAACATTTGTAAAAATTGGAATAACCGTCACATCACCCATCGAATTCTTAAAAAGCGATAAAATATCAGGAAAATTTTTTATATGGTTTATAAATGTTATCGAGCCCTTACTCTTAACAAAAGTAAGAGATAATTTAATCCAGTTATTAATAAAATCTTTTTCACCATAATATGCATTTCTCTTGTTTATATTTTTAGGTAAAACAATCTCCCCTTTCTCATAAAAAGGCGGATTAGAAAAAATATGATCAAAGCTATGTCTTTTTAAATTTTTAAATTTATTGCTTCCATCATTAAGGTCTCCTTTAATAACTGAAATATGGTCGTCAAATCCATTCAAGGAGATGTTTTCTTTTAAGAGCTTTATAATATCTCTATCATTATCAATTCCTATTACAGATAAGCCAGGAACTCTTTTCATTAAACATAAAGAAACAACTCCAACACCTATACCTAATTCCAAACATCTATCTCCTTTTTTAGCTGGAATTGAAGAGGCTAATAAAACAGAGTCATGCCCTGCTCTAAACCCCTCTCTTTGCTGAAGAATAGTAAGTTTACCGCCAAGAAATTTATTTTTAGAATTTTCTTTGATCATAGATAAATTCTAAAATATAAGAAAATATGGGAAATGTAATTAAATTAGTAAAAAACAAATATAAAGACGAAGAGCCTATTCAAAAACTATTATCATTAATTGAAAACGATTTCGTTAGAGTGAATAATTTAATAAATGAACAAGTTATAAGTCAGGTCGATAGAATTCCTGATGTATCAAACCATATTATAGAGCTTGGTGGTAAACGATTAAGGCCTATTCTTACACTAACAACTTCTAAAATATGTCATTACAAGGGTGATATGCATATTAAATTAGCGGCGGCAGTTGAATTAATGCACACTGCTACTCTTTTACATGATGATGTTGTAGATGATAGTGATTTTAGAAGGGGGAAATCAGCATCTCATATTGTTTGGGATAATAAATCCAGTATTCTGGTTGGTGATTTTCTTCTAGGTAAAGCCTTTCAACTCATGGTTGAAACTAAATCATTAGAATGTTTAAAAAATTTATCAAATGCATCAGCAAAGATAGCTGAAGGTGAAGTTATGCAACTTATTGCGTCAGATAATATTAAAACTACTGAAGATCAGTACATGCATATAATTGAAGCGAAAACAGCAGAATTATTTTCAACTGCTTGTGTAGTTAGCGCACTTATTGCAGAGTCAAAAGAAGAAGAAATTAATGCCCTAATTTCATTCGGTAAGAATCTGGGTATTGCTTTTCAATTAAAAGATGACGCATTAGACTATAGTGGTGACGAAAAAATCTTAGGTAAAAATATTGGTGATGATTTTTTCGAAGGTAAAGTTACTCTTCCTATCATTCTTGCTTATAGAAGAGGTAATGTCTCTGAAAGAGAATTCTTAGAAAACTCATTTAATAATAAAATTAGAAATAAGGATCTTTTGAAGAAAGCAATAAAAATAATAAATCAATATAACACAATTAATGATACATTATCTAAAGCAAAGCAACATGGAAGAGTTGCTAAAGACGCACTTGCAATATTTCCAGAAACAGAGTTTAAAGCTGCATTAATGAAGCTTGTTGATTTCTCTATTATTAGATCCCATTAATTTACATTTAATAATCACCCAATCCTTGTTCAAATCATTAATTTTTTTATAAGCATGATTTATTGAGGACTCTTCAAAAAATCCAAAAAATGCTGAACCAGATCCTGTCATAGATACGAAAGAAGAACCTGCCTTTGTAAGGCAACCTATAACATCTTTAATAGCAGGGTATTTTTTAAGAACTAAACTTTGTAAATCATTAGAAAATAACTTATCAAAATTAGCGCCATCGTTATAAAAACTAATATTATCTTCTATTTGTTTTTCAAGTTTTTGGCTGTCTTTTTTTTCAATTAGATTAACATCTACATTATCAAATACTTCTTTTGTACTTACGCTAATATTAGGATAAATTATAATAATATCTTTATCATTTAATCCTTCTAATAGACGAATTTGATCTCCATATCCTGATAAAATTAGAGGTTTTGATACAATACAACTAGGTACATCAGATCCAATTTTATTACCAATTAATACTTTCTGGTCATAAGTAAGGTTGAGATTAAAAAATTTATCAATTGCTCTTAAAGTAGCTGCAGCATTAGCAGAACCACCACCAAGACCGGCTCCAATGGGTATTTGCTTGTTCAAAGTAATTTGAAATGGAGGTAAATCTTTACCAATTTCTTTTGATAAAAATTCTATTGTCTTCAGAATGAGGTCTGGCTTATTAAATTTAACATCATCATTAATAACATATTTAAATTCGTTAGAATCTTCTATTACTATTGTATCATAGAAATCACTAAAACAAATCATGCTAACGAGATAATGAAGATTATGCTCTTTTTGACCTGTTAAATTTAAAGAAATATTAACTTTAGCATAGGCTTTTTCAATGACTTGCATCAATAATTACATACCACCATATAGAGGACCTTCTCCACCTTGTGGTACAACCCAATTAATATTTTGTGAGGGATCTTTTATATCGCAAGTTTTACAATGCACACAATTCTGCGCATTAATCTGAAAAACTGGCTCACTATTCTCATCAGCTGAGAGAACCTCATAAACTCCTGCAGGACAGTATCTTTGTGCAGGCTCATCGTATTCAACTAGATTCACTTTAATAGGTATATTACTATCTTTTAATGTTAAATGAGCTGGTTGATCCTCTTCATGATTAGTGCTTGAAAGAAAGACTGAAGATAATTTATCAAAAGAAAACTCCCCATCAGGTTTTGGATATATTATTTCCTTACACTCAGATGCTTTTCGTAATGTTTTATAGTCAGGTTTAATATGACCTAATGTGAATGGTAAAGTAATTCCGAAGGTATTTAACCACATATCTAAACCACTTAAAATAGTGCCTAAAATAACTCCATACCTGGATTGAAACGGTTTAACATTACGAACCTTCTTTAATTCTTTTGCTATTTTGCTTTTTTCATATTTTTCCTGATAATTTGATAGATCATCAGTTTGATTTCCATTAACAAAGTTTTCAACAATAGATTCAGCAACAAGAATACCTGACTCCATAGCGTTATGGGTTCCTTTTATTTTTGGATAATTTAAAAATCCTGCAGAACAACCTATTAAAGCACCACCTGGAAAAAATAATTTTGGCACTGATTGATAACCTCCTGCAGTTATTGCTCTTGCTCCATATGATATTCTTTTTCCACCCTCCAAAACTTTTTTAACTGAAGGATGTGTCTTATATTGTTGAAATTCATCAAATGGAGAAACATAAGGATTAGTATAATTAAGGTGAACAACATAACCTATTGAAACTTGATTTTGTCCAAAATGATAAAGAAATGAACCTCCCCCAGTTCCATCACTTAAAGGCCAACCCATTGAATGTTCAACTAAACCTTCTTGGTGGTTCTCATCTTTTATCTCCCACAATTCTTTAATTCCAATTGCGTATTTTTGATGATCCCTATCTTCAGAAAGATTAAAATTATCAATTAAGAATTTAGAAAGAGATCCTCTGGCTCCTTCTGAGAAAAGAGTATATTTTGCATGAAGCTCCATTCCTGATTCCCAAGAGTCTTTAGCCGAACCATCTCTGGAAACACCCATATCGCCTGTAGCAACACCATAAACTTTCCCATTGTCATCAATAAGAACTTCAGCAGCACTAAAACCAGGGTAGATTTCAACACCTAAATTTTCTGCAACCTCGCTTAACCATTTGCAAACATTTCCCAGGCTTACAATATAATTTCCATGGTTTTTCATCATAGGGGGAAGTAAAAATTGAGGAAAATTTATTGACCAATCCTTACCTAAGTATGAAAGTTTATCCTTTTTAACCTTTGTTTTAATTGGGCTATCCAGTTCTTTCCAATTAGGTAAAAGTTTATCAAGAGCGCTAGTTTCAATAACAGCGCCAGATAATATGTGAGCACCAATCTCACTGGCTTTCTCAAGTACGCAGACAGAAATATCTAAGTTACTTTTTTGAGATAATTGCTTTATTTGTATTGCCGCAGATAAACCTGCGGGCCCGGCCCCAACAATTAAAACATCATATTCCATAGATTCTCTATTTGAAGAATCTAGAACCTGACCCTGTTGCTCATTAAGTTCATTAACTGGTTTATTGCTCATTCGCTACCTTATAATCTATAGATAATACTTTTTTTCAAATTTTAAACCCTTAACATTATTGTCGCAGTTAATATTATCAGTTAATATTCTATATAGAGATTCACTAAAAGATGATAAAAAGTTTTGAAAAAAATATAGATGATCTTAAATTCCAGAATGAGTTAGGTGTAACAGAAACAATAAAGTCCAATATAAATGAAGATTTTAATAAAACTGATTTAGAGGAAAATAGATTTACTAATGATAACAATGATTTATCAGAAATAAAAAGCTTAGAAGAACTAAAATCTTATGTTGAAAATTATGATAAGTGCGAACTTAAAAATACATCAAGATCAACTGTATTTAGTGATGGCAATAGTAAATCAAAAATAATGCTAATTGGAGAAGCTCCCGGTAATCAAGAAGATATCGAAGGTAAGCCATTTGTAGGAAAATCAGGTAAGTTGCTAGATAAGATTTTGGAATTTATTAACATAACTAGAAAAAATTGTTACATAATTAATATAATACCTTGGAGACCTCCAGGTAATAGGAATCCAACTACAAAAGAAATTAAACAGTGTTTACCATTTGTAAAAAGGCATATAGAAATTATAAAGCCTGATATTTTAGTTCTTGTTGGCTCAATCGCAGCAAAATCAATTTTAGATAAAGACCTTGGTATTACAAAATTGAGGGGAGAATGGCATAGCTATAAGGACAAAAAATTAGAAATTCCAGCTCTACCAATCTTTCATCCTGCTTATTTATTAAGAAGACCAACCAACAAATCATTGGTGATGAAAGATATATTATTGCTTAATAGAAAAATACAATATAAAGAATAAAACTAATTTAATTAAATAATAAGAATTCAAGAAAGTTATACTTAAAATGAGTGATTTAGTTTTGTCCTATAGCTGGGTTTTGTTCGCAGCAATAATGGCAACGACATTAATATTGATTATTATAAAAACTACTAATGAAGAAGAAAAAAAGATCAAAGAAAAGTTAGAAGAATCGCTAGAGTTTTTTCCAGTAAATATATCGGTTCTAATAGTTTCTGATAGTAGGACAAAAGATACTGACATATCTGGTAATTTATTAATAAATAAAATCAAGCAAAGCGGCCATAATCTTAACGATTATGAGATCTTAAAAGATGATAAAGAGTTAATAGAAAGCAAGATTATAGAGTGGTCAAAGAATAAAAATACAAATGTGATAATTACAAGTGGGGGTACAGGGCTAACAGGGAGAGATGTTACACCAGAAGCATTAGAAAATTTATTTGATAAAAAAATAGATGGGTTTTCAACTATTTTTCATCTGATATCATTTCAAAAAATTAAAACATCAACTATTCAATCTCGTGCAACTGCAGGAATAATTGATAATACTTACATTTTTTGCCTTCCTGGCTCTCCAGGGGCTGTAAAAGACGCATGGGATGAGATTTTAATAAATCAATTAGACATCAGGCATAAACCTTGTAACTTAATAGAAATAATTGATAGATTAGAAGAATAAGTATTAAAGATTTTTTTTAATTTCTGAAATACTGTCATCAAGTATCGACCTTGAAACCTTTTTGTCTAAATTTTTACTTAAATAATTCTTTGTTATTTCGAATGAAAGATTTGCGACTCTGGCTTTAACATCATTTAAGGCTTCAGTTTCAGCTTGTTCAATTTTCAATTCTGCTATTTTTTTCTTTCTTTCAATATCCTCTTTAAGGGTTTCTTCAGCTTTTTTAGTCAATTCATCAACTTGCTGTTTGGCTTTCTCTATTAGGTTTTTAGATTCTTCCTCGGCTTTGTCTAAATTCTTTTTTTCTTTAGCTAGAATCTTTTGCGCTTCTTCCCTCAGATTTCTTGCCTCATCTAATTCTTCCTGAATATCCTCAGACCTTTTATCAAGAGCAGATATAATCATTCTTGGTAAACCCATATAGATTACCAAAACAACAAAAATTAAAAATGAAATAGCTACAAAAAAACTTGAATCAAACATTCGAATTACACCTAATTATCCGTTTTAGATAAAGCAGCTATTTTTCCTTTATCAATTTCACCAACAGACAAACTTTCAAGCATTTCAATAGCTAAGCTTTCAGATATAGATGATATTTCAGCGAGAGCAGTTTCTTTTTTTTCTTTAATCTCACCCTCAGCTTCTGAAATTTCATTATTTATTTTCTTTATTAAGCTGCTTTTTTTTATTTCACTATCTTCTTTAATATCCTGAATTGATTTGTTGATTAAATTTTGTGAACTTGTTTTAGCCTCAGATAACTTTAAATTTAACTCTTCAATAGCTTTTTCAGATTCTTCAGAATATTCTTTTGCAGAGTCAATATCCTGCGCAATGATATCTTTCCTTTCCTCAATAACATCGGAAACTCTTGGAAGAGCATATCGTGACAAAACAATGTACAAAAAAGAAAGGCTTATAAAAAGCCAGAAAATTTGTGGCAAAAATGTTGAAAAATCAAGCTGAGGCATTACTTATCAATCGTTTAAAGAACAAACAATAGAATAAGCGCAACAACAAGGCCAAAAAGTCCAGTAGCTTCTGCTAATGCAAAACCTAATAACAAATTTGGAAATTGTGATTGTGCTGCACTTGGATTTCTTAAGGCTCCTGCAAGATAGTTACCAAAAATTGTTCCAATCCCAATTCCTGCACCTGCGAGAGCTATACAGGCTATACCTGCTCCAATTAATTTTGCTGCTTCTGGTTCCATTTTTTTATCTCCTTTTAATAAAATAAATTAGTGCATATGTAATGCATCGTTAAGATAGATACATGTTAATATAGCAAAAACATAAGCTTGTAAAAATGCAATTAAAATTTCTAAACCTGTGAATGCTACCATGACGGCTAGGGGAAGCCAGCCACCTAAAAAACCCATTAAAATAACAAATCCAGAAAATACTTTTAACATAGTGTGGCCTGCCATCATATTGGCAAATAATCTCACAGAAAGGCTAATCGGTCTTGTAAAATAAGAAATTACCTCAATCACAACTAATAATGGAAGCATAAAAATTGGCACGCCTTTAGGTACAAAGAAACCAAAAAACCCCAAACCATGTTTAACAAACCCTATAATAGTAACGCCTATAAATATTAACATTGCTAAAGCAAATGTAACGGCTATATGACTAGTAACAGTAAAACCATATGGTATCATTCCGAGCATATTCAAAAAGAGTACGAACATAAATAAAGTAAAAATAAAGGGGAAATAGTTCTTTCCTTGAGAACCAACATTTTGCCTAACCATATCTGCAACAAATTCATAAGATAATTCAACAATTGACTGCATTCTTGAGGGAATTATTGAATTTTTTCGAACAGAAATAATTGTTGTAAAACTTATAATAAATACTGCAATAAGCATAAATAAAGCCGAATTTGTAAAGGAGATATCGAATCCTGCAATATTGATATCTAATAATCGTTTAATTTCAAACTGATGCATAGGATCAGCTGGAAAAGAGCCAGATCCATGATGATCGCCAGTATGATCTGAAGACGCCATTACTATCCTAACTTATTCATTTTATTTGCTGTTCGAATAATATTTGATATCCCAGCAGCAACACCCAAAATAAAAAATACTATCAAAAGCCATGGAGAGGTTCCGAATAACTTATCAAAAGACCAACCCATAATACCGCCTATTATAACTCCAGACATTAAATCAGTTGTTATTCTCATTGCAAGACCAAAAGCAGATGATTTAGCATTATCGTTTTCATTAATGGATTTTTGATTGTATTTTTTTTGAAATTCACCAATTTTTTCAGAAATTCTATCTTTGTCTTCAATAATATTTTGCATTTCTTTTTCTTTATCTTCTTGTGAATCTTGAGTCAAAGTTTACTTGAGAATTCCCTTTTTATGATAGCTTCCATACAGAAATTACTAATATAAGAAGCTAGTGTCAACTATATATATTTATACATAAGTTATTGTAATAATTGAATTATTTAAATTAATTAAGCAATATTTCTGATTTTCTCAGCAACATTAAGGTCGACTGAAACTAATTGACTTACTCCCTTTTCTTGCATTGTTATACCATAAAGCCTATCCATTCTTGCCATAGTTAAAGGATGATGTGTAATTACAAGAAATCTTGTTTTTACATTTGAAGCAATTTCCTCAATTAAATCACAAAATTTTTCAACATTACTATCATCTAGAGCTGCGTCAACCTCATCAAGAACACAAATTGGTGATGGATTTGTTAAGAATACAGCAAAAATTAAAGACAATGAGACCAAACCTTTTTCTCCACCTGATAAGGATGACATTTCTATTAATTTCTTACCTGGTAATTGAGCAAAAACTTCTAGCCCTGCCTCAAGAGGATCATCAGAATCTATAAACTTTAATTCGGCATTTCCACCGCCAAAAAATTTCTTAAATACATTTTGAAATTGTTCATTCACTTCTAAGAAGGCTCGTTGCATTCTTTCTCTTCCTTCTCTATTTAAGTCGTTAATTCCAGTTCTAAGCTTCTTAATTGCCTCAACTAGATCATCTCTTTCGATCTTAATTTCATTAATTCTCTCTTTTATTTCCTCTGCTTCCTCCTCAGCTTTTAAATTTACACCCCCAAGATCATCTCTTTCTCTTTTTAATCTATCTATAGTCATTTGCATTTCATCTTCATCTTCATCTTCATTATCCAATGAAACATCTACTTCTTCCATAAATTTTGAAGTCTCTTTTTTATGTTCTTTTTCAATTAAGTTAATGATTTCTGATAATCGAGTTTTATTTGATTCAAGCGTTACTTCAACTCTACCCTTATTCTCTCTTAGATGTGACTCTTGATCAGATAATTCTCTAATTTTAAGGACTGTATCTCTTAGGTTATTTTCTAATTCAGCTAATTTGTCATTATCTTCATTAGATTTTTTTCTTGCTGTTAAAATTTTCTCACTCAAGTCTATTTTTTTTGTATCAATATCTTCAGGTTTTTGTTCAAGATTTATATTTTCTTCTTCAAACTTCTCAATTCTATTTTCTAGAATAGTAATTTGTTCAGCTGCTATATCTTTTCTTTTATTTAAATCAGAAACATTTTTTTTATTAAGTTGAATTTTTTCAAAATTTAACCTCAAATCAGATAAATCTTTATGAGCATCTTTTAATTTTTTTCTTAAAGAATCGATATTTCCAGAATTATTTTCAAATTCTTTTATTTCTTCATATATTTCAATCAAACGATTTCTTTGCCCTAATCTTTCAGCTGCAGATCCTGGTGCACCAGCAGCTACGACCAAACCGTCCCATCTCCATAAGTCACCTTCTTTTGATACTATTCTTTGTCCATATGTTAGTTTGGAGGAAAGCTTTTCACCATCTGATTTATTTACCAAACCAGTTTGGTTAAGTCTTTCGTTTAAAACATCTGAACCATGAACAAATTCTGAAAGCGGTTTACATCCTGATGGAAGATTTTGAGATCTTTCTTTAATCGATAGTTTTTTCCAATGTATATCATTTTTAGTATCCAAAGAGTGGTATAATTCATCACCAAGTAAGGCATCTAATGCTTTTTCAAAGCCAGGTTTAACATCAAGATTCTCTATAAGAGAATTAGTTGCATCAACATTATCTCCAATTATTCCTTCTAAAGCATCTTTTTCAGCATTAAGTTTTGTAAGATCATTTATTTCTTTATCTAAATCTATAATTAAAGTTTCTTTTTTATTTATTTTAAGCTTTATTTCATCTTCGTTAGTATTTGTATCTTTATCGTTACCTATAACATTATTGTTTATATCCTCTAAAATCTGAATTTCTCTTTTTAATTGAAGATTGGTAGTTGAAATTAAGTCATCTAATTCTTGCTTTCTTCTATCAGACTGTATTTGATCATTATCAAATCTTTCCATCTCAATAATTAACCTTTGAAGGATTGCAGAAGAATCATTCGATCCTTTTTTTAACTCAGGTAATGATTCTTGAATATTTAATTCTTCTGTTTTTTTATTACTTACACTCCTAACTATATTTTGATGTTCAACATTAAGAGAATGGAGGTTATCTTCGTTTTCTTTACATTCTAGTTCAATTGTTTTGTATTTTCTTGCAAGAAGTAGGATTTCTGTTTCTCGAATTTTTTGTGATAAATTTTTATATCTGCTTGCTTCCCTTGATTGTTTATTAAGAGATCTTACCTGAGATGCTAATTCTTTTAATATATCATCAAGCCTATCAATATTTGTTTCAGCAGATTTAATTCTTAGCTCAGCCTCATGTCTTCTAACATGAAGACCAGAAATACCTGCAGCATCTTCTAGAATTCTTCTTCTTTCGTTAGGTTTTTGATCAATTAATTCTTGAATTTGACCCTGTCTTACTAAAGATGGCGATCTTGCGCCAGTTGAAGCATCAGCAAAAAGCATTTGTATGTCTCTTGCCCTTGTATCATTACCATTTAATTTATAAACAGAGCCTGCTTCCCTTTCTATTCTCCTTGTAACTTCAATTATGTCAGTATCATTGCACATAAGAGGAGCATCACGGTCTTTATTATTTAATACTAGAGATACTTCAGCTGAGTTTCTTGAAGGTCTATTTTGAGTTCCTTGGAAAATAACGCCTTCCATACTTGATGCTCGCATGGATTTATAGGAAGCTTCGCCCATAACCCACCTAATCGCTTCAACCAAATTTGATTTACCACAACCATTTGGACCAACTACTCCAGTCAACCCATCTTTTATATCTATTTCTATTGGTTCAACAAAAGATTTAAAACTTGATAACCTTAATTTGCTAAAATCCAACACTTACTCCCTATATTAATTTAATCCTTAGAAATACCAAGCTCAGTCAATATGGTGTCAAAATCTAATGATGATATTTTTTTGTTATTAACAAAAACTGCAGGCGTGCTATTAACTCCGAACCTTGATGATGCTAACCTTTGATTTCCTTCAATCATATTAAACAACTCAGTATTACTAAGACACAATTTAACATCTTCTTCAGATAAGCCAGCTAAACGTGCAACCTTTAATAATCCATTATAGGGATTCTCATTATCAAACAACCATTCTTCCTGTGTTTTTAAAAGAACATCAATTACACCAAAATACATAGCATCCCCTGAGCAATGAGCTATCATTGAGCCGGCCATTGCAAGGGGGTCTATAGGATAATCTCTAAAAATATATTTGACTTTTCCGGTGTCTACTAATTCTGATTTTATTCTAGGGAAAACGTCTCCATGGAAAGTAGCACAATGTGGGCATGTAAGACTGGCATACTCAACAATAATGTTCTCAGATTCATCTGAACCTAAAATATGATCTCCTTCAAGATTTGCAGAAACGCCAGTGGAAAAACTTATATTTGAAGATAAATCTCTTGATGCGTTAATATTATCAGTCAAATTTGATGATTGCTGATTTGGCGAGAGGAAAAAGATTGCAAGAATCAAACCTAATACAACAAAACCAACCACAAGAATTATATTTTTTTTACCCATAATTACCTCACTTAATATTATTTGTTATTTTTACCAATTATAATTTTACCTAAAGAGTTAATTGCTTCTTTCAATTCACTTTCTTCAACTTTATCAAGAAAAGCATCAACCCTTTCATTTTTTGTATTTAAATTTTTACTATTTTCTTTTTTTGACTTTTTCTCTTTTATTTCATCTTGGATAAAAGAGTTTCGAAATCTAATTCTATTAACTGCTCGATACCCATAATAATCATTAATTTTTTGTATAATATCAGTTTTGATATATTCCATTTCTGTAGATGTCGCTCCATCTGTAGCAATAGTTAAAACTCCACCACCTTTTTGAATTCTTAATTTTTCAGGTATAGATTTTTTATAATACTCTTCTCCAACAATTTCTTTCCAGTTATCAATTATATAACTTTTTACAAAACCTTGCTTATTGAAAAAAGGTTTAGAAATTTTAGAAATGTACCAACTGAGTTGCTTAGTTGGAAAAAAATTTTTATCATTTGTTTTTTTAGTTATTTGAGTCTCACAAATTATGAAAGTTTCAATAAAAGATAATTTATCAAAAAAAATCTTAATTTGGTATGATAAAAACAAAAGGGATTTACCCTGGAGAAAATCAAAAAACGATTTAAATCCATACCAAACATGGATATCAGAGATCATGTTACAGCAAACTACTGTTGAGGCTGTGATCCCATACTTTCATAAATTCATTTCAAAATGGCCAACAATTAAAAAACTTTCTGAAAGTAATGTCGAAGATATAATGGATGCATGGTCAGGATTGGGCTATTACTCAAGAGCAAAAAATATTCATAAAACTGCAAAAATAGTCAACAAAGAATATAACGACAAAATACCTGATAATTATGAAGAGTTAATAAAATTACCTGGAATTGGTCCATATACTGCAGGCGCAATATTAACAATTGCTTATGATAAAAAAGCTTCGGTAATTGACTCTAATATAGAAAGAATAATTCTAAGAATACAAGGCATCAAAAAACCAAAGGATAAGGTTAAAAAAGAGTTAATAAAAATTTCTGAAGAACTATGTCCAGATAATAGAAGCGGAGACTATGTTCAAGGAATGATGGATTTAGGTTCAGCAATTTGTAAGCCAAATAATCCTAAGTGCAATTTATGTCCTATTAAAAAATTTTGTTATTCTTACAAAAACAACTTAACAAATTTGATACCAATTAAAAAAATAAAAAAACCAATAAAAATTAGAGAAGCTTATTTGTTTTGGATTGTATCAAATCAGAATAGAGTTTTTCTTCGTAGAAGACCCTTGACGGGGTTATTGCCTGGTATGTTAGAATTTCCATCTTCTGATTGGATTACTAAAAATAAAAAAACTAGAAAAGAAATATCATTTCCTATTAAAGGAAATTGGAAGCCAGTCACTGGCAATGTATTGCATACTTTTTCTCATTTTCAATTATCATTAAAAATTTATATATGTAGAGATGTTAATGAAAAAAAGTTAGAAGGTATTTGGAAAAAAGAAAATGATATTTCTGACCTGAACTTGCCAAGCTTGATGAAGAAAGTTTATAAACATGTTTTCTCAAATACTAATCACTAAATTTATTTAAAATGAATACAGCTCATCTAAATTTCTCTAAAGAACATAATATAATTAAGGAAACAATTATTGAAGGAGGTAAAATTGCTCTTAAATGGTTCAATAATAAACCCAATGTATGGAAAAAAGAAGACGGCACAGATGTATCAGAAGCTGATATCGAAATTGATAATTTCCTTCAGTTAGAATTAAAAAAGAAAATACCAAATACCGGCTGGCTGTCTGAAGAAAATAAAGATGATTATTCTAGATTGGATTATGAAAAAACACTAATAGTGGACCCTATAGATGGTACTAAATCTTTTCTTACTGGTAAAAAAGATTTTTGTATTGCAATTGCTTTAATAAAATATGGAAGACCAATTTCAGCTGTTATATACAACCCAATAAATGAAGAATTATTTGAGGCTGAAAAAAATAAAGGCTCATGGTTAAATTCAAAAAAAATTAGAACAACAAAAACATCAAAACTTGAAAACTCAAAAATGTGTGCATTCAAACCAATGTTTTCACACCCTGCTTGGAAAAGGCCTTGGCCAAAAATGTTTATTGATAATAAAAATTCTATAGCATACCGAATGGCTCTTGTTTCCAGCGGTCGATTTGACTCGATGATGGCATTAAACACTAAATCAGATTGGGATATTGCTGCTGGTGATTTATTAATTACTGAATCTGGCGGAAAAGTTACAGATCACAAAGGGAATCAATTAATATATAATCTTAAAAATATATCAAAAAAATCAATTATAGGTACATGTGAGGGCCTACATGATAAAATAATTGAGAGAGTTGAGGAGATAAAATTATAGTGTTATTTTTAAATAGGTTTTAGTTGATAAAAATTTTTAAAATAAATCTAATCTTTTTCTTAATTGTAATAGCCTCACCCGCTTCTTACAGTAATTCAGATATGTCTGATCCATACGAAAATTCTAATAGAAGTATTCATGAGTTTAATGATAAAATTGATGTTTATTTATTAAGGCCTGTTTCTGTTGGATATAGCTTATTGCCAAACCCTATAGAAGTTGGAATTTCAAATATACTTCAAAACTCGGGAGAGCCA
Source organism: OCS116 cluster bacterium AG-435-F03 (assembly GCA_003212795.1). GTDB lineage: Bacteria > Pseudomonadota > Alphaproteobacteria > MED-G09 > MED-G09 > AG-430-B22. Next base: position 198,569 of record QCOV01000001.1, on the reverse strand, counting down.
ATCAACTTTACTAATTATATTTTACAAGGTGAGATTAAAAATGCCTTATCGAGTTTAATGCGCTTTATTATTAATTCTTCCTTTGGTCTTCTGGGTACATTTGATTTAGCAGATCAATTAAATTTAAAAAGAAATGATACTGATTTTGATAAAACTCTTGAAAAGTGGGGGGCAGGTGAAGGTAATTATTTGGTCCTACCTTTCATTGGACCAAGATCTTCACGTCATCTTGCTGGAAGCATAATTGACATAGGTTTAAATCCACTTAATTATTTTCTTAAAGATGAGGATGATATAATAAGAATTTCACCTACTATGTTATATGCTGTTTCAGCAAGATCAGGAAATATGGAGACTATTGATAATTTACGAGAAACATCAATAGATTATTATAGTTCTTTAAAATCAATATACTATCAAAGCAGGTCTTCTGGTCTAAATGAAAGTTTAGATGAACAAGTATTTGATGATTTTTTTGAATCCCTAGAAGTAGAAAATAAAAATGATTAAAAAGATTTTAATATTATTTTTATTATTCTCTTTTCTACCAGTTAATTCTGCCCTATCTGATAGTAAAATTTTATCACCTGAAGATTATGTCACATATATAGCCCAAGAAACTCTTGATGTTCTTGGAAATAAAAATAAAAGTACTGATGAGAAGGTAGAAAATATTACAAATATCTTTTTATCTAATTTGGCTGTAAGAGAAATATCATTATTTGTGCTAGGGCCTTACAGAAGAAATTTAGATTCTGTCCAAAAAACCGAATATATAAATCTAATTAAAAGATTTGTATCAGAAATTTATTCTATTAGATTAGCTTCCTTTCCATCAGGTGATTTTAGTATTCTTAGCTCAACTGATAATGGAAGATCGGGAATCATAGTAAAAACTTCAATTCAATTTTTAAATGACCCAAATCCAACAAAAATTGATTGGAGACTTATTAAAAAACAAGACGGTAATTTTAAAATATTTGATATACGTGTTGTTGGAATTTGGATGGCTCAAGAACAAAGGTCAACATTTACATCTTTTTTAAGTAAAAATAATGGAAATATTGATAAATTAATGGATAGATTAAAAAAACAATTAAGTAAGTAATTATCTTGAAAATTTTTTATATTTAATTCGCGAGGGGATTTCACTTTCTTCACCTAATCGATTTTTTCTATCTACCGAATAATCTGAATAACTTCCCTCGAACCATTCAATACTGCTATTACCTTCAAAAGCTAGTATGTGTGTGCATATTCTATCTAAAAACCACCTATCATGACTAATTATCATTGCGCAGCCTGAAAACTTATCTAACGCATACTCTAAGGCAAATAATGTCTCTACATCTAAATCATTTGTTGGTTCATCAAGTAATAGCACATTAGCGCCAGATTTAAGTGCTTTGGCGAGGTGAATTCTATTTCGTTCTCCCCCAGATAATTTTCCTACCTTTTTTTGCTGATCAGAGCCTTTAAAATTAAACGAACTGGTGTAAGCACGTGTATTAATTGTTGTTGAATTAATTTCAACAACATCATTTCCTTCTGAAATTTCTTCCCAAACTGTTTTACCGGGGTCAAGAGTTTCTCTTGATTGATCTACATAACTTAAATTAACTGTTTCGCCTAATCTTACCGATCCAGCTGTTGAATCTAATTTATCTGAAATAATATTAAAAAGTGTTGTTTTACCTGCGCCATTAGCACCTATAATTCCAACTATAGCTCCTTTTGGAACTTTGATAGAGAGATCCTCAAAAAGTACTTTATCTTCTATAACTTTCTTTAAATTATTTGTTTCAATTACCAGATCTCCAAGCCTTGGTGCAGTTGGAATTATAATTTGAGGGTCATCTATAGATTGAATATTTTCTTTATTTAAAAGAGACTCATAGTTGTTAATTCTTGCTTTCGATTTAGATTGCCTAGCTTTAGGAGATGATGAAATCCAATTAACTTCACTCTTTAATCTTCTTAATCTTGCATTTTCATGTTTAGCTTCTAATTCAATTCTTTTTTGTTTCTGAATTAGCCATTTACTATAGTTTCCTTCATAAGGAATTGCTTTTCCTCTATCTAACTCAAGTATCCATTCGGTAATATTATCAAGAAAAAACCTATCATGAGTAATCAATATAACTGTACCCTTATAATTTTTAAGATAATTCTCTAACCAAGAGACTGTTTCTGGGTCTAGATGATTGGTTGGCTCATCAAGTAAAAGTAAATCTGGCTCTTCAAGAAGCAACTTACAAATAGCAACTCGTCTTTTTTCACCTCCCGATAAATTATTAATATTCATGGTCTTTTCAGGGCATCGCAAAGCATTCATAGCCTGTTCAATCTTTGAATCAAGATCCCATAAATCTTTTGCCTCTATTTCATCCTGTAATTTAGCTAAATCATCTGCAATATCTTCAGAATAATTCATGGATAGTTCATTATATTTTTCAATTAATGAAAGTTTTTCGATAGCCCCTTCGCAAACATTTTCATAAACATTTTTTGTATGATCTAAGTCAGGTTCTTGAGGTAGGTAACCTACTTTAATGCCCTTAGCAGCAATAATTTCACCATTATATTCTTTATCTATGCCAGATAAAATTTTAAGAAAAGTCGACTTACCTGAACCATTTATACCTACAATACCAATTTTAGCATTTGGCAAAAAAGATAAATTAATATTTTCAAAAAGTGTTTTACCTCCAGACCAAGTTTTAGACAGATTTTCTAGAGAAAAAATATATTGGTAAGATGCCATCCTAATCCCTTTAATGGTGGGCCTGGCAGGATTCGAACCTGCGACCGAACCGTTATGAGCGGTTTGCTCTAACCAACTGAGCTACAGGCCCCTATAATCTTTTATATTTTAATTATCAAGAAAGCTACGTAATTTTTTGGATCTAGTAGGATGCTTTAATTTTCTCAGTGCTTTTGCTTCTATTTGTCTTATTCTTTCTCTTGTAACTGAAAATTGTTGACCTACTTCCTCAAGTGTATGATCAGTATTCATCCCAATACCAAATCTCATTCTTAAAACTCTTTCTTCTCTTGGAGTTAACATTGCAAGGACTTTAGTTGTAGTTTCTCTTAAATTAGCTTGTATTGCAGCATCGACAGGCAATAAAACATTTTTATCTTCAATAAAATCTCCTAAATAACTATCCTCTTCATCACCTACTGGCGTCTCAAGAGATATAGGTTCTTTGGCGATTTTTAATACTTTTCTAACTTTATCAAGAGGCATTTGGAGTTTTTCAGATAATTCTTCAGGTGTAGGCTCTCTACCTATTTCATGTAAAATTTGTCTTGATGTCCTAACCAATTTATTAATTGTTTCAATCATATGAACAGGAATTCTAATAGTTCTTGCTTGGTCGGCAATGGATCTGGTAATAGCTTGCCTTATCCACCAGGTTGCATATGTCGAAAACTTATAACCTCTTCTATATTCAAATTTATCTACTGCTTTCATTAACCCAATATTTCCTTCTTGAATTAGATCAAGAAACTGCAGACCTCGATTAGTATATTTTTTTGCAATAGATATTACTAATCTTAAATTTGCTTCAACCATTTCTTTTTTTGCAACAGCAGCTTCTCTTTCACCTTTTTGAACTTTTAAAACTATTTTCCTAAACTCTTCAATCTCAAGACCAGTCTCATCTGAAAGATCATGAATATCCGTAAAAATAGATTTAATGCTTTTTCTGTTTTCTTTAACAAAATTCTGCCATCCATCTCTTTTAAGTCTAACAACGCGATTAATCCAAGTTGGGTCTAACTCATTACCATGATATTCTTTCAAAAAATCCTTACGATCTATCCCAGAAGAATTGGCAAGTTTCCATAGCGAAATTTCTAAATCTACTAACCTTTTATTAATATCATATAAATGATCAAGGAGAGCTTCTATTCTATTTGGATTTAGAGATAGTCTTTTCATTAGATCTTTCAATTCAGATGAATAATCATTGTAAGTGTCCAGTTGACGTGAAGTTAAATCTTTCTTTTGTTTTTTAAATTCATTTCTTTTGTCTTGAAGCTTTCTTAGCTTTTTATATTTATTGGAAATGGAGTCAAAGATATCAAAAACATCTGGTTTAAGTTCAGCTTCCATAGCGGCTAATGATAAATTATTATCATAATCATTATCACTATCAGATCCTTCAGATTCAGCTTTCTCATTATCATCTTTTTCTTTTTTTTCTTCATCTGCTTTATCAATCACAATTTTTTTATTTTTTGCATCTGGTCCTTCATATGAAGCCTCTAAATCAATAATATCTCTCAAAAGTACCTGACCTTCATTCAATTCATCTCTCCAAATAATTATGGCTTGAAATGTTAATGGACTTTCACATAGCCCCTCAATCATTGCTTCTTTTCCAGCCTCAATTCTTTTGGCTATAGCTATTTCTCCCTCTCTTGATAGAAGATCTACAGAACCCATCTCACGCAGATACATCCTGACAGGATCATCAGTTCTATCAGCTCTTTCAGTCTTGGTTTTCTTATTTGTTGGAGTTATTTCGCTTGATTGTTCATCTTCATCATTCTCGATAACATTAATACCCATTTCAGATAGCATAGACATAACATCCTCTATTTGTTCTGATGTCAGACTTTCAGCAGATGTTACTTTGTTTAACTGTTCATAAGTTACAAACCCTTGAGACTTTGCAGCCTTTATCATTTTTTTTACATCTCTATTGGACATATCTATTAAGGCTGATTCAGAACCTTGGCTTTGATTATCTCTTTTTTTACTTTTTCTTTTATTGGCCATATTTTTCAGTTATTTTTTTTAATTCAAAGTCTTTCTTCTCTAAAATACTTATTAACCTTTTTTCATTATTGTCATCTTTGACATTCTTATCAAAATTATTTATTTCAATTTCTAAAGATTTAATATGTTGATCATCCTCTAATATTTCAACCCAAATTGATGAAATAGTTTCTATAGTGGAATTTTCATAGTTAGACCAGTATTTCTTTGAAAATTTTAACTCCTTTTTTAAAATCTCATTATAGTTATTACTTATAAAATCCTTTATTATTACTAAATCAGGTGATTTTTCAGAAACAAATAAATCTAATATTTCATTTCTTACCTGATCAAGAAGAGTATGATTAATAATAAGAGATTCAATCTCTTCAATATTACTTTCGATGATTTCTGGATAAATCAAAATCCCTGAGATTAACAATGTTTCGAGGCCAGAAGGAATTTTTTCTCCTGATCCAACCTTACTATCTTTAATTTTTATTTTATCAAATATATTTGATTTATTTTTCCTATTTAGAGGTACAAAATTTGTTTTATTATTATAAAAAATTTTATCCAAAGACTCTTTAAAAAATAAACCATAATGTTTTCTTATATTTTTATCTCCTACAAGTCTTAATAAAGAGCGCAATTCTTTCTCTAAATTTGCCTTACCCTCAGGAGTTGAAATATCAGCTTTATTTAAATAATTTCGCCATATTTGATCATTTAGCGAAGTAGAATCTTTAGCTAATCGGAAAAAAGATTTGATTCCGTTTTTTTTCACATAATCATCAGGATCCAAATCATCATTTAGACTTATAAACCTTATATTCTTTCCTGGTTTTAAATTTGGTATAGCTAATTCAATTACTCTTTCTGATGCCTTTTTACCTGCCTTATCTCCATCAAAACATAAAATCGGTGAGTCGACTAATTCCCAAATTAAATTGAGTTGTTTCTCTGTCATAGCCGTACCTAATGGGGCAACAACATTTTTAAAGCCCTGAGAGCATAAACTTATAGCGTCCATATAACCCTCTACAACAACAAGATCATCTATTTGTTTTACAGGAGATTTTATATTCGAGTAGTTATATAACAAACTACCTTTGTGAAATATTTCTGTTTCAGGGGAGTTCATATATTTAGGTTTATCATCTTCATTTATAACTCTTCCTCCAAAACCAACTATTTTTCCAAATTTATTGGTAATCGGGAATATTATTCGATCCCTATAACGATCATAGTAACTATTTTTTTTCTTCTCACTTTTAATAATCAATCCTGCAAGCAATATATCTTCGTTCAATATGCCCTTATCAAGGAGATATTCATGAAGTGAAGAAAAGCTATCTTTTGCATAACCAATCTTATATTCTAAAATTACTTCCTTATTTATCCCCCTTTCATTTAGATAACCTAAAGCTCTATTATCGCTTAATAGATTATTCATAAAAAAATTATTTGCCATTTCCACGATAGAATAAAGTTTTTTTCTACCAGAAATTTTTTTTTCTTCATCTTTGGTTAATGCTCTTAATTCTACTCCAGCCTGTTCTGCTAGTTGCTCCACCGCTTGAGGAAATGAGAGTCCCTCTACATCAACAAGAAATGTAAAAATATCCCCATGCTTATTTGAGGAAAAACAATGATAAAATTGCTTTTCATTATTTACTGTAAAGGAAGGTGTTTTTTCATTCTGAAAAGGTGATAAACCTACGAATTCCTTACCTCTTTTCTGAAGTACTACTCTTTTTCCTACAATATCAGATATTTCTATTTTGTTTTTGATTTCATCTAGAAGGGATTTCGAAAATTTCATTACTATTTTGTTCCTCAAAAATTAATTCTATCCTTAATTATTTGAGAAGCCAAACCTAAATCTAATTGTCCAGAATATTTTTTTTTGAGTTCAGACATTATTAAACCCATTCCACTAATATCTGATATATTATTTTGTGAAATTAAATCCTCAATTATTTTAATGATCTCATCTTCTGATAGCTGTTTTGGTAAAAATTCCTCAATAATTTTAATTTCTTCTATCTCCTTTTTATATAAATCATCTCTATTACCTTGCTTGTAAGTTTCAGCAGATTCTTTTCTTTGTTTAACCATTTTAACAAGAATCCCAATTATATCATTATCTGAAGCGTCTTCAGTTTGTTTATTTATTCTTTGACTAATTTCTAAATCCTTAATAGATGCATTAATCATCCTAAGAGTAGAAACCCTTAACTGATTTTTTTCTTTCATTGATAAAATCAATTCATCTTTTAGTTTAGTTTTAAGCATTTATCACTCCAATATTTAAGTTAATAAGGATATATAAAATTAAAAAAAAAACCATCATTTGATTTGTTTCTTGACTCACTCGTTTAGTATTTATAAATTTCGTCAATTTGTGTTTAAAATAATTGATTCGTTTTCAATTATCTTTTTACTGAGAAAAACTTGATGGGCCTATTTAATTTTTTTATTTCTAATCCACTCTTAATAAATTCATATTTTTTTCATTTTTTTAAAAGGTCAATAGCATGGTAAATTGGGTTTCAAAAAAACCAACGGGCGCATTAATTTTAAATGATGGTACTATTTTCAAAGGTTTTGGATTTGGGACTATAGGAAGATCTTCTGGAGAAGTCTGTTTTAATACTGCAATATCAGGCTACCAGGAAATCATGACAGATCCATCTTATTGTTCGCAGATAATAACTTTTACATTTCCTCATATAGGCAATGTCGGTCTAAATTTAGAGGATAATGAAAGTTCAGACCGACCTTATATTAGCGGTGCAGTCTTTAGATCCCTAATAACTGACCCTTCAAATTGGAGATCTGAAATTAACCTAGACAATTGGCTAAAGGATAATTCAATAGTAGGTATTTATGGAATAGATACAAGAGCTCTAACTAATTTAATTAGAGAAAAAGGCCTTATAAATGGCACTATAGTACACAATAATAATGGTATTGAAGAATTTGAAGATTATTTAGAAGATACTAAAAAGTTTAAAGGAATAAATGATCAAGACCTTGCTAAACTTGTAACCTGTAAAGAAACAACCTTATGGGATGAAAAAGAAATTAATATTTATAACAGTAAGATTAAAAGAAAAAGAATTAATGCTCATGTTGTTGTTGTCGATTATGGAGTGAAAAAAAATATATTAAGATGTCTATCTTCAAGATTTAAAAAAATATCATTGGTTCCTTGCACTTCATCATATAGTGACATAATTAATTTAAAACCAGATGGAGTTTTCTTATCAAATGGTCCTGGCGATCCAAGTGCTACTGGAATATATGCAATTCCTGTAATCAAAAAACTAATTGACTCAAATATACCAATATTTGGTATTTGTCTCGGTCATCAATTACTTGCATTATCATTAGGGTTAGAGACATATAAGATGCACCAAGGTCATCATGGGGCAAATCATCCAGTAAAAAATAATTATGACTCAAGTGTAAGCATTACATCCATGAATCATGGTTTTGCTGTAAGGAGTGATAATTTACCTGAAGGTATTATAGAAACTCATACTAGTTTATTTGATGGTAGCAATTGTGGAATTGAGATGATTAATAAGCCGATTTTTTCAGTTCAGCATCATCCTGAAGCATCCCCTGGACCAAATGATAGCTATTATTTATTTGATAAATTTTTAGAAAATATTGAGAAACAAACGAATGCCTAAAAGAGAAGATATCAAAAGTATATTAATTATAGGTGCAGGCCCAATTATAATTGGCCAAGCCTGTGAGTTCGATTATTCAGGAACACAAGCATGTAAAGCTCTTAAGAAAGAAGGCTATAGAATTATTCTAGTTAATTCTAATCCTGCAACAATTATGACGGATCCCGAGGTTGCTGATGCAACTTATATCGAACCTATTACTAGCGAAATTATTGAAAAAATAATATTGAAGGAAAAACCGGATGCTTTATTGCCCACAATGGGGGGTCAAACGGCCTTAAATGTATCTCTAGAAATTGCAAGTTCAGGTTTTCTTGAAAAAAATAATGTTGAATTAATTGGTGCAAATAAAGAAGCAATTTCAAAAGCTGAAAATAGAGAAGAATTTAGAGTGGCAATGAATTCTATAGGCCTGGAAACACCAAAATCCTTTATCGCTCACACACTTGAAGAAGCTAATAGTAAAATTGATAGCATTGGATTACCAGCAATAATTAGGCCTTCTTTTACGCTTGGTGGAACAGGAGGTGGAATAGCTTATAATGTTAAGGAATTTAATCAAATTGTTGGTGATGGATTAAAAAACTCACCTAATAGTGAAGTTCTAGTTGAAGAGTCGGTTATAGGATGGAAAGAATTTGAAATGGAAGTTGTTAGAGATAAATCTGACAACTGCATAATAATTTGTTCTATTGAAAATATTGATCCTATGGGTGTTCATACTGGTGACTCAATAACTGTTGCACCAGCATTGACATTAACAGACAGGGAATATCAAGAACTTAGAAATGCATCAATAAAAACTTTAAAAGAAATAGGAGTAGATACCGGTGGCTCTAATGTTCAATTTGCTGTTAATCCAAAAGATGGAAGAATTGTTATAATTGAAATGAATCCAAGGGTATCAAGATCATCTGCACTAGCCTCAAAAGCTACAGGTTTCCCAATAGCTAAGATAGCAGCACTATTGGCAGTAGGTTATAATCTTGATGAATTGGTGAACGATATTACAACGACAACACCTGCCTCATTTGAGCCTTCAATTGATTATGTTGTTACAAAAATACCAAGATTTGCTTTTGAAAAATTTCCAGGATCAGAATCCACATTAACTACCTCAATGAAATCTGTTGGTGAGGCCATGTCTATAGGTGGTAATTTTCAAGAATCTATACAAAAAGGATTGAGATCTCTTGAGAACGACCTTGAAGGCTTTAATGAATTATCTGAAAAAGGCTTCACAAAAGAAGAAATAAGAAAGAGCCTTAAAATTGCTTGCCCTGAGAGATTATTATATATCGCAGAAGCATTTAGATCTGGTCTTACAGTTGAAGAAGTAAATTCGATTACTTTTTATGATCCATGGTTCTTGAGACAAATAGAAGAAATTATTATGTGGGAAAAACTTATTCAAAAAGATGGATTGCCAGAAGATAAAGAGAATTTCAAATTAATTAAATCAATGGGTTTTTCTGACTCGCGACTAGCTAAACTTATTAATGAGGAAGAGGCAATTGTTAGAAATGAAAGAATTAAGATGGGTTTGAGACCTGTTTATAAAAAAGTCGACACATGCGCTGCAGAATTTGAAACAAAAACAGATTATATGTATTCAACATATGTAGGAGATATTTATAATGAAAATGAATACTGCGAATCTTTTCCAACTAAAAATAAAAAGGTAATTATCCTTGGTGGAGGGCCAAATAGGATTGGGCAGGGAATAGAATTTGATTATTGTTGTTGTCATGCCTCATTCGCTCTCGCAGACTTAAATATTGAAAGCATAATGATTAACTGTAACCCTGAAACTGTATCAACTGATTACGATACATCTGATCGATTATATTTTGAGCCATTAACTCTTGAGGATGTTTCAGAGATAATAAATATTGAGTCTAAAAACGGTGATCTTCTTGGTGCGATAGTTCAATTTGGTGGACAAACTCCTTTAAAGCTGTCTAAAGATTTTGAAGTTAATAATATTCCTATAAAAATATTAGGAACTGATCAAGATGCCATTGATTTAGCAGAAGATAGAGATCGATTTAAAAATCTAATGGATGAACTCCAAATAAAGCAACCAAATAATGGTATTGCAAAATCAGCAAATGAGGCAATAAATATTGCTAATGAGGTTGGTTATCCGGTTGTAATTAGGCCGTCTTATGTTCTTGGAGGCAGGGCTATGGAAATAGTTCATTCTGAAGATCAGCTTAAGAAATATATAAACGAGGCTGTAGTAGTGTCTGGATCAAGCCCAGTTCTAATAGATTCTTATTTAAGAGATGCAATCGAAGTTGATATAGATACATTATCGGACGGTAAAGATTTCTATATTGCTGGAATTTTAGAACATATTGAAGAAGCTGGCGTCCACTCTGGAGACTCTGCATGTTCTATGCCACCATTCTCTTTAAACGAAGAAATTATTGCTAAATTAAAAATAAATGTCATAAAAATTGCTAAGGCAATGAATGTGAAGGGATTAATGAATGTTCAGTTTGCAATTAAAGATAATGATATATTTATCCTTGAAGTGAATCCTCGAGCAAGTAGAACTGTTCCTTTCGTTGCAAAAGTGTCTGGCAATCCAATAGCCAAAATTGCTACAAAAATTATGACTGGTGTTCAATTGAAGGATCTAAATTATGAGGATAATAAACTAGAGCATATTGCTGTTAAAGAGGCAGTTTTCCCATTTAAAAGATTTCCTGGAGTGGATACTATTTTAGGTCCTGAAATGAGATCAACGGGTGAAGTTATGGGAATAGATAAGGAATTCGGTATCGCTTTTGCAAAAAGCCAGATAGCTGGAGGAACCAATGTTCCAATTGGAGGAGTTGTTTTTGTTTCAGTAAAAGATACTGATAAAGAAAAAATATATAAACCAGTTAAAGAGTTAGAAGATATAGGTTTTTCAATCTTAGCTACCGGAGGTACATGTGACTTCTTAGAGGAAAAAGGAATAAAAGCAAAAAGAATTAATAAAGTGCTTCAGGGAAGCCCTCATATTGTAGATGAGATCACAAATAATAATATTGCACTTGTATTCAATACAACTGAAACACCTCAAGCAATCAAAGACTCTAAATCAATTAGACGATCCTCTCTTGAAAATAGCATACCTTATTACACAACCGTTTCTGGTGCTATTGCTGCAGTTTCAGGGATAAAAGCTATTAAAAATGGTGAAATGGATGTTGACACAATTCAATCATATAAAAAGTAGAGTTTGAATAATTTTTTTCTTTAAAGCATAATAAGTAAAGAGATTTACTATGGAAAAAATACCAATAACAAGTGATGGAAAATTAAAGGTGGAAGATGAACTCAAAAATCTTAAAACCATCGAAAGGCCAAGAATTATTAATTCTATTGCAGAAGCAAGAGCTCATGGAGATTTATCAGAAAATGCTGAATATCATGCTGCAAAAGAAGAGCAAGCTCATAATGAAACGAGGATAATGGAACTTGAGGATTTATTAAGCAAAGCAGAAGTAATTGACCCAAGTAAATTAACAGGTAAAGACATAAAATTTGGGGCCAAAGTGCTATTAATTGATCTTGATACTGACGAAGAAGCAAATTATCAAATAGTGGGGGATATAGAGTCTGATTTTAAAGAAAAAAAGATTTCGATTTCTTCTCCTATTGCAAAAGCACTTATTGGAAAATCTGTTGGTGATGAAGTAGATGTAAATACTCCAGGTGGAGGTAAATCTTATGAAATTATAAAAGTTTCATACAACTAAAAAGAGGAAATAAACTCCTCCAAATTAATAAATGATCTATAACCGATATTATGTTTATTAGCTTCGCCTGCATTAATTTCTAAAACTGCCAAAACTTCTCCCTTTGATTTAATTCTTTTCAAACTCTTTGGTTTGGTGTTTTTATATATCCTATTAATACTACCATTCTTATTTATAAAAATAATATCTAAAGGTATAAATGTATTTTTCATCCAGAATGACGCTTTTTTTTCATTATCAAATAAAAAAAGCATCCCACTATTATTTTTAAGATCTAATCTATTCATGAGGCCCATTGCTTGTTCCTCATCAGTTTTTGCAACCTCAACATGGTATTGAATTGGTTTTCCAATATCATTAATAATTTCAAGATTCTCAATATAAGACTCTGCAAATACGCTATTGTTGTATAAAAATAAAAATATAAGAAAAACTTTAATGAACATATTATCTATTTATTTAGGAAAAAAAATTATAAGGCAAGAAATATGAAAAAAGGAATATTTGATTTATCAGAAAAAGTCGCATTAATTACAGGTGGAAATGGTGGAATAGGACTTGGAATGGCTGAGGGCTTAGCTGAATGTGGCGCCAGTATAGCAATCTGGGGCAGAAATAAAGAAAAAAACGAAGAGTCTAAAAATTTGTTATCTAAATATAGCATCGAAGTTAAGACTTATGAGGTTGATGTATCACAAGAAAAAGAAGTAATTAATAATGTTAAATCTGTTCTGAATGATTTTGGAAGAATAGATTCAGTTTTTGCTAATGCCGGTATGAATGTCTTTGGAGGATCTTTTGAAGAAATGGATACCGATGCCTATAGAAAAGTATTATCTGTAAATTTAGATGGAGTTTTTTTTACTTTAAGAGAAACAACAAAACATATGGTTGAAAGAGCGAAAGATGGTGATATTGGCGGCTCTGTAGTGGGTGTGGCTAGTTTAGCTGGTATAGAAGGCGCAGCTAAAACTCAACCTTATTCAGCTTCTAAAGGTGGAATTATCTCAATGATTAAAGGAATTGCAGTTGAACATGCAAGATATGGAATAAGAGCAAATACAATTTTACCAGGTTGGATTGCTACTGACATGACAACAATAAATCAAAATAATCAAAAATTCACGGATAAAGTAATAAGTAGAGTACCAATGAGAAGATGGGGAGAGCCTAAGGACTTCTGTGGAATTGCTGCATATTTGGCTTCTGATGCTTCAGCTTATCATTCAGGTGATATGTTTATTGTTGATGGCGGTTACGCTATTTTTTAATTATATTAATTGAATCTTCTATATCATTAATTAATAATTCTTCATCAGCTTTTATGTCTAAATCAACTACATTTGATTTTATAAATAGCTTAGCTTTAAAAGAACCTTCGTTAGCCCCTAAAAGCCTTACAATATCTTTTTCAGTGGTGATTATATCAGCATTATTTTCTTTAGATTTTATTAATATTTTTTTAGCAAGATTTTCATTGATCTCTTGATGATCCTTAAGAATAAAAGAGCTAATAACTTTATTATTATTTATTATTGAAGACATTAATTTATCAGGATCGGCTATGCCAGTGTAAACAACAACATTTTCAGATAAATCTTCATTAATTTTAGTTAGATACTCTGCATCTATAATTTTACTAAAATACTTATGAACATATGAAAGTGAATGATGATCTTGTTTTGAATTTATTAACTTAATTACCATATTCACTTTTTCTCTGCCATTTCTAATTGACTCTCTCAAAGGGCCAAATGGAAAGATTAGTTTGTTGCCAATTCCTTTATTTGATGAAACAACAATTAGATTATAGTCTTTAATTAAACTTGGATTTTGAAAACCATCATCAAGTATAATTAAATCGACATCAAGTTTTTCAATATATTTGCAACCTTTGACTCTGTTTTTTGAAACTATGGTTAAACCATCTTTAGCATGCAATAAGGCTTCATCACCAACTTCAGATGATAAATGAGTATTGATATCAACAATTAGAGGACCTTTAAATTTACCTTTATATCCTCTAAGAAGAACTGCGCAGTCATAGCCCTTTTTAGTCAGAGCCTCCCTAAGATATCTTACCGTGGGTGTTTTACCGGAACCTCCAAGAGTAAAATTACCAACACATATTACCTTTAATCTTGATTGATATTTTTTTATAAAAAGGTTTTTTATTAAAATTAAAAAATCAAAAAAGAAATTTATAAATAACATAAAATCAGGAGCTTTCTTCCACCAAAACTTAATATCCATTATTTTATATCCTTTATTATATTGAAAATATCTTCTGATGCCCCTCCAAATCCATTTACACATCTCTCAGCTTTTTTTCCCATATCAATTAAACTTTTTTTATCTTTAAATAATTTTATAAAGTTTTCTTCGGTAAAATTAATTGCACCTCCAGCTTTTAAAAGATTTTTGTAGTCATCTTCAAAATTATGAAAATTTGGTCCAGTAAATACAGGAATAGAAAATTTAGCTGGTTCAAATGGATTGTGACCTCCATAATTTTTAAATGCCCCGCCTAGAATAACTGAATCTGCTATAGTATAGAGCTCGCCAAGTTCGCCAATCTTATCATAAATTATTAACTCTGTTTCACCTGAAACATCTTCATTCTTAGAGAGAAATTTTATATTTTTATCAATAAAACCTTTTTTTAACGCTATATTAGAAATTGATTGAGCTCTTTCTGGATGCCTCGGCGCTATAATTAGCATCAAATCTGTGATTTCGAGCTTCATTCTGTTAAATAATGAAAATATAATTTCTTCTTCACCATTATGTGTTGAAACAGCTAAAATTATATTCTTATCGGAGATAGATTTTTTTAGATTCTCTAATTTATTATTATTTACTTCCAATATATCAGCATCATGTTTCATATTCCCGAAAAATTGAGTATTTTCATAACCTAATTTTTTATAAAAATTATAAGTTTTCTTATTTTGAGGAATAATAAATTTAAAAGAATCTAATATATAAATTAAAGATTTTTTTGCATAACCCCAATATTGAAATGATTTATCTGAAAATCTTGCATTTATGAGAAGCAAAGGAATATTTTTATTTTTACATTCCAATATAAAATTTGGCCATATTTCTGACTCAACAAAAATTGCCAATTGAATATTTAAGCTATTTAAAAAACGTTTTGCGTATTTTGTTACATCATAAGGTATGTATTGATGCTGAACGCCATTGGGTAGTATTTTTTTAAATAATTTTGCTGAACTTACTGTAGTAGTGGTTATTAAGATATCATAATTTTCATTTAATAATTTTTTAACTAGCGGTTGTATTGAAAGCAATTCTCCAACGCTAGCTGCATGGAACCAAATATAATTATTTGATTTTTTATCGATATCAACTATTCCAAATCTTTCTTTTCTTCTGATCCATTCCTCTTTTTTTCTGATAGTTCTAATAATAAAAATAATCCATGTAAATAAGCTCAATAAATGAGTGAAGAATTTGTATATTATTATCAAAAAAGGTGTAGACATATTTAAACTAACTCCTTTGCCTGAGTTGTAACCATATTTAGACTTTCTTGAAGCAATAATCTTTTATTTTCAATCTCCTCTTCAGATGAATTTTTATCTACATAAATAGGATCTCCAAAAACCAAAGAACCTGTTCCAAATGGATAGTTAAGAGTAAAATTATCCCAACTATCAAATTCAAATCTTCTTGATGTAGTTGCTGCGACAGGGACAATAGGACAACCAGATAATTTTGCTAAAACTATAGAACCTTTGCCGGCAACCCTTCCTGGGCCAGGAGGTTGGTCAGCAGTAAAAGCAACTGATTGACCATTTTTAAGAACCTTCAGCATTGCTCTTAGGGCAGCTGTGCCACCTTTTTCTTTTAACCCAAGCTTGTCTGGATTTCCAGCTCCTCTTATTAAGTTTATTCCTAGATTATTTAATGTTTTTGCAATTAATTCCCCATCTCCATGAAGAGAAACTAAAGCATTTAATTTTTGAGAATTATTAGACCAATTATTTGGTAGCATTAGGCTCTGACCATGCCAATGCATCCATATAAAAGTTTTATTTTCTGACCATAGTTTTTTTATTTTAACATCATTTACTCTGGTCCACTTATTTGTTTGATAAACAAACTTTATGTATTTTGAAAAAATAAATGGAAGTAATTTTTTAAGAATATTCTTTATCACTCCCGCTCTCCGGAAATTGCATTTCAAATAGGGTCCTATACAAACCATTTACTTTAATTAATTCATCATGATTACCTTTTTCAATAATTTTACCTTTATCAAAAACATAAATCATGTCTGCATTTTTAATAGTTGATAATCTATGAGCAATTATTAAAGCACTTTTTTCTTTCAATAAAGCTTCGAGTGCAATTTGAACTTTTGCTTCTGCTTCACTATCTAAAGAGGATGTAGCTTCATCAAGTAATAAAATAGGAGAATTTTTTATCATTGCTCGAGCAATAGCAATTCTTTGTTTTTGACCACCGGAAAGTTTTAAACCTGATTCTCCGGCTGAAGTTTCATAACCATCAGGGAACTCTTTAACAAAATCATCTACTAATGCTTCTTTGCAAGCTGTAATAAATACATCCTCGGAGATATCAGAGGAACCAAACAAAATATTCTCCCTTATTGATGCGTCAAAAATCAAAGAGTCCTGGGACACTAAGGCCGAACTCCCTCTTACCGTAGATAAGGAAAGACTCTTAATATCTATATTATCAATTTTGATAACGCCATTGGTTGGATCGTAAAAACGAGGAACTAGATTTAAAAGTGTAGTTTTACCTGCTCCAGAAGGACCAACTAACGCAACTGTTTGCCCTGGATTTACAACAAATGAAACACTATCAATCGCTAAATCATCAGAATTATCAAAATATGAAAAAGATACATTTTCAAATTCAATTAAACCTTTTGGATTAGATATGGTTTTTTTATTAATAGGCTCTACTATCTGTGGTTTGTTATCAATAATTGGAAATAATCTATGGGACGCGGCTACGCCTTCTTGAAGCATTGCTTGTAAGTTAGCAACTGCTTTTAATGGATCATATAGCAAACCTGCAGCAGTAGTAAATGCCATAAAGCTTCCTACACTCATATCAGAATTTATTGACTTACCTCCAGCATAATAAATGATCCCAGCTATCGCAAATCCAGTCACAATCTCCATTATTGGAGCTGAAGCAGATCTTGCTCTTACACCCCTCATTGATAGTGAAACAACTTTTCTGATAGTTTCATTTGCTTTATTTAGATAAAAATTTTCTTTACGATATGCCTTTATTATTCGCATTCCTTTTAATGTTTCTGATACTAAAGATGAAAGTGTTCCAATTTCTTCTAAGCTATCACGAACAGCTTTTCGTAATTTCTTTCCTAAGTATCTTAAACCAAATGCAGCAGGAGGAAGGACTATAAGAAATATCATAGCAAGTTTAAAATCTACCCAGAGTAAATAACCTACTAAACCCAAAACCATTAGAATATTTCTTGATAAATTTACAACAACTGAGGACATAGTTTCGCGTAGCTTTGTTGAGTCCGCGGTAAAATTAGATATAAATCTGGCAGAATGTATTGAATTAATATACGAAATATCTGATTTTAATAGAGAAAGATATAAATCATTTTGAAGTGATCCGACAATTTTTTGTCCTATCAAATTAATTGAAACATTAGCTCCAAAAGTACCTAATGCTCTAATAAACATTATCAAAACAGCTACAATAGGAAGAATAACCAACATATTTTCATTTTTGTCTATAAAGATATCGTCAATTACTCTTCGAATTAGCTCTGGTAAGGCAGGCGTGCTTAAAGCAACAACTGCATTACATAACAAAGCAACTGTTAAATACCCAGTTAAACCAGATGCGTAACTTCTCCAGATTCTTCTTATAGTTTCAATAGACCCTATTTCATTTAAATTGTTATTCATTATTATTAGTTTAATCTCTCTATTAAAAATAACATCTTAAGATATATTATTATAAATTAAATTATACCCATAAAATTTTTTTGATACAAAACGGGAGTAGATAGCATGTTAGAAGGAAAGAAAATCATAGTAACCGGTTCAGCCAGCGGAATGGGTCAAGCTACTTTGAAAGCATATGTTAAAGCAGGAGCAAATGTCGTAGGAATGGATATTTCAGACGATAAAGGTAAAGATATATCGACAAATGCAAACAATCATGGTCCTGGAACATGCTCATTTATCCATATTGATGTTTCAGATGAGGATAGTGTAAAAAATGCATTTTATTTAGCATTGGAAGAATTAAAAACTCTTGATGTTCTTGCTCATCCTGCTGCAATCCAAGGTCCAGCAGATGCTTCTTCTGTTAAAGTTGAAGATTGGGATAATATGTTTGCAGTTAATGTAAGAGGAACAATGCTAACAAACCAAAATGCATTCAAATATATGAAAAAAAATGGTTCAGGATCAATAATAAACTTTGGATCAATATCTGGATTGAGACCGGAACCTTCTGCTTCAGCTTATTCAGCTGCAAAAGGAGCTGTTCACTCGTGGACAAGAACGGCAGCTGGAACATGGGGAAAGCATGATATAAGAGTTAACGCAATATTACCTGCAATAGCGACACCAATGTATTATGCGGCAAGAGAGCGTTCAACTGATGAAGAAAATACTGTTGCACATTGGAGAAACTCTGTTCCTATTGCTCTAGGTCAAGAATATGGAGACCCTGATAATGATTTGGCTCCAGTTATGGTTTTTTTTGCCTCAGATGCTTCAAAATTTATAACTGGCCAATTGATTCCTGTTGATGGAGGGCAAACAGCTGGTTTATAAAAAATTATAAATAATTAAATTGTTTTAATATGATTATTGCATATTTTAAATATTAGGAATAATTTGGGTTCAAAGAATTTGTTTGTAGGATGCCAATAAAACTATCACATAATATAGAAAATATTCCACCTTCAGCGACAATGCTAATGACACAGCTTGCTAGAGATTTAAAAGCAGAAGGTAAAAATATAATAAGCATGAGTGCTGGGGAACCTGATTTTGATACACCCAAAACTATCAAAGAAGCAGCTATAGATGCCATTAATAGAGGCGAAACTAAATATACAGCAGTTGACGGAATTGATGACCTTAAACAAGCGGTAATAGATAAATTTAAGAACGATAATAATCTAGATTATGAAAAAGGTAATATTTCTATTGCCCCAGGTGGAAAATCAATAATTTTTAATGCAATTTTGTCTACAATAAATCCAGGAGATGAAGTAATTATTCCTGCTCCATATTGGGTTAGTTATCCTGATATAGTAAAACTTGCTGGAGGTAATCCAGTGATAATAGAAACATCACCAGATAATAATTTTAAAATATCACCTGATGATCTTGAAAAAAATATAACTGAAAAAACTAAATGGCTTTTTATTAATTCACCTTCAAATCCAACTGGCCAAGTTTATTCTAAAGCTGAGCTAATTAACCTAGCTGAAATTATTAAGAAACATAAAAATTTATACATTTTATCAGATGATATATATGAATATATTCGATACCAAAATAATGAGCGTTTTTATACAATCGCTGAGCTAGATGAAGAGGTCTTTTCCAGAACATTAACAATGAACGGTGTTTCAAAAGCTTACTCAATGACAGGATGGCGTATTGGCTATTGTGGAGGTCCAATTGAAATTATTAATGCCATGCGGAAATTAATGGGCCAATCTACATCTAACCCATCCTCAATATCTCAATGGGCAACTGTAGAAGCATTAAATGGTTCAAAAGACTTTCTTAATTTGTGGATAGAATCTTTCAAAGAAAGAAGAGATTTTATAGTTAATTATTTGAATCAATGTAATGGTATAAGCTGCTTAAATCCTGAAGGGGCTTTTTATGTTTACCCATCTTGTGAAGGTCTCATTGGAAAGGAATATAAGGGTAAAATAATTTCAAATGATAAAGATTTCGCAATGATTTTACTTAAAGAAAAATTAGTTAGTGTTGTACATGGAGGGGCCTTCGGTTTATCGCCCTTCTTCAGAATTTCATACGCAACTTCCATGGATAACATAAAATTAGCTTGCGATAGAATTGGTGAGCTTTGTGATGAAGCAACATCATAATGGAATCAAAGAAAGCTAACTCCAATAAAAAAGAAATATGGGAAAATCCCTCTCTCGGTCGAAATATTAATGAAAAGATTAATCCCTTTAAGATTAATACAGAATTCTCTCCTTCAGGAGATCAGCCTGAAGCAATAAAGTCACTGGTAAAAGGAATAAAAGATAATGAAAGATCACAAGTCCTTTTGGGTGTAACTGGTTCTGGAAAAACATTCACTATGGCTCAGATTATAGAAAAAAGTCAAAAACCAGCTTTAATTTTAGCCCCAAATAAAACATTAGCTGCTCAACTTTATGGCGAATTTAAAGATTTTTTTCCGGATAATGCAGTTGAATATTTTGTTTCTTATTATGATTATTATCAGCCAGAAGCATATGTACCTAGAACAGATACATATATCGAAAAAGATGCCTCAATAAACGAACAAATTGACAGGTTAAGACATTCAGCCACGAGATCTCTTTTAGAAAGAGGAGACGTGATAATTGTTGCGTCTGTATCATGTATTTATGGAATAGGCTCAGTAGAAACTTATTCAAATATGATTATTAATATTTCAAAAGATGAAAAAATTGAAAGACAAACTATTCTTAAAAAACTGGTTGAACTTCAGTACATTAGAAATGATACAAACTTTACTAGAGGAACATTTAGAGTCAGAGGAGATTTAATTGAAATTTGGCCAGCTCATTTAGAGGATATTGTTTGGAGAATATCGCTATGGGGAAATGAGGTTGAAAGCATTGGAGAATATGATCCCTTAACAGGAAAAAAGGAAAGAGAGCTTGAGAATATTAAAATATATGCAAATTCACATTATGTTACCCCTCGTCCAACAATCAACCAAGCAATAAAAAAAATTAAGAAAGATCTTAATGTGAGACTTAAGGAGCTCGAAAACTCAAATAGATTATTAGAAATGCAAAGACTTGAACAAAGAACAAATTTTGATCTTGAAATGATGGAAGTTACAGGAATATGTGCAGGAATTGAAAATTATTCTAGATATTTAACTGGTAGGAAGCCCGGTGAACCACCTCCAACACTATTTGAATATTTACCCAGTGAGTCCTTGGTTTTTATTGATGAAAGTCATGTAACTGTTCCTCAGTTAGGAGGTATGTATCGAGGGGATTTCAATAGAAAATCTACATTAGCAGAGCATGGGTTTCGATTGCCCTCATGCATAGATAACAGGCCACTAAAATTTGAAGAATGGGACTCTATGAGGCCTTTAAGTGTATTTGTTTCAGCAACTCCTGGAAATTGGGAGATTAGTGAAACAAATGGAGTATTTGTTGAACAAATCATTCGCCCGACTGGTCTTATTGATCCGGTTTGTGAAGTAAGACCGTCAAAAAGCCAAGTCGATGATCTTATATATGAATGTAAGAAAATAGCTAAAAAAAACCAAAGAGTCCTTGTAACTGTCTTAACAAAGAAGATGGCCGAAGATCTAACAGAATATATGAATGAACAAGGAATTAAAGTTAGATATCTACATTCAGATATTGACACTTTAGAAAGAATTGAAATTTTAAAAGATCTTAGAACCGGATTATTCGATGTCTTGGTCGGTATTAATCTTCTTAGAGAAGGATTGGATATACCTGAGTGTTCCCTTGTTGCGATTTTAGATGCTGATAAAGAAGGTTTTTTGAGATCGGAAACATCTTTAATTCAAACCATTGGAAGGGCCGCTAGAAATGTTGATGGAAAAGTTATCCTATATGCCGATAAAATTACGGGCTCTATGGATAGAGCCATAGGAGAAACAGAACGAAGAAGAGAAAAACAAAAAGAATATAATAAAGAAAATGGAATAACACCTGAAAGTATAAAGAAAAATATCAAAGATATTCTTGGAAGCATTTATGAAAGAGATCATCTTGAAATAGAGGCCCCGGAATTTTTTGAGAATGGAGTTTTGTTTGGAGATAATTTTGAAAAACACTTAAAAGATCTTAATAATAAAATGCTAAAATTTGCTGAAGATTTAGATTTTGAAAATGCAGCAAAAATTAGAGACGAAATCCGAAGACTTGAGGAAACAAGTCTTAAATATGCAGATGATCCAATGTTTAAACAAAAAAAATTAAGAAATAATAGGAAAAGGTAAGAAATGAAAAATGAATATGCATTAGTGACAGGGGCAGGAAAAAGAGTAGGCTCTTTCATCTGTAAGTTTTTAGCGCTTCAAGGTTATCATGTTATTATTCATTACAATAATAGCAAATTAGAGGCTGAGCGAACCCTTAAGGAAATTATAGAAAGCAATGGAAAAGCTAATTTAATTAAAGCAGATTTATCTTCAACCATTCAGGTTAGAAATTTAATTCCTAAAATTAACAAAAAATATGGTCAATTATCAATGCTAATTAATAACGCATCAATTTTTGAAAAAGATGATATCAAATCGATTTCGTCTGAATTATGGGATAAACATATAGATGTCAATCTTAAGGCCCCCTTATTTTTATCAAAAGATTTTGCAAACCAGTATTCAAAAAGGAAAGGTGGAATTATTATAAATTTCCTTGACCAAAGCGTACTAACATATAGACCAAACTTTATCTCATATTCTGTCTCAAAAAATTCATTATGGTATCTTACAAGATCATTAGCTCAAGCATTAAGCCCTAGTATTAGAGTATGCGCTATTGGACCAGGACCTACATTGCAGGGGAAAAGACAAACAAAAAAAGATTTTGAAACTCAAAAAAAAGTTACACCGCTTGGAATTGGACCTGATTTAGAGGAAATTAATAATGCAATTAATTTTATTATCAAAAATAATTCGTTTACCGGACAGATGATAGTTCTTGATGGTGGAGAGCACCTTAAATGGGAAGAATCAAAGGATAAAAAATTTGTTGAGTAGTAAAAATAAGTTGAATCAGTAACTTAAGAATAATATCTAAAAAATCTTAATTTGTTCACAACATGGTTTTTTTGATCTTAATTGCCTAATTTTGAATTAAAAATTCATATAGTATAAACAAATTATTTTTTAATATAATAGATTCAGATACTTATAGGATATTATAAATTGATAACTATATATTATGTATAATTTTTGTAATTTTATTTTAATAAAACATTATTTTTCAACAAAGTTATCCACAGGTTTTAAATAGCATTTTTTTGTAATAAAATTATATAATTTAATATTTAGAATACAAATACATGAAAACTGGTAAAGAAATAATAAAAGACACAGTAAGAACTATTCCGAATAAGCCCGGAGTATATCGAATGCTGGATAAAAATAAAAATATTATCTATGTGGGAAAGGCAAAAAACTTATCTAAAAGAGTGAAAAGCTACGCAAGTAAAAATATTGAAAACAAGCGTATAGAAAAAATGGTGAATTTAATTCATGAGGTTGAATTTACAACAACAGATAGTGAAGAAAATGCTCTTTTACTTGAAGTAAATTTAATTAAACTACATAAACCAAAATACAATATATTAATGAGGGATGATAAATCTTTTCCGTATATTTTCATTTCAACCGATCATGATTTTCCGCGCCTTGAAAAGCATCGAGGTGCAAGAAAAAGACCTGGAAATTACTATGGTCCCTTTCCAAATGCAGGCGCTATAAATAGGACGATAAAAACTATTCAGAAAGCATTCCTATTACGTACTTGCAGCGATAAAGAGGTCGAAGCTGGAAATAAACCTTGCTTTAATTACCACCTTAAGCGTTGCAGTGGTCCTTGTGGGGGTAAGATTAGTAAAGAAGAATATGGCAAACTTGTAAATGATGTAAAAAAAATTTTTAAAGGTGATTCTAAACAAATAAAATCGCAATTTGCAAAAAAAATGGAGGTGGCATCTAAGAATCAAAAATATGAAGAAGCAGCTTATTATCGTGATAGAATTAAGTCACTTTCAAATTTAACAAACTCATTTAGTATAAATCCAAAAAATTTAATTGATGCAGATGTATTTTCTATTTCTAAAAATGAAAAATATGCATGTATACAGGTCTTCTTTTTTCGATCAAGAAAAAACCTAGGTAATAAACCTTTTTTCATTAATAATATTAAAGGTTTAAATGAGTTAGAAATATTAGAGTCGTTTATACCTCAATTTTATAGAAACCGACCGTCTCCAAAATTAATACTTACGAGTAGTAGAATTAATGAAAAAGAGATTATTCAAAATCTTTTAGCCTCACAAAATAAGATAAAAGTTAAGATACTGACTCCTTCGAGGGGAGAAAAAAAGGAAATTATTGACCATGCAATTGAGAATTCTAGAGATGCCTTAAAGAAATACACAAGAGATATGTTGAGTAAAAAAATAAACCTACAGAATCTTCAAAAAACACTTCAACTAAATCAAATCCCTCAAAGGATTGAAGTTTTTGATAACAGTCATATACAGGGTTCTTTTTCTACAGGAGCTATGATTGTATCTGGAGCTGAAGGATTCATAAAAAATCAGTATAGAAAGTTTAATATTAAAGAAGCAAAAACTAATGATGATTTTGGTATGATGTACGAAGTATTACATAGACGATTCTTAAGACTGAAAAATAAATCCAAAAATGATGAAGATTTTCCTGATTTAATTATTATTGATGGCGGAAAAGGACAATTATCGATGGCAGATAAAGCAATGAAAAAAACAAATATTAGTAATATTAAAGTTATTAGTATTTCAAAAGGGGAAAACCGAAACGACGGAAATGAAATTATTCATACTTTAGGAAAAGAAAGTATTGTATTAAGAAAATCAGATCCTTCATTATTTTTTCTTCAACGACTTAGGGACGAAGCACATAGATTTGCTATTGGCTCTCATAGACAAAAAAGAGATAAAAACATTCACTTTAACCCTTTAGATGAAATACCTGGCATTGGTTCAAAAAGAAAAAAAGATTTATTGAATGCTTTTGGTTCAGCTAAAAGCGTAAGTAAAGCAAAAATTAAAGAATTAAGTGAGGTTGATGGTATTTCAAAAAATTTAGCTCAAAATATTTATAACTGGTTTAATGAATTAAATTAAACTAATAGTAATTATGGCAAATATTTTAACATTTTTAAGAATTATTATCTCTTTAATTATACCTATAGGTTTTTGGTTAATAATTAATTTCTCATCAAGGTATAATGAAGAAAAGTTTTTTTTAGTATTGTTAGTTTTATTTGTATTAGCCTCAATTTCAGATTTCTTTGATGGATTTATTGCTAGAAAATACAATCAAGAGAGTATTACTGGAAAAATACTTGATCCTATCGCAGATAAACTCCTAGTAATAATATCACTTATTATTTTAATAATATCATTCTCCGAAAACCCAATAATATTTTTCTCATCAATTGTTATTATTTTCAGAGAAATATTAATTTCTGGATTAAGAGAAATCACTAAATCAAATGGCCTAACATTAAATGTTACAAAATTATCAAAATGGAAAACTGCAGCTCAATTAACTTCAATTATTTTATTATTTTTAAATATTTCAACCTATAATAATTCATATGAAGAATTACTATTTCCTCAGTGGATGTATACATCTTCATATTTACTTGGTAATTTATTGATTCTCATTGCTTCTTTAATTTCTATTCTTTCAGCCTTCAAATATGCAGAGGTAACTAGGAATTTTATGAAAGAAAAGGATAGAATATGAGAGTACTATATTTTGCTAAAGTAAGAGAAATTATTGGTTTACCTGAGGAAAATATAGATTTACCTTCAAATATACAAACCGTTGAAGATTTTTTGGATTATCTTATTTCTAAAGAAAATAAATATGATCTAGCTTTAAGCAATAAAGAAGCAATCCATATTGCTTGCGATGAGGATCATGTAGATAAAGATTTTATTTTAAAAAACACAAAAGAAATAGCTATATTTCCACCAGTTACAGGCGGATAATGATTACAGTTAAAATTCAAAAGGAACAATTCAACCCTCAGAAGATTCTTAAAAATGCTGAAAAAGATAAAAAATATGGCGCTTTAGTATCTTTTATCGGTTCAGTAAGGGAGGAAACGAATAGCGGCAAGGTAAAAAAACTTTTTATAGAGCACTATAAAAATATGGCTGAAAAAATCATATATAAAACCGCCTTAAATGCTGAAAAAAAATGGAATCTTGATTATTGTTATATAATTCATAGATATGGGACATTAAAGGCTGGTGAGTCCATAGTAATGGTAATAACCTGTTCAAAACATAGAAAAGAAGCATATGCTGCTAACCAATATATAATTGATTGGCTTAAAATTAATGCGCCATTTTGGAAAAAAGAAATTTTTGAAAATAAATCAAAATGGGTTAAACAAACTCTTTAATCACCCTTCCAGTTGTTAACTAAATTGATATAAGAATCGGATAATATTTTAATTTCTTCACCAACTTTAAATTTAAAATTATCTATTTCTGATACAGGAGTTACCTCTGCAGCTGTTCCAGTGATAAAACATTGCTCAAAGGTCGATAATTCATCTAGCTCAATTTTTCTTTCAATAATTTTTAAGCCATGATCCTTTGCAAGGTCAATAACAGTTCTTCTTGTAATTCCATCTAAAAAACTATCAGGTACTGGTGTATGAATTTCTTTGCCAGAGATAAAGAAAATATTTGCACCCGTAGCCTCAGCAACCTTATTCTCTGTATCAAGCATTAATGCATCAGCATAACCCTGAGATTCTGCTTTATGTTTGGCTAATGTACAAATCATATAAAGCCCTGCAGCCTTAGCTTTACAGGGTATAGTATCTGGTGAAGGCCTTTTCCAATTTGACAGAGTAAGTCTTATTCCCTTTAATTTATCTTCTGGACTGAAGTATGAGGGCCATTCCCAAACCGCAATTGCACAATGTATTTTTGTAGATTGTGCAGAAACTCCTACTGTTTCTGCTCCCCTCCAAGCAATAGGGCGGATGTAAGCATCAACTAGATTATTCTTTTCTAAAGTCAAATAACAAGCCTCTTTTATTTCTTCTATAGTATATGGAATCTCAAAATCTAATTGACTTGCAGAAAAAAATAATCTTTCGGTATGTTCGTGAAGTTTAAAAATTCGACCAGAGTATGACCTTTCTCCTTCGAAAACAGAGCTTGCATAATGCAGCCCATGAGTCAGTACATGCAACTTAGCATCTTTCCAATCTATTAGATTTCCATTATACCAAATTAAACCTTCTTTATTTTCCATTGACTCTATATTCAAAATTATCTCCAAAAAAGGTAACTGCAAATAGCAAATATTAACTCACATAATTAATACAATAGCCTAAATTAAGTAAACATAATTATTTGATAGATTACATTTGTATATTAAAATAATAAAAAGGAAAAAAAAAGTGTCTGAAATAACATATAATTTACTTGTAGTAGATGATGATGAGAGAATAAGAAACTTATTAAGTGAATATCTCATAAAAGAGGGCTTTATTGTATCTACTGCAAGTGGTGCAGAAGAAGCTAGAAAAAAAACTCAATTAATTAAATTTGATCTAATAATCCTAGATATTATGATGCCAGGAGATGATGGGCTTACATTAACAAAAGAATTAAGAGATAATTCAGACATTCCAATTATCTTGTTAACTGCAAAATCTGGAACAGATTCAAAAATTAAAGGCTTAGAGATAGGAGCTGATGATTATCTAACAAAACCATTTAACCCTAAAGAACTATTGCTAAGAGTTTTATCTATTTTAAAAAGATCGAAAAGCGAAGAGAATATTGATAATGAAATATTTTTTGGAGATTACACTCTTAACATTGAAAAAAGAGAGCTCACAAAATCCAAAGATAGAGTTTATTTAACAGATAGAGAGATGAATCTATTAATTGCATTAGCAAAAAGTCCTGGGCAACCATTAAACAGAGAAAAATTAGCTGGAATTGATGAGCCTGGAAGATCAGTAGATGTTGGCATTAATAGACTTAGAAGAAAAATTGAGAAAGACCCTAGAATGCCTCTTTGGTTACAAACTGTCAGAGGTGAAGGATATATTTTAAGGCCTGATAAATAATGTTTTTTAAAGAAAGTTCAAAAAAATTTAAAGATATTTTACCTAAAGGTCTGTATTCTAGATCCTTATTAATTATAATTGTTCCGGTTGTAGTTCTACAAGGAATATTAACTTTTGTCTTTTTAGACAGACATTGGCAATTAGTAACAAGAAAATTATCATCTGCAGTAGCTTCAGAAATTGCAACATTTGTAGATGTCGCTCCTTCTTTAGGTTTAAATAAAGTTGTTGAATTGTCTAAGAAATTTTATGACGCTGATGTTAATTACATACCCAATCAAAAACTTATTAATAATATTCCAAAACCGATAAATCTTGTTGAAAATACTCTTAGCAAGGAACTTTCAAAAATAATGACTGATAATTTTTGGGTTGATGCTCATACTTATGAAAAAAGAGTTATAGTTCAAATAGAAAAAGAAGGAGGAATATATGAATTTACTATTCCACGCAGAAATGTTTACGCAACAAATAGTCATATATTTCTTGTATGGATGGTAATTTCCTCACTTTTATTAGTTTCTGTTGCAGTCATATTTATGCGACAACAAATCAAACCCATAGAGAAATTATCAAAAGCTGCACAACAATTTGGTTTAGGAAAAAAGATGGAAAACTTTAAACCTTCAGGCGCAACTGAGGTAAGAAGAGCAGCAGAAGCTTACTTAAAAATGCAAGAGAGAATAGAAAGATTTATTGAGCAAAGAACATTAATGTTGGCCGGAGTAAGTCATGATTTAAGAACACCTCTGACGAGATTAAAATTACAATTAGAGATGCTATCAGATGATAAAACAAATATTGAATTACTATCTGATGTAAATGAGATGCAGAAAATGTTGGAAAATTATCTCGATTTTGCAGAGGATGTAACAAGAGAAAAAGCAATAAAAACTGATCTGAAGCAAATGATAAAAGAGATAATTAATTCTGAATCGATAGAAAATAAAGTTATTGAATTTAATGTTAAAAATGACAAACCAATATTTTTTGAATGTAGGGCAATAGCTATGAAAAGATGTATAACTAACCTTTTGAATAATGCTTGTTCATATGGAGATGATATAAGAGTAGCTCTAGAGAAAAAAAGGGATGTAATAGATATTTCAATTGAAGATAATGGCCCTGGAATCGATAAAACTGATTATGATAAGGCGATAAAACCTTTTATAAGACTTGATTCATCTAGGAATCAAAATATTCCTGGTTCAGGTTTAGGGCTATCTATTTCACAAGATATAACAAGCAATCATGGTGGAAAACTAATTATGTCTAGAAGTAATTTAGGTGGCTTGAAAGTACAATTAAAGTTTTCTAGTTAATTAATTATCAGATATTTCGATACTTCTATTTTTTGCTTCCATGATTGCCTGTTTTAATTTATCCAACAAACCCGTTTTATTATCTGCTAAAACTTTGAGACCTGCTTCAGTTGTTCCGTTAGGAGAAGTAACATTTTCTCGTAATTCTTTAGGATCAATACCTGAATCTTTTACTAACTTTCCTGATCCTATAATTATTTGTTGTGAAATTTTATTGGCTTCATCTTCTGTAAAACCCTCTTCAATGGCTATATTTTTTAGACATTCAGTAAAAAAGAAAAAATAGGCAGGCCCAGAACCTGAGATTGCAGTGAAAGAATCCATTTGTGCTTCATTTTTTAGCCACATCTTCTCACCGATTAATTCAAATATTAAATCAGCATTTAAAATATCTTCATGTGTTATTTTTTTATTTCCAATTAAAGCTGTCATACCTTCCAAGACTGAGGCAGCTATATTTGGCATAGCTCTAATTATTGGTATAGAACCTACTATCTCTTCAATTTTACTTATTCTAATTCCAGCTAAAATTGAAACGATTAAAGTTTCATCATTAATAATTAAATTATTTTTCAAACCATTAAAAATTTCTTCATATATATTTGGTTTTGTCGCTATAATAATAAGGTCATAATTTATAGCGTCTTTATTTTCTCTAATATCTGAATAAAAATTTACTTTGCTTTCCTTAAAGTCTTCTTTAAAAGAATCTTGTATGACAGGCTCAATAACATCTACCATACCATCAAAATTATCAGATTTAACTATACCTTCTAAGAGACTACTCCCCATCTTACCGCAGCCAATTAACAAGATTTTTAGCTCATTCATGATAAATTTTTATGCTTCACCTCTGGTTTCAAATAAAACAGTACTCAAAGCTTCTTCACTAGTTTTACCTGCCCATAAGATATATTGAAAAGCTGGAAAGTATAAATCTATAGAGTTGACTGCATCCAATAGTAATGTTTCTACATTTTCAAGGTTAAGGTTATTTCTATCAATGATTGAGCTGTTACGATATATAATAAGCCCCTCTTTATCCCATACATCAAAATGACCTAACCAAATTTGAGCATTAATTGAAGAAACCAATTTTAAGATTTGAAATTTATTTTTTTCATTAAATCTTAAATCAAATCCACAAACAATATCTAATCCTTGTGAGTCATTGCGAAGAGAAACGGATAATTGGTAATTATTATGTTTACCATTTGCTATAATAGAGACTTCACTGTCAGATCGATCATAAGTCCAATTTTGAATACT
This sequence comes from OCS116 cluster bacterium AG-435-F03, assembly GCA_003212795.1. Taxonomy (GTDB): domain Bacteria; phylum Pseudomonadota; class Alphaproteobacteria; order MED-G09; family MED-G09; genus AG-430-B22. Next base: position 167,613 of record QCOV01000001.1, on the reverse strand, counting down.
AGCTGCTAATTCTACATTATCTAATGGATCATCTAAAAAATCTTTTTTCGCTAATGAAGTCATAATATCTATATATAGTAGTTGTATTAAATTAATATACTACAGTTAGCGTAATTTTTATATATAAAAACATAAAATAAATGAAAAATTTGCTATAGATATACAGTGTTAGAATTTTTACTAAGTATAGATCCGATAGCTTTTAAAATTGGCCCCCTGGAAGTAAGATGGTATGGCCTTGCGTACCTTGCTGGAATGCTTTTAGGCCTACAATACGCAAAATGGATTATAGGAAATCATAGAGAAAAAAATAAATTATCAGTATCAATCAGTAATATTGATGAAATTTTTATATGGGTGGTGCTTGGAATAATTTTTGGCGCAAAAATTGGTTATTTAGTTTTTTATAATCCATCTTCATTATTACAAAATCCACTAATTATATTTGCTCTATGGCAAGGAGGAATGTCATTTCATGGCGGAGCTATAGGGGTTATTTTAGCAATTATAATATATTCATTAGCAAAAAAAATATCATTATTAGAGCTAGGAGATATTATTTGTTCTGTTGTGCCAATAGGTTTGTTTTTTGGCAGGATTGCAAATTATATAAATTCAGAGTTATGGGGGAAAGTCACTACGGTATCTTGGGGTGTTGTTTTTCCTAATGCAGGTAACCTACCAAGACACCCAAGTCAATTATATGAAGCAATTTTAGAGGGTTTAGTAATTTTCTTAATATTATTTATAATGATAAAAAAGAATTTACTTAACTATAAAGGATTTATAAGCGGTTCTTTTCTTTTTTTATACGGTTTATTTAGAATTTTTGTAGAGAATTTTAGAGAGCCAGACCTACATATTGGTTATATATACAATTTTGTAACAATGGGGATGATATTATCATTTCCATTCATGATTGCCGGTATGTGCTTAATGTTTTATGCCATAAAAATAAATGGAAAAGATTAAATCAATATTAACTGAAGAAATAAGTAAAAAAGGCTATATTTCAATTTCCAGGTTTATGGAAATAAGCTTAACTGATCCAGAAGAAGGTTACTACATTAAACAAAAGCCACTTGGGAAAGCGGGTGATTTTATTACTGCACCAGATATAACTCAGATTTTTGGAGAAGTTATTGGTGCTTGGGCGATTGATATCATAAATAAAGTTAATTCTAAATCATCTTTTCAGATAGTTGATTTGGGTGGTGGAAGGGGAACCCTTCTAAGTGATATTAAGAGAGTCAATAGTGACAATAGCATTTCCTTTGGCTTCCTTGAAATAAATAAAAAGTTAATGATCGCGCAAAAACAAATTTTTCCTGAAGCAGAACATTATAGAAGTATTTCTGATATTCCCGATGCTCCAACGATATTTATTGGAAATGAATTTTTAGATGTTTTTCCAATAAGACAATATATAAAAATTAAAAAAACATGGAAGGAAGTGTTTGTAACAAAAGATAATGATAGATTCCTTTATTGTTATAAAGATATTGAAGATAAAATTATTTTTGAAGAAAATAAAAAAAATTTTCCTGATGAGGCAGACTTTTTTGAAGTAAATACTGGGATTAAAAAAATTGTTAAAGATATTTCAAATTTTTTAAAAAGAAATAATGGGATATGTTTGTTTATAGATTATGGATACTCTAAAGGTTATGGAAATACTTTGCAGGCTATAAAAAATCATGAATATGTTGATCCTTTGAGCTTTCCTGGAGCTTCAGATTTAACATCACATATTAATTTCTCTCAAATTCTTAATGAAAGTAAAAATTTTGGAATGGATTTCTTTGGTCCAATTTCGCAAAGAAATTTTTTAATTAATTTGGGCGCTTTAGAAAGATTAGAAATATTAAAAAAATCTACAAATTCTGAAAAAATTAAAAGTGATTTAGATGAAGGTTTACTTAGAGTTATTGAGAACTCTCAAATGGGTGAACTTTTTAAAGTTTGTGCAATATCGCCAAAAAACAAATTAATTCCAGAAGGGTTTGATTAGTATCCAATCCCCTGCTAAATAAGGCAAAGGGAAGTTTTAAAATGAAATTAGTATCTGGTAATTCAAATATAAATCTAGCGGAAAATATTGGTAAGTATTTAGACACGCCGTTGGCAGATTGTACTGTCAAAAAATTTTCTGATAAGGAAATTTTTGTTGAAATGAATGAAAATTGTAGAGGTGAAGATGTTTTTATTATTCAATCAACATCCTTTCCTGCAAATGATAATTTAATGGAGCTTCTTATTTTAATTGATACTTTGAAAAGAGCTTCAGCAAAAAGAATTACGGCTGTTATTCCTTATTTTGGATACGCCAGACAAGATAGAAAGCCTGGGCCGCGAACACCAATAACAGCTAAACTAGTTGCTAATCTAATTGCTAAATCAGGAGCAGATAGAGTATTAAGCATGGATTTACATGCAGGGCAGATTCAAGGTTTTTTTGATATTCCGACAGATAATCTTTTTGCTGCACCGATCCTCTTATCTGATATTGAAAATAAGATAGGATCAAATGACGCTATGGTAGTATCTCCAGATGTAGGGGGTGTTGTAAGAGCGCGTTTAATTGCGAGTAGAATAAACTCTGATCTAGCCATTGTTGATAAAAGACGTGAAAAAGCAGGTGAATCAGAAGTAATGAATATTATTGGCGATGTATCGGATAGAAGTTGTTTTATGATTGATGATATTGTTGATTCAGCCGGAACTTTATGTAATGCAGCAGAGGCATTAATTAATTCTGGCGCTAAGGAAGTTTTTGCACATGTAACTCATGGTGTTTTATCTGGGGAAGCTATAAAAAGAGTAAACGACTCCGCTCTTACAAAATTGGTAATTACAGATACCATTAATGAGACTGATGATATTAAAAATTCCAATAAAATAGAAACGGTAAGCGTTGTCCACCTACTTGGAGAAGCAATAAGAAGGATTTCTGAAGAAAGATCAGTATCGAGTTTGTTTGATTAACTTGCTTTGAAGTCAAAGTGAGGGTATAAGCCCAATGAAGTTTATTTAAAAGGTAGAATAGATTATGTCTGAACTTAATATTTTAAAAGGTGAAGTAAGAGAGAATACCGGTAAATCCTTTACTAAATCCGTTCGAAAAGAAGGTAATATTCCTTGCATAGTTTATGGTGATAAGAAAGATCCAGTTGCAGTTAATATTAATTCAGTATCCGCATTAAAATTATATAACACAGGTAGAATGTTAACGACATTACTTGATCTAGAATTATCAAATGGTGATAAAATGAAGGTCATCCCTAAAGATATTCAAATTGACCCAGTAAAAGATAACATAATTCATATTGATCTTCTTCGATTATCAGGAGATTCAAGAGTATCGGTTGAAATTCAAGTAAATTTTGTTGGTGAGAATGATTCGCCAGGAATTAAGACAGGCGGAGTGTTAACTGTGACACGTTATAGCGTAGAGTTAGATTGCCCAGCCTTAAGCATTCCTGAATCAATAGATGTCGATATATCTAATCTTGAAATGGGAGAAAGCGTGAAATTATCTGATGTTAATTTACCAGAGGATGTTAATCCTGTTATTACTGATAGAGATATAACTATTGCCAGTGTTACAGCACCAGTTGAAGAGATTGAAGAAGAAATTATTGAAGAAGCCTCTGAAGAAGACGGAGAGGATTCAGTAGAGGGTGAAGAAGATCAAACAACTGATGAAGCAGAGACTTCAGAGGATACGCCAGAAGAATCTAAAGAAGAAAGCAAAGAGTAGGATAAATTTTGTCTATGCCCGAGGAAACATTGCTGCTTGTAGGATTAGGAAATCCTGGTGAAAAATATAAAAATAATCGTCATAATGTTGGTTTCATGGTTCTTGATTATGTTACCAATCAATTAAAATTTGGAAGAAGTAGAACAAAATTCCTAGGAAGAACATCAATGGGTTCTTATGAAAATATCAAGCTTATATCATTTAAACCTCAAACCTTCATGAATGAATCTGGAAGAGCAGTTAGAGAAGCCTCTAATTTTTATAAAATAAATCCTGAAAGAATTTTTGTTTTTCATGATGATATAGATCTATCTTTTGGTGATGTTAAACTAAAAAAAGGCGGAAGTAATGCGGGTCATAATGGCTTAGCATCTATAGACGAAAATATTGGAAATAATTATATACGCCTAAGAATTGGAGTTAACCATCCAGGTGATAAAGAAAAAGTTACCGGGCATGTTCTTGGAGATTTCTCAAAAGAAGAAAATGAAGAATTTGAAAAGATACAAACTAAAATAGTTAAGAACTTTGATCTTCTTATTGATACTAATATCAAAAAATTTCAGTCAAATATGAAATAAATGGGCTTTAAGTGTGGTATAATTGGCCTTCCAAATGTCGGCAAATCTACCTTATTTAATGCTCTAACACAAACATCCCAGGCACAAGCGGAGAATTATCCATTTTGTACAATTGAACCTAATGTTGGGGAAGTAGATGTACCTGATGAAAGATTATCAAAACTCACTAAAATAAGTTCATCAGATAAAACTATCCCAACAAGGATCACTTTTGTTGATATAGCTGGGTTGGTTGAAGGTGCATCTAAAGGAGAGGGACTGGGTAATCAGTTTTTAGGAAATATAAGAGAGGTTGATGCTTTAGCACATATCATTAGATGTTTTGATGACCAAAATATTACACATGTAAATGGAAGTATCGATCCAATAAGAGATATAGAGACAATAAACACAGAATTACTTTTATCTGATATAGAAAGCTTAGAAAACAGGATTGCTAATCTAGAAAAAAAAGAGCGAGGTGGAGATAAGGATGCTCCAAAAAAACTGAAATTAATTAATACTCTTATTAAAAATTTAAATTTAGGTAATTTAATTAAAGAAACTGAATTTGATGAAGATGAGATGAAATATATTAGAGAATTCCAATTACTAACTAATAAAGAAACAATTTATGTTTGCAATACAGATGAAGAATCCATAACTCAGCAAAATAGTTATATTGATTTAGTAGGAAGCTACCTAAAAGATAAAGGCTTAAAAAAAATAAATATTTCTGCTGATATTGAAAGTCAATTATCACTTCTTGAAATATCAGAACAAAAAGAATTTTTAAATACCATAGGACTGGAAGAACCTGGCCTAAATAAACTTATTATTGAGGGTTATAAAGCCCTTCAATTAATAACTTTTTTTACTTCTGGACCAAAAGAAACAAAAGCTTGGACAATTAAAAAAGGCTCTCTTGCGCCACAAGCGGCAGGTAAAATTCATACTGATTTTGAAAAAGGATTCATTAGAGCTGAAACAATCAGCTACAATGAATTAAATTCAATTGGTAACTTCATTGAAGCAAAAGATAGCGGTAAACTAAGATCTGAAGGTAAGGAATACATTGTAAAGGATGGCGATATTATGAACTTTAGATTCAATGTTTAATTAGTGAACATCTTTCCACAATCTTGTCGTCGTAAAGAACATCAATAAAACAAATATAATTAAAAAACTCATAACAATAAATCCTAGCCTTTTTCTTTCTTCCATCTCTGGTTCAGCAGACCAAGCAAGAAAAGCTGTTACATCTGCAGACATTTGCTCGATAGAAGCAAAGGTTCCATCTTCATATTCTACAGATTCTTCATATAAAGGCTGATACATTGCAATGCCATTACCAGGAAACCAAGGATTATAGCTAAGGGTATCACTTATTTCTGTGCCCTCAGGAATTTCTTTACCATATCCTTGAAGGAGAGAATAAATGTAATTGTATCCACCCGATCTAGCTTTAGTTATCAATGATAAATCTGGAGGATAAGCGCCATTATTAGAAGCTTTTGCAGCTTCTTTACTGTCATATGGATTAGGAAAACGATCGCTTAAAATTCTAGTTCTTTCAACTGGATCTCCATAATCATCAAATCCATCAATTACTGTGTATTCTGAAGCAAATAGCTTTGCATCATCTTCTGTATATTCAGGGCCACCTTTTTGACTTAAATTACGGAAAGCCAGTTGTTTCATGCTATGACAAGATGCACAAACCTCCCTGTAAACTTGATACCCTCTTCGTAATTGCGCTCTATCATAAGTGCCTGTAGGACCTTCAAATGAAAATCCAGGTTTAATTAAATCATAGGTCTCACCGCCAGCACTGTAAGCTTCATTACTTAATGCAAAAAAAACTGAAAATATTAAGATTAAAGATTTTATTTTTATAAGCTTTAACAATTTATCACCCTATTCTGCTGCAACCATGTCTCTGCTTAACTCTGAATTAGATATACCAATAGGCATTGGTTTCATCTTCTCAATTCTACCTAGAATAGGAAGTACTAATAAAAAGAAAGCGAAATAGTAAATTGTTGTGACCCTTGATAGGAAAAGATATATTCCTTCAGGAACTTGTGCACCAAGATATCCTAAAATCAAGCAATCAATAACAAAAAGAACATAAAAATATCTAAATATAGGACGATATCTTCCTGATCTAACTTTTGCAGTATCTAGCCAAGGAAGGAAAAATAAAACTGCTATAGCACCAAACATCAAAAGAACTCCTGCTAATTTATCGGGAACTGCTCTTAAAATTGCGTAAAAAGGCAATAAATACCATTCTGGAACGATATGAGCGGGAGTTACCATCGCATCAGCTTCGATATAATTATCAGCATGACCTAATGCATTAGGATTATAAAATATGAAATAACAAAATAGCAGCAGGAAAACTGTATAAGCAAAAAAATCTTTTACGGTATAATAAGGATGAAAAGCTACAGTATCTTGTTTTCCTTGAACTGAAAGTCCTACAGGGTTGTTATTGCCTGGAACATGAAGCGCCCATATGTGAAGCAGAACTACTCCAAAAATTATAAAAGGTAGAAGATAGTGAAGGCTAAAAAATCTATTCAAAGTAGGATTATCTACCGCAAAACCACCAAGTAACATTTGAGTAAGTGATTCACCTATTAAGGGTAGGGTTCCTACAAGATTGATGATAACTGTTGCCCCCCAAAAACTCATTTGTCCCCAAGGAAGCACATAGCCCATAAAGGCTGTAACAATCATAAGAAGATATATAATGCAACCTAGTATCCATATAACTTCTCTTGGTTCTTTATATGAACCATAATAAAGACCTCTAAACATATGAATGAAAACAGCTAAGAAAAACATAGATGCTCCATTAGAATGAATATATCTAATTAGCCATCCATAATTAACATTACGCATAATATGTTCAACACTATCAAAAGCAAGAAGTGTAGATGGAGCATAGTGCATCGCTAATATAATGCCTGTGATAATCTGAGTTACCAGACACATTGTAAGAATAAAACCAAAAGTCCAAAAATAATTTAAATTTTTAGGTGTCGGAAATTGGAGAACATGCTCACTTGTAAAACGCATCAAAGGAAGTCTTGAGTCAAGCCATCTTGTTAGTCCATTTTTAGGTTCATATTTATAATCAGTATCCATAATTATCCTATTTTTATTAAGCTATCACTCACAAATTCGTAAGGAGGAATTTCAAGATTAGTAGGAGCCGGACCCTTTCTAATTCTACCAGAAATATCGTAATGAGACCCATGACAAGGGCAGAACCACCCTTCATATTCTCCTTGGTTTGCTATAGGTATACACCCCAAATGAGTGCAAACTCCGACAACAACTAACCACTCCTTTTTTTGAACTCTTTCCATATCTTTTTGAGGATCCGGTAAATTCAAATTGTCATCTTTTTCTGCATCAGCAATCTCTTCATTAGTTCTTCTTCTGATGTATATAGGTTTACCTCTCCAGGCTACTTTAAGAAAGCTACCTGGCTCAATCGATGATATATCAACTTCGATCGTTGAAACAGCTTTAACAGAGGCATCTGGATTTAGCTGATCAATTAAAGGCCATGCAACAGAAGCAGCACCAACTACACCAAAAGCGCCGGTAGTTATGTACAAAAAATCGCGTCTAGTTGGTTTATCATCGTCTAAAGTATCAGACATAAAGGGCCCCTTAAATAAATGATGTTTGATGTATCTAATATCTCAACAAGAAAGTAAAGAAAATATTGAGAAGTGCGACATTTTTAACATCAAATTTTAGCACCTACAATTGCCTTGATTCTTTCAAATAACGAAGCTTTATCATCAATAAAATCTGACTCTATCCACCAATCCTCTACTTCACTTAAAATTTCTCCTACTAATGGGCCTTCAGGCACGCCAAGAAGCAAAATATCTTTTGCACTTATAGGAAATTTAGGCGCTTTCCAAGACTGTCCCATTGCAAGGAGAGCCCTCCATTGGGAAATATTAGAAATTTTCTTATCTTTTGCCCAGTATAGTCGAGTCAAACTTGTAAAATTATCAATTCCAAAATTATATAAAATTGCTCTAACCTCTTTTACAGATTGATAACTTTTGATTTCATTATTAGGATTAATCAATAGGTCAATTATTTTCTTTTCTTTGTTTGAAAAAGCAAAACACTTTAAATCCTTAATCTTTTGAATTTTTTTGGGAACTAACGAAGCAAATTTGATTAGAATATCTTGATCAAAGAAAAGTTCATTATCAATATCAATAATTCGATCATAAGTTTTTAAATTTACTGAGTCAGAAAAGACTAAATCAAGTATACCGTCATCTTTCATTAAATTTATTATTTTCCCAGTATGATCATTGGATAAAATCTTAAAAAATTCCTGGTGAATTCTTTCAGAAGATAAATTGATTATTTTATCTGCATTTTTTTGTATTAACTTCCTTGTTTTATTATCAATTGAAGAATTGTAAATCGTTAAAAATCTGTAATATCTTAGTATTCTTAAGTAATCCTCTTTTATTCTCTTTTCTGGATCTCCAATAAATTTTACAACACCATTATTTAAATCTGATATGCCGTCAAAAGGATCATATATTTCACCATTGTAATCCATGTATATAGCATTAATTGTAAAATCTCTTCTTGATGCATCTTCTTCCCAATCTTCTGTAAATTCTATATTTGCATGACGTCCATCATGATTGCTGTCTTTTCTTAGAGTGGTAATTTCAAATATTTGATCGTTTATAAAAGCACTAACTGTTCCATGCGATAAACCAGTAGGGACAGTTTTAATTTTTTCTTTAGAAAGTAGCTCAATGACTTCATTAGGATTTAATTTTGTAGCAATATCAATATCTTTAGTTTCGATATTTCTAAGATAATCCCTAACATAGCCTCCAACTATCCTTGATGTTTCATTATTATTATTAAGAATCTTAAGGATCTTTTGACAATCTTTGTTTTGATAGAAATTAGATAAATCCATATTAATTATCTGTTTCCTTAAAATATCCATCATTCAATTCACCATCAATAACTTGCGGTGGAATATAGTCTAAATTTTTGGATGATGTATCTGAAAGGCGAAAAAAAACTAAACTCATCAAAAACATTAAAATTGCTAATACTGTAACCCAAAAAGTTTTTTTATTTGTAAAATTACTATTTGATAAAATCACCCATAAAAAATAAACAAGAAATGGGGCAAGAAAATATAATAAATGATATAAAATTTTAAGCATTGGCTTTTATTCTCTCAAAAAGATTAACTAACATACCTGCGGTTGCTCCCCAAATATTATAATCAGAATAATTAATTGTATAATAATGTCTAACAGCACCATTCCAGAAACCACTTTTAAGAACATGATTTTTTGAATCTAAAATAAACTCTAAAGGGACTTCAAATAATTCATCTACTTCTGTTTTATTGATATTTACTGTAAATTTTTCTTTTACAAATGCTACAACTGGTAAAATTCTATAACCTGTTCCAGTTTCATAAGTATCTAAGTATCCGCAAACCTCAATCTCATTACTTAAAATACCTATCTCTTCTTCTGCTTCTCTTATTGCTGCCTCAGTAACAGTTTCATTTTTCTCAACCTTTCCGCCTGGAAAAGCAATTTGACCAGAATGTTGCTCTAAATGTATTGAACGCTTAGTAAGTACTACCGTGGGGTTATCTGTGTTTGTAATAGCAATCAACACTGATGCCAATCGCAATTTTTTTGGGTCCAATCTATCGTTTGGATCTTCAATTAGATCGAAATCACTTTTTTTTCCTGGATAGAAATTTAATTCTTCTTTTGAGGGAGGCGTAAGATCGATTGCGTTAGTAATATTTTTTTTCCATATTTTCTTATTCATCAATAATAACATCCTTTGAATTAGAAAAAGGGAAAAAGGTCCCGCCTGACCAAACACCAAACTTATCATTAAAATGTTCAGCAATTTCGATTAATTCATAAAAGACAGATCTTGATATTTTCGCTTCAAGATTTCTTCTAATTAAAATATATGGCGAAGGTTCATTTGTTTTTTTATTTATAACAACTCTTATAGGATAATCTTTTGAAGCAACAATTGTATCGTCTACATTAGTATTAAATTTAAGATTTAATTCCTTACCCTCGCCCATAATTTCAACATATGTTGCAATAAAAGGAGCATCCTCAACATTAATTAAAACTTTTTCTACCGGTGTCACTAAAACATAGGTGTTATCATCTTCTTTTCTTAAAATTCTTGAAAAAAGTTTTACAATTCTTTTTCTACCTATTGGGGTGCCCATATAATACCAAGTACCATCTCTTTTAATTTCCATACCGATATCACCACAATGCTCAGGATTCCATTGATCAACTGGAGGAAGGCCATCTGTGCTTTTCTCATTCAGTTCAGTTGCAAATTTAATAATTTTACTTAAATCTGACATAGTAAGATGATATATATATGATTTCTTATCCATATTTTATTAATTTTTTTATTTTATGAGGTTTTTCAATGGGTGTTTTAGAAGGAAAAGTTGTTTTAGTAACTGGTGCTGCTAATGGAATTGGTAAAGAAACCGCTCTTCTAGCTTCAAAAGAAGGAGCTAGGTTAGTTATAAATGATTTAGGGGGATCAGTTGCCGGAGGAGATGAAGGCGATAAAAACCCTATAGAACTTGTTGCTGAAGAAATTAAAAAAAATGGAGGTGAAGTCGTTACTAATTCTGACTCAGTTACTTCTAAAAAAGGTACTGAATTTATGATTCAGCAAGCTTTAGATACTTATGGAAGCCTTCATTCTATTGTTAATCCTGCTGGAATTCTTAGAGATAAAATGTTTCATAAAATGGATGATCAAGACTGGGATGCGGTAATAGATGTTCATCTAAACGGAAGTTATAATATTTGTAGAGCTGCTATTAATTATTTTAGAGATAAAGAAGAAGGAAATTTTGTATTATTTACATCAACTACTGGATTAATTGGAAATATTGGTCAAGCCAATTATGCAGCTGCAAAACTAGGTATTGCAGGATTATCTAGGATTATAGCCATGGAGAATGAAATAAAAAATGTTAGGTCAAATATTATTGCTCCTTTTGCTTGGACAAGGATGATTGCAACTATCCCAATTAAAGATGAGGCATCTAAGGAAAGAGTTGAAAGAATGAAAAATGCTATGCGCGCTGATCAAGTTGCACAAACTGTTGTCGCTCTCTGCTCTCCTGATTGCAAATTAACAGGCCAAATTTTATCTGTTAGAGGAAATGAAGTAGTTCTATTTAATCAGCCAAGGCCAATAAAAAGTCTAGTTGATAAGGAGGGATGGACACCTAAAAAACTTCTTGATTCTGCATTTCCGGCATTTGAATCAGTTGGTCAAGACTTAGGCGCTACTGTAACTGTGTTTCCTTATGAGCCATTCTAATATAAAGAAATAATATAAATTAAATACAAAGCTAACCCAAATGATCCAAGGTAAATTTTCTTGGTTTGAATTTTTGTTAGTAAATAGAGCCACAGTGCTGAAAAAATTAAATAGTATAAACTTATAAAAGAAAAATTCTCAGGAACTATGATCGCACCAAATAAAGAGGAAATTCCTAATGCGCCTAGAACATTTATAATATTTGACCCCAAAATATTGCCTAATAAAACCTTTTCCGCTTTATTTTTGACGGAAGCGAAAGTAACGGCTAACTCTGGAAGTGATGTTCCAATTGCAGCAAGGGTAAGTCCTAAAACTGCTTCAGGAATATTGTAATACACGGCAAAATCTTTTAGGCCTTTTATAAAAATATCTGAACCTAAGAACAAAAGAAAAAAACCAACAAAAATACTTACCGATAATTTTAAGTAATTATCGTTCACATCAATTTCATCCATTTCAATGTTTTTATTGAAAAAATTATAAGAACAATAAAAATATATTGGTAGCAGTAAAATCATAAGGAAAGATAAAGGTGTTTTAATTGAGCCTATGATTAAAAATATTGAAAGCAATAAAGTTACTCCCAACATAACAAACATATCACCTATCGAAACAACTTTTAGTATATTGTCCTTTGCTATAAGAAGACCAAAACTAAAAACTAAAAGTATATTAGCAATATTTGATCCCACTACACTGCCAAGAGCTATATCCGATGAATTATTTATTACAGCATTAGATGCAACAAAGATTTCAGGGACTGAAGTCCCAAAACCTATTATTACTATTCCAATTATCATAGGAGAGATATTAAGCTTTCTTGCTAAGCCACTAGAACCTTTGACTAGGTAATCACCTCCAAAAGAAAGCAAAATAATCCCTATAATTATTGAAATGTAAAAGAACATAAGAATAACTAACAAGTATTAGTATATTCGTCTATATTTTTCTATTTTATACAAAATTTCACAAATTTTATCGATTTTTTACTATATTTTATGCAAATTCTATAAAAATTATGTAGTTTTTACCAAATTTTATCAAAAAACATCAAAAATTTGCGTTTTTCTTATATGAGTACTTGACACTTGTTATCATCATAACTATCTAAGCTATACCCAATTTAAACCTAATAAAGTTTTGAAAAAAGATTGGGGGGAGTTTTAAACTTAATTATTTTTATTTAGGAGAAAAAATATGAAATTTCGTCCATTACACGATCGTGTATTAGTTAAGAGATTAGATGAAGATGAGAAATCACCTGGAGGTATTATTATACCTGATACTGCAAAAGAAAAACCTTCTGAAGGAAAAGTTGTTGCTGTTGGCAGTGGAACTAAATCTGAAGATGGCAAGGTAACTGCTCTTGATGTAAAGAAAGGTGATAAAATTCTATTTGGTAAATGGTCAGGAACTGAAGTTACAGTTGATGGTGACGATTTAATAATCATGAAAGAGTCCGATATTTTAGGAATAATCGGCTAATTTAAAAAATATTTTTGGAGGAAAAAAATGTCAAAAGAAGTAATTTTTGGAAGTGAAGCAAGAACAAAGATGTTAAACGGTGTCGATATTCTTGCTGACGCAGTTAAAGTTACATTAGGACCTAAGGGAAGAAATGTAGTAATTGATAAATCTTTCGGTGCACCAAGATCTACTAAAGATGGGGTAACTGTAGCGAAAGAAATTGAATTAGAGGATAAGTTTGAAAATATGGGAGCTCAAATGGTTCGTGAAGTAGCTTCTAAAACAAATGATGAAGCTGGTGACGGAACAACAACCGCTACAGTTTTAACTCAATCAATAGTTAGAGAAGGTTCAAAAGCAGTTGCAGCAGGTATGAATCCAATGGATGTTAAAAGAGGAATTGATGCAGCAGTAAAAACAGCTATAGAAAATTTAACAAAAAGATCCAAAAAAGTGAAATCAAATGAGGAAGTTGCTCAAGTAGGAACAATATCCGCTAACGGTGAAGCTGAAATTGGAAATATGATTGCCGAAGCTATGCAGAAAGTTGGTAACGAGGGTGTAATAACTGTCGAAGAAGCAAAAAGTTTAGACTCTGAACTTGAAGTTGTTGAAGGAATGCAATTCGACAGGGGTTATTTATCACCTTACTTTATAACTAATGCAGACAAGATGATTACAGAATTAGAAGATCCACTAATTTTACTACATGAATCAAAATTATCTAATTTACAATCTATGCTTCCGATCCTTGAATCAGTAGCTCAATCTAGTAGAGCATTGCTAATCATTGCTGAGGACATAGAAGGAGAAGCTCTTGCTACTCTTGTTGTGAACAGATTAAGAGGTGGTCTAAAAGTTGCGGCCGTTAAAGCTCCTGGATTTGGAGATAGAAGAAAAGCTATGCTTGAAGACATTGCAATTTTAACTGGTGGACAGGTTATATCAGAAGATCTTGGTATTAAACTTGAAAATGTAACTGTAGATATGCTTGGAACAGCTAAAAGAGTAGGTATTACAAAAGATGATACCACTATCGTAGACGGTGCTGGGAAAACTAAAGACATCCAGGCCAGAGTTAATCAGATCAGAAGACAAATTGATGAAACTACATCTGATTACGATAAAGAAAAACTTCAAGAGAGATTAGCTAAGCTTGCCGGCGGTGTTGCAGTTTTAAAAGTTGGTGGAGCAACTGAAGTTGAAGTAAAAGAAAGAAAAGATAGAGTAGATGATGCTCTTAACGCTACAAGAGCCGCTGTTGAGGAAGGTATAGTTCCTGGTGGTGGTACAGCTCTTCTTTTAGCAACTAAAGCTCTTGATAAAATGAAAACTACAAATGAAGATGAAAACGCCGGTATAAGAATTGTTAGACGTGCTCTAGAAGCTCCTATCAGACAAATTGCTGAAAATGCTGGAGTTGAAGGATCAATTGTAGTTTCAAAAGTATTAGGATCAACTAAAGCTAACCATGGTTTTGACGCACAAAATGAAAAATATTTAGATATGGTTGCTGCAGGTATCGTTGACCCGACTAAGGTTGTTAGAACAGCCCTTCAAGATGCTTCCTCTATTGCTAGCTTGTTAATTACAACAGAAGCAATGGTTGCAGATAAGCCTGAGCCAAAAGGTGCAGCTGCACCAGCAATGCCAGACATGGGCGGCATGGGCGGCATGGGCGGCATGGGCGGCATGATGTAATTAAATAACTAATATTATAATTAAAGGCCGCCATTTTTGGTGGCCTTTTTTTTGATTAAAAAATTACTGAAGCAAGTCTGTTCCAAGCATCATTATTATTTTGATAGATGAATTCAGGCTTATTGATCTTAATAGGTCCATACCCAAGTGATATTAAATACTCAGAACACAATGAAGAGTTATTATTAGGAACTATTAAAGATACATTATCACCAGCTTCAAAAAAGTTGTTAAGAAAAAACCCTTCATATTCTCGAAAGATATTTAATTCAAGATTATCAATTTTTTTATGACAATTAAAAGTTAGCTCTATATGAGAAATCGCCATAGATTTTGCTGATAAAACTCGCAAGAATTTTTGAATATTTTCTAATTCTATTTCATTCCATTTTTCATTTATGGAAGCAAATATGCATGCTTCGCTTTTAAGGATAATTCCATCATCCAGTATTTTTAAATTATTTTCCTCAAGGGTCTTTCCGCTTGAGGTAATATCGGTAATCATTTCCGCAGTTCCTGCAGATGGTGACCCTTCTGTTGATCCAATGCTTTCTACTATTCTAAAGTTATTTACATTATTCTTAATAAAGAAGTTTCTCGTTAAATTTTGAAATTTTGTAGCCACTCTCAATCTTCTGTCATGAAGCCTTACAAAATCCCTAGATACATCAGCAAGATCCTTCATATTTGATACATCAATCCATGAATTAGGAACTGCTGCAATGACATCAGCTCTACTAAACCCTAATTCAAGAAGAGGTATTACATTACTAGAATCTTTACTATCTAATTCTCTTATGAGATCTAAGCCGGTTAAACCAAGATGAAGATTACCACTATTTAACTCTTTTGCTATTTCATTTGCCGATAGAAACCTTATTTCAAAGCCTTCAAAATTACTAAAACTACCCACATATGTCCTTTGACCTCCATCTTTCTTAACATCAATACCGGCAGAGGTAAGAAAATTATTCATTTCTTCCTGTATTCTTCCTTTTGATGGTAAGCCAACTTTGATTTTAGACATTATAAACTCTCGATTTGTGAAATTCGTTCAACTTTTTTTAGATTTAGGGCTGCACCAACTGCCGGAATTCTATTTTCTGACCCTAATAACTTTATTAAGTCATCATACCTTCCGCCTCCTCCAATATAGATGCTCTCATTATTATTATTCCAAGCAAAATCATATAAAAATCCGGAATAATATTCTACATCTCGACCCTTTTCAGCACCAAAAATAGCATTATTAAAATCAACTCCATTACTGTTGATTATTTCAAATCTTTTTTCTACTTCATCAATCTTATTTAATAATGATCTATCTAGAGACTTACATAATTTTCTTAATCCACTAATTGCCAATGAAGGTGTATCTTTTATTGAGAGAAATTCAGTTATTAATTTCTTTGTTGAATCTGAGAGAGGTTTGAGAGAATATGACTCACCTTTTTTCCTTAACCGATCTGTTATTTCCTCTAAACTTCGTCCCGCAAAAAAACTTCCATCTGATGAATTAATAGTGCCTCTCACCAACTCTAATGCGGACTCTATATCAAGGGAGTATACTCTTTCAGCAAATTTATCGTTATTGATATTCTTTTTACTTATCTCATCTAATAAAATTTTAAATTCATCTTCATTCCAGAACTTTTCTAATAAGCTTTTTTTCCATAATTCAGGAATGTCCAAAACATTTATAAATTCTTGAAATAGTGAAACATCTCCAAAGTATGTTTTAAAATTATTTATACCCTCTTTCTTTAAAGCATTATAAATTTTAACAAAAACTTCAACATCAGCATTTAGCGAATCTTGATCACCAATAGACTCAATTCCTGTTTGGGTAAATTCAGTAGGTTCATTTTCTTCTTCATCGTAAAATTGAAATACTTTACCAAAGTATGAGTATAGTTTTTTTTCCCCGTCAAAACCTTGATCCAAATAATACAGACAAGTAGGTATCGTTAAATCAGGCCGCAAGCATAATCTAATTCCATCTTTTTGAGAAAAGATAAACAACCTATCAACAATAGTTTCACCAAGCCTATCGATAACTTTATCTGCAGGAACCAATATAGGTGGATCAATTAATTGATATCCATCTGAGGAAAGCGATGACATAATTGAATTTGACTTATGGGTAAGAAATTCATTGGAATTAGATTTTATAACTTTGAGAGGTATCTTAGACTTATCAATGAAATCATTATCAATCGGTATAGAAAATTCTTCACATAAAGCAATGATTTTAAGATGCAATCTAGCAGGAAAACCTTTTTGCCTATAATTAGAGACAGCAGATGGATTAACTCCAAGTAAATTCGCTAGTTTGGTAGTTCCTCCAAGCGCATTAATTATGTTATTTACAGACTTATTCATAAGAATTATTCATATAATATGAATATTTTATTAAATCAATATTTTATTTCATATTTTATGAACTTTTAGATAAAATAGATTTTATCATCTTAATCATTTCAGATTGAGGGACATTCACTTGAGTGTCTTTGCTTGATCGCCATTCTTCATTTTTACTAATATCTTTAGATAATTCTGCACCTTTATTTAAATCTTTAATTGTTACGGTGTTATTCTCTATTTCATCATCACCTATAATTAAAGCAATTTTGGCATTTCTTTTATCAGCATATTTTAATTGGGCTTTCATACTTCCATCGCCAACATATAAATCCGCTAATAAACCTTCATCTCTAAGTTTTGATGCTAAGTTAAAATAATAAACTTGATCATCTTTGTTCATTAACAAAACAACAACATCAATATCACTTTTGTTATTAACTTTTTGATCCAAAATTTTTAGGGCTGTCATTAATCTACTCACACCTATTGAAATTCCTGTAGCTGGAACTTTTACTCCTTTCAGTCTTTCTACAAGACTGTCGTAACGACCTCCCCCTCCAACAGAACCAAAGTTTTGTAAATCATTATTTTTTGGGAAAATAAGATCTGCTTCATAAACTGGCCCTGTGTAATATCCTAATCCTCTTACTACTGATGGGTCTATAGCAACTCTATCTTCATTGTACCCTGCGCCATCTAAGATATCTGAAATAGCCAATAGCTCGATAACTGCATCAGAGAATTTATCGCTATCACAAAAATCCTTTTCTAATTTTTCTAGTGCAGATTTTCTATCTGTCTTTTGACTCTTATCGCCCTGCTTTAAGAAATTAATTATTTTATCTATTTGTTCAGTATTAAGCTCTGCGCCTTTTGTGAAATCACCTGATTTATCCTTTCTACCTTTTCCAAGGAGCTCAGTAACACCAGAAAAACCTAATCTATCAAGTTTATCTATAGAACGCATAACAGTTAAATACTGATCAGAGTCATTTATAGAATTTAATCCAAGTTGATCTAATAGAGCATCCAACAAGTTTCTATTATTCAATCTTATTAGATAGTCGTTTCTTTCAATTCCTATATTTTCAAATACATCTGAAAACATCATGCACATTTCAGCATCTGCTAATGGGTTTTTACTTCCTACTGTATCAGCATCCACTTGCATGAATTGACGAAATCTACCTGGACCTGGTTTTTCATTTCTAAAAACCCAGCCAGATTGATATCTTCTATAAGGTTTAGGCAAGGCATCATAATTTTCAGCCACATAGCGAGCTAAACCAGATGTTAAATCATACCTTAGTGATAACCATCTGCTATCATCATCCTCAAAAGAAAAAACACCTTCATTAGGTCTATCCTGATCAGGTAAAAAAGAGCCAATGACATTTGAAAGTTCAACAATACTAGTTTCTAATTTTTCAAATCCATAAAATTTATATGTTTTCTCAATTGTCGATGTGATTTTTTCTAGCAATAAAAGATCTTCTCCAGAAAGATCTTCAAATCCTCTGGGACGTTCAGCTTTTATCTTTTTTTTATTATCTGAAGTCATCACTATACCTTTATAAATAGATTCATTAATATAACATCATCAAATTATCTATGTTATATAATCTATAGGAAAAATTAAGGAAAAGAATATGATTAATACACCTGAAGGCATGGAAATTCTTGATACCAGCGTACCTGGAATTGAAAAAGTTCTTACAGAAGAATGCCTTGAATTTATTTATGATTTAGAAAAAAACTTTGGTCACAAAAGGAAAGAATTATTAAAAATAAGAGCCGAAAAACAAAAAGAATATGATGCTGGAAAATTACCTGATTTTCCTTCTGAAACTGAGGAAGTAAGAAATTCAGATTGGAAAGTAGCACCAATACCAAAGGATTTACAGGATAGAAGAGTAGAAATTACAGGACCAGTTGATCGTAAAATGGTTATTAACGCTCTTAACTCAGGCGCAAAGACATTTATGACTGATTTTGAAGACTCTATGTCGCCAACTTGGAATAATGTTATTAATGGCCAAATTAATCTGTATGATCTTTGGAGAAATCAAATTGATTTTCTCGATCCAAATAACGGAAAAGAATATAAATTGAATCCAGATCCTGCTGTATTAATTGTCAGACCAAGGGGTTGGCATCTTGAGGAAGCTCATATTGAAATTGATGGCTTAAGAATTTCAGGCGGTATATTTGATTTTGCTGTTTACCTTTTTCATAATCATGAAAAATTAAAAGAGAATGGAACAGGTCCTTATTTCTATCTACCAAAAATGGAAACATATCTAGAAGCAAGATTATGGAATGAAGTATTTGTATATGCTCAGGAAAAATTAGGTATTGAAAATGGCACATGTAAAGCAACAATTTTAATTGAGACACTACCTGCAGCATTTCAAATGGATGAAATATTATATGAATTAAAAGATCATATTGTTGGTTTGAACTGTGGTCGATGGGATTATATATTTAGCTACATTAAGAGATTAGCTTTAAACCCAAACTATATTCTTCCAGACCGTTCACAAGTTATTATGGGAGATGCTTTTTTAAACTCCTATTCGTTACTACTAATAAAAACTTGTCACAAAAGAGGTGCTTTCGCTATGGGAGGTATGGCTGCTCAAATTCCTGTAAAGAATAATGATGAAGAAAATGATAAAGCATTTGAAAAAGTAAGAAATGACAAGGAACGAGAAGTTAACAATGGTCATGATGGGACATGGGTTGCACATCCTGGGTTAGTACCTGTGGCGATGGAAATTTTTGATAAACAGTTGTCTGGTGATAATCAGCTAGATGTTTCTTTAGATAATATAACAATTACTCAAGACGATTTACTAGAAGTGCATGAAGGACAAAGAACTGAAGAAGGAATGCGCGAATGTATTAAGGTCGGCGTTCAATATATCGAAGCGTGGTTGGCGGGTCGTGGGGCTGTACCTTTATATAACTTAATGGAAGACGCAGCGACAGCAGAAATATCAAGAGCACAAATCTGGCAATGGTTGAAGCACTCAACAAAACTCGATGACGGAAGAACGGTTAATGAGGAATTATTTAAAGATATTTTAACCAGTGAAATAGCTAATTTAAAAGAAGTTCTAGGTGAGGAAGTTTGGGCAAAAGGCAAATATGAAAAAGCTGTTGAAATATTTGAAAAAATGTCTATATCTCCTGTTTGTGAAGAGTTCTTGACACTTCCTGCTTATGAAGAAATAGTGTCTTCTTAGCATTTTTTTTGAAAGGATAAAGTATGACAAAAAGTTTCTATGATTTAGTTCCTTCGGCGCCTGAAGGTCGCTATGATGGAATTGATAGACCATACTCAGTTGAAGAAGTTGAAAGACTTAGAGGGTCATTTCCTATTGAATATACATTGGCTACAAGAGGATCTAATAGATTATGGGATTTACTTCATTCTGAAGATCAAGTCTCATCTTTAGGTGCGCTCTCAGGTAACCAAGCTATGCAAATGGTTAAAGCTGGCTTAAAAGCTATTTATCTATCTGGATGGCAAGTCGCTGCTGATAATAATACAGCTGGTTCTACATATCCTGATCAAAGTCTTTATCCTGCTAACTCAGGACCAGAACTTGCAAGAAAAATTAATAGAACTTTACAAAGAGCTGATCAAATTGAGCATTCTGAAGGCGGTGCCCAAAGAGAATGGTTTGCACCAATTGTTGCCGATGCGGAAGCAGGTTTTGGTGGTCCACTAAATTGCTATGAAATTATGAGAGCATATATTGAAGCAGGTGCTTCAGGTGTTCATTACGAAGACCAACTTGCCTCTGAAAAAAAATGTGGTCACATGGGTGGTAAAGTTCTTATACCTACCAAACAGCATGTTAGAAATTTAAATGCTGCTAGATTAGCAGCTGATGTATGCGGTGTACCAACATTAATAGTTGCTAGAACTGATGCTGAAAGCGCTAAGCTTATCACATCTGATGCAGATGAAAGAGATCATGAATTTATTGATACATCCGATAGAACACCTGAAGGATTCTATAGATTAAAAGATGGCACAGGGGTTGATAATTGTATTAAAAGAGCTCTTGCTTACGCTCCTTATGCAGATTTAATTTGGATGGAGACATCAGTGCCGAGTCTTGAAGTAGCAAAACAGTTTTCTGATGCTGTTAAAAAAGAATTTCCAAATCAAATGTTAGCATATAACTGTTCTCCAAGCTTTAATTGGAAAGCTAACCTTGATCTTGATACTATTGAAACATTCAGAGAAGAAATTGGAAAAATGGGCTTTAAGTATCAGTTTGTTACTTTAGCTGGATTCCATCAACTCAATTATGGGATGTTCCAATTAGCTTCTAACTTTAGAGACAGAGGAATGGGCGCATACAGTGAGCTTCAACAAGCTGAATTTGCTGCAGAAAAAGATGGCTACACAGCTACAAGGCATCAAAGAGAAGTTGGAACAGGTTATTTCGATCTTATTTCTGAAGCTTCAGCAGGTGGTGAGTCTTCAACAACTGCACTAGGTGACTCAACAGAAGCAGATCAGTTTGATGCAGCTGAATAATTAGCATTTATGCTACAAACAGCTGATATAAGTGATAAATATTCTGACTCAGTAAGAATTCTAAAACCTCTTTTTAGAGATTATGGCGGTGTTAAGTCTTTTAGTGGCAAAGTAAAGACTATTAAAACCCTAGACGATAACACTAAAGTTAGATCAGCATTAGAATCTGAAGGCAATGGCGATGTTCTGGTTATTGATGGTCAAGGATCTCTTAATTGTGCTTTACTGGGTGGAAACCTAGCAGCATTAGCTAGTCAGAATAACTGGTCAGGAATAATTGTAAACGGCTGCATTAGAGATCAACTTGAAATTAAAGAAGAAAAAATTGGTGTAAAAGCCCTGAACTCAAATCCAAAAAAATCAAATAAAAATGATGGTGGTGAATTCGGTGTTGATCTCAATTTCGCTGATACGGATATATCTGAAGGTGATTATATATATGCCGATGAAGACGGAATAATTATATCTAAAGAAGACCTTCAAATTTAATCATAATATTTACTTTCTGATGCTTACTATTTTCACTATAGTAATTACGGGAGAGTTTTATGATAGCGTATAAATCAGCAGATCAGTTAGCAAAGCTAATTAAAGATAAAGAAATAAGCAGTGTTGAGTTATTGGATTATTATATTTCACGAGTTGAAAAATATAATTCAGATATCAATGCTATTATTGTCAAAGATTATGAGAAAGCTAAGAAAGCAGCTTTAAAAGCCGATGAAGAACTAAGTAAGGGTAATATTTTAGGTCCATTACATGGTGTTCCAATGACAATTAAAGATTCTTATGATCTTGCAGGAACAGTTACATCAAGAGGTAATCCAGCCTTAAAAGATAATATTGCTAGCAAAGATGCTCTATCTGTAGAAAGACTAAAAAATGCGGGTGCAGTTATTTTTGGAAAAACAAATGTTCCCTATAATCTTGCAGATTTTCAAAGTTATAATGAAATTTATGGTACCACAAATAACCCTTGGGATTTAACTAGAAGCCCTGGAGGATCATCTGGTGGATCTGCGGCTGCATTAGCATCAGGAATGACGGGTTTTGAGACGGGTTCTGATATTGGAGGATCAATAAGAAATCCTGCACATTTTTGTGGAGTCTTTGGCCATAAGCCAACATGGGGCCTCTTACCGCCAAGGGGGCATGCGGCACCAAATGTTTTAGCTCAATCTGATTTAACTGTTATTGGCCCCTTGGGTAGAGGCGCTCAAGATCTTGAAACAGGCGTTTTAGTTATGGGTGGTCCAGATGAAATTGATGGAGCTGGCTTAAAAATGGATTTAGAGAAACCAAATAAAACATCTTTAAAAGAATATAAAATTGCAGCGTGGGTTAATGAAGATTTTGCTCCTGTAAATCAAGAAACTCAAAATCGTGTAACTAATGTAGCAGAAACAATAACATCTAATAAAGGTATCGTAGATTTTGAAGCCAAACCTGATTTTGATATTGTAGAATCCATGGATACTTATGCATCACTTCTTCACCCTACTATGGCCTCAAGAAGCTCAGAAGAAGATTATCAAAAATTACTAGATAAATTTGAAGCGCTAGACTCTTCTGACAATAATAAATCAACAACTTTAGATCCAACCCATGATAGTCAATCTGCCTATACATTAAAAAAACAGCTTTCTTCTCTTCGCGATTATAATATTGCCAATGAAAAAAGGACGCATTTGAGATGGGCTTGGCATGAGTTTTTCAAAGAATATGATGCAATTATTGCGCCTATAATGGCTACAGATGCCATAGAACATGATCACGGTGCCTTCGGTGATAGAACAGTAATGGTAGATAATGATGAAAGACCATATTTTGAGCAAATTTTCTGGGCAGGTTTAGCTATCGCAAGTTACCTTCCTTCAACGATTATTCCAACTGGCTTAAGTGAAAAAGGACTGCCAATTGGAATTCAAATAATAGGCCCTCAATACGGTGATCTTAAGACTATAGGGCTTGCAAAACTATTGGAGCAAGAAGGTTATAAATTTCAATCTCCTGATACTTATCCAGATTAAAAATAATAATATCAATTACCACATGGGAAAATAATAATAATGTGCTTAATGTGTGACATGACTGGAAGGGATCACTTCCATATAAGCCCAAGAGAATATCATGATTTTGGACCAGATGAAGGATCAGGACCTCAAGGTTATAGACCAAGCACACAAGATACCAATACTTCAGTAAAAACAACTTTAAACTTTAATTCCGGCAATAATATTATTGTAACATCTGAAGATGGCACTACATATAGAGGGCTTTCAGGTGATGATACCTATATTCTTTCTGAAGAAACGATCAAAGCAAATGCCGAAATTAAACTTATTGATACAGAAGGAAAAAATACTGTTCAGTTAGTAGATGGTTTAAAAATTTCGGAATCCCTTTTCACGTCCAATGCTACACGCCTTACCCTTTCAAATGGAGCAGAAATTACCATTAATGGAGCAGATAAATTTACTTTCGAGTTGTCTGCAAATCTGACAAGTGGAACTTTGGGAGTTAGTAAAACTTATGCAGAATTTGCTGAGTATATGGGTATAGATTCTCTGCCAACGAGAGGATCCCAGAGCGGTAACACAAATGTTACGATTAACGAATTAAAAACAAAGACAAAGACAGATTTACAAACCCTTCTCTCTGGGGAAACAAGAACAGTACAATCTGCAGAAATCTTGGAAGTCGAAATAGATGATTATCTTACGCATCCCGAAATTCCCGATTTTTCAGAAAGTGTTACAGATTTATCAGATTTAAATGATCTCTCAGGTTTAGATACGATAGTGTTGTATCAAGATTATGAAAAAGCCACAATAGCCATACGAGCGGATAAAAAAGGTATCAAAATTTTTGATACGAGCTTTCTTAATATCAATCAAGATCACGCTCAACCACAACCTGGGGATCTTGATAATTGGGGTGAGTGGGATCTTAATTATCAATATTGGTCTTATTTAGATTACGCTGATTGGCTGAAGGATGATGAAAAAGCTTTTTTTCTATATGAAGAAACCACATCAAGTAATTTATTAGATGTTATCAAAGATATTTATGATGTAGATCCTAACGGTATTTATCTTGCTCCCGAAACTTATTTTGGAAGTGACGGTGAGTATTATCACAATAATATGACCTTTTATCAAGAATGGGAACCTGTCGTCGAAGATAGACGGACAGATACAATTTCTGTACAGACAAAAACTTTTTTTGGCACCGAGAACAATCCAAAAATTAAATTATTGTGGAAAGACGGTAAACTAGATAATGGTAATGATAATTGGAAGACTTATATTATAACAATCGATTCAGTATTTGACGACGAAACTGAAGTTGCTTCTATTCAAGAAAAAATTAATTCATATAATGATTTACCACCCAACACTATAGAATATGAAATTAGGGATAATTCTTATCCTTTCGCAACTCGTGATCAGATTAAATTAGTTGGATCAAAACTTGTTATTGAGGGCGGAGAAAACGATGCTGATGCCCTTTTAGTAACAGTTAATATTAGGGCATATTTTAAATATGGTAATGGTTACACATTTGAGAATGAGGAAGATAATTATCAAGATATAATAGTTACTCTTAATATAACAGATGATGATTATGTAAGAACTCAATCCTCTAAAGTTATTGAATCAACTACGAATTCAACAAGCGTATCTATAATCGAGGATAATCCTGGCGATATTCTCCTAGATCTGAAGGATTTTAATATTGATCCTGGATCAGCTAAAATTAAAGATGTCAAAATCAACTATTTTGAAAAAAGCACTTTCGAAACATATTTAGGAGAAATATTCTATATAGATGAAGATGTTTTAAAATTCTCAGAAGGAGCCTTATACGATTATGATAGTGATAAAATTCTTTTTATACACCACATAAGAAATGATGCTAATGATGATACAAAAGATGCCGTTGGATACTCTTATTTGAAGACAAATTTAACCTCCAATATTCGGGATAATGACTTCGAAATAACATTTACCTATAAATCAAATGACAAAGATTTTGAACATACACTAAAAATTGTTGATTACGAAAATACAGAATCTGGAAATTTTCTTACTCAAGACCATGTTTTAACCTATGAAACAAATATCACAGACAATAAATACATTAATTCGTTAAATCATATTACGAGATTTACACATTCAAATCCAGAAGTTGATAGCCTTACATTAAAAGAAGATGAATGGAATAATTATGAAACTATAATTACTTATGCTTTTTGTAGTCCTGCTAAAGATAATATTCCAATCCGTTCTTATTCAACATTTTTAGATACTTGTTATTTTAATCCTTATGACAACATAGATACATTATGGCCAACGAATGATAACGCCAAAAATATGGTAAGAGAAATTCTTGCTAGAACCTCCGAAATGTTCAAAATTACTTTTAAAGAAGTTGATTCAAATAACTACGATGATGCTCAAATAAGGTTCCATTGGTATGAGTCAACTGGTGGTAAGCTTAGTTTTGCGTATTATCCAAGCATAGATCGTACTGATATAATGGTAGCACTTGAGCGTCCAGAACAATTTGATGACCCATCTTATTTTGAAATCAGTCCTCAAGGAACTATGACTTGGACAACAAGACATGAATTAGGCCATGCTCTTGGATTGAAGCATCCATTTGAGCATTTTGTAATAAGTAAAGAATTAGATGAGGCACTTTATCCGGAATATTATTATGCAAATGCGATTTTTACGAATATGGCTTATGCAGAATTTTTTTCTAAAAATAAAGACAAATACGCAGAAGGTGATCCAAAATATGCTTCTACAGCTTTCTCTTTGGTTACGAAATATGATTTTAAGCTCAATGACCAGGTACAAGTATCACCAGATGATCCTCCGCATTGGGAACCATTATATTCTCACCCTTTAAGACAACCTAATTGGGCTCGAGATGATATTTTAACTCTTGGATATAAATATGGACTTAGAGAAAATTATAATGCTGGTGATAACACTTATAATTGGAGTGCAGATACAAATATTTATGAAACGCTTCATGATATGGGAGGTAATGATACCATTGATCTCTCCAATTATGACTGGGATATGAAAATTGATCTCAATCCTGGAGCTGTTTCTGAAGTTGGTATTAATCAAGAGCGTATAAATTTTGATGGAACTCCAATAAAAGATATAAAAAAAACTGGAGATGTTTTTATTCTCAGCTGGTCAACTGTTATAGAAAACTATATTGGATCAAATGGATCGGATGATGTGACATTAAATACATCCGTTGTAAATACTATCAATACAGGAGCTGGTGATGATGTAATTCGTAATGTTCTCGCAACTGATATCGTTAATGCTGGAGCGGGTTCCGATACTGTTTATATTTCTTACACTACTCTTGATCCCAATATTACAGTGAGTATTGATGGGGGTTCAGAAACCTCCGATTTTGATTGGATTATATGTGATTTAGCGCCCAATTCTGAAAAAGATTTTACCCTATGCCGAACAGCCTTTGTAAATTTTGAGGGATATGATTTTACAGATGGTGAAAAACAAACCATCACTCTAGATAGTGATGATTTTGTTACCGTCAATTCTCAAACCTTAAAGATTAAAGGCGATAGCAATGATGAAATTTCTTTGCCTCAAGATGCCGTACAAACTAATTCTGATGATCTCTATCTTTATTACACTTTGAATGATGTTGAAATTGGTATTTCCACAGATCTAATGATAATATAAAATACAATTATGGAATTATTTGATCAATTAACGGAAGACCACATAGATTTTATTAAAGATCAGAAGGTATTCTTTGTTGCTACCGGGGTTGCAGAAGGCACTATAAATCTTTCACCTAAAGGTTTAGATAGCTTAAGAGTTGTTGAAAATAATAGAATTTTATGGATTAACCTGACAGGTAGCGGTAACGAAACGGCTGCACATGTTCAAGAAAACCCTAGAATGACACTCATGATGAATGCTTTTGAAGGTAAACCACTAATTCTTAGAATTTATGGACAAGCAAAGGTTATTCACCATTTAGATGAAGAATGGAAAGAATTTGTTGATTTATTTCCATACTCTGAGGGTTCAAGGCAAATCTTTGATCTCTCAATAGAGCTTGTCCAAACATCCTGTGGATGGGCTGTTCCTGAATATGAATTTAAAAAGGAAAGAGATATCTTAGATAAATCCAATAAGGTTGCAGGAGAAAAGGGTATTAGATCATATTGGGAATCAAGCAACACAAAATCACTAGATGGTCTAAAAACCAACATAATCGAAAAAAATATAGGTAAATAAGTTAGTTATTTAACTTTTAGTCTTCACCAGTAAATTCAGGAGAAGCTTCAACACCCAAGAAAATCTTACCAAGATCCTCATATAATGGATGCGCAACCCAACGATGTGTAGCACATGCATGTGAATCTCTTAATTTTCTCTCTAAAGGACTATGCATACGCATACCGCTAGTTCCAGCAGTTATATGAATAGCATCAGTAACTTCCATTGAAGCGTTTGCTGCATAAGTACACGCAAGTCTTCCTATATGGGTTACAGATGGTGAAGGTTTTTCTAGACCTGTTTCAAGCTCATCTTCAACAGCTCTCATAGATTCCATTAGAAAAGCTCTTGCGGCTCTTAATTTAGCTTCTGCTTCACCAATACGATATTGTGCGATTGGTTTTTCACGCGTTGTTGTTACAGAAAGCATTGGAATTTTATTTTGAGCTAAATCAACAAAAGTATCAATTGCACCTCTTGCAACTCCTATTGCGACAGCTGCTTTGTTATAGGCCAACCTCAAGGCAGTAGGAACTCTATAAACAGGATTCGGATAATGGGCAGGCATTGTTAAAAGTTGAACAGGAACAAATCTCTCAGGTACAAGAGCGCCTTCAGCTACTACATTATGACTTCCTGAACCTCTCATACCCGCAACATCCCAAGTATCTCTAATTGTCCATTCACTTTTATTTAAAAACCATAAACGAACATTAGGCATTCCATTCTCATCTAAAACTGGTTCATCATTTTCATAAATTGGCGCAGCCATTAAACACCATTCAGCCTGATGACATCCACTTTGAAAGGTCGTTTCACCCCAAATTCTATAACTTCCATCATCTTGCTTAACAGCTTTTGGTGGAGTACTTCCTGGACCACCACCACCACACATAATTACACCGGGATTCTCAAGATAAACTTCTTTTGCTAGTTCTGGATCCATACCACCTGCAACCATTGCATTAATTTCTGAACCAATCATAACATTCCAAGCAACAGAGCCATCAATTGCTGCAACAGCTTCTAATACTTCAATAGTCTCACAAATAGTTGCGTCATCTCCACCTAATTCTTTTGGAAGAGCAAATCGAAATAATCCTTTATCTACAAGGGTTTTAACCGTTTCATCGGGCAATCTTCTAAGATTTTGAGCTTCATCACCACCTGCTAAAATATCATCTTTTAGCTCTTGAACTCTATCTAAAAGCGGAATATTTCTTACATCATCACTTGCATATGTTTCTTGAACTTGTTTATCCATTTTTACCTCAATTTAAGAATCTAATCATAATAAAAACCATTACATAAAAAAAGTAAACTATCTTTATATTATATATAAGTCAGAGAGAGCTCCAGTTTGAGCTCCGGATGAGTCAAGAATATCATATACACCAAAGATTTCTGCAAACTCTGAGAATGTAAGATCCGTTCCTTTTGTACCGTTGGTTATATTACCCCCTATATTGTATGAAAACTTATCCGCACTATTAATAGTAATTTCACGGCCATCTTCGAGGGTAAGACGCGCAGCATTTTTTGTGAATAAAGATTTATCAACATAAGTATTGGCTGGAACTTGAATAATATTCGTTCCATCTGTATCTGTTATAGATAATTTTGTATTTTTTGGAATAAGTTGTGACACAAAGTATGTATCATCACCGCTTAAGCCCCTATAATTTTTACCTTGGCCATCAAGAATAACAATGTTATCACCTGCATTGAAGTTAAGAGTTCCAGAAAGAGTATTTTCACTATGGGCTTGTAAAACATTATGGTCAGAGCTGATCGTTTCAGAAAGTTTTCCTGTTGTTCTTTCTGTCCAACCTGAATCATAAAGAATTGCATATTCTATAGGACCAGGTTCACTCCATCTTTGGGAATACATTTCACCTGACATTAAAGAAGCTATTCCAGAAATTCCTCCTTCAGGATCTAAAACATGATGGTCAAGAGAATCATCGTCAGAACGACCTGCTTCATATTCTGTATATAGATCCTTACCTATTAGATTAGTTATTCTTTCCGAGGAATAATAATATTGACCATCTTTTTCCGTTAATGATTTGCTATAATGATTAACACTCCAATAAGGATCTAATGTGCCCGCAAGTCCCATCGCATGTGCTATCTCATGTGTTATTATAGATATTAAATCATGCTGTCCTTCTGGAAGATTTGTGTAACTTGTTAGGTTAGGGTCGGGGTCTATCCAAACATCAACACCAAAATTTTTAAACTCATTATTCTCTGTAATATTTATATAAAAACCTAAATCAGGTTCATCACCGTTTAAATCTATGCCCGTTAATTGCTCATATGTTGCAACATGAACTCTATCCTCATTAGTTCCTAGCAGAACGCCTGCATCGCCGGTTAAATCTTCACCATGCTGAAAAGCCATTGATGGTAATAAACCTGTTGGATGACCTGTGTCACCTTGAACTACGACAACAAAATCAAGAGTACCTTTCCAAGTAAGGGTTTTGGATATTGTTTTAATTACATACTCATAATTATCCATAATACCCTTAACTTGCTCCTCAGAAAATACACCTCTTCCCACTACAAATGCATTACCAGTTCCTTGTGCGTATATTTCTTCTTCATTGTCACCAAGCATTTTAATTGTATAGCTATTTCCAAGAAAAGTTCCTTCTCTTAAATAAACGCTTTCATCCAATGATACAGTGTTTGATGTTGTATCATCTTCTGTTGACTCTGCTACAGAAGAGTCTGTGCTAAACCATTCCGTTACTTTTGTTCCATCGGGTTTTTGTATCAATTTACTAAATGACTCTTCATAAAGTTTGTGAGCAAGAGGAAGTTGCTCTGCCACATCCTCTGAAGTTAACAATGACCATTCCTCATTAGAGCCACCTTCCCAAGAACCATTTACAGATAGGCCCATTACTTCAAAATAATTCCATTCGGCTGCGACAAACCAATACACAAATTCTTGGACAATAATTTTATTATAACCCTCTGGATCACCCTTAAGGCTTGAATAGCTCGAAACATTATATATGCCCTTATCAATTGCTTCTTGCATAGCCAAATAAACATCTGAGGAAGTATCATCCCAATCCCACTTTTCTGGAAAAGTATATTTTAAGCTTAATGAAGAAATGGTGTGAAGAAGATGCTCAACAACCTCTCCTATTTGCGATGCGGTGGATGAATTAGGTTTTTCCCATATATAATCTTGAGCAAATTCCCAATCACCACTTAACGGAGCGCTTGCTGGTTCTCCATCTTCAGGTGGTCCTATATATCCTATTCTTTGAAAGTGCTTATAATCTTTCATATTTTGTAAAAGTAATTGTTGAGAAGTTAAATCAATTGAATCACTATTTTGTGGAAACATAGCTTCAAAAGTATTCGCAACATCCAACACAAATTCGTCTGAGACATTATCTAAGACAAACATACGTAAACCATTGACATCTATGTAACGATTAAATGGCGTAAACTGCTCATCAGTGATAATTGATCCTTTGCTATAGATATCACTTGTCATATTAATTAAATACTACTGTCTTTAAGCCGTTTAATAAAATTCTTCTTTCAGCATATAATCTTACAGCTCTTAATAAAACAGCAGATTCAATATCATATCCACTTTCCTGCATGCTTTCCGGGGACGCGCCATGATCTACCCTAAGAATATCCTGCTCGATAATAGGACCTTCATCTAGATCATCGGTAACATAATGAGCTGTAGCCCCAATTATTTTAACACCTCGTTCATGTGCTTGGTGATAAGGTTTTGCACCTTTAAATCCAGGTAAAAAGGAGTGATGAATATTAATGCACTGACCATCCAATTCATTTAGGAAGTCTGAAGATAAGATTTGCATATAACGCGCCAAAACTAATAGTTCTGAACCACTATTTTGATATATTTCTTTAAATGACTGCTCTTGTTCTGATTTGGTATCCGGTGAAATTGGTAAATAATGAAAGGGAATATTGTTCCATTCAACAATATCTTTAGAAGTTTCATGATTAGATATTACACCTTTAATATCTATAGGAAGAGACCCAATTTTCCATCTATGAAGAAGATCATTTAAGCAATGACCAACCTTACTTACAGCAATAATTGCCTTACATGGCTGTTCAGCATCAAAAAATCTTCCATCAATATTAAATTCTTTTAATTCTGTAGAAAATTCTTTTTCCAAATCATTAATATTAAAACTTGAACCATCTTCATTCTCAAAAGCAATCCTACTGAAAAACTTTTTAGTATCATTATCGCTGAATGAAGAAACCTCTGTCATAAAAGCATTTCTTTTAAATAAGAACTGAGTTGCAGCAGATAAAACACCTGCCTTATCAGGACATATAAATTGTAATATTATTTTTTTAGCTTCCATAATTAAATTCCCAAAGCTCTCCCTACAAACCAGTATACACCAAGAGCTATCAACAACATCCCTGTTAAATCATAAACAAAGCCCTTATAACGAGAAAGATAAGTTTTTCCTAGTAAAAATAGAATAGTGAGCGCTATTAAAACTACTAATATTTGTCCCAATTCGACCCCTAGGTTGAACCCTAATAAGCCGACAATCAAGCCGTCTTTGGGTAATCCTAGCTCTGAGAGAACGCCGGCAAAACCAAATCCATGTATTAACCCAAAGATTATTGTTATTAAAGGATTTAATCTTTCTGCTTGCTCTCTGTCATCAAGAAGAATGTTATAAAAGAAAGTAAATATAATTAAACCTATCCATGTCATTATATTTATTGTTCCACCTATGAAAAGAGATATGGCAGCTAAAATAATAATGAGTAAAGTCAAAATAGATGCGAAAGAATATCTATTTTTTTCTTCAATTGTTAAAGCTTCGTAAGCAACTAATAAAATTGTAAACCCAATTAAAGCTTCAATAGCTTCTCCTGATGGTTGAACATAACCTAAACTTGCCAAAGCAAGAGTAATTGAATGCCCTAAAGTAAAACCGGTAATGGAAAGTAACATTTTTCTAAATTGAAAAGTTATTAAAAGAATAGCCAACAAAAAAGCTAAATGATCATATCCCTCTAAAATATGATCAAAGCCTAGATAAATATAATCAACAAATATTTCAAATTTACTTTGATCACTTTTTCCTGTTGATAAAGAAAAGGTAGCCTCTTGTCTTGAGCTAGTAAAAATACTTTCTTGCCAATCAGAATCATTGATTTTTATTCTAGCGAAATGAACATGACCAATAGATACAGGAAAAAAAGAACTATTCTTTATTAGGATTTCATCACCATTATTCTCACATATAAAATTTATCTGTGCTCGGACATAATCATTATCATCATAAGATGATTGAATTTCAGAGTCCCTAACACACTCATCATTTGAATTATAAATTTTTAAATGCTTTTCTAAATGTCGAGCTAATAATCCGTCTAAGCTAGATAATGGCCCCTCTACAGCAGGTAATAAAGTTACTTGTCTAGCAGGAACAGTGAAGGAAACCTCTACATTTTTATCATTTATTTCCCATTTAGAAAAAGATCGACTCAGCTGATGTGCGTTTATTGGAAAAGATATAAGCAATAAAATGAAAAAAGCTAAAAAAGTATGTGTAAATTTATTGTACATATATAATTTCCGATTTCTTTCTCAGCCATTCTATATAATTTTTCAAAGAAAGCTCGTCATTCCTCCTCTTGTACTCAACGAGAACTTCTTTTTTAACAGACTCAAAACTTTTCTCTTCGCCTCGAATAGTTGAGAGCATATATAAAAAGACATACCCATTTTCTGTTTCTATTTCTGAGGTAATCTGACCTGGAGTCATATTTAAAATAATTTCTACGAGATCTTGTTCTATATAATCTCTTAGTTTTTTTATTGGTAAGAGCATATTTGGTATTTCAGGAAGAATATAATCTCCATATTCTGCTTCTACAAAATCAAAGTCTTCTCCATCTATAAGGAGCTGTCTAATAGCATCCAATTTTTTTTCATCTTCAGATTGAGATCTATATTCTAGAAATAATTTTTTAATATGAACTTCAGAATGACCCGAGAAAAAATCTTTATTGCTTTCATAAAATTCTATTAAAGTATTTTCAGGAACTGAAAATAATTGCCCTTCAACAACTATTTTATCAATCATAGAATTAACAATTGATTTTCTTACCATTCCCTCTGTCTGAGGTAAGTCTATCTCTAATCCTCTTTGTAAAAGTAACTGTTCATCGATAAGACGCTCAAGAACATTCTTTTTGTCATCTTCATTAACCTCATTCCTTTTGTTCATAGATAAGGCTTGTAATGCTAGGTCCAAATCTGTTTGATAAATTGGATGTCCATTAACAGAAACTATTGCATTAGGTTCTTCAAGTTTCTGATTAGGAACAATTACCCCATAAAGGACAAAAAATAATCCAATTAAAATACCAAAAAAAAGGATTAATTTATTGTTCATTCTGGGCTTTAGAAATAAAAATTGGTGAAGACCATGCTCTATGTTCAACTTTTGTTAAGCATTGATCTTTTTCATCAATTCTGTAATCACCATAACATAGATTTACTTCTAAACAGTTTCCTTGGTCATCATAAGTACACCTAAGGGCATCACCATTAATTGTTTCGGTAGGTTCTTGAATTGCGCGAGCATAATACACGGCAGGTCTATCATCATTAATAAAGTCTTTATCTTCAAACTTAACCTCACATCCATTTATATTATTTTCACATGGAAGAGATAACCAAGGATCAATAATTAAATCACTTACATTTTCAGATGAATTTATTTGAGGGGTTATTTTAATAATTTCTATTCTAGTTACCTTATGTCTTTCCGATGAAGGATTATAGCACTCACCCGCACATAATTTTTCTATTCTGTCACCGGACATTCCGTCAATTGTAAATTCAGGGCATCCAGGTAATTGTTTAAAAGATCCAACTGCTTTTACTACAAAAACAGGGTTAACCGAGGTAACGATTTCTGAGCCCATTGGCATAGACGTACTTGAAGATACTTCATCAAACCATAGAAGCATCCTAGGTCCAGAAGTTCCATAAATTTCCTTTCTATTTAAAGCATCCCAAATTCCATCACGAGTTCTAGACTCACTATGGACAGCTGCTAAACCGCCTTGTGTCCAAAAACTTTGTTGTCTCTCTAACTCTGTTAACTGGAAAGAGAGTCCACTATTAAGAACCTCCTCTCGAGTTAGCTCTAGAACTGATGCTGGTTTCTCTTTGCTTATAGGGAATGTTCTTTCTTTCCAAAATTTGTTTTTTATCCTTAACATTTCTGTAGTTTTTAATTTATCTACAGGTTTATATCCCGTGCCAGGTCTTGACCTATGATTATCAGAAGCCGCTATAAAGCCCCATTTAAAATTTAGTGGTTTTTCAGATGAAAAATCAGTAATTGCTAGACCATATTGTACAGAGGTAAGTGGATTATGATTAAAAGCAGGAAGAAAACAGTCTTTGCATTGACCAGAGTCTAACCAATCATCTGGTGTTTCCCCAGTAATTAAAGTATGACCGCCTAAACCTAGATTAGCAGTAAATTCTCTTGTTTTTTCTGCTCTTTTGACACATTCATCCTTACTTAGGCCTTCTTGCAAGCATCTGTCCTCAATTATTTGACCAGCTCTCCAACACGAGGGTAAAAATTCAGATGTTGGTTTTGGACAAACTGGATTATTGAGATCACCAATAATTTGTTGATAAGATCTATATTCTTCTGCATTGCCATGACCGGACATAACTTCAATTATTTTCATTTTTTCAGGTCTCATATCTGACTTTAACTGCTTATCCCAAGAGCTAGAAGGTGGAGTGTAAAAACCCCATGTAGATCCATGTGGAATAATTAATGGATCTAAATTTTGTTCCTCAAGTCTTCTTACTAAATCACCTGGTGTATCAGCATATTCATAACAGTCACCAGAAAGATCGGCGGATGATTTGTTTTGTGGACAAGTTGGTATATCTCTCACTTCATTGATGAAATAATTGAAATCTGAATAATCTTGAAAATTTAAAATATCTAAAACACCTACAATTGGAGGCATCAAGCCACCAGTATTATTTCTTAGCGCATTAGTGGCAGTTCCTCCTGCGCCAATTGGTCGTTTTGATAATTTACTCTCTTCAAGATCCTTAAAAATAACATTTTTATGTCCATAATGCTCTTCAGGCGTTGGTCCTACCTGAGTCCACTCAAACCCAACAAAAGGAATAACATCATTTGTCTCCTTACCATTTCTAAAAGAACATTGTCTGATGGAATCTTTTGTTTCTTGCCATTTTCTTGGGGTGGAGGCTTCTGCATGATCGGTAATTGCCCAAAAATCTATCGATGAACAATAACGAGCATAATCACAGGCATCCGCCATAGGGTGAACTCCCTCACCACCAAGAATTGGTAATGACCACCAAAATGCATCTGTTGAAAATGTTGTATGTACATGAAAATCACCGAATAGAATTTGCTTATTGTTATAAGGGTTTAATTTTTTTGCGGCATTGGTTTGGATTTTAGATCTTTCAGAAATAATCTCTTGAGCCAATGGTAAACTTTGCACATTTTCAACATGACGAGCTTTTCCAAGCCATCCCATATAAATTGAAACTAAAAAAAACAGAATAAAAGCTATAATTAGAAAAATTACTTTTTTCATTTTTTCTCCTAATTAATTATTTAAAAAACCTTGAGAAGCCGCAGCTTCTTTTCTGACAATCTCTGGACCACCAAAAATCTGTCTTGTTAAACCTATTCTTTTAAACCAATAATGAAGACCCAATAAATCTGTAAATCCCATCCCGCCATGAACTTGTGTTGCTGTTCTTGCTATATCGTGTGCGACTTCAGATAAATGAGCTTTCGCATGGCAAGCTGTTAAATGAGATTCTTCTGGAATATCATTTTGTGCATAAGACGCATACCAAACTAGTGATCTGCATGGTTCAAGGTCTGCAGCCATTTCTGCACACATGTGTTTTACAGCTTGAAAAGATCCAATAATTCTATTGAACTGTTTTCTTTCGAGGGAATACTCAATAGCCTTATCTAACATGTTTTGAGAAGCCCCAAGCAAATCTGCAGATAAAACAACTCTTCCAGAATCAATAATTTTCTTAATCAATTCTTTACCGCCATTAATTTTATGCGCTGTGCAAGAATGAAAAACAATTTCAGACATAACTCTTGTTGTATCTATTGTTGGAAGATTTGATATTTCTATTTTTTCATTAGCTGTTTCAATAAGATAGAGCTCATCTTCAACAGCTGTGATGATAATGTCAGGATTTTTTTCAGCATCAATTGCAAATATACTTATGCCTGAAATCTTACCGTCATCAAGGCTTAATCCATTATCTTCACGTTTACTTATAAACTCATTAATAGCTATACCTGAAGTAGAACTTCCATCGGATATTTTTGGAAGCCATTTCTCTGCTAATTCTTTATTATCCCCATTACTTAAGCACATTGGTGTCATTACAGAATTACCAACCCAAATTGCTGGCGCAGCAAATTTTCCAATTTGTTCTGAAATTAATGAGGCTTCAAGAATACCTAAACCAGATCCACCTAAATCCTCAGGCACTAACAATCCATTTAGACCCATACCTATAAACTCATTATTAATTTTATCACTAAATGCTATCTCACCTGATGCTTGTGATCTTAACTCATCAACACTGCAGGCTGATGCGAGCATTTTAGAAACACTATCAACTAATAATTCTTGCTCTTCTGAAAGCGCAAATTCCATTATTTTTTTCCTTCTTGCATAGGTTTGGGTTCCCTGGGCATGCCTAACCCAATTTCGCTGATAATGTTTTTTTGAATTTGTGCAGTGCCTCCACCAATAATAAGACCCAAGTCAAACATATATCGCCACTGCCACCTACCTGAATCATGATCATGGTTACTTTTTCCATATATTGTTCCTAACTCGCCAAGAAGATCGATAGCAAATCCAGCTAAATCATGATTAAGCTGACATCCGTTTAATTTCACTATTAGTTTTGCCATTTTGGCATCTAAACCTTTATGTGATGCGGTGAGAGATCTTAAGCTATTAAAGGACATACTCATAACCCTAGCCTGTAAACGCATTAAGCGATCTAAATGTACAGGATTATCAATTAATTTATCACCATTTATTGTCTCGCTTTCCATAAGATCAATTATTTCTTTTAATCTTGTTGATGCTTGATTTGGATCACCTAACATACCTCTTTCATGTGTTAAAGTTGCATTGGCAACAAACCAACCTTCACCTCTTTTTCCTACAATATTAGATTTTGGCACTCTCACATCTGTAAAAAAAACTTCATTGAATTCTGCATGCCCTGTCATTGTCATAAGTGGTCTAACATCTATGCCAGGGGTTTTCATATCTATTAAAATATATGAAATCCCTTTATGTTTAGGTGCATCAGGTTCTGTTCGAACTAAACAAAACATCATATCTGAAAATTGCGCGCTAGAGGTCCAAATTTTTTGTCCATTTATAATAAAATCATCACCATCATCGACAGCTTTAGTTTGAAGAGAGGCTAGATCAGAACCTGATCCAGGTTCTGAATAACCCTGACACCAAATAACCTCACCTTTGATTGTTTTCTCTATCCAAGACTGTTTTTGATCCTCTGTTCCAAGCTCTAATAATGTTGGTACAAACATTGAAATACCTTGATTAGCCATTCCAAGGGGGATTTGAGCATTAGTAAACTCTTCTGCTATTATTCTTGATTTAAGTACATCCGGCTCTGCTCCGTAACCACCATAATCTTTTGGAATTGTTCGGGCCGCATAACCATTTTTAATAAGCTTGTCCTGCCAATCTAATTCGTTTTTATTTGGTCTAGCTGGATTTCTGGCTTTTCCAGCCATATCTATATTATCTTTTAAAAATGATTTAACTTCTTTTCTAAATTCTATGTATTCTGGGCTTGGTTTGAGATCCATTAATTTCTCCAAATATTAAATTAATCAAATTTCCATGATCATATTGTATTTTTGACTATTATTACTATATATATAATGTTCCAAAAAAAAAGGATTTGGTAGTGAAAAATTATTTACACAAATTAGTTTTCGTTTTTATTGCATTTTTCTTATTATTCAACTCAACGGAGGGTAAAGCGATGGAAGATAACGCTTTTTCATTTAATTTTGAATCAATAGAAGGCAATCCTATGCCTCTTAGTGAATATCAAGGTAAGGCCCTATTGGTTGTCAACACCGCTTCTCAATGTGGTTTTACACCACAATATGAAGGCCTCCAAAGTGTTTGGGAAGAATATAAAGACAAAGGTTTAATGGTTATTGGCGTACCTTCAAACAATTTTGGTTCACAAGAACCAGGTCAAGAAGGTGAAGTTAAAGAATTTTGTGAAACTACATTTGGAATAAATTTTCCTATGACAACAAAAGAGGATGTTAAAGGTGAAAATGCTCATCCTTTTTATAAATGGCTTAAATCCGAATACGGCAAAACTCCAAAATGGAATTTCCATAAATATTTAATTACTCCAGATGGGACGCTTGCTAATTCTTTTCTATCATTAACTAAACCTCAATCAAATAAAGTTAAAAAGGCGATAGAAAATGTTTTACCAAAAAACAGTTAAATATTTTTTAATTTTTTCTTTTTTGAGCTTTTTACTATTTTCAAACAGTCTCAAAGCTGAAATCTCAGTAGATAACGAATGGGCGCGCGTAACTCCGAGTGGAGCAGGCTCTGTTTATATGAAAATTATAAATACTGGTAACAGTGATGACAAACTAATATCCGCCTCTTCAGATAAAGCAGGTATGGTTATGATACATAGGTCAATAAGAGAAGGAAATATTTCTAAAATGATTCATATTCATGATGGCATCACCATCCCTAGTAATAGTTCTGTTGATCTTAAGCCGGGTGATTATCACATAATGTTAATGAATCTCGATAAAAATTTGTCACTTGGTGATAAAATTTCGGTTGTTCTTAATTTTGAAAAAAATGATTCCTTAGAAATAATGCCTGTTGCAAAGTTAAGACCTCCAAAAATGCACACACATAAATAAAAAGGCTACACACCATATAAGTGCATAGCCTTAAATTAATTACTGAATTTTTAGCTTAAGCGGCAGTAAAACCCAGAATAGCTTTAATTTCTAAAAACTCTTCGAAACCAAAGTCACCCCATTCTCTTCCATTACCGGATTGCTTAAAACCTCCAAATGGCGCAGAAAAATCAGGTCCAGAGCCGTTTACATGAACATTACCAGATCTAATTCTTTTAGCTACACCTTGCGCTCTTTCTTGACTACCTGAGACATAACCAGAAAGTCCATACACAGTATCATTGGCAATTGCTATGGCCTCTTCATCATCTTTATATGGAAGGATTGATAAAACAGGACCAAATATTTCTTCTTGAGCTATTGTCATGTCATTTTTAACATCGGCAAAAACAGTAGGTTTAACGAAATAGCCCGCATTTAGACCTTCAGGTTTACCTGGTCCTCCAGCAACTAATGTGGCACCTTCCTCAATACCTTTTTCAATTAAGGCTTGTATTTTATCATATTGTAATTCACTCACCACAGGTCCTATTCCTCCAGCTCCAACTTCAGCTGGATTCCCAACAATAGTATTTTCAGCAGTTTCTTTGGCAATTGCTATAGCTTCATCTTGCCTATCGGCAGGAACTAACATTCTCGTTGGAGCATTACATGACTGACCAGAATTCATAAAGCAGCTAGTGACACCTCCTGCAATAGCAGAACCAAAATCTGCATCATCAAGAATAATATTAGCTGATTTACCGCCTAATTCCTGTGCAACTCGTTTAACAGTATCAGCAGATGCTTTTGCAACAGCGATTCCTGCTCTAGTCGAACCTGTAAAGCTCATCATATCAATGTCTTTATGAGAAGACATTGCCTCACCAACAGTTGGTCCATCACCATTAACTAAATTAAATACTCCTGCTGGAACGCCTGCTTCATCTAAAATTTCTGCGAATAGTATTGCGTTCAATGGCGCAATTTCAGATGGCTTTAAAACCATTGTACAACCAGCAGCTAGAGCTGGTGCAACCTTACAAGTAATTTGATTAATGGGCCAATTCCAAGGAGTAATAAAACCGCAAACACCTACAGCCTCTTTTCTGATTCTTGTGTTCCCTCTATCTTCTTCAAATTCATAGTTTTTAAGTATCTCAAGAAATGTACCTAAATGACCTGCGCCAGTTGCTGCCTGAGCAGCTTTCGACAACCAAAGAGGTGCCCCCATCTCAGAAGAAATAGTTTCAGCAATTTCATCATAGCGTGATTGGTAAACCTCTAGAATTTTACCAATTAGCTCTATTCTTTCTTCCTTACTTGTTTGAGAGAAACTATCAAATGCATTTTTAGCTGCGGAAACAGCATTATTTAAATCCTCCTCATTACCAAGAGCGATTTTACCAATTGACTCTTCTGTAGCTGGATTAATAACATCAAAATGCTGAGGATTTACAGGATCAACCCACTCCCCATTAATATAAAACTTTAGACATTCTTTCATTTTGTCCTCCTAAAAAAACTTAAATATATTACAGCATAATTAGAATTTACGAACAATCTCTTTTACAAATATTTAATAATTATTTATAGTTTGTAAAAATTAAATTTGAGGAAAAACCATGGCTAAACCATATCCAAAAGAAGATCATTTGATAGGCAATTTTGCTCCAATAAGAATGGAGAGCAGTATTGATGATGTTATAATAGAAGGTGAAATTCCAAAAGAAATTAACGGTACTTACTATAGAAATGGACCAGATCCAAAATTTCCTCCGAGAGGTGATAGTTCGCATTGGTTTGGTGGAGATGGAATGATTCATGCCTTCCATATTAATGATGGAAAAGTATCCTATCTGAACAGATGGATGAAGACTGTAAAGTGGAAAAAAGAACATGAAGAACAAAAAGCTCTTTGGTCTAGCGGTATGGATGTAATGAACAATGATCCTTCAGTATCTAATATTGAAACAGATGGTTTAGCAAATACAGCTATTGTTTCGCATGCTGGTAAAATTTTTGCTTTAGAGGAAGCTCATGCACCATTTGAATTTGATGAAATGACGCTTGAGTCAAAAGGTTCTCATACTTTCGATAATAAGCTTCAAGGACCTGTGACTGCCCATCCTAAAATTGACCCTGTAACTGGAGAATTATTATTTTTTGGTTATATGGCGGATGGTTTTTTCACAGATACCATTAGATATACTGCTGTTTCTAAGGAAGGAAAAATTACAAAGTCTGAATTAATTAAAGCTCCATTTCCTTCAATGGTTCATGATTTTTTTGCTACACAAAAATATATTGTCTTCCCTGTGTTTCCTTTAACTGGTGATTTTGAAAGAGCGCTAAATGGTAAACCACCTTTTGCTTGGGAACCTGAAAAAGGAACTCATGTATGTATTTTACCTAGAGATGGTTCAGCTGAAGATGCTAAATGGATAGAATGTGACCCATCATTTGTTTTTCATTATATGAATGCATATGATGAAAATGGTTCAATTAACTGTGATTTGATGGAATTTGGAGTTCCACCTCTATTTCCATATGCGGATGGAAGCATGCCTGAACAAAAAGATGCTGAAGCAAGACATGTAAGATGGCAAATAGACCTCAATAAAGGAAAAATTGATAAGACAATAATGGATGATCTTACAGGTGAATTTCCAAGAATAGATGATAGATTTGCATTACAAAAACACTCTCATGGTTATTACGCTGGAAATATTGGTAAACATCCTAAAGGTATGTCTTTGAATACAATTGTTCACTACAATTTCTTAACTGAAGAAAGAGAACATTATACAACTAAAGATGGTGGAGCGGTTGGTGAACCAGTTTTTATTCCAAAATCTAATAATAGTAATGATGGTGAAGGTTGGTTAGTTGCAACCGAATATAATGCCAACGAGAATAGATCAAATCTTATTATTCTTGATGCTATGAATGTTGCTGATGGTCCAGTTGCGGTTGCACAATTGCCTCATAGAGTTCCATATGGTTTTCATGGGTGGTTTGAAAATAGAGCATAATAGATGCTTAATAGATCATTATTATTTTCATTAGCTTTATTGCTAACAGTAGATTCTGGCAATTATTTAAATGCGAATGAAGATAATAAAATAATTTATGAAAAAGACTATTTTAATCAATTTAATATTACAAACGTAAATGATGCTCTTAAAAGAATACCTGGCGTAGAAAATATAGGCTCGCGTAATACAGAAAGCTATGAACCAGGTGGCAATCAAAAGAGAGGTTTTGGTTCATCAGGAACTCAAATATTAATTAACGGAGAAAGACAATCTTCAAAAAGTAATAGTATTATAAAAACTCTAGAAAGAATAAATGCTGACTCATTAATTAGAATAGAGGTTATAAGAGGCTCAGAGGCAGGACTCGATGTTCGATCAGATGGAGTAATTGTCAATATCATTGTAGATTCTTCATTATCAAAAAGCTCTGGAACATGGAGCGCTGCTCTTGGATATTTAACCTCAGGCGATAGCAATTGGAGAGGAACTGGATCTTGGGCAACTAAAATAAAAAATACTGATCTTGTTTTAGGATTGGAAAGAATTGGTGACTTACAAAGTAGGAAATATAATGAATTTACCGTCGATCAAGAACAATCACTACTTTATTATAGATTACGTGAGACAATTGAATATGAATCAAGCAATAGAGTAAACCTAGATTTAAATTCAAAAATTAATGATAAAAATATATTAAGAGTTAATGCTTTGGTTTGGTTTGATGGGAAAGAAAATGCACCACAAATTCAAGAATATTTTTTACCGACCGATATTGAATATAAGGATTTTTATAAAAAAATTAATTGGGATAGAAGAGAAAGTAATGATGGATGGGAGTTTGGAGGTGACTGGGAACATCAAATCAATAAAAATAATTCATTTAAATTAAGAGTTGTTCTAACAGAGGAAAATGAGGATCAAACTGATATTTCGTTCTTAAATGATACTATAAATTCTTATAAAAATAGCTCTGAAACAAATAATAGAAAAGAAAATGAGAGAATAATAAGATTAAGCTTTAACAAATCTATTGGTAAAAGTAGTTCTCTCGAATACGGTGTTGAAAGTGCTTACAATAAACTAGATAGAACTTTTAATCTTATTTACTTTGATAGTAATGCGAAACAAACTAACGCGGGTATAATAAATACATCTGGAGAAGTTGAAGAAGATAGGTATGAGGGATTTTTATCCTACAATCTTCCTTTATCAAATAAAATTAGATTGGAGTTGGCTTTAAATTATGAATGGTCAGAAATCAGTCAATCTGGTGATGTAAATTTATCAAGAGAATTTAAATACTGGAAACCAAGAATAGATCTTAAATGGGATTATAAAAAGAATAGACAGATCAGATTAAATATTGAAAGAAATGTTGGTCAAATTAATTTTGATAATTTTATTTCTAGTTATGATCAATTTGAAGAAAGCATTAGAGCAGGAAATCCTGATTTAAGACCTGAAACAGAATGGAAATTAAAACTAGAACACGAATGGAGACTACCTAATGATGGAGGAGTTATAACATTAAAAGGATCGGCAAGGGATATAGATGGTCCAGTAGATAGATTACCGATAGATGGTTATGCTGGTATAGGAAATTTAGGATCAGGTGAGAGAACTAAAGCAACAATTGATGGAAGTATTAGAATAAATGAAATTCTTGAAGGGGGAGTTTTTAGATTCAAGGGCTATCTTCAAAGCACTAAAGTTACTGATCCTGTTACAAATATTAAAAGAGATTTC
The DNA here is from genome assembly GCA_003212795.1 of OCS116 cluster bacterium AG-435-F03. Lineage (GTDB taxonomy): Bacteria > Pseudomonadota > Alphaproteobacteria > MED-G09 > MED-G09 > AG-430-B22. Next base: position 122,657 of record QCOV01000001.1, on the reverse strand, counting down.
TCATGGTATAAAAGATGGGAAACAATGATTGGTATAAGACAAGATGTTCCTGGAGGTAAATATAGTTGGGGTATGACCTACAGATATCAATCACAATTTAACATTTATGACCCTTATTTATGGGGAAGATTTGCAGAAGATCCAACCTTAGGATTTGGTTTTACCGCTAAGATTAATCCGCAATTAAATTTAAACTTTATGATGAAAAAGGTTTTAGACACAAATATTGGTTTTGGAAGAAAATTAATTTATAATGGTTTCAAGTCTAATAACGATCTTCTTATTCAAGAAAATTTTGATGTAAATGAACATAACTTTTTTAAAATTGAGCTTGAAGGAACTTTTTAAACATTAGCCAGTATGTCCTGAGTGTCCTATATCTTCATCAAAGTCTACTTTTATATTTAACCTTTTGTCTAAAATTGAGATAATTAAACAAAAAATCATAAGAATAATTCCTAAGAAATATGGAAAATCAGGATTCCAATCAAACAATTTCATTCCAGTTAATGGGTTTATAACAAATCCAGCAGCATAAGCACTTACTAGAATTCCTGCTGCTGCACCTTGTTCATCTTTTCCAACTGCAAGAGAAACCCCAGTAAACAAACCTGGTCCCATTAATGCTCCCCCTATACCATAAACCGCTAGAGCAAGGCTCATATAATAAAGATTGCTAGAAAAAATAAATGCAAACAAAGATAAAATGGAAAAGACACTACCAATTCTTAATAATGAACCGGGAGTAGGTGATATTCTTCTTATAATAAAAAATTGTACTATAAAAGTAGCAACTCCCATTAAAATTAATACTCTGCCAGTATAAAAAGTTGCCTCAATGACCGTGTAACTAAATTTATCCTGAAGATACATAGCAAGTAACTGCATAATAATTGCTTGGGTTTGACTTATAAAAAAACCCATTGCGACAAAAGTTAGAATTCTTGAGTCGAGCACAGTTAAACGTACTTCATGTACTTTTGCAGGAATATTAGGTTTTGTTTTCTCAGGAAGAAATATCCAAATTAAAATTCCAATTACACCTGTAATAGAACCAAAAAGAAAATAAGGAACTAATGGCCCTAATAGAATTGCTTGAGAAGCTATAGCAGGTCCAATAATGCCACTAACCGCAAAAGCAGAACCCATTAATGCCATGACTCCTGATCTTTCCTTTTCAGTCGTTCTATCAGCAACATATGCCATTGAAGCAGAGTGAGTACCTGATCCTAAAAAACCAAAAAAACCTCTAGTAATAATCAACAAAATAAATAGTAAAGTCAGCCCTATAAAACCATCATTATGAAGCTTAAATTCAAAACCCATTAAAATTGTTGTTATTGAGTAAATAAAAAGCCCCAATAAAATTATTGATTTACGACCAACATAATCACTTTTTCTGCCCCAAAAAGGGCTCATAAACATCCATCCTAATGCAGATAATGAAAAAATTAACCCAATTTCAGTTGTGCTTAAACCAAGGCCTCGAGCATAGGGAGGTAATACAGCTATAAATAAAGTTTGCCCTGTACCAATGGCAAACATACCAAGAAATAAAACTCTAAAGCCAAGTTTTCTTTCCCGAGGTGTCGTACTAATTGAAGTGGACATTCTGTGTGTTTATATGCTGTTGCAGCAAAGATCAATAAACTAATTATCCAGCGTGACTTCCCATTGATCCATCAGCTAGCCTTCCGCCATCAACATTAATATCTGCACCAGTAATATAATTACTAGCACAAAGAAATAGAATTGCATCTGCCATATGCTCTGGTAACCCAATCATTCTTATTGGAGTTTCTTGAATGAAGAAATTTTTGAGATTCTCATCTCCACCTTCTCCTCCGCCAACCATAGTTGTCCAAATTACGCCGGGATGAAGGGCATTAACTCTTATTTTTCTTTTAGCAGCCTCTAAAGCAACTGATTTTGTCATTGATGTTACAGCCCCTTTTGAAGCGCAATAACCCGCTCCTTGTGGTAACCCCATTTGGCCCATTAAAGAGGAAACATTAACAATTGCACCACCATCATTCATTCTGTCTAAACAATGTTTCATGCCCAACCATGTGCCATCTATATTTACTGAACATATTTGTTTAAAATCATCTAAAGAAGTTTCGGCAATAGGTTTGATCCAAAATTGCCCAGCATTATTAACTAAATAATCAATTGATCCATATACATTTATAGTTTCCTGAATAACCTCTTTCCAATTTTTTTCACTTGAAACATCATGTTTAATATATATGCATTTACCACCCTCATTTATTACCATGTCAGAAGTTTTTTGCCCTTCTTCTTCATTTCTTCCAGTTATTGTTAGAAAAGCGCCTTCAGAAGATAACCTCAAAGCTGTCTCTCGACCAATTCCTACGGAGGTTGCACCAGTTATAATAGCTACTTTATCCTTTAATCTATTCATTAAAACTTTTACTGAGCAATCAGCCCTCCATCGATTGTTATTTCTGCGCCTGTCATAAACACTGACTCGTCTGAAACTAAAAATCTAATAGCTTCAGCTATTTCATCAGATGATCCTTTTCTTTCAAATGGGATCATAGCGATACTATCTTTTTCGTTCTTAAGAGAGTCTATAGAGTCAGGATAGTTTTTTTTGAATTCTTCTTCTGTATATGTATCAACCAAACCAGGGTGTATTGAATTTACTCTTATTTTCTCCGGACCTAACTCACAGGCTCCGGCTTTAGCTAATAATTTAACACCACCATGTGCAGCGCTTAAAGCTGACATATTAGTTGCCCCTATTTTTGCTAGAACAGAAGACATCATTACTATGGAACCACCTTCGCCATGTTTACGAATAGCTTCAGTTCCATATTTTAAACCTAAAAAACATCCATCAAGACTAGTATTAATAAGTGATTTAAAACTTTCGTGAGAGCAATCTAAAATAGATTGATAATTGTAACTTCCAGCATTATTTACAACAGCGTCTATTTGCGGAAAATTTTGTAAAGTTTCCTCAATAACTTTCTGCCAGCTCTCCTCTTTAGTTACATCATGTGGAATAAATTTTGCTGATCCATTTTTTGATAATATATCTTTTTCTATGGAAAGACCTTCTTCAATAGTTCTGCAAGTAATAACTATATTGGCTCCTTCAGATGCTAACAGTCTACAGGCAGCAGCTCCTATACCTCTACCTCCACCAGTAACAATAACTGTTTTATCTTTAAGACTTTCCATAAATTTTAATTTGAATTTTTATATATAAGTAATGGGGCGAAATTTTTTATTTCGCCCCAATTTTTTTTAGAAAATTTTTACCAAGAATTTCTTAATTCTAGCATCCAAGTTGCAGGATCGCCCCAGCCTTGGAACCTAACAGAAGTAAGTGAATGAGTTCTATATGCCTCATCAGTTAAATTCCTTCCAATAAGAGCTAATGACCAGTCACCTGCATCATATGTAATTGTTGCGTCTAGAAGTTCATAACCTAACTCAACATCTGGAAATGATGAAACAGTTAGGTTTTGATCATCAACACCTCTATATGTAATATTAGTGTTTAATGAAGCACCATTTGACAATTCATACTCATAAAGAGCAGTAAACGCAAAACTATACTCTGGAACTCTTCCTAATTGAGGAGGATTACCACCACCAACAAGATCAACCATAATTCCTGAAGCTGTAGGTGCGCCACCAACTCCTAACCTACCAGAATCAACTACTGCTTCATTAACTTTTGGATCTAATATTCCATAATGAAGTCTTAGAGTTAAACCATCAACTGGCGGAAGCCAAATTATTGATACTTCAGCACCGCTAATTTCAGTTTCCCCATAGTTATTTATGTAAGTATCGGTCTGACGATAAGCTCCTTGAGTAGTTAAAATACTAGCTGCTTGGAAATTTTCAGTAGTGGTTTGAAAAATCGCACCATTAATTTGTAAGGCTCCATCCATAAGAACATTTTTTGAGCCAATTTCAAATAATTCAGTTAACTCAGGTTCAAAAGTACCGTAATCACATGTATCGCATGCATGAGCTTGAGGAATTAGACCAAAACCTTGAGCATTTAACGCTGCAACTTTTGTAGGTGTAAGAGACTCTGAAGCAGCTTGTCTCATTGAATAGCCACCTGATCTGAAGCCCCTAGACCAACGAGCATAAAGAAGACTATCCTCATTTACTTGCCAATCTACAGTAGCCTCGCCCATATAGTCATCCCAAGAATTTGATTTAGAAAATCTAGGAAGAACAACAGGCGCTTCTGACCAAGCAACAGTTCCATAAGTGCCCGGTCCAACTATTTGATTATATTGTGTATGAAAGGTTTTCTTTTCATCAATATAACGAATACCACCTGAAACTGATACAGTATCAGTTACATCAAACCTAGCTAAAGCAAAAATTGCATATGATTCAGTGTCCTGACCAGAGGTTTGAACAACACCACCAGAATGCTGTTGTAAAAAAATAGAGTCCTTCCATAAGAAAAGGCCAGCAGTTAAATTTAGCTGATCTGTAATATCATTTGTTATCCTTATTTCTTGTGAATACTGACTAAAGTGTTGGTTTCTTGCTGTATGAAGAGCTCCACCTAGCGTTGCAGGATTACCTTGTCCACCAGCAATACCTGGCAAAGCATCAAAGTCTTGAAGAACATTATCATCTAATTGTAAATAAGACACGGCATAAGTAAGCTCACCAAGTTCAGTGTCAGAAACAACCTCCATACTTGCTCTTACAAAATCCATATCAGATTGTTCAGGGTTATCAAGATTAACGACATGAGGTGGATATGCTTCTGTTTGAGAGAAGAAAGGCTCTAATCCAGCAAATCCAGCAAATGGAGTTATACCAATTGCAGCGCCTGCAGTGCTTAATTCAGTAGCTGTAACACCGCCTAAACCTGGTGTACATCCATTATCAGGTGCACCAACAAGACCTAAACCAGCACCAAAATTTGGTACGCAACCAGGTCCAAATGGATTACCGGAATATGCTACAGGAGCAGTATCTCCCCTGTCATAATACCAATCAGTAACAATATAAATTTCAGTGTTTTCATTTGCATCAATTAGAAATCTCGCACTTGCAGCAGCAATATCTAATTGCCCAGAGTCTTGACCTGTGGCAAGGTTATCATAATAACCTTGGTGTGCTAATTTTCTAAAATTCCAACGTGAAGAAACATTTTCTGTGATCGGGATATTTAAAATTATACCCAACTCATAGGCTTCATAGTTACCTGCTGAAATTTCAGTATCAAACTCAAACTCATCTGAAGGTCTATTTCTTTCAACAACAACATTACCGCATGATGTATTCTTACCATATACAACACCTTGAGGTCCTGAATTGACTTGTATTTTTGACCAATCAAATGCATCCATTAATGTACCAGTATTTGTTCCCAAAAATAGGCCATCAACAATCAAACCTACAGGAGGGTTTTGTGTTTTCTCAACTTCAGCATAACCGCAACCCCTAACAAAAATCGCACCTTGGTTTCCTGAAGCAGTATTCATGCCTATTTGTAAGTTTGGTGCCATACTATCTAGATCTCGCATAGTAGTTGGTCTAAAGTCATCAAGAGCTTTTTCATCAACAGCATAAACAGCCACTGGAACATCCTGAATATTTTCTTCAGTTTTTCTTGATGTAACAATAATTTCGTCTATTTGACGATTTGAAACAGCCGGACTATCTTGAGAAAAAACATCTTCTGAAATAAAAACAGCAGAAAATAAGCCAACCATGACAAACGAAACTAATTTTTTCATAATGTCTCCCCATTTAAAAAATGTATATATATCAGTATTTTAAACTAATAATTTTTACTATTTAGCATCTCAATTTGTATATATTTCGTCAAGAATAAATATATAATTTATTTATAAAGATATAAAATTTCACATGTTTTGTTGTATTATTACAACATTTTAATTTATTTTATGATATTAATTATTTCTTGTAATTAAATATTGAAAAGCCTTATATATTATAATTACTAGTCAAAAAATTGGAGCTATTTTAATGAGCGAAGCTATAAAACCCTTAGATGAAGATCTTGAAAAGATTAATATTTTTGACCCTGAGCTTATGGCTTGCCCTCATGCTTTTTTTAAAAAACTTCGTGATGAGGCGCCCGTATATCAGGATCCAAATACAGGAATTTTTCAAGTTTCAAAGCATGAACTAATTTGTAAAGTTGCAAGAGATGCTAAGCTTTTTTCTAACCAATTTGGAACAATTCAAAGAAGCGGAGGTGGTGATTATCCTCAAGAAGCTGCTGATATTATGGCTTCCGATGGATACCCTCCTGTTGATACAATGCTTACTGCAGATCCGCCAAGACATACAAGCTATAGAAGTTTAGTTGACAAAGCTTTTTCACCAGCAAGAGTTTCAGATATGGGACCAGAAATCGAAGATAAAATAAATTTTATAATCGATCAATTCTATGATCAAGGTAAGTGTGATGTTAGTATAGATATAGCTCAACAATTACCCGTTAGAGTAATAGCTGAACAACTTGGAGTTCCTCTAGAAGATTATGATAATTTTTGTGGATGGTCAGATGCGTTTGTTCAACAGCTTTCTGGAACAAGTTCTCCAGAAGAACACATCGCGATTGCAAAACAACTAGTTCAATTTCAGCAATATTTTGCAAATAAATTAAAAGAGAAAGAAAATAATTCAACCGATGATATAATTTCAGACTTAGCAAATCTTGATTTCGAAGATGAGAATGGTAAAAATAGAAAATTAGAAACAGCTGAACAATTATCTATTCTACAACAATTATTGGTTGCTGGTAACGCTACAACAGCACATACAATTACTGAGGCTTTCTATTTGTTAATTTCAAACCCTGATCAAATGGAATTAGTTGTAAATGATCACAGTTTAATCCCTAATATGGTTGAAGAAGCGCTAAGATTATTAACCCCTACTAATAACATGTGGAGAATTGCGACTGAGGATACTGAGCTAGGTGGCGTAGATATACCTAAAGGTTCAGTAATTTTAATTCGATATGGCTCAGGAAATAGAGATGAAGACTTATTTGAAAATCCTGATAAATTTGATGTTACTAGAAAAAATGCTAGAAGACATATAGCTTTTGGGCAAGGTATTCATGTTTGCTTAGGTATGAATTTAGCAAGAAAAGAAATGTATACAGCTTTTCCAATCATATTAGATAGACTTAAAAATATGAGATTTTCAGAAGGAAATAATTTTGTTTATAGTCCTAATGTTTTATTAAGAGGCTTAGACAACCTTTATATTGAATTTGATCAAGTTTAATTAACTTTTGTTTCATCAATTATTTCATATTCTAAAATTTTATTAGATATAATATTTTTCGAATCTTTCTTTCTTAATTGATCATAATAATCTCTCTTTACCGCAGGTAAAATATCTTCCAAAGCCATTTGTTTCATTGGTGTTCTATTAAATACATTAACAAGATGATATCCAAGAGATGATCTTATTGGGCCCTGCCAATTCTTTATATCTTTTTGTAATGAAAAAAGATTCGTTGCACCTATTTCACCAAAATGACCAACAACAAAAGAAAAGGGTTTCTTTGAATAATTCTTTTGATAAGGGAAAACAATACCACCAATATTTATTAGCCTTTTCAATTTTTCAACATCAGATTCTTTTTGTAATTTTAATAAATAAGATTTAGCACTTTCCTCTGTATCAAAGAAAATATGGGAGAAAGATATGGTTTCAGATTCGATATATTGTGATTTGTTTGTTTCAAAGAAATCATTTATTTCACTTAATTCAATATCCTCAAATTCGATAATTTCACCAACAAGAGCTTGCTGTCCTAATTGAGCAAGGCGAGCTGATATAATTGAATCAATTTTATCTAGACCAAGTCTTTTAGCTTCCCTTACTAAAACTTCCCTTTGAATAAATTCTTTTTTTAATTGATTTATTTGTTTATCAGATAAAATACTAAAATCTTGGTTATATGGATTCTCAGGATCAAGGTTATTAAAATAAAAAATCTCTAAGTTTTTATTATTTACGATAATTACATCTTCATTAATATCTGAGGTAGATTGGATTGTACTTAGAGCTATTATTGACAATCCAATTATCAAACCAACAATTACAACAATTTTTTTTCTCACTATGGATTATACCATATTGATGATGTGTAAGCTCTTTCTTGATGCGTTTTCGGGACATATGATGGAATATCAATTCCAAATACCGCACTATCATAGGTTGTCCAGCGAGGTGTTGGTATTTCTAAAACTCTAACATAATAAAATGCAGATTGATTTGGATTAAAGTCTGGATCTTCCCAAAAAGTAGAGATATAGGCTTCGCCAATTGAATTAGAATAAGTAGCATTTTCTACATCAACAGTATTTTCACCTGCATCATCAGAAATCGCTATATCATATATCTTTTCTTTTGATCTACCATATGAATCAATCCATCCTTTAATAACCTGAACTCGTTCAATATTTGCACCATTTGGATCTTTTGAAACCATAACTAAAAATCCTGGAGATTTACCTCTCTCTCTTGGTCCCAAGTCTGAGCCCATAGGAACACCTTCTGTGTAACCAATTTCAACAAAATTCGGTTTATAGGAGTCTTCTTTTGAAAAGTTCCAACCTCCAAAGAATCTTACAGCCATTCTTGGTCCAGTAGTTGCATATGTTTCTTTTCGTTTCATAGCATCGAAAATTTCCTCACGCGTATTTTCTCTTGCCCAAACAGCTGCATAGCCTGATGCAGAAATTAACCAATTACGCCATAGATCTCCTTGACCGTCTCCATCAGGTCTGTCACAACCTGCCATACAATTACTCATTCGACCTGGTCCAGGCTCTGAATCAACAAATTTTCCAAAGAAATTATCCTCAGCGGATGCGGCTAATGCTGTATGGTTGTCAGTACTGCCTATTACCCCAAATTTAAATGGATTTACACCAATTTTCTTTTGTATTTCTAAACCTCTTCTTAATGCAGGCCGAACATAGCTGCCTCTATATCGATCAGTTTCACTTTCTTTGTATCTATAACATTTATAATTTTCTGTATTGGCGCATTCTCCTGTGTTACTCAACCTTTCTAGCCTGTCAGTTTCATTTCTTCCTATGTTGCCTTCCCATGTCTCATAATCTGCAAAAGGATCATCAGGTGATACAGCTGGATGAGTTTCGCTATCTCCTTTAACTTGTGTTGCTTCTACTAAAGGCTCCCATCTATTACGCATATCTGCGTAAGCGCGATCAATGGCTTCTCCATAAGAATTTTTAAGAGGAAACATTCGACCACCGCTTATATTACTATTATGTGAAACAGAGATAGCCTCACCACCAGTATTTTTATTATAATTTTCTAAGAAATTCCAAAGGTCTTCAGGTTTATCGCTATCCAGTGCTGAAAAAGGTATTATCTCTTGGGCCTTTTTTGCATCATCTTTAAAGATAACAACCCTATGAAGGTTGTCACCTGTTGGTGCAGGAGTCCACTCATAGCCAATAAAAGCCGTAAAAACACCTGGTTGATTAAATCTATCAACATTTTCAGTAATTTCTTTCCAGATAGGGATATATATTTCTTTATTAAAAGATACTTCCTGGTTCCCGTTAAGACCTTCAACAAATTCGGTAAAGAGTCTAGGATCTTCATTGTCCATATAATCTTTCCATCTTTTACCTAAAGGCCTTTTAATAAGATCTTCATCACCAGCTTTAATTCTTTTAAAAACACCAAGATAAGTTGCATGATCTGAAACCATAAAAAAATCAAGTGGTACCCTTAATTTTGCCCTTACTCCACTTTCAGAAGTTACCTCTTCTCCTCTAGCAAAACGAAAGGCGTCACTTGGTGTTAAATTTGGGTTTCCTATTGACCAAGCATCTGCTGATTCATTAGTATGAAGATGTGTATCTCCCCATAAAAGTTTATCAGGATAATTTTTTCCTACTGCAGGAGAGTATTCGTTTGCCTGTAAATTAGCAATTAATAGTAAATATACAAAAAATATAAAAAAACTTCTCACAAACATAATCTGTCTCCCCTCCAAAGAGTTAGTATTATTAAATAAACATGATGAAATAAGAAATGTAAAGCGACCAAATTAATTGGTCGCTTTATTATATTTTAATATTCCCAGGCTAACTCAACACCTAGAACACGTGGATTGCTGTAAAACGCAAGGTCAAATAAAACAGAGACATTAGTAACAGCTATTTTATCTACATCATCAGCAAGATTCTTACCATATGCAGAAATTCTCCAATTTCCTTCAGCTGGTATATAATCAATACTAGCATTTAATAAGCCCCTAGCATCAATATCAGCAGGTGCATAGCCGGTAACACTAGCATTTAAATCATCGTGATACTGCCACCCAAGATTAATAACTGTTGAAGCATTATTTGCCATATCAATACTATAAGACATATTAATAGCAGCAGTTATATCAGGAGCATTTTGTAATGGAAGACCTGAGTAATCTTGAGCGCCTGTACCAAACACATCAGCAAAATATTCTTCATATCCAGCATCATTAAATGCTAAAGCTACACCTAAATTAAAGTTATCGTTTGGAACCCATTCAATTTCAATCTCTATACCTTTAATTTCAGCTTCAGCCGCATTAGCAGTAATAGTTTCTTGTGGGTTTGGACAACCACAGTTAATTAGAGGCCTAATAACAGTTCTTTGAAGATCTTCAAATCTCATAAGATAGAAAGCTACATTTGTCCTTAATGTTGATCCCCAATCAGCTTTTAAACCAATTTCAAGAGCATCCACACTTTCTTCATCAAATGGGCCTAATGTAGTAGGAGTACCTCCTCTACCGTTAAAACCACCACTTTTGAATCCTCTAGCAAGTGTAGCATAAAGCAACTTATCTTCATCAATTTGATAATCAATACCGACCTTAGGTCCAAAATTAGACCATTCGTCATCCTTATAAATTTCTGCTGCCACATTCCCAACTGAGAAAGGTTTTTGCATAAAGCTTTTTTCCTCTTTCGTATAACGGCCACCAAAACTAAAGTTTAATCGATCACTTATAGCGTAAGTTAAGTCAGCAAATACAGATTGTTGTTCATGAGTTTGAGAAGTCACACCAATAATATGTGCCAGAAATGCACCAGAAGTATTAATAAATGTATCCCTTCTTAATTCATACTCTTGTTCAAAGTAATAAATACCTGCAGTCAGAGAAAGTCTATCGCTTAAATCAGTATTATATCTAAGCTCTGTAGATTTTTGTTCATGAGGTTCTGTACGAACAATGCCAAACATTGGGGCATCAGTCCAATCTATTTCCCCTTTATACTGATATTCGGTTTCCCTGTAATTTGTAATTGATGTTAGAGTACCGCCTTCTAATTCCCATACAGCCTCAGCAGTTAGACCTTTTATATCTGCATGAATATAACCGGGACCAAAATTATAAGTCCCTATATTAGAGTAACCAGTACCTGGCCGACCGTAGACTCTGCTCAAAACCATATTAGGTTTTGCAGCATTTATAGCTGGAGTTGGTTCACTTCTATCTTTAGAATATTCACCTATAAGAGTAAGTGTGAAATTTTCATTAGGATTAAATTCCAACATTGGTCTTATTGAAAAAAGATCATCGCCACCAGTATCTTGATAATCTCCATCATATTCGTAACTCATTTGAGCTGGAACCGAATAATCAGGATGTGTTAGATATCTAGCTTTATAAAACCCATCGCTTTTTTGTTGTAAAACTGAAATTTTAGCATTTACAGTATCTGATAAAGGGGCTTCAACTGCTACACGTAAATCTCTTCTACCATATTCACCCATAGTAAGACGAGCTTTAGCACCAAATTCACCGGTTGGTCTTTTTGATCGAACTACAATTGCTCCGGCAGTTGTGTTTCTTCCAAAAAGAGTGCCTTGTGGTCCTCTTAAGACTTCTACTTGCTCAACATCAAAAAGATCTAAATTACTATTACTAGATCTTGGGACATAAACACCATCAATAAAGATACCAATTGGTGGATCAATCGTAGAGTCAATATCAGAATTACCAATACCTCTCATAAAAACTGCGGCGGAGTTGCTAAAACTTCCACTTGCAGCTTGGTTAATAACTAGATTAGGAACACTCATACCTAAGTCTTTTAAATCCGTAGCATAAAGTTTCTGAATCTTTGCATCTGTTAAAGCAGTAATCGTGACTGGAGTTTCCTGTAAAGGCTCCTCTTTTTTACGTGCTGTAACAATTATTTCTTCAATACCTGTAAAAGATTCTGAAGATTCTGATTGCGCTAAACCTTCTTTGCTAATTACCAAACCAATTAAAGCAAAAAAGATAATAAATAATCTAATGTTTTTCATAAGTTAACCTCCCCAAGACTAAATTATATGGGCTACAAAATAATGTGATTCTTTTAAAAATAAATTAAATCATTAAATATTTTATAAAAAAAAAGGGCGCAAAAAGCGCCCTTTGATTGTATTTTGTAATAATTAAAACTCAAGTCCTAAAGATATTCCAAAATGTTGTCTCTTTTGAGGAGTTGCGAAAGCAAATGCACCAGCGTCAAATGGTCTAACTATGTAACCACCTTCCTCAAGTATATCATTACCAAAGATTGTAAATGTCATTGTGCTTCCATTTGGATTATCTTGTGTATAAGTTAATGCTAGGTCAAGTTTTTCAGTTTTATCAACTGCCATATTAGCACCTAATTCATAATTATATACAGCTGGATCAAATCTACCATAGAATTCATCTTTTGCAGAAAAAGTACCAGCAAAAACAAGTTCTCCACTAAGAAATTCTGTTACATATTCCCAGCTTAAACTCGCAGTATAATCAGGGGCAAAGTTTAGTTGTGCCGCAGCTGCAACATTTTGTCCGTCATATTCAAACTTATCATAACCAGAATCAAGTACACCAATAGCTGTTCTAAGGGTTAAAGCTTCAGTTGCTCTAAATGTACCTTCAATTTCTAAACCGTCTATGGAAACTTCACCTGCATTTCTTACGAAAGTACATGTAGTGCCACAAAACTGTGGAACTCCCTCGACAACAATAGAACCATCTGCTGCTGTTACAATAACTTCTTGTTTATCTGTATAATCATTAGTAAAGGCAGTTAAGTTTAAAACTACTCTGTTATCAAATAATTCACTTCTTAATCCAAGTTCAATTGTTTCAACTTCTTCAGAATTATATGGTCCAACAGATTGAAGTGTCGATCCTCTAGCATTAAAACCACCGCTTCTAAAACCAGTTGAATGAGAAAGATAAATCATCCCAAAGTCAGTATTTCTTTGAATAACAACTCTATGCTGGAGATTATCATCTTTAAAGCTTCTAGAAAGATCAAGAATCTTAGGATCTTTAGCTAATTTTTGTGCAACTCCACCATATGTTTGGATTGCAAAATCTTTTTCTTCCTCAGTGTATCTCAGACCTAAACCTAATGTCCAATCTTCACTTAAATCATATGATAAATCTCCAAATATTGCTTGAGCTTCAGCTTCTTGTTGTGATTGGAAATTTGATGCAGGTCCAGAATCCATATTTGCTTCAGTCTCAATATAAAAAAGACCTAATGTATAATTTAATGGACCACCAGAGTCAGATATTAACTGTACCTCATGAGAGGTTTGTTCGTAATTCTGATCTCTTACTACTGGGAAAACACAATTCGGAGTAACAACAGCTCCAGGTGATCCCCATGAACAAATATCCATAAGTTCCTTAAAGTCATTATTACCAGCGATATATTTAAGAGTATGGTTTTCTAGTTCCCATTGAACTCTTAAAGTCATGTTATTTCCTTGAATACCACTTAAAAAAGGTTCTGCAGAGTAAACAGTTTCATAATCATTAGCTGCTGATAGATCACCAGAGCCAGCCGCACCTTGGCCAAGAAGAGCAAAAACCCCCTGAGGAGCGCCTACATTGTTTACATAAAATTTAGTGATTGCGAGAAGATTGTGTTGCGAATTATCATTATAGTTATCAAAAATGAAGTTTACATTAACATTTTCTGAAGGATCAAAATCTATAGATACAGAAGCTGATTCTAAGTCACGAGCTTTCTCTCTTTCATCTCGTGTTACATTAAACATAAAGCTGTCACTTTGAAGCTTTCTCAAGGCAATCTTCATTCCGCCTTTATCCCCTAGAGGTGTATTAAGAATGAGCTTAAGATCGCTTGTGTTATCTTCTTCTAGATCAACTTTAATTTTAGCTCCAAACTCTCTAGTTGGTTTTGATCTATTAATATTGATAACGCCACCAATTGTATTTCTTCCAAAAAGTGTACCTTGTGGACCACGAAGTACCTCAACTGACTCAAGATCAAAAAGATCAAGGTCAACCCCAGAGTTAGAAGCAGCAAAAACACCATCAATAACAACACCAACTGTTGTTTCAAATGTTTTTTCTAAATCATCAAATGTTAGACCTCTAATACCAGCACTAATTGCGCCGCCTGCAAAAGCCATATCAGACATTTCAACATTAGGTACAAGTTTTTCTAAATCTTGAACTCTTTGTATATTTCCTCTCTCAATTTGAGAAATACTTAAAGCTGAAACAGCAACAGGAACATCTTGAATAGACTCTGTTCTTTTTCTAGCTGTGACCAGAATTTCTTCGACAGTATATTCAGATGGGCTGTCTGTTTGCGCACTTATTTTTTCTTGAGTTAAAAAAGAAAAAGTAATTGCGAATATTAAAAAATATTTAATTAATTTCATAAAAATCTCCCCAGATTTAATAGTAAGAAGAGTGTGATATAACAAATTATAAAAAAAGACCAACTAAATTATCATTAATTTATATTATGTATGAATTTATACTAAAATATCTGAATTATGTTGCATAATTACAACAACATGTATAATATTCTTTATCTTTTACCAATTTTCACCAAAAGGTCTTAACCAATGATCAAATGTCCAGGCTGATTTTGACTGATGCGCAATGTGCCAAACCTCAGAAGCTATATCATCTGGTTGAATAAAAAAATCATCAGGTTTATCTGGCCAAGCTTTTCTTGTCCACTCTAAATCAATAGCTGCATCAATAGTTATGTATGCAACATGTATTCCTTTGGGGTTAAGATAACGAGCGAAAGATTCAGTTAATATTTTCTGAGCCGCCTTTGTTGAAGCTGTTCCTCCAAAATTTGCTTTACCCCTATGTGCTGATGTATTACCTGTTACGATTATAGCGCCTTTATTTTTTTTAATCATTTCGGGAGCAACTTTTTGAGCTATTCTATGCAGAGCTAGAACATTTATATCAAAATTCGATTGTAATTCTTCAGAAGTAAATTCCAAAAAATTACCTCTAGTTCCTCTAACAGCATTATGAATAAAAACATCAGGATAACCGAAATCTTTTATAATATTGTCAACTGTACTGTTAAGATATTCTTGATTCCTTAGCTCACAAGAATAACCCTTACTATCCTCTAGTTCGTTCTCAAGTGACTTTAGTCTCTTTTTATCGCGAGCAATCATAGCTACTTTATAACCGCCATCAGAGAAACGACGAGCTATAGATGAACCTGTTCCCGGTCCAACTCCAGTAACAAGAGCTACTTTTTTTGACATTTTAATTTTTTAGTGAGAGCTCTTTTGCCCAATCAATTCCTCTTCTAAGAAGAGTGTAAAATTGAGGAAAATCCCAGGCACACCTTTCAACAGCTGGATAGTACTCCACAGGATTAGGTAAATCATGCATGTCATAATGACCTCTGGCATGGCCTAGTGTTAAATATAAAACCTCACCTTTTTCTACTTTTTTTGAATAGAATACAGGCCAAGATTTCTGAGGCCAATCATCCTCTACAAACCCCTCAGCCTTTCCACCATAATTAGCTTCAAGATAAACATCTAAATCCCCATGTAAGTCCATTAAATAAAGTTCATCTGTAGTTTCGAATTCTTCGAAGCCCTCTACAAGAGGATGATTAGGTTGAGATACCTCTACTTTATAAGGCTCTATCGGTGGGTGGGCTATGAACTGAGAACCTAAGGTTTCCATCATTATAGGTGCTATTCTTGGACTATCCACTTTTCCATCAGGTTCAAAATTTAAAATTGAATTAGTTCCATGAAGCGCAAACCACCTTTTACCAGATTCAACATAATTCCTTAAAACCTTTTGCTGCTCAAGTGTTGGGCAAACATCACATGTATAAGTAATCAAGAAATCTGCATTTTCTATGGCATGAAGATTTGAATAATCTTCAAAAACTCGTGTTCTTATTCTTTCATCTTCTGCTAGTAATTTTAAAATTTCTAATCTAGCAAAATCAATATCGTGCCATTTACCGCTTACAACAAATACAACATCAATTTTCTTTTTTATATCATCCGTCATTAATACACCTTCCTAATAATTAAAATTTAAATAAAATTAGAATTGGACTCCCTTAGTAAATCCACCATCAATGACAACATTTGTGCCTGTGGTATGACCGCTAGCAGGACTCGCTAAAAAAGCTACAGTTTTAGCAATATCTTCTCCGGAACCATATTTACCTAGAGGAATTCCTTTTAAAGTAGCGTTATAGAAATCTTCCATATTATCTTTTATATAATTCCATGGACCGCCTTCAATATAAATAGGGCCAGGACATATTACATTAGATCTAACTCCGTTTGGTCCTTCAGTTTGCGCAATATGGTTTGAGTAATTCAATAATCCTGCCTTAACTGCACCATAAGGTCCGCTTCCAGGTCCTTGTTCAATAGCTGTTGTAGTTGATATTATTACAATTGAACCATTAGATTCCCTTAAAGCTTCTAATGAAGCTTCTACAGATCTGACAGTTCCCATAATATCTGTTTGGAAATTAGCAGCCCAACCATCTTCACTTGGGTTACCTCCACCAGCACTTACTTGTGGAACAAGAATATCTAAACCACCTAAATCACCGATAGCTGATGCTATCCATGTTTTTAATGCGTCACCATCAGCTACATCAACAGCTCCACCGATAGCATTAACACCTTTACCTTTTAATGCTTCTAGAGCTGAATTCACATCATCAATATTTCGAGAGCAAATTGCAACATCTGCTCCTTCATCAGCTAATGCGTGTGCAGAAGCTAAACCTATACCTTTACTTCCGCCTGTAATGATTGCTTTCTTTCCTTTTAAACCTAAATCCATAACTTCCTCCTTTTAAAATTACATTGGTCCAAATCCTGGAGGTGCTCCTCCAGGAATAAATTTCTTTTTTTCTTTCTTAGGCACTATAGCCTCAATTTTTCCGTCTACTTCCCTTACATCAAAGCACATTAATGGCTTTGTGGATAGATTTGTCATCGATTTTCCTGTTGATAACTCAAATCTTGCACCATGATGGGGGCATGCATAAAATCCATTTCTAAATCTTCCTCCAGAAATACATTCATTTGCATGTGGGCAATTATCTTCGACCGCAAATAACTCTCCCTCACTAGAACGCACAACCAAAACTTCTCTATCATTTATCTCAAAGACTGCCTCAGATCCATTTTCAACATTAGTTGAATCACAGACAAAAACATAGGTTCCTTGCTCGCTCATAATATTACCAAAAAAAGATTAGATGATTATTCTTTATAGTTAGGGACTTGTCCGCCACCTTCCATAATTAATCTATCTACTACCTGATGAAAGTGAATAATTCTTCTTTCTTGTTCACCACACCACAATCCTCTATATGCAGGACTATTCATGCCCTTTTGAACAAAAGGAAGATTATGAGCATCTTGATCAAGAACTTCTCCAAGGGTATGCTCTTCACCATCTTTAATATAAATATGCTCTGGACGACCAGACGCATCTGCTTCACCTTGTACAGCTTCATCCATACCTGGATTTACTCTTGGCGCCTCATCACCTTCAACAGTCATATATGATGGAGCGCTTGATTCAGCTGCTTCTGTGGCTTGCTTAGTTCTTTTGTTATTTGTATCTGTAGGAAGAGAGAACATTTGTAAATCATAAAGACATTTATTTGGATCTTCTGTGTGAGGTCTTTGAGTAAACATCATATAATTCGTAGCATGAGTATTCAAAGTAACATTTGGAAAAACGCAATAGTGATAATCATCTGATAACTGGTCATCATTTAAACTTGAGAAATCCCAACCCATTTCATCTGCACGCTCTCTTTGAGCTAATTGAATAGCTCTACGAGCTTCTTGAGCATTTCCTTTAAAGTCTTTAGGATCTACGCCATTCTGCTCCATGTAAACCTCTAGATTTGGTCCGATCACTTCTTGATCAATATGAGGTCTAGGACTTGGTACTCCAAAAGGAACTAGATATCTATTGTGAATATCATAAAGATCAATTTGTACATTTTGATCATCTAACCAATCCATTAATTGCGGATGAGTTCCCCAAACATGGTAAGTTTCATTAAAAGCATCAACAGATGCTTTCCAATTACAATTCCACTCAACAGTCATATCCATCACTAAATCCATTTTGTCGAAGTTATAAGCTTCAAGATGATCTTTAACAGGACCAAGCCACTCATCAAGTGGTCTAACATCAGGATTTAATGAATACATAATCCAACCATTCCACTCTTCACATGGAAGCTCAGTTAAGTGTAATGAAGGATCACAAACGCCCTGCGGAAAAGTATGAGGATCAGGAGCGTCAACTAGTTGACCAGCTGCATCATACTGCCATCTGTGATAAGAGCATTTAAAAGTTTTATCGATTTTTCCCATTTTTTGTTGAGCGAGGGTATTTCCTCTGTGTTTACACACATTATAAAAAGCTCTGGCTTTCATATCTTCACCACGAGTTATTAAAATTGAATAATTTCCAATTTCAGTGGTGATGTAATCATTTGCTTCTTTAAGGTCTTGGGATAAACCTCCTCTTAGCCATATTTTTGTCCATATATGATCCCATTCTAACTTCATAAACTCTTTAGAAGTATATCTTTCCTTGGGTATATATTCATAAGATAAATTTGGTTCCGGCTCTTTATCGCCATGCAAACCTGGTTGAGCATATCTTATTAACGCCATTGCAATCTCCTAACAAAATCGCCTTATAATATTATGTGATAACTCTTTGTGTCCAGTAAAAATAATAACCAGTTTTTAATCATTTATCGATTGACCATAAGAAAAAGTTAATCTTCTATAATGTGATGAATGGTGAGGAAAAAAATACTGCTGAAGTTGAAATGCAAAATAGAACATTTCTTGATCAACAAAAAGATAACATTATTGTTATAACCCGTGGTCATCCATTTGAACGAGATCCATTTTTTGAAATGATCGATTCAACAGGTTATCCATGGTCACATATTGAACACCCTGCAGCTCAAGAATATATAAGTTCAGGATCTGTAAAAAATTATAAAGCCATAGTTTTTTATGATATGCCAGGAATTAACTTCGAAACAGCCCCTCCAAAACCAACATTTATTGATCCAAGCAAAGAATTTAAGGAAGGTTTCCTTAGCTTATTAAAAAAGGGTATCGGATGTGTATTTATTCATCATGCAATTGCTGGTTGGCCAAATTGGGAGGAATACGGAAATATTATTGGTGGAAGATTTTTGTATCAAGAAGGGAATGTTAGAGGGGTTAAAAAATCAGATTCAGGATATCGTCATGATATTAAATATAAAGTTATAAAAGATGGAAAACATCCTATAACTGAGGGTATTGAAGACTTTGAGATTACTGATGAATTATATCTGGCAGAGTTTTTTGAGGATGACATTAATCCAATTTTAAGAAGTAATTACGAATTTATAGATAAAAACTTTTATTCAGCTGCTCGCGCTCTTGAAGGAGAAATGTTTTCTAATAGAGATTGGTCTCATCAAGAGGGAAGCAATATTGTAGGATGGACAAAAAAATATGAAAATAGCTCAATAGCGTATTTACAATTCGGTGATGGACCATCATCATACAATAATGAAAACTTTAGAAAGCTTATTAAACAATCCATTAATTGGGTTATAAAAGAGACAGGTTGATTAATAAGTAAAAATATTTAATATCGTAGTGAAATTTTTATTGAATATTACGATTAAAACTTTTAATCCTATTTGTGCATCCATATATATTATGAGGAGGATATAATGCAATTAGCTAGAGAAGAACTTGAACAAGCCTATAAGCAAATGAAAACGATTAGGGAATTCGAGGAACACCTTCATAGAGAAATAATGACAGGATCAATTCCTGGTTTTACACACCTATATGCTGGTCAAGAGGCAGTAGCTGTTGGTGTTTGTGAAAATTTAACTGAAGCCGATTTTATTACATCAACTCATAGGGGCCATGGTCACTGTATCGCTAAAGGATGTGATGTGATTGGTATGATGAAAGAGCTCTATGGAAAAGCTGATGGCCTTTGTAAAGGTAAAGGTGGATCTATGCATGTTGCTGATATGGATGTAGGTATGCTTGGTGCAAATGGAATAGTAGGTGGAGGTCCACCTCTAGCAACAGGTGCTGCATTAGCTGCAAAATTAGATGGAAAAGGTTCTGTTGCTGTATCTTTTGGTGGCGATGGATCTTGTAACCAGGGTCCTGTTTTTGAATCAATGAATATTGCAGCAATACTTAATTTACCAAGTATATTTGTATATGAAAATAATCGTTATTCTGAACATACACATTGTGATTATGTCATTGCATCTGAAAGTATTGCAAGTCGTGTTGAAGGTTTTGGTATTCACACGGTTAAGGCTAATGGATTTGATTTCTTTGAAGTACATGAAGTTATGAAAGAATTGATAACAAAAGCTCGTGAAGGAAATGGTCCATGTGCTGTTGAATTTGAAACCACAAGGTTTTATGGTCACTTTGAGGGCGACCCTCAAAATTACCGCGCTAAAGATGAACTAAAAGATGATCGCGAAAATAATGATTGTATAACTATTTTTAAAGATAAAGTTACTGAAGCTGGGCTTCTTTCTGATGACGATATTAATAAATTAGATGAAGAAGTGAATTCATTAATTGAAGAGTCAGTTGATCAGGCAAAGAAATCGCCTCTGCCTAATCCTGAAGATGTAACTACAGATGTATATGTGTCTTACTAGGTATTAAGGAGAATAGATATGACAGAAAAAACTTATAGAGAAGCCTTAACAGACGCGCTTTTTCTTGAAATGAGAAGAGATGAGAATGTATTTGTAATGGGTGAAGATGTCGTTGGAGGAACAGGCAGTCCTCACGCAGAGCCAGGTTTTGTTGGCGGTGTTTTTGGTGTGACAGGTGGTTTACACGAAGAATTTGGTCTTGATAGATGTATTGATATGCCTATTTCCGAGGCTGGTATTGCGGGGACAGCTGCGGGAGCAGCCCTTGCAGGTAAAAGACCTGTTGCAGAAATTATGTTCTGTGACTTTATGGGTCTTTGTTTAGATCAGTTAATGAACCAGGCTGCAAAATTTAGATATATGTTTGGTGGTAAAGCTACTTGCCCAATGGTTCTAAGAACTACTTATGGCGCAGGAATGAATGCCGCTTCACAGCATAGTCAATCATTGCATCCATTGGTTACAGCTATACCGGGATTAAAAGTTGCAATGCCGTCAACGCCCGCAGATGCGAAGGGTCTTTTATCCACTGCTATCAGAGA
Source organism: OCS116 cluster bacterium AG-435-F03 (assembly GCA_003212795.1). Classification (GTDB taxonomy): domain Bacteria; phylum Pseudomonadota; class Alphaproteobacteria; order MED-G09; family MED-G09; genus AG-430-B22. The sequence goes on along the minus strand of QCOV01000001.1, from coordinate 101,050 downwards.
TGATGACCCAGTTATATTTTTCGAACATAAAACATTGTACACAATTTCCGGTGATGTACCTGATGGTGAATACCTTGTTCCGTTTGGAAAAGCTAGAATGGTCTCTGAAGGAGATGATTGCACATTAGTAGCAACAGGAAGAATGATTTCTTTTTGTGAAAATGCTGCTCAAGCACTAGCTGATGATGGCATTACTTGTGACATTATTGACCCAAGAACAACAAGCCCTCTAGATGAGGATGCAATCCTAGATAGTGTCGAAAAAACAGGCAGACTAGTTGTGGTTGATGAAACACCTCCAAGATGTTCATTTGCTTCAGATATTGCAGCTTTAGCAGCTGGTGAAGTCTTTTCATCATTAAAAGCTCCTATTAAACAAATAACTGGTCCTCATTCTCCAGTCCCATTTGCTAAAGAGCTTGAAAGTGAATTTGTACCATCTCCAACGAAAATTAGGGATGCTGTCGCTGAAGTTGTAAACTTTAAATAGGAAAAAAATATGAGTAAGAAGATTGAAGCTCTTACGATGCCTAAATGGGGTATCGAAATGGAGGAAGGTAAACTTACGGAATGGTTAATTGAAGAAGGATCTTCTTTTGCAAAAGGTGATGCTTTACTGGTAGTTGAAACAGATAAAATATCTAATGAAATTGAAGCTGAATTTGATGGTTTATGCCGAAAAAAATTAGTTGATGTCGATGGAACATACCCTGTTGGAGCGTTATTAGCTGTTTTTGCATCAGAAGAAATAACTGACGATGAAGTAGATCAATTCATTAATGATTTTGTGCCTGTTGATTCTTCATTTCAACCTGAAAGTGCGGTATCAGAAAAAAAACCTGAGCCAACTGAACCAACTACTCCTCAAGAGAAGCCAAAATCAAGTGGTGATTTACCTGATGCACCTCCTGAAAATGTTAATATTTCTCCCAAAGCTTGGGAAGTTGCACTTGAGCTTGATGTAGATGTTTCAACAATAACACCTTCAGGAAGAAGAGGAAGAATATCTGTACAAGATGTTGAACAAGCAGCTGATCCAGCTAAGCTTGCGGCCTATAAAGGTGAAGAAGGCGGTGATACTGGTTCAGTTTCATCTGCTGACAATCCTTCAGAACTTATACCACATAGTGGAATGAGAAAAGTTATTGCCGAGAGAACAACAGCTTCAAAAAATACTGCTCCACATTTTTATCTTAATGTGGATCTCGATGCTAAAAAACTATCTGCTAAAAGAGAAAAACTAAATAAAGGCAAAGACAAAAAAGAAAAAATTTCAATAAATGATCTACTAATTAAGTGTGTTGCTTCAGCATTAACAAAACATCCTGAAGTAAATATTAATTGGTCCGACGAAGGAATTTTACAATTTAAAAATGCTGATATCTCAATTGCAGTAGCTACTGATGCAGGATTAATTACACCGATTGTAAAAAAAGCTAACGAGAAATCCGTTGAGGAAATCTCTGCAGATACAAAAAGATTATCTGATCTAGCTCATAATAATAAGCTAATGCCCGAAGATTATCAGGGGGGTACTTTTTCAATATCAAATCTCGGTATGCTTGGTATTAAATCTTTTACAGCAGTTATTAATCCACCGCAATGTGGAATACTGGCTGTTGGAAAACTTGAAGATGATAAAATTTCAGTAACTATGTCTTGTGATCACAGAGGGATTGATGGAGCTGTTGGAGCAAGATTCCTTCAAACTTTATCTGATATAGTGGCTAAAGCTGATATCTAAATTTCTTTATCTGAATCTTCCCAATAAGGATCTCTTAAATTCCTTTTTAGAATTTTTCCGGTTGGAGCCTTTGGTAGTTCATCAATAAATTTAACAGATTTTGGTTTTTGGTATGATGCAAGATGTTTTTTTGCAGTATTTATAATATCATCTTCACTAGCATGCATATCGGGTTTTAAAACTACATAGGCCTTTACTGACTCACCCCATTCATCATCAGGAATTCCAAAAACAGCAGTTTCTAATACTGCCTCATGTTTACAAATTGCTTCTTCAACCTGGACAGAATATATATTTTCTCCACCAGAAATAATCATATCTTTTGCTCTATCTTTAATAAAAATATAATTATCTTGATCCCAAGTAGCTATATCACCTGTCCACATCCAACCATCACGAATAGTTTTTTCCGTTAAATCAGGTCTCCTAAAATATCCAACCATGTTAGCGTCAGATCGAACAATAATTTCACCAGGTGTTTCACTATCATTTGGAACTGGGTTTCCATCTTTATCAACAACCTTAACCGATGTTACAAAACCCTCTCTTCCGCAAGATTTTAATCTCTCTTCATTAACACCCTCAATAGCTGCCTTTATATGATCTTCTTGGGATAGGAAAGTCATTGTTGTGCCTTCAGTTTGTCCATAACCTTGAATGATTTGACATGGTAATTTACTGAGAACCTCTTTTATAACTGTTGAAGGCATTGGGCCTCCACCGTATTGAACGCATCTAAGACTACTAAGATCATATTTATTAAAATTTTCTACTGCCATCATCCAGTTCAACATTGTTGTTATACCTAAAAAACCTGAAACTTTTTCTTGTTGAATTAAATCTAGAGCTAATTTTGCATCAAAATTCATGAGAACTATTGGACAGCCATGCGCCGTATAGTTCATAGCTAATAAGACTGGGATATGAAACATCTGCCCGGTCAACATATAAACATCAGAGGGCACTATTCTCTCAGCAACTGTTTGGTTGAGCATTCCGAAATAAGCAGATTTGTGTGTATGTAAAGCTCCTTTCGATTCCCCGGTGGTTCCACCAGTATAAAGAATGAAAAACGGATCTTCATCACCCACAGTTTGAGCTTGCATAACCTCTTCGCTCGAAGAAGACTCGATTAACTTTTCAAATGTATTATCGCCTCCAGCTCCATATTCTATCCAGTGATCTACAAAATTAATTTCCTTCTGAAGCTCAGACTTTATATCTTTAAATTGCGCCTCGCAGATGAAAACTTTTGGTTCACCATTTTCAATAATTTTAGCAATCTCAGTTTTTGCCAAACGCCAATTCAATGCATGTGCAACTAAACCAGCCTGCCCACAAGCAAAAAATAAAGCCAAATATTCAATAGAATTCTGTGAAAGGATAGATACCCTATCCCCTTTTTCTAAACCAAGTGACAGAAGACCATTCGCAATTTTTTTTACAAAATCATCAAGTTCTTTAAATGTTATTCTTCTTTGAGATGTATTATCATAGACAGCCCATGCATTAGGTTGTCTTTTGGCCTGTTTTGAAGTTATTAAACCTATATTAATCATTAATCTATCTCAAAGGATCTAAAAATTCGCGTGTATAAGTACCATCAAGGCATTCTAAAAGATCAGGTACTATATCTTTAAAATGTTGAGTTTGCTGATGCTCTTCATCCATCTCCTCAGTTTCAAATGATTCAATAACTGCATAAGTATTTTCTTCTCTTAATTTATAAAATTTGTAATACAAGCAACCCTCTTCATTCTCTTCCACAGCTTTTTCAAGTTTTTCACAAACCTTTATAAACTGATCTTTTTTTTCAGGGAAAATTTTCATCCTAGCTATAAAAGTGAAAGCCATCATTATCCTCATTTATTAGTTGTTTTTCTTCATTAATATTTGCATATTAACATTATATTTCCAATATGATTTTGGTTGAGGGAGGAAATGAAGTGGCTTCAAAAGAATTTAGAAATATTGCTGCACTTGCAACAAACTATAATGATAATAATAAAGAAGAAAACTGTCTAATCGTTGACGATATTAAAAGAAGTAATTTTGAATTTTCTGAAAATATTTTGCTTCACGCAAAAAGATTTATAACTCTTGGTTTAAACAAAGGGGATAAAATAGGAATACTACTTTTCAATTCAATTGAATATTTAGAATTAATGTATGGAGCAATGTATGCGGGGTTATCGCCTGTATGTATAAACGCGAGATACAAAACACATGAATTAGATTATGTTTTAAAAGACAGCGGATGCAAATATTTATTCATCTCTTCAGAGTCAGATGAAATAACTAATTTCTCTGATCTCATATTGTCAGTTTTAGATACAAATGATCAAAACATTGACTCACTTATCAATACCTATGTCATAGGAGGTACTGAAGATGACAGATTGCTTAATTTTGATGATTTTTTAAACTTAGATATATCATCAGAGAATCTTGATGAACCTCAAAGTGAAGGAGAGGATACTGCATTCATTATGTATACATCCGGCACCACATCAAATCCAAAAGGATGTCCTTTGAGCCATAATAATATGATGCATGCGACAGAGGCAATGATGGAAAGATGGAATATATCTAGCAGTGATGTTTTTTGGGATCCTTTACCAATGTTTCATATGTCTTCAATACTTCCTTTTTCAGCATGTTTAATGGCTAAATCAGAATTTATTTCCACAGTCCATTTTGATCCCGATAAATCATTAAAAGTTCTTGAAGAGTCTGAAGTTTCAATTGCCTTTCCTGCATTTCCTGCTGTTATGCTAGCTCTTGTTAATCACCCTGAATTTAGCTCTTCAAAATTACCTAAACTAAGAATTATTAATAATGTTGCGCCAGTTGATACATTAAGATCATTCCAAGAAGCATTACCTGACGCAAAACAAGTTTCGGCATATGGTTTAACTGAAGCTAGTGGTGTTTGCGCATATGGTTCACCAGATGATCCTCTTGAAAAAAGAATTACAACTAGCGGAAGACCATTTAATGGCGTTAAAATTAGAATTATTCACCCTGAAACAGGGGAAGAAATGCCTTCAGGAGAAAAGGGTCTAATTGAAATAAGTGGACCAACAGTATTTAAAGGTTATTTAAATGATCCAACTAAAACTAAAGAAACTATATCTTCTGATGGATGGCTATCAACAGGAGATTTTGGCTCATTGAGTGAAGATGGATTTATTAGTTATCACGGAAGATTGAAGGATATGTTAAAAGTTGGTGGTGAAAATGTTGCTGCTTTAGAAATTGAGTCTTTTTATAATAATTATGAAGGAGTCATGATTAGCCAAGTAATCGGGGTTGATGATGAAAGATTAGGTGAAGTTCCAGCTCTTTTTATTGAAAAAAAAGAGGGAGCAAATATAACTGCTGAAGAGCTCATAGAATCTGCAAAAGGAAAAATATCTAATTTTAAAATTCCACGATATGTTGTTTTTGTTGATGATTGGCCTATGTCATCAACGAAAGTACAAAAATTCAAATTAAAAGAATATGATTTAGGTAAAAAGGTTTTTGGATAATTTATTCTATTCCAAAGGCAATACTCTATAGTAAATTATTTTATCGTCCTTTAATTCCACTAAACCAAAAAAAGGTTTTTTAGACTTATCTTTTCCAATAACATTGGCTTTAAAGGCACCTAATTTTCCGTCAGATACAACGTTTTCTACCTTATGAATAATACCTTCAATCTGCATCTCGACAATTCTTTTACGTAAAAATTCTCTTACTTCTTTTCGTCCGTTGAAAGCATCTCTGATATTACTCTTATGCGCATCATGTTCCCATACTTGGTTATGAACCCATCTAACATCATTATGCATTGCTTCTGAAGCCTCATCTGCCTTAGCTGTATCTATATTATCAAAATAAATATCTTGCAAAAGATACATAAGATGATTTTCATAATTTTTATTAGGCACTATAGCCTCCATCAACTCCAATAATTTGACCGTTTATATATCCAGAATTTTTACCAATCAAAAATTTTACTAATTCAGAAACTTCGCTTGGCTCGCCCATACGCGGCATAGGTGTTCTATCGAGACACATTTCAATAACTTCTTGAGCAATCTTATCGACAGTGAAGGATGAGTGAACTATGCCGGCATCAATTACTCCTGGTGCAACTGCATTTATTCTAACATTCGTATCCTTAACTTCTCTCGCAAGTTGTCGGACAATAGCCATTATAGCTGTCTTTGGGATTCCTGACATACCATCGTTTTCTAATGTTCTTAAAACGGCAGTTGTTAAAAACTGAACTATTGATCCTCCTCCTTTTTGACTTAAAACTGAAAAAGATTCTTTTAATACATTAAAAGATCCAAATACATCAATTGAAAGAATTGATTTGAACTCATCCTCTGATACTTCCGCCAAAGGCTTTAAGGGTATTGCAGGTCCAACAGCATTTACAACGCCAACGAGATTATTTTTTTTACCTTCATCAGATAATTTAAGAAATTTTTTAATAGAATTAATATCACATACATCTACTTGAGATATTTTTGTATCAAATCCTTTTTTGTTAAAACTATCGGATATATTTTTGGCCTTTTTTTTATTATTATTGTATCCAATGATTATTTTATAATCTTTGACTAAACTTTGAGCAACTGCAGAACCTAAACCACCACTTCCACCAAATACTGCTACACTGTCCATAATAATAACTCCTCAAATTATAATTTTAAAGTATTTTTAAAATCACAACTAACTAAAATACTTTGGCAGGATGGTTTTGATCAATAATTTCTTGAATCTCAAATACATTTCCATCACAATCTCTTCCATATGTTGCTTTAACTTGACCAAAGTCCTGAGGAGGAGCATGAAATTCGACACCATTTTGGAGCAATCTCTTATATTCATCTTCGATATTGGTAACATCAACACAAACATGTGTATGGCCATGATTATTAACAGGTCTATTTTTATCCATTGGCTGAGATTGAGGTGAAGAATACTCAAAAAATTCTATCATAATATTTCCACATTTTAAGAATCCCTGCTTAGCTGAGCTATCCTTTAATCCAACAACATCGTCAATTTCTTTTGAACCTTTAGGCCATTCTGTTCTAGCTACCTCTTCAAACCCAAAATTTTTTGTATACCATGCCATAAGCCTTTCAATATCTGGCGTCGATATTGCTGCATGGTGCAGGCCATTAATTGTCATAATTAGTCCCCTCAAATAATTTGACTAAATTAAAATTTACTACAGAGTCGGTTAAAAACAAAATTGGAAAGGATAAAAAATGAATAATGAAATATTAGAGCCTGTGATCTGTATGGCTATTCTTACTTTTTTTATGATGATTTGGATGTATGCTACACGCATCCCGGCTTCTAAAACTCTCGAAGATCAAGGAGTAAACCTTGAGGACTTATCTCATCCCTCTAAACTAGGAGGAGTTTTTCCAAGTAAAGTAGAGAGAGTTGCTGATAATTATAACCATCTTTTTGAACAACCAACCGTATTTTATGCAATATCTTTTATAATATGGGCATTAAATATGACAGATAGTTTTTATTTAACCTGTGCCTGGTTATATTTCCTCATCCGCTTGATTCATTCAATATTCCAGGCAACTTTAAATCTAGTCTGGGTAAGATTCGGTTTATTTATGTTTAGTTGGCTTATATTGGCATTGATGATTTTTAGACTTAGCTTTAATGTATTTATATAACAAAGGAGATAGCCAATGTCTGAACTAGAAAAAAGATTAGAAAAACTTGAAGCTCATGATGAAATAAAATCTTGTTTAACTCGATATTGTCGTGCCTTAGATTGGGTTGACGAAGATTTATTAAAAACCTGCTTTGTTGAAGATGGTTATATCGATTACGGTTTTTATGCTGGTGACGCAAAGGGATTTATTCCTGTTGTAATGGAAGTAGAAAGAAATGGTCATAGTTGGCATTTTCTTGGTACCGTGGCAATAGAACTTAATGGTGATACAGCTGAGGTAGAGAGTTACGGTTTAACTGTAGGTGGTGATGTTGATAATGGACACCTACCTAATGTAAATGTCTATTGTGGGAGATATCATGATGAATTTACCAAAACATCTGAAGGTTGGAAAATAAGTCGTCGCCTTTATATACTTGATGCAAATTTTCCTGCAAGCTCAGGAGATATAAACGAAGCATTACAAGGTCTTTTTTCAGGTGTTGATCTTAGAACAAATAACGATAAATATAGGAAATTATATTAATAAAATAGGAGATAAAAATGTCCACACTTCTTGCGCATATAAAGATTGTAGAAGGTCATGAAGAGAAATTTGAAAATATTTCTAGAGAACTTTATGAAAAAACACATTCTAATGAGGATTCAGTAATTCATTATGATTATTGGAGAGGTAGAGAAAAAGGGTCTTACTATACTCTTCTAGCATATCCGACATATTTAGATTTCTTAATAACGCATCAAATAAGTGATCATCATGAGGCAGCTGCTGGTAATTATGGTGATATTATCGAGGACATTGATCTTGAGTGGGTTGATCCAGTGGAAGGAGCATCTAAATTAGGGAATACTGAAATGCAAGAAGTTCCTGATGATGCATCTGATCTAGCAAAAGAGTATGGGGAAACTCATGCTGCGATAATTCAAGATTGGTGGTTGGCCTTAAGAAAAGCTTAATAAAAAATTTTGAGAAATATTATGATATTTAGAAAAATTAATCTTCTAATTATATGCGCTATTATTAGCATTAATTTAACGGGCGCACCAAGCTCAGAAAATGATAGATCAATATTACTAAGCAGTACAAATGAATCAAAATATGCAGAAATATTTAATAATAATTGCGTGAGTTGTCATAGTGGTGGTGTTCCTAGGGCTCCTCATTTAACAACTTTTCAGGTGATGTCTGCAGATTATATTTTAAGTACATTAAATGGAGTAATGTCTTCGCAAGCAGAAGGTCTTAGTGAAGAAGAAAAAGTAGGTATTTCCGAATACATTACTGGAGGAAAAGTTTCTGCAAGCTTACCAGATCCAAATTTCTGTAAATCAGGTAACAAACCAATAAAATTAAGCCAAAAAAATTCATATATGGAATGGGGCTATGATAAAGAAAATTCAAGATATGCTAAATCAAATTTAAATTCTAAGAATGCAAAAAATTTAAAATTAAAATGGGTATTTGCATACCCTTCAGCTACTAGAGCACGCTCACAACCTTCAGTTTCAGGTAATACCATCTTTGTTGGTGGTCAAAATCTTTATTTATATGCGTTAGATCGTGAAACGGGTTGTGTTAAATGGAGAACAAAAGTCGATGGTGAGATAAGATCTGCGCCGGCAATAAATTTTTCTGATGAGGGTAACTTTATATTTGTAGGTGACTATGAAGGGAATCTATACAAAATTGATCCTTATAATGGAAATAAGATATGGGTTAAATCTCTTCGTTATCACCCAAGAGTCATTCTGACAGGTTCAGTAAGGGTTGATAATGGGGTTGTTTATGTACCACTATCATCCAGGGAATGGGCAGATGGGGCAGATCCAGAATATCAATGCTGTTCTTTTAGAGGTGGAATTATGGCGTTAAGTGCCAATAATGGAAGTGAATTATGGACATCTTACTCTATACCATTACCACCTAAAGCAACTGGAGAACTCAATAATATGGGAATAGAAATTCTAGCACCTTCTGGAGTTCCTGTTTGGAATTCGCCAACATTTGATAACGTAAGAAATCTTATTTATTATGGAACAGGTGAATCTTATTCCTCACCAGCTGCCGATACAAGTGACTCTATAATAGCTATAAACAAAGTAAATGGAGATATTGAGTGGGTATACCAAGCAGAAAGCGGTGATGCCTGGAACATGGGTTGTTTTGTTGAGGCTGATGCAAATTGTCCTGAAGAAGATGGGCCAGATTGGGACTTTGGAGCTTCGGTTGTACTTGCAAATATAGATGGTAAAGATGTTTTGTTTGCTGGAAGAAAATCTGGACATGTTTATGGTCTTGATCCTGATAATAAAGGTAAGCCACTATGGATTAAAAGGATTGGGAAAGGTGGATTTGCTGGTGGAGTACATTGGGGAATGGCAACAGATAACAAAAGTATTTTTGCAGCTGTTGCAGATACAAATTTTATAAATAAATTTCCTGGTCCTGCAACACCTGGAATATATTCACTTGATGGGATGTCAGGAAAACTTAATTGGAAGTTTACTCCAGTCGATAGATGTTCAGAAAATTCAAAACCTGCTTGTGATGTTGGTATTTCTGCAGCACTTACAGCAACAAATGACCTCGTAATTGGTGGAGGTTTTGATGGCTGGGTTTATGTTTTGGATAAAAATAGTGGTGAACTTCTCTGGGAATTTAATACAAATGTTGATTTTACCGAACTTGCTGGAATAGAAGCGAGTGGCGGATCAATTGAATCTGATGGACCAGTTATAGTGGATGATAATTTGCTAATTAATTCTGGTTATCAGTATGGTGGTAGATTAGCTGGAAATGTTTTGTTGAATTTTGAAATTTCAGAATAAGAAATATGGTGACCTATTTTTTTTTATAAACTAGGCATGTCCCTTTAAAAGTAAGCAAATCAATCTCGTCTTTTCTTTTTAGTCCGTGATCAAAAATTACTACACCTCTCTCATTCGATGATGTATCGCTCTTCGACAAACATTTTGACCATACATATACTTCATCTCCAGGTCTTAATGGATTCTGCCACCTCACATTTTCCCATCCGATTCCACATACAAATTTAATGTCACCATTTGCGTCATGATCAAGTAATCTCCAGATTGCGGCAACATGAATTCCGCTCGCTATTAAACCCTTAAAACTAGATTCTTTAGATGCTTCTGGATCTGAATGAAACCATTGAGGATCATATTTTTCAGCAAAATCAATTATTTCTTTTTCTGTTATGATTATTGATTTTGATTTTCTTTCTTCACCAACTTCAATATCTTCATAATACCTCCAATTCATAGAGCTACTTATCATATATCTAGATCACCTTGCGTTATTGAAGGCCAAAATTTATCCGCACCATTAGAAATCGCTTTTTCTCCAAGAACTTTAGACCATTCACTGCCCGAACCATACTCTGCTCTCCAAGCCCATAATCTTCTTGTTGCAAAATGGAGTCCATGCTCATAAGTGAAACCAATTGCACCATGCACCTGATGTGCGATTCCAGCGCCAACTGATACAGCATCATCAATTCTACTTTTTGCAACCGCAATAGCAAAATCTGGATTACCTTTATCCATTGAAGAACATGCATAATCTGCTGCCACAGATGATGCAGCAACATGTGTAGATAAGACTGCAAGGTCTTGCTGTATTGCTTGGAATTTACCTATTGGTCTGCCAAATTGAATTCTCTCATTTGCATATCTAACGGACTGGGTCAATATAGACTCAAGGGCTCCTGCCATCTGATTTGATCGCATTAAAGCACCTAATTTTTTTACTAAATTTGAGTCGCAATCAACTTTAGAATTCTCAATAAATGAAACTTTGTCTAATTCAATATGTCCTCTATTTTCTAAAGCAATATTATTGTTATCCTTTAAGTTATTTTTATCAATCTCAATTAATCCAACCTTTAAATCACTACCATCTTTATATAAAACCACACCATGAGTTGAGTAAGAAGCAAAAGGTGTTCTTGGTGAACTCCCTGATAATAGATCATTTTCAGCTACAAAGGCTCCATTAAGTATCGTTAGAATTGAGTCTGTAGGTTGTGAAATTCCTGCCAAACTTAAAATATATGAGGCAACAATATTTTCTGCTAGAGGAATAGGCGCTTGATATCTGCCTAAAGCTTTAAAAAGAATACCAGCATTCATCCAGTTGCCGCCAACTCCGCCTAATTCTTCAGGAACTAATATTAGATTGAAACCATTAGCAATTACTTCAGACCATAATTCGTCAGGCCATGTACCTTTTTCAGCATCAATTATACAGTTTTTTGTAACATGATCACTAAAAAGTTTTTCAGCTGTGTCAGACAATAATTGCGATGTCTCATCAGTCATTATCTTAAACCTAACCCCCTTGCTATAATGCCTCTTAAAATTTCTCTTGTTCCGCCTCTAAGAGAGAAAGAAGGAGAGATCTGAGTTAATATTGCGAGGTATTTTTGAAAATCATTACCTTGATTATCAGGTTCTAGGTCCATTAGTCTATGAGCTATATTAGGTAAGTCTTGTTCAAAAACAGCCCCGAGATCTTTAACAACTGAAGCTTCTAATGCAGGATTCTCTCCATCATTTAACATACCTGCAACAGAAACTGACATTTGTCTTAAAGTAGTTAGATGCGCCATTTGTCTTCCAATTTCTGTAACACCTTCATAATCATTTCTTTCTGAAAACTCTTTTATTAATTCTTGTAGCAAGGCATAACTTGATAAATACCTCTCAGGACCAGATCTTTCTAAAGCTAATTCTGCAGTAACCTGGTTCCATCCATCACCTTCCTTGCCAACAAGCATTGTTTCTGGAACCTCTACATCTTCAAATACGACTTCATTAAAATGATGTCTACCTGCAAGATCAATAATAGGTCTTATTGTTACTCCTGGAAGCGATAAATCAACAATAAATTGACTGAAACCTCCGTGTCTATCTTCTTCTTTTGATGTCCTAAAAAGAGCTATCATATATTGGCAGCGCTGTGCCCCAGAAGTCCACAATTTTGTTCCATTTACAATATATTTATTGCCTTTTTTTTCTGCCTTAGTTCTCAATGCAGCAAGATCTGAGCCTGAGTCAGGTTCAGACATTCCAATACAGAAATATGTCTCACCTCTAAGAATACCAGGTAATATTTTCTCTTGTTGCTCGGGTGTTCCATATCGAATTATAAGTGGTCCAGATTGACGGTCAGCTATCCAATGAGCGCCTACAGGAGCCCCTGCAGTTAACATTTCTTCGAGCACAACATATCTTTCCATAGCTGATCTACCTGATCCGCCATATTCAGTAGGCCAACTCAAACCAATCCACCCTCTTTCACCAACTTTTCTACTGAAACCTTCGTCAGCTCCGTACCAAGTTTCTGCTCTAGTCTCCTTAGGTACATCTACTAATGCGGATGATAGAAATTCTCTAACTTCAAGACGCAGAGTTTCTGCTTCAACAGGAAAGTCAGTTAACCGAAAATTAAATGGAATACTCATTAAATAACTCCTTATTATTTTGACTGCATATAATTAGTCTTATAGAAATAAATTAGAAACTAAACAACAATAAAAGGTATGTAAATGAACAAAGCCGCGACAAATAGACAAATAATGGAAACATATTACAAATCTATCAATCAAGGGGATTTCGATACTGTTATTAATTTAATGAGTGAAGATGTTATTTTTCATATGATTGGAACTGGTCCATTTTCTGGAAGATGGGAAGGAAGGGATAGAGTTTACGGTGAGCTGGTGCCATCTGTAATGAAATCTTTTAAACCTGAAACCGTTGAATTTGCTGGTAAATGGAAAATAATGTGTGCTGATGAAGAGAGAGCGGTAGGCTTGATGACTGGAAAAGCTGAAACAACTGATGGTACAGATTTTGAAACAACTTATTGTCAGATATTTAAAATTGAAAATTCAAAAATAATTGAAGTATATGAGTTTTTAGATACAGAGCTAAATGCCAAAACCCATGATCCGGCTAACCTTGATTCTGAGGCTGATGATTATGGAATGATGAAATTTTAAATTATATTTCTTCAACAGGTAATTCAGCGACTAACCAATCCTTTAAACCACCTAGATTAAAAACTTTTTCAAAACCTAAATCTTTTAATGCTTTTCCTGCTAAGGCTGCTCTACCGCCTGAAGCGCAATATAATATTATTGTGTTTTCTGTATCAAAACCCTCTAAACCATTCGGGTTAACTAGTTTTGTTTGAAATTCAAGCAGTCCTCTTGGAATATGATAAGAGCCTTTTACTTTACCAGAGATCTGGATTTCCTCTAATTCCCTAATATCAATAATTAATGCACCGTCATCTTGTAAAGATTTTGCTTCATCAGGGGTTATGGATGGGACGCTATCATTAGCTTCTTTTAAAATTTCTTGAAAAGTTTTCATTATGATTGCTCCTTTATTGCAAAGTGTATTTTATTGGAAGAGATTTTAAACCTGAAACAAAGCTTGCTTTAACCCATTCAGGCTCACCATTTAACTGAATATTATCAATCTTTTTAAATAATTCTTCATAAAAAATTTCCATTTCAATTTTTGCAAGATACTTTCCTAAACATAAATGTGCCCCATGACCAAATGCTAAATGCCTATTTGGGCTTCTATCAACTTTAAATTTAAAAGGATCATCAAAGATTTCTTCATCTCTATTTCCTGATGGATAACATAATAAAATTGAGTCATCTTTTTTTATTTCTCTATCTTTTAAATCATAATTTTGGGTAGCTGTTCTAAAAAAACTTTTAACTGGAGTAACCCATCGTATTGTTTCTTCAACAGCACTTGTCATTAAGCTGGGGTTATTCTTTAGTTTTGATAATTGATCTGGGTTTTCTATTAAAGCTAAAATCCCTCCTGCTGTAGAAGATGATGTTGTATCGTGACCAGCAGTGGCAATAATTACATAATATGACATAGCCTCAAGATGACCTAATTGTTCATTATTTATTTTTGCATTCGCGATTACGCTAGAAACATCGTTTGTAGGATTCTTTCTTCTATCCTCAGTTAAGGCATTAAAATATTCAAAAAAATCTGTAATTGTGTTCGACTCCGAAGAAGTTTCACTTTCATCTCTAATCATATCTTCATCACGTCCGCCAAATAATTCTTGAGTTAAACGTAACATTCTTGGTTCATCTTCTTTAGGGACTCCTAAAATAGACATGATAACTCTTAAAGGGTAAAAAATAGCAACATCTTTTGCAAAATCACATTCATTACCATGATCAACCATTTTATTTACATATTCCTTAGCAATATTTCTTATATCTTTTTTTAAAGACTCTAGATTTGGTGGGGCAAACCATTTTTGCGTTAATGATCTATATAATTGATGATCAGGATTATCCATATGAACTAATGATCTTACAAGCAAATGGCTTCCTCCAGTGAATTCTTTAATTGCATCTTCTGTTGGAATATCCATCAAAGTAGTACGTGGGTCGTTTATAAATAATTCATTTTGTTTTTCTATCTCAATAATGTCTTCATGTTTTGTGATAGCCCAAAATGGCCTAAATTGATCTGGTTCAACCCATGAAACCGGATCTTCTCTTCTCATAAAAGTAAAAATATCATGAAGCTCTTTTTCATCGGCATAAGTCTCAGGGTAGGCTATTTTTTTAAAATTTTCTTTATTCATTTGCTAAACTATTCGATATCTTTTTTTTCTTTAATATTAACAAATCTTGGCCTTCCAAAACCACTTTTGCTAAATTTCTTACCACGCAGAATTTGTAGCTTTTTCATTGCCTCCTGCATAGATTTCGCATCAATAATATTTTGAACCATCTCACCTTTTGAGTTTATCCAATCAATTGTATATTTATATTTTCTTATTAACGGATTCAAAATAACCCCCAATATTTAAAAACCCAAGATGAAACTATGCCAAATAGATGTAAGCTTTGTCAAATTACTAAGTAATTTTAATTATATTGTCTTGTTTATTTTTGCCTATTAAGTCGCATTAGGGCTGAATTGTTTTTTTATAGCCTGTGGAATTCTAATCAAAACTTCTTTTATATCTGCACCAATAACCATTAAACAAGGTACTAAGATTAAAGTTACAGGCGCACATAAAACAACTCCACATGTTAGAGATATAACTGCTGGCTTTAAGAAATTTGCTTGAACTGATGGCTCAAGCATAATGGGCATAAGCCCTACAAAAGTAGTTATTGATGTAATAACTATTGGCCTAAACCTAACAACGCCCGCTTCGATTACGGCTTCAAGAAGATGTTTTCCACTTTTTCTAACTCTATTAATATAATCAACAAGGACGAGGTTGTCGTTAATGACAACGCCACATGCTGCTCCTATTCCCCAGTAAGAAATCATGGATAAGCCCTTTCCAAAAACTACATGACCAATTACTGCTCCACAAAAACCAAATGGTAATGCAGATAAAATTATTAATGGTAAAAAATATGATTTAAATGCAATGGATAAAAGAGCAAACATTGTAAGAAATGCGACAAGTGACAAAAATCGTATTTCAGCAAAAAACTGATCTTCGCCCTCTGCTTCACCTGAAAAAGACCATGAGACATCATTATATTTTGCTTCCCAAAGAGGGAGAAAGTTCTCTCTAAAATCTGTCAAAACTTGTGACCTTTGACCAGGTAGAGCGTATGCACCTATGGTAGCACTTTTCTTACCATCTGTTCTCTCTATTTTCGTTATACCAGGAGATTGTTGAACGCTGGCTACGGACATAAATGGGACTTCTCTTCCATCTGGAGTTCTTATTCTAAACTTAGTAAGGCTATCTACTGATCTTCTAAGCTTTTTTGGATAATGAACCATAACCTTAACATCATCACCCTCTCTTGGTAACCTTTGAACTTCTTCACCGTAATAAGCCTGTCTCAATTGACGCGAAATTTCCCCTAATGTTAATCCAATTTTTTCAGCATTTGGTTTTAAAGAAATTTGTAATTCAGTTGCAGCGCTGTTTAAACTTGTATTCACATCATAAATTGAATCATATGAGCGTAATTTACCCATAAATTCCTCAGAAGCAGAAATTAAACTTTCTGAGTCCTGTGAGCTAATATTAAATTCTAGATCTGCGGCTGTACTGTCTCTTCCTATTTGAGTGCCTATAGCAAAATTCTCAGCATCAGGAACATCTCCAATATAATCTCTATATAAGTTAGCTATTTCTTTTGCAGAGGCATCCCTAACAGATGGATCATGTAAATTAACATATGTTGTTATCTTGTTTTCATCTAGCATTAATAAAATACCTTTTATGGCATTATCTTTTCCTCTATAAAACTCAATAACTTGATATCCAGCACTTTGAATCTTTCTTCCAACTTCCTCTGTTCGTGAAAAAGGTGATCCAGATGGTAAGTTAATTAGAATAGTTAACTCATCATCCTCAACATTTGGGAAAAAACTTTTAGATATCCAATTTGAAGATGATACAGACACAACGATTATTAATATTGAAACAAAACAAGCCAATGCTGTATATCTTTTGCTTAATGCAGCAATCAGTACAGGCATATAATGAGATTTTCCGTACCTTACTATTCCATCTGCAAATCTTTTTTGTATTTTTGCAAATTTTGATGTTTCATTATGAGGTTTTAAATTTGAGAGGTGAGAAGGCAATATAAAAAAAGCCTCAATAAGAGAAAAGGCAAGAGCAAATAACACAATATAAGATATATTTTTAACGAATTGGACTTGCCAACCATCAAGCAATAACCAAGGAACAAATGCTATCATAGTAGTTATGACAGCAAAAAATACTGGCTTTGATACCAAATATGCACCTGTAATTGCGGCATCTGTTCCGGTTCTCCCTCTCTCATATTCGAGATGAATATTCTCACCAACAATAACAGCATCATCAACAATAATTCCTATTACCAATAGAAAAGCAAATAGGGAAATAACATTCAATGAGATATCCATTCCCGGAAGGAATATCAAAGAGCCTGTAAATGCTGTCCCGATACCAATCGAACACCAGATTGCAACTGCAGGACGAAGAAAAAGCATCAATATGAAAAACACTAAAATTAGACCTCCATATGCTGCTCTTACTATTAGATTCATTCTTCCTTTATAAAGTTCAGATTGATCAGTCCATAAATTTAGTGAAATACCTTCAGGTAAGGTGCCTTGTTTACTATCAATCCATTCATTCACCGATTTTGAGGTCTTTACAACATTCATATTGCTTGAAGACATAACCATTAAGCCTGTTACAGCTGAAGATTTGCCTGTATCAACATTTATTAAAATATCAGCGGTATCTTTATCTTCAAATCCATCAACAACAGTAGCAACATCAGAAACTTTTATTTTTCCTCCATCTGGTGTTTGTAAAATTACAATCTCATTAAAGTCTTCAAGTGAATCGCCAAGATTACGTGTGGCAAGTTGAAGGGTTCCGGTTTGAGCCTTTATATTCCCAGATGATAAATTTATTGAGTTTTTCCTAATTGCATTAGCAACATTATCAAAATTTAGGCCGTACCTTCTCATTGCAGTTTCAGATAATTCTATTGATATTTCCTCTTTTCTTACGCCCATTAAATTTACGACATCAACATGTGGTTGAAGAGCTAATTCATCTCTTAATAAACGTGCGGTTTTTGTAAGCTTCTTTTCCGATACATCACCAGAAAGCGCTATAGCCATTATGGGAAACTCAAATGATGCATCATCTACAACAGGAGGCTCAACATCTGACGGTATAGAGACAACCGCATCCACCTCTCGCTTAACCTCTTGAATTAAATTATTAATATCTGTCCCGGCAAAAGCTTGAACATAGATTGCTCCAAAACTTTCTTGAGCAAAGCCTCTTAGTTTTTCTATTCCTTCAATATCTCTAAGAGATTCTTCAACTCTAACCAAAATTTGATCCTCAACTTCCTTAGGTGAGGCCCCAGGCCAGACATAATGAACAGAAACTATAGGGGCAGAAATTTTAGGAAAAACTTCTTGTTCGATTCGAGAAAAAGTTGCTATTCCAACAATTATAATCCCAGCCATTAAAAGGTTTGCTGCCTTGGGGTTTCTTGCCCACCATGAAATCATCTTATACACTTATAAAGTCTCTTTATTTTCTAATTTCATAGGAGTTAATTCCATTCCTTCATACCCAGTATTTAATGTTGAAACAACTATCATATCATTTTCATCAATATCGCCAAAAATTATCACATCCTCATTTTCAGTCCCAACAACTTCAATTTTCTTAATTCTTAATTTGTTATCATTATCAATCAAGTAAATTTCATTTCCGTTCTTAATTGCAGCATTAGGAATAACAAAACCTCCAGATATAAAATTCCCTTCAATTTCTGCATCGACATATGTTCCAATAGCTAAAGGAGGGCTTTCATCATAAGGATTGATTACTTCTGCATAAGCATATACAAGCCTTGTTTGGCTATCAATTGAACCTGAAGTTCTTGTAATTCTACCATTCCATTCAATATATTCTCTAGATATAAAAGATCTAAAAATAACCTTAGGACCATCAAAATAACCTTTTGACTCATATCCAAGAGGTAAACCTAAATAAGATAATTCAGTATCGGTCAATGGAAGGGGTATCAAAACTTTTTCTGTTGAAAAGGCTGACCCCAAGATTGATCCTGCATTAACATATTGACCAATCCCAGCATTCTTTTTTTTGATTAACCCATCAAAAGGTAAGCTAATTATTGTTCTTTCAAGGTTTAATTTTGCTTTTTCTAAATCAGCTTCAGCAGCATTTAAAAGGGCTCTTGCTTCCTCAAGCTGAGGTATTCGTAGAGTAAGAGGACTGGCCTCGCCTTCTCCAAGCTCTTCCCAATCTTTTCTCGCCAACTCACTCTCAGCAATTTCTCTTTCTAACAATTTCTTTGCCTGCGCAACTCTTGACTCTGCTGAAATAGTTGCAAGTTTATAATCTCGATCATCTATCCAGATTAATGGCTGGCCTTTTTTTATGTTTCCACCGTCAATAAATTCATCAGCAACCTGGATTATTCTTCCGCTAACTTGAGGTATAACATTTATTTCAGTAACAGACCTTACTTCACCGTTAGTTGTTACTCTAAGGGTTACATCTTTTTTTTGAGGATTATCATAAAAAACTGCTGTGGGTTTTGGTATTTCAATACCTTTATTTGGTTTTGGGTCAGTTGAAGAAATTACAAAAGATATAAATAAACCAAATATTAAAATTATAACTGGTAAAAATCTTGAAGCAAAAATTACTCTTAGTATAGCTCTCATAGCTTTATATCTCCTCAAATAATGGCGAAGATATGGCTAAGTGTAATTTTATTCTATTAGTGATTCTCAAAAGACTTGAATTTATCAATAAACTTTCTGCACTTAGTCTTCTGGACTGAGCATCTAGAAGTTCAAAAATAGTTGAAACACCTCTGTTATACTGATCAATTGTTAGTTCTTCTGCAGCTTTTGCTTCTTTGAAAGCATTTAATAATGACTCTTCTCTATCTTGGAGAATATTTTCAGCGAATAATGCATCCTCAATTTCTCTTGCAGCATTAAGTAAGGTTTTTGAGTACTGGTTAAGAATTATCTTCATCTGAGACTCAGTAATTTTACTCTGAGCAATTCTAGTACCACCCTGAAAAATTGATTGCGTTAAACTGGCTATTATATTCCCTGCAAGTCTATCAGGGTCAAATGCATCTGACCAATCCCTCTCTGAGGTTGACCATTGTGCAGTTATATTTAAGCTTGGAAGGAAAGCAAGTCTTGCTGCAGTGACCTCTAAACCAGCCTGCTCTAACTGGATTTCTGAACTAATAATATCTGGCCTATTTTTGAGAACATCTTCTGGAGAACCTAAAATAGGTTTAGGCGGTAATCCTGGTAAGATATCTGCTGATATACTTGAACTCGGATATCTTCCTATAATAATTTCAAGGTTTCTTGATGCCTCAGAAAGAGCTTTTTTCCTATTTAAAAGTTCAGCTTTTCTTGACTCTACCTCCGATCTTGCTAAACGGAGATCTCTACTTTGAGCTATCCCTTTTTGGTACCTACTTTCAACTCTTTTAAGTGTACTAAGTCTTGTTTGAAGATTTCTCTCAGCTAAATCAGTTTGAAGCTTAGACTCACAAAACAAATACCAAGCTTGCGCAGTTAACCCTACAATAGACAATTTCGCTGCCTCATAGTCATTGTAAACTGATTTAGCATTGAGATATGAAGCTCTGGATCTAGTCGATAATCTACCCCATATATCAATTTCCCAATTGAGTTGGGTTGTAAGGCTGTCACGATAATTATAAATTCTTTCAACTTCACCATTAGGATTTTGGATAGTTGTTGATATTTGGCTTTTTGCTGCTCCTATATTAATAGCTGGTAATAATGGAGCAAGTGAAGCTCCTGCTCTAGCTCTAGCAATTTTTATATTTTCGTATGCAATGCCTAAGTCCTTATTATTCTCTAGAGCTTCTTTTATTAGACCATATAGAGTTTCGTCTTTAAATTCACTTACCCAACCATTAGAATTCTCATTACCTGCATAGACTGAGGACCAGTTTGAGGGAATATCTGGTAACTTTTTGAGATATTTTTTTTGATTAGATGAGCAGCCACTTATGAAAAGGGTAATCGCAATTACTAAAGTACAAATCCTGATATTTATCATTTTATAAAAAGCTCAAAAAAGAATCATAACTATTCTATCACACCTTTTACTTCTCACACTGCATCTTCTCAAGGATTATTCTTGATAAAATCATCTATTATTTTTGCCAGTTCTGGTCCTACTTCTTCTTGAACAAAATGACTAGCTCCCTTTAGAGTAATGACAGTTGGATTTGGAATTCGTTCTAAAAAATCATCCTTCATTCTTATTGTAATTCTTTCATTTTCACCAAATGCAACCAAAAATGGTTTTTCCCAATTTTCATATACATCAACCCAATATTTTTCATTTTCTGAAAGCTGTGTTGGGATTAAATATGGCCATACATGTGGACCAGCTTTATATTCACCGCTTGGGTAAGGAGCTTCATAAGCTCTTTTTTCACCCTCTGATAAACTTAACCCACCGAAACTCTCTATAATACCAACGATATCCATATCTTCGCTATAATATGAATAAGCAATCCATTTTGAAAACATAATAGCCCCTAGGAGAGGAGAAGGATTATTATTTTTTAATGCCTTATCTCTGGCAAGTTTTAATTCTTCAAATGTAATAGGTCCATGCCACCAAACAATAAGTTTAACAATATTTTCAAATAACCAACCTGAAAAACCGTCTCGAGCTATCATTCCTGTATTCGAGACAACAACCCTCGCAAAACGGTCAGGTAATTCGGCAACTACTCTTAATCCAACTAAACCTCCCCAATCTTGACCAAAATGTGTTGCTTCCCTTAAATCTAACTGAATTACAAGCTCTTTCATCAGATCTATATGATGCTTGTAACTATAATCATATTTAGAAATAAATTTATCTGATTTTCCAAATCCAACCATATCTGGAACAATAACGCGATGTCCTGCATCCGTTAAAACAGGTATCATTTTACGAAATAAATAACTCCATGCTGGTTCGCCATGAAATAATATTATTGGGTCAGCATCTTTAGGGCCTTCGTCTAAATAATGAATCCTTAATCCATCTATAACCATATAATTTGGTTCAAATGGATAATCAGTTAAGTTTTCAAATCTATTATCTGGAGTTCTTAATACGCCTGGCAATATATCAGGATCATTTTTAATGTCTTGAGTTTGAGCAAAGGCATTATCAAATAAAAAAACCAATGTTAAAAAAAAATATAAAATATTTTTCATTTTCTTTCCCCTTCTAAACATTATAAGAAGAATCAGTAGTTTTCATATTAAAAAAGTGCTTAAATCTTAGACTTTAAATGGAGTAAAATTATTTAAATGATCAAAAATACTAAAGAAATTGGACCTAATCATTATAGAGAAAAATTCGGGAGATATTTTGAAGATTTTAATGTTGGTGATGTTTATGATCACAGACCTGGTAAAACAATTACCGAGTATGATAACCATCTTTTTACGCTTATGACATTAAATACTCACCCTATTCATTTTGATGCTGAATATGGAAAAGCAACAGAATTTGGTAAAAATCTTGTTGTTTCACCATATACATTATCTCTTCTAATCGGAATGAGTGTTTCAGATTGTAGTCAAAAAGCTATTGCAAATCTTGGAATGGATGAAGTTAAATTTACAGCTCCTGTATTTCATGGTGATACAATCTATGGGTCTTCTGAAGTTCTTGATAAAAGAGAGAGCAAAACAAGAGAGGGTCAAGGAATTGTTACAATTAAAACTACGGGAACAAACCAAAATAATGTTGTTGTTTGTACATTTAGAAGACAGATTTTAATTCCTTTTGAAGGGCACGCAGTAGAAGATAAGATTGAACATTATTAGTATGTTATATAAAAAATTATTTATACTTTCTTTAATTTTTCTTTCTTTAGTTGGTAAATCTAATGCAGATGAAATTTTAGATTTATATAAACATTTGCATTCTAATCCTGAATTATCTTGGCAAGAATTTAAAACATCTAATCTACTAGCAAACAAAATGGAGGGTCTTGGATTTACGGTTACTCGAAACTTCGCAAAAACAGGGGTTGTTTCAATATATAAAAACGGAAAAGGTCCTGTCTTAATGATTAGAGCTGATATGGATGCGCTTCCAGTTGAAGAAAAAACTGGCTTGGAGTATTCCTCCAAAATCAAAATGCTTAATGATGATAAAACAGAAGTTTCGGTTATGCATGCATGTGGCCATGATGTTCATATGGCTGTCGCAGTAGGAACAGCAAAAGAATTAATTAACTCAAAAAATAAATGGTCAGGAACATTAATGATTATTTTTCAACCAGCAGAAGAAGTTGGGCAAGGTTCAGCAAAAATGCTTGAAGAAGGTTTATTTGATAAATTTCCAAGGCCGGATTTCAATCTAGCCCTTCATGTTGGTTCCTTTCCTGCAGGGAAAGTGACATATACCAAAGGATATGCAATGGCTAATGTTGATATGGCTGATATAACAATATATGGCGTTGGAGGTCATGGTGCATATCCTCATAGAGCAAAAGATCCTATTGTACTTGCTTCCAAAATTATTCTTTCGCTTCAAACAATAGTTAGCAGAGAGATAGATCCTTTAAACCCAGCTGTTGTTACTGTTGGTTCAATTCATGGTGGATCTAAACATAATATTATTCCAGATGAAGTTAAATTGCAGTTGACTATGCGCTCTTATACAGATGAGGTAAGAGAAGAAATTATTTCTAAAATAAAAAGAATAATTGAAGGTGAGGCAATTTCATTAGGAATACCAGAAAATAAAATGCCTACACTTAAATTGAGAGACCAATATACTCCAGCACTTTACAACACTCCAGATTTTGTTGACGAGGTTGTTGGTTATATTGAGAAATCTATTGGAAAAGAAAATATTTTTGAATCTAGTGCCGTCATGGGTGGTGAGGATTTTGGAAGATATGGAAGAGTTGAACCAAAAATACCAACTTTTCTATTTTGGCTTGGAGCAAGTGAACTTGAAGTTTGGCAAAAATCAGTTAGAGGAGAGATTGATTTACCTGGAATTCACTCACCATTTTTTGCACCCGATCCAATACCAACTCTTTCAACCGGAATAAAGGTAATGACAGCTGCAGCAATAGGAGTGTTCAATGACAACAAATAAATTATTTAACCTTGAAGGAAAAACAGTATTAGTTACTGGAGCTGGAAGTGGTATTGGTCAAGAAATTTCCAAAACTTTATATAATGCTGGTGCTAACCTTGCACTTGCCGCAAGGAGAAAAGAAAAACTCGAAGAAACCCAATCAATGTTAAATGATAAAAGTCAAAATGTTGAAATTTTCTCTTTAGATGTAACTGAAGAAAACTCAATTTCCGATTGTCTTGTTGAGATAAATAAAACATTCCCTTCAGTTGATATACTAGTGAATAATGCAGGAATGACTGTAGTAGGAACCTTAGATAATAATGAAGAAGATGACTGGAATAATGTTATAAATACAAATCTTCGTGGTCCATGGGCTCTATCAAAATTGTGGCTTAAATCAAGATTAGAAAAAGATCAAAAAGATGGAGTCATTTTAAATGTATCTTCAATTACTGGTGAAGCAGCTCAAAAAGGAAATGGTATTTATGCAATATCAAAAGCTGCTCTCACCCACATGACGCGCCAAATGGCACTTGAATGGGCAAAATATAATGTTCGCGTTAATGCTATAGCGCCAGGTTATTTTAGAACTGATTTAAATAGCGAATTTTTAGACTCTGAAATGAGTGCTCCTATGATCAAGAGAGTTCCTCTAAGAAGGCCAGGAAATATTAAGGAGCTGGAGGGTCCTATACTTCTTCTTGCAAGTGATGCTGGTTCATATATGACAGGATCAATATTAGTGGTTGATGGCGGTCATTTGGTAAGAGATTTATAGGTTTGAAAACGAAACCACCGCGCTTTAAAAAAGCGCGGTGGTAATTAGTCATATGCAATGTGGGGAGGAGAACAGAATGACTAATTTCTAAATTCTGGATAT
Organism: OCS116 cluster bacterium AG-435-F03; assembly: GCA_003212795.1. GTDB lineage: Bacteria > Pseudomonadota > Alphaproteobacteria > MED-G09 > MED-G09 > AG-430-B22. Next base: position 75,999 of record QCOV01000001.1, on the reverse strand, counting down.
GCCTCCATACCTAATTCTGAGACATCTAATCCAGACATTTCTTCTTCTTCAGTTGGTCTTAGGCCAACAACGCCTTTCAAGATCAACCAAACAATAGAGCTAGCTACAACAACGAACACACCTATAGTAACTACACCGATAAGTTGTGTAACAAAGTCAGCAGCTAATGTACCTAATCCAGGTATTCCGACCACTAATGTTCCCCATATTCCGGCAACTAAGTGAACAGAAATTGCACCAACAACATCATCTATTTTCAGCTTATCTAATAGAGGAATTGCTAGAGTACATAATACACCGCCTACAGCGCCAATAATAATGGCTTGAAGAGGTGTTGCTACATCTGGACCTGCTGTAATACTTACTAGACCAGCAAGAGCACCATTTAATGCTAAACTTAAGTCAACTTTACCATATAAAATTGATGCTAAGATCATAGCAGCAACTAAACCACCAGCAGCTGCCATATTTGTATTCACATATACATTAGCCATTGCAGCAGCATCAGCAGCACTACCAAGTGCAAGTTGTGATCCACCATTAAAGCCAAACCATCCAAACCAAAGTATGAATGTACCGATAGTAGCTAAAGGTAAATTTGAGCCAGGAATAGCTATAACAGAACCATTAGATGCATACTTACCTAGTCTAGGTCCGATGATTATTGCTCCAGTTAATGCAGCCCAGCCACCTACAGAATGAACAAGAGTAGAGCCAGCAAAATCTGAGAATCCCATTTCTGAAAGGAATCCACCACCCCATACCCATGAAGCTTGAATTGGATAAATAAATCCAGTAAGCACAATCGCAAAGATAAAGAATGGAAGCAGTTTAATACGTTCAGCTACAGTACCACTTATGATAGACATTGTAGTAGCGCAGAAGACCATCTGAAAGAACCAGTCTGACATCTTAGAATAACCGTCGGCAGAACTTACTTCAGCCTCAGGATTCCATAATGTTGGTTGCCCTATAAATCCATTAACTTCATTATACATAAAGCCGTAACCGACTAAGTAGAACATAATCCCAGCTAGACTATATAATCCAACATTTTTTAAACATATAGTAGCTGTATTTTTAGTTCTTACTAAACCAGCCTCAAGGCAAGTAAAGCCAAGAGCCATAAGCATAACGAGAAAGCCATGAACAAGAAAAGAAAATGTGTTAAAAATATACGCAGATTCTTCTGAAACCTCGGCAAATGCTGTACCACTGACAGTAAACAGCATTAGGCCAAGAAGACATATTTTTTTTATTAATTTCATAATAATTACCCTCTAAAATGGTTAATCTAATTAAAGACTACCTGAAAAACCATATGAGACTATGAAGTAAGGGTCACTATCGTCTCTACTAGAGTCGATAATACCGAAACTAAAATCACCTATAGCTAACGAAATGCCATAATCTGTTTCTGCATCACCCATTTCATAATCGTAATGTCCAATATGAAGTCCAAGATCTAAACCTTCAGTAAGTGAAAAACCAGTATCTAGGAAGAAGTATGGATCATCTCCAAAACTTGTTCCTTCCCAATCAGCATCTGCTAATACAGCAACACCTAATGTTACAGCACCGAGTTCAGCACTTATACTAACTTCACTAAAATCAAGGTCATCACCATCCGGATATGCATAGTAAATGTATCCAACGCTAACAGGACCAAAACTATAACCGAAGTAACCATCTAATTCATAAGATGTGCCATCTCCAAAATCAACATTTGAGACCCATGTACCAATTGAAAAACCGTTGTCAGCTGTGTAATCTAATCCACCTGATGTTGCAGCACCACTACCTTGTGACATGCCTCTCCATAGATATTGGCTTGTTACACCAACATTCCAATCAAGAGATCCAGCAAAAGTAGTGCCTACTGTTGCAAAACCAAGAAAAACAGCAAAGAAACCTTTTTTAACATACTTGTTAAACTTTTTAAAAATAATCATAATGTTAACCTCCTAATTTATGATACGAGTAATAAGCAAATTAGATGCCAACTTTAGGCTTAGACTTAAATTTTGGTGTTTTTTTTTATTTTAGAGTGTGTAACTTCAACACAATGTATAAGGGGTGTTAATTAATATCAAAAATTTTACCTGGATTCATAATATTCTTTGGATCAATAGCTTTTTTTATTTGAGACATAATCTCAACAGATAAGCCTTGTTCAGTTTTTAAAAATTCTTTTTTGCCTATCCCTATTCCATGTTCACCAGTTGAGGTACCTTCCATTTTTAAAGCCCTATTAACTAACTTATCATTTAACTGTTTTGCCTCAGAAACTTCTTTTTTATTTTCTGGATCTAAAAGCATAATTAGATGAAAATTACCATCCCCAACATGACCTACAATTGGAGCTATAATATTTGACTGCTCTATATCTTTTTTTGTTTCAATAATGCAATCAGTTAAATTTGAAATTGGAACACAGATATCAGTTGTAAATGCCTTTTTACCAGGCGCTAAAGCTAAAGCCGCATAATATGCATCATGCCTAGCACTCCACAAAACTTCAATTTCTTCACTTCTATCTGACCATTGAAATTTTAGAATATTATTTGCCTCCGCAATATCTCTAAATATTTCAGACTGCTCTTTCACACTTAAAGGCATTCCCTGAATTTCAACAAATAATGTTGGGCCAATTTCATGGGATACCTTTTTGTATTTATTAATAGCTTTAATCTGAACTTCATCCAATAACTCTATCCTAGATAACGGCAAACCTACTTGAATTGACTCAATTACTGTGTCGATTGCACCTTTCAAATCTTTAAATGTACAAACACCAGCAGAAATTGCTTCAGGTCTACCATGAAGTTTTAAATTTATTTCTGTTATAAAGCCTAATGTTCCCTCTGAACCAAGCATTAAATGACTTAAATCGTATCCAGCTGCAGATTTTCTTGCCCTGGTTCCTGTTTTAATTATTTTACCATCAGGCATCACCACCTCAAGACCCATTACTTGTTCTCTTATAGTGCCATACTTAACAGTCGTTGTTCCCGACGCTCGTGTAGCACACATACCACCAATTGATGCGTTAGCTCCTGGGTCAACAGGGAAAAATAATCCTGTATCTCTTATGTAATCATTTAATTCTTTTCTTGTAACGCCAGCTTGAACTCTACAATCCATATCTGAATTATTTAATTCAATAATCTTATTCATTTTACTTGAGTTAATAGTGATACCACCTTTTAAGGCATGTATATGACCCTCTAAAGCGGTACCAGTTCCAAATGGAATAACTGGTATGTTATTTTTAGAAGCAAATTTTATTATTTTGGAAACCTCCTCTGAGGTTTCAGGGTAGGTAATTGCATCAGGTATGTTTTTTGGTAAATGCCATGACTCATCTTGACTATGCTCTAAACGAATAGCTTTCGAAGTTGTAAGTCTATCTCCTAAAAAGCCATTTAATTCATCAAATTCCATATGAGAACTAGAGGCCTAAAACAAATTTAGCCATTATATTTCTTTGGATTTCATTAGATCCACCGTAAATGGTAGAAGCTCTATTATTTAAATAAGCTGGAAAAGCTGTAATAGAATAATCTGGTCCAATAACATCAAAATTTGAACCCGGAATTCTAGCTTCATTTTGTTGAGGACTTGTATAATAACCTAATGCAGATACAGTTAAACCATCTAAATGCTGCTTAAGCTCTGATCCTCTAGATTTTAATATAGATGAAGCAGGACCCGGATGACCTCTTTCTGCAATATCTGACATAATTCTATGTTCGGTCATTAAAACTGCTTGAACTTCTATTTCAGCTTCATTTAAAGACTTTAAGAAATTTTTATCATCAATTAAACTTTCGCCGGTATCAGATTTTTCAATAGTAGCAATCTTTCTTATTTTATTTATTTGAGCTTTTAAACCAGCTGCATAGGCACCACCTCTTTCAAACTCCAATAAATATTTAGCAACAGTCCAACCATCATTCTCTTCTCCGACAACATTTTCAACAGGGACTTTAACATCATCAAAAAATGTTTGATTTACTTCGTGATCTCCAGCCATTGTAATAATTGGTTTAATTTCAATTCCTGGTGTATCCATATCAATTAACAAGAAAGTTATACCTTGTTGAGGTTTGCCAGTATTATCAGTTCTAACGAGACAAAAAATTCTATTTGCGTATTGTGCATGTGTTGTCCAAATTTTAGTGCCATTAACGACATAATGGTCACCCTCTCTTACGGCCTTGCATTGAAGCGATGCCAAATCAGAACCTGATCCTGGCTCAGAATAACCTTGGCACCAAAAATCATCACCAGATAAAATCCTTGGTAAGTAAAAGTCTTTTTGTTTTTGTGTTCCGTATTTCATTAAGACTGGACCAACCATATGTAAACCCATAGCAGTTGGTGATGGCGCTCCTGCTGAGGCACATTCACTGCTAAATATATATCTTTGCATATCGTCCCATCCTGTGCCGCCATATTCTTCTGGCCAACGAGAACCTATCCAACCTTTATTATATAAAATTTTATGCCATTTTGATGAATATTCTACCTCACTAAATACACTTGCTGTAAGTTTACCAGCTTCTCTCAGTTCATCAGTTAACTCCTCATCAAGAAAGTCTCTGACCTCCTGTCTAAAAGCTTCATGTTCAGGCTTAAAACTCAAATCCATTTTTTTCTCCAAATAACTAAATCAAAAAAATACATATTTATTATAAAACATACTTGATTAGTTTGTCATAGTATTTTGTAATAGGCATAAATATTTACTGGGAGGAATGATTGACATATTTTTCAGAAATTGTCCATTTATCTGACATAGCAAGAGTTCATGGAGATAGATGTCCAGAAAAAAAAGCTTTTGTTTTTGAAGATAGGGTAGTGACATACAAAGAGTTTGATACTAACTCAGAGAAAGTAGCTAATGGTCTTGTTTCAGAAAATGTTGCTGAGCAAGATCGAGTTGCATACATGGATAAAAATTCTGACAGATTTTATGAGCTTGTTATGGGTTGTGCAAAATCAAATTCAGTAATAGTTGGCATAAATTGGCGGTTAGCACCCCCAGAAGTTGCTTATATTCTTAATGATTCAAGTGCTAAAATTTTATTTGTAGGTGAAGATTTTTTTGGTTTGGTAGAAAAAATTCTGCAAGATGTTCCTAGTATAGAAAAAGTTATTTGTATGTCAGGCACAAATAAAAATTGGCCAACATATGAAGAGTGGAGAGATAAACAAAGCGACTCAATATGCGACAGAAAGCCTCAATTAAAAGATGTTGCTATTCAAATGTATACCTCTGGTACGACAGGTAATCCAAAAGGCGTTCAATTAACACATGATAATTTTTATTCATCGAGGAATCCAGAACCACAAGAAGGTTTAGAATGGAGTGAATGGACTGAAGATGAGGTTCAGTTAGTTACTGCACCAACATTCCATATTGGTGGAGCTGGATCAGGAATTGGGGGTTTATATGCATCAGCAACAAATGTCGTTTTGAAAGAGTTTGATCCAACAGCAGTTTTAAATGCCATTAATGACTATGGTATTACTAAAATTTTTATGGTTCCTGCAATGATGAAAATGATACTTGATAATCCATTATCAAGAGAAACAAACTACTCAACAATTAAATATATATCTTATGGAGCATCTCCTATTCCATTAGACTTATTAAAAGAGGCCATTGAGGTTTTCCAATGTGGATTTATTCAGTTATATGGTATGACGGAAACAACTGGATCTGTAACATATCTTCCACCTGAAGATCATTCAATTGAAGGTAATGAAAGAATGAAATCAGCAGGAAAAGCATTACCACATTGTGAAATAAAAATTGTTGATGAAAAAGGTAAAGAAGTTAATACAAAAGATGTGGGTGAAATAATTGTTCGAACAACTTCCAATATGATTGGTTACTGGAATTTACCAGAAGAAACAAAAAAAACTCTTAAATCTGGATGGCTTTATACTGGTGATGCAGGTTTCATGGATGAGGATGGCTATGTTTTTGTCCATGACAGAGTAAAGGATATGATTGTATCAGGTGGTGAAAATGTCTATCCCGCAGAGGTTGAAAGCGCTATATTTGGACATGAAATGGTTTCAGATGTTGCGGTTATAGGTGTTCCTGACGAACATTGGGGAGAAGCTGTTAAAGCTTTGGTAGTTTTAAAAGAAAACTGCGAAACATCTGAGGAAGATATAATTAATTTTACCAGACAAAAAATTGCTGGCTTTAAGACACCAAAATCAGTAGATTTTATTAATGAATTGCCAAGAAATCCATCTGGTAAAATATTAAAGAAAGAATTAAGAAAACCTTATTGGGAAGGTTTTGAAAGAGCAATAAATTAAATTTGGAGAGAGATATGTCTACACAAAAACCCATAGCAGATAATTTATTCACTTGGCCCTCAGACTCGCCGAAGTTAATTGGTAGCAAAGATACTGAAACAGGAAGATATTTCTTTCCTGCTAAAAATTCAAATCATCATGAAAAAGTAGAATTATCAAACAAAGGAAAGTTATGGACTTGGACAGTACAAAGGTTTCTTCCAAAAACACCATATATAGAACAAGTTGCACCTGAGGACTTTAAACCTTATGCTGTTGGATATATTGAACTACCAGGCGAAATTATGGTAGAATCAAGATTAGTAGGAATTGATCCCAAGGAATTGGAAATTGGTATGGAAATGGAACTTACAATAGAACCATTCGTTAAAAATGAAGAAGGCGAAGAATTATTAATTTTTGCTTTTAAACCTTCTGTAAACTGATAGGAGATATATTATGACAGATGTAGCAATAGTTGGAATTGGAATTCATCCATTTGGAAGAACTGATGGCGTATCAGGCCTTCAACAGGGTGTTCATGCAGCTAAAGAGGCATTATCAGATGCAGAAATAGAATGGAAAGATATAGAATTTGCTTATGGCGGTTCATCTGCTGCTGGAAGTGCCGATACAATGGTAAGTGAACTTGGGCTAACTGGAGTCCCATTTATGAATGTGTCAAATGGCTGCGCAACTGGTGGCTCAGCATTATTATCCGCCTACACAACAATTAAATCTGGTCAATTTGATATTGGAATGGCAGTAGGTTTTGATAAACACCCTCGAGGTGCATTTAATGCAGATCCAGAAGCCGCTGGACTTCAAAAATGGTATGGCGAAACAGGACTTATGCTTACTACACAATTTTTTGGAATGAAAATACAAAGATATATGCATGATTATGGAATTACCTCTGATGCATTAGCTTTAGTTGCAGAAAAAGCATTCAACAATGGTTCATTAAATCCTAATGCATGGAGAAGAGATCCTGTTTCAAAGGAAGATATATTGAATGGTATGATGGTTTCTGATCCTCTAACGAAATTTATGTTTTGCTCACCTGCCGAAGGCGCCGTTGCCTTAATATTATGCAGAGCTGATATTGCGAGCAAATTCACTTCTAAACCATTATATCTAAAAGGTGCAGCATTTAGATCAAGACCCCTTGGGTCTTTTGAAGTTTTTAGCCCCTCTCTAGAAATTGAAAGAGGGCCTAGCCCAACTGTTGGAGCAGCAAAAGCAACTTTTGAGATGGCAGGTATAGGTCATGAAGATATTGATCTAGCGCAGCTTCAAGATACTGAGTCAGGAGCTGAGATCATGCATATGGCTGAAAATGGTTTTTGTAAAGATGGCGATCAAGAGAAAATGCTTCAAGATGGTGATACAAACATTGATGGAAAGCTTCCAGTAAATACAGATGGCGGTTGTATAGCTAATGGTGAGCCAGTTGGAGCTTCAGGCTTAAGGCAAGTATATGAGAACTGTGTCCAACTAAGAGGTGCAGCAGGTAAAAGACAGGTGCCCAATAATCCAAAAACTGCATATACTCATGTTTATGGCGCTCCTGGTATTTCAGCATGCACAATTATCACTAACTAAGAACAACAATTTACAGGATTAATTATGATTAATAAAAAATTTCTACTGGCTGGTAGGCCGGTAGGTAGACCAATATCTGATGATGACTTTGAGTATAAAGAAGAAGAGACTAGAGAAATTAATGATGGTGAATTACTTCTAGAAAATATGGTTATTGAATTCCAGCCTGCCCAAAAAGGTTGGATGGAAAATATATCTAATTATGTGGCACCTCTTGAAATAGGAGATGTAATGCGCTGCAGCGGAATTGCTAGAGTATTAGATAGTAAATCCGAAAAATTTAAAAAAGGTGACATTGTTTCGGGCCAAACATGTTGGCAAACTCATCCTATATTGAATGAAGAAGACATAGAAATAATTGAAGATACAGATATGCCTACAGCATACTTAGGTGCGCTTGGTGGCACAGGATTAACTGCATATTTTGGAGTTACCAAAATAAGTAAACCAAATCCCGGCGATACTGTAATTGTAACTGGTGCTGCAGGAGGGGTTGGATCTTTAGCTGGGCAAATCTTTAAGATTGCTGGATGCAAAGTTTATGGTATTGCAGGAGGAAAAGAAAAGTGTGAAATGCTTATCAATGAATTTGGGTTTGACGGAGCAATAGACTATAAATCTCAAGATCTTAATGAAAGCTTAAGTAAGCTATGTCCTAATGGAGCTGATATTGTATATGATAATGTTGGTGGAAGAATTTTAAATGATTGCCTATTGCATTTAGCATTGAATGCAAGAATTGCTATTTGTGGAATAATATCCAGACATAAAACCGATAATATGAATTTCGGACCTGAAAATTATTCAAATCTAATCTTCAAAAGAGCAACCATGCAAGGTTTTTTGATGTTAGATTATATGTCAGAGACAGCTTCAGCTAGAAGTAAGATGAAAAAATGGATTGAAGATGGAAAACTAATTTGCAAGGAAGATTTACGAGAGGGTTTTGAGAATGCGCCTGATACTCTTAAAGGTCTTTTTGATGGCAAAAATAAAGGAAAACAACTTTTAAAAATAACTAACTAATTGATTATATTGTCTAATGAATCGTGGACGAAGATTATATAGTGGTGTATTAATACCGATTGAATATAAATATTAAAATTGAGGAGATTTTGATGGATAAACAAGTAAATGAATCAGAACTTGAACCAAAGGAAGAAATTCAAGAGTTGGTTAGAAGATCTAGAGAAGCTCAAAAGCAAATTGAAAATTATACTCAGGAACAAGTTGATGAACTTATACGAGCTATGGTTTGGTGTGTTGCAAGGCCTGGAGTTGCAGAAGAAATCGCTCAATTTACGGTTGATGAAACTCAGCTAGGGAACTACGAAGGTAAATTTCTTAAGATACAAAGAAAAACTCGAGCAACTCTAATGGATATTATTGATGAAAAATCTGTTGGAATTTTAGAAGAGGATAAAGAAAGAGAAATTGTCAAAATTGCAAAACCTATGGGTGTAATTGGAGCACTTGCTCCATCTACAAATCCTGAAGCAACGCCAGTTATTAAAGCCATTCATGCTGTCAAAGGAAGAAATTCAATTATTGTTGCTCCTCATCCTAGAGCAAAACTAACTAACAAGAAGATATGTGATCTTATGAGAGCGGCAATTGAAAGTTGTGGGGCACCAGCTGATTTAGTAATAGGTATTGAAATCCCATCATTAGAACTTACCAATGAACTTATGGCCCAGTGTGATAGAGTGCTTGCTACTGGAGGCGGTGCAATGGTTAATGCAGCCTATTCAAGCGGAACACCTGCTCTAGGAGTTGGAGTTGGTAATGCTGTTATTACCGTTGATGAAACTGCTGATTTAGATGATGCAGCTGATAAAATAAAAATTTCAAAAACTCTTGATTTAGCAGCCTCATGCTCTGCGGATAATTCAGTTATTTTAGTAGAAAAGATTTATGAAGAAATGCTTTCAAAGCTTAAGGAAAGAGGTGGTTATTTAGCAAATTCAGAGGAAAAAGAAAAACTTCGTAATACTATATGGGATGAAGAAGGCCATTTGAATACAGCCATTGTAGCTCAACCAGCAGAAAAAATTGCTGAAATGGCAGGATTAGATATTCCAGAAAATATTGAATTTATAATCGTTCCGGAAGATGGATGGGGACCGGAAAATCTGTTTTCAGGTGAAAAATTATCAGTAGTAATGGCATTATATAAAGCAAGTGATATCGATCATGCTATTGAACTAACTAACAATATCCAATCCTACCAAGGACAAGGACATTCTTGTGGTATTTATTCAAGTAGTGATGAAAATATAATGAAACTTGCCAATATTACTAAGACATCAAGAGTTATGGTAAATCAACCTCAGGCAGCGTCAAATAGCGGAAACTTATGGAATGGAATGAGACAAACATTTTCATTAGGATGTGGTTCTTGGGGTGGAAACGGAACCAATAATAATATTTCCTGGAGAGATTTAATTAATGAAACATGGGTATCAAAACCATTACCTCAAACCAAAGAATTAATTTCTGATGAAGAACTCTTCGGTGATGTTATGAATAAAATTAGTTAATTTAATTATTTTCAAAAAGTCATTAAATTTAACTGATTTATTATAATTGAGTGATACCTTACCTTTTATTTAGAAATGTAATAAAAAAATGAAACTATCTGAAGAACAAATAGCTTTTTATGATGTTGCAAAAAATTTTGCAATTGAAAAAATGGCGCCTCATGCAGAAAAATGGGATGAAGAAAAGATCCTTCCTATAGAAACATTGCGAGAATTAGCACAATTAGGATTTGCTGGTATTTATGTTTCTCCTGATTTAGGTGGATCAGGATTATCAAGACTAGATTCAACATTAATTTTTGAAGGCCTTAGTCAAGGTTGCACATCTACAGCCGCATTTTTATCTATACATAATATGGCAACATGGATGATAGATAATTTTGGAAGTCAGGAGTTAAAAGAACGTTTTGTTCCTGATCTTTGTTCTATGAAAAAAATAAGTTCATATTGCTTAACTGAACCAGGCGCAGGATCAGATGCCGGTGGTTTAAGAACAAAAGCAGAAAAATCTGGCGACCATTATATTTTGAATGGGACTAAATCATTTATTTCTGGCGGAGGTTTTTCTGATGTATATGTTACAATGGTTAAAACCGATGAAAACTCTATCTCGACCCTTGTTATAGAAAAAGATAGTGAAGGCCTTTCATTTGGTGGACAAGAAAAGAAGATGGGCTGGAATTCTCAACCCACAGCTCAAGTAATTTTTGAAGATTGTAAAGTTCCTGTGGAAAATCTAATTGGACAAGAAGGTGATGGTTTTAAAATTGCTATGATGGGATTAGATGGAGGCAGACTTAATATTGCTGCCTGCTCTCTTGGCACAGCACAATCAGCATATGAAAGAGCTGTTCAATATGTTGGTGAAAGAGAACAATTTGGAAAAAAATTACAAGAATTTCAAGCTCTCCAATTTAAACTCGCAGATATGTGTACTGAATTAGAAGCCTCAAGATTGATCCTAAGGGAAGCTGCAATAAAAGTTGATGATAATACATCGGATAAAACAAAAGCAGCAGCTATGGCAAAAAGATTTGTTACTGATGCAGGCTTTAACATTGTGAATGAAGCATTACAAATTCATGGAGGTTACGGTTATTTGAAAGATTATCCTCTGGAAAGAAATCTTAGGGATTTAAGAGTACATCAAATTCTTGAAGGAACTAATGAGATCATGAGAGTCATCATAGCTAGAGAAATACTCAAGGAAAATAAATGAGCGTTGAAGAAGTCTTTTTTGAAAAAAAAGGTTCTTTAGGTCTTATTACACTTAATAGGCCAGACGCATTAAACGCATTAACATTAAAAATGGTCAGAGAAATTCATCCAAAACTTAAAATTTGGGAGAATGATGATGAAGTCAAAACTGTAGCAGTCACCGCAACTGGTGATAAAGCGTTTTGTGCTGGTGGAGACATAAGGGCACTTTATGATTGGGGGAAAAGCAATGATAAAAAAGCAACTGGTTTTTATTATGAAGAATACCAACTCAATCAATTAATAAAATCATACTCTAAGCCATATGCATCATTTGTTAATGGCATTGTGATGGGTGGAGGCGTTGGTGTTTCGGTGCACGGTGCTTTTAGAGTAGCTGGAGAAAATTACTCATTTGCAATGCCTGAAACAGGGATTGGCCTATTTCCAGATGTTGGAGGAAGTTTTTTTCTATCGCGATTAAGAGATAATGTTGGTATGTATCTAGCCTTAACAGGAAGTCGTATTAAATCATCTGATGCAATTGAACTGGGTATTGCAGAATATTACATTGAGTCAGAAAATTATGACGAAATATTTAATAAATTATCTGAAGGCTCTTCACCAACTGAAATTCTTTCATCATTTCATTCTAATAAGATTAACTCAGATCTTAAAAATAATTTTGAAGAAATTAATAAACTTTTTTCTGGAGATAGTCTTGAAGAAATTATTAATAAATTAGAGAGTGATCAATCTGATTTTGCTCAAAAAAATCTTAGCTTATTAAAATCTAAATCCCCAACATCTCTTAAAATTACTTTTAGACAAATAAAAAATGGAGCAGAATTAGATTTTGAAGATTGTATGAGAATGGAATATAGAATGGTTTCAAAAGTAATGTCTGATCATGACTTTTATGAAGGTGTGAGAGCTCTCATAATAGATAAAGACAATAAACCTTTATGGAAGCCAAGAAATATTGATGAAATTTCAGATGAAACAATAGATGAATTTTTCAAAAATTTAGAAAATAATGAGTTAAATTTTAATACGAGGTAAAGATGGCAAATATAACTTTTATAGGTTTGGGCAACATGGGGCTTCCTATGGCAAAAAACCTGATTAAGGCTGGACACACAGTTTATGGCTTCGATCTGTCTGAGGAGCAAATGAATCAATTTATTGCTGCAGGTGGAAATAAAGAGGAAAATATACCTAGCGCATTAAAAAAATCTGATACTGCAATAACAATGCTTCCCTCAGGAAAACATGTAAAAACAATTTATATGGGTGATGATGGAATTATAAAGAATGCTGATAATAATTTACTCCTAATTGATTCATCTACAATAGATGTTGAGACTTCGCGTGAAGTTGAAAAAGATGCAAACGAAAATAACTTAAAAATGCTTGATGCACCAGTTTCTGGAGGCGTTACTGGTGCAGAAGCAGGAACATTAACTTTTATGGTTGGTGGAGATACTGATGCATTTAATAAGGCAAAAGAATTTTTAGATATTATGGGCGGAAATGTTATACATGCTGGTCAAGCAGGAAATGGACAGGTAGCAAAAATAGCTAATAATATGCTTTTAGCAATATCAATGATTGGAACTTCTGAAGCATTTAATCTTGCAAAAAATTTAGGTTTAGATGCATCTACTTTTTTTGATATTGCCTCTACAGCATCAGGTCAATGTTGGTCGATGACAAGCTATTGTCCTGTTCCTGGCCCAGTTCCTACTAGCCCGGCAAATAATGACTATAAACCTGGATTTTCTGCTGCATTGATGTTGAAAGACCTTAGATTATCACAAGAAGCATCTTCTTTTTCAAACTCAAGAACACCTTTAGGCGAAAAGGCTACTGCTATTTATGAAGAAATGGAAAAGAATGGAACTGATAATTTAGATTTCTCAGGTGTAATTAAATTACTGAATGAAGAATTATAATTTTAAAATGTCCGATAATATCAAAATACCAGTATTTGAAAATTTTAAAGATAGCGCTCATTTAACTAAAGATAAATATGAAGAAGCTTATAAATTTGCTTTGGATAATCCTGAAGCCTTTTGGGAAAAAGAAGGGAAAAGAATAAACTGGATAAAACCTTATACGATGGTCAAAGATGTGACATGGTCCAACAACGATGTAAATATTAAATGGTTTTATGATGGAACCTTGAATGCGAGTTATAATTGTATCGATAGACATTTATCAGATAAATCTGATCAAATTGCGATTATTTGGGAAGGTGATGATCCAAATGAGTCAAAAAAAATCACATATAAAGAATTACACCAAAAAGTTTCTAAATTTGCAAATATGATGAAACACTATGGTGTTCAAAAAGGTGATAGAGTTACAATATACATGCCTATGATACCTGAAGCCGCATATGCAATGTTAGCTTGTTCAAGAATTGGAGCAATTCACTCTGTTGTTTTCGGAGGCTTTTCTCCTGATGCACTTGCTGGCAGAATACTTGACTGTGATTCTAAATTCTTAATAACTGCTGATGAAGGAATAAGGGGTGGCAAAATTGTACCATTAAAAGTTAATTCGGATAAAGCTCTTGAGCAATGCCCAGATGTAAAAAATGTCTTTGTTGTTAAAAGAACTGGTGGAGACATTGAAATGAAAGAAGATAGAGATCTTTGGTATCATGAGGCAGTTGAACTTGTTGGTGATGAATGTCCTCCTGAAGAAATGAATGCAGAAGATCCACTTTTTATTCTTTATACTAGCGGTTCAACAGGTAAGCCCAAAGGTGTTCTTCATACAACCGGTGGTTATATAGTCTATGCATCATATACTCATGAAATAATTTTTGATTATCATGATAAGGATATTTATTGGTGTACTGCTGATGTTGGTTGGGTGACTGGGCATTCTTATATAGTTTATGGGCCTCTAGCTAATGGAGCCACTACTTTAATGTTTGAAGGAGTACCAAATTATCCATCTAATTCAAGGTTTTGGGAAGTATGCGATAAACATAGTGTGAATATTTTTTATACTGCTCCAACAGCAATAAGAGCTCTTATGAAAGAGGGAGATGCACCAGTCAAATCAACTAGTAGAAAAAGTATACGATTACTTGGTACTGTTGGAGAACCAATTAATCCAGAAGCTTGGATGTGGTATTTTAATATAGTGGGAGAAAAAAAATGCCCAATAGTTGATACCTGGTGGCAAACAGAAACTGGGGCAACATTAATCTCGCCCCTACCTGGTGCTACAGATTTAAAACCGGGATCAGCCTCAAAACCTCTACCAGGAGTAAGGCCTGTCCTCCTAGACTCTAAAGGAAATATTTTAGAAGGTGAAAATGAAGGGAATTTATGTATAGCCGATAGTTGGCCTGGACAAATGCGAACTGTTTATGGGGATCATAAAAGATTTATTGAAACTTATTTTAGTCAATACAATGGTTACTATTTCACTGGAGATGGATGTAAAAGAGACGAAGACGGCTATTATTGGATAACTGGAAGAGTAGATGATGTTATAAATGTTTCTGGTCATAGAATGGGGACAGCTGAAGTAGAAAGCGCCCTAGTTTCTCATGAAAAAGTATCTGAAGCCGCTGTTGTAGGCTTTCCTCATGAAATTAAAGGTCAAGGAATTTATGCATATGTAACACTTAATGCTGGAGAAAACGGTAACGAAGAAATTAGAAAAGCATTAATAAACTGGGTTAGAAAAGAAATTGGTCCAATAGCTAGCCCAGATTTAATTCAATTTGCACCAAATTTACCTAAAACAAGATCAGGAAAAATCATGCGTCGTATCTTAAGAAAAATCGCTGAAAATGACTATTCAGAATTAGGTGATACATCAACGCTAGCAGAACCGATGGTAGTTGATGAATTAATAGAAAATAGACAAAATAAATAAATTCATGAAAGCAATTGTAATAGCTGACAAAAAACTCAACTGGGTGGACAACGAGGATCCAGATTGTAAGGATAATGAAGTCATTATTAAAGTTAAATCCACTGCTGTTAATAGAGCAGACCTTGCCCAAAGAGCAGGACTATACCCTGCTCCTCCTGGAGCAAGTGAAATTCTTGGACTTGAATGCAGTGGGATCATTCAAGAAATTGGGAGAGATGTTGTTAACAGAAAAGTAGGTGATGAAGTTGTTGCATTACTTGCTGGAGGTGGATATGCAGAGTATGTTTCATGTCCCGAAGTTCAAACTCTTCCTCTTCCTAAAAATATAAACTTAAGCGATGGTGCAGCTATACCAGAAGTTTTTGCAACTTGTTGGCTGAATTTATTTATGGAAGGTAATTTAAAAAAGGGTGAAAAAGTTTTATTTCATGCTGGTGCTAGTGGAATAGGAACTGCAGGAATTCAACTTTGTAATATTTTTCAATGTGAGTCATATATAACTGCTGGAAGTGAAGAAAAAGTTGAATTCTGTATAGATCTTGGTTCTAGCGCTGGCACTGTTAGATTAGAAAATTCATTTAAAAGTTTTAAAGACCTTTGCCCTTCTGGATTAGATATTATACTCGATCCTGTTGGCGCAAATTATTTTGAAGAAAACTTAAATAATTTAGCTATTGATGGAAGATTAATTATTATTGGAATTTTAGGCGGAGTTAATGGAAAGATAAATATTGGTCATCTATTAATGAAAAGACAAAAAATTATTGGATCAACAATTAGATCAAGATCAATTGAGGTAAAAGGTAAAGTGATGAGCGCGTTACATGAAAATATTTGGGATCATTTCGAAAAAAAAATAATTAAACCTATCATTTATAAGAAATTACCTATTAAAGAAGCAGATCAAGCACATAAAATAATGGAAAATAACAATAATATTGGAAAAATTATTCTTGAAGTTTTTTAATTATTTAACTGCCTGAAGTCCTTTATCAAGAGTATTTTCAAATCTATCAAACAACTCATGAATTTCATTTTCTTTTATAATGAGAGGCGGACAAACAGCTAATACATCTCCAATAGCTCTCAAAATTATACCTTCACTGTGACCAACTTCAGCTAAAACAGGGCCTGCACTTCCTATAGGATCAAAAGGAGCAAAAGTTTCTTTATCTTTTACTAATTCTACTGCACCCATTAAACCTACACCTCTTGCTTCTCCAACTAATTCCTTTTTTTCTAAATTTTTTAGTCTTTCTTGAAAAGCTGGTTCTAAAGATGAAACTCTTTCCATAAGACCTTCTTCTTCAAGGATTTTAATGTTTTCAAGGGCAACTGCACATGCAACAGGGTGTCCAGCAGAAGTAAACCCGCTTCCATAAAGATTGTTTTTAACAGTATTTTCAGCAATAGGTTCATATATTTTATCTGTCATCAGAACTACACCCATTGGTATATAATTTGATGTAATTTGTTTTGATAAAATTATTAGATCCGGCTCTATGCCATAAAGCTCACAAGCGAATCTTTTTCCCGTTCTACCAAAACCATTAATAACTTCATCAGCAACAATTAAAATATCGTATTTCTTGCATACTTCTTGAATCTTCTTCCAATATGTTTTTGGAGGTACAATTAATCCTCCAGCACCCATTACAGGTTCCCCAAAAAAAGCTGCAATAGTTTCTGGGCCCTCTTTAATAATTAAATCCTCTAGTTCCTTTGCGCATCTAGTAGCAAACTCTTCTTCAGTTTCGCCCTCTTGACCTTCTCTCCAATAATGAGGGCATCTAGTATGTAGAACCTGTTTAATTGGTAAATCAAAATCATTATGCATTAAAGGAATACCAGTAAGACTTCCTGATGCTATTGTTATTCCATGATAAGCCTTAAATCTTGATATAATTTTTTTCTTCTCAGGTCTATTCAAGGCGTTATTGTAATACCATATCATTTTCATAGCAGAGTCATTTGCTTCAGATCCAGAATTTGTATAATGAGCATGAGTCATATTCAAACCAACAATTTCAGTTAATTTTTGCGAAAGCTGAGCAACTGCGGGGTGAGATTTATGTGTAAATGAATGATAATAAGGTAATGTTTCAAGTTGCTTCTTTGCTGCCTCTACAAGTCTTTCTTCACCAAATCCAACTGCTACTGACCATAAGCCTGCCATAGCTTCAATGTATTCGTTACCTTGATCATCCCAAACCTTTATTCCCTTACCTTTTGCAATAACCATTGGTCCCTGATTTTCAATTCTTTTAGCATTAGAATAAGGATGAAAATGATGTGCAGCATCTAAGGCTGCATATGAATTTGGTTTAATTTTATCAGTCATTTCTTTCTCTTAACAAATAAAAGCCTTTATAAAGGTTTAATTGCATAAATTGTAAAAAAAATTTATCATTTATTCAAAAAAAATGGACCACTTATTAGAAAAAATTACAGTTATTGATTGTGCTAGCTATATAGCTGGTCCTGCAGCAGCCACAATAATGTCTGATTTTGGGGCTAGAGTAATCAAAATTGAATCCCCAGATATTGGGGATTCCTATAGAAGTTTACTTCGTTTACCAGGCTTGCCGGAAAGCGATGAAAACTATCCATGGATATTAACGAGTCGAAATAAAGAAAGCTTAGCGTTAGACCTTAAATTTAAAGAAGCTCATGTCATTCTCCATAAATTAATAAAAAAAGCAGATATATTTATAACTAATTACCCATTTCCAATTAGGGCTAAATTAAAAATAAACGCTGAGGATATATTAGAAGAAAACAAAAAACTAATATATGCATCCTTATCTCCATATGGCGAGAAAGGTGAAGAAAAGGATAAGACAGGATATGATGCAACAGCTTGGTGGGCAAGGTCAGGGCTAATGCACGCAGTTCGAAATAACTCAAATTCAGAACCAAGTTCATCAACACCAGGAATGGGAGATCACCCTACTGCGTCAGCGCTCTTTGGAGCAATAATGATGGCGCTATATAAAAGAGAGATAACTGGTGAAGGCTCAGAAGTTTCGTCATCTTTAATGGCTAACGGGCTCTGGTCAAATGGCATATACAATCAAGCAGCATTATGTGGTGCAAATTTTGTAGAAAATACTGGAAGAGGAACAAAAGGAGCTTTGGCAGAAAAATATAAATGCAAAGATGGCAGATGGTTTATTTTAGTAATGTTAAATGAAGAAAGAGAATGGCCTCTATTACTTAGATGTTTAAAAAGAGAAGAAGTTAATGATGATAAACGCTTTAATACAAGAGAAGGTCGAGCTAAAAATTCTTTGGAATTAATGAAAATTTTAGATGAAGAATTTCTCTCAAAGGATTGGGGTCAACTTAAAGAACTTTTTGAAAAATCCGGTGTAACATTTGGGTCAATCTCTGAACCGTATGATCATATTAATGACCAACAAATATCTGATAACGAATTTTTTACTAAATTTACTGATAAAGAAGATCTATTAACTGTAGATAGTCCAATTTTTATGAAAGATGAAAAGAAAAGAAAACCTCAAACCGCTCCTGAAATTGGAGAACACACAAGACAAATTCTTGAAGAGTTAAATTACGATAAGAAAGAAATAGATAAACTCGAAAATAAAAAAATTATCAGAACTTAAACGGCTAACTGTTTCAATCTTTTCCTTTGATGAGATGGAGGAAGTGTCATTTCTTCTCTATATTTAGTAACAGTTCTTCTAGCAACATTAATGCCTTCTTCCTTTAGTAATTTAGATAATTTATTATCTGATAGTACTTTTTCTTCATTATTAATTAGTTGAATAATTTTTTCTTTTACAACCTTTGAAGATAATCCGTCATCATTAGATAATGTGCTAAGAGATTTAGAAAAAAAGAATTTCAAATCATAAGTTCCTCTAGGCGTATAAATAGTTTTAGAATTAGTTATTCTTGATACTGTACTCTCATGGATATCGAGTTCCTCTGCAATATCCTTTAATTTTAAAGGCCTCAAACCCATAACACCTTGATCAAGAAACTTTTCTTGCTTCTTAATAATTTCTTTTGCAACCTTTAAGATTGTTGAAGCTCTTTGTTCTAGAGCTTTGACTAATCCTTTGCCAGCTAGAAAATTTGCAGACAAATACTTTTTATCTTCTTTTGATAGTTTTTTTCTTGATAACTCTTCCCAATACCCAGTCAATACGATTACTTTAGGTAAAGTTTCTTCATTAAGAGACACAATCCACTCATTCTTATCTTTTTCTACAATAATATCGGGAGAATTAATGTTCGAAATTAAATCACCATCTGTGTCAATTGGGGCAGCACTACATCTTTTTAACATATCTAAACTATCTTTTAATTTTTCTTTATCAATTTTAAGCTTCTTTGATATTGAAAAAATGTTCTCGTTAGCAAGAATCGGTAAGTTTTTTAATAGAAGTTTTAAATTATTATCTAATAAATCTTGTGACTTTAATTGTAGAGTTAAAAATTCTTCAAGATCATTTGAAAAAATACCTAATGGTTCAAATGACTTCAAAACCTTAAGAATTTTTTCAATGCGCAATAAATCAATATTTAAGTCGATTGAAAGCTCTTTTGTAGACACTTTCAAATATCCATTAGGTTCAATGAATTCAAGTATTGATAAAGCAATCAATCTATCAATCTTATTTTGAAAAGATATATTTATTTGATCAGTAATTATCTGATATAAACTATTTTTAGATTCTATTGTTTCCTCAATAATATTATCTATTGATGTTGATGATGATTCATAAAGATTAGCTGTGTCAAACGATGGGCTTCCTTCAGAATCCGTATTATGCGAGAATGAACTCTCTGATTTATCCTGAGAAGATAAATTTTTATCATTATCATTTATGTTGTCTTTTAAGCTCTGATCATCAGCTTCTTTTTCTAAAAGTGGGTTGTCAAGAATCTCTTGCTGGAGATAATTATCAAGATCAATATTATTTAACTCTAAAAGTTTAATTGCTTTAAGCAATTGAGGAGTCAAAGTCATTTTTTGACTTTGTTTGATATTTTGAACTAAAGAAATTTTTGCCATGATTTACCTTATTTCTTACAAATGGCATGAATATTGCATATAGTCAATATAACTACAGAAATCTGTATTTTTTAAATTTTATCCTACATTAGTATCTTTTTATATTATAACATTATTTATGTTAAGAATTCCTAGCAGAGATAATATTTTAATAGATAATTATGGTAGAAAAATTGATTACCTAAGAATATCAGTTACCGATAGATGTAATCTAAGATGCACATATTGTATGCCTGAAAAAATGAAATTTATGAGTAAAAAGGATATTTTATCATTTGATGAAATGTATGAATTGTGTGAGCATTTTATCGCAAGGGGCATTAAAAAGATAAGAATTACAGGCGGTGAGCCTCTCGTAAGAAAAGGCATATTAGAATTTATTAATAATCTTAAAAGTTTCAAAAATATGAATATGCTTGATGAGATTACTCTTACAACTAACGGTACTCTTTTAGAAGATTATAGTAAGGAGCTAAAAAACTCTGGAATTGATAGAATAAATATATCTCTTGATACACTAAATGAGGAAACCTTCGAAAAAATTACTAGAAGAAAAAACTTAAAAAAAGTTTTAAGAGGTATTGATGAGGCTAAGAAGTATAATTTTAAATTAAAGATAAATACGGTTGTTCTTAAAGACAGCAATATACATGAAATTCCTGAATTAATTTATTGGTCACATAAAAATGGAATGGATATTAGTTTAATTGAAACTATGCCTTTAGGAGATATTGATAACGACCGTTATGATCAATTTTTTTCTATTAATAAAATGAGAAAAAATATTGAAAAAAAGTTTACTCTAAAGAAATCATCTTATACGACATCTGGTCCTTCAGATTATTATAAGGTTAAAGAAACAGGAAAAAATATCGGTTTTATTACACCTCTTTCAAATAATTTTTGTAGTTCTTGCAACAGAATAAGGGTTACTTGCACAGGTATGTTATATATGTGTTTAGGACAAAATGATAAAATTGATTTTAAATCAATATTAAGATCTAAAGATTACAGTAAATTAGATGCTGCTATAAATCTTGCTATGAGAATAAAACCGGAAAAACATGAATTCTCAATCAAACCAAGAATGAAAAATACTAAAATAGAAAGACATATGTCTGTAACAGGAGGTTAATCTAATCTTTTTTTGATTTCTTCTTCAATTAACCAGAGTCTATCTTGTCCCCATTGATAAAACGGATTTTCATAATTTTCATCACTAATTCTAAAAGAGGGAACGCCCCAGCAATTCCCTTCATACATTTCATTTAAATTTTCATCTAAAACTTTCTTCCATTTTCTTTTACCAAGATCGTTCTTAATTTCATCCCATGAAAGGTCTAACTCTCTGACTATTTTTTTTAGAAATGCTTTATTTCCGATATTTATGCCATTATGAAAAGAAGCGATTGTTAATTTCTCAATGTATGAAAAGCCTTTATTATGAGCATTAATTATTGGAAATAGTGAATAAGCTAATTCTGCTGGTTTACCTAAAGGTGAGTAAATTTTATTAATATAAATATTATTAATTCTGCCTTCTCTGGCTGCATCACTCAAAATATATTTTCCTTTATATCTAGGTATATGCATACCTCGCATAAGCATAGGAAGTACTGGTTTAGTTATTATGTTTACAGGATATTTCTCTATTATATTCCTTACCCTAGGAAAACATATAAATGTATATGGGCTGTTTAATGAAGGATATATAGTTAAATTTAATTTATTAGTCTGATTTGAAGTGTAATTTTTATTAGATTTTCTATTAATAATGTATTCATCTGTATCTGTCTTCTTAAGACCTAAATCTATTAATCTATTTTCAAGATGATTTAATCTATCAACTCCCCAATAGCTCTCGCCCTCATAATAAAATGATGAACTGCTATAGTATCCATTTCCTTTTCTAAATTTATTTCCTATTTCTATTTTAGAGTTTATTTCATTTATTGAATTAAAGTAATCTTTATAAATTGTTTCAAGGCTTTTAGTTTCCTCAAGCCATAAACTATCCATTAGATCTAAGGCTATCTGAATAAAATTAGCTTGTTCGCAATTTGAAAGAATTTTATTGGCTAAATCTATTTCATTTTTTAAGGGGAAATTTAAAATTTTTTTATCTTGCCCATACCAGGGAGCAATATTCCTTACATCATTTAGGCAATGAATTTTGTACATGCTTGGCTCAGGAACAGTTTGTCCTGGAGGACTACCAACTAAGATACATTCTAAATCAACTTGATAGCAACTTTTAAGCTTTTCCAATACTGGAAGAACTAAAATAGAATAAGGATCATCAACCTGATGATAATAAAACACCTTATGTGATCTATTTTCAGAAACTCTTATCTTTTCTCTTTTTTGTCTTTCGCGATTTAATAAATCTTCGTTAGACCAATTCATCATTAGCTTATTTCGTGCTCTAGATAAAAATTTGTTTTGAAGATAATTACTTATATTTGTTAGCATGTTAAAATTATAAAATATTGACAGAATTTATGTCAAAAATTAAATTTTACTTAACTTACATAATTTATAATGAAACCAATAAAAAATAATTTAACTGAAATTTTGAATATTGATTATCCAATTATTCAAGCACCGATGGGTTGGATTGCTCGTTCACAGTTAGCCTCGGCTGTTTCAGAAGCAGGAGGTTTAGGAATAATAGAAACCTCTTCTGGAGAATTAGATGTTATAAGGGAAGAAATTAAACTTATGCGCGAGAAAACAAATAAGCCATTTGGTGTAAATATTGCTCAAGCATTTGTAAGAGATCCAGACATAGTCAATTTTATTATAGATCAAGGTGTTAAATTCGTGACAACATCTGCTGGTGATCCAAATAAATATTGCAGTGAATTAAAAGAAGCTGGCTTAACTGTTTTTCATGTTGTGCCTTCACTTTCTGCAGCTTTAAAGGCTATTGAGGCAGGTGTGGATGGACTTGTCGTTGAGGGTTTTGAAGGTGGAGGCTTTAAAAGTCCTAATGGCGTTGCTTCAATGGTTCTTCTTCCTTTAGTTTGTTCAAAAGTTAATGTTCCTGTTATTGCCGCTGGAGGTTTTATTGACGGCAAGACTATGGCTGCCGCATTTTCATTAGGGGCACAAGGAATACAAATGGGCACAAGAATGGTCTCTTCAAAAGAATCTCCCGTTCATGAAAATTGGAAAAATGCAATAATGTCTGCAGATGATCAGTCTACTGTTCTGTTAAATAGATTTTCAAGTCCTGCATTAAGAGCTTTAAGAACAGATAAAACAAACAAACTTGAAAAGAATGATGATGTTAATGCTATGCAAGAATTTGGTACGGCTCTAGACCTTTATTTTGGTGGAGATATGGAAGCTTCAATTGCTCTAACGGGTCAAGTAGCTGGGCGAATAGAAAAAGAAAAGCCAGTGAAAAACATTATTAACGAAACAATAAATGAATTCTATGCAACTATAGAAAAATTTGGGAATTTATCTTAATAATTTAATCTGACAACTTAAGAAGTTGTTTTCCAAAATTCTTACCTTTAAACAAATTAGCTAAAGTATCTGGACAATTTTCGAGTCCTTCTGCGATATCTTCTTTATAATTAATTTTCCCTTCAGCAACCCAACCTGCTAACTCCATAACTGCATGTGGAAATTGTTCAGCGTAATCAATAACGATAAAGCCTTCCATTTTTGCCCTTTGAATAATCAGATTAAAAATTGTGGAAGGGCCTGGCGCTAATCTTTCCATAGTATAGCCTGAAGAAATTCCACCGCACATAACGACTCTTGCTTTTTGAGCAATATTACCAAGTGCTGTTTCTAATATAGAGCCACCAACATTATCAAAGTAAATATTTAGGCCATTTGGAGCTAATTCGGTAACTTTTTTGGCCACATCTTCATTTTTATAATCTATACAACTATCAAAACCAGCCTCTTCAACAACCCATTTGCATTTTTCAGGGCCTCCGGCAATTCCTATTATATTTGTTGCTCCTTTAATTTTTGCTATTTGTCCAGCTACTGAGCCTGTTGCTCCTGCTGCACCTGATACAAGAACAGTATCATTTTGTTCAGGTTTACCTATATCAAGCATACCAAAATAAGCTGTTAAACCTGTTATTCCATAAATACTTAAAGCAGATGTAGGAGAAATACCTTCAGGAAGTTTTTGTGGAGGCATGAAACCTGATCCTTCACCAGAAATGGCATATTCTTGCCAGCCAAAAGAGCCTTGGACAATATCATCTTCAGAAAAATTTTGATTTTTGGACTCAATAACTTTTCCAACAGAGCCTGCTCTCATTACCTCACCAATTTGAACAGGTGGTATATACGATGGAACATCGTTCAACCAACCTCTTTGAGTAGGATCAAACGATAGATAGAGATTTTTTACTAAGATTTCCCCCTCTTCAATGTCTCTAACCTTCTCTTCAACAAGTTCAAAGTTTTCAGATGAAACATCGTTCATCATTGGTCTGGATTTAAGCTTTAGCATTCTATTTATTATTTGATTTCCCATAAATATCCCCTTTTACAAATATAAATTTAAATTGAACTTAATCATAAATATAATTTAAATTCTATCCTTTTATATTTAAATTTTTATGCATAAATTACTCTATTAATAGTTACAAATATGAAAAAAATTTTTCCTAATATAAACACCGGTCTTTTTATAGGTTTAACTTTATTTTTAGTTATTATTCTATCACCCAAACCTGATGGATTAAGCTCTGAAGCATGGTATGTTGCAGCTGTCGGTGTTTTAATTGCCGTATTATGGGCTTCCGAAGCTATTCCATTATTTGTAACAGCATTATTTCCACTAGTTTTTTTTCCATTACTTGGTGTTTCTACATTTGCCGATACAGCAATTCCATATGCAAACAAAAATATTTTCTTATTTCTGGGTGGTTTTATTCTTGCCTTAAGTATCCAAAAATCCAATCTACATGAGCGTATAGCACTAAATATTTTACGTTTTGCAGGCAAAAGTGGTCCAAGTTTAATAGCTGGCTTTATGTTTGTAAGTGCTTTTTTATCCATGTGGATGATGAATACCTCAACAACATTAATGTTACTTCCGATAGGTATTTCCGTCGCTCATATAATTAATGAGCAAAATCAAATTACAGATGGAAATTCTGATTTTGCAAAAGCTCTCCTTTTAGGTATTGCTCATGCAGCGAGTATTGGTGGTATGGCAACATTAGTGGGTACTGCGCCTAATGCAATTTTTGCCAGCTTTATTGAAACCAATTATGGTGTAGAGATTAGTTTTAGAACATGGATGACAATTGGGTTACCAGTTGTACTTTTTTTACTCCCGCTTTCATGGATCACTTTATCAAAAATTGTTTATTCAACTGATTTTTTAAAAGGTGGTGATACAGCTATTCATCTTCAAAACCAATATAAGAAATTAGGCCCCATGACAATTCCTGAAAAAAGAGTTGCAATTATTTTTTCTTTAACTGCGCTATCGTGGATGTTTAGGGATTTAATTCAATTAATCCCCTTCCTTAATAATTTAACTGATCATGTTATAGCAATGATTTCAGCAATCACGCTGTTCCTTGTTTCAGATGGCAGTAAAGATGGTAAATTAATGGATTGGGAAAATGCTCAGAAAGTTCCTTGGAATCTTCTAATTCTTTTTGGTGGAGGTTTAAGCCTTGCAAATGCTGTCGCTTCAACTGGATTAGCTGCATGGCTAGGAAATGGTTTAGAGCCATTTGGCGTATTGGGGCTTATAGCTTTAATATTTGCCGCCGTAACATTAATTGTTTTTCTTACTGAATTAACATCAAATATTGCTACAACAAGTGTTTTCTTGCCTGTTATTGCTGCTTTAGCAATTGGCCTAGGCGAAGACCCAATAATGTTCGGTGCATCAATAACTTTAGCAGCAAGTTGTGCTTTTATGCTTCCAGTTGCAACTCCGCCAAATCTTATAGTTTATGGTTCTGGTTTTATAAGCATAAGATCTATGATGATTAGTGGTGTTGCATTAAATATTATTGGTATTATCATAATTTCATTAATTTCTGTTTTCTTAATACCTTATGTGATGTCGTAATTAAAAATGAATAATGAAAAAATTAATAAATATTCTTACTGGAAGGCTAATCTTAAAATTGTTTCAATATTACTTTCTATTTGGTTTATCTCATCTTTTGGTGCAGGAATTATTTTTTCTGATTTTTTAGATAAAATAAAAATTGGTGGATTTGAGCTTGGTTTCTGGTTTGCACAGCAAGGCTCTATAATTATTTTTGTCTTATTAATAGTTATTTATTGTTTCTTAATGAATAGATTGGATAAAAAATTTGAAGCGAGTGAAGACTAAATATGGATGTTCAATTATTAACATACATAATAGTTGGTGCAGCGTTTGCCTTATATATCGCAATAGCTCTTTGGTCTAGAGCATCCTCAACTGGTGAATTTTATGTTGCAGGTGGTGGAGTTCACCCTATTGCTAATGGAATGGCTACTGCAGCAGATTGGATGTCAGCCGCATCATTTATATCTATGGCTGGAATAATTTCATTTATGGGAAAAGATGGTTCAGTTTACCTAATGGGCTGGACAGGAGGTTATGTATTGCTAGCTCTTTTGTTAGCGCCTTATTTAAGAAAATTCGGCAAATTTACTGTTCCCGATTTTATAGGTGATAGATATTATTCAAATATAGCAAGATTAGTAGCTGTAATTTGCCTTATATTTATTTCATTCACATATATAGCCGGTCAAATGCGAGGTGTTGGAATTGTATTTTCTCGATTCCTAGAAGTTGATATTAACACAGGTGTAATAATAGGCATGGCAATTGTTTTTATTTATGCTGTTTTAGGAGGTATGAAAGGTATTACTTATACTCAAGTTGCTCAATATTGTGTTTTAATCTTTGCTTATATGGTTCCAGCTATTTTTATTTCAATATTAATGACTGGGAATCCAATACCACAATTAGGGTTTGGCTCTAAACTTCTAACAGAAGACATATATCTACTAGATAAGCTCAACTTAGTGCTCAATGATATTGGATTTAACTCATATACAGATTTTAATAAATCGAAAATAGATATCTTTTGTATAACTGCAGCATTAATGATTGGTACTGCAGGTCTTCCTCATGTAATAGTTCGTTTTTTTACAGTTCCAAGGGTTAAAGATGCAAGGACATCTGCAGGTTGGGCTCTGCTTTTCATAGCAATATTATACTTAACAGCTCCAGCAGTATCTTCGTTTGCTCGGTTAAATTTTATTAATACTGTTGATAATACAGCTTATACAGATACACCTAACTGGTTTAAAAACTGGGAAGATATAGGTTTAATTTCTTGGACAGATAAAAATAAAGATGGGATCATTCAATATCGATCAGGAAATGCTCTCGAGAAAAATAAACCTCAATTTACATCGGAACGAGGACAATATAACCAAAGATTAGTTCTTAATAATCCTTCATCAAATGCAAATGAAATATATATTGATAGAGATATAATGGTTTTAGCAAATCCAGAAATTGCAAAATTACCTAACTGGGTAATTGCACTAGTTGCTGCAGGTGCCCTTGCCGCAGCTCTCTCAACTGCAGCAGGTTTACTTCTTGTAATATCTTCGGCTGTCAGCCATGATCTAATGAAAAAGACATTAAAACCTTCAATTACTGAAAAACAGGAACTATTTTTAGCAAGAATATCGGCTGCAACAGCTATAATAATTGCAGGTATTTTTGGAATTTATCCTCCAGCATTTGTGGCTCAAGTAGTTGCTTTTGCCTTTGGCTTAGCTGCCGCATCAATATTTCCTGCAATAGTAATGGGAATTTTTTCAAAAAGAATGAATCAATATGGTGCAATATTTGGGATGTTATCTGGCCTTATTTTTACAGCAACATATATAATATTTTTTAAATTTATCTCTCCAGAATACAATACATCTGAATATTGGCTACTAGGAATATCTCCGGAGGGTATTGGGGTTGTGGGAATGATAATAAATTTCTTTGTTGCAATATTCATTTGCTCCATAACCAAACCACCACCAGTTGAAGTTTATGAAATAGTTGATAACATTAGGATGCCTGAGGGGGATAAATGACTAAATATAAACTAGATAAACAAGTTCAAGAAAGGCTTGATATTGTTAATGAACTAAACATTAAAATTGAAGAGATGTCACCAAATGAAGCGAGACAGATTCCATGGACTGCCGGTGATGGAGATGAAATACCTGATGTAGGTTGTGTTGTAGAAATTGGAGCTGATGGGCCTTTTGGGCCAATACCAATGTATCATTATCTGCCCAAAGATGCTGCTTATGATGATGTTCTACCAGCAATAGTTTACTTTCACGGAGGTGGGTGGGTAGTTGGATCAAGGAATGGTCATGATATATTATGTAGACATTTGGCTAATACTTCAGGTTGTCGTGTTTTTTCTGTTGAATACAGATTATCTCCAGACTTTAAATTTCCTGTACCCCTCGAAGATAGTTATTCAGCGACTAAATTCATAAGTGATAATTGTAAGGAATTATTTGTTGATTCAAAAAAAATTATTGTTGCAGGAGATAGTGCTGGAGGTAATATTGCAGCAGTTTTAGCAATAATGGCGCGTGAAGACACCAGCTTAAATATTATCTATCAAATTCTTCTATATCCAGTAGTAGACGGATCAAAAGATTATAAGTCCTGGAAAGAAAATGCTGAAGGATATATTTTATCAAGTAATCTTATGAACTGGTTCTATGAACTTTATCTTACCTCAAATAAAGAAAGGAATGATTGGCGTGTGTCACCCATTTTAGCCGAAGACCTATCTAATTTACCACCCTGTTACATAGTAACAATTCTCAGCGATATCCTTAGGGATGAGGGAAGAGATTATGTTTCAAAACTTAAAGAAGCTGGAAATAATGTTGAACATATCGAATATAATAATGCTGTACATGGTTTTATGTCATGGCCACTCGATATTAAAATAACTAAAAAAGCTATTGAAGATGTTAGTAAATCAATAAAGAAAGTGGTCAATTAATATATTTTTCTGTAAATTTTGCTATTTCTTTTATTGATTTCTTTGCCTCAGGAATCGCAAGCCAACCAGAACAGAACGCCTGAAAAACATGGAACAAGCCTTTCCATTCAATAAATTCTACTTTCCCAGAATTTTGTTCTTTTAATTTTTCATATAATCTAGAGCTATCATCATAAATTGTTTCTTCAGAAGCTACTTGGATTTGAATTGGAGGCATATCAAAATATTCTGCAAACAATGGAGAAATTAATGGATTACTTGGATCTTCATCGCCACAATAAGCATTAACTGTTACTTGCATATTAGGACCGGGCTTAATCATTGGATCTCTATGACCTCTTTCCTGAATTGAATTACCGCTTAAAGTTAAATCCGTCCAAGGTGAAATAACAATTGCACATGAAGGCATAGGTAATTCTTCTGACTTAATCTTCTGTAAGAGAGCTAGAGTTAATCCTCCCCCAGCAGAATCGCCAGCAATAAAAATCTCATTAGGATTAATACCAACTTCTAATAAGTTCTTATATGATGCCAATGCATCCTCAATAGCTGCTGGAAAAGGATTTTCAGGAGCAAGTCTATATATAGGAAAGACAACATGACAGTTTATAACTAATGAAAGTTGAGTAATAAGTGCACCATGTGTTTCAGGGCCACAAGCGACATAACCACCTCCATGAAGATAAAGAAGTGTTTTATTAGATATAACTTTTTTATTATTCAATTTTAGTATCTCAAGGCTACCTATAGAGTCATCTATATAATCAATATATTCTTCCTTTTTCCAATTATCTCTTAAAAAGGAAATTTTATCGCCACTCATATCTCTTCTAATATCGTTAGTATCATTAATTTCACCAGCCTTCATTATTAATCTGCTGATGATTAATGACCAAAATTTACTTCTTAAACTAGGCAATTTTTTCTCCTTGAACAATTTGACTATCAATTAATTTATTAATTTCCTCATTAGAAAATCCATATTCTTGCAAAATCTCTGATGAGTGCTGGCCAAGAGCTGGCATAAATTTTGGTTCTTCGCAATGATTGTCAAGAAAGTTAGCAGGTGGTTTTGGTCCTTTTAAAAGATCTTCACCATCTTTCTTTGTGTTAATTACAGTTTGATTATTTATAACTTGTGGATCTGAAAATATTTCTTCTCTTTTATTAATTTTAGCCGCAGGAACATCATTTTCTTCCATCTTCTTAACGAGCTCATCTGAAGTAAAGTCTAAATAAGCATTTAGCAATATTTCTTGCATTTCCATAACATTCATCAGCCTATTCTCTGTCGTTGAAAATCTCTCGTCCTCTAGAAGGTCTTCTTTTCCAATTGCCTTTAGCACGCCGGCAAATTCACTATCATTAATAGCCACTAAAGCAATAAAACCATCTTTTGTTTTAACTGGTTCGTAAAAATCAGCAATATTAGGCATTGGGGCCCAATCATCACCATGCCAGGAATAATTATACATAGAATCAGACCACATAAAATAAAGAGCCGTATCGAGCATGGATAATGTTACTCTTTGCCCCTTATTCGTTTTCTCTCTTTTGTATAGTGCCGCTGTCATAGCTTGAGCGGCAGTAAGTGAAGTTATCTTATCGCACATAAGAGTTTTCATGTATTTAGGTTGACCTTCAATTGATTGAGCATCACAAACTCCGGCAGTAGCCTGAATAAGTGGGTCATAAACTCTTCTTTTTGAATAAGGTCCAGTTTCTCCATATCCTGTAATGGACATCTGAATGATTTTTGGGTTATGTTTTTTTATGTTATCATAATCCAATCCTAACCTCTCTAATGCTCCGGGACGAAAATTATCAATAATAACATCGGCAGTTTCAATTAGTTTGTAGATTATTTTTTTTGACTCTTCTTGCTTTAAATCCATAGCTAAACTTCGTTTCGATCTATTAACTGCTGCAAATAAAGCGCCGCTTCCTTCTTTTATAGGACCCATTACTCTTGCGTTTTCTCCTCTAAATGGAGGTTCAATTTTAATAACCTCAGCGCCCTGATCACCAAGCATCGAAGCTGCTAAAGGGCCTGAAACAATTGTTGATATATCTATTATTTTTATTCCTTCTAATGGTCCCATCTTAATCCTCCCAAATCATGGTCTATCTAAATTATAATTAAATATTAATTAGTTTCTTTTTTCTAGCTCTAATTGAATATCTTTATGTTTCTCAGGTGTTAATTCGTAACCTATACAAATCAATGAAGCCAAAAAATAAAATAACATTGGAAAAAACGCAAAAGCAAATACCAAAGACTCTCTAATAGATTCTGTAACTTCTTTTCCAGAGCCAAAGCCTGTTGATTCAAGATAAAGATAAACCATACCAACTGCTAAAGCACTTCCAAATTTTGATAATGTTGTTAAAACTGCAAAAAATAATGCAGGTCTTTTTTCACCACTTCTAAGTTCATCTGCATCAACAATATCAGCCATCATTGCTCTAGTCAGTGTAAATGGCGCACCATATCCAACTCCAAATAATGTCGTTAAAAACATAACTAACCAAAACGCTTCGGATATATCAATTAGGTAATAAAGAGGAATATATGTGGATAAGATTACTGAACATAATAAGGCGGAAATAAATAATACTTTATGTTTACCAATTTTATATGAAAGAAACATCCATAGCGGCATAGCTAATAAACCAGCAAAGAAATAAACAAATAAAATTCTACTTGAAATATCTCCCATTTCAAAAACATGTATTGCAAGATAAATAAATGTAGAACCAGATATTGATGAAGCAGTGCTACATAGCATTTCTGCCATTAAAACTCTTTTTAATGGGCTGTTATTTTGTATAATTTTTTTTATATCAAAAATTTTGGGGAAATAAGTTCCTTTGGAACCTTTGTTGTCTGGAATAATAACAAGACTTATTAGAGCGGTTAGAGGAAAAGTAACTAAGAGAAAATAACCCATCCCAGCAATCATTGTCCTAAAATCATAATCTAATATTTCTAGAATAGCTGGAAAAGCTAATACAGCCATCATTCCAAAAATAGAGCCTATTTCTCTCCAGCCATAAACCTGTGATCTTTCATTGTATTTTGAGGTTAAGTCTACTCCCCAGGCTTGTTGCGTAAGGCCAACAAAAGTGTATGCTAAATATAAAATAAATAACCAAAACGCTAGATAAATAGCGGTTTTTTCACCTTCAGACGGGATAAACACATACCAAGAAGCCAACATTAAAATTGGTATACCAATAACTATCCAATGCTTTCTCCTGCCCCATTTACTAGGATATCTATCAACTAAGGCGCCCATTAAAGGATCTGTAAAAATATCCCAAAATCGAGCAACCATAAAAATAATGCCAACTGTGCCAACACTCAAACCAATCGGTCCTTCATAAAATGGAGGAAGATAGACTGTAAGTGGCAAACCTAAGGCAGCAAGAGGAACAGCTAAAGCTCCATAAGAAATAAGTATTGGTTTAGTAAGTTTATTTATCATTAATTGTTAAAATTTATAGAATTAGGAATATTAACCTGGATTTTTTTCAAACTTTATATCTGGATGTTTAATTTCAAGCCAATTGGGTTTGCTATCTGTCCAACAAACCATAGTTGGATCAATATTTGGTTGTTCATCAAGGACTCCGGTTTTAATTAACATTAAACCAGGCGCACCTTCTGCAGTGCTAAAGATTTGTGAACCACAATTTATACAAAAAGATCTTGTTACACCGGCTTCACATTTATAACTATTCGTTTCACCTTTAATTATAAAATCATCCTCCGGAATGCCAATGATAGATGCAACAGGGCTACCTGTAGCTTTTTGACAATCCGTACAATGGCATAATAGAAAAAAGTTTGGTTCTGAGCTATATTCTAAATTAACACTTCCACATAAACAACTACCTGATCCTGACATTTTAATCTCCACTGATTACAAGAACATTACACTAAAAACAAAAAAAGGGAGACATTTTTCAATGTCTCCCTTTAATTTAATTGATGTGGTAATTAATTACGCACGATCAAGAAGATATAGGATAATTCCTACAGAAATTAATCCAACAAGTCCTCCGTCACCTAAACTAGTAATAATACCAGTAAGGTTACCAACGATATCTCCACCTACGAAAGGTACAGCACTACCGAAAATCACTTGTAGCACAACTGCTACAGCAATTAATAAAAGTCCTAGTTGAACAACTTCACGTAAAAAGTTTTTAGCTGAATTAAGCATGTTAATCCTCCTTTTGCATTAATTAGTGGGATCCCTCCGAATCTTCACTTGTGTATGATTCCATATTTTTCTACCAATATTGTCAACTAAACAATCATATTTTTGACAAAATTTTGCCATATTTTGATTATTAATTCTCAGAAATAGCAGAAAATAGCCGTTTAACTCATGTGAATAGAAATTTTGTGGCTTTATATAAATATAATACCAAATGTGGTATTTTTTTAACTTTTCTAAATTATTTGGAAAATATTGTAATAATATTATAAAGAATACATAAAATTTATAATGGTATAATACGAATCACCACTAAAAATTCAATTTAAAAATAATACCTCATAAATAGTTGTATTTATTGATTTTTATTTAATAAATTATGTCTGGTGCCCACGAAGAGAATTGAACTCTTGACCTCTCCCTTACCAAGGGAGTGCTCTACCCCTGAGCTACGTGGGCAAAATGAAACATTATTAATTATAATTTTTTAATATAATATCTCTTATATATTAAGAAATTAAACTTATAGAGAATAATTAATGAAAAATAAATCCTTAGAACGAAAAGAAAAATTAAATGATGCCTTAAGGAAAAACCTAAAAAGAAGAAAGCAACAAATTAAGAAAAATAAATTAATTGATAAAAAATAAATGGACTCACTAATTATAAATGGCGGAAAAAAACTAATAGGTAATATTCCTATTTCTGGATCTAAAAATGCCTGCCTGCCAATGATGATAGCATCACTAATGACAGACGAAAAAATGACTTTAAATAACATACCTATGTTGTCAGATGTGAAGACACTAATATCTATTCTAAAATCTTTAGGTACTAATATTGAGTATAAAAAAGATAATCTTCATCTTCACACAAAAGAAATAATTAATCATAAGGCATCATATGATTTAGTAAAAAAAATGAGGGCTAGTTTTTGGGTTCTTGCTCCTCTTTTAGCAAAGAAAGGATATGCAGAAGTTTCTTTGCCTGGAGGTTGCGCAATTGGAACAAGGCCAATAGATATTTATTTAGAAATGCTTAAAGAAATGAATATCAAATA
The DNA here is from genome assembly GCA_003212795.1 of OCS116 cluster bacterium AG-435-F03. Classification (GTDB taxonomy): domain Bacteria; phylum Pseudomonadota; class Alphaproteobacteria; order MED-G09; family MED-G09; genus AG-430-B22. The sequence goes on along the minus strand of QCOV01000001.1, from coordinate 41,059 downwards.
TTCAATAAATAATGGCTATATAGTAGCAAAAGCAGAATCTCCCATTAGAGGTCTAAACTTCAAATTAGAAAAAAAGTCTGTTGGTTGTACTCATTTTTTTCTTATGCTTGCGTGCTTAGCAAATGGTACATCAAAACTATCTAATGCAGCTTGCGAACCTGAGGTAGTTCAGCTTGGAATGCTATTAAATAAAATGGGCGCTAAAATTAGAGGACTAGGGTCAAAGAAAATAATCATTGAGGGTGTTGAAAAGTTAAACGGAATTAATGAAATAGTACCTTCAGACAGAATTGAAGCTGGAACTTTTGCAATAGCGGTCTCTGCAACTGGAGGGAGGATCAAATTAGAAAATACGAATTATGATGAAAATAAAACATTATTCAAAATATTAGAAAAAACTGGATCAAAAATTAACAAATCAAAAAATTCAATTAATATTGAAAAAACAAATGATGAAATTTATCCAGTAAATATCAAGACTAGTCCATATCCTGGATTTCCAACTGATTTACAGGCGCAAATTATGACACTTATGGCAATATCAAATGGTCAATCAGAAATTAAAGAAAATATTTTCGAAAATAGATTTATGCATGTACAAGAGCTTGTAAGAATGGGCGCTAATATTAAATTAGATAAAGATAAGGCACTTATAAGAGGTACTAGAAGTCTAAATGGAGCAAATGTTATGGCAACAGATTTAAGAGCTTCAGCTTCACTAATAATAGCAGGACTAGTTGCAATAGGTAAAACTACAATTAGTAGGATTTACCATTTAGATAGAGGATTCTATAATTTAGAATGTAAATTAAATAATTGTGGAGCATCAATAAAGAGGATTAGCGAATAATGAGTGAAGAATTAAAATTAAAAGCTTTTGATGAAGATGGGCTGACTATTATTTCTTCATTATGTCAGGATTCAATAATCAAAGAAAATGAATACGATTACGATGAAAAATCTAAAAGATTTGCTATTTTAATGAATAGATTTTGTCACGAAGCAATAGATAAACAAAGAATAAGAACTGCTATTCATTTTGATTATGTTGAAAACTTAAAAACAAAAAATATTAATAAAGATGATAAAGATGAAACGCTTGTTTTATTAGCAATTAAATTTGATGAAATAAAAAAACCAAGTGGATCAATAACTTTAGAATTTTCTGGAAATAAAGCTATTAATTTATCGGTAGAGAATATAGAAGTATTTCTCACAGATATTGGAGAGCCATGGTTAACTGCTAAAAAACCTAATCATGATAATGAATGATGTTAAATTTATTAAGATATAAAGACGAAAATTTTCATATCCGTATTAATGAGATTATAAACTCTAGAAAAAACTTTGATGAAGATATAGCTCATCAAGTTAACGATATAATTCTGGATATAAAAAATAATGGCGATATAGGCCTTTTTAAATATATGTCTAAGTATGACAATGTAGAATGTACTGCGGAGAATATTTGCTATAGTGAGGAAGATATTTTATCAGCAAAAAAAAATTGCACACAAGAAAGTATCGAAGCAATCAAACTTGCTAAAAATCGTATTGAGGCATTTCATAAACATCAATTACCTGAAGATTCAATATATGAGGATCAAGAAGAAGTAAGTATAAAGACTAAATGGATACCACTAGATAGTGCTGGAATTTATATCCCCGGTGGTACTGCTTCATATCCAAGCTCAGTATTAATGGGAGTAATTCCGGCGCAAGTTGCTGGAATTAAACAAATATCTGCGACAGTTCCTTGTCCAAATAATCAAATAGATCCTCTTGTTTTGGCTACCTTGGATTTATGTGGAATTGAAAAAATATACAAAATTGGAGGTGCTCAGGCAATAGCTGCATTTACATGGGGAACTGAATCTGTTGACAGTGTAGATATAATTATTGGACCTGGAAATAAATGGGTTGCCGAAGCAAAAAAACAGGCTCTTTCAAATATAAATATTGATATGTTAGCAGGGCCTAGCGAAATATTAATTTTAGCAGATGAAAATAATAGAGCTGACTGGGTTGCGGCTGATCTTTTATCTCAAGCAGAACACGATATTTCTGCTCAGGCGATTTTAGTAACTGATAGTGAAGGTTTATTAGAAGATGTTAATATTGAATTAGTTAATCAAACAGAAAATCTCGAGAGAAAAGACATAGTTAAAAAAAGTATCGCTGAAAATGGTTATGGTATTCTTGTATCGAATATTAAGGATGCAATTGAGATTATTAATAATATAGCTCCTGAACATTTATCAATATTATGTAAAGAAAATGATCAAATAGAAAATAAAATTACAAATGCTGGTGTTATATTTTCTGATGAATGGACTCCAGAATCTATGGGTGATTATATTATTGGTCCAAGCCACATTCTACCAACAAATGGGATGGCTAGAAGGCAATCAGGCTTGTCTGTTTATAATTTCTTAAGACGTCAATCAACTATCTCAAGTAGTAAAAAAACTATAAATACTCTTGGCCCCTCAGCAATGTTATTGGCAGATTGCGAGGGTCTGGATGCACATGCAAATTCTATAAGAATAAGAATAAAAGATTCTTAAATGTCGGATAAAAATAAGAATTACATTAAGAAAATAAATTTAAATTACGAAGATGGTGAAAGTATAGCCGAATTTATTTCTTATGAGAGGCAAGCTGCTATTCATGATCTAATTAATGAAAATTCATTTTCATTAAATAAAGACGATATTGAAGGACCATATGTTATTGATATAAAGATTAGTGATAATATACTAATTGTAAATATAACTAATGATAATCAGTTATATTCAGAAGACTATAGAGTTCCAATCAATTCGTTAAAAAAGACGGTTAAAATCTATCATTCAGCTTGTAATTTATATTTCGACTCAATTAAAAAAGGCTCAATAGATAAAATAGAAGAAATTGAGAAAAATAGAAGAAATATTCATAATGAAGGTGCAGATCAATTACTTAAAATTACTGAATCACATTTCAATATGGATCACAATACTTCAAGAAGAATGTTTACACTTTTATATTCTTTGTATATTTAAAACCAGAAATTTGACTATAAAAGATTGTTTGATATAAACGATTAAAGGAAAAAAATTGGCTAAAGAAGAATTACTAGAATTTCCCGGTGTTGTAACAGAGTTATTACCTAACGCTACTTTTAAGGTTAAATTAGAAAACGATCATGAAATTATAGCTCATACTGCAGGTAAGATGAGAAAAAATAGAATAAGAGTCCTTGCAGGTGACCAGGTAACCGTGGAAATGACTCCTTATGATTTAACAAAAGGTCGTATCACATATAGACATAAGTAGAGTAACTTATGGAATCCAAAAATTGTCCAATTTGTAAAAAAAATTCCAAAGAAGAATACATTCCTTTTTGTTCAAAACGTTGCTCTCAAATTGATTTAAACAGATGGTTGGGTGAAAAATATCATATTAGCGTTAATGAAGAAGATGGCGGTAATAATTAAATTTAGGGTTGTGAAAAAGGTGTCTAAAAGTTTATATTGCATCATTCAATTTTTTAAATACGCCCAGGTAGCTCAGTTGGTAGAGCAGAGGACTGAAAATCCTTGTGTCGGTGGTTCAAATCCGCCCCTGGGCACCATTTAAGATAATTATTAAATTCTAATTTAAATCATAGTGTATTAATATTTTAAATTATGGATATTTCTTTTGAATTCTTTCCTCCAAGCTCTAATAAAGCTGAAACTGTATTATGGGAATCAATTAAAATACTTGAACCCTTAAAGCCTAATTTTGTATCAGTAACTTATGGCGCAGGAGGCACTACTCGCGAAAGAACACATAATTGTGTCAAAAAAATAATTGATGAAACAAATCTTGAACCTGCAGCTCATCTAACATGTGTTAACTCCACTAAAGATGAGATAAAAGAAATAACTGATAGTTATAAAAAAATAGGTGTTAAACACATAGTTGCTCTTAGAGGGGATATGCCAAACTTTGAAGATTTTGAACCACATCCTAAAGGTTATAAATCATCCATTGATTTGGTTAAAAAATTAAGTCAACAAGACTTCAATGTTACTGTAAGCGCATATCCTGAAAAACACCCAGATGCCTCATCATTTGATGAAGATATAGAATTCTTAAAAAGGAAAATTGATGCAGGTGCAACTCAGGCAATTACTCAATTCTGTTTTGATTTTCAAATCATTCTCGCTTATCGAGATCTACTGCAAAAGCATAATATAAACATCCCTATAATACCTGGATTAATGCCAACTACTAATTTTAAAGGTATTCAGAAAATGTCTAAACAGTGTTCAACATCTATACCAAAATGGCTTGAAAATAAATATAATGGTTTAGAGGACAGGCTTGATGAAAGAAAAAAAGTTTCTAAAGAAATTGCGATTGATTTTTGTCAAAAACTTATCAGTAATGACTTTAGAGCAATTCACTTCTATACATTAAACCAGTCTGAGTTAACTCTATCAGTTTGCCAAAGTTTAAATATTAGTGATGAATAATTAAATGAAATGGAATCGTAAAAAAAGAATTGAAGAATTACCAAAGCTTTTAAAAAAGAAAATACTCGTTTTGGATGGAGCGATGGGTACTATGATTCAGGCAGAAAAACTTAACGAAGAAGATTACCGAGGTGAAAGATTTAAAGATCATAAGAAAAGTCTTTTTGGAAATAATGATATTTTATCCATCACACAACCCGATTTAATTTCAAATATTCATTTAGCATTTCTAAAATCTGGAAGTTCAATTATTGAGACAAACTCTTTTTCATCTACAAGCATTTCTCAGGATGATTATTTAATGAGTGATTTAGCTTATGAATTAAACTTGCAAAGCGCAAAAATTGCTAGAAATATTTGTGACGAATATGAAAAACAGTTTCCTAATGAACCAAAATATGTTGCAGGTGCAATTGGGCCAACAAATAAGACCACATCATTATCTCCAGATGTTTCAGATCCGAGTAAAAGAGACATAACATATGATGAACTTTATGAAAGTTACTATGAAGCAGTTAATGGATTAATAGATGGAGGAGTAGATTTAATTTTAGTTGAGACTATTTTTGATACTCTTAATGCGAAAGCTGCAATTAATGCTATCAAAACATTTTTTGAAGATAAAAATATTGATCTTCCAATAATAATTTCTGGAACAATAACAGATCTTTCTGGAAGAACATTATCAGGTCAAACAATAGAAGCATTTTGGAATTCTATTAGACACGCAAAACCTTTTGCTGTTGGTATTAATTGTGCTTTAGGCGGAAAAGAAATGGCTCCATATGTAGCTGAGTTCTCTAAAATTGCCGATACACATATTTGCATCTATCCAAATGCTGGATTACCGAATGAAATGGGGGAATATGATGAATCTCCCTTTGATATGTCTAATATTTTAGAAAATTTTGCAAAAGATGGTTATCTAAATATTGTTGGAGGGTGCTGTGGGTCAACACCGGATCACATAAAACAGATATCTAAACAAGTTGAAAAATATAAACCAAGAAAGTTGCCAAAAATAAAAAATATTATGCGTCTTTCGGGATTAGAGCCACTAAACTTAACTAAAGAAATACCTTTTGTGAATGTAGGTGAAAGGACAAATGTTACAGGATCCCTAAAGTTTAAAAAACTAATCCTAGAAGAAGACTATAATTCAGCTATAGAAGTAGCAAGACAGCAAGTTGAAAATGGGGCACAAATAATTGATGTAAATATGGACGAAGGAATGCTTGAATCAAAAAATGTTATGGAGCATTTTCTGAAAATTGCTTCAACAGAACCTGATATAGCTAAGGTACCATTTATGATTGATAGTTCGAATTGGGATGTAATTGAGGCAGGTTTAAAGCATACCCAAGGTAAGGCTATTGTTAATTCTATTTCACTAAAAGAAGGAGAAGAAGAATTTATTAAACAAGCCAAATTATGTAAAAAATATGGAGCAGCTATTATCGTCATGGCATTTGATGAGAAAGGTCAAGCGGACACAGAAGACAGAAAATATGAAATCTGTAAAAGGGCTTTCGATTTGCTTACAAATAAAATTGAGTTTCCTGAGGAAGACATAATATTTGATCCAAATATTTTTGCTGTTGCAACAGGCATTGAAGAGCATGGAGATTATGGTAAGGCATTCATAAATTCTACAAAAAAAATAAAGAAAGAAATGAGAAATGTTCATGTATCTGGTGGCGTTTCAAATTTCTCTTTCTCCTTCAGAGGTAATGATACGATAAGAGAAGCAATGCATTCCGTTTTCTTATTTCACGCAATAAAAAATGGCTTAGATATGGGAATAGTTAATTCAGGTCAATTATCAATTTATGAAGATATTGATAAGGACCTAAAAAAATCCATTGAAGATGTTCTTTTTAATAGAGATAAAAATGCTACAGAAAAACTCATCGAATTAGCTGAGAAATATAAAGATACAAAAAATGAAATTGAAGAAAAAGAAGTAAAATGGAGAAATGAAAATGTATCTGAAAGACTAAAGTATTCCTTAGTAAAAGGTATAAGTGAATTTATTGTGAAAGATACAGAAGAGGCAAGAATAGAATTTGGAAACCCTATAAAAGTAATTGAGGGTCCATTAATGGATGGTATGAATCATATTGGGGATTTGTTTGGCTCTGGACAAATGTTCCTTCCTCAGGTCGTTAAATCAGCAAGAGTTATGAAAGAAGCTGTTGCTTATTTAGAGCCTTTTATGGAAAAAGAAAAAAATAAGACTAAAATGCATTCTGGCAAAATACTTCTTGCTACAGTTAAAGGCGATGTTCATGATATTGGTAAAAATATTGTAGGTGTCATTTTACAATGCAATAATTATGAGGTTATTGATCTCGGAGTTATGGTTCCAGGCGAAGAGATTTTAAAGAAAGCTATAGAACATAAAGTAGATATGATTGGTTTATCTGGATTAATAACGCCTAGTCTAGATGAAATGTGTTCCGTTGCAAAAGAAATGGAAAAAAACAATTTTAAAATACCTCTATTAATCGGTGGAGCAACAACGAGCAAAGTTCATACCGCAGTGAAAATTTCTGAAAATTATCTAAAGGGACAAACCTTTTATGTATCAAATGCAAGTAAGGCTGTTGGTGTAGTTAGCAATCTATTATCTAAAGATAAAAAAAGTGAGTTCACAAAAAACACATATGATGAATATTTGAAGATAAGGAAAAACCATAAAGGTGGTCAAAATAAATCTAGAAGGTTAAGCATATCTGAGGCTAGAAAAAATAAATATAGTGCTAATTATGAGGACTACAACCCAAAGAAACCTTTATTCATAGGTAATAAAGTTTTTACAAATTATAATTTAGAAGAATTAAGAAAATATATTGATTGGACGCCATTTTTTCGTTCCTGGGATCTTCATGGAAGTTATCCAAATATTTTAAAAGATCAAACTGTTGGTTCAACAGCTCAGAATCTATATAAAGATGCAAATAATTTACTAGATGAAATTATTAATAATAATTTATTATGTGCTAAAGGCGTGATTGGATTTTGGCCTGCAAATAGTGATAAGGATGATATTATCTTATTTAATAATGATAAAAGAAATTCAAAACTAGCTATTTTTCATACAATAAGGCAACAAGCTTCACATTCTACAGATAGACCAAATTATGCTTTGGCTGATTTTATTGCACCATTATCAAAAAACAAAAAAATCAAAGATTACATTGGAGGCTTTGCACTAACATGTGGGCATGGAGAAAATGAATTATCTGAAAAATTTAAAAGGGATTCTGATGACTATAACTCAATTATGACAAAAGCTCTAGCAGATCGATTAGCTGAAGCATTTGCAGAAAGAATGCATGAAAGAGTCAGGAAAGAATTCTGGGGTTATTCACCAAAGGAAAATTTTAACAATGATGCCTTAATTAAAGAAAAATACAGTGGAATACGCCCTGCGCATGGTTATCCAGCCCAGCCTGATCATACCGAAAAAGGTAAATTATTTGAAATATTAGAGGCTACAAAAAATATTGATGTATCCTTAACTGAAAGCTTTTCAATGTCACCTGGAGCTTCAATATCTGGATTATATTTTAGCAATCCAGAAAGTAATTATTTTGGAGTTGGGAAAATTAGCAAAGATCAGGTTAAGGATTATGCTAAAAGAAAATCAATGACTTTGTCGGAATGTGAAAAATGGTTAATGCCAATTCTAAATTACAAGTAAATAATAGTTTACTAAAAATAATAATAACATTTTCTCTTGCAGTCTTTTTAAGTTCCTGCGGTTCTCCTACAACTGTGATTACAAGAGGCGATACATCAGTAATTGATAAAGAAAGAATAATAATGCAAGGCATTGCTTTGGATACTTATTATAAACGGTTCGAGAAACTCAATAACTTAACCTATCCTCTACTAACAAAATCAACTGATTTTTGTGGAAACCGAATAAAATATGATATTGGCTTAAAAACAATTTCACTTAATCAAATTGATAAAAGATTTCGAAAAGCTGCAAAGCAGAAATTATTAATAACAGAAAGTCAAAAAGTTCTATTCGCTATTAATGACTCTCCTAGTGCTAAAGCAGGTATAAAATCTGGAGACATTATTTCGGAAGTAAGCACAATCAATGGGCAATGGAAAAATGATGATATTTTTAAAAATAATGAAAAAAAGAACTATTCTAAGGAAACCGTCAAAATTTCTGTAATACGTAAGAACGAAAAAACGGAAAATGATCAGCAATTAGAATCACTAGAGTTTGAAATAATACCGAACAAAATCTGCAATTATGGCGTTGTTCTTGCGCAAAACGATTCTCTCAATGCTTATGCTGATGGTGATAATCTATATTTGACGACAGGTATGTTAAGATTTGTAGACGAAGATCGCGAATTACAATTTATCTTAGCCCATGAACTTGCCCATAATATTGAGGGACATATAGACAAAAAGGTAAATAATTCTATTTTAGGAACAATAATTGATATAGCTGCTGCGGGAGCAGGTATTGATACACGAGGTAGTTTTGGCGCAATGGGAGCTCAAATGTATTCACAGGATTTTGAAAGAGAAGCTGATTATGTTGGCTTATATATTTTAGCTAAATCAAATATAGATTCCTCAAATATTGAAAATTTTTGGAGGAAACTTGCTGCAGAAAACCCTGGTTCAACTATCAACTATAATTCAACACACCCTACATCATCAGAAAGATGGGCAAATATAAGGGCTGCACAAAAAGAAATTCAATATAAAATTAATAATAACCTTGAACTTTTACCTGAAAGAAAAGAAAAAGATTAATGCTTAATTCAATTAAAAACTGTTTCAATACAGAAGATTTTAGAAAACTTGCAAAAAGAAAGCTTCCCTTTCCTGTATTTCACTATATTGACGGCGCTGCAGATGATGAAGTTACCCTGAGAAGAAATACCCAAGCATTTGAAGAAGTTGATTTAATTCCAAATGTTTTAAAAGGAGTTGAGAACATTGATATTAGTACAGAACTTATGGGTAAAAGAATAAGTACTCCATTATTCTTCTCCCCAACAGCTCTTCAAAGATTATTCCACCATCAGGGAGAAATTGCTGTTGGTAAGGCTGCTCAGAATTTCAATACTTTTTTTGGAATATCATCTTTAGCTACTGCTAGCATAGAAGAAATTGGTGAAAAATTCTCTTCTCCAAAAATATTCCAAATGTACATTCATAAAGATAAAGGTCTTAACGACAGCATGATAGAAAAATGTAAAATTAATAATTTTGATGCATTGGCAATAACTTTAGATACTATTGTCGGCGGAAATAGAGAAAGGGATCTTCGAACAGGTTTTACATCGCCACCAAAATTAGATTTTAATAGCTTCTTAAGTTACGCCTTTCATCCAGAATGGACCTTAAACTATTTATTTAGAAAAAAATTTGAATTACCTCAACTTCAAGATTTTGTAAGTGAAGGCACTAATATTAATATTTCTGTTGGAGATTATTTCTCAACGATGCTTGATCAAAGTATTACTTGGAAAGATATTGAAGAAATAAAAAATCAATGGGGTGGTCACCTTTGCTTAAAGGGTATTATGTCAGTTGAAGATGCAAAAAAATGTATTGATGTTGGCGCTACAGCTATAATGATTTCTAATCATGGTGGAAGACAATTAGATGGATCAAGGGCCCCCTTTGATCAACTTGCTGAAATAGTTGATGCTGTAGGAGACAAAATAGATGTTATTTGTGATGGGGGAATACGAAGAGGCAGTCATGTTCTAAAAGCACTTTCCCTTGGAGCTAAAGCATGTTCAGGAGGCAGATACTACTTATATGCACTTGCAGCTGGGGGTTATGAAGGGACTTTGAGAGCTTTTCAACTTATACAAGAAGAAATCATTCGTGATATGAAGCTTATGGGATGCAACTCTCTTAAAGATTTAAATAAAGATAACTTAAGATTTAGATAATCTTTATATTTTAAAAGAATTAGTTTAAGAAAAAAAAAATGATTTTAATAATAAATGTCCTTACTTATTTAATTGGCTTATCCTGGTTAGCTTTTGGTGTACTGGGAATAATAGATCCAGAAATATTTACAGAAAGTGCATGGGCAGCTCTACATGTTCAAATAACCGGGCAATTTGGTATGAGCGACATCCGCTCGTTTGGAGGTCTTCTTACCACACTTGGACTCGGGATAATCTATGCTACGCATAACTCATTAGGTAAGAAAAGTTGGTTTTCAGCTTTCGCCTTACTAATGTTAGGATTAGCCATTGGAAGATCAATAAGTCTTTATTTGGATGGTTTAGATCAAACTTTAATAATATTTGCGATAATTGAGTACTCTTATGCGTTGATACTTTTTATAAAATCAAGAATCTAATCTTTAAGAAAACTTATTACATCCTTCCAAGCCTGATAATCCTCTAAAAAGAAACCATGCCCACCCTCATAAAATTTTTTGACTGAATTTGGGATTTGCTCGTCTAAAATATCAATATTATCTTTTGGCGCAATGCCGTCATATAGACCACCCATAATAAAAGTTGGGCATTTGATACTCTTTAACAAGTCCATAACATTATGATCTTTTCTAGCTCCAAGTTGTAAAAGCTTACCTTTATTTTCTTTTGATTCTGGACTTCTTAGATAATTTTTTATTTGATCAGTTAAAATTGCATATTGCTTGGAATTATTCTTTATATAATCTGTATTAATTCTCAAATCTGAAATAGAAATAAATTTTCTTACATATTCTTGATCATCGATAATTTCTTCTAACTCATGTAAAGGAAAAGAATGATATTTTTCTCCTCCAGGAGAAGTGCACATCAATACTAGTCTTTCGACTGAAGCAGGATAATTAATTGCCAAATGTTGGGCGACCATTCCTCCAAAACTTACACCAATTATATGAACTCTTTTAAGATTAAGTTTTTCTATAAAGCTAAATGCATCATCAGCATAATCTTTCATACTATATGGACCTGCTGGAATTTCACTTTGTCCAAGACCTCTTTGGTCATAAGAAATTAAATGAAAATTATTCTTTAAATCATTATCAAAAACACTCGGTGATTTCCTTAAGTCTCCACCTGTTCCTGAGATGTAAAGAACAGCTTCTCCTTGACCAGCAGACTCATAGTAAATTTTTATTTTTTTAGTATTTATAAAAGGCAATAATTAGCTCTCAATGAAGGGAGTCAATATATCTTTTGTAACAAGATCATTCTTGATATTTTCTCTTCCAACCCAATCATCTACTGTTTGATGATAGTAATATATTCTTCTTTCTTGATAATTTAATGGCATTTTTTCAAAAACCCCAGAATCATGAGACTTTTGCATTGGTTCTAAATTTTTAAAATCTTCTTCCATTATTGAATAAAAAGAGGTTTCCTGATCAATCCAATATTGCGGTTTCTCCTTACCTTCCCATTTAGGACCTAATTGTAAATATTCAATTTCAGTTTCACGAAGACTTTTCGGCCAAAAAAGTATTGCAACATAACCAGAGGTATCGGTAGGAGTAATAAAATTAGGAAACATTGCATAAGCAACATTTGTTTCAGCATGAATACTGTCACATGTTTCAATAAATGGAACAAAATCTTGTCCTTCAGCACCTAACATTCCTCCATCGAGATTTATTCTTTTTGGAGTAACCATTCTTGAATGACCATTTTTTAATAAGCCTGCTGCCATGCCATTTCCATCTAATAAAATATTAACTGTATCTTTATGAATAGTTGGTGAATGATAAACCTCCATAAAGGCATCAAGGCAAGTTTTCCAATTAGCTTTTACAAGAGTGCTATTTTTCCAAATTGTTATCAATTCTGAACTTTTAAAACAATCCATCTCTGACGCTACTGGTTCTAAGAATTCCATAAGACTGCCAGGGTCTTTATCTTGAAGTGATATAAAAACCCATCCATCCCATGTATCACAATGAACTCGCTTTAACCCTCTACAAGAAAGATCTAATTCTAAAAAATCTCTTTCATCAGGAACTCTTAATAAAGATCCATCAAGATCATAAGCCCAGCTATGATATTGGCATTTAAGTAACTTTGTTGAGCCTTGTTTTTCTCTCACAACTGGAGCACCTCTATGAGAACATGTATTGTAAAAAGCCTTAATACTTTTATCCTTCTGTCTGACAATTAAAATATCTCTTTGCAATTTATCAAATATTTTAAAATCTCCAGGATTAGGAATCTCATCCTCTCTAAAAATCATTAGCCATGATTTTAAGAAAATATTTTTAAACTCAAGGTCAAAAAACTCTTGATCTGTATATCTTTTACCTGAAATATCAGGAATCTTAGGAAAACCATCTGGATATGAGTTTCGTTTGTACTCATATTCAATTTGTTTTCTTACTTCATTGATTTTTTTTGTTTTCATGCAAGTAAATATAGAAAAACTACATTATTTGTAAATATAATTAACTTAAAATTAGTTATTTCTTTGTTTAATCGCTTCCAAATTAGATTCATGCTTATCGCGATTGATTTTATAAAGACTAAAAAAGTATACGGATATTAAATAAAATAAAATATAGATAGGTAAAAAAAGAAAGACAACATTTACTAATATATTGTCATCTACTTCGCTTGGCTTCGCACCCTCAGGTAAGCCTGCAATTGAAGTTACTAACCCTGCTAAAAAAATACCAACACCTGAGATAGCTTTTCCAGAAAAACCTACTGTGGCAAAAAATAGACCTTCTGATCTTCTTTTAGTTGCTAACTCAGAATCTTCTACAATATCAGCTATCATGGACGATACTAAAATTGTTGATGCTACTGCTGTCATAACCTCAAGAAAAAAATAACCGCACATTATCCAAAGCAAATCATATGAACCAAATTCAGGCATATAACCATATATTCTCAATAAATAAGGAAAGGGAACAAAAAATATTGCTGTAAGAGAAGAGTAAATTGCACCCCTTCTCTTGCCAATTCTTTTTGATAAATATGTGGATAATGCAACTGCTCCCAAAATACCTGGGATAACTCCGACAACGCCTGCAATACCTATTTGTGTAGATGAAAAACCCCAAAAATATGTATTAAAATATATATTTAATGCTGCTGAAAAGCCTGCAGCCATACCTGAAAAAATTCCACCTATAAAAAGAACTACAAAAGAGGTATTCAATAATGTATGTCGTAATTCTTTTTTAATATCATCAAAATTCTCATTCTTAACTGGTTCTTCTAAATCTGGAATAATTTTATGTAAGCCTGCTGAAGATAAAAGCATTGAGCCAAATATTAACCAAGCTCCTACAACACCATACATTTGATGGCCGGCAGGGTTTAATTGTCCATCAGGATAAGCAATTGTTGGTGTAAGAAATACAAAATAATTAAGCAAGGACATTGCGTTACCGCCCATCCAACCAAAGAAATAACGAATAGACATTAATTTTGTCCTTTCATCATATCCTCGAGTTATTTCAGGACCTAAGCTTTGATTTGGTATCTCAAAGAGGGTTGTACTTGTTCTAACAAAAATAGTCATTACAAGTAGATATATAAATAAATTTATATCTTCAGAAAAAGAAGGTGGATTCCACAACAAATAAAAACTTAAAGGTACAGGAAGAAGAGCTGCGTACATATAAGGATGTCTTCTACCAAATTTTGAACGCGTATGATCTGACGCATAACCTATTAACAAATCAGAAACAGCATCTATTATAAGCGCAATAGCAATGGCTAAAGATGCCATCCACCCAGGTAAACCGAGAACAATATTATAATAAAATAAAAGGAACCAGCCAAAGGCGTTATTCTTGATACCAAAAGCAACGGACCCTAATCCATATAACATAAAATTTTTGTTACTTTGCATTATGCTTTCTTAATTCTTAATTATTCTTTTTTGCATTTTCTGCAGATGCCTTTAATTCCTCTGCAATATTAATTGCTTCCTCTGGAGAAAAATCCATTGGAATCTCGATTTTATCCGAAGATACAAATATTCTAACCATACCTTTGTTAGTTGGACCAATTTGTATATCTGCAACAATATCACTTTCTTTGTTAATTCCAGATTTTTTCATACGAGACCTAAATTTTTAATTACCTTCTAATTTTGCTACCGCAGCGGCCACTGAAGCATCTATTTCATGGCTTCTAGGGTTTCTTCTAAGTGTTAAACCACCATTAACTTGAAGATTTTGACCAGATAAAAAACACTCATCGCTACATAAAAAGACCGCCGCAGCAGCAACATCTTCAGATGTTCCAATTCTTCCAAGCGGATATTCTTTTTTAAATGCATCTTCAAGGCCAGGGGCAGCCATGGCATCGGATGTCATTGGCGTTGCTGTTAAACCTGGAGAAATCGAATTTGCTCTAATACCTTTCTCGCCAAACTCATTAGCTATGGTCCTTATTACATGATCAATTCCAGCTTTCGTTCCCATGTATGCAGCATGATTATCAAGCATAATGGTTGCTGTTGCAGAAGAAATTTGAATAATATTACCACCCTCCTTCATAGCTGGAATACATGATTGAAAAAATTGATAGGGACCTTTGAATTGAAGATTCATTATTTTTACTAAATCTTCTTCAGTGCTTTCTAGAAAAGGTGATAAATAACCCCAGCCAGTCGCTTGAATTCCTATATCAAGCTTTCCATGAAGATCGACAACTTTGGATGTCATAGCATCAATATCTTCTTTTTTTGTTATATCACAAACTGCATAATCTCCGCCTACTTCACTCGATATTTCTTTAAGTGAATCTTCATTTCTACCCGCTAAGACAATCTTAGCTCCCTCTTGAGCAAATCTTCTGGCCATTACTTGACCCATGTTATCTTTTCCGGCCGCGCCAAGAATAAGCGCCACTTTATTATTTAATTTTCCAGACATCTTTTTTCCCCTTAATTAATAAATATGAATTACTTTCTATCAGGCAGATTTAAAAATAAAACTACAATTCCTGCAACAATACATAGAACCACATTTATAGAAAAAGCCAAAGTATAATTACCAAAAGTATCATATAGCCATCCCGATAAAGGAGCAGCAGTAATCTGCATTGGAACCATAAATGGGCCAACCAAACCTCTAGCCTTTCCAAAATTGGAACTACCAAATGCTATTGCAAAGGTTGAATTCATTAAAGGTATAGTTCCCCCTAAACCTAATCCCATTACTATGACAGAAAACAATAAAAGTAATAAATTATCAGCAAATATTAGAGTAGCTATACCTAAACCATGAAAAAATAATGAAACTAATATTGTTTTCTTGGCGCCCAATCTATCTAACAAATTTCCAAAGATAATTTTTCCAAGTGCAGCATTAAATGCGGCTACAGAAAATATCCATGAAGCTTGAATTGGACTAAAACCTAGATCCTGAGAATATATTGGTATATGAGTATAAACGCCTAAATTAGCTGATAATTGTAATGTAAATATTATTGTTAATATCCAAAAAACTCTCTTTGAAAGAATTTCATTAAAGGTAATAGTTTCACTTTTTGTTACTTCCTCAGAAGTATCTATATCAATCTTACCATCAGGGTGTTGATTAACATCCTCGGGTTTATCGATGATAAACTTGTATGCGCAGTATGAACAAACAACAAGAACAAAAATACCAAAAATGAGATAAGCACCTCGCCAAGTAAAATTAGAAATTAAAAAAACAGCTATTGGCGGTATTATGACACCAGAAAAAGAAAGGCCTATAGCTGCATACCCTAAAGCCGCTCCAATCTTATCTCTAAACCAGTTTGAAATTAATTTTGATGTACTCAAATTACCAAAAATTACCATTCCTAATGAGACTAAAGCCCCATAAATGAATAAAAATTGGTAAAAACTCTGAACTACAGAAAGTAAAGTTAAGCCAAGTCCATATATGACTGCACCAACAGTTAAAACCTTTCTTATCGAGAATCTATCTAAAATATACCCCATTAAAGGTGAATATAATCCTGCAGTTAAAATCATGACAGAGACAGTAAGTGAGACAAGAAACCTACTCGCTGAGAATTCATCTTGTATAAAACTAAAAAAAACTGCATATGCATAAAAGGCAAGACCACCAGAAATAAAATCGATAAAATTAGCGCTGATTATCATACGCCAGCCAAGAAATTTCTGTTTTATTGAGTCAGTAGACATATAGTAAATTCTTTTAAATAAGAAAATAGAATAGGAACATAATATCCTATTAGAAAGAACTTTTTTTGATTATGATATATAACTGATGAAATAAAAAGGATATTAAAATGCCCACGCTAAAAATAGATCCACATAAAAGCTGGATCCCTTTAAAAGAAAAAGCTGATAAGACTTCTAATGAAAAACATAAAATACTGTTAAATGAGGTAGCTAATCACATGGAAGCAGAAATTAAAGGACAGTTGGATCCTTTAATGAATACTCTTACAGCAGAACCTGTTTACCATTTTTGGAGAGTAAGTGATGTGAATATGATACTTAATGGTTATGAAGAAGTTTCTGGTTTTTATAGTAATATGTTCCAAAATGGTGGTGAGCAATTTGAGGTTGTCACAAAACGAATTATTGTTAATGATGATGGCGTTATTACCGAGGGCAAGGTTAAGCAAGTTTACACAAAAGATAATTTAAAACTCATGGGATTAACAAAAGATACTTTCTCAGAAATTGATAGTAGTGATTTGTGGTTAAGTAATACACAATTAATTACAGTATGGCCATCTGATCCAGATTTAAAATTGATTGGTGAGGATATTTATTTTGGTGAGAATCCGATGGAAACTCTAAAACCAATAAATGAAAATGAAATACCAGATTATTATAAAATAAATTAGCCTTTTGTTTTATATGACCACACTGAAACTGGTATACTGAGTAAATAAAATATTCCTATTATATTTATTGCTATCCATAAGAAGTTTATTAGTGACAGATAAATGAGAAAAAAGAATAGTGAAAAATATATATAATTTTTTCTACTTATTTTTATTTTAAATTGCTTTGAAGAAAATGTTGGTATGTTACTTACTAACAAAATACCAATAATTAAAATATAAATACTTAAAAATATTTCATTTTCTTTAGCCCAATTAAAGCCTAAAAAACTTTGTACGAGAGGTAAAATCAAAAGACCACATCCTGCTGGCGTTGGAACACCACTGAAAAAACTTGATATATCTTGAGCGTTATCTTTATTTAAATTAAAAACAGCTAGTCTTATACATGAAAATACAACAAACAAAAGTAAAGCTATTGAACCTATTACTTCATTCTGACTAATAAGACTCATATAAATGAGAATACATGGAGCTACTGCGAAAGATAGAAAATCCGATAAAGAATCAAGTTCCGCGCCTAACTCTGATTCGCTTTTCAGGACTCTAGAAAAAAAACCGTCTAAAGCATCACAAGCAGAAGCCAAAAGAAGGCATATAACACTTACTTCAAAATTATAATCTAAAGAAAACCTTATAGAGCTTAAGCCAAATGAGAGACCTGCAAGAGTTATAAAATTTGGTATTTGTGATTTAAAGTCTATTTTTTTTATTTTTCTCATAAATTATCTTTCAGCAATAATTGTTTTACCAGCAGCAACAATATCATTTTGATTTACTTTGATTTGATAATTTAATGGTAAATATATATCTACTCTAGAACCAAAGCGAATAAGTCCAATTCTCTCTCCTTTTGCCATAATATCATTTTCCGAAATAAAACTTAATATTCTTCTAGCTATTAAACCCGCGATTTGGACCACAATTATCTTTTCATCATTATTTTTAATAATTATTGAGTTTCTTTCATTATATTCACTTGCTTTATCAAGGCTTGCATTGAAGAATTTTCCATTTTTATAAATAATTTTCTCAATCTCTCCACTGACAGGACTTCTATTTATGTGCACATTGAAAACATTCATAAAGATACTTACTTTATTCATTTTCTGACCAATACCTGTTTCTATTGGTGCAGCGTCTTCTCCAATAAAACAGATTTTACCATCTGCTGCACTTAATACCTGATTATCCTGAGAGTCAAAATATCTTTCAGGGTCACGAAAAAACCAGAGAGTAAATATTGAAAGAGAGAGAGAAATTAAGAATATAATTTTAGTTATAAAAAAACTAAAAAAAGAAATTAGGATAAAGATGATAAAAAACTTCCATCCTTCACGATGTATCCCTAAGTACTTCTTGCTCATTGACGAAATCTATATTTTTTAACCTAAATAGTAAATAATATGTTTAAGACTGAAATTAAAAGAAAACTTCATAGTTATTAGTTATTATGATATGAAATTTTTATGTGCAGCCGTAGCTCAGTCGGTTAGAGCGCCTGATTGTGGATCAGGAGGTCCCTAGTTCGAATCTAGGCGGCTGTACCATCCTAGAAATACTGATCGAAAACCAAAAAAGAGACTAGAAAAGATTAGTGTACTGGCTAATAATCTAAGATCAAAAGGAATAGCTGCTATATATACCGCGCTTAAAGGTAATGCTTGTATGCCAGAAATCCATACAGCAAGATTAACTAGAATATGCCATACACCAACACTGATTAATCCTGAAAGGATCATATTTTTATAATTGTAATTCTTAAATAGTGATGAAATTACACTTGCAGCTACAATACATAAATATACAAATGGCATTGCAGAATATAATCCAAGAAATGGATCAGTCACTATCAAAATACCAACAGGTAAAAACATCTGAATATATTTATTATCCGTCATGAAGGGCAAGAAAACTGCACAAGCTAGTATTGGCGTGAAATTAGCTGGGAAACCAATAAACCTTGCTGCAATAAGGCAAAGAACTAGAAGCCAACATGATTTCAATATTTCTTTTATATAAGTCATCTTAATCCCGTTGTATAAAAATTAGTTCAAACCTCTATCTTCTAAAAGAGCTGAAATATCAGGATCATCTCCTTTAAAAGATCTATAAAGTTCCATAGGATCTTCTGTACCGCCCTTTTCTAAAATAAATTCTCTGTATTTATTTGCTAGGTCTTCGTTAAATACATCTCCTGAGTCTTTGAAAGCAGCAAACGCATCAGAGTCGAGTACAGCAGCCCAAATATAACTATAGTAACCTGCTGAATATGAATGTGTGAATATATGCTGGAAGTATGTCGTTCTATAGCGGGATACAATTTCATCGATTAAACCAATCTTCTTTAAAGATTTTTCTTCAAAAGAATTTGGATCTTGTAATTCTGTTGTTGTAAGAGTATGCCAATCCATATCTAAAAATGATGCAGCAAGATACTCTGTATTTGCAAAACCTTGATTGAACTTACTTGCATTTTGCATTTTTTCAATTAGTTCATCACTGATGACTTCACCAGTTTCATAATGCTTAGCATATGACTTAAGTAATTCTGGCTCGCTTGCCCAATGTTCAAGAACCTGAGATGGGAACTCAACAAAATCTCTCGATACAGCTGTTCCTGATAAACTTTTATAATTTGTATTAGTCAATAAACCATGTAACCCATGACCAAATTCATGAAAAAGTGTTGTTACATGTTCAAAACTTAAAAGGGATGGCTTATCTTTAGATGGCGGTGGAAAATTACAAACATTTACAATAATTGGTCTTTCTTTTCCGTCAAAATTTGATTGGCTTTTAAATGAACTCATCCAAGCTCCGCCCCTTTTACTCGAACGCGTATAATAATCACCAATATAAAGTCCTATATGAGAACCATCTTTATCTTTTACTTCCCAAACTCGTGCATCTGGATGGTAAAGATCAAGATCAAACTTTTCTTCGAAGGTTAGACCAAATAATTTATTGGATGTTTTAAAAATACCATCAATTGTGTTGTCTAAAGTAAAATATTCTTTTATTTCTTCTTCATCTAAATCGTATTTATCTTTTCGAACCTTTTCCGCATAATGCCACCAATCCCAGGAAGCAATCTCAAAATTATTGCCCTCTTCATTTGCAAGGATTTGCATCTCATTTAATTCATTTTTTGCTCTTTTAAGAGCAGGAGCCCATAACTGATTAAGTAACCCATAAACTGCCTCAGGGGTTTTTGCCATTGTATTATCAAGCACATAATGTGCATGAGACTCAAAACCTAGAATATTAGCTTTTTCAACTCTGAGAGAGGCAATTTTTGATGTAATGTCTTTATTATCATACTCGTTATTATTATCCCCTCTTTGGATATATCCTTTATATAGTTTTTCTCTTAAGTCACGGCGTGTTGAGTATGTGAGAAAAGGATACATACTGCTTCTTTGCACTGTGAAAACATATTTATCCTTATATTTATTATCTTTATTTTTACTAAATTTATTCTCTGCTTCAAGTTTAGCTAAATCAACAATATCATCAGGAAGACCTGCTAGATCAGCTTGATCCAATATTATTTCAAAATCATTTGTTTCAGCTAAAAGATTTTGTGAAAATTGAACCGAAAGTTTTGTGATATCCTGATTTAGTTCCGCATATCTTTTTTTGTCAGAACCTTCTAAAAGAGCTCCACTTCTTACAAATCTTTTATAAGTTTCCTCGAGAATTTTTCTTTCTTCTAAGGAAAGATCAAAGTTATCTATATTTTCCCATAAAATTTTAACTTTTTTAAAAATTTCTGGGTTGAGGCTAATAGAGTCATAATGACTTGAAAGCTTTGGAGAAATTTCTTTTTCTATTTCTTGTATCTTAGGGTTAGTAGTTGACCCAGATAGATTAAAAAATACAGCACTTACTCTACTTAAAAGAGAACCTGATCGTTCCATTGCAACGATAATATTTTCAAATGATGGTTCCTCTTTATTTTCTATAATATCATTAATTTCTTCATTATGTAATTCCATACCCTTAATGAATGCAGGCATAAAGTGATCTTCATTAATTTGTGAAAATGGAGGTATCTTAAAATTTGTTTCGTATTCTGTAAAAAAAGGATTTTCCATGACTTCACTATTAACTAAAGGTGACAAAAAAAGAAATAAAAAAGTAATTAAAGTTATTTTTCGCAATTTATTTATAATTCCTTTCAGGAAATTTTTCATTTGGTATTAATCTATTTGAAGAAGACCCCTTTGCCAAAAGATTTCCTTCATTATCAAATAAACTACCCTCGATAAAGGCAGTGGATTTTCCCATTTTGATAATTTTTGCGGAAGTTGTAACTATTCCTGGATTAGCGGGCTTGAAAAAGCTTACTTTTAACTCAAGTGTTAAGGGGTTGATTGAAAACTCTGATGAAACCATAGCTAAATGGGCCATAGTTGTATCAATCCAACCTGTAACATATCCACCTTGTGCAATATTTCCTGAATGACAATGTCTCGATTCAACTAGAAATTCAAAACGAACAACATCCTCTTTGAATTCTAATATCCTATTAAAACCCATACCCTGAAAAAGTTCAGCGCCTTTCATCTTTTTTGAATATTCTTCAATATCAAACATTATTTATCCAAAATCCGAATATGTAGGAATAATTTGATCTTCTAAATTATCACCTACTGCGTAAAATAAATTCTCTAGTTCATATATTGCCATATTTCCTGACTCAGTACCATGATAAGTGCCCGTACCAATATCAACTACAGATGAATCAGGATTTCCCTGATGCTGATATTTAGTAAACCTCACCAATACAAGATCTTTTTCAGGCCATACATATATATATTGACCATCTAAACCAAGAGCAGAAAAAAATGGATAATCATCTTGTCTTGCACTACCTAACCCACTTTCTGAGATTGTTGATGTCCACCATTGATAACCGTAAGAAGCAAGATTATCAAATTCGGAAGTTGCTTCATCAATCCATGATTCTGATACAATTTGTTCACCTAACCATTTACCTTCCTGTGCAATCATGAGACCAAATTTAGCAAACTCTCTTGGGGTCATATCTAAACCAGCATAAGTTAGTGTGTTGCCATTTTTATCCGTCCACCATGTTTCATTAATATTAAGTTTATCAAAAAGTCTGGTATCAGCATATTCTTGGAAATTAAGCCCTGTGGCGTTTTCTATAATTCTGCCCAATAACATGGAGTCCTCATTCGAATAACTAAATAGTATTCCAGGTTCTCGCGATATTGCTCTATCAAGAGAGTAACTGACCATATCACTTTGGAAATACACTCCTAAACCGGGGTGATCATCCATGCCAGATCTCATAGCCAAAAGATATTTTAAACTAATATTTTCTTGAGGTTCTTTATTCCATTTAGGTAGATAAAGAGCGATAGAATCATCAACAGAATTTATATATCCTTCATCAATCGCAATTCCAATTATAGTTGAAGAAAAACTTTTTGCTACAGACCAACTTGTAACTAGATCATCCTTGTCATAGCCATCTGCGTAAAACTCTGAAACAATGCTATTGCCTTTTATTAAAATTGCAGCCTGAGTATTAAGCGAAGGAGTTTTTATATAATCCATTATTTTATCAACTTCACTAGATTCTAAACCAACGGATTCAGGTTTTTTAATATTCCACTTAAATTCATTTATTTTGATCTTTAATTCATCATCAATAACTTCATAGCTTGATTGATTTTCTATTGCTCCAATCTGAGGAAGAGTTTCAAAACCTAAAATTAAAGCTAACTCATCATAAGAATAAGTAATTCCTTTTTCATTAGTTGTGACATTAGCGCCTATTTCATATGAGAAATTTTCAGCTGAATTAATAGTTATTATTGAATTATTATCTAATGTTATTTGAAATGCATTCTTTGCAAATTTTGTCTCTTTAAATTGAAAATTATCAACAAATTGAATTTTATTTAAGCCTTTAGTATCTACAATAGATATTTTTTTTTCTGATGTAATTTGACTGGTTAAAATATAAATATCGTCACCTTCCAATCCACGATATACATATGAATTATTAGGAACAACAACATCATCATTTTGACTATAATTAATGGCCATAGAATTTATGGAACGATCCATTCACCTTTTAAGACACCATTATTATTCTTATATTTTGCGCGAATATGAGTGACGTGACTTAAATAAAGAATTTCCAATGATTTTATATTACATTCTACTGCCACAAAATTATCAAATCCAATTAAATTACTTTCATTATCTTCATCAAACTTTATCTCACTTAGAGACTTAATTTCTTCACCAGGTGATTTTGATACACGATAACATTCACGACTCATGGGATACATTTTTTGCCATATATCCATTAAAATTTCTTCATCCTCTAAAGCTTTAGCTTCAGCATCAATTCTAATCTGTAGTTTAGCTCTTTTATCATATCCAATAAGACAAACATCTCTATTTACTTTGATATCTTGGATTTTTGATGATCTTTTATCAGTATGAAAACGAACTGTCAGATCTTCAACAGAAAAATCCCTTAAAACAACATTTCTTGTATTTGGTATATTTCTATCATCGACAGTTACAAAATTTAAAAGATGAAGATCATCATTTCTTTTTTTAACAGCCCTTTTTAATTTATTTAAAGCATTTTCGAGAGCGAGCTCGAGGCTGTCGCTTTCTCTTATTTTTTCAATTATTTCTAAGCTCATCTTCTTCTCTGATTTTTTATAAATCTTCTTATGTCAACAACATTAATATAATTTTCATGACTAACTTTTATAAACCCTTGGCTTTCGCCCATAGTTATTTCTTTGAAACATTTTTGATCTTCTTTTTGAAGGTTTAAGTTATGTCGAATTACTTCTTCTTTGAGATCTTCTGGTAAATCTTTTCTGATTACATGCGGACCATTCATAATTTGATTTGATAACCATATTACTCTTAACTCACTCATATCAAGTAAGCCTTTTTTGATCATATTTCTCAACATACCTCGCGAATAGCCCTCTTTAACATCACCTTGACCAGAAACCCATGTAGCCCCTGCATCATATTGATTATTCAAAACAGAAATAACGGCTTGTTCATGTCCGCCAGCAAAACCTGTACGACTGAAAAATTCTGAAGGATTAATTCCCATTTGATACAACTCAAAGGTTGGAACTAGATAGCCTGAAGTTGTGTTTGGGTCTGACCAGGCCATGGCTTTTCCTTTTAGATCTTTTATTGAATAAATATCTGAATCTGATCTCACATAAATAGCTGATTTATAACCTTCAGATCCATCGCTTTCTTTTACTGTTATTACTGGCTCTATTGCATCAGGATCATCAATAAACATTGCAGCATATGCTGAAGGTCCAACGCTAGCATAATCAATTGTTTTTCCTAGCAAGCCATGAATAATTCCTGCAACATCTGATGCTGGATAAAATTTCACTGGAATATTTAATTTATTTTCTAAATACACTCTCCAGCACTCATAGTTTTTCAATCTATCAGCCTCATTTTCGCCTCCGGATAATCCAATTTTAAATTCTTCAATATCACTTCTCCAGTCAGAAAGTGATTGTGGTGCTAGAAAAAACTGAAAAACGAGAATAAAAGATATTAATAATTTTTTGCAAAAATGCATCTTATCTCCAATGAAAACAGTATCTTAATACTTTATATAGAAAAAATAATTTTAAATGTAATCTAAATTTCTTGTGTAACTTACACTTTATCAGTAAACTTTTTTAAGGAGAACAATTTAATAATAAAAATAATAAAGAAAAGAAATAAAGCTCTCTCTTTTTTTTATTAAACAAAGGGGGGAAGTTAATGAAATTCTCAAAATCATTTATCGTTATAATGCCAATAATCGCATTATTTTTTTCTTATCCTGTTCAGTCGCAAGACCAAGATATTGAAGAAGTAATAGTTTATGGAAAAGCAATTAAAGAAAGTCAACAAGCAGCTATTGAAGCTAAAAGATCTGCACCAAATCTAGCTGAAGTAATTTCGGCAGATGCAATAGGAAGGTTTCCAGATGTAAATTTATCTGACTCACTTGGTCGACTACCGGGAATATCAATTGAAAGAGATCAAGGACAAGCTAGATATGTTAGCTTTCGCGGAACACCAAAAAGATATACTACAACCGCATTTAATGGCATTAATATTCCTGGTGTTGAAAATGGTCGAATACCTAGATTTGACTCTTACCCTACTGTGATTACATCTCAAGTAGTAGCTAATAAAGCTATTACCTCCGATATGCCTGGAGAATCAATTTCTGGATTTATTAATATTAAAACATTTAAACCTTCAGATGTAGATGGATGGTCTTTTGCAGCTGAAGTTGGAAGAGGTGAACAAGATCAGGGTAGTGGTGATGTTAGTAAAGAAAATATAAGAACTTCTTACTCTAACGATGATTTTGGTTTTGTAATTTATGGCTCTAGTAGTAATGTTAATCAAATCACTGATAATCGTGAACCTACTTATGGTGGCACGAAAGGTGCTCAAACTCCTGATAGAATTGATTATAGAAGCTACAAG
This sequence comes from OCS116 cluster bacterium AG-435-F03, assembly GCA_003212795.1. Lineage (GTDB taxonomy): Bacteria > Pseudomonadota > Alphaproteobacteria > MED-G09 > MED-G09 > AG-430-B22. Next base: position 15,201 of record QCOV01000001.1, on the reverse strand, counting down.
GTAGAAAGAGAGAGTGAAGCATTTGGTGGAACATTTGAAAAGTACCTTCAAAATGGAGGTAGAATATTTTTAACATCTCTTAATACTGAATTTACAGATAATGAAGAAAGAAATGATTTCCGCGTATATGTATCAGATGGCACACCAACAACTGGTTCAGGCTATACAGGTAGCGCCAGAAGATTATTTAATGACGCAACATATATAAATAAAACAGAAATGCTGACATTAGGTGTAGAAACACCTATTGGTGAGTGGGATGTTGAAGCTCAAGTAAGTAAAATTGATACTACTTTTGATACCTATATGCCTATCGGTTATTTTATAGGTGGAGGACAATTAACAAATCTATCTTATGATATTTCTGACCCTCAAAATCCAATTGTTAATTTTGACGGAACTTATCGTGATGTTGATTATCCTGTAAAACTTCTTGTAGATGCAATTGGCGGTCTTTACACTGAAACTGATCAATTTAAATTTGATATAAGTAGAGAAAATAGCAGAGGTCAATTAAAGTTTGGATTTCAATATGATGACAGAGTAGCTACAGGCGGTGGAGCAACTCTTGCTACAATTTCAGTTTCTGGAGGATACCCTGCTGATGTATGTAACCCAAAGGATTACAGACTTGGTGATTTTGCTACTCCAAGAAATAATGATGTTGGTGCCTTTTATACTGATAACCCTGCATTAAATGAATGTCTAAATACTGTTCGTCCTCCTCGTTCTGATTTTCCTGATGATGAGAAAATTAATATTGAGGAAACTTTAATGGCAGCTTACATCATGCAAACTTTTGATATGGAGTGGGGTAATATTATTGCCGGTCTTCGTATTGAGGATACAGAATACCAAACTGTAGGTTTTCGTCTAGCAACAGTCAGTGGTGATATTGGGTATGAGAATATAGCTGCAGGAGCAAAAGAAGAATTAAATGTTAAAAGAACTTACACAAATTATTTACCAAGCGTCCATTTGAATTATGATTTAGCTGAAGATAAGAAACTCCGCTTGTCATACTCAACTGGTATTAGTCGTCCATCGTATATTGAATCAAGAGCGGCAGCTTCAATTAATTCAATATCCGAGTCAATTGCAGGTGGTAATCCTTTCCTTAAGGAAGAGGAGTCATGGGGATTAGATGCTTCATTTGAATGGTATTACGCTGATGCAAGTCTTTTCGCTGTGACAATATTTCACCGAGATATTGATAATGTGATTTCCGAATCTAATGAAAAAGTTGATGGAACTCTTTACTCTGATGATGCTCAGCCTGGAGAATTATGGGATCTAGCAGCTTTTGGAAATGGAAGTGACGGCCAACTTCAAGGTCTTGAAATCTCTTTTGTTGGAAGATTAGATAATTATATTGAAGGTTTTTTCTCAGGATTTGGAGCATCTTTCAATCTTGGTATAATTGATTCAGAATACACAACACCTGAAGGCAGAAAATTTGCTCTACCAGGTCAATCTGATACAAATTATAATGCATCAATTTTCTATGAAGATCGTGGTTTCTCAGCAAGAATAACTTATCGTTATAGAAGTGAATGGCTGGATGAAACAGAAACTGGAGCTGTATTTGGGCTTAGCGGTGGTGTTTATTGGGCACCTCAAATGCGCCTTGATGCATCTATACGATATGATCTAGAGGAATTGACTGGTCAAAAAGCATCAATCTTTGTTGATTTCAATAATATTTCGGATGAGTCAGATATGCGTTACACAGCGGCTCCATGGAATGTAAACCAAGTAGAGTCTTTTGGAAGAGCCTTTACTGCAGGATTACGTTACTCATTCTAAATATAAATTAACTTTTATTTAAAACCCCTATTAATTGATTTTTTAGGGGTTTTATTTTACTAATTTTTAACGAGGTAAAAATGAAAATATTTAAGTACTTAATTCCAGCTGCGATTGTAATTGGCATAATCTTTTTTATATCTGGTGAAAAAGAAATAGCTTCTTTAGATAGACCTATTCCTGCTAATCTTTCAGAAAACTTAAGAGAAGATACTAGGAAACTTCCTTTTACAGGTGCTCACAATTTTAGAGACCTTGGTGGTTATAAAACTTCTGATGGAAAAACTGTTAAATGGGGAAAAGTTTATCGATCAGATAACCTCCATTCACTTACTGATGAAGATTTGAAATATATGGAAAGACTAAATATAAAGTCTGTAGTTGATTTCCGTTCTGATGAAGAAAGAAATGAGGAACCTGATAGATTAACTCCTGATATGACTCCAATTTTATTACCAATAAAGTTTGAACCAGAAGGAGTAACAGAAAATTTGACGAGGGATTTAACTTTTGGAAACCTCGATTCTTCAAATTTATTAAGAGACTTTAATATTATATTGGTTAAAGAATTTACTGAAGAATATAGAGAATTTTTTCGTCATATAGTCGATAATGGCGGGGAACCTTTTCTTTTACATTGCACTGCTGGAAAAGACAGAGCTGGCTTTGGAAGCGCTATGATTTTAACAGTCTTAGGTGTTCCTAGAGAAAAAATTATTGAAGATTATTTATTAACGAATACATATGTTAGTGATCATGTTGATAGAAAATTATTAGAAACTGAACTTAAAACCTTTTTCAGAGCTGATAGTGATAATTTAAGAAAGATAAATTTTGTAGAAGAAAGATACATTCAGGCTGCATTTGATACGATAGATAGTCATTGGGGAGGAATGGACCAATATATTTCTGAAGGTCTAAATCTCACTGAAGAGGATATTAATAAAATTAAAGATTATTACTTAGAATAAAAATGAGTCGATTAAAAGATAAAGTAGCTATCGTCACAGGTGGCGCATCAAATCCAGGCCTTGGACATTCAACAATTCATAAGTTTGCAGAAGAAGGTGCAAAAATTGTTGTGACAGATATTGATGTTGAAGGTGGAGAAAAAACAGTTTCTGAGGTTAAAGAAAAAGGTGGTGAAGCCATTTTTATAAAACAAGATGTTGTTTCAACAGAAGATTGGAAAAATGTTGTAGATGCTTCAATATCAGAATTTAGTAAAATTGATATACTGGTCAATAATGCTGGAATAGCATTGATAGGTCCTTTCGAAGAATTTTCTGAAGATCAATGGGATCAACAAATCAATGTGAATTTGAAATCTGTTTTTCTTGGTTGCAAGGCTGTTATACCTGAGATGAAAAAAAATAATTCGGGCTCAATAATCAATCTTTCATCAATAGCTGGTTTAGTAGGTCTTCAAGGATGTGCAGCTTACAATGCGAGCAAAGGTGGTGTTAGATTACTAACCAAATCAATCGCTATAGAATATGGACCAAACAAAATAAGATGTAATTCTATTCATCCTGGTTTTATGGCCACAAATATGAATGATCCAAAAAAAATTGAAGAGCGCGGTAGAGATTTTGAAGCAATTATTGAAACAATTCCTCTAAAATCTATGGGTACTGCAGAAGATATTGCTAATTGCGCTCTTTATCTAGCCTCAGATGAGTCTTCATATGTTACAGGAAGTGAATATGTTGTCGATGGCGGTTGGACAACTCGTTAATTCTAAATTTACTCTTCTAAAACCTCATAAGATAAATCATCCATAGTATGTTTACCTCTATAAGTTAAGCTTTCAAATAATCCATTTGGATCTGAACCACTAAAATCACCAGTTCTACTCCAATCATAAATATATTGTCTGAGAGTTATTCGCCAATCACCATCTCTGCTTTCATAATGATCAATGTAACGACCTGCTACTAGGTACTCTGAGCCTGCCATCGATAAAAAAGCAAGGACATAGATTTCACCTTTTCCTTTGTTATTGTCAGAGTCTATATCATAATACTCATTAACTACTGTATGAGTTGTATAATCCATACCAGCTTGACCATCTACAACAGTTTTACAGAATTCTTCGTAGTGACCGTCATAACTTCCATATCTGACTTCGGCATCATCATGAAAAGCAGATTTTAACAATTCCAAATCTGATCTATCAACGCCCCTAGAATAACATGTTGCAGCTTTTCTAACGGCTTGCTCAGCCAATAAATCATTTACACTTTTTACTTTTGCCATTTTCCCCTCATTAAGTTTATTCTTTATTAAAAACTATTAATTATTTGTACTCAAGATTTAATTAAGGAAAAGAAAATGGATATACCGAATTGGTTAGAGATTTTGGCTCTATTAACAGGAACATTATTGCCAGCACCACTATTATCATCGCCATCAATGAAGTTTAGATTCATAGGATTTAATATTATGATTGTTGGAAATATATGTGCTTTTATTGCTCAATATGCTGCAGGCCTTCACATATTGAGTATGGCATGTTTATTTTGGATAGTGATGTCTGTAAGAGGGGTATGGTCAAATAAAAATTATAATACAACCCTAACGGACAATAATTGAATCCTCATTCCAAGGTGTTAATTTCTCAGAATTTTCATTTTGGAAGGCTTCAGGTAATTCTTCAACCATATGATAAGTTGCCGCAAGACGACCAAAACCTACAAACCAAGCGACAGTAATAGATAGCTCTACTACTTCTGCCTCAGAAAAATACTTTCGTAAGTTTTCGTATACAGAATCATCAATAGCTAAATGATTAGTTGCAAAGAGTTCTCCGTATTCTATAGCAGCTTTCTCAGCATCACTTAAATCCTCAGCTTCCTGAGGCTTCTCTAATGAACAAACGAGATCTTCGTCAATACCAGCATCAACACCATCCTGATATCGAATAGCCATACAACTTCTGCATTGATTATGAAAAGCTACTCTTAATCTAACTAACTCAACCAATCTATCAGGTAATGATCTATGCGATTTTATGGCTCCACCAAATGCAACTAAACCTTTTGAAATTTCTGGAGTATGTGCAAACATTCTCATAATACCCTGCTCTAATGCTGTGCCACTATCTGCGGCAGTCATTTCCCTTAGGTCATTATCCCATTCATCTAATTCAAGTTTCTTGATTCTTGGCATTTGTTTTCTCCTAACAAGATTATCATATCCGAGTTTTTACAATTATCTATAAAATTTATAATTTTTGATCAGCTTCTTTTGTTCCAGATATTACCATTGGTATACTGATTATAATAATTATCATTGCAACCCATCCAACGAGAGAGAAACCCCCAAAATCTGAAATATAGCCCATTACCATAGGACCAATAGCTCCGCCCATAGTAACAAAGGCTGGATGCGCTGCAGCTAATCTTCCTGTTGAGTCTAAATTTGCCATTCCGCCAAGAAAAAATGGGGTCCACATTATTGGCAATAATCCAAATATTGGAACAAATACATAAAAAATAAGAGGACTCCATGCGTTAGCAACAAAAAATGACCCTATTACCATTAACGCAAGGAAAAAAATACTTGGTTTCATACTCCCAAACCTACTACCAATAAATCCTGCTATTAGAGGACCAACTATAGTGAGCAAGCCTCCTAAGGCGAAAACATTACCCATAGTGATTACTGATATATCTAAACCCGCACCAATTCTCTCAGAAAAAGTTAGTAATCCTCCATGAGCGAAAAATGCAAAAGCTACTCCGAACATAGCTATCCATCCAAGTTTTCCTTTATAAGGCTTAAGTGTAGTTTTTTCTTCAGATGAATCCTTTTCAAAAGAAATAAATAAAATAAATAAAAACGCAAGTAAGGAAAAAACTAAATGAATAAAATACGCTCCATCCATCCCATAGATAGAAATTATTCTCGGAATAACCAAACTCAGTAACACACCCGCTGCTCCTACACCTGAATTCAGAAGAGCAAATGTCATTTGAGCATTTTGGGCTTTAGCTATGGTTGCCATAATGGTGGCAACTATTGCTCCAGAACCTATTCCAGAAATAATCCTTGCTATGAAAACTGTATTTAAATCTGGAGCATAAATTGTGAGTGAATGACCTAAAGCAACAATAATCGCAGCCAAAATAAAAACTAAACGCCGATTTATTCGATGAGTATTTCGAGAAATTAAAATAGAAACAATTGAAATAGAAAATAATTCTAAAGTCGCTATTGTTCCAATTTCTCCCCTCGTTGAATTTACAAATTCATCAGCAACAGCACCGATAAGAAATGCCATTGTGAATGGTGCACTAAATGCAGATAATAATAAACCTATAAGGCCTATTTGTTCTTTTGGTCCAATCGTAGGCTTTTGATCTAAAGTTTCAGACATAAATATTTAATGTACAAATAATTACATTCTTTCAATAATTATTGCTGGTGCCATTCCGCCTGCAGCACACATTGTAACTAGACCAAACTGGGCATCTCTTCTTTCAAGTTCATCAACAATTGTATTAACCAGAATTGAACCTGTAGCACCAATAGGATGGCCAAGAGCCATTGCTCCACCATTAACATTAATTTTTTCTCTATCAACATCTAAATCTCTAATAAATTTTTCAGTAACAACAGAAAAAGCTTCATTTACTTCAAAAAGGTCTATGTCTTCTAAAGTTAAGCCAGCTTTATCTAAAACCTTCTTAGCAGCAGGTACAGGCGCATTTAACATTAGAGTCGGAGAGTCTCCCATATTTGCCATAGCTCTAACTTTTGCACGTGGTTTCATACCATTTGCTTTAGCATAATCAGGAGATGTCAAAAGAAGAGCTGCTGCTCCGTCTACTACACCAGAACTATTACCAGCATGATGAACATGATTAATTTCTAAATCGGGATATTTTTGCAAAACAAGCTTTCTAAATGTCGTACCATCTTCATCGAGAGGATAGTCAGCAAGAGATTCGAAAGAAGCCTTCAACTCTGATAACCCTTCAAGAGTTGTATTTGGTCTTGGAAATTCTTCATGATCTAAAGCTAAAGATCCATCTTCTTTGTAAACAGGAACAAGAGATTTATCAAAATGCCCGCCTTCTAAGGCTTTCGCAGCATTTTCTTGACTAACTAATGCTAGCTTATCAACATCTTCACGACTTATATTTTCTAAAGTTGCTATAGCATCAGCACAAACTCCTTGATGAGGTTGAGGGTGAACGCTTCTCAATCTTTCATTTCCGCTATCCATAAAAGGTGATGAATTGCTTCCACCTTGACCATAAGTTGACATCATTTCAGTGCCGCCAGCAATAACAAGATCTTCCATTCCAGACATAACGCTACTAGCAGCAATATTGACACTAGTAATTCCCGAACCACAAAACCTATCTAAAGTTACTGCGCTAGCTTTAATATCGTATCCTGCATCAAGAGCGGCCATTCTTCCTAAATCTCCACCTTGTTGACCTCTTTGAGAACTTGTTCCCCAAATGATATCATCAACTTCCGCAGTATTAAGATCATTTCTTTCAGCAAGAGCTTTTAAAACAGTAGCGCCGAGGTGTTGAGGATGAATTCCAGACAAAGCACCCTTTCCTGGTTTTCCTATGCCTCTTGGCGTTCTACACCCATCAATAATCCATGCTTCAGTCATGTTACTCCCCTTTTTTCTAGTATTTAAAAAAACATCATTACAATATAGAAAACAATTATTTAGTCTATAAATAATTAGTTTGCCATATTTTCTTCATATTGTAGGCTTTAAATAATAATTATAAGAAAGAAATTAATGGAATTTTACTTACCAATTGCCGAAATGTCTATCAATCCAATAGGCTTCCTTATTTTAGGAATAATTGTTGGTACATTGTCAGGAACATTTGGCGTTGGTGGTGGCTTCTTAATGACACCATTATTGATTTTCTTAGGCATACCTCCTGCAATTGCTGTAGCATCAGAAGCAAATCATATTGTTGGGTCATCATTATCTGGAACAATTGGACATCTTAGACGAAAAGCAGTTGATATTAGAATGGGTAATGTATTGCTTGCTGGAGGAATATTAGGATCATTTCTTGGGATTTATATTTTTAATTCTCTTAAACAGGTTGGACTTGTAGATTTACTAATTACTGCATCTTACTTTCTATTTTTAACGGCTATTGGACTTTTTATGCTTTATGAAAGTTTAGATAGTTTGGGTTACTTTGGGCATAAAAAAAGATCAAGATATTATCATCATTCATGGATAATGGGCCTACCTCTCAAAATAAGATTTAGAAGATCAGGTTTATATATATCGCTCATACCTCCATATATTATTGGTTTTATAGTAGGTATATTCTCATCAATAATGGGTGTTGGTGGTGGCTTTATTATAATTCCAGCCATGATTTATATATTAAGAATGCCAACTAATGTTGTTGTCGGTACCTCACTCTATCAAATAATATTTATAACATCTTTTGTTACTATTTTGCATGCTTCAACCAATCAATCCGTTGATATAATTCTTGCATTAATCTTACTATTAGGTGGAGCTATTGGAGCACAAATCGGCGTTAGGTTAAGCGGTAAATTGAATGGTGCTTGGCTTAGAATAGCTCTTTCAATTCTGGTTTTAGTTGTTGGATTGATTATGGCCTCTGAACTAATTATTAAACCTGATAATGTAATTAAAATAATTTCAGGGAGTAATTTATAATGTTTAAAAAATTACTCATACCTATATTCAGTATTTTTATCTTAATGGGTCAAATGCCTCCAAATATCATCATTGATGAAAATGAGAGAGATATCAGAATTAAACCAAATATTGCTGGAACAGAAGTCGTATTGTATGGAGCCATGCCATCAGGGAAAAAAGATATTATTATTGAGGTTGTTGGTCCTGCAAGAAATATAAGTTTAGAAGAGAAAAGAAGGATTTATGGTTTTTGGCTTGGTTTAGGTAGAGCCGATTATTTCCAAGTACCAAGTTATTATAATATTATGAGCTCAAAAAAGCTTAGTGAAATTGCTGATCAAAGTGTTTTTGATAAGTTACGCTTGGGAGTTATTAATTTACCACTTGGTAATGCAAAAATTTCGAATAGCAACACTTCCCAAAATATTTTTAATAAAAATTTAAAAAAATATATGTTGGATAAAGGTCAATTTAAAATTGGTGAAAACGAAATAAGTGTTAAATCAGGCCCAGGAAAAGTAGGAATTTTTTCTACAGAATTTTTACTACCTTCAAATTCTTATCAAGGAAAATATTTTGTAAGATATTTCATTTTCCAAAATGGTGAATTTATATCTTATGCGGAAAATAAGATTGATTTAAAGCAAGCAGGATTTAGTAGGGTAATATCGCTTACAGCAACAAATTTTCCGTTGCTTTATGGAATTCTTGCGGTAATCTTATCAGGTTCATTAGGATGGTTAATTTCAACCATCTTTAGACGTCTTAAAATATCTTAGGAGAAACATATGTTCAAAGACACACTTTTAGAAGGAAAAAGAATTTTAGTAACTGGTGGTGGTTCTGGCTTAGGAAAAGAAATGGCAAGTGAATATGCTAAACTCGGAGCAGAAGTATACATTTGCGGAAGAAGAAAGTCCGTTCTTGATGACACAGTTAAAGAAATAACTGATGCAGGAGGAAAAGCTAAGGCACATGCTTGTGATATCAGGGTTTCAGAAGCTATAAATGATATGATTGATGAGATCTGGGCTGATGGTGGTGCACTTACTGGTTTAGTAAACAATGCTGCAGGAAATTTTATTTCCCCTACAAAAGATCTTACTCCTAAGGGATTTGAGGCAATTTCCAATATTGTTTTTAGAGGTTCTTTTTACATAACTCATGCTTGCGGTACGCGTTGGATTAAAGAAGATATTAAGGGTTCAGTTATATCAATTTTAACAACCTGGATCTGGAATGGCGGTCCTTTTACTGTTCCTTCAGCAATGTCAAAAGCTGGAGTAAATATTATGACAAAATCACTCGCAGCTGAATGGGGTAAATACGGAATAAGATTAAATGCAATAGCTCCTGGTCCATTTCCAACAAAGGGAGCTTGGGAGAGATTAAGTCCTGGTCAAGATGCAGATGATAGTGCAACTAGCTCAGGTAACCCAATGGGTAGAAACGGAGAAATGCAAGAATTAAGAAACTTAGCTACATTTTTAATGGCTGATGGTTGTGATTATTTAACTGGGCAAACTATTGCTATCGATGGCGCAATCCACCTTGCTTCAGGAGGAAATTTTTATCAAAGTTTAGATAGGCTCAGTGATGATGACTGGGATGGAATAAGAGATATGATTAGGTCTTCAAATGATGCGGATAAAGCTAAGAGATCTGTATAATCAAATAAGTAAAGAGTCATAAATAATATTGCCTATATCATTATTAGTGTCTGTTGAGTAAGCTGGTTGTAAATCAAAAGAGTAACCATAACCTCCTCCACTACTACCTGAATTAGTAGAGGTAAGTATTTCAACTCCATCGTTTTCCACAAGATTTATGGTTCCCGTCATAGAAGCATGAAACTGACAGTTATAATAAAGCGTGTCGGACCCATCCAGTGGAACTGTAAAAGTAATTTTACCGTTTGTAGTTCCATTATTCGTTATTCCTGATTCTAAAGCATTCGAAGATCCAGTAGATTGCGTCGTTTTTATCCAAAAGGGGTGACCTGGTGAGCTGATATCAAATTCATAGGTTTTACCCCGTACAAGAGTTATTGTTGGATCATTATAAGTTACATTATTAGATGATTTTATAGTGTAATCACTCGCACCATTGTTAGAAATATCTAGGGTAGATTCAATTGATGGTGTGGTTACAGGGGTAAAGCCATCAACAAGAATATTTGCATTATTCGACATACCAGAATGAAATAAACAATAATAATATAATTCTGTATCTGTATTAGATGGCTCTAAAACAACAAATCCATTATCAAATGTTGTTTCATCATTGAAATTATCAGAGTATTTACTTTCAGTAGTTTTGTACCCATTAATATAAAAACTAATATTATCAATTGATTTTCCGTCAGAATGGATACCATTTTTTGTTGTTGAGAAAGATATTGGATGCTTGCTTGCTGTCACATCATTTTGATCAAAAATATATAGTTCTTCAGAAGATAAGTTCAGACTAGGCGCAAGCTCACCGTTAATATAATATTTATTACCATCATCTTCTTGATTTACTGTCACTTCGTAGAGTTGATTTAACTTATCTTGAAAAACAATCTTACTAACTGATTTTGTATTCGTTCCGGAACTAGGCAAGTCTAAATCAAAAAGCGAGACGAATTCTTCATAAGATTTTATACTGCCTATTTCATTACTTGTTTTGTTTCCTCCAACATCATAATTAAACTTATCAGCACCGTTTATTGTAAAAACAGTCATATTATCGCAAGTAATTTGAATTGCATTTTTTGCAACTACTACAGATTTTATCTTTGACCACTCGGGTAATTGTATTGTGTTTTTTCCGGTTGTGTCTGTTATTGAAACTTTTGCGTTACCTTCCTGAGAAACGAGTATGTATGTATCATCGCCGTCTTGTCCTCTATATGTTGTCCCATCAACTGTAGGAACTATAACATCGTTATTTTCTGAAAAATTTAAAGCCATTTAACTAACAGATACAATTAGTACAATTAACGAGAGAACTAATTGGATTAAATTTATTGAAACACTTAAAGCATGAAGTGATGAAAAACTTTTTTTTGCCATTTCTTCACCTTCTAACATAAGATCTCTACTCTTATTTATTTTTGGCACTAATATAAATCTTGAAACACCAGATAAGACTGCAACAATCATTAAGGTTAGTGATTTTAATAATTCGCCTGATAAGTAAAAAGCTGCTGAGCCTAATAGACCGAGAATCAGTCCCCAAAAAAAATATTTTGGAAATAAAACTCTTAATAATTTACCAGCATTATCAGGTCCTAGTGTACTATGGACATTCCTCGCTATTGATAAGCTGAAGAATAACATAATAAAAAATATACCTGATGTTATTATGGTACCTAATGTGGACATGGCGTATATATGGTTATTTTAAATGCTAATTTCAATAACTTAATACACATGCGGTAATTCGCCCCACTTTGTTGTATATCTAGGTGAGAGATGATGTGTTCTTGACTGCCAATCACCGTCCTTCTTTAAACCTGCTGCGGCATAAAAAAGTGTCCCAGGTCCAAATTTTTTATTTATTCTATCCACCGCAATCATTCTAGAATCTGATCTTTGATAATTATATCTTTCAAATAAATTTCTTTGGTGAATATTATCCGGTACTAAATCAACCAGCATTACTCCTCCTTTATGATATAAATACCCTTCTTTATAGATCTGCGATAAATTTTTTTTAACTAGATTAAGAATATGTCCAGTATCACTACAAGGGTTATTAAAGCCTGACATAACACCGGCACTATATTGTTTATCTTTTTTAGAAAAGCTATTCGTCCTCAGAAAAGTATAAACCGTTTGAGTTCTGCTACTTTGTGAACGCATCTTCTCACATGCTCTGACTGTATAAAGTGATATAGCTTGTTCTAAATCGGTTAAATTATTAATAGGATTACCAAAGCTCCTAGAAACCATTATATTTTTTCGTGATTGTATTTGATCAATATCTAAACAAGATACACCTCGCAATTCATAAACAATTCTTTCCAAAACCACACCTAAGTATTTCCGAATCTTTTGAGGTGAGGCATTTCGTAATTGCAAAGCATTACCTATACCTATAAGTCTTAACTTAGCTCCCCATCTCTTTGATATACCCCAAATACTCTCCACCTGAATATTTTCAAGCGCCTCAATCTGAGCTGATGGGGAACTCAGATCATAAATATGTTCAATTTTTGATTTTTTAGCTAAAGAATTAGCTATCTTAGCCAATGTTTTTGTTGGTCCTAACCCGATTGAAACTGGGATGCCGGTCCATTGAAAAACACTATTTTTAATAGTTTTCAAATATTCATAATAATTTCTTCTATTAGAGTATTTGAATTTTACAAATGCTTCATCAATTGAATAGACCTCAACATCTGGACTAAATATTTTTAAGGAATCCATTACTCTTCCTGACATGTCACCATAAAGTTGATAATTCGAAGAATATATCTGAACACCCTTTTGCAATAATGTATGTTGATAATGATGGAATGGCGCGCCCATTGGAATTCCTAGATCTTTTACCTCATTTGATCTAGCAATTATGCATCCGTCATTATTGGATAACACAACAACTGGTTGATTTATTAAAAATGGATTAAAAACGCGCTCACATGAAACATAAAAATTATTACAGTCCACCAAAGCAAAAATATTTTTATCGTCAGACTTTGTGAATGACATTAGTCACAACACCCCAAATCTTCACATCATTATTCTCGTTTAGCTCTATCGAACGAAATTTTTTATTTTCTGGAACCAGAAAAGTTTTTGATCCCTTTTTTTGTAGACGTTTCACTGTTAGTTGCCCATCAACAGCTGCAATCACGACCTTTCCTTTCCGTGGTTCAAGACTACGATCAACAACAAGGATGTCTCCATCATGTATACCTGCTCCCAGCATAGAATCACCAGACGCCTTTACGAAAAATGTCGCTGTAGGATGTTTCACAAGGTGTGTGTTTAAGTCTAGCTTACCCTCCATATGATCATCAGCAGGCGAAGGAAACCCTGCTGGAACCTTACTGCTATATAACGGAAGAGATATATTACTGTTGTTGATAAAATTCATAACGCTGTCGATTTTACTAATAGGAATACGCATTGGTTTGGTTTTTTCTCCAAATTTACCTTGCCCCTTAGGCCTGCCTGCTCCAGCTCTTACTCCTCCTCTTGGCAATATCACTCCTCTCTTTTTAAAAATAATTAAATCTTTTTGAATAATGTACACTATTCAAATAATTATTCAATAAAAAATTAGCTTAGGGTTTAATGCAAACCTTTCCTATAACCGTCCTGTTCCTTAATTCATTTAAGGCATCAATTGTACTCTCAAGAGAATATGTTTTGTGTATATGGGGATTTAATTTTCCTTCGGAAGCTAATTCATCGATTGCTTCTAAATTTTTCTTTCCCATTTCTGGGTCTCTTCTTCCATATTCACCGCCCCTTACCCCAACGACAGAGAAACCCTTTATAAGAGGCATGTTCGCGCCAATGCTTGGAATTCGTCCAGAAGTAAATCCAATGACCAATAAACGACCATTCCAAGCAATACATCGAATAGACTCATCAAATACATCACCTCCGACAGGGTCATAAATAATATCAGCACCATTACCAGGAGTAAGTTCTTTGACTTTGTCTTTAAATCCACTATCCGGTAAGACATGGTGAGCTCCATAAGAAGATAAGAACTCGCGTTTACTAGAAGATGCAGATGTAGCAATAACTTTCGCTCCATAATGTATTCCAAGATCGACAGCTGCTAAGCCAACACCACCCGCAGCCCCATGCACTAAAAGACTTTCTCCATTTTCTATATTTCCTCTACAAACAAGAGCAACATAAGCAGTGAGGTAGGCAACAGTGAAAGATGCTGCTTGCTCCCAATTTAAGGCATTCGGTTTAAGCCTTAATAGATCCTCAGTCACAACAATTTCTTCAGCGAAGGAGCCTGTTTTTCCACCTACAATAACATTATCATCAATTGAAAATGGTTTTACATCATCTCCAATCTCAATAACTATACCCGACGACTCCATACCAAGTGTGAATGGTGGTTCAGGTTTATATTGGTATAAACCTTCGGTCATTAGTAAATCAGGAAAATTAACAGCCGCAGCTATTATCTTGATACGAACTTCATTAGGTTTAAGTGATTTTCTTTTGAGTTCAACAACTTCAATAGAAGATAAATCATTTGTCAGAGAATTTACAATTGCAGCTTTAAACATTTTATACTGCCCTAATTCCATTTACGATAAAGTTTGTACAAAATTTAACAGCATTATTGATGTCTTCGTTTGACATTTTTCCTTTAACAAATGTAAAGGCTATACCTTCAGCAACAGATTGTATAACTGAACAAAAATAGTCTGGATCAACATCAGGAAGTATTCCGTTATTTATTCCAATAATAATATCTTCTTTTAGAGATTCTATCTCTAGTGTCATCATTGGTGTTTCGACAGAAAATGCTTTAACATCATTTAAATTACTACTCATAATCATAAAAAGTTCAGAGTGATCCCTCGCAAACTCAAAAAAAGGATTGATTTGCGAATAAATAAATTCTTCTAGATTTTTTGCGTCCTTTCTTTGAGATCTTAATTCTTGACCAATTTCAATAGCTGACTCATCTAAAGCAGCAATTAAAACTTCTTCTTTAGATTTGAAATAATTATAAAATGTACCAGAAGCAAGATCTGT